>NZ_NTMH01000035.1 GCF_002307475.1 Pantoea allii | reverse complement strand
TCTCCCAAACCGAGGTTTATACGATGATTCAGGTTTCTGCATAACCAGAGCTACGGATGCCATAATGACTAAAGCCCGCTATTGCGGGCTTTAGTCATTATGGCTGTATTGGCCATTCAATATCTGGCGTTTTACTGAGATCAATTCGACTCAGCGCAACACGGTAACGTTTCCATTCATCCAGATGTGTGATTTCAATGTTAGTTGCGATACCAATATCAACAGCATCCTGCAACGGTGCTATCGTCCGGCTGGCCAGATCCATTTCAGTATTCAGTCGGCTGCTTGCAATAAAGATGCTTTCTTCCGCTTTAGTCATCGGCGCGGAAAAAACACCATCGCGCAAAATATCATTCACGTTAGGCTGCTGATCCATTGTGCTGATATCCATCCATATCAGCGATGGGTGATAGAGTTCTTTAGGCTCGATGCTAAGTGAAATAATTTCCGCAACGCGTTCTTCTTCAAGACGAACATAGGTTTTCATTAAGAATACTCCTCAACATAAATCACACCGTGAGAGCCAAAATTTCCAATAAAGGGATTTTCCCGAATGCTGCCCCCACCGCCCGTACCGAAAGACATTTGACGGCTGAGCGCTGCGCCTTCCACGCTACGAATAGCACCGCCCCAATAACTCACGCCACCATCACCCGAGCCGCCACGGTAGACATTATTGTTGTCAGATATAACGCCTGGCGCATCACTACCGTCCCCACCCTGGATATTAATGTCGCCGCCAACTGCTATTCCTCCTCGACCTCCATCTGAGCCCATTGTCGGTGTGCCGCCATTGGCTGCTGTAATAATCCCATTGAAGGTGCTGCTTGTAGCCGAAGAGGTATCGTCCCCTCCACGTCCGACGACACCTGTATAGGTTTTAGTGTCGTCAATATCCAGCCATGCGATAGCCGTCGCGCCCGCACCACCACCCGCACCCCGGGATCTATAATTTGAACCCCAGCCTAGATAGCCGTAACCACGAGCGCCGCCGCCAGTGAGCGTGATTTTGATTCGTTTGGTGCCTGACGTGGGTTTGTAGTTCACCGTGCCAGGTAGGGAAAATATTTGTTGGCTTATAAAACGCCCCGAAAACCGTTCCGTCAAACCGAGGTTTTGATGAAACAAACCCCTGGCCCGCCTCACCTGCACAATGGCAAACTCCTCACCTTTTACCGGAGAAAAAACGATGCTGATTGGCTATGTCAGGGTGTCAACAAATGACCAAAACACCGATTTGCAACGGAATGCGCTGCAGAGCGCAAATTGTGAACAGATTTTTGAGGATAAAATCAGCGGAAAGACCAGTGAACGGCCTGGTTTAAAGCGGGCGCTGCGGACGTTAAAAGAGGGCGATACTTTGGTGGTGTGGAAGCTCGATCGACTGGGTCGCAGCATGCGTCACCTGGTCATGCTCACCGAAGAGCTGCGCGAACGCGGGGTAAACTTTCGTAGCCTCACGGACAGTATCGACACCAGCACACCGATGGGCCGCTTTTTCTTTCATGTGATGGGCGCACTGGCGGAGATGGAGCGCGAATTGATTGTCGAGCGAACGCGTGCCGGGCTGACCGCAGCGCGTGAAAAAGGGCGCATTGGTGGCCGGCGGCGCATTATGACACCAGAAGTCGTTGCCAGAGCGGAACGTATGATGGCGAATGGCGCCACGCTTCATCAGGTTGCGCTGGTATTAGATGTCTCACCCAAAACGATTTATCGTTATATTCCAGCGCCAAAACAGCACCATTTACGCGGTTCTTCTTACTGAACGATCAGCAAACCGCAATCGAATGCATCCTTCCCACTGACCTGACAATCTGAGCACACCCTCAACACGGAGTGCTACAGATGTCTGATTTTCATCACGGTGTCCGCGTCGTCGAAGTCAATGACGGTACACGCACCATTTCAACAGTTTCAACCGCCATTGTTGGCATGATCTGCACCGCAGAAGATGCTGATGCAACGGCGTTTCCTCTTAACACACCTGTCCTGCTGACCAACGTGCAGGCAGCCGTCGGTAAAGCCGGTACAAAAGGCACCTTAGCGGCAGCGCTGCAGGCGATTGCTGACCAGGCGAAGCCGGTTACTGTCGTGGTTCGCGTTGCAGAAGGCGCGAGCCAGGCTGAAACCACCTCTAACCTGATTGGCTCGACGGATGCGAACGGTAAATACACCGGCATGAAGGCGCTGCTGAGCGCGCAAACGCAACTGGGTGTTAAACCCCGCATTCTCGGCGTCCCAGGTCTGGACTCGCTGGAAGTGGCGACAGCGCTGGCCAGCATTGCCCAGCAGCTGCGTGGCTTTGCCTACGTGTCTGCCTGGAACAGCAAAACCATCTCGGATGCCATGAAGTACCGCGAAAACTTCAGCCAGCGCGAGCTGATGGTGATCTGGCCAGACTTTATGGCCTGGAACACCGCCACGAACAAATCTGAAATGGCTTATGCCACTGCACGTGCACTGGGCCTGCGCGCCAAAATTGACAACGACACCGGCTGGCATAAAACCCTGTCCAACGTGGGCGTCAATGGCGTAACCGGTATCTCCGCAGACGTTTTCTGGGACCTGCAACAGACCGGCACCGATGCCGATCTGCTGAACGAAAAGTGTGTGACCACGCTGATTCGCAAAGACGGTTTCCGTTTCTGGGGCAACCGGACCTGTAGCGACGATCCACTTTTTGCCTTTGAAAACTACACCCGCACGGCACAGGTGCTGGCCGATACCATGGCCGAAGCGCACATGTGGGCTAACGACAAACCGCTGACGCCGGTGCTGGTGCGCGAAATCATCGCTGGCATCAATGCCAAGTTCCGCGAGCTGGTCAGTGCTGGTTATCTGCTGGGCGCAAACTGCTGGTACGACGACAGCGCGAACGATAAAGAGACCCTGAAGGCGGGCAAACTGTTTATCGATTACGACTACACACCGGTGCCGCCGCTGGAAGATCTGACCCTGCGTCAGCGCATCACCGACACCTATCTGGCGAACTTCGCCGCATCCGTAAACAGCTAAGGAGCCGGATAAATGGCACTGCCACGTAAACTTAAGGGGTTGAACCTCTTCAATGATTCAAACAGCTACCAGGGCATCGTCACCGCCGTGACGCTGCCGAAGCTGTCACGCAAGCTGGATACCTACCGCGCTGGCGGTATGAACGGTGCGGCGTTCATCGATAACGGCCTGGACGATGCCGCACTCGATATGGAGTGGACGCTGGGCGGGATGGATGAGCTGGTGTTAAGCCAGTGGGGCGCAACCGCCAACGTACCGCTGCGTTTCACCGGTTCTTACCAGCGCGATGACACCGGCGAAGAAATTGCCGTGGAAATCGAAGTGCGCGGTAAGCACCAGGCCTTTGATTTCGGTGAAGCCAAACAGGGCGAAAACGCCGAAACCAAAGTCACCAGCAAAAACACCTATTTCAAACTGACCTGGAATGGCAAAGAGCTGATCGAAGTCGACACCGTCAACATGGTGGAGAAGGTCAACGGCGTCGATCGCCTGGAACAGCGTCGTAAAAATCTCGGCCTGGTGTAATAAAAAAGGCCGGCGCGTCCTGCGCTGGCCCTCTTTATCCTGATGGAGAAAAAATGGAACAGCTTGATAAACCAGAACTGAAAGAAAACCCGGTGGTACTGGAAAGCCCGATTTCACGTGGTGATGTGGTGATCAGCCAGGTTGAGCTGGTGAAACCGACGGCAGGATCGCTGCGTGGCGTGCGACTGGCCGACCTGGCCTCGTCTGACGTGGATGCCCTGTTAATGGTGCTGCCCCGTATCACCCTGCCGTCGCTGACCAAAGCGGAGTGCAATGCGCTCGATCCGGTGGACCTGATTGCCCTGGGCGGCAAGGTGATTGGTTTTTTGTCAGCGAAATCGGCCGGGTAAGCTGGCCCCGCGATCTAACGGTCAATGACCTGATGGCCGACATTGCCAGCGTTTTTCACTGGCCACCCTCAGAAATGTATCTCATGTCGCTGGAAGAGTTACTCGACTGGCGGCATAAAGTGATGATCCGCAGTGGAGTAACCTCTGATGAGTAACACGCTCAAGCTGCAAGTGCTGCTGGAGGCGGTTGATCGGGCCACGCGCCCGTTCAATGCCGTGCGTAAAGAAACAGAAAGGCTGTCTGCGGATATCCAGGAAACGCAAGACCGTCTGGCAGAACTTAACGCCAAATCCGCGCAGATTGAAGGGTTCCGTGATACCCGAAAAGAACTGACGCTGACCCAACAAAATCTTAAAAATACCCGGGCAGAAGCGGCAGCACTCGCCATTGAACTGAAAAACACCAAAAACCCCACCGTTGAACAAGCGCAGGCGCTGGAGAAACTGCGCCTGTCTGCCAACGCGTTACAACAAAAGAACATTCAGCTGCGCCAGTCGGTGCAGGATCAGCGCCAGTCGCTGAATGACGCCGGGATTTCCACGCGTCGTCTGAGCAGCGAGCGCCAGAAGCTGAACCAACAAACAGAGCGGACCCAATCCACCCTTGATGCGCAGGGTGAGTCGATGGGGTTGCTGAATCAGCGCCAGGATAAGCTCAATCGTACCCGGGATCGTTACCGCGCCGGCATGGCGCTGGCGGATAACGTGCAAGGTGCCAGCAACAAGGCCAAAGACTTCGTCGAGAAGGGCCGCAAGGTTATCGATTATCTGTCACCTGCGGATGCGAATAACGGCAAGGATCAGGCGGCATCCCTGTCTGTTAATCCGAACAACAGCGGTGCGCAACCGGATATCGCTGAGCTGAACAAGGCGATGGCCAGCATCGGCCCGGTGGCAAAACAAGCCGGTGTCAGCGTCGGTCAGGCATCGGCGATGATCGGCGTGCTGGCCGAAAACGGCATGACGGGCAGCGCTGCGGGTGCAGGCGTCGGTGCCATGTTGTCGCACGTGCAGGCACCTGATGACAATGCAGACCGCGCGCTGAAAGCGTTGAATGTTGTTACCGCAGATGGCGAGGGCAACAGTCAGCCGATTTTCACGGTGCTCAGCCAGGTGCAGACGGCGTTTGAGAAAAACAAAATCGATGCAGCCCAGCAGGCAACCTATCTGCAGGCCATCTTTGGCGAACAGGGCGCGGCTCCTGCCGCTGTGCTCATGAAAGGTGCCGCCAGTGGGCGCCTGGATCAGCTGTCTCAGGCGCCGGCGGCTCAGCAGCCGGTTGATGCCTCCGTTGACACCAACCTGCAAACCATCAGTCAGGACGGCTTATCCGTACAGTCCGTTCTGACCGGTGTGATGAATATCAATCCCCAGCTTTCGGACAGCCTGCTGACGCTGGCGGCCAGTGGGCTGACGTTGGTGGACTCGCTCGCCAGCGTGGGGAATATTGTCTGGCCGGTCATTAGCGGGTTGAGCACCATCATGGCGGGCGCTGAACTGCTGGGCGGTGCGTTTGCCATCATCGGTGGCGCGATTACGGCGACGCTGGGCGCAATTACGCTGCCGGTTGTGCTGCTTGGCGCGGCTATCGCGGCGGGCGCGATGCTGGTTTATCAGTACTGGGAGCCGATCAGCGCCTTTATCAGCGGCGTTGCTCAGGGCTTTAGTGCAGCGATGGGGCCGATAAGTGACGCGTTCGCGCCGCTGAAGCCGGTATTTGACTGGTTCAGCAACAAAGTGTCCGAGCTGGGCTCCTGGTTCTCAAAGCTGCTGGAACCGGTGAAGTTTTCTCAGCAGGAACTGGCCTCGGCAGGGGAGATGGGACAGCGCTTCGGCAATATGCTGGCGACGGCACTCAAATTACCCGGTGAGGCCCTGAATCAGCTGCGGGGCGGCATTGACTGGGTGCTGGGCAAGCTTGGCATCATCGATGAGAAATCTGACAAGGTGAAAGACAAGCTGCCTCCGCCCAAAATGCGCGAACAGGACGACGAGGATGAGGATAACGCGGATGCCCGTCCGTCCGCATCGCGCGCCAGCCTGAACAGCACGCTCAATCAGCCTTTGCCCTCGGTTAACAATTCAAACGTGGATAACCGTCAGCATACCGTCACCAACAATATCTATGCGACAGGCGATCCTCAGGCGATTGGACAGGCCGTCGCGCAGGCTTCCACGGTATCGCCGTGGTCCACGGCTGATCGCAGCTATAACTCCATGTTTAGTCTGGATTAATTAACCATGATGATGATATTAGGCATGATGCCGTTTGTACGGCAAACCCTGCCCTTCGACAATTTGCAGCATGACATTACCTATCGCTGGGCGAAAAACAGCCGCGTGGGGCGCCGTGAGTCGACTCAGTTTTTGGGCGGCGGCGACGATAAAATCAAGCTGTCTGGCGAACTCCGGCCTGAAATCACCGGCGGCAATGTCACCCTGTTGGCACTGAAGACCATGGCCGATGAAGGGCTGGCGTGGCCGCTGATTGGCGGCAATGGCATTATTTACGGCATGTTTGTTGTGACGGATTTCTCGGCCACGCATACCGAATTCTACAGCGACGGCAGCGCGCGCAAGATAGGCTTTACCCTCAACCTGCTGCGGGTAGACGATTCACTAACCAGTATGTTCGGGGACTTAAAAAGGCAGGCGGAAGAATTGCAAAACCGGGCCAGCGACGCAGCGCAACGGGTCGGCTCTGTCATCAGCAGCGCCACCTCTGCGCTGAACGGAGGGCGCTGAGATGAGCGATATCGCCCCGATTCCCGTGCCCCTGCGCGTTGCGCCTACGCCGGACTTTAATATCAAAATTGAGACGAAGGATAAAACGGAAGATATTCGCCCACGGCTGATTTCTCTGAAGTTGACGGATAACCGTGGTCTGGAGGTCGATCAGCTGGACCTGGTGCTGGACGACAGTGACGGCCAGTTGGTCATGCCGCCCTTTGGCGCGAAAGTGGTCTTAGAGATAGGCTGGAAGGGGCAGCCGCTTGCAAATAAAGGCTCCTACATCATTGATCAGGTCACCTACCAGGGCGCGCCGGACACGATAACGGTGGTCGCCCGAAGCGCCGATTTTAGCGGTTCGCTCGATGTTAAAATCACTGATTCATATCCGGACATGACGGTTGGCGAGGTTGTGGAGAAAATCGCGAAACGTAACGGACTTACCTCCGACATGCGGCCGGAGATAGCCAAAAAAAAGATTAAGCATATCGATCAGACGCAGGAAACGGACGGCACGTTCATTACCCGGCTGGCTATGCTGGTTGGCGCTGTGGCGGCGATAAAAGATAAGACGCTGCTGTTCTTTGCCCCCGGGCATGGCGTGACAGCGAGCGGAAAGCCGATTCCACTCCTGAATCTGAGCCGACAGGATGGCGATAAGTATGAGTACAAATTGTTTAAGCGCGACGATTACAGTGGCGTTGAAGCAAAATGGTACGATCAGAAAAAAGCGCAGCAGAAAGGGGTAACCGTCAACACGATACCGCCAGCAACACCGGCGGTGAACCCTGTCCATCCGGCGGCCAAAAATATCCCCACTATCGGGCAACAAGATCCGGGAAAAACCTATGTTTTTGGCAGCAATAAGAAGCTGTTCGTACTGAATACGCACTTCAGTAGCCAGGGGGAAGCAGAGGAGGCGGCTAAAGCGAAGTGGCAGGAACTGCAACGCAACCGGGCTACGTTGAAGATCCTACTCGCGCTGGGTGCTGCTGAGCTGATTCCTGAAACGCCGGTCAAAGCCCAGGGTTTTAAATCGGTCATCGATAATCAAAAATGGCTGATTACTAATATCGTGCATACCCTCGATAAAAGTGGATTTACCACCCAGTTGAACCTGGAGCTGATGATTGAAAACGTGGATTACGTCTTAGTGGAAAAACAGGCTGGTTAGATTTAGTCTAATTTAAGTTGCTTTTTGTTTAGTCTTTGGCTAATGTTGCACTATGCCAGAGAGGAGAACGACTATGATGCATTGCCCAAAATGTCAGACCGCCGCCCATACGAAAAGCAGTCGCTACGTTTCGAAAGAGACGAAAGAACGTTATCACCAGTGCCAGAACATTAACTGCAGCTGTACCTTTAAAACCCTGGAGAGCGTGTCCGGGATTATCGTCGAACCGGCGCAGATCAATACGGTGCCGGTGATGGCAAAAGGCAGCGATAACCCGTCACCGCAGCTGCTGTAAGCCCAACCCGCGAAAGCGGGTTTTTTTATGGATGCAGATTGGATGGGATGGCTGACAGACGTGGCTGAAGGCCAGCGCGCCGTTGACGTTTAAGGGGGCGACAGCGCCCTCTGGGAGTGCTGTTAATAACTGTACGGCGGGGAGGGCGCCCGGGCCCTTGGGGACAGTGGCAATAACTGTACGGGAATGAAAAGATTTCAGGAATGGCAGCACGACAAAATATATTTTCAGTGAATGAAGATGAATCGTGGCGGTATTTTCGGCAGAAGAAAACTCAGGGTTATAAAGCATTTTGGCACTGAGAGTGAGCCCACAGTGAGATTTTAAATTTTGCATGCGAATTCCCTTCTTCCCTGCGGAAGAAGGGAAGGGTTCAAAATCAGTGAACGATATGTGTAAATTTGCTCTCAATCATCACCAGCCCCGACGCTGTTCGCACAAAGCGCGGCGCGGTTAAGTCATCAGTCATGATGTTAACCATCTGGAATAACAAGCCGGTGATATGTTTTTGCAAGCCTGCCGGGGCCTGCTGATTCAGTAATACTAACGTTAACGCGCTGCAATATTGCCGCATCTCTTCCGAGTCTATCGAATCCCTGCTGCGACAGGCTTTGTCATCACCTTTCTCCAGCGTGAGGCGTTTAATCAGGTGTTCTGGTAGTGGCTTGTCTAACAAAACTTTCAAGACTTCCAGTGCAGCGAGCAGACGACCGCACAGCGCCATGCGATCTGCAATATCATTACATTCAACCAAGGCATCGACATAGCGCACGCACGTATCCAGCACCTGAAAGAGATCGTGCGTGGTGCCGAGCGGCGTTTTCAAGAGGTTTGAGATCGCAGATTCGATAACTGGCTGAATGTCCACGATTTGATGATGGGCGGTTGTGTTACTATCGGTGTTAGCCATAGCGTTGTTCCTTAAGAGTGAACGTTGTGGTCAGACGCTCCGGTATGTGTTGCTGCACTGCCGGGGCGTTGCTCTTATAAAAGGCCTCGTGTTAGTGTGGTCTTTTATAAGGCTAAAATGAGGGAGTAGGTAGCCACATGTCAATAATAATGCGTGAAAAAAAACCAAAAGGTGGAGGCAAGTCTCCACAATTTAAAATGCGCATTGATCCCGCCTTGAAAAAACAGCTCGATGCTGTTGCAACTGAAGAAGGAATTAGTTTAGCAAGCTGGTTGAAAAACCTGGCGAGGGAGGCGTTAAAGGCAAGGGGAATTGAGCCGAAGGGATAAATTTGTGCGTGAAATGTTGAGTTAATTATATGTGTGGTAAATGAAAAAAGTTAAATTTCGATATTGTGAAGTTTTTAATGTGGCCATTACAAGTTTGATAAAATAGCTGAGGCTTTGATGGAGTTGTGAGTAAATGAAGCTTTTCGTTGTATGGTTACTGCAATCTTTTTTCTATCTTGTACCGATTATAGCCAGTGTTGTTGGCGCTTATTTTATTGTGCGATTTGTTCCATTTTACCCAATGGGGTTTGTGGTTGCCTGGGTCGGTTTCGTTGCTTATTTTTATATAAGATATAGTAAGTGGGTTTAACCTCAACCGTATAATATTCTTCATGGGGATTTTCAAAATACCATGAAATTTTAATAGTTATCTGTAATATGATGTTCAGTGAATCGGGCCTTACCCATATTGACTTGCTCAAAGTAAATAATCAGGATATAAGATCTTTATAAATGAATGAAAAATCTAAGTTGTACGCTTACAAGATTAGCTATGAGATAACATTCAAATACAATAAGATTGCCTGAAAGAAGAACGGATGATGATAATGGACGAGACAGAAAAAGCAGTATTCGATCTTGTTGAGAGCTACAATGGTCGCAGCATATTTACCTTTAAGCGGTATCCGCTCAAACATAACACCGATCTTAATGAAGATTTTCGAATGGACCCGTTAGATGCCTATGATTTACTGGAAGAATTCACAGAGAAGTTTTCAATTAACCCAGATAAAATCAATTTCACTCGCTATTTTCCTGAAGATAATGGCAAAGCAGAAAAGGCGTTGACCATTCAATTACTAATTGACTCGGCACGAGCAGGTCACTGGACGGATGAAGAAAAATCAAAAACAGAAAATACCTTACCCTCAAACTCAGACAGGAAAATAATGAAAAAGGGAACAAACAAGACGATTTATATTTTAGCAGTCATTATATGTTTTTTGATTCTTCCGGAAATAGTGGTTCGTACACTAACCCCTGAACAGCTCGTCAGACTCAGCGATTTCACAAGTCTGGGCGGGATTTTTAGCCACCTCCTTTCGTTAATGATTTTTCTCGGTATAGCATCGATGTTGCTGGGTATTGCCGCTATCTATCTGGCAAAAAAAATCTACCGATATTTAGTCAGATTAAAAAAATAACAGATCCGCTATGTGTACTTCACGCTTTACGAATGTACTCAGAGCATAACTGTGGTAAAGCTGAAAACGTTGAGCGAAAGCAATCCGGGAGAGCTTAAAGGATCTGTGGACCTGTTTTACAGTGGTTGGTCTGCGCAAACTTATTGGGTCAACGTGAGAATAGTAAAGCGTGCCATTCTTAGCCTAACAGGAGGAGTAACAGGAGCGTAGCCATCATGAGCCATGTTTTTCTCCGATGTGCGGATTTAGCCTGAGACATAATCCCGGTATTATCCTTAACCAGGTTGGCCCTTTTTATCATTTTCACTGATTTTCGTGGTGGGATACATCACCAATACATAAGCCCCCATTCCGCAGATTAGTACAGCGAGAGGTCCTACGATCCGCATGGCGCCTTCATTCATAAAGCCTGTATAGAACATACCAAATACAGTTGCTGTCAAAACCAGTGTTCCCACTATCTCGGAAACAAATTTGAATGACAGTTTAAAGATTCTCGATAACACGTAATCACGCCTCCGTTCTGTTGGGCTCTTTCCGCAACATTCTTCCAATTTCTATCAGGTGCTTCAAAGGTTCTTCGAAAAGGAAGTAGAGCATATCGTAATTATGTATACGTTGCTTCTGCCACAGTGCCGTCACGCTGAAAATCGACCCATCCGTGGTGCTGGCACGCCAGGCTGTGGATAACGCGTTAACTGAGGTAAAGGCTTATACCGACAAGGCGCAGGCGCACATGTTACTGCCGATAATCCCCATAAGCATTACCTGCAAACGGCCAACGCGCTGGTGGAAATCAAAGACGCGGGACTGGTAGCCGACGCCCTTAAAAATCTCAGCCGGTACGATGCCTGTAAGCATGTCGTTTCAGTAGCGGCAGATATGACGGCGGGCGGGGATAAGCTGTCGAGCGTTGATGCCGTTATGCGGCTTTTCAACAAGCGAGCCTTAGCGGGCAACGGCTATATCCGCATTCCCGACGAGACATGGCGGACGCTGTGTTATTGCCAGGCGGCAGGAAAATCGCCACGGAGAGCGAGAAAGCGCTGCTGGAGCAATGGAGAACCTACCGCGTGAAGCTGAACCGCTTCGAGACCTCAGCGGCAACGGATATCAGCTGGCCGGAAAAGCCTGAACAGGAAAATCCCCGTTACAGCGGGGACTATCAGTAAAAATTTTAGAGGCGGGAAGGCTTAATTTTGCCATTCAATCATCTCATCCAGCCGTTTTAAAATATCGGGGAAGTAGCTCTCGTTGATGCCGAAATCGCCTTTAACCTGAACGCTGTCAGCATGCGCTTCAGGACGAAGGTCATATTCAATCATTACACCATCGTCGCCGATTACTTTCCTGATTATCATATTCAGTTGATGGCACTGGCTTTGAAACTCGAAAGGCTTTATTTCACGTTGAGCAATTAAAGCGTTATGGTGCGCTGCAAATTGCTCACGTAGTGCCAGTAGCTCGCCTACCGTAAATTCAGTTTGAAACTGTGCTTTCAGGCCAGGAACAGAAAACTCAACAAAAGATTTTATCCAGTCCCAACGATGATGTTCGGGGTCAATGTCGTTATCGACCACTCTTTCAAAAGGAGAAACCGCAAACGTAAATTTCTCATCTTTAATATCAAACATTTATGCGTTCCTGTCGGTTTTTTTAAAAATACATAAAGTGGGTGATTGTCCAGTCGGACTCTCTTACCACAACTTCCAGTGTGTATTTTTTATACTCAGTAGTGGCCTTTTTACGATAAAGTTTGTACATCTCAATTTCGTATCTGTACAGGCCTTTAACGTTCCGGGGATCGGCAGTTCGCTTACCGTAACGAATAGCTTTTTCCTGAATATTTAAAGGAACGTATCGACCTGTTTCATACATGTGCTTAGCAGCCGTTTCGGTCATTTTCAGGTTGCGTGCAGATAAGCCGAGTTTAAACCGGGCGCGCAAAAATGAAATAGTCCCCTGGCCCAGCTTTGCTGTAATGGCCGTTCGCGTACCCGCTTCAAACAAAGCACGACCAGTGCGGAGGATGCGGAAAACACCAAAAGCAATCAGCGCAATATCAGTTGGATCGAACAAAGGCGTTTCAAGCGGAGCCTCTTCGAGCCGGACAAAATGGCCCTGTGCATCATAAATTTGCCAGAGGCCGGGAGCCTGAGCCACGGTGTAGCCGATACACATACCGCTTGTTTCATCGAGCACCGGCTGAGCATTGCGTGGAAGATGTTGTGGCCGAAGCTCAAAAAATTCGCCGGGGGGCAATCTTGACTCAAAAGTGTAATACCGTCCAGGTTCCTGTCTTTCTGCTCTTCCTGAGATCATTCTCGTTCCCTCTTTTTGATGATGGCTGTTAATAGTGCCACAGGAAGACAAAACGATCATTCCACGGTAAATGCCCGCTCATCCTTCAACAAAACTCAATTACATACACGGCATCGCCTGACCTGACACGCTGAGCGCACCCATTTAACGGAGTGCATCAGATGTCTGATTACCATTGCGGTGTTCGCGTCGTCGAAATCAATGATGGCACGCGCACCCTTTCCACCGTCTCTACCGCGATTGTCGGGCTGGTCTGTAACGCCGAGGACGCCGACGCCACATCGTTTCCGCTGAATACGCCGGTATTGTTAACTAATGTGCTTGCCAGCATCGCGCAGCAACTGCAACTGCAACTTCAAAACGCACGAAAGCATAGCGGGGATGATCGTCTCGCCGGGCCAGACTAACAGGGGCCGATTTTTACGCACAACGACAGACAGTCATTATTGCTTCTCTGACAGCTCGCGAAAGCGGGTTTTTGTACTAGCGTTCAAAAGGGCGATAAAAGTCATGCGACACTGGCCTGTAGAAACAAAACAGCCACCCTCGTGAGGTGGCTTAATTATATGATTTACATCACTAAATCTGGTGGCCCTGCTGGGTTTGAACCAGCGGCCAGGCGATTATGAGTACCAATTTTAAGCTAATAAAATCAGTAACTTACTGTTTTTTTAAGTTTTACTCAGACCGAATAGTGATGAAAAGTGGCACATAGTGTTGCGCTCTGCTGCCACTTTGCTGCCATGAAATTTGATGTTAACTGAATACTTTTAATGTGCTTTATATTCAATAAGACAGAATATAAAAGTCATGCTATTGTCTTTAAATTATTAACTGATTCATGATGATTAATAATTTCATTTATGGAATCAAATATAATTGAGAATTTAGTGAAGTTGATTTTTTTTCGCCGTTTCAATACTACACCTTTTGCAAATGCTTCTTTACCATATTCATTATCTTTGCATTTATTATTGCTTCTGTTGAATGTTTTTTTTGATAAGGTTCTTTTTAGAACTGACTCATCGAAGAAATCTTCCATTGAACTTTCTTGCTTGCCATTTAAAGGGGTGAATATAATATAGAGATTTTTTGTTACCCAAATCCACTTCTCGTCTCTGAGGCTTTTCTTAGAATCAATAGTAATGTTAGGGAATGACTTCCCTAATAGACATTGAAATATACCCCCTCCACCATTACTACCTGAGTCATTATCCAATATCATTATCACAGGCTTCTCATTTTTTGATTTAGAGTATTTACTGCTCTTTTTATCATAATTTACTAAAAAGTCTTTAAGGTGAGGAGTTCCACCATCTAATTTGAGAAGGTATTTTGATTTTATGCTGTTTTTAAAAAATGATATTTTATAATCTCGGACATAAGACATTCTCTCTTCCTTATCCCCAATTAATGTTGGGTAATCTTTGGCTAAAGAATCCAACGCTACTTTAAGGTAGGTGATGTCTGTTTTACCTTCTGTTAAAATCATTGGTTTTTCATTTGCGCAGAATGATTTATAATAGAGGAAATCAGAGTATAAACGTTCTCTTTTGTTAAGGCTACCCTGGTTTTTATGTGATATTTTATTATTGTGCTTGTCCAACGAATCTATAAATCCGAATATTCCAGTTAATTCATTAATCGACCCGAGTCTTTTTTGATTAGTTTGCTTGTCAAATAAATAGAATTCGCCATTTTTAAATAGATTATTAGCCATTGCCCGAACGTTACGCGTATATTTATCACTTACATTAACAATTTTATTAACAGTCAATCCTGTAACTTCTTGACGGCAATTTTTACCAAGTAATCTAACTTTGCTGAAATTCAATGAAAATCCGGATTTTGTGATTTCTTTTAAAAATATTTGGTTTAAATTGACGATGTTGCTTTCGCACGAAGCTATGATTTTTTTTGGGAATTCGGATTTATTTGTTGATATTGTTATATCGTCAGCATATCGAGTATATGTACACCCAACTTTTTTACATATTAAATTAAGACGTTGATCTAATGAATGTAAAATTAAATTTGTTATTACTGGCGAGCAAGGGCTTCCTTGTGGTAGCCTATTATTATAACATGCTATTTTCGATATTATGTTGCTTACTTCTTCATTTAATTTGAAATTGGAATTTTTAATGAAGTAACCTCTTACACGTCCGAAGTTAAACTCATCAAAAAAGTTGCTAAGATCTAGATTGAGTACCCATTTTTTTCTTTTATGCTTCTCTGCGTTTGTAATTATACTTCTTTCTCGTTCGAAGCCATGAGATAAATTATTTATAACTTCATGTGAGTCTCTAATATCTGTTAGGCAATCTTGAAGCAAAGTGGACAATCTACTTTGTATCTCTTTAAGTTCAGGGTCGGGAGATGAGATAATTCTTTTATCACCATTTTTCTTATTGATCTTAAAGTCAGTATATAGTTTTTCCGTATTTCTAATATATACAACACGGGTGAGAAATACGGGCTTTATTCCCAAGAGCCGCGCAAAATCAGGTTTCGACTTACAGTTTTGTAACTTTTTTAGGCGGGTTGTCATATCGGCTCCTATCCTTGAATGGAGGTGTGCAGGCACTCCTATGCACTTTGAAAAATACTAAGCAGATATAGCTATGAGAATCATAGCGGGCGAGACTTTCTGCCCTTTAAATCAAGAATTGCGAAACACAATTCAAAAATCTGCCTGCACACCTATCTGAAATATTTCATAAATTGCCATGTTTTTCAATAATGATCTTGATGTTTATTTTTAATCTTCTCTTTTTTTCGCTTCATTAGGAAGTTATATGTATATAATTGGCGCTTTCAAATATAGCGCATTGAATTATATTGTTTTTTTCTTTTTTTCTAAGGATGCTCCTAACAATTTTAACTTTGAAAAAAATTTATACATGAAAATCATGTTTACTGAGAATCTATTAGGCTCAGAGGATTGAACGATATGGCTTCCATTAAGTGATCAGGTGCAAAATGCGCATACCGCATTGTCACTTTAATATCTGTGTGCCCCAATATCCGCTGAAGTGCAAGGATATTGTCGCCGTTCATCATGAAATGTGAGGCGAAGGTATGGCGCAAAACATGGTGAGCTGGCCCGCCGGTGTTTCAATGCCAGCACGCTGCATTGCCTTTCTAAAAGCTGAATAGGACGCCGCGAAGAGTGGCAGCGCTTTCCTGCCCGATGGTAGTTCAGCCTGTAGTTTTTCAGTTATTGGCACCGCGCGGTTTTTCTTGCCTTTAGTTTTCACATATATGATCTGACCGGCGCGGATTTGGTTTCCCTTTAAGCCTTCTGCCTCACTCCAACGTGCGCCAGTTGCCAGGCAGATTTTCACAATGCTAGTCAGGTCTTTGGATCGGCTGTTCTCACACTCGTTGAATAGGGTTCTGATTTCCTCAATGGTGAGATACGCCATTTCCGATTCGCTGATTTTAAACTCGCGCACGTTCTCTAACGGGTTTGGTGCGGTCCATTCATCTAACCGCCGTAGCTCATTAAACATTGCCCTGAAATACGCCAGCTCTAAATTAACCGTGCGTGGCGTAACCGTCTTCACTCGATTGGAGCGGGTGATCTTCCCACTTAACCGCTGCTCGCGATAAGACGCAAAAATTTTCGCATTAAACTCGGTTGCGAGTGGATTCCCCATCGCACCGCGGGCGAACGCCATAGTGGTTCGCCGCTTCTCGCCATCCGCTAAAGTGATGCCGTGCGTGTTAAACCACAATTCAACCAGTTCAATTACCCGCCGCTTATCTGCTTTTTCTCCCAGCCAGGGCTTATCTTGAGCCTGTTCTTTTACGAATTTCTCGTAGGATTGTGCTTCGCCCTTCATCGCAAACTGGCGGCGTATCCTTTTGCCGTCATGGCCGTTTAAGAAAATCTATGTCTGGCATTTTGCTACCAATGACGAATTATGAAAACAAAAAAGCCACCCTTTTAAGGTGGCTTAACTTCATGATTTTCATCACTAAATCTGGTGGCCCCTGCTGGGTTTGAACCAGCGACCAAGCGATTATGAGTCGCCTGCTCTAACCACTGAGCTAAGGGGCCAATGGAGCGGGGATTATAAAGTATCTGTCCGGGGCAATCCAGCGTTGATCGGCTGGTTGCTGAAATAAGCAGCAATGTTTTACTTGCTGATAACTATGATAAAACAGACAAAAACCTCTGGCTGACAGGCGGCGACATAACCGGCGCGGTTATCCTTAATTGTCTTTCCCTGCTTAACAGTGAAAAAAGCCAACCCAGACCACGACGCTGCCCGCCAAATGCGCTTTAATCAGTGACAAGACGATGTCAAACAAGGACCCTTTGCGTGAGCGACAGTGAGGCGCGCAGGCGCAAAGCCAGGAGGCAACATGAGCGAACACAACATTAGCGATATCATCGCATCAGATCTGAACGTGCTGTTTTGCGGCATCAATCCCGGTCAGTCGACGGCGCACACCGGCTATCACTTTGCCCATCCCGGCAACCGCTTCTGGAAGGTGATTCATTTGGCAGGATTTACCGAGCAGCAGCTGAAGCCGGAAGAGGAGCAGCGCTTACTGGAAACCGGCTGCGGTATCACGATGCTGGTCGAGCGTCCAACTATCCAGGCGAATGAACTGGCCAGTGATGAGCTGCGTGATGGTGGTCAGCGGCTGATGGATAAGGTGCTGCGTTATCAGCCTGCTGCCTTGGCTATCCTGGGCAAAGATGCCTTTAAACGCGCGTTTCGTCAGAGCAAGGTGGAATGGGGCGAGCAGCCGATCTACATGGGGAAAACCCAGGTTTGGGTGTTGCCGAATCCGAGTGGGTTAAATCGTGCATCGCTGGAAGAGATCGTGGCGATGTATCGTCAGATGTACGATGCGCTGAAGACACGAGGCTGAAGCTAACGCGTGAAAAGTGGGGCAGGGCGGCAGAAATAAAAAACCCCGGCGAACCGGGGTTTTGCTGACTTAATCGTCGAGGAAGCTGCGCAGCACTTCCGAGCGGCTCGGATGGCGCAGTTTACGCAGGGCTTTCGCTTCAATCTGACGGATACGCTCACGGGTAACGTCAAACTGTTTGCCCACTTCTTCTAACGTGTGGTCGGTGTTCATATCGATACCGAAACGCATGCGCAGCACTTTGGCTTCACGCGCGGTCAGGCCAGCCAGCACGTCGTGGGTAGCAGAACGCAGGCTCTCAGAGGTGGCAGAGTCCAGCGGCAGCTCCAGCGTGGTGTCTTCGATAAAATCACCCAGATGTGAATCTTCATCATCACCAATCGGCGTCTCCATAGAGATAGGCTCTTTGGCAATCTTCAGCACCTTGCGGATCTTATCTTCAGGCATCAGCATGCGCTCAGCCAGTTCTTCTGGCGTTGGCTCACGGCCCATCTCTTGCAGCATCTGGCGCGAGATACGGTTGAGTTTGTTGATGGTCTCAATCATATGCACCGGAATACGGATGGTACGCGCCTGGTCAGCGATAGAACGGGTGATAGCCTGACGAATCCACCATGTGGCATAAGTAGAGAACTTATAGCCGCGACGGTATTCAAACTTATCAACCGCTTTCATCAGGCCGATGTTACCTTCCTGAATCAGATCGAGGAACTGCAAACCACGGTTGGTGTATTTCTTCGCGATGGAAATCACCAGACGCAGGTTCGCTTCGACCATCTCTTTCTTGGCACGACGCGCTTTCGCTTCACCAATCGACATACGACGGTTGATGTCTTTAACCTGCTCGATGGTCAGGCCGGTTTCTTCTTCAATCTGCGCCAGTTTCTGCAGAGAGCGCATCACATCATCCTGCACGTCCAGCAGTTTTTCAGACCAGGGCTTGTTCATCGCCAGTGCGGCTTTGAACCAGCTCTCATTGGTCTCGTTACCGGTGAACAGCGTAATGAAGTTTTTCTTAGGCATTTTGCACACTTCAATACACAGCTTCATGATCAAACGTTCCTGAGTACGGACGCGTTCCATCATTTCACGCATGTTGTTCACCAGGTAGTCGAACTGCTTCGGTACCAGGCGGAACTGCTTAAAGACGTCAGACAGGTTCTGGATCTCGGCAACAGAGGCAGCGTGGCTGCGTCCTTTGCTTTTGATCACATCACGGGTGGTTTCGTACTGGGTGCGCAGGTCAGAGAACTTCTCGCGTGCCAGTTCGGGATCGATAGAGTTATCGTCATCCGAGCTGTCGTCATCGCTCTCTTCATCTTCTTCATCGTCGTTATTACGATCGGCTTCAGACAGCTCAGAACCGACGTGCGTTGCGGTCGGTGCCAGGTCTTCTTCTGCGTTAGGATCAACAAAGCCAGTGATTAAATCTGACAGGCGCGACTCACCTGCTTCAACGCGATCGTACTGATCCAGCAGGTAGGTAATGGCTTCCGGATATTCAGCGACGGAGCACTGAACCTGGTTGATACCGTCTTCAATACGCTTGGCAATGTCGATTTCGCCTTCGCGGGTCAGCAGTTCAACGGTACCCATTTCACGCATATACATGCGAACCGGGTCGGTGGTGCGGCCAATTTCAGATTCAACGCTGGATAATACCTGAGCGGCAGCTTCCGCGGCATCTTCGTCAGTATCGGAGCTGTTTTCATTCAGCATCAGATCGTCGGCGTCCGGGGCTTCTTCAACCACCTGGATGCCCATGTCGTTAATCATCTGGATGATGTCTTCGATCTGATCGGAGTCGACGATATCTTCCGGCAGATGGTCATTGACCTCAGCATAGGTCAGATAGCCTTGCTCCTTACCACGGGTGACAAGAAGCTTGAGCTGTGACTGCGGGTTTTGCTCCATAAGACGGTATCCACACTTCTGTTAATTAGATTGGTGTCGGTCGGCAGCGTGCCAACAATAGCAGTGAAGGCCTTTATTCTTGCCGCTGCCTTCGTCGCGGCCTGGGCTTTGCCCATTAGTAATCGGCACTTAAGCCGCAAATTTTATGTCGGGCCTGGCTTACTCGCCATTTTTGTCTCTGGAAGTGCTCGTCATCCTCACGTACTTCAGTACGCTCCGGTGACTGCGCGCTTGCAGAAACAAAACTTGCTTCGCCGCCGACGGCCCGAGGGCGGAAGCTGGCTTACTCGCCATTTTTGTCTCTGGAAGTGCTCGTCATCCTCACGTACTTAAGTACGCTCCGGTGACTGCGCGCTTGCAGAAACAAAACGTGCTTCGCCGCCGACGGCCCGAGGGCGGAAGCTGGCTTACTCGCCATTGTTGCTTCCGGAAGTGCTCGTCATCCTCACGTACTTGAGTACGCTCCGGTGACTGTGCGCTTGCAGAAACAAAACGTGCTTCACCCATCAAATTTTAAGCCTGCCGCTTCGGTTACAGGAAGCAGCAGGCCGGATAATGCATCATTTCTTCGCGAAGGCCTGGCTCAGTGTCCAGAGTTCGCGGCGCTCGTCGCTACTCAGCCCGTGCGTGCGTTCACGCGCAATCAGGAACTCCAGTCGTTCTTCCAGTGCCGAGTCATAAATGCTCGCAAGGGAGTCCTGAAATACCGCTTCGCTTTCCTCATCCACTATCATGTGGTTCCAAACGGCCAGTGTTTCAAGCGTCTGGCTAAAATTTGTTCCGCGATATAACTCTAGTAGCTGACCTGTGGTCAATCCAGGATTCTCGTTACAACGCGTCACTAATTCGATAAATAGCGGTAAACCGGCCATTTTCGACTCGGAAAGCCCATCCAGAGACGGCACCAGTGTTGCCAACTGCGGATTCTGGATCAGCAGCGCCACTAATACACGCATCGTGGTGCGTTTGAGTGGCGGGGCCACCGGTGCGCTTCCGCCCGGTGCCTGCTTCGGCATCAGCTTTTCAAGCTGAGAGTCATCCAGAATACCTAATTTGTTACCCAGCTCCTGACGCAGATAAATGCGCAGTGTTTCACCGGGAATCTGTGTGATCAACGGCAGCGCCAACGTACTTAAACGTGCTTTGCCGTCGCGAGAGCTCAAATCTACCTGAGGTAGCAGGCTGTCAAAAAGAAACGAAGAGAGCGGCATCGCCTGCTCCATCCTCGCCTCAAATGCGGCTTTACCCTCCTGGCGAACCAGCGTATCCGGGTCTTCGCCGTCGGGTAGAAACATAAAGCGTAGCTGACGACCGTCATTCATGTAAGGCAATGCTGTTTCAAGTGCACGCCATGCGGCTTCACGTCCGGCACGATCGCCGTCATAACAGCAAATCACGTTGTCCGTACTGCGAAACAGCAGCTGAATGTGTTCAGCCGTCGTGGATGTCCCCAGCGATGCCACCGCGTAATCCACGCCGAACTGCGCCAGGGCAACCACATCCATATAACCTTCAACCACCAACAAGCGTTTAGGCTCAGGATGATTTTTTAACGCTTCATACAGACCGTAAAGTTGACGGCCTTTATGAAAAACAGGCGTTTCAGGTGAGTTCAGATACTTAGGCGTATCATTACCCAGCACGCGACCGCCAAAGCCGATGACGCGGCCTCGCTTATCGCGAATCGGAAACATCACGCGCTCGCGAAAGCGGTCATAAACCCGGCCTTTGTCATTACTGACCAGCATGCCTGCTTCCATCAACGACTCGCGATCTTCAGGCTGTTTGCCAAAGCGTTTCAGGACGTTGTCCCAACCGGCGGGCGCATAGCCAATCGCAAAATGGTTGATGATGTCGGCGCTCAGACCGCGATGCTCAAGATAATCGCGAGCTGACTGGGCGCTGGATTGCTGCAAACTCTG
Source organism: Pantoea allii (assembly GCF_002307475.1). GTDB lineage: Bacteria > Pseudomonadota > Gammaproteobacteria > Enterobacterales > Enterobacteriaceae > Pantoea > Pantoea allii. Next base: position 122,154 of record NZ_NTMH01000035.1, on the reverse strand, counting down.
CTGATAAAACCCGTTCAGGTTTTCCATCAGTTGGTACAGGCTCTGGCGCTGATGGCGTTCCATCTGGCTTGGCCCGTTGCCGGCTTCGTAAGGTACGTCTAAACCATGGGATGTGGCTAACTCTTCGATGCTCTCAACAAACTCAAGACGATCATAGTTCATCAGAAAATCGATGGCGTTACCGTGAGCGCCGCATCCAAAGCAGTGATAAAACTGCTTTTCGCCATTTACGGTGAAAGAGGGCGTTTTCTCATTATGAAAAGGACAGCACGCGTGATAATTTTTTCCCTGCTTTTTCAGCTTAACGCGAGCATCGATTAACTCCACGATGTCCGTGCGGGCAAGTAAGTCATTGATAAATACGCGTGGAATTCGTCCTGCCATAAGCCCCGTTTTTTCAGCTCATAAACGACAACAAGCCGCGCTTCCTTTCGGAAAGCACGGCCTTTTACTTGACTCGGTCTGCGTTTATCACGCTGTGGAGGCGAACCTCCGGGAAATTAGTACAGACGAGTGCGGCGTGCGTTTTCGCGAGCCAATTTTTTGGCATGACGCTTAACTGCAGATGCTTTAGCGCGCTTACGTTCGGTCGTTGGTTTTTCATAAAATTCACGACGACGAACTTCAGCTAAAACGCCTGCTTTCTCGCAGGAACGCTTAAAGCGACGCAGTGCTACGTCAAATGGCTCGTTTTCACGTACTTTAATTACCGGCATGTAACTCTCACCTCAATAAAATTCGGTTTTGCTGCTGACTGCGGCGTCAGCACATTTCAAAATGGTGCAGCATTTTACTCCAACTCGCGTCGGCTTGTAAAGCACCATGGATAATTTAGAACCAACAGGAGCGATTGCCTGTGCGGCTGCCGGTTTTTTCCAGGGGCGGAAGTATAGCGCACTCTTTAGGCAGCGGAAAATGACTTTTTGCGTGGATGGGGTCCTCTTTTCACACAAGGGCTATGCTAAACTGCGCGCCGCAAGAATGAGGTGAAGCCATGCGAATTCTGGGTATTGAAACATCGTGCGATGAAACCGGCATCGCAATCTATGATGACGAGGCTGGCCTGGTGGCCAACCAGCTATACAGTCAGGTAAAACTGCATGCCGATTACGGCGGTGTAGTGCCGGAACTGGCATCGCGCGATCACGTACGCAAAACGGTGCCCCTGATCCGGGCGGCGCTGAAAGAGGCGGGTTTGCAGCCGCAGCAGATTGATGCGGTGGCGTATACCGCAGGCCCGGGTTTGGTGGGCGCATTACTGGTGGGCGCCACGATTGGGCGCGCGCTGGCCTTTGCATGGAAAGTTCCTGCCGTGCCCGTGCACCATATGGAAGGGCATCTGCTGGCACCGATGCTCGAAGAGAATCCGCCACCGTTTCCGTTTGTGGCATTGCTGGTTTCAGGTGGTCATACCCAGTTAATCAGCGTCACCGGCATTGGCGAATACGAACTGCTGGGCGAGTCGATTGACGACGCGGCAGGGGAAGCCTTCGATAAAACCGCCAAATTGCTGGGGCTGGATTATCCTGGCGGTCCAATGCTGGCGAAAATGGCGCAGCAGGGCACCGCTGGGCGATTCACGTTTCCGCGTCCGATGACCGATCGTCCTGGACTGGATTTTAGTTTCTCGGGCCTGAAAACCTTTGCGGCGAATACCATTCGTGGCAATGACGACGACGAGCAAACCCGGGCCGATATCGCGCGGGCATTTGAAGATGCGGTGGTAGATACGCTGGCGATTAAGTGCAAACGCGCGCTGGATCAAACCGGCTTTAAGCGTCTGGTTATTGCGGGCGGCGTCAGTGCAAACCGCACTCTGCGCGAGCAGATGGCCGTGATGATGCAAAAGCGCGGCGGAGAAGTCTTTTATGCCCGTCCTGAGTTTTGTACCGATAACGGCGCGATGATTGCTTATGCCGGCATGGTACGCCTTAAAGGCGGTACGCGGGGTGAGCTTGGCGTCAGCGTCAGGCCGCGTTGGCCACTGTCGGAACTGCCCGCCATTTGAAAATCAAAAAGCCGGTTAGCCGGCTTTTTTTACGCTTAGGGTTTCTTTTTCCGCTTCCAGATTTTGCTTTCCTGACCGCGCCACAGGCGCTGAATATTGTCATGATGACGCAGCAAAATCAGGCAGGAGAGCATAGAAACCGGAAAGGTGAACTGGGGTTTAAACCACCAGACATAAAACGGCGCAATCAGCGCGCTGACAATCGCCCCAAGCGATGAGTAGCCGCTCAGCAGCACGGTCAGCAGCCATGTTCCCGTCATCAGTCCGGTCAGGTCCCAGCCAATCGGGGCGATAGCACCAAAGGCGGTCGCCACACCTTTCCCGCCGCGAAAGCGAAAGAACACCGGGTAAATATGGCCCAGACAGGCGGCAATCGCCGTTAAGCCCAGATAAAGGGGTGAGACATGAAACAGGTACGCCAGCCACACGGGCACCATACCTTTCACAATATCGAACACCAGTACAGACGCAGCCGCCAGCTTGCCGCCAATACGCAGCACGTTGGTTGCGCCCGGGTTGCCTGAACCGTGGGTGCGGGGATCGGGTAAACCGGCAAGTTTGCAGACCAGAATGGCACTGGAAATTGAACCGCACAGATACGCGAAAATAATCATACCAAGCGCGAAAGCACTCATAACACCGTCCCGTTTCCTTTGGGGTCGTTTTGATCACGTCAAGCATGGATAATACGCACAATCTGCCGGAAGTGGTATCCGGCGCGACCAAAAACAGAGAGCATCATCATGGATATCGTCTTTATTGAACAACTCACCGTCTTCACCACCATTGGCGTTTACGACTGGGAGCAGGGAATACAGCAGAAGCTGGTGATCGATGTAGAGATGGCGTGGGATAACCGCCAGGCGGCCGCCAGCGACGATGTGAAAGACTGCCTGAGCTATGCCGACGTCTCCGACGCGATCCTGACGCATCTGACAGGACAGCGTTTTGCCCTGGTCGAGCGCGTAGCGGAAGAAATCGCGGATCTGTTGATGAACCGTTTCAATTCGCCTGGTGTGCGTATCAAGGTAGCAAAACCGGGCGCTGTGGCGCAGGCAGCGCAGGTTGGCGTGCGTATTCAGCGCGGGACTATTCCTAAATAATTACGATGTGATTGCCATCACAATGAAACCAAACCAAATTATTGTCTGTCTCAGGTGGTGCCGTTTCGTTGCGACTGACTAAACGGCAATTGAGCTTAAGGTTTTATTCAGAGTGAAGCAGATAAGATTAAGGCGATAGCGCTTCTGCTAGCGCCTTTTTAATGGTTTTAAAACGGACAGAGGGAATACATTGATGGCAGATCTTCATCAGCTGTGGGTAGCTGCAATCCTGGGCGTGGTCGAAGGGTTAACCGAGTTTTTACCGGTCTCTTCCACCGGGCACATGATTATCGTGGGGCACCTACTGGGCTTTGAGGGCGATAAAGCGGAAACCTTTGAGGTCGTCATTCAGTTAGGTTCCATTCTTGCTGTGGTCGTGATGTTTTGGCGGCGTTTATTTGGATTAATCGGTATCCACTTTGGTGAAGTCAAACACGAAGGCGTGGGAACGGGTCGCTTAACCCTGATTCATATTCTGTTGGGGATGATCCCCGCAGTGGTGGTCGGGCTGGCGTTGCACGATCAGATTAAAACCTTGTTTAATCCGATTAACGTGATGTATGCGCTGGTGGTCGGCGGCTTACTGCTGCTGGCGGCGGAATTCCTGAAACCTAAACAGCCAAAAGCCGTCGGCGTGGATGATATTACCTATCTTCAGGCGTTTGCGATTGGCTGCTTCCAGTGTCTGGCGCTGTGGCCGGGCTTCTCGCGTTCAGGTGCTACCATTTCAGGTGGGATGCTGATGGGCGTGAGCCGCTATGCCGCATCCGAGTTCTCGTTTATCCTGGCCGTCCCGATGATGATGGGTGCTACCGGGCTGGATCTGTACAAAAGCCTTGGCTTCCTGTCGATGGCCGACTTCCCGATGTTTGCCGTTGGCTTCATCACTGCCTTTGTTGTCGCGCTGCTGGCCATCAAAGTCTTCCTGGAACTGATCAAACGTATCTCTTTCGTGTCGTTTGCCATCTACCGCTTTATCGTGGCGGGTGCGGTCTACATGATTTTCATGTAAGCCATTATGACGCGGCCGGGTGACTGGCCGCGTTAAGCTATGCGTTGTTCGACCGCGGCAATACGCCGTCGCGTTAACTCTTCCCGCACCTCAATGCCTTTAAATCCTGCCTCGACCACCGCCTTAGAGGACACCGCCTGAGCCAGTGCAAACGCACGTCGCAGGTAATCGCCTTGCGGATAAGGCATGCTGGCAAGACCACCGCGTCCGCGGGCATCCGCTTCACTACACAGCGCCAGTTGGTTCACCCGTTCGGGTTTGCGCCAGGCATCAAGACGGTCAAATAACGCAACCAGAGATTCAGCAGGGCGCTGCTCAATGGTATGCATCATGTCGTGAAACTCCGTTACCAGCAGCGCTAAATCACGAATCGCATTGGGCACGCGTAAACGCTGGCACAGTGCGGCGACCAACGGAACGCCCGCCGCGCCATGCCCATGATGGCTGGGCCATTTCTCCACGGGGGTTAATGCCTTACCGACATCGTGGAACAGCGTCGCAAAACGCACGTCGATAGCGTCTGATAAGGCCGCTGACAGGGTTAAGGCCATCAATGTATGCACCCCGGTATCGATTTCAGGGTGCCATCTGGCGGGAGCGGGGACGCCGTACAGGTTATCGATTTCCGGAAACAGCACCCGTAAGGCACCGCAGTCACGCAGCACCTGGAAGTAGACCTGAGGATTATGCGAAGAGAGCGCTTTTTCCGTTTCTTTCCAGACGCGTTCGGCCGTGAGATCGGCCAGTTCGCCGCTCTCCGCCATTTGTTGCATCAGGGCCTGGGTTTCATCGGCAATGCGGAAGTTGAGATGGGCAAAGCGCGCGGCAAAGCGTGCAACGCGCAGCACGCGCAGGGGATCGTCACTAAAGGCATCGGACACGTGGCGCAGCTGACGGGCAGCGATATCCTGTTGCCCGTGATAGGGATCATAAAGCTCACCCTTCTCATCCTGGGCGATGGCGTTAATCGTCAAATCGCGCCGCTGTAAATCCTGCTCCAGGGTGACGTCCGGTGCCGACCAGGTGGTAAAACCGGTATAGCCTTTGCCGTTTTTCCGCTCGGTACGCGCCAGCGCGTACTCTTCCCGGCTGTCGGGATGCAGGAACACGGGGAAATCGCGGCCTACCTGCTGATAGCCTTGTTCCAGCATGGTTTCTGGCGTCGCGCCAACCACCACCCAGTCTTTGTCTTTAACCGGCAATTTCAACAGCGCATCACGTACCGCGCCGCCAACAAGAAAGGTCTTCACGCACAACTCCAGAGATAAATAAGTGAACTGCGCGTCCGGGGGCTTCCGGCACCTGAATCCAGACGGGCACAAACGCTATTGTTGCACAAATTCGGCATATTGCAGACAGGCCAAAAGGGGCATCTGGCGATCCCCTGATAGCGAGCTGTGGTGCAGACTAGTTCATCCAGCGATCGTTTTTCTTCCGGCGCGGCACCATATGCGGCAGCAGCAGACCGAGCAGCAGGCCCACACCGAGCACGCCGCCGCCATACATAAACCACTGCATGATGATCGTGCGCTGCTTGTCATCCAACTGAACGTTGGCGGCGCTGACTTTCTTCTGGGCCACAATCAGTTCGTTTTTAAGTTTCTGATTTTGCTCTTTTAAGCCGTTAATCACGCTGTCGCTGCTGGCAACTTTATTCTGCATTTCTGCCGTGCGCTGGTTCCAGCTGTTATCGATATTCGCTAACTTAGCCGTCAGGTCTTTCACCTGTTGCTCCAGCTGTGGAACCCGGGTGCGCAGGCTGGGGTTTTCACTCAGCTGCGACAGTGGGATCCAGACGGTACGGCCTTCGGCATCGCGCACCTGACCATATTTGGTGGCGTCATTGGTCTGCAGCAACTGGACTTGTTCACCGGCGTTCAGCTTGCCGAGCAGGCGAAACTGATCGCCAGGGCCGCTGCGAACCCAGGTGGATAATTCGTCAGAAACGTAACGTTTTTCATCAGCGTGAGCAGGTGCAAGGGTGCTGAGGGCCAGCAAAGTGATTCCAGTGAGTGTGATTTTTTTCATTAGATTTCGTTTTGCTTAAAATGAAGATAATTTACCGGCACAGTCTGTAGAGGCTTCGCATAAATCTGAATGAGAACTATCCTGGTCTCATGACAGTGCGAAAAGGGTAGCGAAAGCACAAAGAAAGCAGAGACAGCCCGGCTTCTGTGCATTACTCTTCGCCTGAAAACCCCTAACCTTCAGCTCAGTGGATGCAGCAGAAGATAACCTGAAACAGGTAGGGAATATATCCTCAAGTACCAGCGGCGTTAGTGAATAAAAAAATATGACCATCGAGATCGAGCTTAAGTTCATTGCTAAACCAAATGCTGCCGGGAAACTGGCAGAACGGCTGGCGGCATTCCCGCATCAGCATCAGGCTGCCCGTCAGCTGACCAATATCTATTTTGAAACCGACGATAACCAGTTACGTCGATGGAATATGGGATTACGCATTCGTGGCGTGGACCAGCGCTACGAAATGACGCTGAAAACCGCCGGCACAACGCTGGGCGGGCTACATCAGCGAGGCGAATACAACGTTGATCTGACCGAACCGACGCTGGACATCAGCCGTCTGCCAGCCGACATCTGGCCGGAAGGCACCGACGTTGCGGCATTACAACAGCGCCTGCAGCCGCTGTTCAGCACCCATTTTGAACGTGAGATCTGGGTGGTCACGGCGGGCAGCAGTGACGTCGAAATTGCCTGCGATCGGGGCGAAGTCACGGCGGGGGAGTTTAGTGAACCCTTATCAGAGGTTGAGCTTGAGTTAAAAGGCGGCCAGCGCAGCGAGATGCTGACGTTTGCCCGGCAGTTAATTGCCGTGGGCGATCTGCGAATGGGCAGCCTGAGCAAGGCTGCGCGTGGTTATCAGTTAGCGAAAGGCAATCCGCCGCGTGAGTTAAAACCCTTTCCGCTGTTAAAAGCGGGGCCGAAAGCCACGGTGGAAGAGGGCATGGTCGCAGCAATGGCGGCAGGTCTTGACCACTGGCAATATCATGAAGAAGTGTGGCTGCGTGGCAACAAGCGGGCCAGGGAAGCGGTGCGTGAGGCGCTGGATGTGCTGCGTCAGGCATTCGCGCTGTTTGGTGCGTTAGTGCCGCGCAAGGCCAGCAGCGAGCTGCGTCAGAAACTCACTACGCTGGAAGAGACGTTGTTGAACGAGGATGTTGACGCCGACAGCTTCTGTTTTTCTGCCCTCTCTGTTGAAACCCAGTTAGCACTTACTCACTGGTTAGCCGAGTCGCACTGGCGGCAGTGGATTGATGAAAAAGGGCTAACCAAGCTGAACGGCTCCTTTAAACGCTTTGGCGATATCATGCTGGGCCGCATCAATGCCGACCTGAAAGAAACCTTCAGCACCATTCACCAGACTAACGAGTATCAGGACAAGGCCACGCGTCTGGATCGGCAGTTGCTGGCGGTCCATTTACTGGCGGGCGCCTACTCGCCGGACGCAGTGCACGACTGGCTGGCACCGTGGCAGCAGCTGCAGCGCGCAATCAGGGAGCAGCAGCACGCCAGCCTGGATTGGTTAAAGGCCCAGGCCATGAAACAGCCACCATTTTGGCTAACCAGCGGCTCGCCACGCTGAGTCACACCGCACGCTATCAGGGAGAGAACATGTTGCCATCCTTACCCAACCTATTGCGCACGCAGGCCGCGCAGGCCGTCGAACAGCTCGGGCTTGCGGATTCCGCCCTGAGTGAGGCACAGCTTGCCGGTCTGGCGTTCAGCGACTTTGTGCTGGATAACCTGCAGCAGAATCCGGACTGGTGGCAAGCGATCGCCGCGCAGTCGCCTCAGGCCGACGAGTGGCAGCAGTATACGCAGTGGTTGGGCAGTGACATGGCAGCGGTGGACAGTGAAGCCAGCCTGATGCGCGTGCTGCGCCTGTTTCGTCGTCGCATGCTGGTTCGCATTGCCTGGATGCAGTGCTTACATCACGCCACGACAGAGCAGACGCTGCAACAGTTAAGCGTGTTAGCCGAGGTGCTGATCGACGCCGCGCGCGCCTGGGTTTATCAGGACTGCTGTCGCGAGTTTGGCACGCCCTGCAATGCCGCAGGTGAGCCACAGCCGCTGCTGATCCTCGGCATGGGTAAGCTGGGCGGCGGCGAGCTGAATTTCTCGTCGGATATCGACCTGATTTTTGCCTGGCCGGAAAACGGCACGACGCGCGGCGGTCGCCGTGAACTCGACAATGCGCAGTTTTTTACCCGCATGGGCCAGCGCCTGATTAAGGTGCTCGACCAGCCCACGGCGGACGGTTTTGTTTACCGGGTGGATATGCGTCTGCGTCCGTTTGGCGACAGCGGGCCGCTGGTCATGAGCTTTGCCGCTCTGGAAGATTATTACCAGGAGCAGGGCCGCGACTGGGAGCGGTACGCGATGGTGAAAGCCCGGCTAATGGGCGATGAGCAGGATCGCTGGAGCCAGGAGCTGCAGCAGATGCTGCGGCCCTTTGTTTATCGCCGTTACATCGATTTCAGCGTGATCCAGTCGTTGCGTAATATGAAAGCGATGATCTCGCGCGAAGTGCGCCGCCGTGGGCTGAAAAACAATATCAAGCTGGGGGCCGGTGGGATACGTGAAACGGAATTTATCGTGCAGGTGTTTCAGCTGATTCGTGGTGGACGTGAGCGCTCGCTTCAGCTCAGAGCCTTGTTACCCACGCTGTCGGCTATCGAATCCCTGGCATTGCTGCCACCTGAACAGGTCGCTGCACTGCGCGCTGCCTACCTGTTTCTACGCAGGCTGGAAAACCTGCTGCAAAGCCTGACAGATGAGCAAACGCAAACGCTGCCGGAAGAGGCATTACCGCGTGCCCGTCTGGCGTGGGCGATGCAGTGTGATGACTGGTCCATGCTGAGCGCACAGCTGGACACTCACATGGCCGCCGTGCGGGCCATTTTCGATGAGCTGATCGGGGAAGATACACCGGATGTTGGCGATCGGCCCGAACTGGCCGATTTCAATATGCTCTGGCAGGACAGCCTGGAGGACAGTGAGCTGGCGCCGCTGGTGCCGCAGCTGGATACCGCGCAGTGCCAGGCACTCAATCAGGCGCTGGAGGCGTTTCGCCAGGATATCAGCCGCCGTACCATCGGCCCGCGTGGTCGCCAGGCGCTGGATCAGCTCATGCCACGGCTGCTGAGTGAAGTGTGTTCGCGCAACGATGCCCCGGTGACCTTCAGCCGACTGGCACCGCTGCTGCTGAGCGTTCTGACCCGCAGCACCTATCTTGAACTGCTGACCGAGTACCCCGGTGCGTTACGTCACCTGATTCGCCTTTGTGCGGCCTCGCCGATGGTGGCAAGCCAGCTGGCGCGTTATCCCCTGCTACTGGATGAGCTTCTTGATCCCGCCACGCTGTATCAACCCACCGCCACCGATGCCTATCGTGATGAGCTACGTCAGTATCTGATGCGCATTCCCGCTGATGATGAAGAACAGCAGCTTGAAGCATTACGCCAGTTTAAACAGGCACAGCTGTTACGCATCGCGGCGGCAGACATTGCAGGCACGCTGCCGGTGATGAAAGTGAGCGATCACTTAACCTGGCTGGCCGAAGCCATCATTGAATCGGTGGTGCAACAGGCATGGAATATGATGGTACAGCGCTATGGCCGACCGTCACACCTTGTGCATGAACACGAACGGGGCTTCACGGTATTGGGCTACGGCAAGCTGGGTGGATGGGAACTGGGCTACAGCTCGGATCTCGATCTGGTTTTCCTGCATGACTGCCCGCTGGAAGCGGTTACGCAGGGAGAACGCAGCATCGACGGCCGTCAGTTTTATCTGCGGCTGGCGCAGCGCATCATGCATCTGTTCAGCACCCGCACCTCGTCCGGTATTTTGTACGAAGTAGATGCGCGACTGCGTCCGTCGGGGGCGGCTGGCATGTTGGTCAGCACCTTTGAAGCCTTCGACGACTACCAGCGCAATGAAGCCTGGACATGGGAGCATCAGGCGCTGGTTCGGGCCCGCGTGGTGTTCGGTGAACCCGCCTTGAGCGAGCGCTTTAGCGCTATTCGCCGTGCCATTCTCTGCCTGCCTCGCGACGCAACGGCGTTGCAAACCGACGTCAGAGAGATGCGTGACAAAATGCGCGCGCATCTGAGTAATAAGCATAAAGGCCGCTGGGAAATCAAAACCGACGAAGGCGGCATTACGGATATTGAGTTTATCGCGCAGTATCTGGTTCTGCGTTACGCGGCCGCGCAGCCCGCCTTAACGCGCTGGTCGGACAATGTGCGGATTTTTGAACTGATGGCCACCCATCAGAAAATGTCAGATGAGGAAGCGGCTGCGCTTACCCATGCTTATGTCACGCTGCGCGATGCGCTGCACCATCTGGCGCTTCAGGAGCAGCCGGGGCACGTTGAACCCGACGCATTCGCGCAGGAAAAACAGGCGGTGAACGGCAGCTGGCAGCGCTGGCTACAGTCACCACAATCTCTCACGGCGTGAGGCTGATAGCACCTGTCGCAACTGTGTTATCATCCGCGCACTATTTTGAATGCAGTCTGGAGTGTCTGGAATGAAAGTTACTCTGCCCGCGTTCGGCCAGGCCTCGGTGCTGGTCGTCGGCGATGTCATGTTGGATCGTTACTGGTACGGCCCCACCAGCCGTATTTCTCCTGAAGCCCCGGTTCCGGTGGTGAAAGTAGAAACCGTTGAAGAACGCCCAGGCGGCGCCGCTAACGTGGCAATGAACATTGCTGCGCTGGGTGCCGGTTCCCGCCTGATCGGACTCACCGGTGAAGACGATGCGGCTCAGGTACTGAGTAAAACGCTGAAAGATGTTCGTGTTGACTGCGATTTTGTCACGTTAAAAAGCCATCCCACTATTACCAAACTGCGTGTGCTTTCGCGCAATCAGCAGCTTATCCGCCTGGACTTTGAAGAAGGGTTTGAGCAGGTTGATGCCGCCCCGATGCACGAAAAAATGCGTCAGTCGCTGTCCCGCAGCGGTGCGGTGGTGCTGTCGGATTACGGCAAAGGCGCGCTGGACAGCGTTCAGCAAATGATCACGCTGGCACGCGAAGCGAATGTGCCCGTGCTGATCGACCCAAAAGGCACGGATTTTGCGCGCTACCGCGGTGCGACGCTGCTGACGCCCAACCTGTCTGAGTTTGAAGCCGTGGTCGGCAAGTGCAAAACAGAAAACGAGATTGTTGAGCGAGGTATGCAGCTCATCGCCGACTGCGACCTTTCCGCCCTGCTGGTCACCCGTTCTGAAAACGGTATGACGCTGCTCCAGCCCGGCAAGGCTCCGCTGCACCTGCCTACGCTGGCGCAGGAAGTTTTTGACGTTACCGGTGCCGGGGATACCGTGATTGGCGTGCTGGCCGCAGCATTAGCGGCCGGTGACTCGCTGGAAGAAGCCTGTTTCCTGGCTAACGCTGCCGCAGGCGTGGTAGTGGGCAAGCTCGGCACCTCGACCGTCAGTATCGTCGAACTGGAAAATGCGATTCGCGCGCGTCCTGAACGCGGCTTTGGCATCATGACCGAAGCTGAACTCAAAGACGCCGTTGCGATGGCACGTCAGCGCGGCGAAAAAGTGGTAATGACCAACGGTGTCTTCGACATCCTGCACGCCGGGCATGTTTCGTACCTTGCTAATGCGCGCAAACTGGGCGATCGCCTGATTGTCGCGGTAAACAGCGATGCGTCCACTAAGCGCCTGAAAGGCGACAGCCGTCCGGTGAACCCGCAGGAAAACCGCATGATTGTGCTGGGTGCGCTGGAAGCGGTGGATTGGGTGGTGCTGTTTGAAGAAGACACGCCTCAGCGTCTGATCGCCAGCGTGCTGCCCGATCTGTTAGTGAAGGGCGGAGATTACAAACCTGAAGATATCGCGGGCAGTAAAGAAGTCTGGGCAAATGGCGGTGACGTACGCGTGCTCAATTTTGAAGATGGTATCTCGACCACCAACATCATCAAAACCATTCGCGGCGACTGAATGATGATGGCGGGAGCCTGCGCGCCCGCCATCCCTTTATTTAGCGGTCTTGTCAGCAGGGTTGGCTGCCGGAACGATTGCCGGTGCCGGGCCGGGTGTGCTGGTGGCAGTGGGCGCGGCAGAAGCCGAACTCTTGCTTTCCAGCTGAGACAGACGTTGCTCCAGCGCCGCCAGTTTTTCCCGCGTACGCAGTAACACCTGAGTCTGTACATCAAACTCTTCACGGTTGACCAGATCCATGCGGGTCATTTGTGCCTGCAGCGTCTGCCGGATTTTCTTCTCGACATCATCGCCAAATTCACGAACTCCCTTCGGCAGCGCGTCATGAACCTGACGGGCCATTTGTTCAATTTTTTTCGTGTCGATCATGATGGTTTCCTGATTACGGGTTGCTATGGCAGCATTTTACCAACGCTATGGTGACTTAAGTGTAATGCCTGAATTGAAAAGGTTAAACCTGAAATCCTTAGCGCAAAAAATGCTAAAGCAATAATGGCTTTCTGCATTGCCGCCCCGAATGGGAAGCGTTATAGTTAAAACGCTTATTCTCAGGGCGGGGCGAAATTCCCCACCGGCGGTAAATCAGCCCAGGCTGACAGCCCGCGAGCGCTTCACTCTCATGGTGAAGGTCAGCAGATCCGGTGAAATTCCGGGGCCGACGGTTAAAGTCCGGATGGGAGAGGGTAACGACATTTGTCAGGCATTATGTCTGTTTTGCGTCATTGCTACGTCTTTAAGGCGTCACTCCTAAGCTTGCCCTGATTCTGGTAACCCAATACATTTATAAGGTTTTATTACCATGAATCAGACTCTACTTTCTGAATTTGGCACGCCGAAACAGCGTGTAGAACGTGCTATCGCAGCGCTACGCGAAGGTCGCGGTGTGATGGTGCTCGACGATGAAGATCGTGAAAACGAAGGCGATATGATTTTCGCCGCTGAAACCATGACCGTCGAGCAGATGGCGCTCACCATTCGCCACGGCAGCGGCATCGTTTGTCTTTGCCTGACCGAAGAACGCCGCCAGCAGCTGGCGTTGCCGATGATGGTGGAAAACAATACCAGCGCCTACGGCACGGGTTTTACCGTCACCATCGAAGCGGCGAAAGGCGTTACCACAGGTGTTTCCGCCCAGGATCGTCTCACTACTATTCGCACCGCGATTGCCGATAACGCTAAGCCAGAAGACTTAAACCGTCCTGGCCACGTTTTCCCGCTCCGTGCACACGATGGCGGCGTTCTGGCCCGTGGCGGTCATACGGAAGCGACCATTGATCTCGTTACGCTGGCGGGCTTTAAACCTGCAGGCGTGTTGTGTGAACTGACGAATGACGACGGCTCGATGGCCCATGCGCCTGAAGTCATCGTCTTCGCGAAACAACATGCTATGCCGGTGGTTACCATCGAAGACCTGGTCGCCTATCGTCGCGAGCATGAAACGCGTCAGGCCAGCTAAGCGTTTTCTCATCAGGCCAGATATTCTGGCCTGATTGTTTCACCTGGCACCGCCCGTTTTCCCCTCTGTTTTACCCCTCCATATTGTTCAAAATTCCTGAAAGACAACATCATGCTTATCCGCGTGATAACGTCTGCAAACAGCGTATCGTAGTGTTCATTGAGTGAACATATTAAGGATCGCTATGAACCAGGTACGTATGCCGGCACTGTTTTTGGGACACGGCAGCCCGATGAACGCACTTGAAGAAAACCGCTACACCGAAGCCTGGCGTCAAGCCGGTGCCACGCTGCCACGACCACGGGCGATCCTGGCCATTTCGGCTCACTGGTACACCCAGGGAACGGCGGTCACCGCGATGGAGAAGCCGCGCACCATCCATGATTTTGGCGGTTTTCCGCAGGCGCTTTTTGATACCCGCTATCCCGCGCCGGGTTCGCCTGAGCTGGCAAACGAAATCGCTGAGATTTTATCGCCTGTGCCGGTTTATCAGGACCATGCATGGGGATTCGATCACGGCTCGTGGGGCGTACTCATTAAAATGTATCCTGAGGCGGATATTCCGGTAGTCCAGCTTAGTATCGACAGCGGCAAGCCTGCGGCCTGGCATTTTGAGATGGGCAAAAAGCTGTCTGAACTGCGCGATCGCGGTGTCATGATCGTCGCCAGCGGCAATGTCGTGCACAACCTGCGTAAGGTTCTGTGGGGCGGCGGAAACGCTTATGACTGGGCGACCGGATTCAACGACTATGTGCGCGATAATCTGGCGGTTCAGGCCGAGGCGGATGCACATCCGCTGGTGAACTTTATGCAGCATCCGGATGCGACGTTATCCAACCCGACGCCGGAACACTTCCTGCCGCTGCTGTATGTGCTGGGATCTCGCCATGCAGACGAGGCCGTCACCGTCCCTGTCGAAGGCATGGAAATGGGCGCTATCAGTATGTTGTCGGTGCAGGTCGGCTAGTGTGAAAACAGGCCAGCGTGCTGGCCTGGATAAGAACAGTTAATCGATGAACGCGTGCGGATAAAAACGCGAAAGATCCTGGGTGATCAGGTCGCGATCTTCACGCAGGCCAATGCCTGCAGGCTGATCGTCTATCAACCAGCTGCCAATCAGGGTGTAGCTGTCACCAAATTTCGGCAGAGGGTGAAACTGCTGGACGATCATGCCTTCTTCGCCGTAAGGACCGTCCACACGGGCGATCTCTTTGCCGTTTTCCACAATACGAATATTGGCACCTTCGCGCGAGAACAGCGGTTTGACGACGTACTTGTCCATCGGTGGCACATCGTCTTCGGCAAACCAGGCGGGCAACAGGTTGGGGTGATTCGGGAACATCTCCCACAGCAGAGGCAGCAACGCTTTGTTTGACAGGATGCTTTTCCAGGCAGGTTCCAGCCAGCGTACGCCCGCATCGGCCAGTTTGGTAGAAAACATCTCGCGCAGCATAAATTCCCACGGATAAAGCTTGAACAGATTGCTGATGACCTGATCCTGGGCATCCGTAAACTGGCCTTTCTCCCCCAGCCCTATCTCATCGATGTAGAGAAACTCGCTCGGTAGTCCGGCTTCCGTGGCACAGTCCTGCAAGTATTGCACTGTGCCGCGATCTTCATCGGTATCACGGCAGCAGGCGAAATGCAGCCAGTTAAACCCCTGTTGCTGATGAAGCACCGTAAAGCGGTCGATGAGTTTCTCTTGCAGGCTGTTGAACTGATCGCTGCCTTGCGGCAGCTGTCCAGCGTTGAGCTGATCTTCCAGCCACAGCCACTGAAAAAACGCCGCTTCATACAGCGACGTGGGCGTGTCGGCATTGTTTTCCAGCAGTTTGGCATCGCTTTTGCCGTCCCAGGCAAGGTCAAGGCGCGAGTAAAGCGAAGGCTGACGCTGTTGCCATGAGTCGCGCACGAAGTCCCAGGTGTGCTTAGGGATGCGGAATTTGGTGAGCAGCGCTTCGCTGTTCACCACTTTTTCCACCACCTGCAGGCACATCTGATGAAGCTCGGCGGTGACGTCCTCAAGATAATCAATCTGCGCCAGCGTGAACTGATAGTAAGCATCTTCACACCAGTAAGGCTCACCGTGCATGGTGTGAAAACGAAAACCAAACTCCGTGGCTTTTTCCCGCCAGCCCGGGCGCTCTGAAATCGCGATGCGTTGCATAAACGGGGTTAGCCTCCCAGCGAACGATTAGAGGTGCCGGTGGCACTGCTACGCTGCATACTGTTTTGCTTCGCGACCGTTTCACCAAAGCCACCGCGCGTGATGGTTGAGGTCGTGGTCGGCTTAGGCGCCATGGCGGTTTTAGGAACCGTCATGGTTTTACCGGAAGTGGCGTTACCGTAGTTACGGCCGGAAGCATCGACAAACTGACCATTAGCCGGGCTGTTTGGCGTTTTAGGTGAGAACAGCGGCTGCTGCGCAAAACCTGCTCCGCCGCCCATCATGCGGCCCATCATATAGCCCGCCATCAATGGCATCCAGAAGCTGCCGCTTTGCTGCGACTCGGCGTTAGTGCTGCCCACGCCCGCCTGAGCAGGTGCCTGCTGACACTGGTTTTCACCAAATTCCGCCACACAGTCTTCACGCGTTGCGTATTTCGGTGCGGTGCGTTCAGCTTCTTTTTTCGCATTGTTAAACGCGGTGGTGCATTGCGCATTCTGGCCAGGGTTGGCTTTTGCGCAATCATCAGCGTTCTGATAAAGCGAGACGGTTTCGTCGTTTTGTTCACAACCTGCCAGCATAAATACCGCTGATACAGCGATAGCAACAGGCGTTAAGTGTCTTGCTTGCCAGCTCTTACGAAAGGCGGCATAGCGGATCGTTTTAGTCCGTTTCATTATAAATATCCTGTGCCCAAAGGTAGCGCATAGAATAGGGGATGAGTGGCGAGAAATGAAGCTAACGGCCAGGCAGGACGGGGATCTTTACTTAGTTATACGTTTTTAAGAGAAGCGGGCCGCAAAGCAGCCCGCAACCTGATTAGTGACCGAATGGATTACGGCTGCTCTTATGGGCCGCAGGGCGCACTGGCGCCGTGGCGGTTTCTGAAGAGGACGCGATATGATCGTCACCCAACACCTGCTGAACGTTTTGCGGCTGAACGGTTTCAGGTGACGTGGAGATCTCTTTGCCTAACTGGCTGTTGAGAATACCCAGACTCTGCTCGTTTAGCGTACCCAGCGCATAGCTGATGTTCAGCTGGTTAATCAGATAGCTGTAACGGGCATCTGACAACTGCTGTTTCGCGTTATACAGGGTTGAGGTGGCGTTCAGCACATCAACGATGGTACGCGTACCGACCTGATAACCGGCTTCCATTGCGTCTAATGAGCTTTGCGCAGAAACCACGGCTTGTTTGTAGGCCGCAATGCTGCTCGCTGACGCATTCACGTTGTTGTAAGAAGACCGCACCGTCTGGACAGCGGAACGGTGCGCCGCTTCCAACTGCTCGCTGGCGCTGACAAAGCTGTATTGCGCCTGTTTCACCTGCGAGGTCACGCTGCCGCCGCTGTAAAGCGGAAGCGTAAAGCTCAGGCCGACTTTACTGTTTCCGGTAATCGAGTCGGTTGAGTTTGCACTCTGTTCAGCGCGGCTTCCGCCGTACTTGCTGTTAGACAGGCCGGTTGAGGCAGTCAGATCGAGCGTTGGCAGGTGGCCTGACTCTGCAGAACGAATCTGCTCACGGGCTAAATCCTGATTCAGGCGAGCAGAAAGCAGATTAAGGTTACGGCTTTCTGCCTGCTTGAGCAGCGAGTTAACGTCATCAGGTTTGGTGGTTTTAAAGCGATCGATATTCAGCGAGGCCAGTGCCAGATAGTCCATGCCGGTGATCTGACGCAGGGACTCCACCGAGTTATCCAGGTTATTCCGCGCTGTCACTTCATTCGCCAGCACGCTGTCATACTGTGCGCGGGCGTTCTGCACGTCGGTAATCGCAACCAGGCCCACGTTGAAGCGCTGAGTGGTTTGATCCAGTTCGCGGTAGATGGACATCTTCTGCGCTTCGACGTAAGAAAGCGTATCAATGGCTTTCAACACGTTGAAATAGGCTGTAGCGGTATTCAGAATCAAATCCTGCTGAGCAACCTGATACGTGACGTCCTGAATACCGGCGGTTTTTTCCTGCAGAGTCAGCGCGCGCCATTTTGACATGTCAAAAATGGTTTGCGTCAATTGCAGTGTGCCACTGGTCGTGTTGGAATGAATACCGCTACTATCACGATAGCCATTTGCATAGCTATAGTCTGCACCCAAACCCAGCTGTGGTAATAAAGGGCTGCGCGCTTCGTTGATTTTCTCAAACGCAGCATCGCGAGTGGCAGCGGAACTCCGCAGATCCGGGTTGCTTAAACGCGCTTGTTGGTAAACCTGAAGCAGGTTTTCCGCCTGGCTGGCGACGCTGAAACCGCCCAGGCTCAGCCCAATAAATAATGGGAGCAGTTTTTTCATTTGCATTCCTTTTGTTGCAGCAAATCGCAATGATAGTGCCGCCGGTAAGCCAAAAATTATCGCAGATTCTAGCAGAGGGCAACTGTGAGATAAGGTGGCTGAACGTGCCATATTTGTGTGTTTCAGGTAAATAACTCAGTAATGACTGTTTGAATGGTGCCTGGGCTTGTGTTTTATCTGTGTCATCCCAATCTGCAAAAGGAACCCAATGATGAAGGACAATAAAACATCACCTGTGACTTTCACAAAAAATGATGTAGAAATTATTGCACGAGAAACAGCCTACGACGGTTTTTTTTCCATCGTTCGCTACCGCTTTCGTCACCGTCTGTTTAAGGGCGGGATGAGCGGGGAAGTGACCCGTGAAGTTTTTGAGCGCGGTCATGCTGCCGTACTGCTACCTTATGATCCCATCCGTGATGAAGTGGTGCTGATTGAACAGATCCGCATCCCGGCCTTTGACTGCAGCCCAACGCCGTGGCTACTGGAAATGATTGCGGGCATTATTGAGCAAGGTGAAACCCCGGAACAGGTAGGACGCCGTGAAGCCTTAGAAGAAGCCGGTCTGGACGTTGGCCGGGTGAAGCCCGTGTTGAACTATCTTGCCAGCCCCGGCGGCACCAGCGAACGTTTATCGGTGATGGTCGGTGAAGTGGATGCCAGTCTGGCAACAGGATGCCATGGTCTGGAGGAAGAGAATGAGGATATTCTCGTGCATGTGGTCAGCCGTGAACAGGCCTACCACTGGGTGGAACAGGGGATTATTGATAACGCGGCATCTGTCATCGCCTTGCAATGGCTGGCACTGCACCATAAAGAACTTCGAGAAGAGTGGACGCAAAAATGAAACAGCGCTATACCCCTGATTTCCCCGAGATGATGCGGCTGTGCGAGACCAATTTCGCCCAGTTACGCCGTCTGCTACCACGCGATGACGAGGCAGGCGCATCGGTGATCTATCAGGTAAGTGGCGCCCGCTATCAGTTAACGATTGAAGAATCCACCCGTTACAC
Organism: Pantoea allii; assembly: GCF_002307475.1. Taxonomy (GTDB): domain Bacteria; phylum Pseudomonadota; class Gammaproteobacteria; order Enterobacterales; family Enterobacteriaceae; genus Pantoea; species Pantoea allii. The sequence continues at coordinate 103,125 of NZ_NTMH01000035.1, read as the reverse complement.
CACGCTGGTCGAAATTCGTCAGACGGTCCCGGCGGTGAGTTACTGGAGCCTGCCGTCGATGTCTGTCAGGCTGTATCATGACGCCATGGTCGCTGAAGTGTGTTCAACACAGCAGATCTATCGGTTTAAAGCGCGTTATGATTACCCGAATAAAAAGATGAATCAGCGTGATGAAAAACATCAAATCAATCAGTTCCTCGCTGACTGGTTACGCTACTGTCTGACGCATGGCGCGATGGCAGTACCGGTTTGCTGATACGTATAATGCATTGAATGGCGTAGAGACGAAGGAAACGCTTTGGATAGCCTGCTAACTCTTCCTGCGACAACGGGGTCCGAGTTTCGGATTCTGCAAGTGACGGACACACACTTGTTCGCAGGAAAACATGAATCGCTGCTGGGAGTGAATACCTGGTCGAGTTATGACGCGGTGCTGGATGCGATCATCGCGCAGCAGTGCGATTATGATCTCATTGTGGCCACCGGCGATCTCTCTCAGGATCACTCGGTCGAAGCCTATCAGCATTTTGTTGAGGGCATTTCGCGCTTGCCTAAACCCTGCGTCTGGCTGCCGGGTAATCATGATTTTCAGCCCGCGATGGTAGATACGCTGGCCAAGGCCGGGATTAACACCCATAAACATGTACTGATGGGGGAACACTGGCAGGTGGTACTGCTGGACAGCCAGGTCTTCGGCGTGCCGCATGGCATGTTAAGTGACTATCAACTTGACTGGCTCCATAACGCGCTCGCGCGCTTTCCCCTGCGTCATACGCTGGTGCTGCTGCACCATCATCCTCTCGCTTCAGGCTGCACCTGGCTTGATCAGCACAGCCTGCGCAATCCGCATCAGCTTGATGCCGTGCTACAGCACTATCCGCTGGCAAAGACGTTGGTATGCGGCCATATCCATCAGGAAATGGATGTGGACTGGCACGGCCGACGCGTTCTGGCAACGCCTTCCACCTGCGTGCAGTTCAAACCGCACTGCACCAGCTTCACTATTGATACCGTTGCGCCGGGCTGGCGCTGGTTTACGCTGCACGATGACGGTCAGCTAGAGACGGAAGTTAACCGGCTCACCACTCAGGCGTTTTGTCCCGATCTTGACGCTGAAGGATATTGACGGATGAAGGCACTGCTTTACCTGCACGGCTTTAACAGTTCACCGCTTTCAGCAAAAGCCACGTTGTTTAAACAGTGGCTGAGCCACAACCATCCTGATATTGAGATGATTGTGCCGCAGCTTCCCACGTTTCCGGCCGATGCCGCCGCGATGCTGGAAGATATTGTGCTGAGCAACAGCGGGCGCGATATGGGGCTGGTAGGCTCCTCCCTGGGCGGTTATTACGCGACCTGGCTGTCACAGTGCTTTATGTTGCCTGCGGTGGTCGTCAATCCCGCCGTGCGGCCATTTGAGTTGCTGGTGGATTTTTTAGGGGAAAATCAGAATCCCTACACCGGCCAGCAATATGTGTTAGAGTCTCGCCACATTTACGATCTGAAAGTGATGCAGATTGAACCGCTGGAAGCACCTGATTTATTGTGGTTGCTGCAACAAACCGGCGATGAAGTGCTCGATTACCGCCAGGCGCTCGACTACTACAGCGCGTGCCGTCATACGGTGGAAGAGGGCGGAAATCATGCATTTACTGGATTCGAGCGCCATTTCCCGCAAATTCTGGACTTTCTGGGCCTGAATCACTCTTGAGTAACGCGGAAATCGCAACCATTTTCTTCTTCTAATCAGACAGTTACCATGAGTCAATCAAGCTATAATGCGGGTGACATTGAGGTCCTGACTGGCCTTGAGCCGGTTCGCCGTCGCCCGGGAATGTATACCGATACGACGCGGCCTAACCACTTAGGTCAGGAAGTGATTGATAACAGTGTCGATGAGGCACTGGCGGGCCATGCCAGGCGCGTAGAAGTGATTTTACATGCCGATCAGTCGCTGGAAGTCATCGACGATGGACGTGGCATGCCGGTGGATATCCACCCGGAAGAAGGCGTCCCGGCCGTGGAGCTTATTCTGTGCCGGCTGCATGCAGGCGGCAAATTCTCGAATAAAAACTACCAGTTTTCCGGTGGCCTGCATGGCGTCGGCATTTCGGTGGTTAACGCCCTGTCCAAACGTGTTGAAGTCAACGTGCGCCGTAATGGCGAGATCTACTTTATCGCCTTCGAAAATGGCGACAAAGTGCAGGATCTTACCGTAACCGGCACCGTTGCCAAGCGTAACACCGGCACCAGCGTCCATTTCTGGCCGGATGAGCACTTCTTTGACAGCCCGCGTTTCTCGGTGTCCCGCTTATCCCATCTGCTTAAAGCCAAAGCCGTGCTGTGTCCGGGCGTGGAAATTGTCTTTAAAGACAAGCTAAACAATACCGAACAGCGCTGGTGCTATGACGATGGCCTGACCGATTACCTGTGTGAAGCCGTTAATGGCCTGCCGACGTTGCCGGAAAAACCCTTTGTCGGCACCTTTGCCGGTGATATTGAAGCGGTTGACTGGGCGTTACTGTGGCTGCCGGAAGGCGGTGAGCTGCTGACGGAAAGCTATGTAAACCTGATTCCCACCATGCAGGGCGGTACCCATGTGAATGGGCTGCGTCAGGGCTTGCTGGATGCCATGCGTGAATTTTGCGAGTACCGCAATATTCTGCCGCGCGGCGTTAAACTGTCTGCGGAAGATATTTGGGATCGCTGCGCCTATGTGCTGTCAGTGAAAATGCAGGACCCACAGTTTGCAGGGCAGACAAAAGAGCGTTTGTCCTCGCGCCAGTGCGCGGCCTTTGTGTCTGCCGTAGTAAAAGATGCTTTCAGCCTGTGGCTGAACCAGAACGTGCAGGCAGCGGAACAGCTGGCGGAGCTGGCGATTTCCAGCGCCCAGCGCCGTATGCGTGCGGCCAAGAAAGTGGTGCGTAAAAAACTGACCAGCGGCCCGGCCCTGCCAGGAAAACTGGCGGACTGTACCGCGCAGGATCTGAATAAAACCGAGCTGTTCCTGGTGGAAGGGGATTCGGCAGGCGGATCGGCGAAGCAGGCGCGCGATCGTGAGTATCAGGCGATCATGCCACTTAAAGGTAAGATCCTGAATACCTGGGAAGTCTCATCTGATGAAGTGCTGGCCTCGCAGGAGGTGCATGATATTTCGGTGGCGATCGGTATCGATCCCGACAGTGAAGACCTGTCTCAGCTGCGCTACGGTAAAGTCTGTATTCTTGCGGATGCCGACTCGGATGGACTGCACATTGCTACATTGCTCTGCGCTCTGTTTGTGAAGCACTTCCGCACGCTGGTAAAAAATGGCCACGTCTATGTGGCGATGCCGCCACTTTATCGTATCGATCTGGGCAAAGAAGTGTATTACGCGCTGGATGAAGACGAGAAAGAGGGCGTGCTGGAGCAACTGAAGCGCAAGAAGGGCAAGCCAAACGTGCAGCGTTTTAAAGGGCTGGGTGAAATGAACCCGCTGCAGCTGCGCGAAACCACGCTCGATCCCAATACGCGACGTCTGGTACAGCTCACCATCAGTGACGATGATATTGACCAGACCTTGCGGGTCATGGATATGCTGCTGGCGAAAAAGCGTTCCGAAGACCGCCGCAACTGGTTACAGGAAAAAGGCGATAAAGCGGACATTGAAGTGTAGTTCGCCGCCAGATGCAAAAAGCCCCGGCCATCGCCGGGGCTTTTTCATGTAAGCGCCGCAAAAAATTATTTACCCGGCTCAAGCACCAGAATTTTCACGTCAGTCACATAGTCTTTAATCGCAGTACGATGGGCTTCCATATGCGGCATCTGCTGATGTTGATCAAGATGGCGTAGCGTTTCCCACTGCTCCAGCATAAAAACCGAATCGGGTGAATTGTGCTTCCACGGCACCTGCGCCTGATGATCGACCAGAGGGCTGTACTGGTGACAGCCTTCTTCTTCCAGCACGGTAGGAATCACCTGGTGAAACGCATCCAGCACTTTCTGACGACAGCCTGGTTTTACACAAATTTCAGCAACGACGGTTAACATTCACTTTTCCTCTTTCTGGATGAAACGCTATTTAAGCAAAAATCTCGCTGAGGTGCGTGCGATAACGTGCAATATCGCGTGGGACATCAGGCTGTTTCATCACGTCGTTACAGATAAAGGTCGGCAATGCTTCCATACCCAGGAACTGATTCGCCTTGTGGAAATGCAGATAGAGTCCGTCTACACCAACGCCTTCAAAGAACTGCTCGGGGTCGGTAAAAGCCTCGAGGGGCGCGTTCCAGGTGAGGGACAGCATATATTTTTTGCCCTGAATCAGTCCGCCTGAACCGTATTTTTTGGCGTCGTCAGCACGTGTGCGTCCATCGCTGGCGTAAAGCTTACCGTGGCCTTCGGTGAAAACCTCATCAATATAACGTTTCACGGTCCAGGGCTCGCCCATCCACCAGCCCGGCATTTGGTAAATGACCACGTCACTGTCGACATATTTTTGCACTTCTTCGGCCACGACATAATCGCTGTCGGCAACGGTAATCGTCACTTCATGGCCCAGATCACGCAGTTGGCTGGCGGCCACATCGGTCAGTGTATGATTCAGCTCGCCTTTAGAATGGGCGAAGGTTTTACCGCCATCGATAATTAAAATTTTACTCATTCAGCTTCTCTCCCCTATACGTCAATGGGGATAGCTTAGGGGGAGACGTGCCGGAGAAAAATGCGAGAATGATCACAACACTTTTGCGAATAGCGCAATAACCAGCGGGGTTATGTCACCATAACGGCGCAAACCCATCTTCGAAAAAATATAATGATGAAAAAAACACTCGTAATCACGTTACTGCTGGCGGCGACCGGCGCTCAGGCTGAGTCTCGTCTGGACACCATCCTCAGCAGTAAAACCCTCAAAGTCTGCACCACCGGGGACTACAAGCCTTACAGCTTTCTGAAACCTGATGGCAGCTATGAGGGGCTGGATATCAGTATGGCCCAGTCGCTGGCGGCATCACTTGGGGCGAAGGTGCAGTGGGTTCCCACGACCTGGAAAACCCTGACGCAGGACTTTCTGGCTAAGCAGTGCGATATCGCACTGGGTGGTGTATCGGTCACGCTGAAGCGCCAGCAGACCGCCTGGTTTGCGCAGCCGTTAGGCGTGGACGGTAAAATTCCGCTGGTGCGTTGTGCGGATAAAACGAAGTACCAGACGGTCGACCAGATGAACCAGTCCAGCGTGCGTCTGGTTGAGCCAGCAGGGGGCACGAACGAGGCGTTTGTTCACAGCCACTTACCTCAGGCCTCGTTAACGCTGTTTCACGATAACGTGACCATCTTCCAGCAGCTGGTGGACAACAAAGCCGATGTGATGATCACCGATGCCTCCGAGGCGCTGTACCAGCAAAAACGCTTTCCGACGTTATGTGCGCTCAACCCGGATAAACCGCTCCAGTATGGCGAAAAGGCCTATATGATTCCGCGTGATGATATGAGCTGGAAGCAGTATGTCGATCAGTGGCTGCATCTGAGCACTGCGACCGGGGAATATGCGCAGATCGCCCAGCAGTGGATGGGTGTGATGAAGTAAGGAGAAAGCAGGGGGTTCCCCTGATGTGTTAACGCCGGGCTTCAAAACTGCAGATAGCCGTCCGAAACGGCGCACATGCGTCACTGTGCCCACCGCCACGGGAGCGGAACAGACAATTCGCAGCGCTGAGCAGAGCGAGGAAGCCAGAATTTGCCCGCAGGACGCGGGCAAAAAGCGGAGCCGGTACAGGAAGTACCGTCTCCGCTGGTTCGTCAGGCTGACGAACGCCGCGAAGGCACCGCGTTAGCGGCGCGAGGACGTCAGATCCGATACCGTGGCGGTGGGAACCGCACGGAACACCAACCACACATTTTTACCCTTCAGTACTCAATACAGCGACGCTTTTCCCAGTCCGCCAAACAAATTCATTTTGTAGCGGATCACCGCTTTAGCGGCTTCAATCGCTTCGGGATAGATAACGTTAGGGTCCCACCAGGTTTCACGGGTTAAGACTTCGCGGACTTTCTGGAAGTAGGCATATTTCATATCGCTGGAGATATTGATTTTACCCACGCCCAGCGTAACCGCTTCAGCCACTTCCGCATCCGGATTTGCCGAACCGCCGTGCAGCACCAGCGGAATGGACACGCGTTGCGAGATATCCCGCAGGATATGCATTTGCAGTTCCGGTTTCATATCTTTGGGATAAATACCGTGCGCCGTGCCTATTGCCACCGCTAAGGTATCCACGCCGGTGCGCTGCACAAAATCTTCCGCCTGCGCCGGCTCGGTATAAATCACCTTACTGACGCCACCTTCTACCGACGTACCGGTATCGCCAATGGTGCCCAGTTCGCCTTCCACGGAAACGCCCACCGCATGGGCCAGTTTCACCACTTCTTTGGTCAGCGCCACGTTTTCTTCATAGGGCAGCAGCGAGCCATCAATCATGACCGATGTAAAGCCACACTGAATGGCCCGCAACACATGGGCAACCGAAGCGCCATGATCCAGATGCAGGGTAAAAGGCACGCGGCTTTTCAGGGTGCGCTCCCGCACATAGCCAAAAAACGCATCCGTCACGAACTCCAGTTCGCTGGGATGAATAGAGATAATGGCCGGGGTGTCGGTGGCTTCGGCTTCTTCCACCACCGCGCGGATAAAACAGCTGTCAGCCACGTTAAATGCGCCTATAGCAAAGCGGTGTTGACGGGTGGGGCTTAACATCTCTTTCATTGAAATCAACATGTTAAATCTTCCTCAGCTTGTTTTACGACAAAGGGATGCCCTGCGCTGACGTTCAGCGACGCGCACCGGGTTACAGCAGAAAAAAATCAGATCTGATTCGCGGAGCCGGAGTCGCTCAGATAGTCATGTACGACTTCGCGACAGGCGGACGCCATCAGCGCCATCAGCTCAGGCAGTTCAGCAGAAGGATGCTGTTTAAGCGCCTGTTGGATCGCCTGCTTGCCGGCATCAAAAACGGCTGCACCGACATTAATCTTGGCGACGCCGTGCTGACTGACGCGACGAATCGCCTCCGCAGGCGTTCCGCTGCCGCCGTGAAGCGCAAGGGGGACCGGCGAGACGGCATGCAGTTCAGCCAGACGCTGAAAGTCGATTTGCGGTTTGACGCCAGCGGGATAGAGCCCGTGCGCGGTACCAACCGACACCGCTAACAGATCGATGCCCGTTTGTTCCAGAAAGGGCAGCACATCCGCCACCTGTGTCATTTTTACCGCGGCGTCCGCCAGCGCATAAGTTGGGGCATCGGCGATATGCCCCAGTTCGCCTTCCACACAAACGCCAGCGGTGTGGGCCATCTCGACCACCTTTGCCGTCTGGCGAATATTTTCTGCCAATGGCTCGGAAGAGGCATCGATCATCAGTCCGGTAAACCCCGCGCGAAAGGCCTGCCCAATCAGCGCAAAGTCTGTCCCATGGTCGAGCGCCAGGGCGACCGGCACACTGGCATCCGCCGCCAGCGCCTGAACCAGCGGCACGGCAACAGTGGGCGGAAAATGACGACTGTGTCCCTGATAAACATTCAGGATCAGGGGTGCACGTTGCTCCTCCGCCGCCTGCACGGCCGCACGGGCGCTTTCCAGGTTAAAACAGTTGATGGCCAGTACCGCGTATTGGTGACGGGCGGCCTGCGCTATCAGGTCATTCATTGCCGCGTACATACGCACTCCTTATTCCAGTGTGAATTTAATGTCGTCATCGCGAACGCTGTGGTCTTCCACGTCGTCAAACTCTTCGTCGGCTTCGGTGACCGGCTTTTTCAGCAGCGATAACATCACGCCACAGATCGTGCTGCCGATACCGAGCGCCAGACAGAACAGCCAGGGTTTGGTAAAGAGGGGAACCACGAACATACCGCCATGAGGCACAGGCGCTTCGACGCCCCAGACCATAATTAGCCCACCGGCGACGGCGGACGCCACCACACAGCTGCCGACGACACGAAACAGATCGCGGGCAGCTATCGGGATCACACCTTCGGTGATCATGCAGATCCCCATCGGAAAGGCCGCCTTCAGCGCTTCTTTTTCCGCGCGGGTGTACTTATGGCGGGTTAACAACCAGGAAAGGGTGATACCAAAGGGGGGGATCATCGATCCGACAAATTTGACCGCTTCCGGTCCATAAATGCCGTCGACCAGCATGCCATCCGCAAACAGCGACATGGTTTTATTCACCGGGCCGCCGAAGTCGAAGGTCGCCATCGCCCCAAGAATCGCCCCCATGACGAATTTAGAACCGCCTTGCATGGATTCCAGCAGCGCAATCAACGCCTTCTGTAGCCAGACGATGGGTTGGCCGATAAAGGTCATCATCAGAAGTCCGGCGATAATGGTGCTCAGCACGGGCAACACCATGATGGGCATCAGCCCCTGCATCGACTGTGGCAGCCGGATAGTGCGCCGCAGCAGAATCACCGTATAACCCACCAGGAAGCCACCCAGGATGCCGCCGATAAAGCCGGTGCCGATCTGACCGCAGATAAAGCCCACGATTAAACCGGGTGCAAAGCCAGGCCTGTCGGCAATCGAATAGGCGATGGCGGCGCTGATCAACGGCACGATCAATCCCATGCCCCAGCCGCCCATCTGGTTCAGCATCCAGGCTATCGTGCCGGGATGTTTGCCAACGTCCGGTCCGCCGATCACCTGGCCCAGGGCGATACAGATCCCGGCGGCGACAATCAGCGGGATCATCCAGGAGATCCCGGTCAACAGGTGGCCTTTGATCTCCTGCCCATACTGTCTTTTGTTATCGTTCATTGTGGATCTCCTCAGGCGCGCGCCAGTGAATCCGCCACTTTTTCCAGGAACTTGATCGGCGACTTGATCACCACTTCGGTTTTCACCCTGACGATCGGTTTGCCGCGAAAGCGTTCTTCACCGTTGATCTTCACATCTACCGCCAGAATGACCACATCGGCGGCGGCGATGGTGTCGGCATCCAGGGCATTTTCGGTACCAATGGTGCCCTGCGTTTCCACGTGGATGGTGTGACCAAGGGCATGTGCGCCCTTGATCAGTTTTTCGCGCGCAATGTAGGTATGCGCGATGCCCGCCGTACAGGCGGCAACACAGACGATGTTCATGGTCTACCTCGGACGTGTAGGATTAACAGAGGTCGGTTTCGGCGTACTGACTGAACAGCCGAATGATTTTGCTGGGGTCATTTTCCACCAGCAACTGCGCTATCACCTCATCATCGGCCAGCGCACTGGCCACCTGGGACAGCAGGCGAATATGGGGGGTATTTTGATCTTCAAGACGCACGGCAAACAGGATAATGCAGCGCACCTTACTGCCATCCAGCGTTTCCCACGGAATATCCTGTTGGCTACGCCCAATGGCTAATGTGGTTTGTTTAACGGCTGACGATTTACCGTGCGGAATGGCAATATGGTTTTCAAACCCTGTCGATCCTTCCGCTTCACGTAGCCAGACGTCCTTGATAAAAGCCGCTTTATCGCTGATGGCGTCGTCACTGAACAGCAAATCGGTCAGTTCAACAATCGCCTCCTCTTTACTGCTGGCTTGCAGGTTGAGATTGACGCGGCGCGGCGTAAGAATGCGAGAAATATCCATCTGTCAGACCTCATTCAGTTAATGTTCAGCCAGGACGCTGTTAACGGCCTGCGGCAGTTGGCTGCCAATCATGGCGTCAGTCACACGACGAATGTCGTCGTCATTGAAAAACGCGGTCACGTACACGGTTGGAAACGTCGCGATATCGAGATGAATGGTAGAAATCACCAGGTCCACCGGCTCTTGCTGGCAAAAATCGCCCAGGTTACTGGCAGAAATGACGCCCGCAATAATCCAGTCCGGGAACGCGCGCAGAATACGACTCTTAAGGAGATGCGAAGTGCCCACGCCGCTGGAACACACCAGCAGAATACGTTTGTGGGCGATTTGCCGTTCCAGCGCAGCCTGAAAATGAACACACAAATAACCCACTTCATCATCAGCGATGGACGCATAATGAAAACGTGTCGCGGTAATCTGCATGGCCCGCTGCGTCAGCGTAAAAATTTCACTCAGCTCGGTTTTAATATCATCCAGTAACGGATTGCGAATACGAATATGATATTTAAGCCGGTTAAGTAATGGCTTAATATGAAAAAGTAAACCTTCAAATAATAAAGGGTCGGTGGTGAGATCCTGTTGAATGAGATCTGAGAAACAGTGAATTAATTCAAGCGTTATATTGCGCGATTCTTTATTCGAAAAGTGATATTGCGGCAGCATATCGCTACCACGTTCCTCGACAACAATGCCGGAAGAAATAATGTACTGATAAATAAATCCGATCTCATCAGCCGGTACTGACTGTCCTAAACGTTGTTCAATCTGTACCACCATTTGGCGAGCAATCTTCAGGATACGGTTGTCCATTTCCTGGGCGCTCAGCGCCAGCGGCAGGGATAAGGCCTTACCCTGCGACATGCGGTGGATCATGATCAGGATGTGGGTCGACAGATTGATGTAGTAAGCATCGCTCAGGGGATAGCCAAGCTGCTGCTCCATGTGCTGCAGTAAGGTCTGCACAAAGGCCACATCTTCTTCGCCAAAATAGTGAATCAGCGCCTGGTAACTGCCCGGGTCCAGCCGCGGCAACGGCGTATTACTGCCAACGTTATGCTGCATAACATCGTTAATCAGCGATACCATTGCCTGGCGCAATGCCTGTTCGCTGCCTTCCACATGGGTGCCGCTCTGACTGCGCACAACCTGGAGTTCCAGCGGCTGCAGCCACTCTTCAATCACCTTTAAATCGTTGACGATAGAGGCATGGCTGATGAAATAACGTTCAGATAATTTACTGATTGAGGTTTCTCGCGGGGCATCCCTCAGCAGCTGCGACAGAATTTTCACCCGGCGTGCATTGTTGCTTAGCCCCTCAGACCAGTTTTCTTCACTGGCGAGGTGCTGCTGTAAAAGCAGGCGTTGCTCTCTGTCGTCGGTTTGCAGCATCACACTGCGTCCGGGCAGCTTGATCAACGGCACCTGCCAGTCACTCAGCCAGATTTCCAGGCGCTGTAAATCGCGATAAATACTTTTTTCAGACACGCTCAACTGCTGGGCTAATTGCGTTAAAGCCAGCGGCGTGCCGGCCTGTAGCAGTAATTTCAGTAAGCGATGTTGTCGTGAAGTCAGATTCTGCATTCAGTCACCTGTCTATTATTTCGTTAGCGGTGCTTAAGTGGCAATTCGTTTAATCCAACCTGGCATAAAAATAAAATAACCTGATGTCGATGAAAGGGAATGTAGGGCGACAAAGGCGAATCAACAATACTAAATGTTGTCCCGGAAGCAGGACAGGATTAATACGCGCTACGCTCACCAGTAATTAATTGCGAGCGCGGTCACAAACTATTAGAAATAAGACGCTGAGCATTTTGTCCAGAGCGTCGTTTTTGGCATGCAATAAACAGGGAAAAAACCCTGAGCTGACTGCGTCAGGACTGTGACTAACACCCGCGAATAAGGTACTATCCTCGCCAAACAACCGCCGGGTGATCCGCCGTTGCGGGTCACGATGTGAGGATGAGGACTTAATGAGCGAATTGACGCAGGATGGTGCAGAGCGTCTTGCCCTGCATACGTTTACTGAGAATGCGTACTTAAATTACTCCATGTACGTCATCATGGACCGCGCGCTGCCTTACATTGGCGACGGTTTAAAGCCCGTGCAGCGCCGCATTGTCTATGCGATGTCAGAGCTGGGACTGAACGCCACAGCCAAATTTAAAAAATCCGCCCGTACCGTGGGTGACGTGCTGGGTAAATACCATCCTCATGGCGACAGCGCCTGTTATGAAGCCATGGTGCTGATGGCGCAGCCGTTTTCCTACCGCTATCCGCTGGTCGATGGTCAGGGGAACTGGGGGGCACCGGACGATCCCAAATCCTTTGCCGCCATGCGTTACACCGAATCACGCCTGTCTAAATATGCCGAAGTGCTGCTGGGCGAGCTGGGTCAGGGCACGGCTGACTGGGTGCCAAACTTTGATGGCACCATGCAGGAGCCGAAGATGCTGCCGGCGCGGCTGCCGAATATTCTGCTGAACGGCACCACCGGCATCGCCGTGGGCATGGCAACCGATATTCCGCCGCACAATTTGCGTGAAGTCGCCCAGGCCGCTATTGCCCTGATTGACGATCCCAAAACCAGCCTGGATGCGCTGCTGGAGATCGTGCAGGGACCGGATTTCCCGACCGAAGCCGAGATCATTACGCCGCGTGAAGAGATCCGGAAAATCTACCAAAACGGACGCGGCTCGGTTCGCCAGCGTGCGGTGTGGAAGAAAGAAGAGGGTGAGGTGGTGATCACTGCGCTGCCGCATCAGGTGTCGGGCGCCCGCGTGCTGGAGCAGATCGCCAACCAGATGCGCAACAAAAAGCTGCCGATGGTAGAGGATCTGCGTGACGAATCCGATCACGAAAACCCCACCCGGCTGGTGATCGTACCGCGATCCAATCGCGTCGATCTGGATCAGGTCATGAACCACCTGTTCGCCACCACTGACCTGGAAAAAAGCTACCGTATTAACCTCAACATGATCGGGCTGGATAACCGTCCGGCGGTGAAAAACCTGCTGGAGATCCTGTCGGAATGGTTGGTGTTCCGCCGCGACACCGTGCGTCGCCGTCTGAACTACCGGTTAGATCGCGTGCTGCGTCGCCTGCATATTCTTGACGGTTTGCTGGTGGCCTTCCTCAATATCGACGAAGTGATTCACATCATCCGTACTGAGGATGAGCCGAAACCGGTACTGATGTCGCGCTTTGAGATCAGTGAAACCCAGGCCGAAGCGATCCTTGAGCTCAAGCTGCGCCATTTAGCGAAGCTGGAAGAGATGAAGATTCGCGGCGAGCAGAGCGAACTGGAAAAAGAGCGCGATCAGCTGCAGTCGATTCTGGCGTCCGAACGCAAAATGAATACGCTGCTGAAAAAAGAACTGCAGGCCGACAGCAACAGTTTTGGCGACGATCGCCGTTCACCATTGCGTGAGCGCGAAGAAGCCAAAGCACTCAGCGAAACTGAGCTGGTTCCCTCCGAGCCTGTCACCATTGTCCTGTCGCAGATGGGCTGGGTGCGCAGTGCCAAAGGGCATGATATCGATCCGGCAGGGCTGAGCTACAAAGCCGGCGACAGCTATCTGGCGGCGGCGCGCGGTAAGAGTAATCAACCCGTCGCCTTTATCGATTCAACCGGACGCAGCTATACGCTCGATCCCACCTCGCTGCCGTCGGCACGGGGTCAGGGCGAGCCGCTAACCGGTAAGCTGACGCCACCGCCGGGTGCTGTCGTTGAACAGGTGCTGATGGAGCCAGAAGAGCAGCGTTTGCTCATGGCTTCTGATGCCGGATATGGTTTTATCTGTACCTTCAACGATCTGATTTCGCGCAACCGTGCGGGCAAAGCGCTGCTGACCCTGCCTGAGAATGCGCGCGTGATGACGCCAATGGCCGTGCATCACGAAGACGACATGTTGCTGGCCATTACGCAGGCCGGCAGGATGTTAATGTTCCCGGTAGGCGAGCTGCCGCAAATGTCGAAGGGCAAAGGCAACAAGATTATCTCCATTCCGTCGGCGGATGCCGCAGCGGGAGTCGATAAACTGGCCTGGCTGATGATACTGCCACCGGGCAGTGCGATTACGCTGCACGTTGGCAAACGCAAGCTGCTGTTACGCAGTGAAGAGTTGCAGAAGTTCCGTGCCGATCGCGGCCGTCGTGGCACACTGCTGCCGCGTGGCCTGCAGAAAATTGATCGGGTCGAACTGGATGCACCGGCACGTCCTGACAGCGCGGACAGCGACGCGTAATTCACCCGGCTGGCTGATGGCCAGCCGTGTCACATTGAGGAAACTATGTTACTGATATTACGTACTATTATCGTCGTGATTTATTCAACCCTGTTAAGTATTTTCGGGTGCATCTGGTGTCTGTTCTCGCCACGTAACCCGCGCCACGTCGCGACCTTTGGTCACCTGTTTGGCAAATTATCGACCCTGTTTGGCCTTAAAGTAGAGCTTCGCCGCCCCGAAGGCGCGGAAAACTATGGCAACGCGATTTACATCGCTAACCATCAGAACAACTACGATATGGTGACGGCAGCCAAGATTGTGCAGCCCACGACGGTCACCGTGGGTAAAAAAAGCCTGTTATGGATACCCTTTTTTGGGCAGCTTTACTGGCTGGCCGGTAACCTGCTGATCGATCGTGACAACCGCGCCAAAGCACACGGTACGATTGGTGAGCTGGTGGATCAGTTTAATAAAAAGCGCATTTCATTCTGGATGTTTCCAGAGGGCACGCGCAGCCGCGGTCGCGGGTTATTACCGTTCAAAACCGGGGCATTTCATGCCGCCGTTGCGGCGGGCGTGCCGGTCATTCCGATTGTGGTCTCGAATACTCACGGCAAAATTAACCTCAACCGCCTGAAAAACGGACTGGTGATTGTGGAGATGTTGCCGCCGGTGGACGTCAAACAATTTGAGGCCACTTCAGTCCGTAAACTGGCGACGCACTGTCGTGAATTAATGGCGGCAAAGCTGGAAGAGCTGAACGCCGAAGTCGAAGAACGTGAAAAAAACGGTAAAATCTAACCGATAAGTCCTTTGTCGGACTATTCTGCATGGATGCCCCACGGCGGGTTTCGCTCGCCGTGTACGCAGCACAGCAATAAAAACAGAGTTGGCGTTTCAGCGCCACGCGTAAAAGGTCTGAAATTCAATGTCTTTCAGCAGACGTCAGTTTATCCAGCTTTCTGCCGGTGTGGCGCTCAGTGCCACGGTTATGCCTCATGCGGCGCGTGCCGCGTCTGCGCGTGGTGAAACGCCGCTTCCTGTTCCACCGCTACTGGAATCGCGCCGTGGTCAGCCGCTGTTTTTAACCCTGCAGCGCAGCCACTGGTCGTTTAACGGTGATAACAATAAAGTCCCGGTCTGGGGCATTAACGGCATGTATCTGGGCCCGACGGTGCGCGTGTACAGCGGTGATGATGTCAAACTGATCTACAGCAATCGCCTTAACGAACCGGTTTCAATGACGGTCAGCGGCCTGCAGGTGCCCGGTGCACTGATGGGCGGTGCGCCGCGTATGATGTCAGCCGGCGTTGACTGGGCACCGGTGCTACCGATTCGCCAGAATGCCGCCACCTGCTGGTATCACGCCAATACGCCAAATCGTATGGCCCCGCACGTGTATAACGGCCTGGCGGGCATGTGGCTGATTGAAGACGACATCAGCAAGCAGTTACCGCTGCCGAAACACTATGGCGTGGACGATTTCCCCCTGATCATTCAGGACAAACGGCTGGATAACTTTGCCACGCCGGTTTATGACCCGCCGGGCGAGGGCGGTTTCCTGGGCGACACGTTGCTGGTCAACGGTGTGCGCAATCCTTTTGTTGAGGTCTCGCGCGGTTGGGTACGTCTGCGGTTGCTGAACGCCTCCAATGCGCGACGTTATGAACTGAGCATCAGTGATAACCGCCCCTTTACGGTGATCGCCAGCGATCAGGGCTTCTTGCCGTCACCGGTTGCGGTACAGCGCTTAACCCTGGCACCGGGCGAGCGGCGCGAAGTCTTAGTGGATATGTCGCAGGGGGATGAAGTCTCCATCACGGCAGGCACGGCGGCGGGCATTATGGATCGCCTGCGGGGTTTCTTTGAACCCTCCACGATTCTGACCTCAACGCTGGTGCTGACGTTACGGCCTACCGGCCTGCTGCCGCTGGTCACCGATAACCTGCCGATGCGTTTACTGGCCGATCAGATTCTGGACGGTGCGTCGGTGCGCACGCGGGAGTTCCGCATTGGCGACAGTATGCCGGGCATCAACGGTGCCGTATGGGATATGAACCGCATCGACTCTACCGCCCAGCAGGGCACGTTCGAGCGCTGGATTATTCGTGCCGATCGTCCGCAATCCTTCCATATCCAGGGCGTGATGTTCCTGATTAAGAGCGTGAACGGTGCCCAGCCGATGGGCGAAGATCGCGGTTGGAAAGATACCGTCTGGGTGGACGGCGACGTCGAGCTGCTGGTGAGCTTTACGCAAAGTTCGTCAGAGCATTTTCCTTTTGTCTACCACAGTCAGACCCTGGAACTGGCGGATCGCGGCACGGCAGGCCAGTTACTGACGCAACCCACGCTGTCTTAAGGAAGACGGAGAACACTTGCTTCGCCAGGGCAGGACAGTGCCTCCTGCCCGTCCCATCCGGAGATTACGTTCGAAGAAGCTGCAGCATCAGCTGGGGCATCTGGTTGGCCTGAGCCAGCATCGCCACACCGGCCTGCTGTAAAATCTGCGCCTGTGACAGCGCCGACACTTCTGTCGCGTAATCAACATCCTCTATCCGGCTCCGCGCGGCAGTGAGGTTGGTCACCATGCTCCCCAGGTTGGCGATAACAGACTGAAAGCGATTCTGGTCGGCCCCCATCAGGCTGCGTTGCGTGTCAACGGACTGAATCGCCCGGTCAATATCAGCCAGAGGCGATTTCCCCGTCGCCGTCCCGTTCGCACCGCCGGTCACTGCGCCTTTCAGGACGTCGAAACCTTCCGCAGCAACCGTACGTGCAACCCCGTTGACGGTGTCACCTGACGTCATCTGCCGGACGTTGAGCGTCGTGCCGGTTGTTCCCGCTTTCAGTAGGTTATACCGGTCACTCGAGTCGATATCGATGCTAATAGTTTCACCGTCTTCCGCACCGACCTGAAAGCGATACTCTGACGCACCCGAGCCGGTATTTAGCACCTTAATGCCATTGAAATCCGTTTGCGCCGTAATGCGGTTAATTTCCTCCATTCGCTGATTCACTTCGGTCTGAATCGAGTCGATATCCGCAGCGGAGTTGCTTCCATTTTGTGCCTGTACTGTCAGGTCACGTATACGTTGCAGGTTGTTGTTAATTTCATCGAGCGCGCCCTCTGCAGTTTGCGACAGAGAAATGCCATCACCGGCGTTTCGGGTGGCAACCGTCATTCCGTTGATCCTTGAGGTCAGACGGTTAGCAATCGCCATCCCGGCAGCATCATCTTTAGCGCTGTTAATGCGTAGTCCGGAAGAGAGGCGTTCAATGGCCGTCGACATTGCGTTTTGCGAAATGAAAAGGTCATTCTGAACGATCAATGACAGGATATTGGTATTGATAACCGACATGACAGACTCCCCGGTTGAAGACGTTACGCTTAACTTCACTGCGCCATAACGCCGCGTTCCCTTTAACGGGTTGCGGGCAGGCAGCAGAGCCAGGCTAAAAGGTCATAACGTTAATCATTATCACCCGGGTTATCAGACAGGCACAGTCAGTCATTCCGGCGGTGTGTTGCAAAGATTGTCGCGCTCATAGTAAACGGGGCCGCCAACAAGGTAAGCCCATTTTTACACGGCACAGATAACGTTAATGCTGCCGGATAAGGCAAGGTTTTAGAGGGGGGATTTGACTTAACGAGGCGCAGGATGTGGCGATGCGCAGGAGAGCCGCTCATCTTGTGCCGGGAAAGACGAATGCGCCGGACGCACGCTGATCATCAATGATGTCCTTTGACACAGATTTTAAGAAATCTTAAAACTCTCCGTTCCCGCGCAGCCATAAAAAAACCTCTCCCGGCCGGGAGAGGCGATGCGTACAAACCATCCTGTCAAATCAAGGGCGGCGACGGTCAGCCGTTGAACGTGTCCGGGTCTGGCCCCAGTCGATTGCCGCTGTCGAGCCTGGCAATCTCGCTCATTTCTGTCTTATCCAGGCGGAAATCAAACACCTTGAAGTTCTCTTCAATGCGCGCAGGCGTTACCGATTTTGGAATCACGACCAGACCACTGTCCAGGTGCCAGCGGATAACGATTTGCGCCGGGGTTTTACCGTATTTTTTCGCCAGCGATTTGATGATGTCCTGATCAAATACACCTTCGCCACCCTGAGCCAGGGGGCTCCAGGATTCTGTCTGAATCTGATGCATGGCGTTCCATGCATGCAGGGTGCGCTGTTGCAGCATCGGATGCAGCTCAATCTGGTTGATCACCGGCGTCACGCCCGTTTCTTCCAGCAGTCGCTTCAGGTGCGGCTGATTAAAGTTACACACGCCGATGCTTTTAACCAGGCCCTGTTGCTGGAGCGCGATCATGTTCTTCCAGGCGTCAACATAGTGATCGTTTTCCGGGCACGGCCAGTGCATCAGATACAGATCAACCTGATCCAGCTTGAGCTTTTCAAGGCTGGTTTCCAGCGCCTGCTGGACATTTTGCTGGTCGTTATTCCACAGCTTGGTCGTGACAAAGATATCGTCACGGGCGACGTCAGTTTCCTGTAACGCCTGACCAATCGCCTCTTCGTTTTTGTACGCGGCGGCGGTATCAATGGAACGATAGCCGACCTCCAGCGCTTTCAGCACGGCGTGACGCGCATCTTCGACGCTGGCTTGCCACACGCCAAGTCCCAGTTGCGGCATCATGTTACCATCGTGCAGTTTGATAATAGGTTGGTCTGCCATGACATGCTCCTTACATTTGCAGTAAACCAGTGAATCTTCGCTGTGCTTAAGTCTAGCTAACAATTTGCAGGCTGCTTGTGAACCGCACAGGATAACCCTGCCTGATCCTGTCAACTTCTTGCCTGATTCTCCATTTTGCTGGCGAATTAACCAGGTGCGCGGCAAACTGCTATTTTATTTTCTGGAGTGATTATGCCCCATGACGCATTGTGCCAACGTCTGGCTCAACAGGTGGTCACGTTGATGACCCACGGGCGCGAACAGCTGTGCCCGGTAGAAAACGTCTCGCTGATCTATGCCGGTCAGTATCGCCCGCGTACGCCGATCATGTATCAGCCCGGCATCGTTATCCTGTTTCAGGGAAGTAAAACCGGCTATCTCGGCAGTACGGTTTTTCAGTACGATGCCACAAAGTATTTGATGCTGACCGTACCGCTGCCGGTCGAGTGCGAAACCTGGGCGTCACCCGAACAGCCCTTAGCCGGGATGTGTCTGAACGTGGATACCGCCAGTTTGCAGGACCTGCTGATGGCGATTGGTGATGATGAAGGTTTCCAGCCGCAGCCGCTTACCTCCGGTATTCACGCCGGCTGGCTAACCGAGCCGATGTTATGCGCCGCAGAGCGCCTGCTGGATGTGATGACACAACCACGGGATGCCCGCGTGCTGGGACCGGACATTGTGCGGGAAATTATCTATTACGTGCTGACCGGGCCGATCGGCGGGGCGCTGCTGTCGCTGGTCAGTCGTCAAACACAGTTCAGCCAGATTGCCCGGGCGGTGCGGCGCATTGAACATCACTATGCTGACAATCTCAGCGTGGAGGCACTGGCGGCAGAGGTGAATATGAGCGTGTCGGCGTTTCACCATAACTTTAAGGCGGTGACGCAGACGTCGCCGTTGCAGTACCTTAAACGTTATCGCCTGCATCAGGCGCGGCTACTGATGTTGCATGATGGCCTGAAAGCCAGCGTGGCGGCGGTGCGCGTCGGCTATGAAAGCCCCTCGCAGTTTTCACGGGAGTTTAAGCGCTATTTTGGCGTGACGCCGGGAGAAGAAGTGAATCGGGTGCGTCAGACGGTAGCCGAATCCGCCGGCTGACGCAGCCCATGCTCAGGCGTGTTTTTGACGACGCTTTTTCCAGATAACGATGATGCTGCCGACCAGTCCTACCACCAGTAGCACCATCGGTAATATCATCAGGATCGCCATCACCTGATCTTCGTGACGTTTAATAAAGGGCACCTGGCTGATACCGTAACCCATGGTCACTACGATGCCGACCCACAGCAGGCCGCTCAGCCAGTTAAATAACTGGAAACGGCCATTGGACAGCCCGGATATACCTGCCATGGTCGGTAACAGGGTGCGAATAAAAGCCAGAAAGCGGCCAACCAACAGCGCCATCAGGCCATGACGGTTAAACATATTCCATGCGCGTTGATGATATTGCGCCGGGAGCTGCATCAGCCAGCTCTTGACCAGTTTCGTGTTGCCTAGCCAGCGTCCTTGCAGATAACTCAGCCAGCAGCCCAGACTGGCGGCAGTCGTCAGAATCAACAGCGTCGGGAAAAAATCCATCACCCCTTTGGCGACCATGGCACCTGCCAGCAGTAGCAGGCTGTCACCGGGCAAAAAAGAGGCAGGCAACAAACCATTTTCCAGAAACAGCGTCATAAACATGACGCTGTAGACGATCCAAACCACATCTGGATTGGCCAGCGCGGCGAAGTCTTGATGCCAAAGCGCGTGCACAATCTCGTGTAAAACACCCATTAGCTATCCCATTACGTCACAATAAGACTTACTCGTTCTGTTCAGACCTGCCTGACCTCTTACTTCCACCACCGCAACAGCGTGCGGTGGAAGGGTAAAATGCTGCGGTTCTTCTGCTGGCTGAACACTTTTTTTATAAACTGAATGTTAACAGCTAACCAGCCATGACCGGGTGTTATATCACGACGGTCGGCGCCTGGTTTATATCATGTTTACTATTTTAGCGCGTCAGGCGATCAAAGCCTGCCTCAAGATCGACCCGTAAATCATCCACATGTTCCAGGCCGATATGGAGCCGTATCAGCGTGCCCTCGACGTCCACGCCACCGGCCGGGCGAATGGCCGACAGCTCCTCAGGCTGATTGGCTAAAATCAGCGACTCATAACCGCCCCATGAATAGGCCATGCTGAAATGATGAAAATGGTCGAGGTAATTCGCCAGCTGTTCACGGCTGAGTTTTTGCTGCAGGACAAATGAAAATAAACCGCTGCTGCCGTTAAAGTCACGCTGCCAGAATTCATGTCCCCGGCAGGAAGGCAGTGCCGGATGGTTAACACGCGCCACTTCAGGTCGCGCAGCAAGCCATTCTGCCACCTGTAACGCGCTCTCTTCGTGCTGGCGCAGGCGCACGCCGAGCGTACGCAGGCCACGACTTGCCATGTAAGCCGTATCGGCGTCCACCATCTGACCCATCAGGTAGCTGTTTTCGCGCAGTTGATCCCAGCAGCGGGCGTTGGCGACAGCGGTGCCAATCATGGCGTCACTGTGACCAATCAAGTATTTCGTACCGGCCTGAATAGAAATATCCACGCCAAGGGCCAGCGGGCTGAACAGCACGCCAGCCGCCCAGGTGTTATCGATCATAATGATGGCGTCGGGCGCTTTAGCGCGCACCGCCGCGACGATAGCGGGAACGTCCTGCACTTCCATCGTGATGGAGGCGGGGGATTCCAGGAAAACCACGCGGGTATTCGGTTGAATCAGTGCGGCGATGTCACCACCGATACAGTGATCAAACCAGGTGGTGGATACCTGGAGTTTGCTCAGTATTTTCGTGCAGAAGTCCTGAGTCGGTTCGTAAACCGCCCCACTCATTAAAATGTGGTCGCCCGCTTCAACGAACGCGAGGATGGCATTGGAGACGGCTGCCGCGCCGCAAGGGTAGAGAACACAGCCCGCGCCGCCTTCCAGCTCCGTCATGGCATCCTGCAAGGCGAAATGTGTCAGGGTGCCGCGACGACCATAAAACAGCTCGCCCTTCGCACGCCCGGCGGTGGCACGTTTTTTCTCAGCCACGGTATCAAAAACCAGCGAAGAGGCGCGCTGAATCACCGCGTTCACCGAACCCTGGGTATAACGCTTGTTGCGTCCAGCACTGACGAGTGTGGTATCAATTTTTTTCGTGGTCATAGCTCTCTACTTTGCCGCTTGCAACTCAGACTTCACGTTACCACGAATTCGGCAACGGCGTTGAGCGGCTAAACAGATTATTGCCGCAGCAACAGCGAGATTTCGCGGGCTGCCTCCTGCAACAGCGGTAAATGGTGCTGGCGCAGCATATCGGCGGAAACCTGTCCGGCATGCACGCCCACATTCAGGGCAGCCACGATCCGGCCATCCGGCGCGCTGAGCGGCACGGCCAGCGATCGTAGTCCGATTTCCAGTTCCTGATCGTTGATGGCGTAACCCTGCTGCCTGACGCGCGCCAGCTCCTCGCGCAGCGCGCTACTGCTGACCAGCGTGTGGCTGGTGTAACGCAGTTGGGTTAAACGCGCCAGATAATCATTTAGCGGTTCGCTGGCAAGCCCACTTAACAGCACTCTTCCCATGGAGGTGGTGCTGGCCGGTAAGCGGCTGCCGATATGCAGGTCGATCGTCATGATGCGCGATGCTGACGCACGGGCGATATAGAGAATGTCATCCCCGTCCAGTACCGCCATCGAACAGGATTCGTTCAGCGTCTGGCTGAGCTGGCGCAAAACCGGCTGTGAGGCGCTCGCCAGCGGCGTAGCCCCTAACCAGTTGTGACCCAGAGAGAGCACACGCGGACGCAGTTCAAAGTTTTTGCCATCCTCCGCATACACAAACCCCAGCTTGCTCAATGTATAGAGACAGCGCCGCACGGCCGCACGGGGAATGCCGGTACGCTGGCTGATTTGCGACACGGACATCAGGCGCCGCTGTGGCGTAAATGCCTGTAGCACCTCCAGTCCCCGCGCCAGTGAGGCCATAAAGTTGGGATCGCCTTTCCAGGGATCGCTGTTAGCGCGCAGTGGTTGTTGTTCATCCGTCATGATGTTCTCCCGTGAGTGGCTGGAGCCGTGCGCGCCTGTGTGCGCGATCACAATGCCCCGTTTCAGTCTGTCATTGACCGATAATCGCACACTATTTCGATTATCGGTATTGTTTGCTGTCACAGAGCGATCTACTTTTTGACTATTCAACACAAACCGGCCTTAGCCGGGCTAAAGGAACAGCAGATGATCGATAAAAGTGTGGCAACGCTGGCAGAAGCCGTTGCGGTGATACCGGACGGGGCCAGCATCATGATTGGCGGGTTCGGGCCCGCAGGCCAGCCCCTGGAACTGATTGATGCGCTGATCCACAGTGGCGTCCGTGGGCTGACGGTGATCAGCAATAACGCCGGTAACGGCGAAAGCGGCCTGGCCGCACTGCTGAAAGCGGGCTGCGTCGATAAGATGATTTGTTCCTTTCCACGTCAGGTCGATTCGTGGGTGTTCGACGAACGCTATCGGCGTGGGGAAATCGCCCTTGAGCTGGTGCCGCAGGGCAACCTTGCAGCCAGAATGCAGGCAGCCGGGAGCGGCTTAGGCGGGATTTTCACGCCGACCGCCTTTGGTACGCCGCTGGCGGAGGGCAAAGAAACGCGCGAGATCGACGGTCGCCATTACGTGTTTGAAAAACCGCTTAAGGCCGATTTTGCCCTGATAAAAGCGCACCAGGGCGATCGCTGGGGCAATCTCGTTTACCGCAAAGCAGCACGAAACTTTGGGCCGGTGATGGCCATGGCCGCCACCACCACGATTGCCCAGGTCGCAGAACTGGTGCCGCTTGGGCATCTCGATCCTGAAAACGTCGTCACACCGGGCATTTTTGTGCAGCGGCTGGTGGCCGTCGCGCATCCCGTCACCCTGACCGTTTCCGCCTGAGGAACAGACTATGCAAAAACTCACCCGAGACCAACTGGCCCAGCGCGTGGCGCGTGATATTCCTGAAGGTGCTTACGTTAATCTGGGCATCGGCCTGCCCACCCGCATTGCCAACTATCTGCCTGCGGACAAAGAGATCTTTCTGCACAGTGAGAATGGCCTGCTCGGCATGGGGCCCGCACCCGCAGCGGGAGAGGAAGATCCGGAGCTGATCAACGCCGGGAAAGAGCGGGTGACGCTGCTGCCTGGCGGCTGTTTTTTCCACCACGGCGACTCGTTTGCCATGATGCGCGGCGGGCATCTGGATATCTGCGTGATGGGGGCGTACCAGGTGTCGGTTAGCGGCGATTTGGCTAACTGGAGTACCGGCGCGCAGGACGCGATTCCTGCCGTGGGCGGGGCGATGGATCTCGCCATTGGCGCGCGCAAAGTCTATGTGATGATGGATTACCTGACCAAAAAAGGCGAGTGCAAGCTGGTGAATCAGTGCAGCTATCCGCTCACCGGTCTGGGCTGCGTCAGTCGTCTGTATACCGATATGGCGGTGATTGATATTACTCCGCAGGGACCGCTGGTGGTGGAGTGCTGCCCCGGACTGAGTTTCGACGCGCTGCAGGCCTTAACACCGGTGCGCTTATTGCAACCTGAACTGGCGACCGCCTGAGGAGAGACTGATGCAACAGGCATTTATCTGTGATGCGCTACGTACCCCTTTTGGCCGTTACGCGGGCGCGCTTGCCAGCCTGCGCGCTGACGATCTGGCGGCCTTACCCTTAGCCGCGCTGTTAGCCCGTCAGCCTTCTTCGCTGGCACAGGCCATCGATGATGTGATCTACGGTTGCGCCAACCAGGCCGGAGAAGATAACCGTAACGTCGCGCGTATGGCCCTGTTACTGGCTGGCCTGCCGTCCAGCGTGCCGGGCACTACGCTCAATCGCCTGTGCGGCTCGGGGCTGGATGCCATCGGCACGGCGGCCAGGGCGATCAAATGCGGTGAGGCCAACGTAATGATTGCGGGCGGCGTGGAAAGTATGTCGCGCGCGCCCTTTGTGACCGGCAAAGCAGAAAGCGCGTTTAGCCGTTCCCTGAAAATGGAAGACACGACGATGGGATGGCGCTTCATTAACCCGCAGATGCGCGCCCGCTTTGGGGTCGATACCATGCCGGAAACCGCAGAAAACGTTGCGCGCGAGTTCGCTGTCAGCCGCGCCGATCAGGATGCCTTCGCCCTGCGTAGTCAATTACGTACCGCCCGGGCGCAGGAAATGGGGCTGTTCAGTGACGAACTGATGGCGGTGAGCATCCCGCAGCGCAAAGGCGACGCCCTGAACGTCACCTGTGACGAGCATCCGCGCAGCACCTCGCTGGCGGCGCTGGCAGGCCTGAAAGGCGTGGTCAGCCCGGAAGGCAGCGTGACGGCGGGTAACGCGTCGGGCATTAACGACGGCGCCTGCGCCTTGCTGCTGGCAAGCGAGCGCGCGGCGGCAGAACATGGACTGACACCGCTGGTGCGGGTGGTGGCGATGGCGGCCTGTGGCATCGAGCCGCGCATTATGGGCTATGGCCCGGTGCCTGCCGTGCGTAAAGTGCTGGCCCAGAGTGGCCTGACGCTGGCACAAATGGACGTGATCGAATTAAATGAAGCTTTCGCTGCTCAGGCGCTGGCGGTGACGCGCGAACTGGGGTTAGCCGACGATGCGGCCCATGTGAATCCCAACGGTGGCGCGATTGCGCTGGGGCATCCGCTGGGCGCATCAGGTGGCAGGCTGGCCATGACGGCAGCTTACCAGCTGCGGCGCACCGGCGGCCGGTACGCGCTCTGCACCATGTGTGTAGGCGTTGGGCAGGGAATCGCACTCATTCTGGAACGGGTATAACCAATGTCTCTTTACCGCGCCATGTTTATGGCTTCTCCGCTTAGCGACAGCTTCAGCGATACGGCCCTGCTCCAGGGAATGCTGGATTTTGAAGCCGGGCTGGCACAAGCGCTGGCAGTAGCCGGGGTGATCGATCACGCATCCGCCCGCTGTATTCAGTCCTGTTGCCGGGCGCAGGCGATCGATCGGGCGGCGCTGACGCAGGCTGCGGGGCTGGCTGGCAACCTGGCGATTCCGCTGGTGAAACAGCTCACGGCCGTGGTGGCGGCGACGTCGCCCGACGCCGCGCGCTATGTGCACTGGGGCGCAACCAGTCAGGATGCGATTGACAGTGGTCTGATGCTGCAACTGCGCGCCGCGCTTAACGACACGGCGGTGCTGCTGGACCGGCTGATTGCCGCACTGGTTCTTCAGTGCGAGCGGCACAGCACGACGCTGATGGTTGGCCGGACCTGGCTGCAGCACGCTTTACCGGTGACGTTGGGCCTGAAGCTGGCGGGCACGCTGGATGCGCTGGTGCGCTTCCGCGCGCGGCTGGTGGCCATGCGGCCCCGGGTGCTGGCGCTTCAGTTCGGCGGGGCGGCAGGCACGCTGGCGTCGCTGGGGGAAAAGGGCGAGCGCGTAGAGCAGGCACTGTCCGAGGCGTTGGATCTGCCGCGTAGCGCCACGCCCTGGCACGCCCAACGCGACAGGATCACCGAGCTGGCTGGCTGGTATGCCGGTCTTACCGGTACGCTGGGTAAACTGGCCCGGGACATGTCGCTCCTGATGCAGAGCGAAGTCGGTGAAGTCAGTGAACCCCAGGCACCGGGGCGCGGCGGCTCTTCTACCATGCCGCACAAACGTAATCCGGTGCTCTGTGCCGCGATTCTCAGCGCCGCCAACCGGGTTCCGGCCCTGATGTCGGGCCTGTATGCTGGCCAGGTTCAGGAGCACGAGCGTGCGCTGGGCGGCTGGCAGGCAGAGTGGCAGAGCCTGCCGCAGCTGACAGAACTCAGTGGCGCGGCGCTGGTGCACAGCACGGAACTGATCGACGGCCTTGAAGTGCATGAAGAAGCCATGCAACGTAATCTCGGTCTGACGCAGGGATTAATTATGGCCGAAGCGGTCACGCTGGCGCTGGGAGAGTCGCTGGGACGACAACAGGCACACCATCATATTGAGCAGTGCTGCCGCCGGGCGCTGGAGACGCAGCAGAGTTTGCTGACCATTCTGTGTGCAGATGACACCGTTGTCTCGCACCTGAGCCGGCCTGCACTGGAGACGCTGCTCGATCCGGCCACCGCCACGGGCAGCGCATCGCGCTTTATTCACCAGGTTTTAGCGGCTGCGAGGGAATCATGACGCTGCATTACGTACTTGAGGGGCCAGACGATGCCCCGGTTATTCTGTTCAGCAACTCCTTAGGCACCACATCAGAGATGTGGCAGCCGCAACGCGATGCGCTGATCAACCAGTATCGCATTCTGCGTTACGACGTTCCCGGCCACGGTGCCTCGGCACCGGACGGACAAACCCGTTCGCTGGAACAACTGGGAAGCAAGGTTCTGTCGCTGCTGGATACGCTGGGCATCGACAGGGTGCACTTTTGCGGCATCTCGATGGGCGGGCTGACCGGACTCTGGCTGGCACGTTTTCATCCTCAACGCCTGATGACATTAACGGTCGCCAACAGTGCGGCAAAGATCGGCGAGCCTGCGGCCTGGCAGCAGCGGGCGGCACTTGTCCGTCAGCACGGCATGACCGCTATCACGGAGAGCGCGGCTGCGCGCTGGTTTACGCCGGCATTCTGTGAACGCGCGCCCGCGACGGTACAAAGCCTGCTATCGCAGCTCAGCGCCTGCGATGCCGAAAGCTATGCCGACTGCTGTGAAGCTCTGGCGACAGCCGATTTGCGCTATGAACTGGCGGCGATTTCGCTACCTGTGCTGGTGATTGCCGGACGGGACGACAAGGTCACCACAGTGGCCGATGCGGATGCGATGGTTGCACAGATTCCGGGCGCGCAACGTGTCGTGCTGCCCGCCTCGCATCTGTCCAGCGTGGAGGTGTGGCTGGCGTTTAACCGCGCGCTACAGCCTTTTATTGACGCTCAGCTGACGCAGGATCAACGCTATCAGCAGGGCATGAGGGTGCGGAGGGCCGTGCTTGGCGAAGCCCATGTTGACCGTACGTTGGAAAACCTGTCGCCGCTGAATGACGAGTTCCAGAACTTTATCAGCCGCTACGCCTGGGGCGAGATCTGGACCCGTCCTGGCCTGACTCGCCACACGCGCAGCCTGATCACCATCGGCATGCTGATTGCGCTCAACCGGGAAGCAGAGCTGAAGATGCACCTGCGGGCCGCGTTCAATAACGGCGTCAGCCGGGATGAAATTAAAGAACTGCTGATGCATGCTGCGCTCTATTGCGGCCTGCCGGCTTCCAACGCCGCATTCCATCTGGCGCAGACGGTATTCGATGAGCAGGATAGCGCGCGGTAAACGGCGATGTCAGACAGGCACGTCCAGCACCCGTTGCCGCAAGGCCGCTACCAGTTGCAGTTGCTCAGGTGGCGGCGTTTGCTGCTGGCGGGTCAGGATGCCGACCGCTTCAGCCATGCCCTGGCTGGGAAGCGGCAAGGTGCGTAGCTGGTTGCTGGTCAGGTCGTCGCGCACCGCGCCGTAGGGCACCAGCCAGACGTAACCGTGACCCAGCGTCAGGCGGCGGGCCAGCGTGGTGGACAGGGTTTCCACTGCGCCATCCGGTAAGGTCAGGCCATGGCTGGTCATCAGTGATTCGGCGTTCTGGCGCGGCACTGTCCCGCGAGGAGACAGGATCAGCGGCCAGCTGAGAGCTTCGGCCAGCGTCACGCCGGCGTGCAACAGTGGATGATGCGGGGCCACCACCAGACGCAGGGTTTCCAGATACAGCAGCTCGAAATTCAGCCCCTCCATCAACACCGGTTCGGCCATGCGGCCAATCCCCAGCGCCATCTGTCCCGATTTTATCCCCATCAGCAGGGCATCGTTCGCCAGCGTGCTGACCTGGATGCGCCAGCCGGGGTAGTGCTGCTGCAGGCTGGCTAACACTGGCGCAACGACGCTGATTATGGCGGTAGGCAGCGCGCCAAGGTGCAGCGGCGCGGGCTGAGGCGTGCAGCCGGGTCGCATGACCTGGTCAGCAATATTCAGGGCATCCAGAATACGAATGGCGTCGTGCAGGAAACGCGCGCCGCTGGCGGTAAGCTCGGTTCCCTGGCGGCTTCGCAGCAACAGTTGCTCACCGGTAAGGAATTCGAGTTCGTTAAGGGTTTTGGACAGGGCGGGCTGGGTAATGCCCAGATGGAGGGCGGCACGACCCAGCGTCCCCTGCTGCGCGGTGGCAACAAAAGCGTGAAGATGACGCAGGCGCACGCGCTGACTAAACCGGGAAACCCTATCCATGGCTCATGTTATGAATTTGCCGCCGAAGCGGCAAGAACAATGTTGCAAGGAAGTTAAGAATCAGATGTCAAAGAACACGGTTTCTTTTTCACCCTGCAGCCAGATATCGAAGCGGTAGATCGTCTCATCGCCGCGCTGTTCACGCTGTGCCAGTAAGGTGCTGCGTCGCGTTTCCCATTCAATTAAATTCAGCACCGGATCGCTGGCATTTGCCGCCTGTTCATCGGCGAAGTAGAGCCGGGTATTCAGGCCGATGTTAATGCCCCGAGCCACAATCCACAGGTTAAGGTGCGGAGCCATGGGGCGGCCATCGCGCCCGGTCACGCTACCGGGTTTAATGGTGTCGATACGCCAGATACCGCTGTCAAAATCCGAGCAGGTCCGCCCCCAGCCACGAAACGCCGGGTCCAGCGGTTTATCGTGCTGCTGGTCAGCGGGGTGCTGATAGCGTCCCTCGGCATTGGCCTGCCACACTTCAATCAGCACATCGCGAACCGGCGTGCCGGAACCGTCGTAAACGCAGCCTTCAACCACAATGCGCTCGCCGCGCGTTTCCGGCTGGGTAAGCACCTCACTAAAGTTATTTTCAAAAATATCAAAGCCTGCCGCATGGGGCGCCAGGCCAATGTGCACATAAGGCCCGGCGGTTTGCGACGCCGTTTCGGCAAGATAGCGTTTCATGATGCGGCTCCCTGGGTCCGGTTTTCGAACCAGGTCGCACGATGACCGCGCAGGACCAGGTCAAAGCGATAGGCCAGGCAATCCAGCGGCACAGCGGAATGCGTATCCAGTTCAGCAATCAGCGTTCGCACGGCGTCCTCGCTGCCTACCGACTGAACAATCGGACAGCGGCCTACCAGCGGGTCGCCCTCAAAATACATCTGGGTAATCAGTCGCTGGGCAAAGGCTTCGCCAGACAGGGAAAAATGAATATGCGCCGGCCGCCAGTCGCTGACCTGATTGCGCCAGGGATAAGGGCCGGGCTTGATGGTGCGAAAACAGTAGTAACCGTTGTCGTCTGTCAGCATACGACCGCAACCGCCAAAGTTAGGATCGATAGGCGCAAGATACTGATCTTTTTTATGACGATAGCGTCCTCCGGCATTGGCCTGCCACACCTCAACCAGGGCATTTTTTACGGGCTGACCAAACGCATCACGCACGTAGCCATGCACGATAATGCGTTCGCCGATGGGCAAACCCTCTTTCGCGTAATTGAGGATCAGGTCACTGTCTCGTGGCCCAAGCTCCTGGCGGGTAAACACCGGCGCGGTGATTTCTGATAATGAGTTTTGCAACGAAATCAGCGCATTGCGCGGGGATCGCAACAGGCTTGTTTTATACAAGGGCGCGAGGGCCGGTGGGTGATCACGGTAATCACGATGGACCAGTTCGCGGGCGGGCCAGTCATTTTTCATCCAGGCATCCTTTATTATTTTTCGGCTACAGAGCAGGAAGTGTAGGAAGCGCAACTTGTAAAAGAAAAGTGAAAAATTGTCGGCTTTGTCATAACCAAAAATCATGACCAGTTACACATTGACGAAATGTTCCAACTGGTTCATAACAATTGCCAATCTCCGTCAGTGGAACGCCTCGCTGCTGACTGGCTGCTTTAAGGTCACCCGGTGACCGTTTATCTGGAGGCAACAATGAAACGTTCTATCGCAACGGTCTCGGTATCGGGCACGCTGCCGGACAAACTGCGGGCCATCGCCGCCGCAGGCTTTGATGGCGTTGAAATTTTCGATAACGATCTGGTCTATTATCCCGGCTCACCCGTGGAAATCCGCCAGCTGTGTGAACAGCTCGGGCTGGAGATTTTGCTGTTTCAACCCTTCCGTGACTTCGAGGGCGGCCCGCGTGACAGGCTGGCGCACAACCTTGCGCGCGCGGCGCGGAAGTTTGAAGTCATGCAACAGCTGGGCTGTCAGCGGATGCTGCTCTGCAGCAACGTCTCACCCGACTGCAGTGACGATTTCGCCACTCAGGTCAGCGATCTTAAGGCACTGGCAGAGCTGGCTGAGCAACACGGTATTACTCTCGGTTATGAGGCGCTGGCCTGGGGACGCCATGTCAGCCTGTGGCGCGATGCCTGGGCCAGAGTCGAGGCCGTCAACCATCCAGCGCTGGGCATCGTGCTCGACAGTTTTCACATTTTGTCGCGCGGCGACAGCCTTGACGGGCTGGACGTGGTGCCGCCAGAGAAGATTGTGTTTGTACAACTGGCGGATGCGCCGCTGCTGAAAATGGACGTGCTGTCATGGAGTCGCCACTTCCGCTGCTTTCCCGGCCAGGGCGAATTCAATCTGACCCAGTTTATGACGCAGCTGTCTGCCCATGGTTACCGGGATGCCTGGTCGCTGGAGATTTTTAACGACGGGTTCCGTGCTTCGCCGGTAGTGCCGACCGCCCAGGACGGTTATCGATCGCTGCTGTGGCTTGAGGAGCAAACGCGCGACTGGCTGATCAAACAGCCGCTGCTGCCCAGTGCGCTGGCTTCCCTGGCCGGAGACGGGCTGTTTCACTCTGCGCCCCAGCCGCCGCTGCTGTCACTGGAGTTCATCGAATTTGCCGTCAGCCACAACGACGCACTGGCCCTGGGGCAATGGCTGACGCAGCTTGGCCTGGTTCATGCGGGGGATCATCGCTCCAAGCAGGTGGCGCTGTATCGCAACGGCAAGGTGCATGTGATCCTGAATGCCCAGCCGGAGAGCCAGGCCAGCGGGTATTATCATCAACACGGCATTTCGCTGTGTGCGGTGGCATGGCGGGTTCGCGGAGTCGATAAGCTGATTAAACGCGCGCAGGACTATGGTTACGCCATCTGGCAGGGAGAGACCGGCCCGAACGAACGCCAGATACCGGCGTTATGTGCCCCCGACGGCAGCCTGATTTATCTGGTGGAAGATGAGCCAGCAGGCCAGGACGGTTACCACAGCGATTTTCATTTAACGCACCGCACTGCGCCGCAGCCCGCGATGCAGACGCTCGATCATTTGGCGATTGCCCTGCCCGATGACACACGCGATAACTGGATTATGTTCCTGCGCAGCGTGCCGGGTTTTGTGCAGGATACCGAGTGGGAACTGCCCGATCCGCTGGGTCTGGTGCGCAGTCGGGTGCTGCGGAGTCCCAACGATGCGATTCGCCTGCCGCTGAATATGTCGGTCAGCCGGGAAACCCAAATTGCCCGTGCCTTAACGACCTATCAGGGCGCAGGATTACAGCACGTCGCCTTTGGCTGTGACGACCTGTTTAGCGCGGTAAAAGCCGCGCGCGAACGCGGTCTAAAAACCTTACCGATTCCCGATAACTATTATCAGGACCTGATGGCGCGCTTCGATCTCGATGCCGATTTTCTGGCGCAGCTGCAACGCTACGATGTGTTGTATGACCGTGATGAACAGGGCGGGGAACTGCTGCATGTCTATACCGTTCCCTATGAAAAAGGCCGCTTTTTCTTCGAATTGCTGGAACGGCGTGGCGGCTATCGCGGCTTTGGCGCGGCCAATGCGCCCGTGCGGCTGACCGCCATGCGGTAATCCTTCGACGGGCCAGTTTCGCTGGCCCGTTATCCTGCACCTGTCTCCTCTGTAGCGCATCCCTCCGCCTGAAAACACGCCCGATCCCGCTCACAATCCTTAGCGGATAACGGGAGCCATGCTGTCAGAAAAATTGCCTTATATAACAATCTGGTAACGCGATAATGAACTTTATTTAACGCATTGTTGCGCGATAAACGCACAAAATTTCGATTATCGCCGTTTATCGCCCTACAGCGCCTGCATATAGTAACCCCACATAACGTATTTCACCGGAGAGTCACCGTGGCGGAAAGCAAAACAATTGATGTTCGGGCGTTAATCGACAGCCGCCCGCTGGGGATGTGGCAAAAGATGGTGGTGCTGTTTGGCTTCTGCATCATCGCCCTTGATGGATTTGATATTGCCATCATGGGATTTATTGCACCTGAATTAAAAGCCGACTGGGGGATCACCAACCGCGAGCTGGGGCTGATTATCAGCGCAGCGCTGGTGGGACTGGCGCTGGGCGCGATGCTCTCTGGTCCCCTGTCTGACAGGCTGGGCCGCAAAGTGGTCATTATTAACAGCGTGTTCTTTTTTGGTGCCTGGACGCTGATCACCGCCTTTTCGCAAAACATGGAGCAGATGATCCTGTTTCGCTTCCTGACCGGTCTGGGATTGGGTGCGGCGATGCCCAATGTGGGTACGCTGGTGGCCGAATTTGCGCCTGCCAGACGGCGGGCATTTCTCATCACCGTGGTGTTTTGCGGCTTCACCTTTGGTGCCGCGCTGGGGGGCTTTGCCGCTTCATGGCTGATGCCGCACTTTGGCTGGCACGCCGTACTGATGCTGGGCGGCATCCTGCCGATGCTGTTCGTGCCGTTGCTGCTCTGGGCGCTGCCGGAGTCGGTGTGCTTTTTAGTGGTCAGGCGTGCCGCCAGCAAAAAAATTCACCGTATTCTGGCTAAGCTGGCGCCGGATCTGGACCTGCAACAGTGCAGCGTCGAGCTGCCGCCCGTCAGCAAAGCGAACGCGCAGCCAGTAAAAGTGGTACTCAATGACCAATACCGGTTTGGCAGCCTGATGCTGTGGGGCGCCTATTTTACCGCCCTGTTTTTGTTCTACACCCTGGGCAGCTGGCTACCCATGCTGATTAAAGATAACGGTTTTGACGTGGTACAGGCGGCGATTATTACTGCGCTGTTCCAGGCAGGCGGCACCTGTGGTTCGCTGTTTTCGGGTTGGTTAATGGACAGGATTGAGTCGCACCGGGCGCTGTCGCTGATTTACGGTGCGGGCGCGCTGTTCACGGTCGGTATGGGATTTTCGCTCGCGCACCCGGTGTTGCTGGGCGGTTGTGCCATGATGATCGGCTTTTGCATCGGTGGCGCTAACACCGGAATGAATGCGCTCTCGGCCAGCTTTTATCCGACCGAGGCCCGCGCGACCGGCTCCAGCTGGATGCACGGCGTGGGACGCGTCGGCGCGATTCTGAGCGCGTTGGTCGGGGCGGAGATGCTGGCGCTGGGCTGGGGATTTGCCACCATTTTTGCCGTACTGGCTATTCCGGCGTTGTTAACGGTGGCGATGATTACGGCAAAAGGACGTTATCAGCAGCGCCAGGCCGCCAGCAGAAGCACGCCTTCCCGCTGGGGAATTAGCCCAGGGGATATCCGCTAATCAGGGCTATGTTACGCCCAGATGCTGTCCGCTCAGGGCACACAGCCGGTTGAGGTGGTCGGCGTGTTCAGCGGCGGGCTCACCCCGGATGGCATTTCTTGATATTGCCGTCCTGTGCAGGGCGACGACGGTGGCAGCGGGTGCTGTCTGAGCAATGCGTCAGGCGAGAACAAAGAGGGTTCTGCCGGGCTGGCACGGACAGGCTGCTCTGGCTCGGGATCGGCCCGGAAGGGCGGACGTACCTGGCTTCTTTTCTTCTTACCTGAGTGATGGTCGTGACGAAAACGCTTTAACCTGCCCGGCGGGGCCGCGCTGCGTGAGGCATGGATAAAACGAATCAGTGCCACGCTGCGCAACTGGCGACTAAAACATTTAACCATCCCGGATGAGGGTTTACCGGATTCATAACAGCGCCTGAAAAAGTGCAAAGTGATCAGGGTATTGGTGGCGGCATAGCAGGCTCCCGAACAGTGTGAAGCCATGTTTGAACCGGGTAGCAGCAGTGATACAAACAAAAAACAGCGAGACAGCCAGAGCTGCATCGTCCGGTCTGGCGGCGGGCAGGGATCGGATGACGTCTCGCTTGCCTGGGTTAAGGCGTTACTGGCGTGAGAAAGGGTGCCGTCAGGCCCGGCGAAAACGGAAGCGGGAGACAGGCGTGATGGGCGATCTCCCTCACGAGTAAGGTCAGCGTGGTCATGCGGTAAACGGCGGCCTCGTAATGAAAGCCACGGTATTGTCCGACGTAAAAGCGAAAGTAGGCTGGTTATGATTGCATTGCTCATAGGCTGTTTATCATTCTGTTTGCGCAACAATCGTTCGCGGGGATTCCCCTGCTCACGAAAGCGATTTTTCACTGACTCGCTTCTCTGACAATGGAAATGCCGATTTATGCTGACTCTCGTGTAATTAATTGGCCCGATAATAAAATACGCTGCGTTTGCCGTTCGGGTTCTTTCACCTGACGCAGGATAAGTTCCGCCGCCTGCCGCCCGGATTCTTCACTGGCGGAAGAAACATAGGTGAAAGAGGGCGAGGTCAGGTTCACGTGCAGCATGTCTTCAAAGCCCACCAGCGCGACCTGTTGGGTCAGGAACACATCTTTACCCACGGTGCGCCCCGTATGATGAATCCCTGAAATCGCGCCAATGATCGCATCCGGCGAGTGACAGAGCAGGGCGGTAATGGTGTTGTTCTGCTCCAGTAACTGGCGAGTGGCATAAGCGGCCGCCTGGGTATCGGCCCGACAGGACGGCGTAAACCCTTCCCGTAGTGCCAGCCCGTGCTGGGTCAGGGCACTGCGAAACCCGAGTAAGCGCTGTTGCCGGATCAGATCCCCTTCAATCCCGCCAATGTAAGCAATATTGCGATGACCGCGTTCTATCAGATAGCGCGTCGCCAGGTGCGCGGCCTGGCGGTTATCACGCATCACCAGATTGCACTTCTCTGCCAGCAGCGACTGCGATACCACCACCAGCGGCAAAGGGCAGTGCAGGAGTTGCTCGGGCAGGCTGGCGTTTCGCGTGTTTGACGCCAGATAGACGACCCCGGCGACGCCCTGCTGTTTAAACGAAAGCAGGCAGCGTGCCAGCGATTCGTCGTCGTCAGTGGGCTGGCCCAGAAATACCAGGTAGCCCTGCTTTTCAAGCTGCTGAACAATGCTTGCCATCACCTTGACAGAGAAACTGTCGCTGAAATCGCGCAGAATCAAACCGATAAGGTTAGAGGTACTGGCGCGCAGATTCGCCGCGGCCACATTCTGCACATAGTCGAGCGCATCAATGGCGGCGTGAACTTTCCTGATGGTGGCATCGGATATTTTTCCTTTCTGACGCAGCACCAGTGAAACGGTCGAAACCGAAACACCGGCATGTTTAGCAACGTCAGTAATGCTGACTCTCTTCAAACCTGCTCCCTGACATTCACGTCATCCGCCTGATACCGCTTTGCCCGTCGCCTGCAGAAACGCAGGCTAGGATTTGCCCACCATCCCGGACAGCGTCTGGGCAATAAATTGCGCTCTGGCACCAAAAATAATTTGTATTCCGTTATCGCCGACAAAAACCACGCCGCGCGCGCCAAGGTTATTAAGCCCTTCACGGTCGACCTCATTGCTGTTGGCCACTTCAAGCCGAAGGCGCGTAATGCAGGCGCCCACCGCGCTGATATTCTGCTCGCCGCCCAGCAGAACCATAATGTCGCTTGCCAGCTCTGCATCGGTTTTATCATCGGTCGTGGCCGTCACATCGGTTCGTCCCGGCGTTTTTACATTAAACCGGCGTATCACGAAGCGGAAGGTGAAATAATAAATCAATGCCATTGGCACGCCTACGATAACGGCACTGAGATAGTGAGTCTGATAACCGTTAAGAGAGGGCACAATGCCAAAGGTAATGTAGTCAATCATTCCGGCTGAAAAGGACTTCGCGATATGAGCATGCAGCAGGTACATGGTCATATACGCCAGGCCAGCCATGATGGCATTAAAGACATACAGCAGGGGCGCGACAAAGATAAAGGTGAATTCTACCGGCTCGGTGATCCCGGTTAAAAAGCAGGTCAGCGCCGCCGAAAACAGGATACCGAAGGCGATCTTTTTGTTTTTCGTATGGGCTTCGTGATACATCGCCAGACAGGCGGCGGGCAGCGCGAACAGCATCAGCGGGTACTCACCTTGCATAAACTTGCCCGCATTTTGGTAGGTGTTGCTGCTAAAGGATTTCACGCCCTCTTCCAGCATCTTGAACCAGATAGTTTGATCACCATGGATCACCTGGCCGCTTTTGGTCACGTAATCGCCGAAGGAGTACCAGAACGAAGGATACCAGATATGGTGCAGGCCAAGCGGTATCAGGGCGCGTTCGACCAGCCCGAAAATAAAGGTTGAGGCCGCCTGATTATCACCGTTAACGATAACCGACAGCGCATCAATCCCTGCCTGAATATGTTGCCAGACATACGGCATCAGCAGGCCAAGCAGGAAGGATAAAAACGCGGTGGCAATGGCGACAAAACGCTTACCGGAAAAGAAACCGAGAAATTCCGGGAGCTGCAGGGTATGGAAGCGGTTATAGCACCAGGCGGCCAGAATGCCGCAGATAAGCCCGCCAAACACACCCATCTGCAACGTCGGAATGCCGACGACCATGGCATATTTTCCGCCCTGAGCCGCCATTTCCGGTGTGATATGCAACATAGTGCCGATGGTAATATTGGTCACAAAGACGGAAACCGCGGCAGAGAGCGCGGCGATACCGGATTCGGAGGCCAGCCCTACCGCAGAGCCGATAGCAAACAGCATCGGCAGGTTATCGAAAATCACCCCGCCGGCATTCATCATCAGCGGCAACTCAAACTTATTACCAAATGCCAGTAGCAAGCCAGCGGCAGGCAGCAACGAAATGGGCAGCATGAGCGCCCGGCCAATCATTGATAGTTTTGATAACGACTTAACAAATCCTGAGAGCAGTCTCATGCCAGGTTTCCCCAATGTTGCGCTGTTATTAGCGTTTTTAAAGCAGGTAGAACGTTTTAGTAGAACGTTCTACTCATCCTGCTGCAGGGGGATTTTGGCCGCAACATAATTTTTACATTCACCGAAACGAAAAACTTATTTTATAAGATTGATCGCTAATTAGCCGTTTTGGCGCATCTGGATGCGGTAAAAATGCTGGGTTAACTGAGCAACCTCTGCTCAGGGTGTCAGCCAAAAGCCAAAAGCCAAAAGCCCCGTGGTCTCGACAGCCACGCCATCTGTGTGCAACGCGGCACGAAGCATATTGTCTGGGCCTGGTGGCCTGGTAAAATTAACTCGCCGCCGCAGCCCAAAGCCCTGCGTTATTTCCTTGCAGGCCGTTATGTCGCCTGGGTGTGCGCGGATGGCTATAACGAGGGAACCTCCACTTCAGACCATCAATGGCAGAGCTGCTACCACGTATTCCAGCAGAGCGATGCGGCGAGGTCGGGCACCGGCACACTCACGTTGACCGTTGACCGTTGAAACAGGGTTTGATGAAACCGGCGGCAATAAGGCGAAGTGGACAGGGGCTATCGTTCCTGTGCTAAAAACGCAGTGGCCTGCGGTGAAAGCTGACGTGTGGGGCGAGATGGAAAAGAGCGCCGCGGGCCTGTGAACCGCTCGCCTGAAGCACTGGCGGCTCAGGCGTAATGCAGGCCATCCCAATACGAGCGTAATAAAGCCAGCGCGTACAGGCCCTGAGACTAAGCGTCCTTTTTCCAGTGCTGGCTCCATAGCCTGGAGGCACGGCAGATTGTAAATACTAATGAGAACCACTATCAATTCGATTGATTTTTGCTATCATCTGCACTTATTCCGCATCCTGAATATGAAGTTGGAGAAGCCGCGTGGTAGCCAGTGATTTAATGCAAGCAGACCTTTCCGTATGGGGCATGTACCAGCATGCTGATATCGTGGTGAAGGTCGTCATGATTGGTCTGTTATTGGCCTCTGTTGTGACCTGGGCCATTTTCTTCGGTAAGTATGCTGAGCTGAGCGCGGCCAAACGTCGCCTGAAACGTGAACAGCTGGCATTGGGTGAAGCCCGCAACCTGAATGATGCCGCGCGCGCCGCCCAGCAGTTTAAAACCACCAGCCACAGTGCGGTGCTCCTTAACGACGCGCAAAACGAGTTGGAACTCTCTGCAGGCGTTGAAGACACGGCCGGGATCAAAGATCGTACCGCTTTCCGACTCGAACGTCGCGTCGCTGCTTTCTGCCGACACGCTGGTCGCGGCAATGGTTTCCTGGCAACGATTGGTTCCGTCGCGCCGTTTATCGGTCTGTTCGGCACGGTCTGGGGCATCATGAACAGCTTTATTGGTATCGCCAAAACCCAAACGACCAATCTTGCCGTGGTTGCCCCCGGCATCGCTGAAGCCTTGCTGGCGACCGCGATCGGTCTGGTGGCGGCGATTCCGGCGGTGGTGATATACAACGTGTTTGCCCGCATGATCGCCAACTACAAAGCCTCGTTAGGGGATGTTGCTGCGCAAATTATGCTGCTGCAGAGCCGCGATATCGACCTGGGAAACCTGGCACAGCCTGAAGCCAACCGTCCTGCCGCCGCGCAAAAACTGCGTGTAGGGTAAGCGTTATGGCAATGCGATTAAACGACCACTCCGAAACCGAGGGTGAAATGCACGAAATCAACGTCACGCCGTTTATTGACGTGATGCTGGTGCTACTCATCATCTTCATGGTCGCGGCGCCGCTGGCGACCGTTGATGTCCGTGTGAATCTCCCGGCGTCCACCAGTGCGCCCCAGCCGCGCCCGGAAAAACCGGTTTACCTCTCTATCAAAGCCGACAAGCAGCTCTATGTCGGCAACGAGGCGGTAAATAATGCGTCGCTGATTAACGTGCTGACGCAGCAGACGCAAGGCAAGAAAGACACCACGATTTTCTTCCAGGCCGACAAGTCTGTGGATTATGAAACGCTGATGAGCGTTATGGATGAACTGCGCACGGCCGGTTATTTAAAAATCGGTTTAATGGGAATGGAAACGGTCAAGAAGTGATGAACCCGGCGGGGTAAACCCGGTTAGCCGCCCGCTGTGAGCCGCAAGCCTTGACCCTTTTTCACTTCTCAGATGCAGTTAATACGCTTACCTGTCCCCACATCTTAAGCCCTCCTCAAAAAGCGCTCACTCTGTAGCGCTTTTTTTGTCTCTGCTTTTTTGCAGAATCTTCGATAGCCTTTTGTCAGCCAACGCAGGCAGATATGCTGCTGTAGCTCTTCTGTTAATTTCTTGTTACGGAAACTCACGAATTTGTAAAGTGCAATGGTGATCAATGTCACATTAATCTGGCCTCTGGCAGGCTAAAACGGATAAAAAACCAAGGAAGCCGTGATGAGCCATAGTGAAACTTTACAAAAGCCGCCCAAGAGCGCGGCCAGAACCATTTTCAACGTTACCAGTGGTAACTTCCTTGAAATGTACGACTTCATGGTATTTGGCTATTACGCGACCGCGATAGCCAAAACCTTCTTCCCCGGTGACGATCCCTTCTCTTCATTAATGCTGACGTTGATGACCTTCGGCGCAGGTTTCCTGATGCGCCCGCTGGGGGCGATTATTCTGGGGGCTTACATTGACCACCATGGTCGTCGCAAAGGGTTGCTGTTAACGCTCGGCCTGATGGCAGTGGGTACGCTCACCATTGCGCTGGTACCGGGTTATGCCACGCTTGGCGCGGCGGCACCGGTCCTGATTCTGCTGGGGCGTCTGCTGCAGGGCTTTTCAGCCGGCGTGGAGTTAGGCGGTGTGTCCGTGTATCTGGCCGAAGTGGCCCCAAAAGGACGCAAAGGGTTCTTTGTGAGCTGGCAATCGGGCAGTCAGCAGATCGCTGTGATTTTTGCTGCGCTGCTGGGTCTGGCGCTGAACCATCTGCTTTCCCATGATGAAGTGACCGAGTGGGGCTGGCGTATTCCCTTTGTGGTGGGCTGCCTGATAGTGCCATTCCTGTTCTATATCCGCCGTATGCTGGAAGAAACCGACGCCTTCAGCCAACGTAAACATCACCCGGCGATGACAGAAATTATGCGTTCGGTTGCCAGCAACTGGGCACTGGTACTGGCGGGCATGCTGATGGTCGTCACCACGACCGTGATGTTCTATATGATTACCGCCTTTACGCCAACCTTTGGCAAAACGGTGTTGATGATGAGCGACAAGCAGGCGTTTATGGTGACGCTGTTCGTGGGCATTTCCAACCTGTTCTGGCTACCGGTGATGGGCGCGCTGTCCGATCGCGTCGGTCGTCGCCCCCTGTTGCTGACGTTTACCGTGCTGATGATTGCCACGGCCTGGCCCGTACTGCACTGGATGGTGGGGTCGCCGAGCTTTGCCCATCTGCTGGAGGCGGAATTATGGCTCTCCTTCCTGTACGCCAGCTACAACGGTGCCATGGTGGTTTATCTGGCAGAAATTATGCCGGCAGAAGTGCGCGCCGCCGGTTTCTCCATGGCCTACAGCCTGGCAACCGCGCTGTTTGGCGGCTTCACGCCAGCGGTGTCGAGTTATCTGATTCACGCCACGGGTGATAA
Organism: Pantoea allii; assembly: GCF_002307475.1. Classification (GTDB taxonomy): domain Bacteria; phylum Pseudomonadota; class Gammaproteobacteria; order Enterobacterales; family Enterobacteriaceae; genus Pantoea; species Pantoea allii. The sequence goes on along the minus strand of NZ_NTMH01000035.1, from coordinate 62,075 downwards.
GGCGATGCCGGGCGCATGGCTGACCTTTGCGGCCATATGTGGACTGATTGGCACCTTGCTGATTGGTCGAATGGTCAAACAGTACCGCGCGCGCCACGGCGGCACGCCGGTCAGCGCCGCACTTTAAAAGGCAATATCGACCACCACGCTGTCGCTGTAGTTGCCCGCAGGCGGCGTGTTTTGGGTGGTGAGGACGCGCGCAGTGTAGTTAAAGCTGCGCGTCAGTCCATCGGTGCTGACGGTATTCGCCGCCGCACTGCCAACGCGTTCTGTCCCGCTCGGTCCCCAACGATCGCTACTGGTTCCTTTGTAGATTTCGTAACTCAGAAGGTTTGTGCCGCTCGTCATATTGCGTACGCTGCCGGAAGCGTTGTTGCCATTGCTTAAGCCCACCGTGTAGGTACTGCCTTTACTGCATAATACATTGATGGTTTGCGAAACCGCCCCAAAACTGGCGACCAGCGGTGCACTCCCAAAGCTGATATTCGGTGCGGTAATCGCGGTGCAGTCGTTAGTCAGGACAACCGTCACGGTAATGGGAATGACCCCGTTGCCGGTCTGCGGGGTCAGGCAAGCGCCCAGGGCGGAAAGGCTGGTGCAAACGTTATAGGTGACGGCCATGTTCAGCGTCAGCGTATAGCTGCCCGCCGCCACGGTTTGCCCGGCGACGGTGCGTAAATAGACGGGAATCGCAAAGTTCAGGCTGCCCAGTAACCCCGCCAGATTAATCAACGTCGCCGAGCTATAGACAAAAGCCGACCCGCCAATCGTGAGTTCATTGGCGCAGGCGCTGTCGGTACATAGCCGTACCGGAATATTGTCGCTGCCGGTATCGCCGCTTCGTTTGAGCGTACCGCGTGTACCGTTGGTGTTGCTGGCGCTGGTCAACTGAAAGGTAATCTGGTTATTACTCAGCAGGGTCAGGGCCGTGCCTGAACCACAGTTGACGTTAGCGTTGGTGGAGGTGGAACTGACGCTGGTATTTGCAACAAAGGTCGTTTCTGTGCCAAAGCTGGCGCTGGAGGCAGGCAGGGCACAGGCTGCATAACCCAGCGAGGGCAACAACAGCAGGCAAAGGAGTAGCATCAGGTTTTTCATGGCGTAATTCCGGCGGTAGCGTTATCAGGATCAGGCACCGGTGCACCTTTGGGCAGCGGCGGTAGCGGGCAGGTCAGCGGCCCGTAGGTTTTTAATGCCTGCGGCTGCCCACCAGGCAGTGTCAGATCGGTTTCACAGGTTCGGCCATCGGGGGCGATGACCTTGATAGGGTTGTGCTCGCTGAGGTCGTCCAGCCAGGCGATGCCGTCCCAGCCAACGTAGCCGGTTGCCTGTCCCGGACGGATCACCTGGCTGGATACCGGCAGCGGCTGGTTATTGCCGTCAAACAGAATCACGCTGGCGGCGCGTAAACGTTCAACCGGAAAATCCAGTAAAAACCCACTCTGGCGCTTCACGGCAAAACGCTGCTCCACTTTGGGCGTGGTCATATCGGCAGGCAGATCGAGCGTATCAATGTCGTATTTGGCCGCGTAGTAGCTGCTGATTGACGGCACCAGCAGGTAGCCCTTGCTGTCGGTGCGTCCCATCGACTGATTTTCATAGCGGACATTCACGTCCGGGTAATTAGTTTTGACCACCACAAACGCATCGTTAATGGTGTTGGCGGCAAACACCTGATTATCCATCAACACCAACGAGCCGGATAAATCTGCCCACTGCGTCGTGTTGTCATCATCCCCATAAAAGCCGGCGGAGGTATCGATCTTATTGTTGCGGTAGCGCAGGCTGCCCTGACGATAATCGCCGCTGTTGCCGCCCTGATTCGCCCAGGATGCATCCCAGGCAAAGCCCCCATCGCTGGGCATGGCGCGGGACAAATAGGCCCGCTGATTATTTTGGCCTTGCTGATCGCGCTCAAGGCTCAGGGAGGCATTACTGTTTTCACCAAACGGAATCACCAGCGAGACGGCACCGCTCCATTCGCCCTGTTGCCTGTCACGGCTGGCGGAAATGTACAGGCTGGCATTGCCCCACAGATTTTTACTCCACGACAGGTTCCACAGGCTGGTACGCTGGTTATCGCCGCTGGAGATATCGATATAGGCTGCGCCCAGACTGCCATAACGATTGAGCGATATGCTGGCGCTGTACTGCCCGGTCCGTCGCGCCAGGCTGTAACGGTTGTCAGCATAGGCACTGTTGCGCTGGTTGCTCAGCAGGGCCAGATTACCAAAGCCGGCGTTGCGGACGGTGTGCTGGGTGCCCAGGCTGAAACGGCTGTTGTTGTACTGATAGCCCCAGCTGTACTGCGCACCCGACTGACCCTCCAGACGACTCTGCGCCGCTGCGCCGTTAATCACGCCCCAACTGCCCACTTTGAACTGCGCGCCCGCGCCGCCCATTCCCAGCTCATTACTGCCTTCCGCGTGGGTTTCCAGCGTGAGCCAGTCCGTCATGCCATAGCGCCACGAGCCGCTCAGGGCTGCCGCACCGTAATCGGCATTTTTGATGCCATAATTTTGACGTATCGCGCCCGCTGAAAAGGCGTAATCGGACAGGCCGGGCTTGAGCAGATTACTGGAAACATAAAACGGCAGCGTGGTGACGACCTGGCGACCGACGGCATCCGTGGTGGTAATGACGGCGTTCCCTGCGCCATTCACAAAGGGCACGTTGGTCAGCGACCAGGGACCGGGCTGGACGTTGGCCTGAGTGGATCGATAGCCGTTAACAAACAGGTCAACCGTCGAGGGCACCGCCGCCTGACCGGAAAAGGCAGGCAGGGGATAGGTAACCAGATCCGGTCGTACGCTGAAATCGCGCGCAACCTGTATGCCGCCAAGCCGGACGCTGCTGGTCCATGCCAGCGCATCGGTAGTGAGGTCGCCAACCCGCCAGCTCAGTATGGCGTTTTCATTCTCATTGCTCCACCAGGTGTCATAGCGGATATAGCCCTCATCCTGGTAGCGATTTTGCCCTTCCAACTGCTGTTGCCAGACGCCATTACTGGAGAAATGCCCTGCCTCACCAAACAGACGCAGTTCATTCCAGGCCGCCAGCCGTGTGCCCGCCACGTCGGTGCGCGTGACGTAGAGATCGTAATTGATCAGGGCACCGTTACTGACGCGTCCAGGAAAGCGCGGCCCGTTGTTGCTCTCACCCAACGTCTGGGCTGGCAGCCAACCGGGCGGAACGGTCAGCAGCAAGCGCTGACGGCGATCGTCATAATCCACTTTCACCTCCGCCAGTTGATTGACATCAACCTGCTGCTGCCCCTGATATTTTTCGGCAGGGATTCCGGCACGCTGGAGATCGCCCGCCCGCACCAGAAAATGGCCGTTTTGCTGCTCGACCGGCACGATATCGCCCCGCGCCTGCTGGTTCACTACCAGCTCTAACATGTAACGCTGGCCGGTAGGACGGTTATCCACCGACGGAGGGGGCGGTAGCGACGTAAAGGTTTCAGCCCAGAGATAACCGGGCGTCAGACAACACAGTCCCGCGATAGCCAGCGCGACGGGATGCGGCGAAAACTGCATCATTGCAACTTACTGAGCCGCAGCGCTGCGCCACTGCCCGTTATTGGTCTCTGCGCTCAGTTCACCGCTTACGGAGGACGTTAACGGAAAGCGCTGCGTGCTGTTGGCCAGCACATAGCCATAAAGTCCGTTTCCAAGTCGCTGACCGCCAACGGTGACATTACTGAGTCGTGCATGGCCGTTGCCGCGATTCGTCAGTTCCAGATAGCGTTGGCCGCTCGCGTTGACCTGACGCCAGCTGAGTGCCGACTTCGCGTCATCGCGGCTCAGACCGGAGCCATAGACAAAGAGCGGAACCGAATAACGCATCTGAAAATTCAGCCCGGCCTGGTTGTCGCTGACCGATCGCGGGGTAGGGATTTCATCCAGCACCACGCGGTAGGCCACCTCTTTACCCGCGGCAGGCGGTAGCTGTTTAATCAGGCGGACGAGCTGCTTCTGACCGGGTTCGATGCGCACCAGTGGCGGGCTGGCGACGACCTGCTGCTGAGTTTGATACTGCTCCTGGCTGTTGGTCTGCTGCCAGGCGAAGATGCGCACCTGCATAAGCGTCGTGCTGCTGCCACGGTTTTCCAGCCACAGTTCGCTGGCTTTCTCCTCCGGGTTTATCGCCGGGTCGATGGGCCAAATCATGACAGAGTTAGCGCCCTGCGCCTGTGGCAACAACACGAGTGTGAACAGAAAAAACAGGGCGCGCAGGGATGGCATGGTAAAGCTCCTTTGTACTTTTTATCACCAGGTCAGCGTGACGCTGAGCGTGTCGGAATAAACCCCGGCGCGCGTCGGGCCGGGTAACTGCAGCACGCCGTAAATCGGTAACGTGATGTTATTGGCATTGCTGTAGCTCAGCGGCACTGCCGTATTCACCGGAATCGGGGTAGTGCGTGCTGCATTGCTAAAGAGGTAATAGGGAATCGTGTTGGTATTGTTCGCCAGCTTCAGGTTGCGGGTCGCGGTGTAGTTACTGCCACCGTTGATGGTCATGCTCAGGGTGATGCCGGGTGTACAGGCGAGGTTAATCGTTGAACTTTGCACATAGCTGGCGCTGACACTGCTGTTTGCCAGCCCGGACTGGGTGCCAAAATTAAGCGTGCCAAAGATCCCCGTATTGGTTCCGGAGATCACACAACCTGCAACGATTGACGCTGAAACCTGAAATGTCGTGGAGCTGGTCGTAATGCTCCACCCATTCACACTCACCAGGAACAGTAACCCGCCAGCGGTGATCGAACCAGGTGACCAGGTTGCTGTCATCTGCCGCTACTCAAACACGGGCGCTTAGTAGTTCACGGCAACGTTAATGGTATCGGTGTAAGTGCCAGCCGGAATCACAGGGTTAAAGCCGCCGCCCACCACGCGTCCGTAAATTGCGTAATTGGTACCAAGCGTGGGATCGGTCGTGCCGCTTGGCGCAATATTGGTGTTATTCGCAATGGCGGTGCTAAAGGAGGCGTCGCTGTAGAGGGTATAAGCGATGCCCTGGGTGTTATCCGCGCCCAGTACCAGATAGCGCGGTGCAGATGATACGGTGCCGTAGACGGTTCCCGGTGCCGCATTACTGCTGGTCACCTGGACGTTAAACGTTTGCCCGGTAGTACAACGCACATAGATACCGTTTCCTGCCGCGCCCACCAGGGTGGCATTCAGGGTATCGAAGGTGGCGGCACTGCTACCAAAGTTCAACGAACCAAAGTTTACGCCCGTGGTGGCTGACTGGCCGTTCACCAGACAACCTGTGGTTAATGTCAGCGTAGCGTTAATTGCACCCGTGGTGGTGGCAGCAAACGTCACGGACGGCAGCGCCGTGGTGAAACTGACAGCTAACAGAAAAAGCTTGAATTTCATAATCATTCCTTACCGATTATTCAGGACTTGTGCTTTTTCACCTGATGGCGTAATACAAAAAAACCAGAGAAAAGAAAACCTAACCGTAGAGTGTCAGCATCCTGCCGTTGTTTTTCCCGACAATCCAGAAAACAGGTAAGTCGATTTATATTAATTTTTTTTACTATACATCAGCCTGGCCGTTGTAGCGAAACCCGACGATAAATTTTTTATTAATTTGTTACATTCGTGCCCCCGGACACCCTTCATGGCCGCTCATTCTCGGTAAATGAAAATAAAAACAGGGGCATATTTTGCGCACCGTGACCCTTTCGAATCAGGTGGGATAGTCTTGCGCCGGTCAGAAACGGTTTCAGAATAATCGTCTAAGATAAGCAGATGTGGACGGAGGCGAGCAGACGAGTTGGCGGTATGTTTAATTATAATTTATTGGAATAGCAGTCTTTTTTAATTTTTTCTGCGTTTCTGTGCCTGTCGTTCCATGCCGGGAGAGCGGTAATCGCCTGGATAGCGCCCTGCGGACAACAACAAATTTCCTCGGTCGGCAGACCAGGTTGATTGGTCCGGACGCTCGGAAGCATTGGGAACCTCTATTAAAAAAGCCTAATTTAGTCTTTTTTCGCGCCGATAACCGGTAAATAAGACAAAACATCTTTTCAACGTCAACATCACAGCTGCGCGCTCGGCGCTGTTCGGATAAACACTATGCTAGTGGCCTCATATAACGCATTCATCGTCGTCATTTCGGTATTAGTGGCGATGCTGGCTTCCTTTACCGCGCTGGATATGGCGGGACGTGTAGCCACTTCAACCGGTAAGGTCGCACTCGTGTGGCTGTTTGGCGGTGGCTTTGCCATGGGCATTGGTATTTGGGCCATGCACTTTATTGGCATGCTTTCCATGGACCTGGACATGATGATGAGTTATGACGCATCCCTGACGGCGCTGTCTGCCGGTATTGCGGTGTGTGCATCCATTTTCGCCCTGTGGCTGGTCTGTCAGGGGGACCTGCCTCTGCCGCGCTTAGCCGGCGGTGCTGTTGTCCTCGGCAGCGGCATTGTCGCTATGCATTACACCGGCATGGCCGCCCTGGTGCTCTCGACCCGTATCATCTGGAACTGGGGCTGGGTGCTGATTTCGGTGATCATTGCGCTGGCCGCCTCCGTTGCCGCCCTGTGGCTGGCGTTTAAGCTGCGCGAAGGGCATCAGGGACGCGTCGCCACACTGCGGCTGTGTGCATCGGTGGTGATGGGCGCCGCGATTGCCGGTATGCACTACACCGGCATGATGGCGGCTTCATTCCCTGCAGGCAGCCATACCATGTCTTCGGGCGTTAACAGCAACTGGTTAGCCATTGTGGTCACCGTAGTGACCATCGCCATACTCGGTATCACCCTGCTGGTTTCCATGCTGGATGCGCGCATGCAGGCACGTACCTCTATCCTGGCCAGTTCACTGGCTGAGGCCAATCGTGAACTGGCCCAGCTGGCGCTCCACGATAATCTTACCCGACTGCCAAACCGCATCCTGCTGGAAGACCGCCTTGAACAGGCGATGAATAAAGCCAATCGTGAGAGCAGCCAGTTTGCTCTGATGTTTATGGATCTCGATGGGTTTAAAGCGGTCAACGATGCCTTTGGTCACCACATTGGCGACAGTTTGCTGGTCAGCGTCACGGAAAGAATGAGTGAACAGATGAAAGGCTACTACACGCTGGCGCGTCTGGGTGGCGATGAATTTGTCCTGCTGATTGAAATCACCGAGCCAAATGATGCGGCGGCGGTCGCCGATCAACTGGTAAAAGCGGTGGTTCGCCCGTTCTCGATTTCCCGTTACGAGTTAGTGGTCTCCTTGAGCATCGGCATTGTGGTATATCCCGGTGACGGCGAGGATGAGCGCGAGCTGATGTTCAATGCGGATGCCGCGATGTACCACACCAAAAATAACGGCCGCAACGGCTATACCTTTTTCCAGCCCTCCATGAATCTGCTGGCGCAAAGTCAGTTACAGCTGAATAACGATCTGTGGCATGCGCTGGATAACAACGAGCTGCGGCTGTTTTACCAACCCAAATACTGTGCACCGCACGGCCCGATTATGGGCTTTGAAGCCCTGCTGCGCTGGCAGCATCCGAAACACGGCTTGCTGACGCCGGACTGCTTTCTGCCGATGGCGGAAAAAACCGGCATGATAGTGAATATCGGTAACTGGGTAATTAACGAAGCCTGCCGTCAATTGCATCAGTGGCACCTGCAGGGCCATCTGGCATGGTCCGTGGCGGTGAACCTGTCGGCGCTGCAGTTTGAGCAGAGCAATCTGGTCGAAACGGTTAAAGCGGCGCTGGCGCTGCACCATATTCCCGCCACGCAGTTAACGCTGGAGGTGACGGAAACGACGGCAATGCGTAATCCCGATGAAAGCGTCCGTATTCTGACCGAACTGACGGAGCTCGGCGTCAAAGCCTCGATTGACGATTTTGGAACCGGCTATTCCAGTTTGTTGTATCTCAAACGCCTGCCAGCCAGTGAGCTGAAGATCGATCGGGCCTTCGTGAACGAGCTTCAGCACCAGTCGGAAGATGCGACCATCGTCTCGGCGATTGTGGCGCTGGCGCAGTCTTTACAGTTAAAAGTCGTGGCTGAAGGCGTCGAAACGCCCGAGCAGCAGGCCTTTCTGACCCAACTTGGCTGCAACACGCTACAGGGATATCTGTTGGGTCGCCCCCTTCCACCGGAGCGTATCGAAGAGCTTAACGAGTTTGTGGGCACTGAAGCAGACAAACCCGCAGCGCTGGAGTGCTAAGGCGTTAACCGCCACGGCTTTTTTTGTTACAGGTGATCAACATGATAAAGTGACGCCTCAGCATCAGGAGCGACATGCCGTGGCGAAATATCAGCAGTTAATGGATGACATTCAGCAGCAAATCGAAGCCGGTATCTGGCCGCCGGGCACCCGTTTGCCTTCGCTGCGCCAGCAGGTCGCCCGGCAGGGGCTGAGCCTGATGACCGTGCTGCATGCTTATGAATTGCTGGAAAGTCAGGGATGGATTGTGTCGCGCCCGCAGTCCGGTTATTACGTCGCGCCACGGGCGCTGGCAGCCGCACCGCTCAGCGTGGCTATCAGCGAGCGGGTGGATATTAATGACTTTGTGTTCGACGTTTTGCAGGCCACGCGCGATCCGGCCATTGTGCCGTTTGGTTCGGCGTTCCCCGACCCGGCTTTATTTCCCCAGCGTCAGCTGATGCGTTCGCTGGCGAACGTCTCACACCAGCTGACGCCCACCGATGCATTGCATAATCTGCCCCCCGGCAACGCCACGCTGCGCCAGCTGCTGGCGCAGCGTTACGCCCGACAGGGCATCACGTTATCCCCCGATGAAATCGTGATTACCAGCGGGGCGCTGGAAGCGCTGAATCTCAGTCTGCAATCCCTTACCGAACCCGGCGATTATGTGGTGATTGAACAGCCCAGTTTCTATGGCGCACTGCAGGCGATTGAACGGCTTAAGCTCAAGGCGCTGGCTATTCCCGTCGACACGCAGAACGGCATTGATTTGCAGCAGCTTGAGGACGCGCTTCAGCGCTGGCCTGTTAAAGCCTGTTGGTTAATGACGACCCTGCAAAACCCCTCAGGTGCCACGCTGACCCCCGAGCGTAAACAGCAGTTGGTGGAATTGCTTGCCCGTCATCGGGTGCCGCTGATCGAAGATGATGTCTACGCTGAGCTGTCGGGTGAGGGCGCGCCGCCCCTGCCGGCAAAAGCCTGGGACAGTCATGGCAATGTGCTGCACTGCGGTTCTTTTTCAAAATCGCTGGTGGCGGGGTTTCGTGTGGGATGGGTCGCTGCGGGCCAGCATGCTCAACGTATTCAACGCCTGCAGTTGATGAGTACGCTTTCGACCAGTGCACCGATGCAGTTGGCACTGGCGGATTTTCTGGCGACCCGCCGCTACGATAATCATCTGAAACGGCTTCGGCAAAGTCTGGCAAAGCGCCAGCAACTGGCGCGTCAGGCACTGATGAAGGTGCTGCCCGCACCGTCCACGGTGAGCGACGCCGCCGGGGGCTACTTTTTATGGGTGACGCTACCGGACAGTATTAATACCACCCAGCTTTACCAGCGCGCGCTGGCAAAAGGTATCAGTATTGCACCGGGGCAGTTGTTTGCCGCTGGCGAACAGTTCAGCCACTGTTTTCGGCTTAACACCGCCTGGCCCTGGGATTCGCGAGCCGAGGCGGCGGTCGTCACCCTGGGTGAGATCATGGCCGACATGGCGCGCGGTTAAACCTGCGCAGCCTGGCGGTGCCCCCAGGTCAGGTAATAAACGTCGTAAAAGTCCACTTCCCCTTTCTGCTTCAGCAAACGGTCAATCCCTGTTTTGACGCGCTCTGGCGCATCCGGCAAAGACATAATGCGCGATACCGCCTGTTCAGGCACCGGCTGCACGTAATACCATTCGCCGTTGTAGCAAACCCGCAGATCCAGCGCATCGATATCTTCAAAACGGTATTTGGGATTGATATCCAGCAACATCAGAAAGCTCATCACCAGTACAAAGGCAGTCGCGAACCAGAAGGCTGGCCAGCCCAACATCTCAGTGGAAAAAATCAGTGCCACGCACAGGCCGTAGCACAGGTACATCACTGCCCACAGTCCAGGATGTTTTTTCAAAAAAGAGAAGCTGAAGCGCGGCAGGTTATCCCGGCGTTCTTCACGGTTGAGCGTATTAATTTCGTCGATCAAGATCTGTTTAATGGCGTCCATCGTTCCCCTCACTTTCAACTGATAGCTATTAGAACAGATAACAGTCAAGGCGTTCAGACACAGATTAGGCCATTTTTTATATAACAGTTTCGCGTTTGCTGACCGACTGCGCCGCCACCCGCGCCAGGGCGCGCGGTGCCAACTGTGTAAAATAGTCGACAGCGGGCCCCAGCATGGCTTCATCGGGATTAAACGCCGGATGATGCAGGCCATATTCGCTGGCACTGCCAATATTCACAAAGGCCCCCGGCACCTGTTGCAGATAAAAGGCAAAATCTTCACCGCCCATTAGCGGCGTAACGGCCTGTTCAGCGCGATAACCGCTTTGGGCGGCCTGATCCAGGGCCATTTCTGTCCATTCTGGCGTGTTTATCAGGGCAGGTGGCCCCGCTATCCATTCCAGCCCGGCGCGAGCGCCAAAGCCCGATGCGATTCCCTGAATCAGCGCCGTCATACGTTCAGGGATTTGCTGACGCAGCGCAGCATGGTGAGTGCGGACCGTGCCTTCCAGTTCCACTTCCTGCGGAAGCACGTTCCAGGTATTACCCGCCGTGAAACGGGTGACGCTCAGCACGACCGTTTCCAGGGCGCTAAACACCCGCGCAGGTAACGTCTGTAATGCCGTCACGATGTGGCTGGCAATCACAATGGCATCAATACCTTCCTGAGGCCGGGCGGCATGTGCGCCCTTGCCGTGCACCCGAATAATAAAGCGGTCGACATTGGCGTAAAACGCGCCAGGCCGGGTTCGCAGCGTACCCAGTGGCAGATCCGGCGCGTTGTGCATACCAAATATGGCCTGCACGCCGTCCAGCGCGCCTGCGGCAAGCAGCTGTCGGGCACCTTCAAACGTCTCTTCTGCGGGCTGAAAAAGAATACGTACCCGGCCCGGAAGCGTGGCTTCACGCTGCTTAAGCTGATGGGCCACGCCGAGCATTACCGACGTATGAATATCGTGTCCGCAGGCGTGCATCACGCCGGGTTGTTGGGACATCCAGGCAGAACGCACTTCCTCGTTGACAGGCAGAGCATCAATATCGGCGCGCAGGGCAATAAGGGGCTCGCCCTGGCCGATTTCCGCGACCACGCCGGTCGTCAATGGCAAGGGCAGCAAACGAATATCGCCCTGCTGCAACCAGCGCGTAATACGTTCCGTGGTGGCAAACTCCTGATTTGAGCGTTCAGGATGTTGGTGCAGTTCACGACGCCACTGCACCAGTCGTTCCAGTAAAAATGAAGTCATGGGTCTCCTTATTCAAACAGTCCAACGCAATCTCGGCTATACCTGCTTAGCCGTTACAGGTTATTGGGTTGCCAGGGGTAATCGGGCAATTGCGTCAGGGCATGATCCTGGGTTGATAACACCGACACAGACGTCGAGTACGCATCATAATGATGATTTTTATTCTCTCTGCCTGAATAATCGCGGGTGGATAATTCTCTGTCAGACCCAGAGCAAGCACCTGCTCGGGGCTTTTTTACGGGACTGCGCTGGCAAGCCGCCTCGCTGTTATGCGTGAACAGCATTTGTAATAAGCTACTGACTTTTAACATACTTTATCCCTCTCTCTCACCTGTTTGACCCGATGGATCATCATCGGGCAATACCGTGAGTCGATAAAGTAAGGAATTAATCAAAGCTTAGCGAAAATTAGCAAATACAGCATGGTTAAACGCGGACGTAATATCGATTCTGGTGGGATTGGCAGGAAGGTAATAAATAATGTCATCGCGGAATGCGTTTATTCATTTAATTCTATTGCCACTTTTTAACTTCATATTGTCATATTTATTGTTTTACGAAATATACCCGCATCGCCACACTGAGCCTTAACGGAAATGAGTGAGGACAGGTGAATGGCATATCAATTAAGTCTGTTAGATAAATCGCCCGTGGCAGAAGGTGAAACACCGGCGGCGGCGCTTCAGCGCACGTTGCAGCTGGCGAAACAGGCTGAGAAATGGGGCTATCACCGTTTTTGGCTGGCGGAACATCACAATATTGAACAGCTGGCGAGCCCGTCACCTGAAGTTTTAATCGCCTGGCTTGTGGCGCAAACCCAGCACATTCGTATTGGCTCTGGCGGGGTGATGTTACAGCACTACAGCCCCTATAAAGTGGCGGAAAATTTTAATTTGCTGGCGTCGCTGGCACCGGGGCGGATCGATCTGGGCATCGGTAAAGCGCCTGGCGGCCTGCCGCTTTCAACCCGGGCGCTACAGCTTGGGGTGCATCAGGATGAAAAGGGCAGTTTTGCCGAGCAGCTTCAGCAACTGGACAGCTGGCTGCAACCTGAGGTGGAACGGCACGACGACGAAAGGCTACGGGCCACGCCCTTGCCCGCGCGTCCGGCGCAGCGGTTTCTGTTGGGGGGGAGCGAGCAGAGCGCCCAGCTGGCGGCGCAGTTGGGCTGGCAGTTTGTATTTGCCGCGCACATCAATGGCGATCGCCAGCGTCTTGAGCGATCCCTGCAGGCCTATTCACGGCAGGCACAGGGTAAACGGGCGCTGGTAGCGGTGCAGGTCGTGGTCGCTGATTCGCCAGCGCAGGCCGATTTGCTGGTTGCCGATCTCAAACATTTCCACGTGCAGGTGAAAGGCGGCCCGGGCGTCAACGTTGCCAGCCTGGAACAGGCGGAACGCTATGTTCGTCAGGGCGGCTTTACCGATTATCTGATTGAGCCGCGCACGCCATCCCTGCTGAAAGGCACCGCGTCCCAGGTTCATGCCCAGCTCGACGCGCTACAGCATAACTTCGGTATTGATGAGTTTGTTATCGACACGCCGATTGCCGATGCCCGCGCACGTTACCGATCGCTGGAGTTACTAGCAACCCATCAGTGGGTCGCCGCCTGAGCATGATGTGTTAGCCGAGGTACACCATGAGTCTGAACGAAGCACAGTTAATTGCGTGGCGACGTGAGCTGCATACCTGGCCCGAACTCTCCGGCCAGGAGTTCGCCACCACCGCGCGGTTGCGCCAGTGGCTCCATAACGCCGGTATCCGTTTACTCGACTACCCGCTTGAAACCGGCGTGGTCGCGGAAATCGGCAACGGTGAAAACCTGATTGCGTTGCGTGCCGATATTGATGCGCTGCCGATCCATGAGGCCAGCGGCGTCAGTTTTCACTCTCGCCAGCCAGGCGTGATGCACGCCTGTGGTCACGATCTGCACAGTGCCGTGATGCTGGGCGCGGCCCTTGAACTGCAGGCACAGCAGCAGCAACTGCGCGGTCGGGTACGCATCTTATTTCAGCCCGCCGAAGAGATTGCACGCGGTGCCAGACAGTTTATCCAGGCCGGCGTACTGGATCAGGTACAGGCTATTTTTGGTATGCATAACGAACCCGGCCTGCCGAGCGGGACCTTTGCCACGCGTTTTATGCCAACGCCGACAAGTTTGTTATCCACGTGACAGGTAAGGGCGCGCACGCGGCGCATCCAGAGCAGGGCGTGGATGCCATCGTGGTCGCCAGCCAGATTATTCAGGCACTCCAGACGCTGACCAGTCGCAGCTTTAACACGCTCGACAGCCTGGTGCTCAGTATTACCCGCATTGACGGCGGTAAAACCTGGAATGTGCTGCCGGGAACGGTGGAGTTTGGCGGCACCGCCCGCACTCACGATCTGCACCTGCGCGCCGAACTGGAAAAACGCGTACGCACGCTGGTGGAGAACATCGCGCAGGCCAATGGCGCGCAGGCCAGCCTGAGCTGGCACGCCGGGCCGCCCGTGCTGATCAATGACGCGCGCTGGGCGCAGTTCAGCAGTGAGGTGGCTCGCCAGGTGGGCTATCGGGTACAGACTGCCGATTTACATCTGGGGGGCGAGGATTTTGCCTTCTACCTGCAGCAGGTACCGGGCGCGTTTGTCAGCATTGGCAGCGCCAGCGACTTTGGCCTGCATCATGCCGGTTTTACGCCCGACGAATCCTCGATAGCGCCCGCCGCCCACTACTTTGCACAGCTCGCCCGGCAGGCGTTGCACCATCTTCACGACCGATGTCGTGAACCCGCCCTGAATTAAGTTCAACTTTCTGACTTGCCTGAGCGGCTGTCCCGGACAACCGCCTGGCATCCTGACGCATAAAAGAGAGCACATCATGACCACAAGACAGCTTCGACTGGGTACCATTTTGCATGGCGCGTCCGGAAATATGTCGGCCTGGCGCCACCCGGCCGCCCAGGCGGACGCCAGCATCAGCTTTGACTATGCGAAAAAAATCGCGCGGAAAGCCGAGGAGGGCAAACTGGATTTTCTGTTTGTCGCCGACGGCTTATATATTAATGAAAAATCGATCCCCCACTTTCTGAACCGGTTTGAACCCTTAACGCTGCTGTCGGCGCTGGCCGGTGTCACCGAACATTTAGGGCTGGTGGGCACGGTCTCGACCTCCTACAGCGAACCCTTCACCGTGGCACGACAGTTTGCCAGTCTGGATCACCTGAGCGGAGGACGTGCCGGCTGGAACGTAGTGACCTCACCGCTGGAAGGATCGGCAAAGAATTTCTCACGGCAGCAGCATCCTGAACATGCACTGCGTTATCGCATTGCGGATGAGTACCTTGAGGTGGTGAAAGGATTATGGGATTCCTGGGAACAGGACGCGTTTGTCCGCAATAAAGACAGCGGCCAGTTTTTTGACCCCGCTAAGCTGCACACCCTTAACCATCACGGCGACTTCTTCCAGGTACAGGGACCGCTCAATATTTCACGCACGCCACAGGGCCGACCGATCATTTTTCAGGCGGGCGCCTCTGACGACGGTAAAAAGCTGGCAGCCCGTCATGCCGATGCCATCTTTACGCATCAGCCGACGCGCGAGGAAGCCCAGGCATTTTATCGTGACGTCAAAGCGCTACAGGTGAAAAACGGCCGTCAGCCGCAGGATCTGCATATTTTCCAGGGCGTGAGCGTCATCGTTGGCAACGATGCTGAGGACGTGGAGCAGCAATATCAAACCACCGCCGCGCTGGTTTCCCTTCATGATGCGCTCAACTATCTTGGCCGCTTCTTCGACCATCACGACTTTTCCCAGTACCCGCTCGATGCGCCTTTCCCCGATATTGGCGACATCGGCCAGAACAGTTTCCGCAGTACCACCGACGAGATTAAACACAAAGCGCGTGAGCAGGGTCATTCACTGCGCCAGGCAGCACTGGAAGCGGCAACGCCGCGTCCGCTGTTTCATGGCACGCCCGAGCAGGTCGCCGACGGTCTGCAACTGTGGTTTGAGAGCGAGGCCGCAGACGGTTTCATTATCAATGGCGGTACGCCAGACACTTTTGAACGTTTTGTTGACCAGGTGGTGCCTGTACTACAGGCGCGCGGTTTAGCGCGCCGTCACTATCCGGGCTCCACGCTGCGTGACAGCTTTGCCCTGTCGCAGCCGGTTAATCAATTCACATCACAATAAGAGCCTTTGCTATGCAGAAAAATATGCTTATCGCCTTGCTGATGCTGACCGCCAGTGGTAGCAGCCTTGCGGAAGGAACCCGTGTTGCCGTGAATGGTCAGCGCGTCAGTCTTGAGGCCAATAAAACCCCCATCCACACCGTTAAAAATGCGCAAGCCGTGGCGCAACTACCTGCCCACTATCGCTTCGCCGTACCGGGCGCGTTTACCGTGGCGGTGGCGGCTCTGAACTCACCGCCGCTGACCGTTTTCTCTGATGACAACAAAACGTTGTTGGGCAGCGAAGTCGATATTGCCCGGCTGGTGGCGGACAGCCTGGGGCTGAAACTTAACGTCGTGCCGGCTTCCTGGGAAGACTGGCCGCTTGGTGTGGCATCGGGGAAATATGATGCTGCCATCACCAACATCACCGTGACGAAGGCGCGCAAAGAGAAGTTCGATTTCGCCACCTACCGAAAAGATTCTCTGGGGTTTTACGTGAAAACCAGCAGCCCCATCCAGTCGCTGACCAAAGCCGAAGATATCGCCGGGCTGCGCATCATTGTCGGTTCCGGGACCAACCAGGAGGCCATTTTACTGGCCTGGGATAAAGAAAATCAGGCCAAAGGCCGTAAGCCGTTTACGCCGATTTATACCAAAGATGACGCCGCCCAAACGCTGGCGCTGCAGGCGGGACGTGCGGATGCCTATTTTGGTCCAAACGTGATTGGGGCCTGGAAGGCGTCACTGAACGGCAAAACCCGCCTGGTCGGCAGTGTGGATGGCGGCTGGCCTAACGCCGCGCACATCGCCGTCACGGTCAAAAAAGGCAGCGGATTAGCGGAACCCATCAGCACGGCTCTGAATGGCGTCATGCAAAATGGTGACTACCAGAAGGTGCTGGATCGCTGGGGAGAAGGCGTTGAACGCATCGATCATTCCGAGATTAATCCACCGGGTCTGGGTGACTGAGGAGCGCACAATGAGTGAACTGCAATTTCGCGAGCTGTCACCGGATGCGCCTGAACTGGTGCCGATCCTGACCGGTTTGTTCGGTGAGTATGCGGCCCGCTATGGCGATTATTTTAGCCGCCACCAGGAACAGGAGCGGGACGAATGGTATCTGCCCCCGCACGGCTTATTTATTGTGCTGGAGCGCGACGACGAGATTATTGCCATGGGCGCGTACAAACCTTATGACGCACAAACCGCCGAACTAAAACGGATCTGGACGCGTGGCGATCTGCGCCGCCAGGGATTAGCGCTGGTGGTGCTGAAAGAGCTGGAGCGGCGAGCAAAACGGGCGGGTTATCAGCGTCTGTTTTTGACCACCGGCTTTCGCCAGCCCGAGGCCGTGCGCCTGTATATCGGCCACGGTTATCAGCCGCAGTTCGACCTGAATGGCGATCTGGAACGTTTTGGTCAGCCGCCACACGATGGTCGCCTGCGTTTTATCAAAATTATCGATGTGCACAGCGTTGCGCAGGCAAGCTAAGGATCGCTCATGAGTCATCATCAACAGTTACAGGTGGTGCCCGCCCGCTATCCAGCCCGAACGCTGGGTGCCGTGGTGGCGCTGTTTATTCTGGCAGGCGTTGTACAGTCGGTGGCGTTTAATCCCCGCTGGGAATGGGGCGTATTTGCCCGCTGGTTCTTCGACCCGGTGATCTTGCATGGCCTGGGGCAGACACTGCTGTTGACCCTGCTGGGCACGGTGTTCAGCCTGCTGTTAGGCGGTTTGCTGGCGCTGGCGCGGCTCTCCTCTTCCTGGCTGTTAAGCAGTCTGGCATGGGGATACATCTGGCTGTTTCGATCGCTGCCGTTGATTGTCGTGCTGATCATTCTCTACAACTTCTCCTATCTCTACGACACGTTGTCCGTTGGGGTGCCATTTACCCACCTGTCATGGGGCCACTTTCAGACGATTAACGTGCTGGGGCAGTTTCCCGCAGCGGTGATTGGTCTGACGCTGGTTCAGGCGGCGTACAGTGCCGAGATCATTCGCGGCGGCTTTTTAGGCGTCGATCACGGTCAGGTGGAGGCGGCCTCTGCCCTGGGGCTGTCAGCCTCGCGGCGTACTTTTCGCATCATTTTGCCCCAGGCCTTACGCGCCATTATTCCGACCGCCTTTAACGAAATTATCAGTCTCGCGAAGGGCACGGCGATGGTCTATGTGCTGGCGATGCCGGAGCTGTTTTACACCATTCAGATGATCTACAACCGCAATCAGGAAGTGATCCCCTTACTGATGGTCGGCGCAGCCTGGTATCTGATTATCACCACCGTCCTGTCAGTGATTCAGCACAGCGTTGAACGCTGGCTGGCTCGCAGCGTCAGCCGTGAACCGCAACCGTCGCGCTGGCGACAATGGCGCACGCGCGTCGCACCGCTTAATCCTGTTGAGGAGATCAGCCATGTCCGAAGCCATTGATTACCGTTTATCCCCTGCGCAGGGGGCCATTAGCATGACCGGCGTCAGCAAACGTTTCGGCAAGCTCAAGGCGCTGGACGATGTCTCACTGGCGCTGGAGCCGGGTTCCGTCACGGTAATTCTTGGCCCCTCAGGATCAGGAAAATCGACCCTGCTGCGGACCATTAACCATCTGGAGCGGGTAGACGAAGGATTTATCCAGATTGACGGGGAGTACATTGGCTATCAGCGCCGGGGTGACCGGTTGTATGAACTGAAGGAGCGGGCGATTCTGCGTCAGCGCATTAACGTTGGCTATGTCTTTCAGAACTTCAACCTGTTTCCCCATCTCACGGTGCTGGAAAATTTAATCGAAGCGCCCATCGCCCATCGCCAGCTCTCAAAGCGCGAGGCGATAACCCGGGCGGGCGAGCTCCTGGATATTGTGGGCCTGCGCCATAAAGCCGATGCCTGGCCTCGTCATCTGTCTGGCGGTCAGCAGCAGCGCATAGCGATTGCCCGGGCCTTGATGCTGCAACCGCGCGTCATGCTGTTTGATGAGCCGACGTCAGCGCTGGACCCCGAACTGGTGGGGGAGGTGCTGGACGTGATTAAAAAGCTCGCCCGGTCAGGTACGACGCTGGTGATCGTCACGCATGAAGTGGGCTTTGCCCGTGAGGTGGCCGACAACGTGGTGTTCATGGTGGACGGTAAAATTGTGGAGCAGGGCAGCAGTACGCAAGTGTTAAACCATCCACGTCATGAAAGAACGCGCCGCTTTCTGGCTCGCGTATTATAAGAGGCCGAGATGAAATATGCGTATCTGACGCTATTGGCGATGCTGGTGAGCGGCGCGGTGTTTGCCGGGGAAAAACGGGATGCCGCCAACAATGAACAGCCGATTCATGCGCCGGTGAATCCCGACGCGGTAAAAAAAATCCCGGCGGATTTTCATTTTGTTGAGCCGGGCACCTTAACCGTGGCGACCTCTGCCACCAATTCGCCCCCGCTGGCGCTGCTGGCGTCGGATAACCTGACCCGCATTGGCAGCGATCCTGACATTGCCCGCCTGCTGGCGGACAGTCTGGGGCTGAAACTTAAGCTGGTCCCCGCGTCCTGGGAGGACTGGCCGCTGGGGATTCGCGCCGGACGCTACGACGTGGCCATGTTTAACATTGCGGTCACCGAAGAGCGGAAAAAGAAGTTTGATTTTGCCACCTATCGTGCCGATAACCACGCCTTTGTCGTCAAAGCGGACAGTCCTGTCAGCACGATCAACTCACCGGCAGACGTGGCGGGCAAGCGCATCATCGTGGCATCAGGCACCAATCAGGAGCGCATTTTACTCAGTTGGGACGCGCAGAACCGGGCCAAAGGGTTGCCCCCTGTCCAACCCATCTACCTGACGGATGATGCCTCGGCGACGCTCTCTCTGCTCTCCGGGCGGGCCGATGCGCTGTTTGGCCCGCATTCTACGGCGGCATGGAAAGTGGCGTCGCGCGGGCAAACGAAAATAGTCGGCGAGGGGCCGTTCCGCGCCTGGGTGGCGGTGACCACCAAAAAGGGCAACGGCCTGGCTGCGGCGCTGCAAACCGCGCTGGATGGCACCATTGCCGGCGGGCAGTATCAGCAGGTTCTCCAGCGTTGGGGCGAAGAGGATGAAGCGGTCGCCCATTCCACCGTCAATCCACCCGGCATTGTTTACTGAGTCAGATGAGCCTGAAAATGGCGTCAGCCACAGGACATCACCGCGCATCGACCCGCCAGCCCTGGCGGGTTTTTTTTGTCTTCGCGAAACAGATTAATGCCTTGTCATCGGCCCGTCATTTTCTGGGGTTATTAGCCTTAATCTTCACTTTGACGGATGCGCAGCGACTGCCGGTTCAGCGTGCAACCACGGGCGTTGTCTCTTTTACAGATTAATCCTACCACGTAAAAGAGACTTACTTACTTAGGGTGAAATTGTTAACAACTAATTTGGCTTTGGTTAGCGAGTTAGGGTGGTTGTGTAAATTGTGATGCATAGCGCACATTACAAACCCTGCGACCTTTGTCACACTAAAGAAAAAAGGAGACATTGTATGACTGCCCAAACTTCCAGTCTGATGTTGCTGATGTCTTTCGCAGCAGGAACATTTTCAGCCGGGGCATCAGATAACCCTCAGCATTTGATGTTCGCCAGTCCGTCTGGCGGAGTGCCGAATAATCCGTTACCGCTCATTATCTGGCCGCGCGTGGTGCCAGAGGATGAAGAGTATATCGCCGCCTGGTTCGAGCAGACGTTTGAAAAAAATGGCTGGCCACCCGACTGGCGCGATCAGCTGTTCCCTTACATGCATTACCATCCCAACACGCATGAGCTCCTCGGCGTGGCTGAAGGCTGGGCGGAAGTGCTGTTTGGTGGCGACAGTGGTCGTATGATTACTCTGCGGGCAGGCGATGCCGTGCTGATCCCGGCCGGTGTCGGACATCGACAGGTGTCTGCCAGCGAAGATTTCCTGGCGGTGGGTGCCTATCCGGAAGGCCTGAAACCTGAAATCCTGCGCGATGAAATTGCCCATTTGAAGCTGTCGCAGGAAAAAGTGAAAACAGTAGCGCTGCCGAAACGGGACCCGTTCACCGGTAAAGCGGGCGCGATGACCGAGATCTGGCTCCCGGTTGCGACCATGATGCACAACCAGTAACGCGAAACGGGACCGGCTGCTCAGGATTAATGACAGTGCCGCTGCCGACAAACCGGCAGCGGAAACCGGTTCCGCCTTTTCTTGTCAAGCGGTGGCGAACGAGTACGAATGCCGTTATCGCCAGCAGTATTAAGATTTTGCATAAATGATAGGCCCGGTTGCCTGGTTGGTGGACGACGTGGTTAAGCTGAGGTAGGGAATATCGCTCAATGCCGTGGAAGGTAAGCGAGAACAGACCGGCGGCGGCCTGGTAAAACTTGAAAAAGGATTAAGTCCTGGTGCTAATCTTTGGTACGCAAAAGCGGCTTTGGATCATATGATCTTCAATCAAATGCAGGAATACGTCTCATCTCGATATCTCCGCAAGGTTGAGCAACGGTCAAAAAAAGATTTTAATCAGACTTATTGGTGGAAGCCACAAAACATCACTCCGCAGTAGGGTAGAACACGGATGGTTTTCTTTTATTCGCAATAATCTCTGGCGTAATTCTTGCTTACGATAACTTAAGCAATTACGGAGTAAATGACGCCCTCAAGGTATTCATTTGATTTGTATTTTTCGTAAGCGTAATCGTTTTCATCGGTAGGAATATATAATTAGTTGAAGGGCGGTGGGTTCGGTGCCGATGGCGACTTCTGACTGATAATGACTGCTATTTTTGTTGGACGTGCTGGGCTCTTAGAATTGCTATGGTCCCGAAAAAATTTTAATAATAGGAATTTAAGTGAGAAAAATTTTAATACTCTGTGTTTTATTTCTGGCTGGATGTGCAACAAAACAGTATCCACAGTCACCTCAACTCACACCTGAGGAGTCTGCAGCTTTTGATTGCCGAGCTATTGAGCAGGAAATCGCAAAGATGCATAGTATTCAAAGCGAGATCGACCGAACGGGGCAGTTCGATGCCAGGACTGTTTTAGGTTTTATTGCTGATTTTGGTATAGGTAACGGGTTGGCTAAGGAAAGCGCCAAAGATAAAGCACAACAACGTTTGAATCAGCTTCAAATCCTGAAAACCACGAAATGCCATTAGAAAAAAGCCCGCTTTCGCGGGCTGATTTTTAATATTAGTTATCATCTTTTTCAGATGGCGATATGCTAGTTCTGCCCAAAAGAAACACTGATGCCAGACCAATGAGATCAATGGTGATAAGTGTACCAGCGAAAACAGTGTTACCTTTCCAGGCAAAAATGGCCGCAATGGCGAGGACAAATACAGTGATTGTAAACGCCATCCACTGACCACGAGTATCTCGCGCGAGTGTGCCATCGACGATTTTATCTTTTACTGCATGGCGATGAGCTTGTTCTTTCTCGCCTTTTGCCATAATACGCTCTGCGCCATTTTCAACAATTTCATTGTATTCGCGAAGCATGGCAGGCGGAGGCAAGGGGCCTCTGAAAGACTGCTGACTGATTATTGCTCTGAACTGTGGTCTTGAGAGAAGCCTCTCAAGAACCACGGGATTTTCGTTAAGCTCTTCCTCAATCTTGAGGGCTAGCTCGGTTGTTTCTGCATCTTCTTCAGCGGCAGTGTTTTCAATTTCTTCTTCAGCGAGTGGCCAACTGGCGCTTTGTTGCTTTGGCTCTGATCCTTGCATAAGACCTCATTGATTTCCTTATATCATCACCAATCGCCTGGAAATCTGAACTAATGGCTTCAGCATCACTACGACGATCAACAAACTCTGAGTAGTCTGTAGCCGGAATCAGATCAAACACACTACCTGCCGCTGTCATAAAACGACGAGTCGATCTCTTCATGTTTACTCCTTAGGCATTCAACCTTTGGTTGACTTACCAATCTGGTTGCAGTTTATGCATAGCGTGAATAATACGCAACTAATACCACTAGTCTTATCGCAACAATTGCCAAACGAATGCGCCTTAGTTATCGGCGCATTCAGGCTAACGTTGAGGCTTCATTTTGCCGCTAGCTGGGTGATGTATTGTCCATGAGTCGTCAGTGCTGCTAACAGCTTTCTCTGTTCTGCCAGATGCAGGCGGATCGCTTCAAGCTCCCTCCACTTTATGGTCGTTACTAGTCAGTTCTGCCAGTAGAGCATGTAACTGAAGCCCGCGGCGATGCTTCGACAACAGTGCCGGAATCACCTCAGCGGGGCCAATGCCACAGTTCGAGTAGTGATACTGACTTTCGCGCATTTCCCTCATGACCTCGGGTACGCACTTTTCGCCAATGCGCGCGGCAGTCTTTTGTCCGTTTCCTTTTTTACCGTATCGCCCCGGTGAAATATCCTGCCTTATCCCTCTGTTTTTATGGCTAAAAACCTGATGTGGCACCCATGTGTCGCTGACTGCGCCAACATATTTGCCTCTCGACCACTCGTTATTCATAAAAGTGCAAACAATGCGACTTACTTTCGCTGTATCTCCGGGACAGGCACGAAAGGTTAACTATGTTTTCAGTCGATCAGGTTATTGAGAGTTTCTGGCCCAACCAGCATCCCGCCAACTGGCAGAAACGGATTCTGAAGTGGATCTTACGTGAAGATGAATTCCAGCGATTTGCCGCGCGCTATCCTCACCTGAAAGGCCTGGATATGGTCGAGCAGGTGCTGGAGCACCTTGATGTACGTTGCGAGCTTAGCGAGCGCGATCTGGAGCAGATCCCCCCGCGCGGGCCAGTGGTCATCGTGGCCAACCATCCACTGGGAACCATTGACGGCATGGCGTTACTGCATGCGATATCACAGGTGCGCCCCGACGTGAAAATTGTGGCTAACCGGTTGATTATGCTGCTGGAACCGCTCAACAGCCTGATGTTGCCCGTCGACAATATTGGGAACCGCACCAGCCGCCAGCAGTTGCAGAGCATGCAGCAGCATCTTAGCAATCAGGGCGTGCTGATTATCTTCCCGGCGGGTGAAGTGTCCCGTCTTAGCAGTGCGGGCGTGCGTGACCGTGAATGGCATCACAGCTTCCTGCGTCTTGCGGCGAAAGCGCGGGCACCGCTGGTGCCGGTACACGTTGAGGGCCGAAACAGCTGGCTGTTCTATGCTACCGCCAAAGTCGCACCGCCTGTGGCAATGTTAATGCTGGTGCGGGAAATGTTTAAACAGCGCGGAATGCGCATCAAACTGCGTATCGGTGCGCAGATTCCGTTTGCGCACTGGCACGACGGCCACACGCCAGGCAAAGAGCTGGCAAAGCGCGTGCGTAAACATGTCTATCGTCTGGGGCAGGGAAAAAAGGGCCTTTTTCAGACTGAATCCGCCATTGCGCTGGCGGAAGATCGTGCCGACCTGAAAAAAGCGCTGCTGCAAAGCGAACTGTTGGGGAATACCCCGGATGGCAAGCAGATCTATCTGTGGCGGCGTAACGGTGCCACCTCAGTGCCGATACTGCGTGAGCTGGGCCGACTGCGGGAGATTGCCTTTCGTGCCGTGGGCGAGGGCAGCGGTCGCCGACGTGATTTAGACAGCTACGATGATGACTACTATCACCTGATCCTGTGGGACGATGCAGAGCTGGAAATCGTCGGTGCCTATCGGTTTATTCCCGGTGGCGAACAGTTGGAACGCCGCGGCATGGAAGGACTCTACAGTCACAGCCTGTTTCATTACGACGAACGCATGATCCCTATCCTGCGTCAGGGCATCGAGCTGGGACGTAGCTTTATCCAGCCTGCTTACTGGGGCAAACGCGGGCTGGATTATCTCTGGCTGGGCATCGGGGCTTACGTCGCCAGATACCCTGAGGTGCGCTATCTGTTCGGACCGGTCTCTATTTCTGGCACCATGCCGCTGGCGGCGCGTGATTTGCTGGTGGCCTTCTACCGCATCTATTTTCCGACGGACTTCCCTCTGGCCACGTCGCGCTGTCCTTATCCGGCCTCGCTGCCTGACGTGCTGGCCCAGTTCAGCGGCAATGATTACAAAGAGGATCTCCAGCGGCTGAAGCAGTTGCTCAGCAACCTCGGCGTGGCAATCCCGACGCTCTACAAACAGTATTGCGAAGTGTACGAACCCGGCGGCGTGCAGTTTATTGATTTTGGCAGCGACCCCGACTTCAACAACTGTATTGACGGGCTGGTTCTGGCGGATCTCACCAAAATTAAGCCGTCGCGCTATGAGCGCTACGTGGCGGTCCATCTGCCGAAGTAGCCTGCTGTCACGGTGTTGTCATCAATGTGTCGTAACGTTTTGCATAGAACGTTTATGGCACAGGCGACGTAATCATGGCCGCAATTTCACTCTCCGGGCTGCATAAAGCCTTCGCGGCGCAGCCGGTTCTTAACGCGGTATCGCTGGAGATCCAGCAGGGTGAATTTATCGCCGTGCTGGGTCCCTCCGGCTGCGGCAAGACAACCTTACTCCGCTTGATAGCCGGATTCGAAACTCTGGAACGCGGTGAGATCTGGGTAGGCGACACCTTGTTTGCCACTCAGGGTTTTCATCTTCCCCCCGAAAGTCGCGATCTTGGCGTGGTATTTCAAAACTACGCGCTCTGGCCGCACATGACGGTAGCCGAAAACGTGGGCTACAGCCTGAAAGTCAACGGCGTGAACCGTACAGAGCGGGCGGATCGTATCCGGCAAGCCCTGACGCTGGTCGATCTGTTGCCCTTTGCCGATCGTCGCCCGGCCGATCTGTCCGGCGGCCAACGTCAGCGCGTGGCGCTGGCCCGCTGCCTGGTGGCAAAGCCCAGGCTGGTCCTGCTTGATGAACCTCTGGCTAACCTTGACGTGCATTTGCGTAGCGCGATGGAAGAGGAGTTTCGCCGCTTTCATCGTCACAGTGGGGCAACGCTGGTCTACATCACCCACGATCAGCGCGAAGCGATGGCGCTGGCCGATCGCGTTGTGGTGCTGAATGCGGGGCAGGTCATGCAGTTTGCTTCGCCCCAAACGCTGTGGCGCGAGCCCGCCAACGAGATGGTCGCCACCTTCATTGATGAGGGACGGGTTCTGCCGGTACAGGATATTGAACCGGTGGGACAGGGGCAGGCATCGGTCATGCTGTTCGGCGCACGACTGCTGCTGCGCTGCTCAGCGCAGCAGGCAACGTTACCCCACGGCAAAGCCAGCTTTCATCGTGCCAGTTTCCGCCTGATGCCTGTTAATCGCGGTCAGTTTAACGCGCAGGTTGAACGCATTATCTACCGTGGCGGTCATTACGACATTCACCTGTGCCCGCTGGCGCAGCCGGATGTCTCTTTCACCCTGGCCCTTGATGATGTTTCTGCGCTTGCGGTGAACGACACCGTAAGTATTGCTGTTAATGACGGCTGGATTCTTCCCGCATAAAGGACTTCAGACAATATGAAAAAGGTCATTCTTTTCTCGCTACTGTTCACGGCTGTGCTGACAGGTTCAACGCTGGCGCAGGCGGCTGACAAGCCCAGCGGCAAGCTGGTGGTGTACACCTCGCAGGCACCGGAAATTGCGCAGCAAACCATGGATGCGTTCAAAGCCGCTTATCCCGCGATTCAGGTGGAATGGACGCGCAACGGCACCACGCAGTTAATGAATGTCCTGCACACGGAAATGATGAGCGGCAAGGTCAAGCCTGACGTGCTGCTGGTGGCGGATGCCATCAACCTCGGCGCGCTGAAGAAAGAGAAGCAGCTGTATGCGTATCAGGATGCGCCTGTGGATCACCTGAAGCCTGCGTTTTATGACCGTGATAAAACCTTTTTTGGTACCAAAATCATCGCCACCGTGATTGCCTATAACACGCAACGTGCCAAACCGGTCAACAGCTGGAAAGCGTTGCTCAATGCTGATAACAAAGGGCAAATAGCCGTACCCAGCCCGCTCTACTCCGGGGCGGCCCTGTATAAACTGCACACCGATATTACGACGCCGGACATCGGCTGGAACTTCTATAAGCAGTTGGCGGCGCTGGGTATTGCGCCGCAGGGCGGCAACGGACCGGCTTTAAAAGCCGTGGCCAGCGGGATGGATAAATATGGCGTGATTACCGATGCTGACATCATCCGGGCCAAAAAACAGGGTTCGCCCATCGACCTGGTTTATCCCGAAGAAGGGGTTTCTTACGTCACCGAACCGGTTGCCATTATGAAATCGGTACATAACCTGCCTGCCGCCAAAACCTTTGTGGACTTTTTACTCTCCGAACAGGGGCAGAAACTGGTGGTGCAGCAGGGTAACCGGCCGGTCGATGACCGCGTTGCCGCGCCTGAAGGATTTGTCCCTGTCGACCAGATCAAACTGCTGACGCCGGACGTTGAGAAGGCGGTCGCGGACGATGCGCAGGTGCGGGAGCAGTTTACCGCGCTGTTTGGTGGCTGAACATGAGCGTGCTGAGTAACGACTGTCGGCCCCGCCGTTTGCAGCCCGCACGCTGGCGTTTTCGCGCCGAGCCGTGGGTGCTGGGGCTGCTGGTGCTGACGATCGGACTGCTCTCCGTCGCGCCCTTTGGGCGGCTGATCTGGACAGCGGTGGCGCCGCAGGGCGTGCCGGATCTGGCCCGGCTGACGCAGTTGCTGGTCAGCCGTCGGGTTCTCAGCGCCACGCTAAATACCTTAAGCGTCGGGCTGAGTGCCACCCTGCTGTCGCTGCTGCTCGGTACATTTGCCGCCTGGCTGGTCGCGCTGAGCGATATGCGCGCCAAAGCGGCCTGGGTCTTTGCGTTTATCTTACCGTTAATGATTCCGCCGCAGGTGACGGCGCTCGCCTGGCTCCAGGCACTGGCACCGGGTAGCCTGCTGGCATCGCTGTTTCAGCGGCTGGGTTTACCCTGGTTTGCGCCGGGTGAGCAGCCGCTCTGTTCGTGGGGCGGAATCGTGCTGCTGCTGGGTTTGCACAATGCGCCGCTGGTGTTTCTGACGGTACGAGCCGGCCTTCGGCGTTTACCCGCCGAACTGGTGGAGGCGGCGCAGATCAGCGGTGCGTCGCACGGGCAAATCCTGCGTACCATCATTCTGCCGCTGGCGCGCCCCGCCATTTTTGCCGGGGCGGCGCTGGCATTTGTGGCGGCCGTCGGTAATTTTGGTATTCAGGCGATGCTGGGCATTCCGGCGCGATTACCGACCTTAATTACCCTGGTCTATCAACAGCTCAACGCCATCGGCCCCAGCGCGTTGCCGGATACCGCCGTCTATTCCTTGCTGATTGCGCTGATCACGCTGACCGGCATGATGCTAAGCGCGTGGCTGGGCGGTCGGCAGGATGTCCGGGTCAGTGGCTCGCCGCGCCCGTTCCATCAACCGCTAAAAGGCGCTCGCTTGCCCATGGAAGTCATGGCCTGGCTGTGGATGGCCGCCACGCTTATCATGCCCGTCAGCGCGCTGCTGACCACGGCGCTGACGCGGGGTTTTGGTCAGGCCTTAACGTGGCAAACCCTGACGCTGGAGAACATTTATCAGGCGCTGTGGGGCTATCCTGCAATCCGTCATGCTTTCGCGACCAGCCTGTGGCTGACCTCCCTGGCGACGCTGATCCTGACCACCATGGCGTTGTTTCTGGCTTTTTTCCTGAGCTGGCAGCGCACCCGACTGGTTCGCGGCCTGTGGTTTGCCAGTGAACTGACGTACGCGCTGCCCGGCATTGTGACAGGCGTGGCGGCCATACTGTTCTTTCTGCCGCCGCTTCCGCTGCTGGAGGTGTCGATTTACGGCACGGTCTGGATCATTCTTGCTGCCTATCTGTCCAACTTTCTGGCTTTAGTCTTGCGGCCCACGCTGGCAGGCTTCGCACAAATTGAGCCGTCGCTGGATGAAGCCGCCCGTCTGTGCGGGGCTGGTTTTATGCGTCGTATGCGCGATATTTTACTGCCGCTGGCGGCACCGTCGGCGCTGGCGGGAAGCCTGTTGGTGTTTCTGACCGCGTTAAATGAAATTCAGGTATCGGTACTGCTGGTGACGTCTGACACACAAACCCTGGGGCCTACCATCATCTTTCTCGATGAAGGCGGTTCCGCCCCGCTGGCTGCCGCCGTGGGATGCCTGATGATTCTGGTTGTTCTGACCTTAATGCTGCTGGCAACGCGTCTGACGCGCCGCCTGCCGCAAGGAGTATTGCCATGGCAAGCCTGACGGTGGTGAGCGGCGTGGGCGGTAAATTGCCCGCCGCTTTCCTGCTTGAGATTCAGGGATATCGCCTGTTGTGGGACCTGGGCGCAGGGCCTGAACCGGGCGTAAAGCCTGATCTGACTAAGACAGGCCAGGTTGATGCGATTTGCCTTACCCACTCCCACGGCGACCATGCCGGTGCGCTCGACAGCTGGCAACAGCTGGGATCGCCGCCGGTTTATGCTACGGAGCTGACCTGGCAGCAGTTGGCTGCTTGCCCGGTGCCCGCCCGCTGGCGGCATTCTCTGCCGTTGCACGGGCAGTGCGCGATGGGGCCGCTTAACCTGTTTACCGGCCGGAGCGGGCACTCGCCCGGCTCCGTCTGGTTTCATCTGCCGGTCGCGGGCGGGATTACCTATATGGGAGACTGGAGCTGTGAGTCGCTGCTGCTGCCTTTTGACCGGCCGCCACGGGCGCGCTGGCTGATTACCGATGCATCCTACGGCGACCGCAATCAGCGTCTGGATCAGCAGGTTGATGCCCTGGTGCAGGCAGCGCGAAAAGGCGCGGTGGTCACGGCGCCGTTGCATGGCAGAGGCCCGGAGATGGCATTATGGCTGCGTAGCCAGGGTTTATCTGTCGTACTTTGCCCGCAGGTACGTGAGGAAGTGTCACAGCTGCTGGCGCAAAATACATTACCTGCCGCTACCGCGCTGGCGTTACTGCCGCTACTGCGCGAGCCGACGCCAACGCAATGGCGGCCTGACAGCATTATTGTCGCAGCCGATGCGGTGGCAGACAGTGGCCTGGCTGCCACGCTGAGCCAGCGACCCGAATTCAATCTGATTTTTAGTAGCCATGTGGCACGCGGCACGCGGGCCTTCGAGATGCTGCAAAACGGGTTGGCGCAGTGGCTACCCTGGAATGTTCACCCACCACTGGACGATCAACTGGCGCTGATCCAACACAGCGGGGCGGAACAGGTGATCCCCGCTTTTGTCGAGCCGGCATTGTGTCAGCAGTTAATCGCCCGAACGCCCGCGACGCTGAACTGGCAGCGTCATTTCACGCTGTCATCCCGCTGGGAAAGCTTTGCCTGAGCGCGCGATGCCTCCTCAGCTGTAAAGCCCGTGTTGCTGCACCGAGGCATGGCCCGGATTATCCCGGATGCGGCGGACAGAGTCGCGTACCACCAGCTTGCCGTTCAGCAGCAGATTGCCGGGTGGCAGGTCCGGGTCTAAACGCAGGGCCTGAAGGACTTTGACCGCGGCTTCTCCCAGCTCATCCCGCGGCACCTGCACCGAGGTTAACGGAATCTCCTGTACGGTCGCCAGATTAAAACCATCCATGCTCATGACGGACACATCCTGCGGCACCCGCAGGCCGGCCTGTTGTAATGCCTGCACGGTTCCCGCCGCAATATAATCCCCACTTGCCAGAATCGCCGTGGGCCGCTGTGCCTGAGGACAATGACGCAGATATTCACCCAGACAGGCGCTGGCTTCGCTGCTGCTAAAGCTGTTGAGCGTAATCAGGTGCTGGCGGCTGTCGAAGCGCAGATTCATGGCATGCCAGGCATCGCGCACTCCCTGCAGCCGCTGCTCCATGGTGTAACGCCGCAGGCAGTGCAGCGACAGAATTTGCCGGTGACCCTGTTCAAACAAATAGCGCGCCGAAAACTCCCCAATGAGCTGATGATCGGGCGATACCGAGGGCAGCCGCATTCGGCGATCGCGGGCATTGATCAGCACGCAGGGCTTATTCATTTCGGCTGCCAACTGATGGATGTGCTCGTCGTCGATACCGATTAACAGCGCCGCCTCCGTCTGCTGCATCTTGTCGATAAACAGGGCGGCATCGCTTTCCACCTCTTCCAGCGGGCAGTAGCGCAACCGGACATCGTGCGGTTTGACGGCCTCGCTGATGCCCTGGATCACCTTGTAATAAAAGATATCCGTGCGGATATCAAACGCGCGCGGCGGTGCAAACACCATCAGATCGTTAAGCAGCAGCCGCCCATGATGAAGGTTGTCCAGTACGCCTTGCTGTTGGGCAATGCGCAGGACTTTATCGCGCGTGGCGGTGCGGATATTGGCTTTCCCGGCCAGGACGCGAGAAACCGTGCTGACTGACACGCCGCTCAGGGCGGCAATCTCGCTCACTTTTAAGCTTTGTTTCATTCTGTGATCGCCCTCAAATCTGCAAATGAAAAAATTTTCATAACGTGCTGAATCGTGTCCCTACTGGTCTGAGAGGGGTTTTTTGTTATTTCCAGATAGTGTCATGAAAAGAGTTGCAAAAAATGGGCTGTACCCACGTTTTGCGCTTTTTTAAGGTCGGATCAGACAAAAAGGTTTGCTTCGCGGCAACGCGGTTATTACTGGCTACAGGAGTTTCATCATGAGTCTCGACTCGACCACCCGCACCAGCGCATCGCGCACGGTGCGGGTTATTAAAAATCTGCGCTGGTGGATGCTGGGGATGTTCCTGCTGGGCGTGACGGTGAACTACATCACCCGTAACTCCCTGGGCATTTTGGCCCCCGAACTGAAAAACACCCTGAATATGACTACGGAGCAATATTCCTGGGTGGTAGCCGCCTTTCAGCTGGCCTATACGCTGTTTCAGCCTCTTTGCGGTTGGTTGATCGATATTATCGGCCTGAAGATGGGCTTTTTAATCTGCGCCGTTATCTGGTCCATTACCTGTCTGCTGCACGCCGGAGCCGGAAGCTGGCTGCATCTGGCGCTGCTGCGCTTTGTGATGGGGGCATCCGAGGCCGCAGCCACGCCTGCGAATGCCAAAGCCATTGGGGAATGGTTTCCGAAAAAGGAACGACCGGTAGCAGCAGGCTGGGCTGGCGTGGGGTTCTCCATTGGCGCGATGCTGGCACCGCCCATTATTTATGTCGCGCATATCTCGTTTGGCTGGCAGGGCGCATTTCTGCTGACCGGTGGGCTGGGCCTGATCTGGGTCGCGCTCTGGTGGTGGGGTTATCACTCACCTGAACATCATCCGCGTCTGTCGGAGGAAGAACGGGCGTTTATCACCCAGGACAAAGAAGTCATCGGCGAAAAGCTGCCGTTTTTCACCGCCATGAAAGAGATTGGTAAAGAGAAGAAATTTTACGGTATTGCCATTCCGGCCTTTCTGGCTGAACCCGCATGGGCGGTACTGAGCTTCTGGGTGCCGCTCTACCTGGCCAACGAACGCGGCATGGATCTGAAACAGATCGTGATGTTTGCCTGGCTACCCTTCCTGGCTGCGGATCTGGGCAGCATCGCCAGTGGTTATCTGACCAAACTCTATGTGCGCTGGTTTGGCTGCTCCCGCGTCAACTCTATCGTTGCCAGTTCTGTGACCGGGGCTGCCCTGATGATCTCTCTGGCACTAATGACGCTGGTTAAAGATCCCTATCTGGCCATCGCCCTGATCTCCATCGGCGGGTTCGGTCACCAGGTGATCTCCTGCATGTTGAGTGCGCTGGTGGTCGAGCGTTTTGATCGCCGCCAGATGGCAACGGTTAACGGGATGCGCGGCTCCTGTGCCTGGATCGCCAGCTTTATTTTCTCGCTGATTATCGGCGTCACGGCCGACACCATTGGCTTTAATCCCCTGTTTATTGCCATGGGCTTTTTTGACCTGATTGGCGCGGTTTTCCTGGTGATGTTTATCGCCGAACGCCGCCAACGTACTGCTAAAAATTGAGGGTAACCTGATGAAAACGCTTAAGACATGGACGCTTCATCACCAGGCGGCGAATTTCGTCGAACTGAAAGTCGAGCAACGTCACTTTTTACGTATTTACGTATTAGAAAATGGCCTGATGCGCGTGCTGCTGAAACGCGATGGAGAGCTGGCGCTCAACCGCACCTGGAGCATTGCTCCCCAGGAGGATGTGCCATGGGAGGGACGCGATCGCGAATCGTTAGAAGGCTTTACGCTGCCCGCCTTTACCGTTGAGCAGGAGGCGCAGCAAATCCGTCTGGCCACTGACCGGCTGCGCGTCACCGTGCATTATCCGCTGTGCCTCAGTTGGGAACATTTTGACGGCACTGGCTGGCAACCGCTGGCGGTCGATCGCCATACCGGGGCTTACCTGCTGAACATGCATGGCGATGGCGTGGAACATTATCAGCGCCGCCAGCCGCAGGATCGGGTTTACGGCCTGGGTGAAAAAAGTGGCGACCTCAACCGGGTTAACCGTCGTTATGAGATGCGTAACCTGGACGCCATGGGCTATAACGCGGCCAGTACCGATCCGCTCTACAAGCATATTCCCTTCACGCTGACCCAGCGTGACGGCGTCAGCTTTGGCCTGTTTTACGATAACCTCAGCAGCAGCTGGCTGGATCTGGGCAATGAGTTAGATAATTACCATCTGCCTTATCGTCGCTACCGTGCGGAGGCGGGCGATCTGGATTACTACATGATGCTGGGTCCGACGCTGCTGGACGTCACCAAGGCCTTTGTTCGCCTTACCGGTCGTACCCTGTTTCAGCCGAAGTGGAGTCTGGGCTATAGCGGTTCCACCATGCACTACACGGATGCGCCAGATGCGCAGCAGCAACTCCTGTCCTTTATCCAGCTGTGCCGCGAGCATGAAATTCCCTGCGATTCGTTTCAGCTGTCGTCGGGTTACACCTCCATTAACAACAAGCGCTACGTGTTTAACTGGAACTACGACAAGGTGCCGAACCCGGAGGGGATGAGCGCTTCTTTCCATCAGGCCGGGATGAAGCTGGCAGCCAATATCAAGCCTTGTCTGCTGCAGGATCATCCACGTTACAAAGAAGTGGCGGACCAGGGACTGTTTATCCGCGATTCGGAACATGACCGGCCTGAACGCTCGGTGTTCTGGGATGACGAAGGCTCGCATCTGGATTTTACCCACCCACAAACCGTGGCGTGGTGGCAACAAAACGTCACTGAGCAGTTGCTGAAAAAAGGCATCGATTCAACCTGGAACGACAATAACGAATATGAAGTCTGGGACGGCGAAGCGCGCTGCTATGGCTTTGGTCAGCCCATCGCCATCAAGCATATTCGTCCGGTGATGCCGCTAATGATGATGCGGGCCTCGATGGAAGCTCAGCAGCGCTTTGCCCCGGAGAAGCGGCCGTATCTGATCTCGCGCTCTGGCTGTGCAGGGATGCAGCGCTATGTGCAGACCTGGAGCGGCGACAACCGGACAAACTGGCAAACCCTGCGCTACAACATCCGCATGGGATTAGGGATGAGCCTGTCAGGCCTGTTTAACGTGGGGCACGATGTGGGCGGCTTTGCCGGGGATAAACCCGATCCGGAGCTGTTTGTGCGCTGGGTGCAGAATGGCGTGATGCACCCACGGTTTACCATTCACTCCTGGAATGACGATCATACGGTGAACGAGCCCTGGATGTATCCGGAAGCCACACCGATGATCCGCGAGGCGATCCGCCTGCGTTATCGTCTGATGCCTTATCTGTATACGCTTGCCTGGCAGGCCAGCGAGCAGGATGAACCCATGCTGAGGCCGACCTTCCTCGATCATGAGGACGATCCCCGTACGTACGACGAGTGCGATGATTTTATGCTGGGACGCGATCTGCTGGTGGCCAGCGTGGTGGAGCAGGGCGCACGCCAGCGCCAGGTTTATCTGCCGGAAAATACCCACGGCTGGTATGACTGGCACACCGGCAACTGGCTGGCGGGCGGACAAACCGTGACGCTGGATGCACCGCTGGATCGGTTGCCGTTGCTGGTCCGTGCCGGGGCCGCACTCCCACTGGGACAGTGCGAAACCACCACCGATGCGCAACGTGATAACGTGCGTGAGCTGCAGATTTGGCCTGCGCCGGGCGATGCCACCACCCAGGGTGAGGTGTTCGATGACGACGGCGAAACCCACGGTTGGCAGAAAGGCAATGCGTTATGGTTGAACTGGTCTTTAACCAGTAGCGCGTCACGGCTGGATCTGACCATTGAAAAGCGCGGCGATTATCTGCCGGCGTGGCGTGAGATAGCGATTATGTTGCCGCCGGGTGAGCAGCGTTCGCTGTGGATCAACGGTGAAAGGACGTCATGTTATCGGCTGGCGTAAGCGATAGCGCATCAGGCTGTCGTTATCCGCAATCCTGATAACCGGCCCACCTGCGTGGGCCGGTTTATTTTCAGGCTGAGTGGTTTTCGGTGCTCATGCGTCCAAGGTCTTTATCGACCAGGAACAGACCGTTACCGCTGTCGCCCACCATCGCCAGTTTATCCAGCACGGTTTTAAACAGTTTCTCTTCTTCATGCTGTTCTGCAACATACCACTGCAGGAAGTTGAAGGTTGAATAGTCCTGCGTCGTCATGGCAGAGTGCGCCAGTTCGTTGATTTTGCTGGTGATCAGCTTTTCGTGATCCAGCGCCTGAATCAACACTTCGTTCAGCGAATTGTAAGCAACGGGCGGTGCAGCAATGCTGCCCAGCACCGGCATACCACCTGTATCACTCAGATAGTCGAACAGGCGCTGCATGTGTTGCATCTCTTCACGCGAATGCATTTTCAGGAAGGACGCTGCGCCCTCGTAGCCTTTATCGCTGCACCACGCACTCATTTGTAAATAGAGATTGGCGGAGAAGAATTCCAGGTTCAGCTGGTCGTTTAAACGTCCAGTCATTTCAGCAGTCAGCATGGCCGCGTCCTTTTGATTGTCATTAAATTAGTGGTGAATTATGCAACAGTCTGGTAACGAATGGGAAGCCTTTTGTTGAAAAAGTTGCAATTTATCTGATTGATTTAAAAAGAATTATTTCAACTGTTGAATGCGAGCGATTATCATTGTGGTCTGCTTTTCGCGCGGTCAATTTTCTCCCTGAATGTTAGCCAGGCGGGGCGTGCGCCGATCCTCTGCGATGTTGCGGACGGCTGAGGCGCAGTCTGTATGCGGCCTGGGGAGTCGACAGAGGAAAATCAGGTGTGCGATCGGACCGCGCATTTTTTTGCCCGCCACGCTGAACAGACATATTCGATGGCGGTTCATGAGGCAAAATGTGAAGGGTGATCGTGAGAAGGTTCCGTCGCGAAAAAATCGCATAAGCTTTTGGTAAAATGCCACCGTTAACCGATAAGGGTGAATATGCAACGTATCGACAGTCACGCTGAATTTTATGATACCCATTTTTCAAAAGAGGATTTCACCGGTCTGACCATCGCTGAAACCCATTTTGAAGACTGCGACTTTAGTAACGTCAACTTCACCTCTGCGCAGTTTACCGCCTGTAAGTTCATTAACTGCACTTTCAGTCACTGTAATCTGAGCCTGTTGGATGCGCCGAATACCCGCTTTTATGGCCTGCAGTTCACGGAGTGCAAGCTGACCGGCATCGACTGGACAAAAGCCTACTGGCCTGATTTTCATCTGGATCATGAGCTGTATTTTGTGAACTGCATGCTGACCAGCGCATCCTTTTATGGCCTTAAGCTCCAGGGGCTAAAAATGGAGGCGTGCAGAGTGGCGGAGGTTGACTTCAGAGAGTGCGATCTGACTGGCGCAACGTTCAGCGGATCGGAGCTGACAGGCAGCTTATTCAATCATACGCTGTTGCGGGGCGCAGATTTTACTGACGCATGGAATTACAGCATTGATGTCTTAAACAATACGGTCACTAAAGCCAAATTTTCGCGCCTTGAGGCGGTGTCTCTGCTGGAAAGCTTAGGGATTGAATTGGTGGATTAACCGGCACCGGGCCGCAGTGACGTGAGGGTTTTCACTTTCACAGCCGCGGCTGGCGGCGGGATGACTGCGCCGCGCGCACTGGCCGCCGCATCTGTACTAAGCCTCGCTGAGCGGTGTTTCAGGCGGACGTGACTTTCTCTTCGGTACGCTGTAGGCCATTAGCACAAAATATTGTATGCTATGCCGCCTTAAAGTTGACCAGGTAACCGGAAGCACGCCAATGTAACTTTGCGCTCACCCCGCGACGACATAAAGTCGCATTTGGCACCGTTTACCTGCCGGTAAGGTTCTGCCGGCCACCGTGATTTATCTGCTGCGCCTGTTAGTGCGTGGCTACGTTGAGAAGAATTCACTCATGTCTAATCCCTTTTTAGAAGAGGTGGCACGCCGCCGCACCTTCGCAATTATCTCGCACCCGGATGCCGGTAAAACCACCATTACCGAAAAAGTCCTGCTGTTCGGACAGGCGATTCAGACCGCCGGAACGGTAAAAGGCCGTGGCTCTAACCAGCATGCTAAGTCTGACTGGATGGAGATGGAAAAGCAGCGTGGTATTTCGATTACGACGTCGGTTATGCAGTTTCCCTATCGTGACAGCCTGGTAAACCTGCTGGATACGCCGGGGCACGAAGACTTTTCTGAAGATACCTACCGTACGCTGACTGCCGTTGACTGCTGTCTGATGGTGATCGATGCGGCAAAAGGCGTTGAAGATCGTACCCGCAAGCTGATGGAAGTCACCCGCCTGCGTGATACGCCCATCCTCACCTTTATGAACAAACTCGACCGTGACATCCGCGATCCGATGGAAGTGCTGGATGAAGTGGAAAGCGAGTTAAAAATTGCCTGTGCGCCCATCACCTGGCCGATAGGCTGCGGTAAGTTGTTTAAAGGGGTTTATCACCTTTATAAAGATGAAACCTATCTCTATCAGACCGGTAAAGGGCACACCATTCAGGAAGTCCGCACCGTCAAAGGCCTGGATAACCCGGAACTCGACGCGGCGGTAGGCGAAGAGCTGGCCGCTCAGTTGCGTGACGAGCTGGAGCTGGTGCAGGGTGCTTCAAACGAATTTGATGAAGAGGCATTCCTCAGCGGTCAGCTCTCTCCGGTGTTCTTTGGAACCGCGCTGGGTAACTTCGGCGTTGATCATATGCTGGATGGCCTGGTGGCGTGGGCGCCACGTCCCATGCCGCGCGATACCGATACCCGCAAGGTTGAAGCCAAAGAAGAGAAATTCACCGGCTTCGTGTTTAAGATTCAGGCCAACATGGACCCTAAACACCGTGACCGGGTGGCGTTTATGCGCGTGGTTTCCGGCCGCTATGAAAAAGGCATGAAGCTGCGCCAGGTGCGCACCGGCAAAGACGTGGTGATTTCTGATGCCCTGACCTTTATGGCAGGCGACCGTTCGCATGTGGAAGAAGCCTATCCGGGCGATATTATCGGCCTGCACAACCACGGCACCATTCAGATTGGCGACACCTTTACTCAGGGTGAGAACATGAAGTTCACCGGGATTCCGAACTTCGCCCCAGAACTGTTCCGCCGTATCCGCCTGCGCGATCCGTTGAAGCAAAAGCAGCTGCTGAAAGGGCTGGTACAGCTGTCGGAAGAGGGCGCGGTGCAGGTGTTCCGCCCGGTGCATAACAATGACCTGATTGTGGGCGCCGTGGGTGTACTGCAGTTTGACGTGGTCGTTGCGCGTCTGAAAAGCGAGTACAACGTTGAAGCCATCTATGAGGCGATTAACGTCTCTACGGCGCGTTGGGTCGAGTGCAGTGACGCCAAAAAATTTGAAGATTTCCAGCGTAAAAACGAGGTTAACCTCGCGCTGGATGGCGGGGATAACCTGACCTATATCGCGCCGACCATGGTGAATCTGAACATTACGCAGGAACGTTATCCTGATGTGACGTTCCGCAAAACCCGCGAACATTAATCCGCGCCTGCAGGGCCATTCCAGCGCGGGATGGCCCTGTTTTAACCGATACAGAACCCTCCTAAAACACGCTTTTTCCTCGCTTTTGACGCACGATCAACCAGTTACCCAAGCAAATCTCTAAATCCCGACTATGATTACTTCATCGGACGGTTAAAGAGACTTATTTCTCCCTGCGTCCAGTGCCGCAGCAGCACTGTTTGCTGCTCTTGCGCCCACAGTTTTGGGCGAGT
This sequence comes from Pantoea allii, assembly GCF_002307475.1. Lineage (GTDB taxonomy): Bacteria > Pseudomonadota > Gammaproteobacteria > Enterobacterales > Enterobacteriaceae > Pantoea > Pantoea allii. The sequence continues at coordinate 23,564 of NZ_NTMH01000035.1, read as the reverse complement.
TAACAGATAGAAGGATGATATCGATGCACACAACGAAGATTACTAAAACATTGATGGCTGCGATGATCGGTACTGCTCTGCTGAGCGGAAGCGCATTTGCAGAGGAATCCGCGTCTCAGAAAGCGTCACAGACGGCTGACAGCGCCGGTTCTAAAATCGACAGCTCAATGAAATCAGTGGGCGGCTTTATGGATGACAGCGCCGTGACCGCCAAAGCGAAAGCGGCCCTGGTTGATGACGACTCCATCAAAAGCACCGACATTTCTGTCAAAACCCATAAAGGCGTGGTGACGCTGAGCGGTTTTGTCACCTCACAAGACCAGGCTGAAAAAGCCGTGGCCGTGGTGAAAAAAGTGGAAGGCGTGAAATCCGTCAGCGACAAACTGCACGTGAAAGACGCAAAAAACCAGTCAATGAAAGGTTATGCCGGTGACGCTGCTACAACCAGCGAAATTAAAGCTAAGCTATTAGCTGATGACATGGTTCCTTCACGTAACGTGAAAGTTGAAACCACCGATGGTGTGGTTCAGCTCTCAGGTGAAGTGGCGAACCAGGCACAGTCTGACCGTGCTGAGAGCATCGCTAAAGCTATCGAAGGCGTTAAAAGTGTTAAAAATGACCTGAAGGTCAAGTCTTAACACGACCCGGTGCGGCTTCCTCGCGAGGCCGCACTGATAAAAATACCCATCGTTGGGATGAAACAAGCAGTTCAATATTAAATGGTGAAGGAGAGGCTTATGTTTCGTTGGGGCATTATTTTTCTGGTGATTGCACTGATCGCTGCTGCATTAGGTTTTGGTGGCCTGGCCGGTACCGCAGCCTGGGCTGCTAAAGTGGTCTTCGTGGTGGGTATTATTCTGTTCCTCATCAGCTTGTTCACTGGCCGTAAAAAGCTATAGCGATGACCCAGACAGTTTAATGCTGGCGTAGCCAGTATTAAACGGAGACCAGTTATTTGTAGCGAATGTTATTGTGAAGCAAAGGATGCTTCATATTCGCAACGATGTGTTAAACGGCGCAACGCCAATAGCACAATTTATGGACACCATAGCTGGTTCTCCGTGCTAGTATCGATCCACAATTCTACTCCCTGCATTCCCTACATTTGTCTATCGGGAACCCAATCTGAGGTCGGTACATTGGGTATACGTATTCCCGTGACGCTGGGGGCGATTGAACCCCTTGCTCTCACACCTTTTAAAGCCAGGAAAATCGCCTTAGTCTGCGAGGGCGGCGGTCAACGCGGCATCTTTACCGCTGGCGTTTTAGATGAGTTTCAGCGGGCTAAATTCAACCCCTTCCAGTTACTGCTTGGCACCTCAGCCGGGGCACAGAACCTGTCTGCCTTTGTGTGTGCACAGCCGGGCTACGCACGTCGGGTCATTACGCGCTATACCACCAGCAAGCTGTTTTTCGATCCGCTACGTTTCTTACGCGGGGGCAATCTTATTGACCTCGACTGGTTGATCGATATTACCCGAAGTGAATTTCCCCTGGCGATGAGCAGTGCCGAAACGCTGTTTGCGAACGGGCGCGAATTCTATATGTGTGCCTGTCGCAGTGATGACTATGCGCCCAGTTATTTTGCGCCCACCAGCGATAACTGGCTGGAAATTATTAAAGCTTCCAGTGCGATTCCGGGCTTTTATCGGCTGGGCGTGGATCTGGAAGGAATAAGCTATCTGGATGGCGGCGTCAGTGACGCGATTCCCGTCCGGGAGGCCGCAAAACGCGGCGCGGATACCATTGTGGTGATCCGCACCGTGCCCTCGCAGATGTTTGACACGCCGCGCTGGATGACGCGCATGGAGCGCTGGTTCAACGGCAGTGCGCTGCAGCCGATGATCAATATCCTGCATCATCACGAGCAGAGCTACCGTGAAACCCAGCAGTTTATTGAGAAGCCACCGGGTGATTTACGCATCATCGAAATCTTCCCGCCGCGCGCCTTAGCCAGTAACGCGCTGGGCAGCCGGGTCGCTTCGCTCAATCAGGACTACCATCTTGGACGTCGCTGTGGCCGCTATTTTATGGCCACGCTTGGCCAGTGGCTGAGCGATGCCGAACCCGCAACCGGGCTGGATATCGTGTTGCCATCAGCGCCGGTGGCGAATGAACCGGAGCGCGCGGCGGTGATCACGCCGTTGGCAGGCAACGATGATGCCTACAGTAAAGGTTCGCTGGCATGAGGTTTGTGGATACCCACTGCCACTTTGATTTTCCGCCGTTCGTGGATGAGGTCGACGCCAGTCTGCGCCAGGCCGCGAACGCGGGCGTTGAAAAAATTATTGTGCCGTCGGTAGAGGCCGGGCGCTTTGACCTGGTTTGCCAGTTAGCCCGCGAGCATCAGGCCCTTTATGCTGCCCTGGGGCTGCATCCGATTGTGATTGAACATCATAAAGAGCCGCACCTCGCTGAGCTTGAAAGGTTGCTGCAACAGCGGCCCGCTAAACTGGTCGCCCTCGGTGAGATCGGTCTGGATCGTTATCGTGAAGATCCCCATTTTGATCAGCAGACATATTTTCTGGATGCGCAGCTGAAGCTGGCGAAACGTTACGATCTGCCGGTGATCCTGCACTCGCGCCGCACGCACGATCAACTGGCGTTGCATCTGCGCCGTCACGATCTTCCGCGCCGCGGTGTGGTTCACGGTTTTGCCGGTAGCCTGCAACAGGCACAGGCGTTTATCAAACTCGGCTATGCGATTGGCGTGGGCGGCACCATTACCTATCCCCGAGCCAGTAAAACCCGGCAGACCATTGCGCAGCTACCGCTCTCCTCGCTGTTGCTGGAGACCGATGCACCGGATATGCCCCTCAACGGTTTTCAGGGACAGCCTAACCGGCCAGAGCGTGCCTTTCAGGTGTGGCAGGTGTTGTGTGAACTGCGTGACGAATCGCCCGAGACGATCGCCGATGCGCTATGGCATAACAGCCACAGACTTTTTCTTCTTCCGTAATCCCGCCGGTTTACCCCTTTCTCACCAAAATGTTATAATAGTAACATTCTCAGTGCTGGCTTATACTGGGTTGACTCGGCCGGATAGCGTGCATTAATCCACTTTCTTGTTAGATATTGCAGTTGTTTCATACTTTGATGTGACGTATGGCACATATTACCCGGCCCCGAATTGTTACTATTATCACATGCAAGGGTGATTCAACGATTCACCCCATGTTCTGGAGATCGCTATGACCGATATCAAACAGCAGGCCCTGCGCGCGCTGAAACTGATGGATTTAACCACCCTGAATGAAGATGACACCGATGAGAAAGTGATTGCACTGTGTCATCAGGCTAAATCCCCGGCGGGCAATACCGCAGCCGTCTGCATTTATCCGCGTTTTATTCCCATTGCCCGTAAAACACTGCGTGAGCAGGGAACCCCGGATGTGCGTATTGCCACCGTGACCAACTTCCCCCACGGCAATGACGACATTGAGATTGCGCTGGCCGAAACCCGTGCGGCTATCGCTTACGGTGCCGACGAAGTGGACGTGGTTTTCCCGTACCGCGCGCTGATGGCGGGCAATGCCCAGGTGGGTTTTGATTTGGTCAAGGCGTGTAAAACCGCCTGCGCTGACGCCAATGTTCTGCTGAAAGTAATTATCGAAACCGGCGAGCTGAAGCAGGAAGCGCTGATTCGTCAGGCCTCAGAAATTGCCATTGACGCCGGGGCTGACTTTATCAAAACCTCAACCGGTAAAGTGGCGGTAAACGCGACGCCAGAGGTGGCGCAGATCATGATGAGCGTGATCCGCGATAAAGGCGTTAAAGCGCAGGTCGGTTTTAAACCTGCCGGTGGTGTGCGCACGGCGGAAGATGCCGCCATCTATCTGCAACTGGCAGAAGATACGCTGGGCGCTGACTGGGCTGATGCGCGCCACTTCCGTTTTGGTGCCTCCAGCCTGTTGGCAAGCCTGCTGAACACCCTTGGACACAGCAGCGATACTCGTCAGTCAGGCTACTGATATCTCTGGGCGGCATCCGGCCGCCTTTTCTCCTCTTTCCCTGACGTAAGGGGGCAACTTTGTACCTCGCACAAGAAATCATTCGAAAAAAACGTGACGGCCACGCGCTGAGTGAAGACGAGATTCGTTTCTTCATTAACGGCGTGCGCGATAACAGCGTTTCCGAAGGACAAATTGCCGCACTGGCAATGACCATTTATTTTCACGATATGTCGCTAGCCGAACGGGTGGCGCTGACGATGGCGATGCGTGACTCAGGCACCGTGCTGAACTGGAAATCCCTGAACCTCAACGGGCCGGTGGTCGACAAGCATTCCACGGGCGGCGTCGGCGATGTCACGTCGCTGATGCTGGGGCCGATGGTGGCCGCCTGTGGCGGTTATATCCCGATGATCTCAGGTCGCGGGCTGGGGCATACCGGCGGCACCTTAGATAAGCTGGAGGCGATTCCTGGTTTTGATATTTTCCCCAGTGATGACCACTTTCGCCAGACCATTAAACAGGTTGGCGTGGCGATTATCGGCCAGACCAACTCCCTGGCGCCGGCGGATAAACGGTTTTATGCCACACGTGATATCACGGCCACCGTGGATTCCATTCCGCTGATCACCGCCTCGATCCTGGCGAAAAAGCTGGCCGAAGGCCTGGATGCATTGGTGATGGATGTCAAAGTCGGCTCAGGGGCATTTATGCCGACCTATGAGGCGTCTGAAAACCTGGCGCAGGCCATTGTCGGCGTGGCCAACGGCGCGGGCTGCCGAACCACAGCGCTGTTAACAGATATGAATCAGGTGCTGGCCTCCACGGCCGGTAACGCGCTGGAAGTGCGTGAAGCGGTGCGCTTCTTAACCGGTGCGCAGCGTAACCCGCGCCTGCTGGAAGTGACGCTGGCGCTGTGCAGCGAAATGCTGATCTCCGGCAAACTGGCAGAAAATGATGCTGAGGCACGCGAAAAATTAATGACGGTGCTGGATAACGGCAAGGCCGCAGAGGTGTTTGCCCGCATGGTGGCGGCGCAAAACGGCCCGAGCGATTTTGTTGAGCGCTACGACAGCTATTTACCTGCGCCGACGATGAGCAAAGCGGTTTATGCCGACAGCGCGGGCTGTGTTACCCATATGGATACCCGCGCGCTGGGCATGGCGGTGGTAGCAATGGGCGGTGGACGCCAGCGCGCCAGCGATGCCATTGATTACAGCGTCGGGTTGAGCGACATGATTACCCTGGGTGAGCAGGTGGATGCCTCCCGTCCGTTAGCCGTTATTCATGCCAGCAGCGAAGCGCACTGGCAGCAGGCCGCTGCCGCCGTAAAAGCGGCCATCACGCTGGGTGAAAGCGCGCCAGCAGCAACGCCCGTCGTGTATCGCCGGGTGACTGAGGCGGGTTGACGCGGATAGCGACTGTATACCGCACAGGATTCGGGTATACTGATCTGATCGCTTTTTTTTGACTTGTCGCGCGCTTTTGGCGCAGGAGACTGGCATGAAACGTGCTTTTATTATGGTGCTGGATTCCTTTGGAATCGGTGCCAGCAAAGATGCCGATAAATTCGGTGATGCAGGTTCAGATACGTTAGGTCATATCGCAGAAGCCTGTTTTAACGGTCAGGCAGATAAAGGTCGTAAAGGGCCGCTGCACTTACCAAATCTGACCGCGCTGGGGCTGGGCAAAGCGGCAGCGCTTTCAACCGGGCGTTTTCCGCCGGGACTGGACCCTGAGGCTAAGATCACGGGCGCTTATGCTTACGCCCGTGAACTGTCATCTGGCAAAGATACGCCGTCAGGCCACTGGGAAATCGCCGGTGTGCCTGTTCTGTTTGACTGGGGTTACTTCAGTGATAAGCAGAACAGCTTCCCGCAGGAACTGCTGGACAAACTGGTGGAACGCGCCGGTTTACCGGGCTATCTCGGTAACTGTCACTCATCGGGTACGGTGATCCTCGACCAGTTAGGCGAAGAGCACATGGCTTCCGGTAAGCCGATTTTCTATACCTCGGCGGACTCGGTATTCCAGATCGCCTGCCACGAAGAAACCTTCGGGCTGGAGCGGCTGTATGAACTGTGTGAAATCGCCCGCGAAGAGCTGACCGAAGGCGGCTATAACATTGGCCGGGTGATTGCCCGTCCGTTTGTGGGTGACAAAGCAGGCAGCTTTGAGCGCACAGGCAATCGCCACGATTTGGCCGTTGAGCCACCATCGCCGACCATGCTGAAAAAGCTGGTGGACGAAAAGGGCGGTCATGTGATTTCCGTCGGTAAAATTGCCGATATCTATGCCGAGCAGGGCATCACGAAAAAAGTGAAAGCCACCGGGCTGGACGCGCTGTTTGATGCGACCATTCAGGAAATGAAAACTGCGCCGGATCAGGCGATTGTGTTCACCAACTTTGTCGACTTCGATTCCACCTGGGGCCATCGCCGCGACGTTGCGGGTTACGCGGGCGGGCTGGAGCTGTTCGATCGCCGTTTGCCAGAGCTCATGGAATGGGTCAAAGAGGATGATATTTTGATCCTCACGGCGGATCACGGTTGCGATCCGACCTGGCAGGGCACTGAACATACGCGCGAGCACATTCCGATCTTAATCTACGGACCGAAGGTGGAGCCGGGATCGCTGGGCTATCGTGAAACCTTTGCCGATATCGGCCAGACGATCGCGCACTATTTTGACCTGTCCCCCATGGACTACGGCAAGAACATGCTGTAAAAACAGCGAAATTTTTAAAAAGGATAGAGAATTATGGCAACTCCTCACATTAATGCAGAAATGGGTGATTTCGCAGACGTCGTACTGATGCCGGGCGATCCGCTGCGTGCGAAGCACATTGCAGAAACCTTTCTGGAAAATGCCGTTGAGGTGAATAACGTGCGCGGCATGCTGGGTTATACCGGCACCTACAAAGGCCGCAAAATCTCGGTAATGGGCCACGGTATGGGTATTCCCTCCTGCTCCATCTATACGAAAGAGCTGATCACCGAGTTTGGCGTGAAGAAAATTATCCGTGTGGGTTCCTGTGGTGCCGTGCGTGCTGATGTGAAACTGCGTGATATCGTTATCGGCATGGGCGCGTCTACCGACTCGAAAGTCAACCGTATGCGCTTCAAAGATCACGATTTTGCCGCGATTGCGGACTTCGATATGGTGCGTAACGCCGTTGATGCGGCTAAAAATCTGGGCGTCGACGCGCGCGTGGGGAATATCTTCTCTGCCGACCTGTTCTACACGCCCGATCCGCAGATGTTTGACGTAATGGAGAAGTACGGCATTCTCGGCGTTGAAATGGAAGCCGCAGGCATTTACGGCGTAGCCGCCGAGTTTGGTGCGAAAGCGCTGACTATCTGCACCGTGTCGGATCATATCCGTACCCATGAGCAGACCACCGCGGCAGAACGTCAGACAACCTTTAATGACATGATCAAGATTGCGCTGGAATCAGTACTGCTGGGTGATTAAACCCCGACGTCATTAATGTCATCCTTAACCCGGCAGCGTACTGTTGCCGGGTTAACGCGTCAGAAATTTACGCTTCCCGTTCTTTTCGCAACATTCTCATCAAATGACACACTTTTCATCAGGCTTGTGCATCTTGGCACTGGCAAGGATCGCTTATGTCACTATCATGAAGACGAACAATAAATAACAATATGCCAGACTGAAAATACCTGCCTGATGAATTTCCGAAATTTCGACGCTGAAGAGAAGTTATTTGTACGCCGTGCCGTGATGGCATTTGTGCTGGTCTGCATCTGCTTCACCATTCTTGGTTTAAACCTGTATCGCCTGCAGGTACGCGATCACAGCTATTACCAGACACGTTCAAATCAAAACGACATCAAGATGATCCCTATCGCGCCTACGCGCGGGCTGATTTTTGACCGTAACGGCATTCCGCTGGTGCGCAACGTAACCTGGTACGACATCACCATCACCCCGTATAAAGTTGATGATATGAAAGACGTGCTGCGCCAGCTCACGCCGCTTATCGATCTGACCCCGGACGATATAGAACGTTTTCAGCACGATCTTCACCAGAGCAGCCGCTATAAGCCGGTTATCCTCAAAGAGGAACTCACCGACGAAGAGGTGGCGCGCTTTTCGGTAAACCAGTTTCGCTTTACCGGCGTCAGCATTGATACCTATCAGGACAGAGAATATCCCTATGGGGCCGATCTGGCACACGTCATCGGCTACGTTTCTAAAATCAATGACAATGACTACAAACGGCTGAATGCAGAAGGTATTGCAGAAAACTACGCGGCTGACCACAACATCGGTAAACAGGGGATTGAAGGCTATTATGAATCCCTGCTGCACGGTAAGCCGGGTTATCAGGAAGTGGAAGTGGATAACCATGGGCGCATTGTCCGGGTGCTGAAAGAAGTGCCCCCGGTGGCGGGTAAGAACATCACCCTGACACTGGACCTGCATCTGCAGCAGTATATTGAAAGCCTGCTGGCCGGGCAGCGTGCCGCGTTGCTGGTGGAGGACCCTCACGACGGCTCCGTGCTGGCCATGGTTTCCAGCCCCAGCTACGATCCTAACCCGTTTGTGAAAGGCATCAGCTACAAGGCCTACAAAACGCTGCTGCAGGATAAAAATCTGCCGCTGATCAACCGTGTTACGCAGGGCCTTTATCCCCCGGCTTCCACCGTAAAACCCTATATGGCGATGTCTGCGCTGTTAACCCATGTGATTACCCCGCAAACCACCTTTTTTGGTGGGCCGACATGGACCTTACCGGGCACCGATCGTCGCTATCGTGACTGGAAAAAAAGCGGGCACGGCACGCTCGATGTCACCAAAGCTATCGAAGAGTCTGCCGACACCTTCTTCTATCAGGTGGCCTTTATGATGGGCATCGATCGTATTCACACCATGCTCAGCAAATTCGGTTACGGTCAGCCCACGGGCATCGACCTGAACGAAGAGTACAGCGGGCTGCTACCGAGCCGCGACTGGAAAATGAAAGTGCATAAAAAGCCGTGGTATCAGGGCGATACGGTGTCGGTGGGGATTGGGCAGGGCTACTGGATTGCCACCCCGATACAGATGGTGAAAGCGCTGGTGACGTTAATTAATAATGGCCGGGTGATTGCGCCGCATCTGCTGGAAAAATCGCAGCGCGGCACCAGCGTTCAGCTCTATCAGGCTAAACTGCCCCAGGCGCAGGTTGGCGATCCGCATTCACCGTACTGGTCACTGGTGCGACATGCCATGTTTGGCATGGCCAACGCACCGAACGGGACAGGCTATAAATATTTCCATACTGCGCCCTACGGCATTGCTGCGAAAAGCGGGACATCGCAGGTATTTAGCCTGAAAGAAAACCAGACCTATAACGCCAAAATGATTCCGGTACGGCTGCGCGACCATACGTTTTACACTGCCTTCGCGCCCTTCAACGATCCCAAAGTGGCGGTGGCCCTGATTCTGGAAAACGGCGGAGGTGAAGGCGTGGTTGCCGCGCCGGTCATGCGCCAGCTGCTTGACCATATCTTCCTGCCGCCGACCACCACACCGCCGGTCGAGGTGGTACAGCATCGGGCAGGCTAGCGGAAGAACACCCGATTACGCCCGTGCTTTTTGGCATCGTAGAGCGCCGCATCGGCATGGGTATACAGCGTTTCAAACCGGGTGCCCGCCGCGCCCCAGCTGACGCCGAGGCTGGCCGTGACCAGCCGCTCTGGCAGGGCATTAAGCGGCGAGGCGTTTAATGAGGCAAGAATGGCCCCGGCAACGATCACCGCATCACCCAGCCAGGTGTTGGGTAACATGATGGTGAACTCTTCACCGCCAATACGGCCGATGCTGGCCATGTCGGGCGTATTACGCTGAATGCGCTGCACCAGCTCGCAAATCACCTTATCTCCGACGGGATGCCCGTATTCATCATTGATGCGTTTAAAAAAGTCGATATCGAGGATGATTAAGGCCGCTGGTGTTTGATCCAGCGTGTCGCTGATGCGTTGAATAATGGCGCTGCGGTTCCAGACATTGGTCAGGGGATCGTGCGTGGCTTTGTACTCCAGCTCTGTTGCCAGCTCATTAAGCTGTTCATTCACCCGGTTCAGCTCACGCTCTGCCCGATCGCTGCGCGAGATTAGCCGGTAGGTTTCCCGCATCAGCCGCTGGTAGTGGCTGTTAAGCTGCAGCAACGCCTGGCGATACTCTTCGGCGTGCAGGCTTTGCTGCGCCGCGATATGGCTGGCCTGATTGAGTGCCTGGGTTTCTTCCAGAAACAGCTCGTTAAGTTGCGTCATTGGCGCTGTTCCGCATGCAGCTTCACGGTTAACGCGGTGAAATCCAGCGACAGCTCCTCGCCAAACTCTTCCGAAACGTCGTCTTCGGCATCATAGAACCAGTTGAGTATTATCGTGCAGCCGTTCTGCGCCAGCCTGTTGAACTGATCGAACAGCCCAAACAGCATCTTGGTGCTTGAGCTGTTGAAATAGCTCAGGTCAATATTCACCTCTGCCGGTTGGCTGGCCTGCGGTTGCCAGCACTCCAGCGCGCTTTGCAGCGGCCGGTAAAAGGCGGCGGCGTTCTCGGGCCAGGATTCTCCTTTCAGGGAGAATCGGTGGGCCGCAAAGTCAAACTCTACGGCGGGCGTACATTCAGTGGCGGTAAGTTGAATGGTTTGCATAAGGGTTTCTTCAGTCATGGCAGATAGTGGCCTTTAACCAAAAGGCAGAGAGCTCGCTGGCCTCCAGTGGCTGGAAACAATATTCCAGCGGTTCACTGACGTCGCGCGCCAGGGTAAGCAAGCCGATATTTGCGCCTTTGCTCCAGACCGGACTCTCAGCGCGTAACCGGTTTCGATAAGCTTGTTTAATTTCATCCGCATTCATCACCCGCAGCGAATCCAAATCACCGCGCAGCTGATGAGTGGCGTCACTGGCGACCAGGTTAGCGCTTTCCAGATAGTAGCGACCATCATCGTAGCGCAGGCTCAATGAACCAAAGCGATACAGCTGATCGTTATGGCTCAGCGCCCGGCTGTCCTGAGAGTAACGTAAAATGTTTTGTGCAATCTCGACAAAGCTGGAGAACAGCCGCCGTCTGACCTTTTGCGACTGCTCATGGTTTTCCAGAAACAGTTTGACCACTTCACCCATTGCCGTGATGTTCTGGGGTGAAAAAAAGCCGGTGTACTGTAGTGCAATAAGGCCGGACTGCGATTCGGTATTGAAGGGCAGACCCCGTAGTGACTCGTTTTTCATTTTCTTCCCGGTGCGGTCAATAGCGAAAGCCAAACCAGGTGACGTCATCGCGTCGCGCCTGGTTACCTTGCCAGCTTAAATAATCTTGCTGAAACGCCAGTGATAATTGCGGCATGGGCAACTGCTGATAACGCATCAGCAGAGACTGGATGCGCTTATTACCAAACATGATATTGCGCTCGCCACCCGGCTGGTCGGTGACGCCATCTGTCAGCACAAACAGCATGTCGCCACGGTTAAACGCTAAGCTCTGCTCAGGCCAGTGATAGTCTTCTGGCGTATCGGTATAGCCGACGCCGACGCGATCCTGACTGAGCGAGGTAATTTCTTTACTGATGTGGCTGAGCATAAACGCCTGGGTTCGGGCGCTGGCCCAGCGCAGCTGATGCCGCTCGGTATCGACCGATATCACAATGGCATCGCAGCCGTCGTTAGAGAGTGACGTTTGCTGAGAGGCATTCAGCTGGCCGAGCGTCTGTTTGATATGGTGGTTAAGGGCATGCAGTATGCTGGACGGGGCCTGGAGATCGGCCTCGCGCAGCGCGTTTTCCAGCGCAGACTGCAAAATCACCGTCATAAAGGCTCCGGGAATCCCGTGGCCTGTGCAGTCGGCGATCACCGCCAGCCAGCCGCTGTCGTGACGGTGAAAGGCATAGTAATCTCCCCCCACACCGTCACGTGGTTGCCAGTACAAACACCAGTCGTCGAGCAGGGAAGCGATTAACTGGTTGGAGCGGTCCAGCATCGCGTCCTGAATCACCCGCGCATAATCAATGCTCTGTAAAATCTGCTGATGCTGGCGCGCCTGTAGATCGGAGACGCGGCGAATCAGATCGATCCCTAAACCAATGCCGATATAGTGCCCGTGCTCGGTCAGGATAAACCCATCGGCCACAGACTTATCGCCGTTAGCCACCACCTGCTGTGCGACGCTTTCCAGGGTATTTTCCACGTCAATCACCAGCGGGAACTTATCCATAAAGGCGATACAGCTTTTGCGGTCATAGAGTTCGGGGAAAAACGGGCGCGCCATCTGCGACAAAAAGATGTGGCGGTTAATCATGCCAAACGGCTTGCCGTTTTCAACCACGGGCAGGCCGATAAGATCTTTATGCTCGGCAAAGAGCGCCATCACGGCACGGTTATCCGTGTCGGGGCTGACAAAAGGAACATCAATGCAGAGCACCCGTGCGTCATAACGGCTTGAGGCGGAAATCACAGTATTCACAGAGGCGGGTAACTGCATGATGCGGCTCTTGATTGTCCAGGAATAATCTTAGAGTAATGAGCGCAGATGACGGATTTATGGCAAAAAAACGGTTGGGAAAAAGAGCGCGGATAAATCGTGGATAAAGCAAAATAGCAGCGAAAAATCGCCTGTCAGAGGGCGTTCGGCAGCGCGAAAATCCGGTGTCTTTTTGAGCGCATCGTTAAATTTTCGTCCGTGACTATCCGGGTTGATGGAAAACCCGTCAGTTGATTTCATTTTTGTGAAAAGCGTTTGACGCTGGGGCCTGCATAAGGTTTAATGCGCCCCGTTGCCCGAATAGCTCAGTCGGTAGAGCAGGGGATTGAAAATCCCCGTGTCCCTGGTTCGATTCCGGGTTCGGGCACCACAAATTTGAAACCCTCGCTTCGGCGGGGGTTTTTGCGTTGGGGGGGCTTTAAAGCTGTACTTCAGTGGGTGAGTGGGCTTGATTTAGGTGATGGTAAGGTTTTGGTTTCCGGGATTGGGTGAAAGCCGAGATTTCTACGAAAGGATGCGCGGAGCAGACGGGCGGTGATAGCACTGATGAGCAATGCCTCCATCGCCGAGAGCAACAAGCAGGTTCGGCATAGATAAGCTCGTACTAAATTACAGAAATGCATTAATGGGGAGCACTAACCAAGTTTATTAAGGGAAAACTACATAATGAGACGTGTATTATTTTTAGGCATCTTTTATCCCGCTTTGGCATTTTCAAACACTCCCGGTTTTATAACACCCGAAGTTGAATGCCTCAATAACAATACGATTCCTTTGACCCGCATCAGATGCTTACTGTTCGCTCTGGGTTGAATTTCATCAAAGAGGTTGAGCTGGGCTACACCTGAAGGAGTGAAGTCGTTAAGCATAACGCCTGCTTTGGCATAGCGATGGCCACTTATCCATACCCGGTCAAGCGCTCTCATTGCAGCTTCAATAGTGTCCCTGGAATCCTGACTGGGAGACATCAGTGTCTCTGAAGCAACATTCCCGTAGTAAGTCTCACCGGGCGAAAAAGGTGAGGTTTTTATGAATGCACAAACCTGTCTGCAGTATTGCTTTTCCCCCTCAATTTTACGGCCGCCCGTTCGGCATGCTGACAGATTGCCTGCCTCATGTGTTCATACTCAATGACCCTTTCCCAAACGAACGGGAGCACACGATCTGCTGCTTTGCTGGCGGCGCCTCTTCCAGGCTGATACAACTCTCGCTGTTCAGTTCGCGCACCGTCCGCTCCAGACCACACTGAAGTGTTTACGGGTCATGGCAGGATTGGCGCGAGAGAGTTCCAATGCAGTACTTAGCGTAGGATATTTTCCTTTTTCCAGGCAGCCCCTACTAGCCCTGCGTGCAATCTGGCTGTCACAGGTAAAAATGGGGAACGTTGCACACGGCGGGTTTGTAACGCAGTGAGATTGCCGCCCGCAGAGACGGCGTAGAGTTTATTGCACGGCGCTGAGAGGCAAGGGCAGTTGATAGAGGTGGAAGCTGTCGGGCACTTCGGTTTCATGGCCGGGCAGCAGGCGATGGCGGATGCGCGCCTCGCTGACGAATGCGCAGCCTTGTGGAGTGATAGTCAGATTGACCGGCGACTCCATGCCTTCGCGCAATACCTCAAGCTGGTGCATGCCTGCCGCCTTAGGGGATGCAATCCGCAGAATCCGCCCTTGGCCGCTCTGGATCCCGTTCTCCAGCACGATCAGCGCGCCGTCCGGCGCCTGGCCCATTCCGTCCGGATTTTCAATCAGTCGCGGCAGCTGCATTTCTGTCAGCTGCGGTTTTGGATCGTTATAGCTGAGGGTGTAGAGCTTACCGGTGCCGAAATTGGCGACAGCCATCTGCCGGTCGTCGAGCAGTACGATACCGGCGGCGCCCAACCCGCCGGGGGCCACTAACCGCCCATCCTGATACAAATTACTGAATGCCGTTTCACCCGGCCGCAGGCGTAGAATGCCACCGCCGCGGGTTTCCGTCACGTACACCGTACCGTCTGCGCTGAGCACGATATCGTTGCCCATTTCCCCCGCTGGCAGCGCCAGGCTGCGGTTGAGCGTGCCATCCGCAACGTTCAGCGCATAGATGCGGTTGGCGCGCGTTTTGCCGCCGGGGAGGAAGTCCGGTGAATTGCCCCACAGCAGCCCGCGCCGTTCGTCCAGCCGCAGCGCGTTTGAGGCGAACACCGTGTCAGCGCCGGGGAAAAAGGTGTCCCACGCTTTACCCGGCTGTTTGCGCAGCACGTTGCCGCTGGTGATCAGGCCGACATACAGCGTGCCGTCCGCCGCGCGGGCGATGCCGTTGGGGTAAAGCGCGCCGGGCGGCAACGTCATGCTGCTTTCGGCGCAGTGGGTATTGGCGGCGGCCTGCGCCGGAGTGGTCAGGGGAAGCGCGGCGGCGAGGGTGAACAACGCTGCTCGCGCGGTAAGCGCATATGACATGTCTTCTCTCCTGGAATGAAGGAAAAGGGCCTACCAGCGTTCGGGGCGGACAGCATGCGCCATTGGCGCCTCCAGCGCGGCCACGTCTTGCGGCGATAAGTTGAGGGTGAGCGCCGCCAGCGCATCCTGCAGATGATGCGGCTTGGACATGCCTACCAGCGGCGACGCCACGCCGGGTTTGGCCAACAGCCAGGCCAGCGCGAGCTGCGCCGGTGGAACGCCGCGCGCGGCCGCCACCTCCGCTACCGCCGCGACGGTGCGTTCCACCTCGTTTCTACCGCCGTACCAACGAGGCGCCTGTTCGTCGGTAGCGGCGCGCAGCGTGCCGGCGCTGCCGGAACCGGCCAGCACGCCGCGGGCCAGCGGCGACCAAGGTGTCAGGCCGAGCCCCTCCTCCAGGCACAGCGGGATCAGTTCCTCTTCGTCTTCACGCGTCACCAGGTTGTATTGGCTCTGCAGCGAAATAAACGGCGCCAGGCGGTGTCGGCGTTGAAAGGCCAGCATTTTCATCAGGCGCCAGGCGTGCAGCGAGGAGGCGCCGAGATAGCGGATCTTGCCCGCCCGCACCAGGCCGTCGAGGGTATCGGCGGTTTCTTCGATCGGCGTTTCGGTGTCGAAGCGATGCAGCACAAACAGATCGAGGTAATCCGTCCCCAGCCGCTGCAAAGAGGCGTCGACGCTGTGCAGCAGGTGCTTGCGCGATAGACCCCGACTGTTCGGCTGCGCGTCCATCGGAAAGTAGGCCTTGGTGGCGATCACGACGTCTTCGCGACGGGCGAAGGCCTTCAGCGCGCGGCCGAGGAGACGCTCGCTTTCTCCGCCGGAGTAAATGTTGGCGGTATCGAAAAAATTGATGCCCGCTTCCAGTGCTTCGCGGATAAAGGGGCGCGCTTCATCTTCCTTCAGCACCCAGGGGCGCCAGGCCGGATCGCCATAGGTCATACAGCCCAGGCAGAGACGAGACACCTTTAGGCCGCTGTCGCCAAGCCGAACGTAGTTCATGGCATCGTCTCCTCAGCGTATGCCGGCGATGGTGTAACCGCCGTCCACCAGCAGACTTTGGCCGGTGATGAAGCGGGCCTCGTCCGTCGCCAGCCACAGGGCCACATCCCCGATGTCTTCCGATTCACCCAGGCGGCCGGCGGGTGTGTGGGCGATAAAGGGCGCGAATGCCGCGCTGTCGGCCACGCTGCCGCGCGCCATCGGCGTATCGATGATGCCGGGGTTGATGTTGTTGACGCGGATACCCTGGCCGCTGTATTCGAGCGCCACTGCGCGGATCATCGCATCGAGCGCGCCCTTGCTGGCGGAGTAGCTGGATGAGCCGGCCATCGCACCGTGGGTCAGCCAGGAGGAGGTGTTGATGATCACGCCGCCAGAGCGCTGAGCCAGGAAGGTTTCAATCTCGTATTTCATCGCCAGCCAGACGCCTCTGAGGTTAATGGCGATCACCCGGTCAAAATCCTCGCTGCTCTGTTCGGTGATGGGGGCGAAGTTGCCGATGATGCCGGCGTTGTTGAAAGCGACATCGAGCCGGCCGTAATGGGCGGTCACCGCAGCTAGCAACCGGCGGATATCGTCTTCCTGGGAGACGTCGGTCACGATGGGCAGGGCGGCGCCGCCAGCCAGCGCGATATCGCGCGCCGTGGCTTCGATCTCCGCCGCGCGCCGGCCGGCGAGTGCCACTTTGGCTCCCTCTCGGGCATAGGCCAGCGCGGCGGCGCGGCCTATGCCGGTGCCGCCGCCGCTCACCAGTACGACTTTGCCCGCCAGACGGCGCGGCGTTTCATGGATTGGAGCTGTAGCATTCATCATCGCATCGATACCTGGTAATGGGTTCGATCACAATGCTATGTTGTTAGATGAAGGATAACTATCTGCTAAAAATTCATCTCACTATTAGATAATTTATATCAATAGCATGAAGAAACCCGAATTGTCCGGCCTGGCGGCTTTCGTTGCTATCGCCAGTGAACGCAGCTTCCGCCGCGCAGCCGCCCGATTGGGCGTGACGCCGCCGACGCTGACCCACACCCTACGCGAATTGGAAGCGCAGGTGGGCATTCGCCTGCTGAACCGCACCACCCGCAACGTCTCGCCGACGGAGGCCGGAGAGCATCTGCTCGCACAGCTGGTGCCGGCTTTTACAGACATCGACGCCGCGCTGGAGAGCCTGAATGCGTTTCGCGAAGGACCGCGTGGCCTGGTGCGCATCAACGCGCCGCGTTCGGCGATCGAGCTAGCCATCGTGCCACATCTGGGGCAGCTGGCCAGCGAGTACCCCGGCATTACGCTGGAGGTGGTGGCGGACGAGGGATTGGCCAATATCGTCGAGCAAGGCTTTGACGCCGGTATTCGGCTCGGCGAGGATTTGCACAACGATATGCGCGCGGTGCGCCTGACGCCGGACCTGCGTTTCGCCATCGTGGCCACACCGGATTATTTTCAACGGCACGGCGAACCGAAGCACCCGCAGGATTTACTGCAGCATCGCTGCATCGGTTGGCGCAAGGCCTCTTCGGGCGAGCGCTACAAATGGACATTTCAGCAGGGGGAGCAGCGGTTTTCCGTGGCGGTCAACAGCCCGCTTATCGTGGATGACGCCAGATTGCTGCTGCAGGCGGCTCTGGCGCATGTCGGCATTGCTTTCGCCATTGAGCAGGAGGCAGAGGAACACCTGACGAGCGGGCGGCTGCGGCGGGTGCTGGACGATTGGTGCGTGCCGTTTCCCGGTTTTTACCTCTATTACCCCAACCGCAGAAACCATTCCGTGGCGCTAGCCACAGTGATCGAGCTGCTGCGTTTTTCTGCTTAATTTAAGTGGCTTCTTGATCGGTTTATTAAGTGGTAAAAAAATACTCTTTGATGATTAACAGATTCGAATTTGTTTCCCGTCATGCAGCTTCTTTATTTTGCTTTTCGGCATACTTCTGCAGACGTCTGGACCACCCCTCCCAGTAATGCACTGGTGTCAGCAGAACCCGACGCCGTTCGTCACCCAATGCATTCCCGATAACAACCTCACCGGGTATAACCTCGGGCGCCTCAATACCGCCTACTTTTTACGCCAGGTGTAAAACATGGCATCGGAAGTGGCGTGTTTGTGGCAGAGTTCACGGGCTGATACTCCAGCTTCAGCTTCGCGGAGAATACTGATGATCTGTTCGTCGGAAAATTGCTTCTTCAAGGGGATGTCCTCATGTGACTTATGAAGACATTACCAACATCGCGGTGTATTAATCAAAAGTGGCAGGTGGCTACGCATGGCGATAAACCTTGTAGCGAACAAAATACTGAATTTATCGACTTGTAATTTATCCTCCTGTCGAGAAAAAATAAAGTTACAAGGAGTTTCAGAATCATTCTGGAAGTGCGACATTCAAATAATCACACATATGAAATGTCCTGCTGGCATGGCAGATAGTGTACACTTATATAAGATTTTCTTTTGTAATAAACCGCGCTGAGTATCATAAATTAATGCAAAATGAGTTATTCTTATTTTTTATTCTTGAACTAAATATGGTTTTATTTGTCTCTTTTTTTAATGGTTTTAGTGTATTTATTAATATTTTCATGGCGTTACATGTGTTAGGGGTGGTTTGACTTTGCTGTTAATGAATTAAAATTATTCTTATCTTTTATCATAAGTATTATTTAATTATTTTTCTGATGTTTTGTAAGGGTAATAATTATAAGAGAACTACACGTTTTGATATTTTTTATAAGTATAAATTGTTGCAGCTTACATTTTTTTACGTTAGCTTAATATCTAAACTGACACCGTAAGAGCTAGATAAGTATATGAATGCAAAGTAACAATAGATACTCATCAAGCTTTGATATACATCATTTATGAAACAGTGAACGTGCTGGCATTAATGCACATATAATGCCAGGGTTTATTAATGGAAAGCAGTTAGTAAAGTACAGCAGTAAAAGCTCATATTTGGCATGTTTTTGTGATTTAAATATTCTCCCTGTGAACTGAAAGCATATTTCAAACCTTTTTATGGACTTAAAAATAATTAAAAACTATTTATTTAGCATGTTATGCGCATCGAGCACACGAAGATTTTGTATGTAAGGCATCTCTAAAATATTCTAATTTTGATAAGGCCGAAGTTTTGAGTGTAGCCCATTAGTGATGCATGGTTTAAATTTCAGCATGGTGTTTTTTTAATTCAACCTCTCTTTTTTGTAAAAACTATCAACCTTCTGAATAGCTCAGAACAACCGTGAGATGAAAGATGAAAAAAATATTCGGTTTATTCGCCTTGTTAACAACTTTGATGTTGAATGGATGCGCAGAT
The DNA here is from genome assembly GCF_002307475.1 of Pantoea allii. Taxonomy (GTDB): domain Bacteria; phylum Pseudomonadota; class Gammaproteobacteria; order Enterobacterales; family Enterobacteriaceae; genus Pantoea; species Pantoea allii. The sequence continues at coordinate 4,379 of NZ_NTMH01000035.1, read as the reverse complement.
CGCGCTGGAGCCAGTGATCTTGTAGGGAAAAATATTTCGGTCGCGATATCTCGTTATGGTCAGGCAGTTAAGGTTGAAAGAACAGATAACCCAGACGTTGATCTGGTTTACTTCGATAAAGATAATGGAACTTATCTGTCAAATAAACAAGTTGGGCAAGATGTTTCTTTCTCGGGAGGTCAGCCAGTTATTAATAAATATTATGATAATCAATGGAAGAAAAATAGTTGTACAATTGGAGTGTATGTAAATAAGTCCACAAGAATAATTAATGACTATAAAGTTTGGGGATGTGCACCAGAGTGGGCGCGGGAGATGTTCTAAAAATCACTTGTAGCATAAGCACGAAATATTATACTCTCACCTGCTGACAGTGAGGGTATAATGTTCAGAAGAGCACTGAATTTCTACGCATGAGTATGGGAAAATAAGAGAAATATTTACGTGATGATAATTACATATTAAAGCGATTCAGAGTTCATTAAGAGCATGAGACCTCCAACGCACTAGTTATTATCCGGATCATGACGTACAAGCACGCCCATATTATAGATGGATATGGCATCGTTTTCGCGCAGGCGATACCAGGTCACTTCATTCTCCTCGTCCCATTTTTCGAGCTCAAGCTTTTGCGCAATAAAATTTCCTTTCAGGTTCACAGGGGCGGGAGTGTAACGAACAAGGTCGCAAATCTCCTGCATGCAAGACATGTGTTCCTGAGTGGAAAGCGGCTCATATCACTCTCCCTGATTGCGCATTCTTCCTGAATCTCGCCAGACTCTGTCAGTTCATATTCATAGCCCATTACGCACATGTCGACATCCATTTGCCAGCACTGCAGGCGCCATAATCTGGCCAGTAAACGGCGGTAAGTGGCCTCGCTTTCACGGTGTAGGGTGTCAAAGAATCAAAAATAGCGCTTCACGTCTTCACGCGATGCAGAACCTCGGCCATCATCACGGCAGGTGAAATCTTCCGGGGTAATATCCAGAATGATCGAGCTGGCGTCGGCATCAACGCTGTTTATAATGAATTTGATAAGGGCATTGGCAGCAGAGCCGGCCTGGCTGTAGATGATTTGGGGATCGAGCTCAAAGGGATGTTGCATCAGGTTGCTCCTGTTATGGGGTCAGGGCCATTTTCCTGATGAGAACTCCGGTTTAAATGAAGAAGTCATAATGTGAGTCTGAAAGAATAGCGGGTATGATCAGAAAGGCATAAAGAAACTGGAAGACAGTATTGCTGAATCACTTGAACAACGAGGGCTCTGTCATTGTGCCGAACGACTCTGGCTGTCAATAACGGATGCAGCTGCTGATGAAGCAATACGGAAGATGATTGCCAGGCGACGTGAGCAGTGCCTGAAAATGGCGGCGGACATGCCGCCAGACTGACGCAGGACGGAGACAAGGTGATTACATTAAGCGAGTGATCGTTGTAACGAAGGATATTAATTAAAATATTAGGTTGATATGTGCTCTTAAAACATGGTGTTAAGCCCATAATTATTTCTCAGTAACTAAGTGTGAGTTTTTTAATAGAGTTGCAGATGTGGAATATTTCTGGAAAGATTTTAATATCTAGGTGGTTTTTATTCTAATTAGTGTTTTTGTCATTTTCAACCTTGCTGTTAACTTTACTTTTAACACCCCCATTATTTTTTAACTTTATATCTTTTGTAGCCTCAAATAACTTGCGCCGTTCTTCCAATACTTTTTCTCTCTCCTGATTTTCGCTAGCTTCCTCTTTGTATTTAGCAGCCTTTTTTAATGCATCTTGTGCTTTTTTAATGTATTCAAAAGTAGTTATAGTCGCAATGTTATTAGTGTTGTTAATCGCTAAAATTTTCGTCTTAATTACAATCTCTCGTCCCGATTCGCCACCACTGCTGCCTTCGCTATCATCATAGTCACCGTTTTTGCAAGCCGTAAATTTAGTAGCATATTGGTTGAGCTGAGTTATATCCATCCCGCCCTTAAAATTATTACGTATTGATTTTTTACTTTTTTCCCAAACGCCAAAATATTTATTAACATAAATACCAAACTTCTGATTTGATGGCGTGTAGTAACCATGGATTATGTAGTGGTATTCCCAGTGGGGACTTTTAGTCATTGTTATTTTGGTTTTTTTAAAACCTTCAATACCATCTTTGTATTTTTCGTATTCTGATGGAATACTTTCGAAGTCTCTCTTGAATTCGATAATATAATAGCGATTGCTCGCAGATACAATTCCATCACCTATTACCTCTGGATTGCCAGCCAGGGGAGAAAGTAAATCTATGCCCCAAAGCCTCTTTGCCATAAAAACAAATTTATACTCAACTGTCTTTTCATACCATACAGCCTCCATGAAACCCCCTCATAAAAGATGCAAAAGAAATAATATTAAACTGGGAATAATCGTTAGCTAAACACAGATTTATAACTAACGTTAGGCCATATTGACCGAGAACTTTCGCTTCTGTTAACGAACTCAGCCCAGTGTTTATGCCATGAATCTTTTGATCAGTATACTGTTTAAATCCAATCCAGTAACAGTGCGCATAAATAATTTATGGCCTGACAACAAATGCAGTGAAAGAGGTGCTGAGGAGTGCAAAAAAGCTAAGGATTGCAGCATGCATGTGTCATGCGCAATACAACCCACTTATATGCCATGTTATGGCGAAAGCCCAGCTTACGTTGCCAGTGGTCAGAGTCGAAAATAAAGCGGGTTCTATGCCGCCCGCACCCTCATCCTTCTTACCCGCCCAACACAGCTCAACGGTGAAGAACGAGAAGGGAGGGACTGTTTAATGGCTAATATCAGCTTCTGTCGCGCAGTCTATCTCTTTAAGCACCCACAGTATATCTGTCGCATCAGGCACACAAATATTACAGCGAATGCCGGTCCTTTACTCAGGCACGGATAGTAGCAGCGTATTGCCTGTGACGATGATGAGAATATCCAGTGCCTTATTATTGGCACCAGAAAGATGTAAAGCCATCCAGCTGCGCCGCCCGACCCGATACGGATCGACCCATACCACCAGCGGATGCTCAAGGCGCTGACATATCTCTTCCCGAAGCTGCAGGATAGCAATGTCATCCGTCTCACCGACCGAAGCCTGTCCTGTGGCTTGACGGTAAAAATGATAATGGCGACTAAAGCCTTGTCCCGGATAACCAGCGGCGGTGCCATAGTCAGGTTATTAATTATTTCAGCTGCCAGTGAATAGGCCACGGTTGTCGATTTATCGGTTTACGACGCGGTGAATAGTCGCAAATTATGTACTTTTCATTTCGTACGTAATCGCACGCGTTATGCCGTCTCATTATTTGGTCATCCCTAACCAGCGTTTTGGAATGAACAATCGTTTTAGGTAGCTTTCAATTGGCTGCCAGGCGATGCTTAAGTACAGCATGTTCAGCGGATTAAATTACGCATCATCAAAAACGCTCAAATCACTCCAACCACAACCTCACCCCTTCGGCTCAACGCCCCTTGCCTTAAGCTCTTTCCGCAGCACCCGCTTTATCCACGTCGCCAGATTGATGTCACCATCCTCACGCGCCTGTTCTTCGAGCTGCGCTCGAAATTCGTGAGAAAGTCGGATTTGGTACTGATCTGTTTTGGTCTTTTCCTTAGATATTGTCATTCCATCATCCTTGTTATGAGAGAGGTAAACACTTTAATGACAGGGCATGATGCAACAAAAAGAGTGAAGCCCGGTCATGCTGAAATCGGACCGAGCTGCTGACTACACCGTAAAGATGAACCATGCGCCAGAACGCGTAAACGATTAAGGCTGCCATGACGAACTGCGGAAATCTGACATGGATGACAAAAATGGGAATCCCTTTCCAAAATCACGCTGTCTGTTCATCACGGCGATAAAATCCGTCAGGTGCACAACCCTGTGCACCTGTTCTCTCACCGAATGCGCTTCTGACTCCGCAGCAGCGCCAGTCCGCTCAGCACCGACATCGCCATCAGGTAATAGCCGGGTGCCAGGCTGGTGCCGGTGGCCGTAATCAACAGCGTACAGATCAGCGGCGCAAATCCGCCAAATACCGTCACCGCGATGTTATAGCTGATCGCCATCCCGCTGGCGCGGGTGCCCATCGGAAACAGATCGGCCATGACCGACGGCACCGTGGAGAAGTAAATCGACTTGAGCAACGCCATCCAGCAGACCATAACGATCAACGTGGTGGGCGTGGTGTGATTCACCACCAGCTTAAAGGCAGGGTAGATGGTGACGATCAGTAAAATCAGCGATCCCCACATCAACGGGACACGGCCCACGCGTTCCGCCCACAGGCCCATAATCGGCGTTACTACGGTCAGGATCACGCCCGCCAGCAAAGTGGCGGTGAAGGCGACAGAGCCGG
>NZ_NTMH01000034.1 GCF_002307475.1 Pantoea allii | reverse complement strand
TGTAGTTAACCGCCGTAGAGATGACCATCAGGCCAATCGCCAGCAGCATCAGCTCTTTCTGACGGCCAAACAGGCGCTTAAGCGGGGCGACTTCAGGCTGCCGCGTGGCGAAGCTGGCAGGTTCATGTACGTGGCGACGAATATAAATCCCCAGCGGGCCAATCAGCAGACCAAAGGCAAACGGAATGCGCCAGCCCCAGTCCTGAATCTGGCTTTCAGTAAGAATCTGCGTTAATCCCAGACCAAACGCGGATGCCATCAGCGTACTTGCCCCCTGGGTGGCGAACTGCCAGCTGGCGATAAAGGCTTTGCGCTCGGGGAAATGCTCCACCAGAAACGCCGTCGAGCTGCCAAATTCGCCACCCGCAGAAAAGCCCTGCACCAGGCGCGCCAGCAGAATCAACAAAGGCGCAGCCAGACCAATGCTCGCGTAGCCGGGCATGAACGTAATGATGGCACCGCCCAGCATCATCAGATTGATGGACAACAACAGCGCCTTCTTACGCCCGTGGCGATCGGCGTAGTTACCCAGCACAATCGCGCCCAGCGGACGGATCAGGAAGGAGACACCGAAACTGCCAAAGGTCAGCAACATAGAAACGGACGGATCGCTGGTCGGGAAGAATGCGTGGGCAATATAGCTGGCAAAAAAGCCGTAAACCGCAATATCAAACCACTCCAGCGCGTTACCGATGCAGGTGGCGAAAAGGGTTTTGTGCAGGCTGGGTTTATTCGCGTGCAGCGGTGCAGCCGTGTTGAGTGTGCTCATGCGGCACCTCCGGCATGTTGACGGTGCTTCGCCACCAGTTCGCGGCCTTGCTCGCCTAAGTCCCATAACAGTCGGGTCATGATTTGCAGACCTTCACGCGCAATCGACTTCAGCATATGTTCGTTCACGCCGTGCTGACCGCAGGCGGGATAAGAGTGCGGCACCCACAATGTGGGCAGGCCGAGGATGTCGGAAAACACCTCGTTGGGCAGCGATCCGCCCAGGTTGGGCAGCAGAGCCGGTTTTTTACCGCTGGTTTCGGCAATGCTGCCCAGCACCCAGTCGACCAGCGGATCGGTGGGATCAAGGCGGGTTGCCGGCGATCCGCGCATAAACTCGACCTTCACGTAGCCAAAGCCGTGCTGCGCCAGATGTTCGCTGACGTGCTGCGCCAGGTTCTTCCAGTCGGTGCCCACCACAAAGCGCAGCTGACAGACGGCGCTGGCTTCACCCGGAATGGCGTTCATCGGGCGCGCAGGATTGCCCGTCAGGAATGCCAGTACTTCAAGCGTGTTCCAGCCATACAGACGTTCCGTTGGCGTCAATGCCGGTTCGCCCCAGTTCAGATCGATCTCGGGATCGCCCGGCATCCCGCCAACGTTAATCTGGCTGAGAATGTCGCGCACCTGCGGGGTCAGCGAGTTGGGTTTCAGCGCCTCAACCTGAAGCACGCCCTGGGCATTAACCAGCGCGGCAATGGCATTGGCCAGTTGAGTGCCAGGATTGCTCAGCAAGCCGCCCCAGTTGCCGGAGTGATAGGCGTTGTCACGGGCAGTCACCGTCAGGCGGAAATTCACGGCCCCGCGCGATCCCAGAAACAGGGTAGGTTGCACTGCATTCAGGCGTGGACCGTCCGAGGCGATAAACAGATCGGCTTTCAGCAGATCACCGTGCTGCTGGCACAACTGTGCCAGGCCGGGGGAACTGATCTCTTCGCCCATCTCGAACAGTAGCTTGCAGTTGAAGCCCAGACGTCCACCGCGTGCAATGAACACCTGTTCCAGCGCGGCCAGATTCACGCAGTGCTGACCTTTGTTATCTGCGCTGCCACGGGCGTACCAGCGATCGCCTTCTTCAACGAGCTGCCAGGGCAATAATCCTTCGCGCCAGTTTTCATCATCGCCAAACACCACATCGCCATGACCGTAGCTCAGCAGGGTAGGCAGAGTGGGATCTTCAATGCGCACTGCGACCAGAAACGGACGATGGGCCGCTTCGGTGTTCTCGATGAAGTGCAGGGTAAAACCCAATGCACTCAGCTGTGGGCCGATTTCGTCATGTAAATAGTGGTGTAATTCGCTGTCGCGATCCTGACGCTGGCTCTCGGTACGCTGCGAAACGCGGCGTGCGAGTATCCGTTGAAACTCGCCACTGTCGAACCATGCGGTGGCCTGGTCTACCGCTTGTTGGGCTGTCATGTTTGCTCGTCTTTTATTCATATTATGGTTTTGTCATCATTGCTGAAACGCTGCTTTGCCACCATTATCAATTTATCTAGTAAGGTTTGCTTTTAAAGCAAAGCAAACGTGCCCGTTTTCGAGGCATGCACCAGCATGAGGCGACCGCATGATCAGTAATGAAATCCGCTATTTCCTCGCCGTCGCGAATACAGGCTCGCTCAGCGCGGCGAGTGAGCAGCTGTTTATTGCCGTGTCGGCAATCAGCCGACAGATTCAGCGGCTGGAAACACAAGTGGGCGTGCCGTTGTTTGAGCGCCACGCGCGTGGCATGGTGCTGAATGAAGCCGGGGAAATCTTTGCTCATCACGTGCGCAAAAATATGCTGGATATGGAATACGCGCTGGCAGAAATCAAAGGGCTGAAAGCCGTGCGCCGTACGTTGATTCGGCTGGCCTGTACCGATGGACTGGCCTTTACGTTGCTGCCCCGCATGATTGCCGCCTTTCGGGAAGATAACCCCGGCATTCTTTTTGAAATCAAGGTCGCCAGCCCGCAGGGCGTATCAGAACTGATACGCAACGGAGAATGTGACCTGGCATTGCAGTTCAGCCTGCACGCTGAGCACGGAGTTGAGATCCTCGGTTCCTGGCCTGCACCGGTGCTGTTGGTGATGCATCAGAGCCACCCACTGGCCAGCGCGCCGCAGGTGACACTCAGCGATATCAGCCATTATCCGCTGGCGCTGCCGCAGCAAAACACCACGGTACGTCAGCTGTTCGAGCTGGCGAGCCACATGAGCGGCAATCTGATTGAGCCGGTCGTCACCTGCGATAATTTCTCAACCCTGTTTCAGTTCCTGCTGAATACGCCGTTAGCCGTGACCATTTGTAGTGCTTTCAGCGTGATACAGGAAGCCGAAGCGCACGGACTGGTTTTGCGATCCGTGGGCATCGATCAGCTAAGCCAGCGCAATTTGCAGTTGCAGGTGCCTTCCGGTCGGCCCCGCAGCGCCGCGCTGGAAGTATTTTTAGGGTTTGCGCGGCAGCAACTGAACGCGCTGGACGAGCCGCTGACCCTATAACCCCACTGCCAGTTTATTGATCACGGGAAATGCGCCAGACACGGGGCTTTTCATTCACACGTCATGTCATCTCTCTTTAGATAGTGTAAAGGACGTAAAAGGCTGTAAAAGGGCGAGGATTCTGCCTGTGACCCGCCTATCATTCCCTTCATAAGCCGCTGTATCTCTGTCGGAAGTTTGCCGATAACACAGAATAGAGCGGCACATAACGACCTGAACATTCATCTGCAAAGGAGAACCACCATGGATTCTTTCTTTCCTGAGGATGTCATTGATACCCTCAGTAAAACGTTCTGGCAGCGCGTCAGTGCGGTGAAAGGGCTGATTGAACGTCACCAGAGTTTTCGCCTGCTGTGGTTTGGCGAAGCGCTGAAGCGCAACCGTAACTGGACCGGCGTCACCGCCGAGCAGGCCGTTAACCGGGCGATAAGCGAACATCATGGGCTGCTGCTAGCCGATGTCAGAAAAATGACGATTGCTCAAAAGTGGGTAGCGCTCGTCCCGCTAAGAAAAGCGCTGTATTCCCGCCCTGATGGCAAAACGTTCCAATGGCTGGTGGAAAAGAAGCTCGATGAGCTTGATCGTCCTTGTCGCTTTTCGGCCTAACGGCTTTCCCTAAATTAGTCCGTAGGGGGAACACCGGTGCTTAGCTCAGCGCCTGACGGTAATAAATAACGCCCCGAATATCAGCCTGTCTCTGTATCCGGGGCGGTTATATTGTATTAAGGCTCAGCTGTTGGCGCAAAAGGTTATCATCTTCGTCATGCCCAACGCAGCGTTGAGATTGGAACGCTGTCATCCACGGGGCATCGTCAGATAACATTGAGCATTATCATCCCTTCAACGTCCTCATTACGGCACATGCGATTGCCAACTCTTAAGCGCCTGTGCCGTTAGCGGCTTTTTGAAACGAAAACGGCATTGTTGGCCGTATGGCGATTTTCATCATCAAGCCAGCCTTTCAGATAATGCTCGATCTGCTCCAGGCTCCTGTTGCGGGTTTCCGGCACGCATTTGATAACAAAGATGGCACCAAAGAGTCCAATGGCGGCGAAAATAAAGAATGTACCCGCCAGACCCACCCGGGCAAGAAGAAGAGGAAAGAAAAGAGAGATCAGAAAGTTCGCTATCCACATGGCGAATACGGCACCGCCCATAAAGATGCCACGCAGTCGCGTCGGAAATATCTCTGACAATAACAACCATGTCACGGGTGACAAGGCACCCTGCTGGAAACTGAGAAACATCAGCATGCCCGCCAGTACCATATAAGCCCGTAGCGCATCTGGCTGACCATTAACCGTTTCAGGCAGCAGATAGCTCACCGTGCCAATAAAGACCAGACAGGCGGTGCAACCAAACTGTCCCGTCATCACCATGGTTCGGCGACCCACTTTACCCAGCATCCAGATCCCAACGAACGTCATCAAGACGGACACCACGCCGTTGGCGATGGTGGCAAAAAGCGCGGCATTATCCGACATACCGATTGACTTCAGCACGGTGGGGGCATAATACATAATGGTGTTGACGCCGGTTAGCTGCTGGATAACGGCGATACCGACACCTATCAAAAAAAGTTTGAACAGCCACGGCGTCAGCATTTCACGTAAACGCGGTTTACCCAGCGAACTCTGTTCTTCCAGCGTCTCGGTAATCTCCATCAACTCCCATTCCACCTCATCCTTGTGGCGCGTGCGTTCAAGTATGCTGCGAGCCTCAGCCAGGCGGCCTTTCATGGCATACCAGCGTGGCGTATCGGGCATAAACATCATCCCGACCCACAGCAATACGGCAGGAAGCGTTGCTACCACCAGCATCCAACGCCAGGTGCTTTCACCTCCCCATATTTCGTGGAAGGTCGCATTCGAGATATAAGCCAGGAGCTGACCCGAGACAATCATCAGGTCCTGGAGCGTGACCAACTGCCCACGTTTATTGGCGGGGGCCATCTCTGCGATATAAACCGGCACGGTCGCCGCCGCGCCGCCGACCGCCACGCCCAGGATAAGACGAAAAAAAACCATCCAGTTTACGTCTGGTGCCAGTGACGTGCCTGCCGCGCCAATCGCAAAAATAACGGCCAGGTAGAGGATTATTTTCCTTCTGCCCGCTGGTGCCGCCAGATGGCCCGATAACAACGCGCCAAAGGCGGCACCAAACAGCAAAGAACTGGTGATCAGCCCGGTTGTGAAGGGGGTGAGATGCAGCTCATCGCCCATAAAAAGCAACGCGCCAGAAATCACGCCGGTATCGTACCCAAAAAGTAAACCACCTAGCGTTGCGATGAGCGCAACGACCTTCACAAAAGGCGAAGTAGGTGCGTTACTGTTTGGGCCCGATGCGTTGTTCAGTGTGAGAAATTGTTCTTTCGTCATACAAGACTCCAGTCACCTGATGTAAAAGAAATAAATCTAAAATTTGTCCAGGCACAAAGCATTCGCCTCAGTACACCTAAATTTACAGCATTAATTTAGATCAAAAATTTCATCAATGTTAACTATGAAACTTTATGTTTGAGTTGTGGATCATGTTTTGTTAATTATTTTTTATGAAACGACAGGAAGAGGAGAGGTGCTGAACAAAATGTGAACGCAGCATGCTGGACCAGCGTGATGCCAGGATATTGATATTATTCGATTCCAGCGCGTGAAAATTTACCGCGCTGTCGGCATTAAACCGGTCTGAACGAGACTGGAATTAAGTGGAGTATTTGGAATTTTTCTTTCACAAAGTAGCGGGTAGAAAATCAGTGTCAGGTGGTAAGAGGCGCTTACGCACGACGGTTGTTATCAACGATGCTGTGCCCACTTTTCATCCCGAGAGTGGTGTGCGTTGCCTGCCGGCTGAGCGAGCGTAACTGTGCTCTTGCCTCTCCAGCGCTTGATGCCTTTTTGCCAGACGCTTTTGGTCAGCGGAATACATGAGAAAATCAATGACATCCTTGTCATGAGCCCGCTTGCTCTTTACCGAACGTCTTACCGTTATACTGCTGAGGTATCCTGGTGACCGAGCAATTCGCGTTCAATCAATTCACGCGTTTCCACAGCCTGGTACTTCATCTTTTCCGGATAACCAAAAAGGGACGCGGCCACGATAGATTCACCGCCGACGTTGAAGGTCTTCTCGGCGAATTTCATTTCGCGCAGGGTACGGAACAGCGCGTCGAAATCCACTTCACCTTCACCTACGGCAACATGCTGGTGGATGGTGGCATCTACACCCGGAGGATTAACGATATAACGACAGTGCCTGGTGTGGTTCATGGTGTCAGCGATGAGCACGTGGGACAGATCGTCACCGGCATAGCGCAACATTCTTGCGACGTCACCGATTCCTTGGTCGTAAAAGAAGGTGTGCGGCACGCTGTAGATATATTTGACGTTATCGCTGCGAAACGATTTCACTACGTCGACCGTCCCGTCGTTCTCTTCGCAAAAATCCCACGGATGAGCCTGAATCTCAACACGAATGCCCTCGCGTTCAAAAACAGGCAACAGTTCTTCCATCGAGCGATAGAACATTTCGTCGCAGATTTCTGGTTGATTTGGATCGCCGGAGAATTCGGTATTAATGACCTGCACGCCCATCTCGACGGCGATTTCAACCAGGCGCTTCCAGTTTTTCACGGCGGCCTGACGACGCAGTTCATCAGGCCCCGACCAGCGATAAACACAAATAAATGAAGATATCTCTAAACCGGTTTCATTCAGCGCCCGCTTATATTCCGTAATGATTTCACGGCTGGCGCGCGGATGTTTATAGAAAGGATTGATCTGGGGATGCGGCGACTGCTCGATGTACTTATAACCCCAATCCGCGACCTGGTGCACCATCCGGGTTACGCCCAGATCTTTTATCACGTCTACGTCAAATGCAATTTTCATCATTGTTACCTGTCAGTAAAAATGGATGGTAGGCCAGCGCTTAACGCTGATAAAAAGAGTGGCGTTCAGGCAGCGTAACGCTTACCGTTTCGCCAGTTTCCGCTGTTTTCAGGCTGGCATCGGCCGCAACAGATGCAGCATAGCCATCCCAGGCTGAGGGACGGCGAATACGTTCTTTACCGATGAGGCCAGCACCTGTGACACCGAGGCGTAACGCCATGATCTTACGCCCACATGTTCACAGGCTTCAGGATCAGGACGGCACTCAGTAATCGCGCGCCTGCGCGCGTTTTTCATTGATCTGTTTGGCAACCTTGCGAATCCGTTCCGAAAGCGCCGTTTGCGCGACGCCAACGTTCCACCAACTGCCATATTTGTGCACCATCGTTTTCGGCAACACTTTAATATCAATCAGTGTGCTGCCCGCTTCGTGGCGCGAGGCATCGAGCGCCTGACGCAGTTCATCAAGGCTGGTGACTCGCCAGGTCTTGCAGCCATAGCCCGCTGCAATTGCGGCAAAATCGACGGGAACGAGGCCACCGGTCAGTCGGCCATTTTCCGGGGAGCGGTAGCGGAACTCGGTGCAGAAACTGTTCATGCCGTGTTCCATTTGCAGGTTGTTAATACATCCGTTAGTCATGTTATCGAGCAGCACGATATTAATCTTCGCGCCTTCCTGCAGCGATGTGACGAGCTCGGAGTGCAGCATCATAAAAGAGCCGTCGCCCACCAGCGCATAGACCTCGCTTTGCGGCTGTGCCAGTTTTACGCCCAGCGCGGCGCTGACTTCATAACCCATACATGAGTAACCGTACTCGACGTGATAGGTATTTTCGGCCCGGGTGCGCCAGACACGTTGCAAATCGCCCGGCAGACTTCCCGCTGCGGCCACAATCACCGATTCTTCGGGAAGCACCTCGTTGAGGACGCCCAGTACGCTGCTTTGTGTCAGGGTTGAGTCGGTTAATTGACGAAATTCTCGGTAGACTGACTCGCGATCCAGATGGTCGTCGATTTCAGGCACGAAAGACGTTTCCTTCCATACTGCCTGATAGACACGCTGAGTTTCTTTGTGCTGTTGAGTGAGCAGCTCGGCAATACGGTCGCCCCAACTGGCGCGCCAGGTTTCTTTTTCCAGCACCGCATCCAGCGTGTTGAGCGCCGTGAGCGCATCGGCCAGAAGCGGCATACCATCCAGTTTCCAGGCATCAAAATTACTGACGTTGATATTCAGGAAGCGGACGGACGGATGTTGGAAAATCCATTTCGATGAGGTGGTAAAGTCGCTGAAGCGCGTACCGATGCCGATAACCAGATCGGCCTCTTTCGCCAGTTGGTTGGCGGCCAGACAGCCGGTTTCTCCGACACCGCCCGCGTTAAAAGGGTGTGATGAGACAACGGTGCCTTTACCCGCCTGGGTTTCGACAAACGGGATACCGTAACGGCTGGCAAAATGCATCAATGCCTGGCCTGCGCCCGCGTACTTCACCCCACCGCCGCAGACGATCAGCGGCTTTTGGCTTGCTTTAATAGCAGCAATAGCGTCATCCAGTTGCGCCTGACTGGCCGGACGACGATCTAACACGTGCACCCGTCGGGCAAAAAAGGACTCTGGATAGTCCCAGGCTTCGCCCTGCACATCCTGAGGCAAACAGAGTGTGACCGCGCCGGTTTCAGCGGGATCGGTCAGAACGCGCATCGCATTAAGGCAGGCGCTCATCAGTTGTTCCGGGCGAGTAATGCGATCCCAGTATTTGCTTACCGGGCGAAACGCGTCGTTAGTGCTGATACTGAGATCGTGGCTCTGCTCGATTTGCTGCAGCACGGGATCGGGCTGCCGTGTTGCAAAAGTGTCACCGGGCAGGAGCAATAAAGGAATGCGGTTTGCTGTGGCCGTGGCTGCTGCGGTAATCATATTGGCCGCACCAGGGCCGATAGAAGAGGTGCAGGCAATGATTTGACGACGCAGAGATTGCTTCGCAAACCCGGTTGCCGCATGTGCCATCCCTTGTTCGTTACGCCCCTGGAACACCCGCAGATCGCCGCAGTTCTGCTCCAGCGCCTGACCCAGTCCCAGCACGTTACCGTGCCCGAATATAGCGAAAATGCCTTTAACAAATTTGAGCTCTTCACCATCCACTTTCAGATACTGATTATCAAGGAACGTAACCAGCGCCTGCGCCATTGTCAGTCTCACTTTGCCCATTTTGCTCATTCCTGTTTTGATCGGTAGTAGCCTGTCGCCCGGCCCCTTGCTCTGTCAGGCGGTGTTTGCCTTGACGCAGTGAAGAGGTTGTACCTTAATCTGGATAATGCCCGATTATAGGCAAACATATTTTTCATTAAACCATAATACAGAAGAAAGATTTCATTTTGCGAGGGCGATCAAACTCTACTGCTATTCCGGCGGGGATGCGGGGGCGCAGTGCCTGCCAGGTGAGCAATGCATACGCATGAAAGATCGAGGAATGCGGCATTATTTTGAATTCTAAAATAAAAATACCACTTCAGACAGGCTGCTTATTGGGATGCATTGGCACGTCATAACGGCCGCGCGCGCCAGGCGCAGAGGAAAAAGTGACAGCGCATTCGCACTGTTTAAATTTATATTTCATTTAAATTAATTCTGGAATGTAAAGTCCATGTAAGGGCGATCACTGCCCCCATGCGGAACGCGCTCAGATCGATGACCCGGCCCGGCAAGGCACACAAAACGACATGCTCACAAATGCCGCCTCAATGCGGTTTGACGTCATTGTTATGGAGCGGCTGCCCGTCGCTTCCGTTGCCCGGCAAAGCGCGGCGAGGCCGGACGATGTCGCCCGTTGCTTCAACTATTCTGGTCGCCCAACCGTCAACGGCGCGCAGGCTATCGCCCCGATGACCACACTATAATGGCTGGATGGTTGCTCTCCACTAATAACCTAACCCGCGATAATCAGGTACTGCCTGACATCGGTAAAAGATTCACACCTGACTGTCGCTGTCCTCGCAGGGTGCTTAAAGGGCATTTAAATGAAATTTCCATTTCATCAGGGGTGCATTTTTCCACGTGAACCTGCCGGTTTTTTGTCAGGCGAAGAATGGTGAATATTCTGTTGTTAATTAAGGGAAATGGCGGGTTTTGTTCTTTGTTTTCTGAGGTTTCTAACCAGGCGTTAACGTATTTTGCGAGAGTCATCAAAGAAATTTATTTTCCTTTTAATATAAAATGAAATAAATATTTTCATTATCCCGTTGGGTTCGCTTGATGTTACCGGGTTCAGGAGAGTCGCATGACCATCGCCGCAGAACGTTTTTGTATCAACAGAAAGATCGCCCCCTCGCTGAGCATTGAAGCCTTCTTCAGACTGGTGAACGGTTTGGGGTTGAATAAGGTTGAACTTCGTAACGACTTGCCCAGCGGTAAAGTGATGGACAACCTGAGTGCTGCCCAGGTTTGCGCACTGGCTGAACGCTATGGCATTGACATTATTACCATAAACGCCGTTTATCCCTTCAATCAGCGTACGGAACAGGTTCGCCAACTGACCGAGTCCTTACTGGCTGATGCGAAAGCGGTGGGCGCGCGTTCGCTGGTGCTTTGTCCCCTGAACGACGGCTCGTCGGTTGCGCCAGAGGTAACAGTAAACGCGCTGCGCGATGTGGCACCGCTGTTCGCGACCTATGGAATAACCGGACTGGTTGAGCCGCTGGGCTTTCCACAAAGCTCGCTGCGTTCAGCAGCGCAGGCGCAGAATCTTATTCGCGATGCCCATGTTCCCTTTAAATTATTAATCGATACCTTCCATCATCATCTCTATCCCGATGCTGACGCCGAATTCAGCCAGGTGGATATCGCCCAAATCGGTCTGGTTCACCTGTCGGGCGTGGAGGACAAACGTCCGCGTGAAAGCCTGACCGATGCCGAGCGCATAATGTTAACGCCGGAAGATCGCCTGTTCACCTGTCGCCAGGTTAAACAGCTTGAAGAACGAGGCTATAAAGGCATTTATGCCTTTGAACCTTTTGCGCCAGAACTGGCGGACTGGGATGAGAACAAGATTCAGCATGAAATTAAAAACAGTATCCAACTGATTCAACATTCTTTGAGGTAAAGTGCCTCGCCTGTGAGGTTTAACCTGCTGATTTATCGATGATATCTCATGCATCTTCGGTTCGCAGAAACAGCATTATGAGGAACAGCCAACAGGGCGTCGAAGTAAACGCGCCCAGGCTTCGTTGAAGCACTGACGGGCAATCATGCCCGTCAGTGTGATTCATCATCTGTCCGCTCTGAGAGAGGACAAACTTCCCGGCAGAGAGGCAGGATGTTTTACTCTGTCGCTATTGGCGTAGCATTCTCATCAATCTTCGTGTCGCCCTGAATCGCCTTAATGCGTTTTTCAACTGCATTAACCTGCTCGCTGTTGTGCAATAGCGTATAGGTCAGATCAAACGCCGTACTTGCTCCTGGCGCCAGCTGTTTCACCCGCTTCTGTTCACGTTCAACGGTCACCGGATAAGCATAGTTGGTGCCGGGTTCAATACCGGTGACGTAACCTTGTTTCAGCGTGTCGGTATTTTTCCACAAAGTCAGCAGTGGCAGTTGTTGGGTATCAAACTGGATGGAGGCGCCTTTGTTTCCGGCTTTATTGACGACGGCAGCGACCGTGTGATGATCCTTGTCGGAAAGCGGCTTGATGTTAAACACCATTTCATCAAAGTCTTTGGTCGGTCCCTGATAGGTTTGCCAGTTTTTCAAACCCGCTTTGGCGTAATCATTAAACGGACTGATGCTCGACATCGGGGCGAGGAAACGAGCGCCTTCTTCCAGAATCGGCGTACTAAAGTTGCTGTGATAAATAATCTCGTAATCATGCGGGTAATCTGAATGGTTAGTCAGCACGTCATGCAGGCTGAACTGGTTGCTGCCTGGCACATAGCGCAGTTCGGTAAGCGTCTGGAGATCCGCTTTTTTGAACGTGCTCTCTTTGATCAAACCCCGAATACGAATCTCATGCGGAGCCGCATCGGCTACCTCGACTTCAAGCTGGGATACCGGTGTATTACCCGCTTTACCGTGCAACGTATAAATGCGCCCTTTGTCGTTCACCGGATGTCCGGTCCATTCATAGCCGCAGCGCACCATCATTTCGTTGAAACCTTCCAGCCAACCCAGGCCATTTCGGCTTTCAAGATTGATGTAAGCCGGGTTCACCACCTCTTTCACGGGGGAATCCCAGCCCAGCCGGGTGCCAAAACCTTCTACTCGCAGCAGGTTCATTCCTCGGGTGGGGATCAGCGTGATAGTCAGGCCATCCTGACTGCGAATCTCAAGGATTTTACTGCCTTCTTGTTTACCGCCGTGCAGGACTTTCTGTTCGATGCTGAACGGTTTGCCCTGCAACTTCAGCTCGCTGCTGGTTATTTGCCAGTTTCCTTTGTCTGTGCCTTGTTCAGCACTCGTCAGCACCCAGGTTTTTGCTGACACGGAACCCGATATCATCACGGCGAATACGGCAAGTGCGATTTTAGTCTTCATCTTTCCTTCCTTAAGCTGAATCGTTTTTTCAGTCGTTAAGGGAATTTACTGATTTGCACTTAACCGAAACGTGATTCGCCTCACCTGCTGGAAAAAGAATCCACAAATGCCCCAGCACTGTGCGCCGGGTCACAGATAAAAATGAGAAAGGTGACGATTACGGCGGTTAACAGGATTAGCGTTGTAACGATTCAGCCGATACGAGCGGGCGTAAAGAGCCGGGCAAGTCGGGCGGGCCAGGTCATTATAAACGTGCTTTGCCGGTATGCCTGGTTGGGGGGGGGCGGCGGCATTTTCAGCCGCGCCTGGCTTGCCTGTTGCAGACGCGCGTCCGTTTATGTCAGATAAAACTGGCGCTTGAATGCGAACATATCGTTCATCAGGCAATACTCAGGATTACCCAGGGTTATCACCGGGACACGTTGGGCAATGGTTGTTTTCCATGCCGCCAGCGAACGTCGCCATGCGGCGTCCTCGTCGTCGGTCAGGGGGGCGAACTGATAACCCAGGGTGATGTGGAAACCGTAACGCTCATGGTCTGGCTCATGAATGCCAGTCACCTGCGATAGCCGATCGCGCAAACGGCGCAGGCGGGTTTCGGTATCCTCATCGGCTGACAGCAGGCGAAGCGTCAGCGGCTTTTCCTTCGCGGACGGCTCTGCCGGATCAACGCACATACGGTAGGGCGATGCATCCTCACCCAGGCGAAATTGCCGCAGCCGATCGGCCAGGATGCGATCGCATTCCTCTATCGGCATATCGAGTGGAAGCCCTGCTGGCCATAACGGGTAGCGGCGAGCCTTGTCGTTTGCGCCACCGAAGACCGTCATATGATAGCTGGATGGCGGCAGTGCCGTGACGTTGCGCGCCCAGGGTTCAGCCGGTAATGCGCGGTAAATATCCAGTAGCGCATCAAACGCGTCAGAATCTTTTTCTTGCTGTGGCAGATGACAAATAATCGTGTTGCCCCGAAACGGCAGTACGCGCCCGTCAGCCGCAAATTTTCTGCCTGTGTCGTTCGGCAAATGGTCGGCAGCCCGGCTCATGGAGGTGGCCATTCCGGCCAGCGTCAACAGCGTTCCTTTCAAAAGTGTTCTCCGTGTTGTCATGGTGCTCCCCCTCTATCAGCGAATCGTCCGGCAAACGCACTCAAAAGTGTCATGCATGCGCGAACGGGATTGAGGCGGCAACTGTGCGTGCCTCTGGTCTATGCATCATTGCAGACCAACCCTTTAACCGGCGTACCAGCGTTGCACAGGCAGCCTGCCCGATAAAAATATGTGCAAATGATCAAGCAGGCTACGCGAAGTCTGTGACCATACGATGACCCGATGGGCGGGAAAGCAGAATTGAACGGGTTGCTCCGACATCGATAAAGGGAGCCGATGGCAGCGGGCGGCATCACAATGTGATAAGGGCTGACGCGTGAGCCGCTCTGCGCTGAGGGAATGATGGTCGTCTTTTCAGGATGGCCTGACCAGGCGCGCCGCTGACGCAAGCGGTCAGCATATTATCGATACTGGCGCTTTTCGATTACACATCCAGCCTGTGAATCACGGTGACGAACTCTTTTACCCCGCTAAAAATTTCCTGAATATTGTCTGAGAGATTTGTGATCTTGTCGTTTTCTGTGGTGAGAAAGTGGTTGATTTCATCGAGCTGTCGGTACATCTCATCAATAAGATTAGTATTTTCTTCAACCACCTTGCTGATTTTCTGCGTCGCCTGAGAGGTTGAGGCGGCAAGACGTCTGACTTCTTCCGCCACGACGGCAAAACCGCGTCCCGCTTCGCCCGCACGTGCGGCTTCAATTGCGGCATTCAGCGCCAGAATATTAGTTTGTCCGGCAATGTTGTTTATGGTGGAGACAATCTCTTTGATGTCTTTGGCCGAGTAATTCAGTTTGTCACTGATTGCCGCTGCCGCATTGACCTGCGAGGCCATTGATTCCGCGTTACGCACCGTTTGGCTCAGTACATCGTTTGCATTAACGGTGATATGAGAGGTTTTTTCAGACGTGCTCATGGCGATATCGGCAACCTGCTTCGCCGTTTCCACGCGTTCGGTGATATCGGAAGCCAGCTTAATCACTTTATACACGTGCCCCGAGGCATCTTTAACCGGATTGTAGTTGGCTTCAAGCCAGACGCGCTTCCCTGACGCAGTTACCCTTTCGAAACGTCCGGTAAAGGACCGGCCATGCTGAATTTTATTCCAGAAATCCGGGTTTTCTTTATAGAACGCATCGAAGCAGAACATACGGTGATGCTTGCCTTTGATTTCTGCAAGATCGTACTCCATCAGCGCGAGGAAGTTTTCGTTCGCATTGATGATGTCACCATGCGGAGTAAATTCAATCGTCGCCATTGTATTATTCAGCGCAGTAATAATGGCTTCTTTGTGCGTCAGCTCTTCATGCCTGTCGGTAATGTCATTGGCGATTTTGATGATTTTTTTAACGGTGCCGTGTTTGTCTTTCACGGGGAAATAATTGGCGCTCAAGTAGAGCAGGCTTTTGTCTTTTCTGTAGCGTTCGAAGATGCCGCTGAACGACTGCCCGGATGCCAGTCTTTCCCAGAACTGGCCATATTCACGGGAGTGGACGAACTCTGGCTTACAGAACATGCGATGGTGCTGTCCGGTGATTTCGTTAAGCTGATAGCCGGTCACGGCCAGAAAGGCCGGGTTGGCCGAGAGAATGATCCCCTCTGGGGTAAATTCGATCCAACCGCTACAGGCCTTTATCGCCTGAATGTTATTTTGATCATCTGACACGGCCAGCGAAATTTTGCCTGGTAGTAAACGCGTGAGGGAAAACATAGATCTCTCCATTTATAGCCGTTAAAAGGTCAAAAGATTTTGACCACGTAGTGGAGAGACAACGACCCGTTTAAAGGGAGGCCGATCGACTCGGGTCCACTAAGGTTATCGGCATCGCGTGTGTCATATTTAGGTCACATTTCGGTCATATCGAAACAGAGCAGTGAGGCGCGTCACGCTATTCATCAAGGACATGCAGTGGAGACAACAGAGGGCATGCGCCTCACCGATGAGGTGACGGCCTTAACAGCATCCGCGTGCGGCGGACGTCGTTGCAATGCGGCAGAGTGAGGCCGCGTTACGACGGATTATCCGGGATCGCACTGCGCAAAAATTCCGGGATGGACGGGCGACCATTTTCCAGACAGGTGCCGGTAAAAACCGCCTCGGCGTACACCACATTGTTTACCAGAATTTGTTGGATGAAGTTAACGCGGTTGCGTTTTTCATTGGCGGCCAGCGCGCAGGTGACCTGCATTTCATCGCCTTTTTTCAGGCTCTTTTTAAAGCGCAGCGAGTACTCAAGTAGCATATGAATTCGGCCTGCGGCAAACTCTTCTTCAAGATCGACGCCAAGGTGCTCTTTCATAAATGCGTGACGTGTCCATTCCATATAAAACGGATAGTAAAGTCCATCCACCACGCCCTGAAAATCAATGTGCTTTTCGTCAACCTGATAGGTTTTCGTAAACATAGTTGCGCCCGTTGTGAGTAAGGTTATGCTCACTTTAGTGGTCATTGGGGGTTTTTAAAACGCTTTTTTTGGCAAGGGATACGCGGGGAACGCGTGGGGCAACAGGCATGATCGGCGCAAGCGTTAAGACAGGCCCGGGCCAGCGGTTAGCGGGTCCGGGCTCTGTGATGACTCAGGCATGCAGAATAAAAGCGTGCCGGTTAGCGGAAAGCCGGGGTAGCGAGGTTAGCGCTTTTTTCGATGCGGAAGATGGAAACCGCGTCGCGCAACATCACCGTTTGCTCCAGCATACCTTGTGCGGCAGAAGAAACCTGCTGAACGAGAGCGGCGTTCTGCTGGGTCACCTGGTCCATCTGGCTGACGGCAATGCTGACCTGACCGATACCATTGCTCTGCTCATCGGAAGCGATGGTGATTTCGCCCATAATCGTCGTCACGCCCTGCACCGATTTCACGATCTCTTCCATCGTATTACCGGCCTGGCGGGCCAGTCCTGAGCCTTTTGCCACATGTTCAACCGACTGAGTGATCAAATCTTTGATCTCTTTGGCAGCAGTGGAACTGCGTAAGGCCAGCGAACGCACCTCACCGGCGACAACGGCAAATCCGCGTCCACCTTCACCCGCTCTTGCGGCTTCAACCGCGGCGTTCAGCGCCAGGATATTGGTCTGGAAAGCAATGCCTTCGATGACCGAAATGATTTCTGCCACTTTGCCTGAGCTTTCTGAAATGGAGCGCATGGTCTCAACAACCTGTTTCACCACATCACCGCCCTGCGTCGCCACGTGTGACGTTGTGTCGGCCTGTGTATTCGCATGACGCGCATTATCGGTATTCTGACGCACGGTAGCGGTAAGTTGTTCCATACTGGCAGCCGTTTGTTCAAGCGCCGCGGCCTGCTCTTCAGTACGTTGGGCCAGATCGACATTGCCCTGCGCGATTTCGCTCGCTGAATTGTTGATCAGCTCAGCAGAGGACTGGATACCGCTGACGATGGTGACTAACTGCATGCGCATGGCTTCAAGAGAGCCCATCAGGCTACTCTGTCCTTTGACCGGAACGGCGATCTCCACGGTCAGGTTACCCTGCGCAATCATCCCGGCAATATCGGCAGCCGCTTTTGGCTCGCCGCCCAGTGCGCGGATAATACTGCGCGTAATAATGGTGCCCAGAATGATGGAAAGCAGAATGGTGGTGATACCTGCCAGACTCAGCGTCATTTTGGTGGCAAAGGCCAGACTGTTTACCTCTGCAGAACGTTTGGCTAACAGTGTGGCTTCTGCACCGTTGAATTCAGCAGCGATGGCGCGATAGCGATCCATAAACGCTTTATCGCGGCCTTCCTGAAAGAAATGCGTCAGGGTCTCCAATGGTTGCTTGCCGCTGTTCACCTCGCGGCGTAAGGCGATCAGTTGCTCATCTACGCCCTGAACGCTTTTATGCAATTCAAGCAGTGATGCCAGCCTTTGCTGCTGCTCGGCGTTATCCGCAGTCATTGAGCGTAGCTGGCTGTACTTCTGATCGAAAGCGGTTTTACCGCTGTTAAACGGTGCCAGAAAGTTGTCATTGCCAGAGACAACAAACCCACGCACGCCGGTTTCCATATTAATCATATCGGTCAGCATGCTGTCGCTGACGCTCATGACCTGGTAACTGTGGACGTTCCAGGTGTTGGCCTGGCGCAGTTTAAGAAAGTTAGTGATCGACAAACTGCTGCCAATCAGCGAGACGATGACGATGATGCCGAACGCTAAAGCGATTTTACGGCCAGTTGTGATTTTCATGTTTTTCCCCGATAAGTGATCTTATTATTTTTGTGATTAAAGCCATTACACTTCGTTTATCGGCAAAGATGAATTGCAGTTTATAACCTGAAGTCTTTTTTTTTAGAAAACTATCCTTTAGTTTAGTTAAAAAGTAATTTCATTGGTTATCAATAGAAAGGACAGGGTGCTGGAGCGTTGTTTGAAAAAGTGTATCGCGCGGCAGCGTTCGTTTAAATAAATTCGAATAAGCAGAAAAGATGGTTTGTTCAGTGAAAAAGTCATTTCTTTTTTTATGAAGTGGGATGTATTCGTAATACTTATGCGCAACAAGAGATAAGCAGATTATCTTATAGTGTATTTATAGATGTACGTTGCCGCTTTCATCCTGAATAATGAAAGCGGCAGCGTTATTTAATAACGTAACTTTATTAAAAAGGATGGTTATCCTTTATTACCTGGCTGAGCATGGGTACCCGTTTGGGTGTGATGCATGGTTGGGTTAACAGGGCTTTCTGAATAGGTTTGGGTGTCGTAAATGACCCCCTCTTCTGCTGATTTCAGCAACATGCCTGCCTGGTAGTACTTATCCTGTTTCATCATGGCAAGCGCGTTGGAAACGTCATTTTCGGTTTGCTGCAACGGCATGAGTTCCTGCGTTTCGGTAACGGCAACCCCTGCCAGTTTCAACGCATTGAGCGCGCCTTGTTTATCTCCCGCCTTAATATGCTGGTTGGCTTGATCGATCGCGTCATTTTTCTGTTTGGAAAGTTGATAATCTTCAGAAACCGAGACGTCCGAGCCTATACGAATATAGTTATCACCTGTTATTGGGGCCTTTTTGTCGTAGCGAATATACCTGGTCCAGTCCACGCTATTATCTTTAAGATACGTTTCAGCCTGGGTCGCCAGCGTTTTAGCCTGCTGCGTCTGGCCATTAAATAACGCATTGCGAGAAAGCTGAATGTCATTCATCGCCTGTGCGGCCTGCGCAGACACGACTTCGTTATTTAACGTATGGCTGTCTTTGAATGATTCTGCGGCTGCGGCACCGCCGGTAAAAACGAGTACGGCTACAATCATTGAGTTAATAATCATCTTTTTCATGATAGTTATCCTCTGCATTTATGCATCCGAAAGGTGCTAACGTCATTGATTACATCGATATTGCCTTCTTACGGGTTATTACTGATTGGCAAAAATAATGCGCGGTGGTGGTCAGATATATATCGCTGCCCCTTTTTGGCTAGTGTGGAAATGATTATCCAGCACAGCATTTCTTACACAGAAATGGCCGGGCGCAGCGCCATGTAATCCATAATTTTTTACATGATGTTCGTTGTCATTATTATGAGCGAAAAACATATCGCCTAAAAAAAGCGCGTCGGTGAGATGGGAATCTTGTTGTGACTGATTTTTACACTGAGTACCGTGAAAAGAAAGCGTGATTAACGGGTTCATCATTTATCTCCTTGATGTCGTGCTGACGTCTTTACTTAACACCCGGAAGATATTTAAGTGTGATTATGAGTTTGCATAAACATGTCAGCGTTACATTTTATGATTTTATTTATGATTACATATCAAGTGGTTATCAGAATGCTGTTGTTACAGGCCGCCTGTTCTTTAAAAAAGCAAAGCTTTCTATAGATGAAAACGTACAGGCTGACATCTGACCAACACTTCACGCGATACCTCTGTGACCAACCTGAGGCTCGCCGGGACAATGTAAACGCCCTGACGTTATCCCTTAAGATTTTGTCGTGTGCTGTTTCTGACGCCGTTAAGGGTGAGAAATCCTGTCGACGCCGGTTTTGTCCGCGTCTCATCGTCTTTTCAACATGCTGCTTTACACAATGTATAGCACTGGCAAAATAGACATTTCCCTTTCCAGTTATCCCTATGTCTGAAGAAGCCCTGCGGCAGCAAATCGCGAATTTAAAAAAACATAACGCACGGTTAAAGCGTATTGCGCACGATGCCCGTAATAAATTAAGCGCCGCACTGGACGGCACGGGGTTGTGTCTGTGGCAGTTGGATATTCCCAGCGGCAAGCTGGTTATCTTTAACCGACGCTGGGGATCGATGCTGGGCTTTCAGCCTAAAGAGGTCGGTGCGCATTTCGATGTATGGAAATCCTACCTGCATCCGGACGACGCCAGCGATGTGTTAAAGGCTTTCTACGATCATATTGATGGGAAAGCGCCTTTCTATGAGGCGTTGCATCGCATGATTGGCAAAACGGGCAAAATTACCTGGGTACTGGATCGCGGTCGTGTCAGCGAATGGGATGAGCAGGGAAGGCCCACTAAAGTGACGGGCACCCACATTGATATGACCAAAGAGAAACAGTACGAAGAACAACTGGCCACGCTGGCTATGCACGATCCGCTCACGCAGTTAACCAATCGCCATGCGTTAATCAACCATTTCCGCGAGATGAAAACGGACGTAGCCTTTTGTATTGCCTTTATTGATTTAGATAACTTTAAACATGTTAACGACACCTTAGGTCATCGCAGTGGTGACGATGTCCTGATTCAACTCAGCCAGCGCTTTATCGCGGCCTGTCCGGCGAATGTCATCATTGGCCGTCTGGGGGGCGACGAATTTGTTTTACTGATTCCTTTTGCGTTGTCTCATCCGCTCACAAAGAAGCTCACCGACGCTTGCCTGGAGGCAGCCTTACAGCCTTTTGAAGTGGCCAACGGCAGCGCCTCAATTGGCGCATCCATCGGCGTGGTTCAGGTTGAATACCCGGAGAACTTTGACAGCGCACTGGCACGCGCGGATGCGGCTATGTACAGCATCAAGAAAAATGGCAAATGCGGCGTAGCGCTGTCACACGAGGGTTATCTGTAGCGTCCTCTGTTCGCAAATGTTGCTGGGCCTGGCATTAAGGTAAGCGAAGACAATAAGGTTGCTCAGTTGCTGTCAGCAAATGCTCCAGCTCGTAACAACAGACAGAAAGAACCCGTCTCTGTAGCAGCTAAGTATCAGTATGAAAGTCATGGTCAGGTTATGCAGTGGTCAGGCAGAGGTCGTTTACCACTGGATCTGGAACAAATGCTGTTAAACGGAACCCGTCTTGCGTCTCTACTCATTACTCATACTCAAGAAGATGAAGATAAGGCAAAAAATCGTCAGATTAAGCTTTTTGTGCAGAAGGGTAAGAATCCTGAGTTGCTGAAAGCGCCTTTAGGCGGTTTTAAGCCCGTTTCAAACACTATCCCTTCCGCTGCTACTGAGAAGGCAAAAGAGGCTGTAAAGCCCGCTCCTACAGCGGCTAAAGGTATGTTTGCTTATGAAGACGGGGCTGTGAAGCTTCATACCTGGAACGGAAAGAAAGCTATGCCCAGGCACTTCAGGATCTGGTTAAAGGCGGTGAGACGCTTCCTCACAGATGCAAACATTGCACAGGCAAGAGAGATTGAGCACAAACTACTGAAAGACTGATACCCATAACGACGTGCAAGAGGCATCCTGTAGGGTGCCTTTTTTATGAGCAATGGTTTATCATTGGCTTGTTGGTAGGTTAAACGGATTAAATAACATGGAACCAATAATTGTTTATTCGACACAGAAAAAATTTAACGATTCAAATTCTGATGATATGAAATTCGGGGATTTGACTGATTCATTTCTGCAAAATCGTTTGAACCTTCGGGATGTTTCGACTGTAGTAAATCCGTATACTCTCGAACTTTTAACGCCTTTCAGCCATCCACAAAGCCGCTTCTACTCGCCTACTCCTGGGAAAAAAATTAGTAAACAAACGTGTGCGAAACTGATGTTTGAGGATCTAAAAAAACTAACGCTTCCTTTCTCTTTTTTTGGTCCTTACAAAGGAATCATTAAACAGATGTTCGATCATATGCAAATGTCGAACGGAAATAGCTTCAAAAATGCGAGCCTGAATGCTGCACTAAACCATAATATCATTTCTGATAAAAGTTTAAATAGCAGCCTTAAAAGAATAAAAGAAATACTTGATAAAAATATAAATTACGATAAAAAAACACTCCCTAATGAGGCTATACCACAAATAGCGATAAATATTAAAAGTAGCATACTACCAAAATTCACAAGAACTCAGGATAGCTTCAATGGACTGGGTTTAGCGGTTCATGATACATACAGCACTGAGATTTCAATTGTAGAGCTTGCAATAAGTCAAAACGAATACACAGCTAAAATAAAATATAAAGTTCAAGACCATTTTGGTTTAGATCAAGATGATGTCAGGAACTGGAAATTCAACCAGTTCTATTTCTTTAAGACTTGGTTTGTATTACAAAGATCTGTGAATTTCGGATTTAGACCATTCTTTACAGATATGGAAACTTATGTGACTATCAAAGGCAATTCAAATGCTTAACAAAAAATATATTATAGCTATTTTCATAATCGTAATTGCTGTAGGTTTTTACCTGGAAGTTTTACGAAAAACAGAAATCATCGTCGTAGATCAAGAGCTAAATTTTTCGAATATTGCAGTTAAAAACTTCCCGCTAACAGAAAACGGTAAAATCGCCTGGTGGAATGAAAATAAAGAATATTTGAGAAAAAAATATGACATACCAAAACCTGCAAGCAACGGAGATTGGTATGTGAATATTTGGGATTATGGCGATGGATTCAAATCAAAACCTAAAGGTGATATAAGAGTATTTAACTCTGAAACACAAGATATGATGTGTTTTGATAGTAATGAAAATAAATGCATTGATAAAAAAATGATTATGAGAGTTGAAAATAACAAAGACGGGACAATAAGCATTGAAACAGGAAACGATAAGAAAAACATTAAGTGACAACAAAATAAAACCTCTGTTCCGCATTGGAACATTTTCCCCCCTCTGCCAAACTTGTCAGGTATCGCCCTCTGCCACGGCTGTCGCGGTAACGTTATTCGCGCTGGCCTGAAGAGTCATGACTTTCACCCATAGCGAGGCACTTATGAGTCTGTTTAAAAGCAAAGATGGCTTTAATCTTTATTACAAGGACTGGGGAAAAGGTCAGCCGGTTCTCTTTAGCCACGGCTGGCCGCTGGATGCAGATATGTGGGATAGCCAGCTTAACTTTCTGGCTGAACGGGGCTATCGCGCCATCGCCTTTGACCGTCGCGGCTTCGGGCGTTCCGATCAACCCTGGGAAGGCTATGACTACGACACCTTTGCTGAAGATATTCATAGTCTGATTGAGCACCTGCAACTCAGCGACGTAACGCTGGTCGGTTTCTCGATGGGCGGCGGTGATGTGTCGCGCTATATCGGTAAGTACGGTACCGCTAAAGTCAAAAGCCTGGTGCTGCTGGGTGCGATTACGCCGATTTTCGGCAAAACAGACGATCACCCAGAAGGGGTGGAAAAAGCCGTTTTCGACGGCATTAAACAGGGGCTACTCAAGGATCGCGCGCAGTTTATTAACGAGTTTGCTGCGCCGTTTTATGGCACGAACGCCGGTCAACAGGTTTCTGACGGTGTATTAACTCAGACCTTAACGATTGCGTTAATGGCCTCCCTGAAAGGGACGCTGGACTGCGTTACCGCTTTTGCTGAAACGGATTTCCGGTCGGACCTTGCGAAAGTCGATGTGCCAACGTTAATCATCCACGGCAGCCACGACCAAATCGTGCCTTTTGAAGCAACCGGTAAACTGGCCCATGCGCTGATAACCGGCTCGGAACTTAAGATCTATGACCAGGGTCCGCATGGGTTTGCAGTGACGCATCAGGATCAGCTTAATCAAGATTTACTGACGTTCCTGCAAAAGTAGCAGGGCAGAATAGTCCGAAAAGAACGCCCGTCAGGGCGTTTTTTTTATTTTCCTACGCTTCGCTTATTTAAAACGCCCTCTTTATCTTTTTCTCTCTTTCCTGACCCGGTCATTTTGCTAATTGATGTCTGGTTGATTATTAAATGATCTGCTTTTTATCAGTATCTTAATAATAAACGAATTTACCGCTTCGCTTATTTTCATCCGATGAAATCTTTTGATAAAGGAATTTGCGTTATCACGCCTGGTTAAATAGATCATTTATTGATCAGATTGACGATATCAGGCGCAATCATCACGTTGTTACGCTTCGCTTTAAAAGAAAAACAGA
Organism: Pantoea allii; assembly: GCF_002307475.1. Taxonomy (GTDB): domain Bacteria; phylum Pseudomonadota; class Gammaproteobacteria; order Enterobacterales; family Enterobacteriaceae; genus Pantoea; species Pantoea allii. The sequence continues at coordinate 210,154 of NZ_NTMH01000034.1, read as the reverse complement.
GTGGACTTTTTAATGAATCGATCGATTAATACAGGCTGGAAGGTGCCGCTGTCACACAATGGGCACCTGATGCGGTTTAGTTAAGTTTCTGCTTTAAATAGTTTCATCACTAAAGAATGAGAGGGAAGTTCTTCACAAACCATGACCAGAAATGTGATGCCTTTTCTCAAACATCATGCTTGATAAGGTACGTTTTATGACTACATTTATTTCTGGCACCCTTTAGCTGATGTAACTTCAACTGTGCTGTTTGAATAATGAAATTTGAGGAGAACACAGAATGACGCAATATCGTGGTGGGGCGGGTAATTTTGCTGCAGACAAAGAACGTGCAGCAGAAGCGGGACGTAAAGGTGGTCAAAACAGCGGTGGAAACTTTAAGAACGATCCGCAACGCGCTATTGAAGCAGGTCGTAAAGGTGGTAAAGTCAGTCGCCGGAGTTAATGCTTAATTAACAAAGACTTAATCATTATCTTTGCGCACTGAAAAGCTTAATGTTTCTTCGAAACAGATAAACCTTCCAGTGTAATTCGTTGTGTCAATCATCTCTGGTGTGAGATTGCGTTAATCTTGCCGGAAAGGAAATTCCTTTCCGGTATTTTTTTATCTTGTCGTCCGATATCAAAAAAATCACAAATTTAAAAAAATGGAACCTGAGTCCAGCGGGCGGAACGTTTTTATTTAAAGCGTGGATTAAGTTGTACGGTTTATTGATTTTTTGTACAGGTTTGTCGTTATTGATGAAAAATCATTCTTTGACCGAAGATAAATTAAAAGAAGTAAATGACTGGTAGTAAAAGAAAAATTGCATCGGTAATGCTACTTTTGCTGTGGGTTTGTGCAAAGTTAAACGCAATTTCCGCTAATTACACTAAGGTTATATGAGAGTGAGATTTACGGTTGCTGCGCTGAAATTACGGTGTGGCTGTTTAAATAATGAGGCGCTTTTTATGACTGTTAAAACGTTAAATGATCTTTTCATCCATGACCTGTCAGATGTTTACAGTGCTGAAAAACAGATAGCCCGGGCGCTGCCAAAAATGGCCCGCGCAGCCAGTGATGAAAATCTTATCGCTGCGTTCAATCAACATCTTGAAGAGACACGCGGGCAAATTGAGCGTCTTGATGAATTAGTCGACATCACGCCCGAGGTTAAAATTAAACGTATGAAGTGTCATGCGCTTGAAGGGCTGGTGGAAGAAGCGCAGGAGATTATTGAGTCTGTTGAAAAGGGTGAAGTACGCGATCAGGGATTGATCGGGGCGGCGCAGAAAGTTGAGCATTATGAGATTGCTACCTACGGCACCCTGCATGCGCTGGCACTGAAGCTGGGCTACACCAAAGCGGCAAAGCTGCTGGCTCAAACGCTTGAGGAAGAAAAACAGACCGATGAAAAACTGACCGGCGTTGCACAGGCTATCAGTAAGGTTAAAGGAGCATCAAAATGACGACGGCGATTGAAAATTATCATGACTGGCTTCGTGATGCTCACGCCATGGAAAAGCAGGCTGAGAGCATGCTGAGTAAAATGGCGGGCCGTCTGGAGCATTATCCGGCGTTGGAGCAGCGCCTGGCACAGCATCTGGATGAAACCAAACATCAGCTCAGGCTGCTGGAGCAACTGCTGGAACGCCACGATATTGACCATTCCATTATGAAAGACGTGATGGGAAAAATGGCGGCAATGGGGCAGGCGATTGGCGGTATGTTTACCCCTGACGAAGTCGTGAAAGGCGCAATGAGCGGCTATGTGTTCGAAAACGCAGAGATTGCCAGTTACACCAGTCTCATCGCGGCAGCGGAGCAGGTCGGCGACAGCGAAGGTGTCAGAGTGCTGACAGAGATTCGCGACCAGGAAATTGCGATGGCTGAATGGCTGTTCCAGCATTTGCCGGAGGTAACTCAACAGTTCCTGCAGCGCTCAGCCCAGCCAGGTGTAGAAGCGAAGAAATAACGTGACTACGCGCTGACGGGTATAAAAAAAGCCGGGACAGATTCCCGGCTTTTTTGCGTCTGTTCGGTACGGCTGGCGGTTAATCAGCCATCAGGTGGCCATACATCGCCATCAGACGACGCGTTACCCCGTTTGTCCAGCCAAACCCGTCCTGTAACGGATATTCGCCTCCGCCGCCCGGACGGGCTCGATCGCCGCTGATATCGTACTTTTCTACCAGTTTATGGTGCAACTGATAGAAGTTATTCACCGTGTTCAGCCAGTTAACGGCAATTTCATTCGCCAGCGTCTCTTCCCCGTAGTTATTCAGGCCGACGACGGCCATCCACTGCATAGGGGCCCAGCCGTTCGGTTTGTCCCACTGTTCACCGCTTTCCACCATTGAGGTGAGCAGGCCGCCGTTACTGAGCAGCAGGTGACGCAGGGCGATAGCCTGTAGGTGTGCCTGGTAAGGCGTAGCCAGACCGACAAACAACGGCACCACGGCGGCGGCGGTAAAGGCCCCGAAGCGTGCACGACGCCAGTCGTAATCGCGGAACACACCAGCCGTGCTGTCCCATAAATAGCGGGTAATTGCCCGCTTGCGCGCCTCGGCCTTTTTCTGCCAGGCCAGGGCGGTAAGCTCTTCGCCTTTGGCATGAGACAGCGTGGCTATCATCAACTCAAGCTTGTATAACAACGCATTGAGGTCGATGGGGATAAACTGCGTGGTACGAATGCTCGCCAGGCGTTTGGGATTACGTAGCCAGCGCGACGAATAATCCCATCCGGACGCGGCACCTGCGCGCAGATCCCGATAAACTTCGCTTGCCGGGCGCTTTGAAAGACGAGCCGTTTCCACATCTTCGATCCAGGACTCATCGCGCGGGGTATCCCGGTCATCCCAGTAGCGGTTCAGCAACGAGCCGTCAGGCATACGGACTACATGGCGGTAAGCCTGGTTTGGCATCAGCGAGCCCGCACCGTCCATCCAGAACTGATACTCTTTCATCAGTTGATCCAGATAGCGCTGTGAACCCTGCACGCCGTCCTCTTCAAACAGCTCCACCATCAAGGCAAACACCGGTGGCTGTGAACGGCTGAGATAATAGGTACGGTTACCGTTTGGCACATGACCGTAGTTATCGATCAGCCAGGCGAAGTTGTCCGCCATATGACGCAACAAATCGTCACGGCCCGATTCAGCCAGGCCGAGCATGGTGAAGTAGGAATCCCAATAGTAGGTTTCACCGAAGCGTCCGCCGGGCACCACGTAGGGCTTAGGTAGCGGCAGCAACGAGGAGTGCGGCATATGCTGCTGCGGCATTTTGGTCAGAACCGGCCACAGATCGTCGATATGCTCGTTGAGCGTTTTATCGGGATTTGAGACGTAAAAGCTTTCGTTAATGCCTGGCATATAAAAATGCTCAGTAACGAAACGCGACAGATCGAAGTCCTTGCTGCGCTTTTGACGGCGATAGCGCATCAGAACATCCAGTGGATCATACTTGGGCGAACAATCGGGAAAGGTTTTGCTGTCCTCGAAAATGCCCGACATCTGGACGGCTTCAAACAGCTCAAGATAGCGATCGGCAGGCGTCAGCGCATCCGGAGCCGGTAAGCCTTCGATCAGCTCTGGCTCAGGTTCAGAATCCTGCATGCGGTCCAGCTTCAGTTCATGGGGATCGTATTGATACTCAACTTCCGCCCCGGCACGATTCTCTTCGAATGCATTGAGTTGCTGGCGATAAGTATTAATAACGGCCTCCTGAGCGAACGGGGTTGCACAAAAGAGAAATTATAGACCTCTCGCAGGCAGGAACAACAATGCAGATTGTCTATGAACGTAATAAAAATTGTCGATTAATCGTATGCATTGAATAAAACACAGTCAATTCAACCAAATATGACCAGTTTTGCATTAAATGCATTTCAGATGAATCTCTTAGGATATAACTAAATAAATTTTGATCATCGCCAGCGGGCATGTTTTTGACCTGCGTAGCCGTCAAAATACACAGAAGTGTCAGGATAAAGCAAAATGGTGCGAACAACCCCGCTAAGGACAATTCCGTGGTGAAACCTTACATCTTACAACCTCTCGCTGAGCAGGATGTGTCGGCATTCCGTGCTATCAGACTGGAGGCACTCAGGCGTCATCCCGACGCCTTTGGCGCGGATTACGATCGCGAGCGTCAGCAGCCGGACGCTTTTTTTGCGGCAATGCTACGTGAAAACCGTATGCTGGCGGGCATCGATGACCAGGGCCAGACAGCTGGCATCGTCGGCGTGCGCTTTAATCCAGGCGTGAAACAGCGGCACATCGCCACGCTCTGGGGAATGTATGTGCGTCCTGAATGGCGGGGCAGCGGACTGGCGAAGGCGCTGCTCACGGCTGCGATAGCGGAAGCCCGTGAATGCCGCAGCCTGAAACTCGCCGTGAGCGCCACCAACATCGCGGCTGCCAGGCTGTACCGCTCGGCGGGGTTTCAGACCTACGCGACAGATGTTGCTGCGCTTTATGTCAACGGCGTTTTTCACGATACCTTGCTGATGCGGCGGGATGCTGAACCTGAGCGCTAAGCCTGTAACCTGTGCTGAACAAACGGGCAATACAGGGCGGCGGTCAGATCGGGCTGATACTGAACAGACGCTGCAGTGCCGCTTTGCCGCTGTCCGTTACAACAAGCTCCCGGTATCCCGGCGCCTGCATCAGCCAGTGCTTTTGCAGCAGAAAGCGTAACAAAGCGGCACCCACTTCGCCCCCGGCATGAAAGCGTCTTTCACTCCAGTCCAGACAGGGACAGCATGCTTTTCGTCGGGAACGAGGGGCAAGCACGATGCCCGCCTTGTCAAAGTTCGCCGTGCCGCACGGCGTTAAGGCTGTGCCGTCTGACGTTATCCAGCCTGCCGATTGCAGAAAATCATAGATCTCGACCGCAATCTCACCGGCCAGATGGTCGTAGCAGGTTCGGGCTCGCCTCAGCCGGTTTGGCGTCGTGGTTTTAACGGCGTTACCGGGCTTAACCGAAACGCCCATCAGGTTTTCCAGTAGCCCGGCAACCTCGCGATCGGCCAGGCTGTAGTAGCGATGCCTGCCCTGCACCACACAGACGATCAGGCCGGTATCAAGCAACTTATGCAAATGACCGCTGGTGGTGGAAGGGGCGATGTCGGCAACCACGCTTAGCTCAGTGGCGGTCCATGCCCGGCCATCCATTAGTGCACAGAGAATATGCATTCTGGATGCATCCGCCATCGCGGTGGCGACCGCAGACATGCTGGTCTCCAGTGAAGGCGGATGATCTTGTTGATGCCGGGAAGGGATCAGTTTCATGCTGTCGCTAATGTCCATGTTCGGGTGACGTCACCAGCCCGCTCATCATCATCGGTGATGAGGATCAGTCGGTTACTGTGATCGCTGTATTGAACCAGTATAGTAATGCCATTTTCCGCAATGACCCGCGCAATTTCACCCAGTTCTCCCGGCTGTGCCTGCGCTAACTTCCTGATCAACGGTTTTTTGAGCTCTCTGACGTCGAAACCGGCGTCAGACAATAACTGATGTGCTTTGGGCCCCTCTTCAACAAGAAAATGCGCGTGGCTCTCGTGCGACGTTGTAAAAACGCCACCGCCTTCCAGCCCAATGCCATGCTGGCCGAGCAGGGTGCCAAATGATGAAAGCGCCCCCGGTGTATTACTGAACACGACGTGAATATCAAACATGATCGCGCCCCTCTGGCCCTGAATAGTCCCGAATGAGCTGGACAACGCGTATCTGGTAATGGGCAAAAATGCGTTTTTTACCTTCTTCCTGTGCCGACTGATGCCGCGTGTTTTCCCGCCAGTTTCTTACTGCACTCTCATCCTCCCACCACGATAACGATAAAACCTTGCCGGGCGCGCTCAGGCTCTGAAATCGTTCGATCCTGATAAACCCCGGTATTTCGGCCAGCGCGGGTGTCAACTCAGCCGCCAGTGTAAGGTAGCGTTGTTGCGCTGCAGGCAGTGCCTCTGCTTCAAAAAGAACAGCAATCATTTTGGATCTCCATGAGTAAACATGCAGGCAGTTTACGCACGGCAAAATGTCTTGCTTCGGCGTGTACCGAATCATGGTGTACGCCTCGCGGGCAAGAGGCGATAAGGATGCAGGCATCAGGCGCAATCAAGACAAGATCGCCGTCGTCTACCGGTTATCCTGCTCCGGTAGACGACGGCGTCGTTAGCGAGTAAAGCGGGGGTTAGCGGGTCGACCTTAGCCTTTTGCCAGCGTCGCGCGAATCACGTCCTGATAAGCGGTGGTGGGGCGACCAATAAGCTGGCTCAGCGTGCGCGAATCATCGAACAGCCCGCCCTGAGCAACACCCACGTCGGAGTCCGCCAGTAAGTCCGCCAGCGGTGCCGGTAAACCTGCGGCTTTCAGCGCTGCGGCAAACTCCGCCTGTGGCAGGTTCACGTAATCGACTTTTTCTCCGCTTTGTGCCGCAATTTCAGCGGCAAATTCAGCCAGGGTGTAACTGTCATCGCCTGCCAGCTCGTACACTTTTCCGGCCTGATCGTCACGAACCATCACTTCGGCCGCTGCCTCAGCATAATCCTGGCGCGCAGCAGAAGAGATTCGTCCTTCGCCCGCAGCACCAAGGAACACATGATGTGCCAGGGCTGGCGCGATGCTGGCGGCATAGTTTTCGGTGTACCAACCGTTGCGCAGCAGGGCGGAAGGCACACCAGAGGTCGCCAGCATGGCTTCGGTCGCGCGATGCTCAATGCCAAGTGAGAGCGGAGAAGTATCAGTATGCAGCAGGCTGGTATAGGCAATAAATTTCACGCCTGCGGCTTTGGCTGCGTCTATCACGGCGCGGTGCTGAGCTTCACGTTGGCCCACTTCACTTCCCGAAATCAGCAGTACTTTATCTACCCCTTTAAAGGCGGCCGCTAAGGTCTCAGGTTTGTTGTAATCCGCTTCACGCACTACAACGCCCAATGCGGCAAGGTCACCGGCTTTAGCGGGCGAGCGCACGGTGGCAACAATGTGGTCTGCAGCAATCTTTTTGCGTAATGCTTCTATGACTAAACGGCCCAGCTGGCCAGTCGCACCAGTAACAGCGATCATTGGGTAACTCCTTTAACATAGGGTTGGTAAAAAACAGCCTAAGCGATAAACTAACTTTTAGTAAGTACTTACAGAATTGTTAGCGTGGAGTGATATAACTAAATGTCTGAAAAGATTAGTGAAAGATTTAAACGCGGTGAGCTGTTGCACGTTAACTGTCCGTCACGTGACCTGTTAAAGCGCATTACCAGCCGCTGGAGCGTGTTAATCCTGCTGGCGCTGAAAGATAAAACGCTACGGTTTAGCGAGTTACGGCGGACGGTGGGCGGCGTGAGTGAACGCATGCTGGCACAGAGCCTGCGCTACATGGAAGAAGACGGTTTTGTGCAGCGTATTGCCTATGATGTGGTGCCTCCGCATGTGGAGTATCGCCTCACGCCATTGGGCCTGGAAGTGGGGGAGCAGGTGGTCGGCCTGGCCGACTGGTTAGAAGAGAACGTTGATCGCATTCTGTCTCATCGTGAAAAAGACGCCACCGGGGAATAAATTTTCACCCTGAACGGGGCGCGCTTGCCTGTCAGGTGACGCGCCAGCCTGGCCATAGCCGATTACGCAGAGTAAAGGCTGCACTGCATCTGACCGGCATGAACAACCGGCCAGCGCCACAGGGGAGGTTGTTCGCTGGCATTTTTTAACATCGTTTTTACTAATGCGGTTATTTCAGCGAGCTATCGGGAAGAAATAATGACTTTGGGTTTTAGCTGATAGTTCTTTATTTACATACTGCGTTAAATTTTAACATAAATAGCAAACTGGCCTGTGCTGAATGGCGCGAGTAAACGCTTATTTATTCTTGGTTAAATATGTCCCGAACGGGCAAAAACCGTCAGAGAGAGAAGATAAGATCACTATCCTGCTAACAATATAAAAAACAAGTGATTTTATTGTGGGATGTAGATTTTTACCGGATTTAAGCCAGCCGGGAAAGGCTGAATAACAGAGAAAAACAGCGAGTTGCGAGGTTTTTTTTACCCAGTACAGCCTGACGGGAATGTACTTTTTTAGCCTCTAATTTAATAACAAAAATGTCACATTGCGGCGCTGTAATTAACTTTTTATTGTTGTTTTTCAAATAAAAGATCTTTCAACAAAAAAATGATCTAAATCAAAAAATACTGTTATAGTTTTTACATATCTGATTGTCTCTGTTTTACCAGGGCGAAGCGTTTTACATTCGCCATGGAATTTTTCTGTGCAATGGGATGACGTTCTTTGTACATAAGTTGTTAATTATAAGTAACTATATGGTGTTCTATGTGGCAAAGAGGTAAGCAATGTTTGGATTAGATGCCTTTCATCTCGCCAGGATTCAGTTCGCATTTACTGTTTCCTTCCATATTATCTTTCCCGCCATCACGATCGGCCTGGCCAGTTTTCTGGCTGTGCTGGAGGGAATGTGGCTAAAAACGCATAATCAAACTTATCGCGATCTCTATCATTTTTGGTCGAAAATCTTTGCGGTGAACTTTGGTATGGGCGTGGTTTCCGGGCTGGTCATGGCGTATCAGTTTGGCACCAACTGGAGTGGTTTTTCTCAGTTTGCGGGCAGTATTACCGGCCCGTTGCTGACCTACGAAGTATTAACGGCGTTCTTCCTGGAAGCCGGTTTTCTGGGGGTGATGTTATTCGGTTGGAACCGTGTCGGTCCCGGCCTGCACTACTTTGCGACCTGCATGGTGGCGCTCGGCACGTTAATTTCCACGTTCTGGATTCTGTCCTCCAACAGCTGGATGCAAACGCCGCAGGGCTACCTGATTCAGAACGGCGTTGTCGTGCCGGAAGACTGGTTTAAAATTGTCTTTAACCCGTCATTCCCTTATCGCCTGTTACATATGTCCGTGGCGGCCTTTTTGGCCAGTGCCTTCTTTGTGGGCGCTTCTGCAGCCTGGCATTTACTTAAAGGCAATGACAATCCCGCCATTCGTAAGATGTTCTCAATGGCGTTGTGGATGGCGCTGATTGTGGCACCGGTTCAGGCCATGATTGGGGATGCGCACGGGCTGAATACCCTGGAACACCAGCCGGCAAAAATTGCGGCTATCGAAGGCCACTGGGAAAACCCGCCGGGTGAAGCGACGCCACTCATTCTGTTTGGTGTGCCGGATATGGAAGAAGAACGCACTAAGTATGCGCTGGAGATTCCTTATCTTGGCAGCCTTATTCTGACGCACAGTCTGGATAAGCAGGTACCGGCGCTAAAATCCTTCCCGAAAGAAGATCGTCCAAACTCAACCATCATCTTCTGGTCATTCCGCGTGATGGTGGCGCTGGGCCTGTTGATGATTACGCTGGGCGTGGTCAGCTTGTGGTTACGCTTTAAAGGGCGCCTGTACGAGTCGCGTCCGTTCCTGTGGTTTGCCTTACTGATGGGGCCATCGGGCCTGATTGCCATCTTAGCCGGCTGGTTTACCACAGAAATTGGCCGTCAGCCGTGGGTCGTTTATGGCGTACAGCGCACTATCGATGCGGTATCGCCGCATGGCGAAATGCACATGAGTATCAGCCTGCTCGCCTTTATCCTGGTTTACTCCTCCGTCTTCGGTGTGGGTTATCACTATATGATGCGGTTGATTAAGCAGGGTCCGGTGACGGGCGAAGGCGATATCGTTGAAACGGGTGGCCCCGGTCAGATCAAAACGCCATCACGTCCGCTCTCTGCTGCCACTCACCAGAATGAGGAGCGTTGAGATGGTTGATTACTCTGTTATCTGGTTCGCGATTATCGTTTTTGCTGTCCTGATGTATATCGTGATGGACGGTTTCGACCTGGGCATTGGCCTGCTGTTTCCTTTCAATAAGGATGCAGGCGAGCGCGACATGATGGTGAATACGGTTGCGCCAGTCTGGGATGGTAACGAAACCTGGCTGGTGCTGGGTGGTGCGGGCCTGTTTGGCGCGTTCCCCCTGGCCTACGCGGTTATTGCGGATGCGCTTTCTATCCCGCTCACCGCCATGCTGATTGGGTTGATTTTTCGCGGCGTGGCCTTTGAGTTCCGTTTTAAGGCCGTCGAGCATCACCGGGCATTTTGGGACAAGTCGTTTATCGCCGGTTCGCTGCTGGCGACCTTTAGCCAGGGCGTTGCGGTAGGTGCCATGCTGGACGGTATTCCGGTATCCGGTCGTAGCTTTGCAGGTTCCACGATGGACTGGCTGGCCCCGTTCCCGCTGTTCTGCGGCGTCGGACTGGTGGTGGCCTATGCATTACTGGGCTGTACCTGGCTTATCATGAAAACCGAGCATGAGCTGCACCGTAAAATGTCCGCACTGGCAACGCCGCTGCTCGTGGCACTGCTGGTCATTATTGGCGTGATCAGCATCTGGACACCCTTTACCCACCATAACATTGCGCACCGCTGGTTCAGCATGCCGAATCTGTTCTGGTTCCTGCCGGTGCCCGTTCTGGTGCTGCTGTGTGCCTGGGGACTGAGAAGCGCCATCAAGCGTGAGGCGCACTATTCGCCTTTCCTGCTGACGCTGGCGCTGATTTTCCTGGGCTTCTCAGGTCTGGGAATCAGTATCTGGCCGAATATTATTCCGCCCTCAGTTTCTATCTGGGATGCGGCTTCTCCACCACAGAGTCAGGCATTTATGCTGGTGGGCAGCCTGCTGATTATCCCGATGATCCTGGGCTACACCTTCTGGAGCTATTACGTGTTCCGCGGAAAAATCAAAGCAGACGAAGGATACCATTGATATGCAGACCCAGGTCAGCAGCAAAGAACGTCAGAATGAAACCCGGTCGCCGTGGTGGAAACGCGTGCTGTGGCTGGTGGTTATCTATGGGGCAAGTGTGCTGGCACTCGGTGTGGTGGCCACGCTGTTCAGAATGATGATGACCGCCGCTGGCATGCGCAGCCACTAAGCTTCACCCACTGCGTACCGAAACCGGGGCAGGATATCGTACCCGGTTTGCTCTGTTCTTCTGTTATCGGCCAGCCTTCGGGCTGGCTTTTTTAATAGTAACCCAGGCAATTAATGCGCTTTTCGCCGTCCATCCTGACGTTTACCCTGCGCTTCATTACATTTTGTAAGGCTTTTTGTTACTCTTTTATGACGAATTTCCCCCTCTTTTTCTGTTCATACATCAATGCTAAGTCAAACCATAAAAAAACAGCATATTAATGATTTAGTCGACTGGATTGAGGCCAACCTGACCAACGACATTAATATCGACCAGATCACCCTCAAATCCGGCTACTCAAAATGGCATATGCAGCGTTTGTTCAAGGAGATGACCGGGCAAACACTGGCGGCCTATACGCGAAAACGCCGGCTCACGCTCGCCGCCATGGCACTGCGACTGACCCGCATGCCGTTGATTGATGTTGCGGTGCGTTTCGGCTTTGAAAATCAGCAAAATTTTAATCGTGTCTTTAAAAACCATTTCACGATGACGCCGGGGGCTTTCCGACGCCTCAGAGTCTTACCTGTGCGCCATTTTCACGGACGCATTGCCCAGCGCGCGCCAGTAAAACAGGTGTTACTGACAGTACGTGAAGAGGCGTTGCAGTTGCAGGGCGAGACGCTGGAGTGGGAGTGCAGGTACGGCGACTATATAAGCGATCGCCATCAGCGCGTTGCCGAACAGGTTCGTCATTTTGTCCTTGCACATCAGGGAACTGCACACGGCTGGCTGGGGTTTCAGTACGGTCCCGGAAGCAGCGCGGTTGAACAGCAGCACATCAGTCTGTTTCGCGGGGTTGAGGTTCAGCCAGCGGCTGATGTCCATCAGGATAAGCCGGTCCGCATAGTTGAGCCTGGCCTGTATGCCAGCCTTACGTGGAGCGGTACGCCGGAACAACTCACGCGTTTTATCGCGGATATTTATTATCTGCATTTGCCCAAACTGGGCGTTGCCTGCCGTCCGGGGATGGATTTACTGTGCCTGGATTTAGCCCGGTGCACAGCTGACAACATTGAAGGCGTATTTTCCATCCCGGTAACGCAATGCTGAATGCACATTACGTGCGCCATACTGTGATAAAGCGCACGATTTTATAAGCAGGTAATCTGGCGAGGCGTAAAATTCTCCCTGAAGCTCACTGAGGAGCCACTACGACGGCTTTTATTTCTCTGAGCTGGAATATTCACCTGCTTTCTGCGCCTTATCAGGCTAAAAACTATGATTAAACTTTCCCAGATATCAGCAATGCTGCTGGCTATCGCGCTGTCTGTGGCTCCGGCTCTGGCTGGCGCGCAAATGACCGATCCTGTCAATGTGCCAACAGGTTTGCACCCTGCCTCGCAGGGCACGCATAACGAGATACTCGGTGACAGCTCTCTGCCTCAAAGCAGCGGACAAAACCCGGTTCGATAACAACGTTATTGCCGTCAGTCCTCTTAAAAGGTGCGCAAGCGCCTTTTTTGTTTTTACGCGCCCGTTTCTTCTTCCCTTGCGATCCCTCGCTTCATAACCGATCGCATTTTTGGTCATTGTTCTTAAGATATATCATAGCTATCCTGAGCCGCTAACATGAGAATGATTTCTATTTACTCAGGCCGCGCGAAAACCATCCCCGCTCGCACAGCCGCGTTTTCGGAGAGCTACCGTGCATACATCTTATCCCCGTCGTTTACCTGAACGCGTACGTAACGAACTGCGCTTTCGTCGCATCCATGTGGCCGCAAAAACCAGGCTCGCCGACACGTTTTGGCGCATCGTCTTCACAGGTGACGACCTGATGGGCTTCAACTCCCCAGGTTTTGACGACCATATTAAGGTCTTCTTTCCCTCCGCTGACGGCGCAGCGCTGGCACTGCCGACGATCAACGAGGACGGTATTCAGTGGCAAGACGGCTTGCGGCCGGTAGCGCGCGACTATACGCCACTGGCGTTCGACGGCCAGTCATCGCTGACGCTGGATTTTTACAGTCATGAAAGCGGCGTCGCCAGTAACTGGGCAGCGCAGGCGCAGGTGGGTGATACCTTAATCATCGGTGGTCCGCGGGGTTCTTTGCTGGTGCCGACAGATTATGCTTTTCAGCTTTATGTGTGCGATGAAACCGGGCTGCCAGCGTTTAAGCGCCGCAGCAGCACAGTAAAGGCAGAGGCGCTGCATCTGTTTGCCTACGCCGATGAGGCCGCCGGGCGCGCTTACCTGACGGATACCGGCAATGCAGAGATCAGCTGGCTCGGCAGGGGTAACATGACGTTGGCGGATTTACCGCAGCTCACTGCCGCACTGGATAAGATAGCGATTCCACAGCACGACGCCTTTATCTGGCTCACCGGAGAAGGGCAGTTCGTGAAACAGCTGTGTGACTATTTCACCACGCAGCGCGGGGTTGACGCTGATTTTGTGCGTGCCGTGGCTTACTGGCATCAAAAGTAAGTCTTCTTCTGCTAACTGGATTTACGTGACCTGCTGTTGATTGAATTTTGCCTGACGGCCCACTACCATCAGGCTCTTTCCACTGACTCAGGCAGAGAATGAAAATGGATTCGGCACATTCAGGGCAGAGTAACCACGATGCGCATTCGGAGCCGTGCAGTGGACGTCGCAAGCGCCGTGAAAAAATGTTGGATGCGGGCGAGATCCGTCTGTTGATGCTGCATTTTATCTCGCAGCGCGCCACGCATGGTTACGAGCTGATTAAATGTATTGAGGAGCTGTCAAAAGGCGAGTATTCGCCCAGCCCTGGTATCATTTATCCCAATCTGACATGGCTGGAGGAGATGGACGCCATTCATATCCATGATCCTCTCGCCGCGCGTAAGGCTTTTGTGCTGACCGAAACGGGCCATGCCATGCTAAAGCGCGATGCCGCATTGTTATCTCGCCTGATTAAGCGTTTGTCATCCCTTGCGGTTCTGGTCAATAACCGCAGCATTCCGGAGATTGAGCAGGCTATTTATCACTTCAAAAGTGCCTTAAACACTCGGCTGGCGCAGCAGGAGATTACCGATGAGACCCGGGAAAAAATTGTTGCGGTGCTGATGACTGCGGCAGATGAAATCAACCGCAGTTAATGACTGAGGCTGGCGATCAGCTGTCGTCAGATTTATTTTTATCAATGTGCCCCAGCGAACGCTCCGGGAAACAGATATCCCTTACCCGCTGCTTAAGCGTCTGGGCATCGGGGAATCCGCCGTCACGTTTGCGTTCCCACAACAGATGCTCATCCAGGGTAATTTCAAATACACCGCCGGTGCCCGGACGCAACGTCACGCTGGCTAAGTCCTGTGCAAAAGTTTGCAGCAGTTCCTGCGCCATCCAGGCGGAGCGCAGCAGCCAGTTACATTGGGTACAGTAGTGGATGACGATCACGGGTTTTTGCATCTTTCCCTCTCTTTCTTATTCGTTAACGCTCAGACCAGCAGGCGCTATTAGCGTGCGCGTCCGGCTGTGCTGTTACGCATGGGTTTCTTGTCTTGATGTTTTGTTGCTAACCCTGACGCGAATCCTCACCCGTGGCAGACAGCAGCGCAAACCTTAACCCATCGCCAGCCGAAACGGTACAGGTAAGCGCCTGCGTTTATTCTGATAAAACATCAGATTAGCTGTTTCAGGTTGTGTGGTTTCGGCCATACTTCACTCATGGCAGAAAACAAAGGAAAACCCATGATGAAACTTAATGAGGCCGCAGCGTTACTGGGGCAGCAACTTTTATCCTCTGGTCTTCGTCTGGCGACGGCGGAGTCCTGCACAGCAGGATTAATCAGCATGACGCTGGCTGCAGTCGAAAACAGTGGCGATTTTTTTACCAGCGGTTTTGTGACCTATAGCGAAAGCGCCAAGGTACGACTGCTTGGCGTCAGCGAGGACACGCTGGAAAAACATACGGCGGTAAGCCGGGAAACCGTATGCGAAATGGCTCGGGGTGCGTGTGAACGCTCTGGTGAGCCGGTCAGTCTGGCTATCAGCGGCTATGCCGGGCCGGACGGCGGACAGGATGGCACCCCCGCAGGTACGATTTGGGTAGGATGGGCATTGCCGGACGGTGACGTCATCGCCCGCTGCCAGCACTTTTCCGGTGAGCCGAAAGCGGTGATGGAGCAGGGGACGATCTGGGCGATTCAGGGGCTGAGCGAATTGCTGACGCGCCCGCCTTCGTCGCTCCAGACCGTAAAAGAGCATTAAGCACAGTCGACGATCAGACGGCCCCGGATTTTGCCATCCAGCAGGTCCTGTGCGCCCTGGCATACTTCACTGAGCGGGATAACTGTTGTCATCTGGCTCAGTAACGCATCATCCAGAAGCTGCCCCAGCCGCTGCCAGGCCTGTTGTCGCAGCGGTTTAGGGCACATCACGCTGTCTACGCCTGCCAGCGTCACACCGCGCAGAATAAAGGGCGCGACGCTGGTGGGCAGATCCAGCCCCTGTGCCATGCCGCAGGCCGCCACCACGCCGTCACGCTGCATCCCGGCCAGCACATTGCTCAGCGTGTGGCTGCCGACGCTGTCGATGGCGGCGGCCCAGCGCTCTTTGCCCAGTGGCTTGCCGGGTTGGGTCAGCTCGGCGCGATCCATCACCGCGGCGGCCCCCAGGGTGGAGATTAAATAAGCTTCATCGCTGGCCCGTCCGCTGGAGGCGATTACCTCATAGCCAAGCTTTGCCAGTAAAGCGACGCTGAAGCTGCCGACGCCTCCGCTGGCACCGGTGACCAAAACCGGACCGCTACCGGGCTTAACGCCCTGTTTTTCAAGCGCCAGCACGCACAGCATGGCGGTAAAACCCGCCGTTCCAATTGCCATGGTATTCAAGGGTGTCAGCGTATCCGGCAGCGCGACCAGCCAGTCGCCAGACACGCGGGCTTTCTGTGCCAGCCCGCCCCAGTGTTTTTCCCCAACGCCCCAGCCAGTGAGCAGCGCCGCATCGCCTTCTTGCCAGTCAGGATGGCGGCTTGCCGTGACGCGTCCGACGAAATCAATCCCCGGCACCATTGGGAACTGGCGCACAATCGGCCCTTTATTGCAGATTGCCAGCGCGTCTTTGTAGTTGAGGGTGGAATAGCTTACGTCGAGGGTGACGTCTTGATCGGGTAATTGTGTTTCGGAGAGTTCTTTGAGTTGAGAGCGGTAACCCTGTTCGTCATTGTCGATGACCAGTGCCTTAAACATGCAGCCTCCGTCAGGCGTAAGAATAATCAGGCAAGTTTACGCCGGATACGCCGATTGCGGTAGGCACTGGACCGACAAGTGCGCGACGTGCCGCAATTTGGTGGTGTTCCAGTACAGGCTGATGAAGGTGCTGCCGTATTTGCATATTGCATAATTTTGCATTAATTACAGAAACTTAATCGGTTGGCTATGAACGTTTTAAATGCAATTAAATGATATTTAAGGCTTTTTTATTTTGTGTTTATTGACCTGATATTTAAAGTTGTCGGGTTGTTCCTGCCGGTAAAAAATGACATTATGACCGCCACTTTTTTCTTGCCACCGCCCGCTAACAGAGGACGCTATCATGTCCGGTTCAATGCGCATCCGCACTTGTTCCCACTCGCCTGAGCTGGCGCGTGAACTGTTCCTCGTCGTCATGCCAGTTACACACACATCGTTCACTATGCGGTGAGGCCAATCGGGCCGCAACTGTTGGACATGAGTAAGGACTACTCTTTACTGATGTCTATCGGTCTATCGCGTCAGACATTATTCGCCGGGGAAATTTCCCTATTGCCGTGCCTCAGGCACCCACTCCCTGACTGTTAGGGATTTGTGTTATGACACCACTTAAAATTGCTGCCAGCGCTGCTGTTGCGCCTAATCTGACCCTGAATACTGCGCGCGACGTGGTTACGCTGGATAATACTGATTTTACCGATGTGGCGGCTGTGGTCGTCTCGCTGGCTGATACACGCAGTGGCGTGCTGGCGTTGTTACGTCACACTGGTTTTAATTTACCGGTGTTTGTTGCCAATGCCTTCGAAGAAGAGGTGATGCACCTGCCTGGCGTCACGGGTGAACTGAATGGCGAGCCGCAGGATTGGGTGGCATTGGAAACCGCCGCTCAGGCTTATGAAGCCGCATTATTGCCGCCGTTTTTTGAAACTCTGACGCGTTACGTCGACATGCAAAACAGCACGTTTGCCTGTCCCGGTCATCAGGGCGGTGCGTTTTTTAAAAAGCATCCTGCAGGTAAGCAATTTTTTGATTTTTATGGCGAAAACGTTTTTCGATCGGACATGTGTAATGCCGACGTTAAGCTGGGCGATCTGCTGATCCATGAAGGCTCGGCGAAGCATGCACAAAAATTTGCCGCCAAAGTGTTTAATGCGGATAAAACCTACTTTGTGTTAAATGGCACTTCAAGCGCGAATAAAGTGGTCACCAATGCTTTACTGACGCGCGGTGATTTAGTGCTGTTTGACCGCAATAATCATAAATCCAACCATCATGGTGCGCTGATCCAGGCAGGGGCAACGCCTGTTTATCTTGAGGCTGCCCGTAATCCGTTTGGCTTTATTGGCGGCATTGATGCGCACTGTTTTGACGACGGCTATCTGCGCGAACAGATCCAGAAAGTCGCACCTGAGCGGGCCAACGACGCGCGTCCATTCCGGCTGGCGATTATTCAGCTAGGCACCTACGACGGCACGGTCTACAACGCGCGTCAGGTGGTGGATCGCATTGGTCATCTGTGTGACTACATTCTGTTTGACTCGGCCTGGCTGGGCTATGAGCAGTTTATTCCGCTGATGGAAGGTTGCTCTCCGCTGACGCTTGAGCTTAACGAAAACGATCCCGGCATTTTTGTTACCCAGTCAGTGCACAAGCAGCTGGCGGGCTTTTCGCAGACCTCGCAGATTCATAAAAAAGATAACCATATTCGTGGGCAAAAGCGTTTCTGCCCGCACAAGCGGTTGAACAACGCATTCATGCTGCACGCATCAACCAGCCCGTTTTATCCGCTGTTTGCCGCACTGGATATTAACGCCAAAATGCATCAGGGCGAGGCGGGACGCCGTATGTGGGATGAGTGCGTGATGCTGGGCATTGAAGCGCGCAAAGCGATCTTTGAGCGTTGTGAAATGATCCTGCCTTTCGTGCCGGAAATCGTCAATGGCGAGCGCTGGCAGGATGCGCCAACGGAAGCGATCGCACGCGATCTTAACTATTTTAGCTTCGAACCTAACGCTAAATGGCACGGTTTTGCCGGATACGATCGCGATCAGTACCGTGTCGATCCTTGCAAGTTGCTGCTGACCACACCAGGCATTGATGCTGCCAGTGGCGAATACGCTGATTTTGGTATTCCAGCGACCATTCTGGCGAACTACCTGCGTGAGAACGGCATCGTGCCGGAAAAATGCGATCTCAATTCCATTCTGTTTCTGCTAACGCCAGCAGAAAGCCCGGAAAAAATGGCGATTCTGGTCGCGATGTTGGCGCAGTTTGAGCAGCATGTTAAAGACGATACGCTGCTGGCTGAAGTGCTGCCCACGCTTTACCGTAAAAACGCCAAACGCTACGCGGGTTACACCTTGCGCCGTCTGTGTCAGGAGATGCACGACCTGTACGTGAGCTTTAACGTAAAAGATCTGCAACGCATGATGTTCCGCGAGCAGGGTTTGCCGCAGGTTAAAGTGAACCCACAGGATGCGCATCAGGCTTATATTCGTGGTGAAGTTGAGCTGGTACCGATTGCAACGGCAGAAGGGCGTATTGCGGCGGAAGGCGCACTGCCTTATCCACCTGGCGTACTTTGTGTGGTACCGGGTGAAGCATGGGGCGGGGCGGTACAGCGCTATTTCCTGGCGCTGGAAGCGGGCATTAACCAGTTGCCTGGTTTTTCTCCGGAGTTACAAGGGGTTTACACCGAGGAAGATGCCGACGGACGTAAGTATCTGGTGGCGAATATGATGGTGCAATGAGGCATGGTTTTTTGCCTGGCGGCGGAGGGCTTTCATGGAGCTGACGTTCGGAAGCTCTGAGAAGGTTTCGCTCGCCAGGCGGCAGGGAGTTTCAGTTTGCCCCGTGCGGGCGACCGACAAGGGGCCGCCAGTCGCCGCGGCCCCTTGACCCCGGGCTCCCGTCCTGCCCGCCCGCCGCTGCGCGGTCCCTTCACTACTTCAGGATTTCTGCCGGACCGCCAGGACGCGCCGTCCCTGGCGCGGCCCGGCTCTCGCCGACGTCCTGTCGGCTCATCCGGAAATCCCTCATCCGCTCAGCGGACGGGAAGGCCGGTCAACTCCCCCGCTTTGATACCTGTGCCAAAACTACTTTCCGCGTCGCTTCAGCTGCCCGAAAAGCATCCGGCTTATTTATATAAATTGTTCCTGCTTTATCAGGCTTCCCAGTCTTGATTTCTGATTGAGCATGTTAACAACAGACAGGCGAAGCCGGTCTTTGGGGAAAATATACGCCCTCACGGGCGGGGGTTTTCAGGAGGCATCCGGAGCGCTGAGGAGAGAGCGGAGGCCAGGGCGGAGCGGCAGGGATGCCGCGAAGAGGACGGCTGCGCCAGGGAGGGTGCATCCGTCCGGCCCGTCAGGCCGCAGTGAGTGACGAAGGAACAGCGACGGCTGCCGGACGCCGGGATTGTTAAGGGGCTGGCGTAAGCCCCTTAACACGTCCGCCTGCACGGGCAGGCTGAAACTGCCCAACGCCTGGCGGGCGGAACCTTCTCATAGCCAGAGTAAGCACCCCATTCCCCGACGGGCAGAACCATCTCATAGCCAGAGTAAGCAACCCAACGCCTGGCGGGCGGAACCTTCTCACAGCCAGAGTAAACAACCCAACGCCTGGCGGGCGGAACCTTCTCGCAGCCAGAGTAAGCAACCCAACGCCTGGCGGGCGGAACCTTCTCACAGCCAGAGTGAGCAACCCAACGCCTGGCGGGCGGAACCTTCTCACAGCCAGAGTAAGCAACCCAACGCCTGGCGGGCGGAACCTTCTCACAGCCAGAGTAAGCAACCCAACGCCCGAAGGGCAGAACAACCCATCGCCCGACGGGCAGCCCCCCATCAAAACCGATGATAACTCCGCTGCGCCGTACTCACCTTATACAAATAATGCCGCGATTCCGCAGACGGATGCTGTTTAGACAGCGTCTGATAAACCTGACTGGGTGACATACCGTTAATGATAGTGACCGCACGATCCTTATCGCTGGAGAACACACGCAGTACGCTGCCTGCACCGCCGTTATAGGCGGTAATGACGGCATAGCGACGCGAAAGCGGGTCCTGAATGCCTGCCAGATAGCTGCGCTGCAGCAATGACAGGTAAGCCGTACCGGCATCAATGTTGTTCTCGGGATCCAGCAGGTAGCTGCGGCTTGGTTTGCCCCATTTACCCTTCATGCGGAACACATCTACGCCCGCGGTATGCTGTACCACCTGCATTAAACCCAGTGCGTCAGAATGGCTGACGGCGTAGGGGTTAAAACTGGATTCGGTCTGCATAATCGCGAGGATCAGAGACGCATCAACACCATATTGCTCAGCAGCCTTGCGCACCATCGGCAGATATTTATGCGCACGCTTATCAAGATGGTTAGGCACCATCGGGATGGTAACTGAGTAGATCACATGCAGACCAGAATTGCGACGCTGCAGTTTATTCGCAATCAAATAGTCCGCAAACGCCTGAGCACGGCCCTGCCAGCGGATGGCCTGCCCGGTGTTATCCAGTACCTGACCATACAGCAGCGGTTCTTTACTGATTTGGATATCGTTGACATCAGAATAAAGATCGACATTGCCCGGGTCCTCGCCGATCAGCAAGGTGGTCACGATCGCCTGACGCAGGCTGGCAGTGGGATCGGTACCGGAAATGGTCTCAATAGTGATATTACCGCTTTCAAAGTTGATATGGCTGCGGGTGTAATAGTTGTCGCTATATTTGACGTAGTCTTTTGGTCCGGCAATCAGAACCTCATTGATACCCCAGATGTTCTCAATGTTATGGGCGAACTGCCCCATCAGGATGTCAAATCCGTTGGTGTCCTTCACCCACTCTTCTGAATAGGTCGGGTTCTTTTTTCCGGAACAGGAAACTAAAAGGGGTGCAATCACCAGCAGGGCTATCAGCTTTTTATTCATCTAAAATACATGCCTGACCTGGAAAACGGCCCCAGTACTGAGGCCAAAAAGGTTATGCTTCGGGTGGCGTATAGCCTTCAATGTGGACGTCTTTGCCTTCAAACAGGAAATTAATCATCTCCTTTTCCAGCACTTTGCGATCTTCGGGGTTCATCATGTTGAGCTTTTTCTCGTTGATCAGCATGGTTTGCTTGGCCATCCATTGCTGCCAGGCTTCTTTCGAGATTTCATTGTAAATGCGTTTTCCCAGATCGCCAGGGTAGAGTTGGAAATCTTGTCCTTCAGCGTCACGTTGTAAAAAAGTACAAAAAATAGTGCGGCTCATTATTCTTCCTCGTTAATCTCACAGCGGCCTAAAGGCAACTGCTGGGGATGGCGCAGTTCGTGCAAAAGACGCTCTACGGGTGCGGCTAATCCCACAGACGGCGGCAGCGTTAAGTTATACCAGAGACCGCCCGCTTCATCCATTAATGCCCCGGCAGAAGGCCATGACAGCCACATTGGGACGATATCCAGATGGAAATGGCTGAAGGTATGACGAAACGCCGTGAGCTGCTGAGGTTTCGCCCGGATGCCTCGCGCCGTCAGCCAGTCGGTCATCGCCTCTTCACTGGTGAACTGCGGGAAGCAGAATAATCCGCCCCAAAGGCCCACCGGCGGACGCTGTTCCAGCCAGACCTTGTCGCCATGTTGCATCATCAAAAACCAGCCGCTGCGCGCCGGCAACGTCTGTTTCGGCTTTTTCCCTGGATGGCTGGCCCAACTGTTGTTCGCCCGGGCTTCGCATCCGCTGTTAAGCGGACAGATGTCACATTTCGGTCGGGAGCGGGTACACACCATTGCGCCCAGGTCCATCATTGCCTGGTTAAACTGACTGACGCCTTCGGCTGGGGTGACGTCCTCGCTGATTTGCCACAGACGTTTTTCGACATCTTTTTTACCCGGCCAGCCACCTACCGCGTAACAACGTGCCAAAACCCGTTTAACGTTACCATCCAGAATAGGAAAATGCAGACCCAGCGACAGAGACAAAATAGCGCCAGCGGTAGAACGTCCCACGCCAGGCAAAGCGGCGACGTCATCATAGTTGCGGGGAAACTCGCCGCCATGAACATCCACGACCTGTTTTGCCGCTTTATGCAGGTTGCGCGCCCGGGCGTAGTAACCCAGACCGGTCCAGAGATGCAATACCTCGTCCAGGGGCGCGGCGGCTAAATCGCTGACGGTAGGAAACCGCGCCATAAAGCGTTCAAAGTAGGGAATAACGGTGGTCACCTGGGTTTGCTGTAACATGACTTCAGACAGCCACACCTTATAAGGTGTTTTTTCCAACTGCCACGGCAGGGTTTTACGGCCAAAGCGCTGATACCAGTCCAGCACCTGTTGCGCGAACTGCGGGGCTTGCATCATAAAGGGGATATTTCCGTGATTACGCGACATTCGGGCAGGAATTCCAGCATAAGCGCACGTGAGAGTAAACCGGAAGATTGAAAAGGCCTGTTTCATTCAGGCCCATCGGATGCGTTGCCTTGACCGCCCCTGGGCGAGTCGCCACGGGCACGCCAGCATCAATCACAAATGCCAGACAGCAGCAGGCCAGATGACATGCACCTGGCCTGCTGTGGCTGTTCGAAACCCGGTATTAAAAGCCCGGCGTGCGGCTTTTACGGTTCAGATCCAGGTATCGCAAGGCTCCTGACCGGAATCGCTTCTGACGCCGGCGGTTTACGGTATTTATCCAGGAGATGGATCTGGATTTTCCGCAGCATATCGCCGTTCAGCCTGTAGAAACGGAAATAGAGCAGCAGCGTCAGCATAAAAAATACCGCGGGCAGTGCGATCATAATAAATTGCATACCTACCAGGGTTTCCTGTGACTGCGCGATGTTAGGCATATAGCCAATTATCCCCAGCACCACGGCGATAAAGAAAGCGGCAAAGGCTGAACCGCCTTTCACCACCATAGTCTGCACCGAATAAGCAATGCTCTCGCAGCGCACATGCAGCTTGTATTCACCGTAATCGACGGTATCCGCCACCATGATCACCTGGAGCACCCAGAAAAGGGCAGTACCGGTATTTAACAGGATGCCGGCCACCACAATCAGCGGAGTGGAGTGATAGCCCGCCAGCGCCATGGCAAACAGCACGCCACAGCTCAGTATGGGCAGCGCGGATGCCGCCGCCCACAGAATTCGGCGCGACAGAATGTTCACCAGTTTTGGGAACAGGATTAACGTCACCAGGTTCGCCGCACCGGCATAAGAGAGATAGTAGGGGAAAAGAGTGGCATCGCCGATAACGTAGGTGAAATAGTAGATGGCAAAGCCGGTAATGATGTTAGCCGCGACGTTGTAAGCCAGCGCCATTCCCAGCAGGCAGGAAAGCTGATCGTTACGATAGATGAGGGCGACAATGGCTTTCAGTCCCAACCGGCTGCCGTCCGTGGTTTCATCGTCAGTGGACGAATAGACTTCATGCACGTTTCGCAGCGTCACCAACATTGATGCGATAAAAAAGGCAATTAACACCAGCGTAAACATCTGGAAGCCTAATCCGCGATTGTCACCGCCAACATAGCTGACAAAGGGCAGGGCAATGCCTGCGGTGACGAAGGAGGCAAGGCTGGCGAAAAAGCGCGGCCAGGGCACCAGCTCTTCACGTTCGCGCTTGTCCAGAGTGATAGTGGGCACCAGCGACCAGAACGGGATATCCATAATGGTGTAGGTCATGCCCCATAAGATGTAAGTGACGCAGACGAACACCAACTGGGCCGTGCCCTCAAATAAGTGGGCGCTAAACAACAGGAACAGCACCAGCGAGTTCGCCAGCGTGCCCACAAAAATCCAGGGTTTGAATTTCCCCCAACGTGATCGCGTGGCATTAACGATCCAGCCCATGATCGGATCGTTAATGGCATCCCAGATCCGTGCCACTAAAAACAGTGTACCGACGACACCAACCGATAAACCCACTACGTCGGTGTAGTAATACATCAAATACATATAAACAATGCCAATAGCGAAATCTTTCCCAAACGCGCCGAATCCGTAGCTGAGTTTTGTCGTTATTGAAATGCTCATCGGGTACCGGGACGCTGTTGCCAGCGCCCGCCTTCTGTTATGGAATACAGCAGCAGCCGGACTGCATGTCCGGAGACAAAGACGTTACGCGTGAAGCCAGGCGGGCAGCCAGTCTCCGTGTTCGGCGATCAGCTCATCCACCAGCGCATAAATCTCCTCAATGCCCAGCACCGCTGCCGTGTGGGGGTCCAGCATGGCGGCGTGGTAAACCCGGTCACGGTTTTCCGTCAGGATGGCTTCGGTCAGCAGCGTTTGCACATTGATATTGGTTTGCATCATGGCCGCCAGATGTGACGGCAGCGTGCCGACTTTGGTGGGCTGAATCCCGTTGGCGTCCACCAGGCAGGCGACTTCCACACAGCATCCCTGAGGCAGATTGTCGATTAACGCATCATTGCGCACATTGCCGTAAATCACGGCAGGCTCGCCTGTCCATATCGCATTCATAATGGCGCTGGCATACTCGCGCGATGGCTTACTTTCAATGCGTTCAGCGCGCTTGTAATGCTCAAGTTCGCTACGCCAGTTATCCAGTTGCTCTACGCAGCGTTTAGGATATTCGTCCAGCGGGATCTGGTAGCGCTCAATCAGATCGTCTCGTCCCGGCTTGATAAACCAGGGCGTGTATTCCGCGAAGTGTTCTGAAGATTCAGTGACGAAATAGCCCAGTTTTTTGAACATTTCATAGCGTACCAGGTTCGGGCAGCGTGGATTGCCGTGAATATTGGGTTTCGGTGCCTGCCCGGCGTCAAAGGCGGCCAGCAGTTCCGGATACAGATTGACGTAGGTACCCTCTGCGGTTTTCCGCTCCAGCTCCAGATAAAACGCCATATGGTTGATACCGGCAGAGCGGTAGCGTAAATCGGCAGGGTTGAGGTTGAGATCGTTCGCCAGCTCTTCAGCGGTTCCCTGAACGGAATGGCACAGGCCAACCTGTTTGATATGCGGATAACGTGCGTACATCGCCCAGGTATTCATCGCCATGGGGTTGACGTAATTAAGCATGGTGGCATTGGGGCACACCGCCGTCATATCTTCACAAATCTGCCACAGGTGCGGGATGGTGCGCAGCCCGCGCATGATGCCGCCGGGGCCAAGCGTATCCGCGATGGTCTGCTCAAGGCCATAGCGCTTACATACCGCAAAGTCTGTGACGGTACAGGGTTCATAGCCGCCAATCTGGAACGCCACCACCACAAAATCGGCATCGACTAATGCCGTTTTCTGGTCACTGTGGCAGGTAATATGGCCTGCCGCGCCAGCCGAACTCATCAGCTTGCTGACCACGGTGTAGGACTCGTCAAGCCGGGTTGCATCAATATCCATCAACGCGATATGGGCTGACTTCAGCGCATCGCGGTGGAAGACATCGCCAAGGATATTTTTAACGAAAATAGTGGAACCCGCGCCAATAAACGTAATTTTGGGTGCAGACATCAGGATGCTCCATTGCAAGGTTGGATAACGTCATAGTGTCACGCCGTAACTAACGAAACTTCCTTCTAATCAGGGGAGCATTCCCAAAAGCTCAGATCTGCCCGCCGCCAGCATCGGATCTGAGTTTTTGGGATAAATTTACCTGGAAAGAAGAGTATCTGGCCTGAAAAGCAGAGAATTATTAACGCGAACCGCCCATTTTTGGCCTCTGCTACTGGCCTGAGCCCTTC
This sequence comes from Pantoea allii, assembly GCF_002307475.1. GTDB lineage: Bacteria > Pseudomonadota > Gammaproteobacteria > Enterobacterales > Enterobacteriaceae > Pantoea > Pantoea allii. The sequence goes on along the minus strand of NZ_NTMH01000034.1, from coordinate 184,371 downwards.
AGATATGGCAGGGTTCTGATAATTCAGGAGAGGGAATGATGATGATGCAGCCTGGCGTACCGCTTCCACCCGACCCGCATATGTGTAGCAGCGATGAAAAGCAGACCCGCAGTCCGCTGTCGCTCTATTCTGAATACCAGCGCATGGATATCGAACTGCGTCCGCCGCTGGCCATGACCACCAGCCACTGGCACGGTCAGGTGGAGGTGAATGTCCCGTTTGACGGTGACGTGGAGTACCTGATCAATAATGAAGTCGTCCAGATTAAACAGGGTTACATCACGCTGTTTTGGGCCTGTACGCCGCATCAGCTTACGCGTCCCGGCAACTGCCAGAACATGGCTATCCTTAACCTGCCGATGCATCTGTTTTTGTCCTGGCCGCTCGACAGAGAGTTAATCAATCATGTTACTCACGGCATGGTGATTAAGTCTGTGGCAAAGCAGCAACTCAGTGTGTTTGAAGTGCAGCGCTGGCAGCAGGAACTCAACAGCCCCGACGAACAGATCCGCCAGCTTGCCGTCGATGAAATTGGCCTGATGCTTAAACGCTTTAGTTTGTCGGGATGGCAGCCGGTAGGGGTGAACAAAACCTCTCGCACGCACAAAAACAGTGTGTCGCGTCATGCCCAGTTTTATGTCAGTCAGATGCTGGAATTTATTGCGGATAACTACGATCAGGCTTTGACCATCAATGACGTAGCCGAACACGTTAAGCTCAATGCCAATTATGCGATGGGCATTTTTCAGCGCGTTATGCAGCTCACGTTAAAACAGTACATTACCGCCATGCGCATCAACCATGTCAGAGCGTTATTGAGCGACACCGATATCACCGTGCTTGATGTGGCGTTGACGGCCGGATTCCGATCCAGCAGCCGCTTCTACAGTACATTTGCTAAATATGTCGGCATGTCTCCACAGCAGTATCGTAAGCTGAGCCAGCAGCGGCGGCAGACGATGGCTTTATAAGCCGTTTTTCGCGTGATGCGTCGAGATCCTGACAGGGTGATCTCAACAAGGAAATTTCTGCGGTTTACTCTACACTCAGGCAGGAAATCGCGCTTCAGGGCACCCAGGAATAAAGCAGAACGTGGCAAAGGCTTGCTTCTGCTTTTGAACTTTGCATAATGCCCGTTTCCCAGAACAGGCAAACCAGCAGGCTTCTACATGATTAATGATGTCATCACCCCGGAATATGATGAAAATGGACGCCCGTTGCGTCGGATTCGTAGTTTTGTGCGCCGTCAGGGCCGCTTAACCAAAGGCCAGCAGCTGGCGCTGGATAATTACTGGCCGGAGATGGGTGTTGAATATCAGCCTGATCCCATTGATTTGCCTGTGCTGTTTGGTCGTGATGCGCCGGTGACCCTGGAAATTGGCTTTGGTATGGGCGCCTCGCTGGTGACCATGGCGCAAAATACGCCACATCAAAACTTCCTGGGGATTGAAGTGCACGCGCCGGGCGTGGGGGCCTGTCTGGCTTCTGCAAAAGAAGCGGAGGTCAGCAATCTGCGGGTTATGTGTCATGATGCTGTTGAAGTGCTGGAAAAAATGATTCCTGATAACTCACTGCGCATGGTTCAGCTTTTCTTCCCGGACCCGTGGCATAAAGCCCGTCACAATAAACGCCGCATTGTGCAGGTGCCCTTTGCCGAACTGGTGATGCGTAAACTTAAGCTGGGTGGCGTGTTCCATATGGCGACCGACTGGGAAGCCTATTCAGAACATATGCTTGAGGTCATGAGCAGCATTGCAGGTTATCAAAACCTGTCTGAAGACAGCACGTATGTGCCGCGTCCGGAAACGCGTCCACTGACAAAATTTGAGCAGCGCGGGCAGCGTTTAGGCCATGGCGTATGGGATTTAATGTTTGAGAGGGTGAAATAATGGCCACACAACGCAGCCGCCGTTTACGTAAAAAATTACATATTGATGAATTTCAGGAACTGGGCTTTTCTGTGGCCTGGCGTTTTCCTGAAGGCACCGCTGAAAGTGACATCGACGAAACCCTGAATCAGTTCATCAATGAAGCGATCGCGCCTAATGGTCTGGCTTTCGATGGTAGCGGTTATCTGGCATGGGAAGGGCTGATTTGCCTGGAGCAAACCGGTAAATGCACCGATGAACATCGTGAGCTGGTACGCAAGTGGCTGGACGACCGCAAGCTGCAGGATGTGAAAGTGACCGAACTCTTTGACGTCTGGTGGGACTAAGTTACCAGCAGTGTCGCTTTCACACCCACACAGGGAGATTGTATGATTCGTAACGCGCTGGTCGCCGGTCTTTTACTGGCAGCAACGCAGGCCCAGGCCGCCTGGGAGTGCAGTGTCAAACCACAGGATGATGTTGTTATTACGCCACAAAACGTGCAGGTGGTGGGTGAAAACGGCAACATGCAGATCTCGACGCTGGGCGATGTGCAGTTCAACGGTCAGAAAATGACGATGAATGCGGCTAACCGTCAGAAGGCGATTGATTATCAAAATGCCTTACGTCGCGATCTTCCCTGGATCGATAACGGTGCCACATCACGTCTGGAGAAAGGGCGTGCTGCGCTGGATAACATCATCACCCAGCAAGTCGGGGAATCCAGCCGGTTACATGGGCGGCTGGCAACGCTGAATACCCAGTTAAAAACCCAGATGAACCGCATTATTGAGCATCGCAGTGATGGTTTAACCTTCCATCATCAGGCGATCGATCAGGTTCGTGCCGATGGTCAGCAACTGGTTAATCAGGCGATGGGCGGTATTCTGCAGGACAGCATCAATGAGATGGGCAGCAAAGCCATGTCCAACGGTGGCGGCAGCGGTTTACAGGGGTTGATGGGGAATCTTGGCGGCCTGCAAAACGCCATTCAGAGCGAGTGGAATAATCAGGAAGCCGACTTCCAGCAGTTTGGAAAAGCGGTCTGTAACCGGGTTATTGCTCTGGAGAAAGACCGGAAAACACTGGTCAGTTCGCTGAAGTAATGCTTCACAGAGGGCCTGCTCCGGCAGGTCGTCTGCCCTTCACCGTGCGGTTCATTGAGCCAGTGGTCGCCCGTTCTCAGGGTCTGCGCGCCCTGGCGATGAAGACGTCCGTGGTCAGGCGTCATCAAGGTTGCGCCCTTCCTGAATCCGTTGCAAAACAAAAGGGGCTGAATTCATCAGCCCCTGGCAGGATTTAGTCGTTGTTAACCTCTTTAGCGACCGTTTTGTTGCTGGCAACGTAGTTATAAATAACCAGCAGGGCAAAAATTCCCGTGATCACCATGGTGATCGTTCCCTTATCAAGGAACCTGGCCATATTACCCAGCAGTATCCCCGTAACGCCAAAATCGGTGTCCGAGAAGGTGGTGTTGGTCAGGCCGATGGCACCCAGCACAGGTAATAAGGCGACCGGCAGGAAGGTAATCAGAATACCGTGCGCAAAGGCCCCTAACATTGCCCCGCGTTTACCGCCGGTTGCATTACCAAATACGCCTGCCGTTGCGCCGCAGAAAAAGTGCGGTACGACACCTGGCAGGATTAATATCCAGTGCAGCTGTCCAAGAATAAACAGCCCCACCAGTCCGCCGACAAAGCTGGAAATAAAGCCAACCAGAACGGCATTAGGCGCATAAGGGAAAACGATAGGGCAGTCCAGTGCCGGACGCGCGTTGGGCACCAGCTTCTCTGAAAACCCGGTAAATGCCGGCACAATTTCCGCCAGAATTAAACGCACGCCCTGAAGGATAATAAAGACACCCGCAGCGAAGGTAATAGCCTGCACAAACGAGTACACCAGATAGTTTTGTCCGTGGCTGAACTGACTCTCCACATATTCCCTGCCCGCTGAGACGGACAAAATAAAATAGATGATCATCATCGTCAGGGAAATCGAGATGGTGCTGTCACGCAAAAAACTCAGGTTTTTTGGCATGTTCATCTCTTCAGTGGATTTTGAACCTTTGCCCACCAGAGAACCTATCCAGCCTGACAGGACATAACCCACCGTGCCGGTATGCGCCAGTGCAACCTGATCGTGCCCAATGATTTTACGCATATAGGGCTGAGCCAGTGCCGGGAAAAAAGCCATTAACATTCCCAGCGTCAGCGAGCCGGTATAAATAAGCTGCACGCCTTCAAATCCGGCCACCGACAGGATAATGGCAATCATACAGGCCATATAAAAGGTGACATGACCAGAGAGGTAGATATATTTCAGGCGGGTAAAACGGGCAACGGTGATATTTGCCACCATGCCAAACGCCATGATAAGCGTCGTGGGCGCGCCATACTTCGCCAGGGCGATAGACACCATCGCCTCATTATTTGGAATAATTCCCTGAACGTTAAATGCGTGCTTAAAAATATCCCCCAGCGGCGTTAGTGAACCAACCAACACCGTGGCACCGCCTGCCAGTACTAAAAAACCCAGGATGGTTTTTACCGTGCCTTTTATCACATCCGGCAGCGGTTTGCGTTGCGCGATCAGACCGAACATCGCCACCAGTCCGACCAGAATAGAGGGGACTTTCAGCACGTCGACAACTACCAGTAAAAGGTTTTGTATAAACATAATAACCTCAGCGGTAAGTGTTCTTTTATAAGTGGGTGACAGGATTATTTATTGAAGTACTCGCGAATTTTTTGCTCAACTTCTTTCAGGTCGATAATGTTATTAATGATGATGACTTTTTCCGGCGGCAGGTTAGCGCTGTAGGCGATGTCTTTTGCCATAACAAACACATCCGCCACGTCCGGTGTCACTGAGCCGAGATCGGAATGCTCAACGTCCGCCGTGACATCAATCGCTTTAAGCACTTTTTTGATGTTCATTTCCATCATGAAGCTGCTTCCCAGGCCTGAACCACACACTGCCATAATTTTCATAAAAACCTCTTTGAATTTGAATAGGTTAATTGGACATGTCGTTTGCTAACAGCACCGCGCACAACGCGTGTTGGCTTTGTGCCTGGTACACGCGTTCCATGATGGCGTCGTCAGTCAAGACTTCAGCCAGCTGCGAGATCATCTCGATGTGGCTGTTGCTGTCAGGGGCGGAGAACATGAAAAGAATGTCGACAGGATCGTTTTCCCCCGCATCAAAGGTGACCGGGTTTGCAAGCTTCACCACGGAGAGTCCCAGCTTCATTGCGCCCTGCTCAGGGCGGGCATGCGGCATGGCAATGCGCGGTGCGATAACGAAGTAGGGGCCGGTTTCCTCTTTAAGGCGGACAATCGTGTCGATGTAATCCTGTGAAATCGCACCTTCTCTGAGCAGGGGATCGCCAGTGACCTGAATCGCGGCTTTCCAGTCAGAAACGCGTTCAAGATAGTGAATTTTGTCGGCATTCAGCCATTGGGTCAGATTCGCCATACGTTATCCTGGATAAAAAGTTATGCAAAAAAGTCAGGATGCAGGCTCGCCGCATTCATCAAGCTGTACAGTCAGCTTTCTTTGTTTCTTCACGCTGTCATCCCTTTTCCGTTTTATCCAGCAAAACGGCTGGCAGCAGGATGAAAAAGAAAATAAATATAAACCATTATAAATTATGGTTTTTATTTTGACTGCACGCATCAGTTTTGAACATCCGCTGTTGCAAAAAACGTTTCTTACGTATAGACATGTTAAACCTGTCTAGTCATCTTGATGATGCACCTCGACCTGTACAGATACAATATGCAAGAATCATTTCTGGCTGGACGAAGGGAATTTGAGTGCAAAATCGTTAGCTGGATCACATCTGGGTCCTTTCTTACTGGCACGTCGTGACGGAAATCAGGCGTAAAGGCGTTGCTGTAGCGCACCGCAGGCACGGGCACACTATTCGGGAACATGCTGATGTTCGATGGCATTACAGAGAAGCAAAAAGAGGTTGTCGACTATATTCTGACGAAGATCATGCAGGATGGCCTTCTGCCGGGCGATAAGCTGGACACGGAAATTGCCATTGCCAAGAACATTGGCATTACCCGGGCGACGGTGCGGGAAGCTACCCGAATCCTTATTGAGCAGCAGCGCATTTATCGGGTAAAAGGTTCGGGCTTGTTTGTCGGCTCAATCGGCAAGAGTAATCATTCTGGCCGGTTTCATGCGCTTTCGCCGTTTGATTATCAGGCGCACAAAAAAGGACACAAAGCGGTCAGGAAGGTGCTCACTGCCAGTATTATCAAAGTGCCCGGGCCCGATATGGCGCAGGCTTTACGCATCAAGAACAGCGACCAGATATACAAAATCGTTCGTCTGATGTGCTTTGATGACATCCCTGTCGCGCTGGAATATATCCATCTGCCCGTCAGCCTGTTTAACAGCATGGAGTTTGGGCGACTGGAAATCTCAAAATATTCGTACATTGAACAGATCACCGGCAAGAAAATTCAGCGTCGTGATCAGCAACTGAATGCCATCAACGTTACCGACGGTGAGCAGCTCAGGCTGCTGAATTTTAATGCGAATGATGCGGCGCTGGAGATCAACGAAACCGTCTATCTGGATGATGGTATGCCCTGTGAGGTTAACATCGCCATTATTAACACGAGGCTGTTACAGCTAAGGCAGAATACCGAGCGCGGTTGAACGGCGGTGTAAACGGCCCGGTTACGCTAACCTGTTGCGTCAGGCTTCCGGGCCGGGAATGCGCTACGCTTCCGCTAAAAACAGCTCCAGCAACGTGTTCAGGAACAGTTTGCCTTTCTCTGTAATTTGCCAACATTCCGGCGTTTCGGTGATGTAGCCTGCGGCAAGCGCCTGGTCGATCTGCGGGCGAACCCACGTTTCATCCAGCCCGGTATAGCGGCTAAAGTCAGCACGCGGCGCGGGCTCCAGCAGACGAAAACGGTTCATAAAGAACTCAAACGGCTTATCACTGTCCACAACGTCGTACTGCTTGTCGAGATAGTTTCCCTTCATAAAGCCACGCGGATGACGCACTTTTATCGTGCGGACAATGCGGCCATCGGGCTGGGTCAGTTTGCCGTGCGCACCACAGCCAATGCCGAGATAGTCACCAAACCGCCAGTAGTTCAGGTTATGTTCACAGCGGTAGCCCGGCCTGGCATAGGCCGAGGTTTCGTATTGCTGATAACCGGCGGCGGTCAGCAACTGATGACCCTGCTCGAAGATATCCCACAGGGCGTCATCATCCGGCAGTGTGGGCGGGCGAGAGGCAAATAAGGTATTCGGCTCAATGGTCAACTGATACCAGGAAAGATGCGGTGGATTGAGCGCAATCGCCTGGCGTAAATCGTCCAGCGCCTCCGTCAGTGACTGATCGGGAAGGCCATGCATCAGGTCAAGGTTGAAGCTGCGTAAGCCTAATCCCTGAGCCAGTTCGGCGGCGCGTTTCGCTTCGTCTGGTCCGTGGATACGGCCCAGTCGTTCCAGCTTCTGCGGACTGAAGCTCTGTACGCCAATGGAGATGCGGTTAATGCCGGCGCGTTGATAAGCGCTGAAGCGGTCAGCTTCTACCGTGCCCGGGTTCGCTTCCATCGTGACTTCCGCATCTGCCGTCAGCGTCAGGCGCTCGCGCACACCATCCATCAACATCTGCATGGCGCTGCTGCTTAACAGGCTTGGCGTGCCGCCGCCGATAAACACCGTGCGAACCTCGCGACCCTGAATCAGCGGCAGATCGTTTTCAAGATCGCGCAGCAGGTGCTGCACATATTCAACGTGCGGCACCTCATCCTTTAAGGCGTGAGAATTAAAATCACAGTAGGGGCATTTCTGTACACACCAGGGAATGTGGATGTACAAACTCAGAGGCGGTAAATCAGGCATTACGCATCGCTTCCAGTAACAGCGTCAATGCTTTACCACGATGAGAGACGTTTCCTTTCTCTGCTTTAGTCAGTTCGGCGGCGGTTTTACCCAATGCCGGAACATAGAACACGGGATCGTAACCAAACCCACCGTTACCGGCTGCCGTCCGGGTAATTTCCCCGTCCCAGCTACCGTGGAACACCAGCGGCGTGGGATCAGAAGCATGACGTAAATAGACCAGCACGCAGTGGAACTGTGCCTGACGTTGCCCGTCGGGCGTATTTTCCAGCGCCTGAAGCAGTTTTTCCAGGTTCTGCTGGTCGCTGGCCTCTTCACCGGCATAGCGGGCAGAATAAATCCCGGGCGCGCCACCCAGCGCATTTACGGCCAGCCCGGAGTCGTCTGCAAGAGCAGGAAGCCCGGTAAGCTGCGCGGCGTGACGCGCTTTCAGGATGGCGTTTTCGATAAAGGTCAGGCCGGTTTCCTCGGCGGATTCGACGCCGAGTTCGGTTTGCGCCACGATATCCAGACCAAAGGCGGCGAGCAGATCCGCCAGTTCACGTACTTTGCCGGGATTACCGGTGGCAAGAACAACTTTTTGCATAACAGTTCCAGTTTGATTCATTTACAGCAAATACCAGAGACCCGGGAACAGATCCATGCCAAGGAAATTCAGGGCATACAGCACCAGAATCACAATCATGGCTGAGAAGTCGATGCCGCCCATGGCAGGGAGAATGCGGCGAATCGGCGCCATTAATGGCTCGGTCAGTTGGATCAGCACGAAGTCCATCGCACCGCGGCCCTGGCTGATCCAGCTCATCAGGGAGCGAATGATAATCACCCAGAACACCAAATAGCCGGCAGATTTCAGCAACGACAGCAGCCCAACCAGCAAATTGGTGGGATCGACAGAGAACACGCCGACCTGGATGAGCAGCAGAAGCGGGTATTTAAGCGTTGTCAGTACAAAGGCTAACAACAGAGATGCCGTATCGATCGGACCCAGTGCAGGCAGGATACGACGTAAGGGTTTCACAATCGGCTGAGTAATCTTCACCACAAACTGGGCAAGCGGATTATAAAAATCACAACGTGACCACTGCATCCAGATGCGCAGCAGCAGCACCATGACGTAGAGATCGATTATCGTTTTTACTAAAAACGTCATTGTTAACATGAAGTTCCTCAATTATTGTTGTGAAGGTTGTGTGTAATCACGCGCGCCAAATATAGCGGTGCCAATGCGCACCAGAGTACTGCCAGCGGCGATGGCCGCCTCCATGTCATCGCTCATCCCCAGTGAAAGGGTGTCAACATCACTATATTGCTGTTTTAGCTGGTGAAATGCATCAGCCATTTGCTGACATACCGCCAGCTGTCGCTGATAATCCTGTTCGGGTGCCGGAATCGCCATCAGCCCGCGCAACCGCAAACGCGGCATGGCGGTAATCTCCTGAGCCAGTTCGGCAACCGCATCCAGCATGATGCCAGATTTGCTGTTTTCGTCACTGATATTTACCTGAATTAAGACATTGAGCGGCGGCAGATGTTCAGGCCGCTGATCGTTGAGCCGCTGGGCGATCTTCTGGCGATCGACGGTGTGGCACCAGGCAAAATGTTCGGCTACCAGTCGGCTTTTATTGGACTGCAGGGGACCAATGAAATGCCATATCAATCCAGGATGTGAGGCCAGGGACTGAATTTTTTCGACCCCTTCCTGAACGTAATTCTCACCAAAATCAATCTGACCCGCCGCTGCGGCTTCTTCGACCGCGCTCGCAGGCTTCGTTTTGCTTACTGCAAGTAACGTAATTTCTTCTGGTGCCCGGCCGCAACGGGTTGCAGCAGCAGCGATTCGCTGACGGACTTGCTGTAGGTTGTGCTGGATTGAAGTCATAGTCTGGAGATCAAAATGGATTTGGATGAAATAGTGGCGCTTAGTGTAAAGCATAACGCCGCCGATCTGCACCTTTGTAACGGACATTTGCCGTACTGGCGCCGTCAGGGCAGGCTTGAAACGCTTCCCGACCAGCCTGTCCTGTCTGCTGACTGGATGGCGCGGTTTACCTCGGCATGGCTGGACACTGAACAGCAGGCGCAGCTGAAGCAAGAAGGGCAACTGGATTTTGCGTTAACCCTGGTGAATGGACAACGCCTCCGCGCCAATCTGTTTAGGCAGCGTAACGGGCTGTCACTGGCGTTGCGTATTATTGCCAGCCATTGCTCCACGCTGGCAGCGTTGCGCCTGCCGGAGGTGGTGCCGACCTTACTGAATAAACAGGACGGGCTGATTTTGATTACCGGCGCAACCGGCAGTGGTAAATCGACCACGCTGGCGGCTATGGTCGATGCCATTAACCGCCTGCAGGCGCGGCATATTCTGACGCTGGAAGATCCGATTGAGTTTATTCATCACAGCCAGCAATCCCTGATTCAACAGCGCGAAGTCGGGTTGCATTGCCGGTCGTTTAGTCTGGGCCTGAAAGCGGCTTTACGGGAAGATCCTGACGTGATTATGCTGGGTGAACTACGCGACAGTGACACCATTCGTCAGGCACTGACCGCCGCAGAAACCGGACATCTGGTGCTGGCAACCTTGCATACGCGCGGCGCGGTTCAGGCGGTGGACAGGCTGGTGGATGTGTTTCCTGCAGATGAAAAGAATCTGATACGCACGCAACTGGCGGGCAGCCTGAAAGCGGTAATCGCGCAGCAGCTGGTTTCTGCCATCGATGAGAAAAGAGTCGGGCTGTTTGAGGTGCTGATTACGACCAGTGCGGTCATCAACCTGATTCGGGAAGGCAAAATGCACCAGATTCCTGCCATTTTGCAAACCGGCGCTCAGGCCGGAATGCAAACGTTTGAGCAGAGCCGTCTGGCCCGTCAGGCCGAAGGCGTTATTGCTTAATGGGTTTCAAACCAGTCCTGCAGGATAATTGCCGCTGACTGTGAATCCACTGATCCTTTGTTCAGCGCACGATAACCGCCCCGTTCAAACAGATCGGCTCGCGCTTCGACGGTGCTGAGGCGCTCATCCTGCAGCTCCACGCGAATGCCGAAACGACCATGCAGGCGGTTAGCAAACTTGCGCGCGCGCGCGGTCAAAGGCTGTTCAGTGCCGTCCATATTTAACGGTAATCCCACCACCACAAAATCAGGCTGCCACTCTTTGAGCAGTTTTTCGATTTGCAGCCAGTCAGGCGTGCCATCCTGCGCCTTGAGCGCACTCAACGGGCGGGCATTGCCCGTCAGCTGTTGTCCCACCGCGACGCCGATACTTTTGGTGCCGAAGTCAAAACCTAACAACGTTTGTGTATTCATCAGGCGTGACCTGCATCGCTGGCCATATTGTGAATATCAACGCCAATGCTGCGTGCGGCTTCACGCCAGCGCTCAGAGATCGGCGTCTGAAACAGGATGTTGCTGTTAGCCGGTGTGGTCAGCCAGGCGTTTTCCATCAGCTCGTTTTCAAGCTGGTCTTTTTCCCAGGCACAATAACCCAGCGCGACCAGCACATGATCGGGCTGTGAGGCCGTGCCAATCGCTTCCAGAACGTCGCGTGAGGTGGTAATCACGGTGTTGTCTGAGACGCGAATGCTGGAGGTAAAGGTTCGCTGTGCCGAATGCAGAATAAAGCCGCGATCTTCTGCCAGCGGACCACCGCTGAACACCGGTTTATCAAGATTGATTGCCGGGTCGCGGTTTTCTTCGGCGATCTTGAGCTTTTTCAGAATGCCGTCAACCGTCAGGTTTTCCATCGGCTTATTGATAATCAGCCCCATTGCCCCTTCTTCGTTATGCTCGCAAATGTAGACCACAGAACGTTTGAAAAAGGGATCTTGCAACGATGGCATGGCAATTAAAAAGTGATGCTGTAAATTCATTCTCACATGCTTTACCAAAGATAACCGGTGCGTGACATCTGCACCGGTGTTGGGTTGATCACGGAGCATGGCCCCAGCGTTATGCTCAGCCCAGGCGCTTCTCGATGGCGTCCATCAGCATACCGGTGATGGAGACAGGGAACGCGGCCTCGATTTCACGAATGCATGTCGGGCTGGTCACGTTAACTTCAGTCAGTCTATCACCAATAATGTCGAGCCCGACAAAAATCAGGCCTTTGGCCTTCAGGGCAGGGCCGACACGGCGGGCAATTTCCCAGTCGCTTTCGCTCAGCGGGCGAGCTTCGCCGCGTCCGCCAGCCGCCAGGTTACCGCGGGTTTCTCCCCCCTGCGGAATACGCGCCAGGCAATAGGGAACCGGTTCGCCATCGACCACCAGAACGCGCTTATCACCGTCTTTGATCGCCGGCAGGTAATTTTGCGCCATGCAGTAACGGCTTTCATGTTCAGTCAGGGTTTCTGCGATAACACCGAAATTCGGGTCGTCCTGCTTCACGCGGAAAATGGACGCGCCGCCCATGCCGTCCAGCGGCTTCATAATGACATCGCCATGCTCCTGCCAGAACGCCCGCAGCTGTTGCTTAGAGCGGGTGACCAGCGTATCTGGCGTGAATTCTGCGAACCAGGCGGTATACAGTTTTTCGTTACAATCGCGCAGGCTTTGCGGCTTGTTAACGATCAGCGTGCCCTGTTCTTCTGCGCGCTCCAGGATATAGGTGCAGTAGATAAATTCGGTGTCGAATGGCGGATCTTTTCGCATCAACACGACGTTCAGATCAGCCAGTTTAATCACCTGCTCGCTGCCAAACTGATACCAGCTTTCGGCATTCTGTTCCACGCTGAGCAGGCGAGTGCGGGCGAAAGCCACGCCACCGCGCAGGGAGAGATCGTTCATCTCCATGTAGTGAATTTCGTAACCACGGCGCTGTGCTTCCAGCAGCATTGCAAAGCTGGAGTCTTTCTTAATGTTGATGGATGAGATCGGGTCCATCACGATGCCAAGCTTGATCATTATTATCTCCTGAAGGAGGCGGGGATTACCGTCTCGTTCCGTTCGGGCGAAAAGGGGCTGAACAGTCAGGACGCGGTTTGTGCTGAGCGCGACCCGATGAAGCTAAAAGTATCGCTTAACCCAGGTCACCAAACCTCACCTGAAGTGCCGTGATGGCGGTCAGTGCCGTGGTTTCGGTGCGTAAAACCCGTGGGCCAAGCAGAATATCGGTAAAACCATGCTGCGCCGTCATGGCAATTTCATCTGTTGACAGCCCACCTTCCGGACCAATCAACAGGCGGATACGTTCGACCGGCTGGGGCAACGTATTGATGCTGTGGCTGGCGCGCGGATGCAGATTTAGTTTTAACCCACTTTCTGCTTCACTGCACCAGGCTTCCAGCGTCATGGCCGGGCGGATTTCAGGTATCCGGTTACGACCACACTGTTCGCAGGCAGCAATGGCAATTTTTTGCCATTGCTGAATTTTTTTTGCCAGACGTTCGGCATCCAGTTTGACACCACAGCGTTCAGAAAACAGCGGCGTAATGACATTTACACCCAGTTCGATCGATTTCTGAATAGTAAATTCCATTTTTTCGCCGCGAGACATCACCTGACCGAGATGCAGATAAAGCGGTGATTCGCGATCGTCTTCCTGGCTTGCCGTGATGGATACTTTTACACGTTTTTTATCAACATGCGTGATTTCTGCTGCGAAAGTCAGATTACTGCCATCAAACAGTTCTACATGCTGCCCACTGGTCATACGGAGCACGCGGCCTACATGGTTGGCGGCGTCGTCGTCCAGCGTAATTTCACTGCCAACGTGAACAGGCTGTGCGTGATAAATGCGAGGTATGCGCATAAGGTCCCTGAGAGCTAAACGCCGCGGGATTAACGCGGCGGGGCGGTGAAACCGTTAGTTTAGGGCAGGGATTTTAACGCTTGCAAGCCTCGAGCACATAAGGATTATGATTCCCCTGTACACGCGCGATGCGCTGGTCGCGCTCACATTCCCATTTGCTCACCGGATAGAGCTTGTCCCAGGCCGTGAATAACTGGGTTTGTTGACGCGACAGGCGCAGATGATACTGGTCACGCATGTAGAAGTAAGTGCGGGCGATTGCGCCGCGAGCCCGCTCTGGCGGCTGCGCCTGCTTGTTTTTAAAATCAATTTGCATGGTGCACTGGCCGTACTGCTTTTCAGTGCCGTTCCACTGGCTGTAAGCGTAGTTGCCGCGGTCACCATTCACCTCACCGATGGCCGGCTGCAGATTGTGCAGGTCGGTTTCGATACGGCGGTAGTCGGCATCTTTACTGCAATTTTTGCGGCCGCCATTCTGCCAGCACTGACGTTGATGACCGAACTCCCAGGCAGGCATCACATGTTCCCACTCAATACGCGCGGCGCGGTTGGCATTTTTGCGCGGCTGGTAACCACAACTGTTCAGGTCAGGCTCGCCCTTTTTTCCGTGCCAGCTAATCTTACAGCCACAATAAAAGCTGCCTGGCGCATCCTGGTTAATCTCTGCGGCGAAGGCTTTGGCCTGCTGAAAATTATTTTGATGATAGTTATTGAGGTTAAGGGCCTGGCTGTTAAAAGATGCCAGTAACAGCGCCGTGGTTATGATTAATTTGCGAGACATATTCCAGTTTTACCCCTGATCCTTAAAAGGGCGGCAGGGTACCAGAATGCGGGCGCAGGCGGAATGAGAATCCGTTCAGGAGAGGGGAGACACGTCGGCTTTCAACAGGCTACCGCAGTGCACGCAGCGGTACTCGCTTTCGCCTCGGAGCACGCGGTTATGGCGACGCACGGTAAGCTGATGCTGCTGACACTGGCAGCGATAAGCAAAAGTGCGGCTGCGCACTGACTCGACTTCAAACTGATGGGTGCGCCGTGCCGGCACGCCCAGAACGCTCTCCATCATCCATTTCCACTCTTTGCCATGGGGCGCGACGCGGCCAAAGGTTTTCCACACCAGCAAATGGGCCAGCTCATGGGGAACAACTTCTTCAATAAAGGCCTGCTGATTTTCCATCAGCAGGACGGGATTGAGGCGAATTTCCCATTTTTCCAGCCAGGCCGTGCCGGCGGCGGTGCCACGCTGCTGATAAACCAGCGTTGGCTCAGGATAATGGCGTTCAAGCTTTTCATTGGCCCGCTCAAGCGCGCTACGCAGGGCGCGCATAACGGCTTGTTGCAGGGCAATGGGAAGGCGGGCTGTTTTCATGGCGCTCAGCATAAGCGGCGCAGGCGAGGAACTCAACAGCAATACACCGCCTGCAAAAAGGTATGCTGGCCGACCGGCTCAACCCGCTTTTTAATGAAACTGCTTAACCGTCTGCGCCAGTTGCCGGGCCTGGTCCTCAAGAGAACTCGACGCGGCTGACATCTGCTGAACCAGCGCGGCATTCTGCTGCGTGGTCCCATCCATTTCGTTGACGGCGATGGTCACTTGCGCAATGCCGCGAGCTTGCTCATCGGAGGCGGCAACGATTTCGCCGATGATATGCTGCACGGATGAAACGGCAGTCGTCATCTCATGCATGGTTTTGCCCGCATCGTTGACCAGTACAACACCATTTTCGACCCGCACGGCGGACGCTTCAATCAGGGCGGAGATATCTTTCACGGCGCTGGTCGTCCGCTGAGCCAGATTACGCACTTCAGAGGCCACCACAGCAAAGCCGCGCCCCTGTTCTCCGGCGCGAGCCGCTTCGACGGCGGCGTTGAGTGCCAGAATGTTGGTCTGGAACGCGATGCTGTTAATCAGCGTGGTGATATCACCGATTCTCTTTGAGCTTTCATCGATCTGGGCCATGGTCGTTACCACCTGATCCACCAGGGTTTCTCCCCGGCTGGCGATACGCGTGGCATTTTCGGTCAGGCCCGTTGCCTGCTGTGCATTGTCCGCATTCATGCGAATGGCGGCGCTAATCTGCTCCATGCTCGCGGCAGTCTGCTCCAGCGCCGCCGCCTGTTCCTCGGTGCGTGAGGCGAGATTGAGGTTCGCACTGGCAATCTCGCCCGCACCCTGCTGGACCGAGGTGCTGGCGTCTTTGATTTGACCCACGATACTCTGTAACTGTGCCTGCATGGTGTGTAAAGCATAAAACAGGCTGCTGCTGTCGCCTGGCGCCACCTGAATGCCGTTGTTTAACCGGCCCTCAGCAACCGCCAGCGCAATGCGCGCCGCCTCTGCGGGTTCACCGCCCAGCGGACGCATTACTTTACGGTTGAATAACAGTCCCAACACGGCCCCTACGGACAGAACACTGATTATCATCAACGCTATAGCCCAGTAAAGCTGCTGGTCAGCCGCCGCCATCACCTGGCTGACCGGTGCGACAATCCCGACATACCAGGGTTTAGTGCTGTTGCCCACGCTTATTGGGTACCAGGTATACATGGCTTTTTCTTTCAGGACGGGATCGTACTGCTCTGTCACTGCCGTACGATAGCCGTTTGCATTGCCCTGCCATTTTTTACCGGCTTCACCTGCATCGGGGGAGGAAATCACGTTGCCGCTATTCGAGAGCAGCAGCGCATAGCCGGTTCCCTGCCAGGGTTTGATTTGATTGACCTTTTTCTGGATGGCGGACAGCAGGATATCGGAACTGACCACCACTTTCAGTTTGTCGTTGACCATGACAGGCGTTGCCACCGAGGTTAACCACGCTGGCTTTGCGCCATCATAAGCGAAGCTGTAAGGCTCAATCAGTGTGTCCTTTAGCGTTTCCTTCGGCAGCAAATAGTAATTTCCGGCACCGGGCTGCAAATAATCCAGTGCCGGATTCATTTTGTAACGGCCGTCTTTGTCCCGGTCTATGTACCAGGCATAGCGACCACCAGGTGGCGTGCCCTGCTGCCCGACGAAGGCACTATCGCGGCCGTCAAAGGCATCGGGTTCAAACACCACGGTCATCGACACAAAGTCTGGGTTTTTGTGCAGCGCATATTCCATGAGCTTATCGGCAACTTTGCGATCGGTTATCCCCGCCGCAGGCAGAGCGGCCAGGCTTTGTCCCAGATTTTGCGCGGCATCCAGCGCGTGAGTCAGTTCTTGCTGGATTTGCCCGCCATGACCGGCAGCAATTTGCTGCAGGTATTCGGCAGCAAGGGATTTTTGTTCTTTGGATGACTGCCAACTAAGTAATCCGATAGTCGCAGTAAACCCCACGACAATCGTCATTCCGCCGGCCAGCAGCATCTGAGCACGGGTGCTCATTGTCTTTTTTATGCTGGTGCTGTTCATTTGATTTCCTGGTAAACGTAAAGTCTGAAAAATTATTTTTATAATGAAAACGTCATTTAATTTATCGGCGTATTGTTATTCGACTTTAATGAAAGAAAAATGAAGCAGCGACGGTGACTACGGGCGAATAGCCATGGCTGGACAATAATAAGGCGGGGGATTTTTCGAGAGAGAACGCCGGTAAAACGCCAGCAAAAAAGCCAGTCAGTTTTCACTGACTGGCTGTGGGATACACATGAAAAGCGGAGGCTTACTGACCGATGTCGCGCAGCTTTTTACCTGCCATCAGGTTACGTTCAATGTGCTCCAGCGAAACGTTTTTGGTTTCGGGAATTAACATAACCGTCAGTACGATGAAGAAGACGTTCAGCAGACCGTAAACCCAGAAGGTCGGTGCATTGCCCAGCGTATTCAGCATGGTCAGGAAGGTTGCGCCGACAATCATGTTGGCGATCCAGTTGGTGGTCGTTGACACGGTGATACCGAAATCGCGTCCTTTCAGCGGCTGAATTTCAGAACACAGAACCCAGATCAACGGACCGGCTGACATGGCAAAGCCCACGATAAACATCAGCAGCATGCCAATCGCGAAGTACTGCGCGCCTGACGAATGAATGCCCATATGCAGCATGGTGCCAAGAACGCCCATACCGGCCGCCATGACCAGGAAGCCCAGAATCAGGGTAGGCTTACGGCCCCAGCGATCCACCAGACCGATAGCAATAAAGGTTGCCAGTACGTTAACCAGGCCGACAATCACCGTTCCCCACATCTGTTGGGTGGTATTTGAGAAACCTGCAATCTCAAAAATTTTCGGTGCGTAATACATGATGACGTTCATGCCGGTAAACTGTTGCATAACCTGCAGCAGAATGCCCAGGTACACCGCACGACGGAAGTGGCTGCTACTGGTAAATAATCCCCAGCCTGACTGTTTGATCTTCAGGCTTTCACGGATCTCATCCAGCTCGCGCTTTGCCTGCTCACTGGTATCACGCAGGCGATCCAGTACGCGTTGCGCATCGCGGAAGTTGCCTTTCGCCGCCAGCCAGCGTGGGCTGTTAGGCAGGAAGAACACGCCAACCAGCAGCAGCAGGGCAGGAATAGTGATAACGCCCAGCATCCAGCGCCAGTTACCTGTAAAGCTGAACGCCGTATCGGAAAGATAAGCACCCAGAATACCGATGGTGATCATCAACTGGTACAGCGAGATCATGCTGCCGCGAATTTTTTCAGGGGCAATCTCTGAAAGATAAAGCGGCGCGGTGTAAGAGGCGATACCTACCGCCAGACCCAACAGCACACGTGCGCTGATCAGCATTTCAGGGTTCGGTGCCATGGCTGACCAGAGTGAGCCAATAACAAACAGAATCGCACCGGCCATCAGGCTTTTCTTACGGCCCAGACGGGATGACATCCAGCCGCTGCCGATGGCACCGATCGCTGCACCAAACATCATGGAGCTGACAATCCACTCCTGTTGATGGGCAGTGACGTTAAAGTCCTTCGCGATAAAGGGCAGAGCACCGGCAATAACGCCGATATCCAACCCAAACAGCAGGCCTGCGAGGGCTGCCAGAAAGCAGACAAATAAGGTCATTGCCTTATTTGAGGTTCTGCTTTTATGTGAATTGCCAGGCATGGTTGCCTCCAAAATTATCCATCATTGTTGTTATCGATGTTAAAAAACCTTAACTGAGCAAAAAGTGAGCCCGATCACATTGATGTAATCGCTTACACTTGCTGAAACCCTGAAATCCAGCATTTACAACCCAGAAAGGTCAAGTAACCAGTGAGGTATAGCACCCTCGAAGTTTCTGACAATGTTCTGTTTAACGCCTATCAGATGACGCTGAAAATAACGCATTTTCAGAAGAATAACTACGGCGATAAATTCCTAAATAGCCGATATATAAAGCGTTTCAAATTGTAAGCGTTAACACATCAGCAGATTACAAGACGAAAGAAAGTGTAGTTGAGTTAAAAAAATGTGCAGAAGGAAAAAACGCCATGAAAAGGAAGCAGAACAGGCAAAAAAAAGCCCCGCCAGATGGCGGGGCTTTTCAGTGATGCGTCAGCCTTACAGGCCCGCAGCCTCACGCAGCTGGGCAGCTTTGTCGGTTTTTTCCCAAGGGAAATGCTCGCGACCGAAGTGGCCGTAGGCAGCGGTTTCTTTATAGATAGGATGCAGCAGGTCCAGCATCTGAATCAGGCCATAAGGGCGCAGGTCAAAGAACTCGCGCACCAGCAAGGTCAGCTGTTCAGTAGACACTTTTTCTGTGCCAAAGGTCTCGACCATGATAGAGGTCGGCTCAGCGACGCCAATCGCATAGGAAACCTGAATCTCACAACGATCGGCCAGGCCCGCGGCCACGATGTTTTTGGCAACATAGCGGGCAGCATAGGCGGCTGAACGGTCAACTTTAGACGGATCTTTACCAGAAAATGCGCCGCCACCGTGACGGGCCATCCCGCCGTAAGTATCGACAATGATTTTACGACCGGTCAGGCCGCAGTCACCCATCGGGCCACCGATAACGAAACGGCCAGTCGGGTTGATGTGATATTTAGTGGATGCATTCAGCCACTCGGCAGGCAGGACAGGCTTGATGATTTCTTCCATCACCGCTTCCTGCAACGCTGTCTGTGAGATGTCTTCGCTGTGCTGGGTTGACAGCACGACGGCATCAATCCCAACAATTTTACCGTCGTCGTACTGGAAGGTCACCTGGCTTTTAGCATCCGGGCGCAGCCATGACAGCGTGCCGTTCTTACGCACTTCAGCCTGGCGCTGAACCAGACGGTGCGCATAGGTCACCGGTGCGGGCATCAGAACATCAGTTTCGTTTGTGGCATAGCCAAACATCAGGCCCTGGTCACCCGCGCCTTGCTCCAGCGGATCGCTACGGTCAACGCCCTGGTTGATATCCTGAGACTGTTTGCCAATCGCGCTTAACACTGCGCAAGAGTTGGCATCAAAGCCCATATCGGAATGAACATAGCCGATTTCACGAACGGTATTACGGGTGATTTCTTCGATATCGACCCAGGCACTGGTGGTGATTTCGCCGCCAACCAGCACCATACCGGTTTTCACGTAAGTTTCGCAGGCCACACGCGCTTTCGGATCCTGTTCCAGGATGGCATCAAGCACGGCATCAGAAATCTGGTCGGCGATTTTATCAGGATGTCCTTCGGATACGGACTCGGATGTAAAAAGATGTTTAGCCATTATGTTCTTTACCTTACCAATGGTTTGAATTCGACTGCATAGCGCAAGTGAGTATTAGCTGACTTAACGCCCCTTAAGGCAAAGCCGTGAGCAGTCAGGTAGTGTCAGCACGCAGGCCAACACCGCCTGGATATTAACCTGTTTAGATGGAAAACCATCTGGACGTCTATTTTAGGTTACGGGGTGAGCGAATTACCAGCCCTTTTTGAGGTTACGCTGTTAACTTTATGCTGCGCAGTGGATAATTCTGTTTATGGCGGAGGCATTAAGCAAATAATCTCTTTGCATTTTTTGTGCGCAAAATGTATAAAACGCCGCTGCGTTCTCAGCAGAAAAAAAAGGATGACGTGCTAGCGCGTCGCGCCTGTCAGACAACTGTCTGGCTTTCACCCTGATGCTTTTCCACATGTCTTTGACCTGTGCGGAGGTGATACGAGTTATGAGCCTTATGTTCCCACTCACGGGTTCTTCGCGTGCTGGCGTTGCGCCGGCGTTATCCTGTTTCCCACCTTTATTTCTCTTCTGCCGACATTTTATTGGTTTCGGTAATTATCCCGACACAAGCGCTGGCTAACCTCTGACGCGATAGCGGTTTATATCGCCCAGGCTGCGAGCGTCGTCAATTATTCGCGACCCTTTTGCACCTGACATGGCTGAGTGTTTTACACTTAGGTATTCAACGATGCATCGTGCGGGTTCGCGACGCAGACAGAGCATGACGTAATATGTGGCAACGAATTTTCAGACTTCCGACCTTTGAGTCGGTTTACATTATTATCTTTCAACGGAAAATTGAGGTTCGCGATGTCTGACGGCATGAAGAATATCAAGGGTTCGTCAGCTGGCGAACAAGGTGCACTCCGCTCAATGCAGGAGGTGGCGATGAACGATCAAGACGCCAGCCTGATGCTGCGAACGTATAACATTGCCTGGTGGGGCAACAACTACTATGACGTCAATGAACTGGGTCATATTAGCGTCTGCCCGGACCCGGATCGCCCGGATGTGCGCGTCGATCTGGCTAAGCTGGTCAAGGAGCGTGAGGCTCAAGGCCAACGCCTGCCCGCACTGTTCTGTTTCCCTCAGATTCTTCAACACCGCCTGCGCTCCATTAACGGGGCTTTTAAACGTGCGCGTGAGTCTTACGGCTATACCGGTGATTACTTCCTGGTTTACCCCATCAAAGTTAACCAGCACAAGCGCGTGATTGAATCTCTGATTAACTCCGGCGAACCGCTGGGCCTGGAAGCCGGTTCAAAAGCCGAACTGATGGCGGTGCTGGCCCATGCCGGGCAGACCCGTTCAGTGATTGTGTGTAATGGTTACAAAGATCGTGAATATATTCGTCTGGCGTTGATTGGCGAGAAGATTGGTCACAAGGTTTATCTGGTACTTGAGAAGATGACCGAAGTGCGCATGGTGCTGGAAGAAGCGGAACGCCTGAACGTGGTGCCACGTCTGGGTATTCGCGCCCGTCTTGCTTCACAAGGCTCCGGTAAATGGCAGTCGAGCGGTGGTGAGAAATCCAAATTTGGTCTGTCTGCCACCCAGGTCCTTAAGCTGGTCGACATCATGCGTGAAGCCGGTCGGATGGACAGCCTGCAGCTTCTGCATTTCCATTTGGGATCGCAGATGTCTAACATCCGCGATATCGCCACCGGCGTACGTGAGTCAGCACGCTTTTATGTTGAGCTGGCGAAACTGGGCGTCAACATTAAGTGCTTTGACGTCGGCGGTGGTCTGGGCGTTGACTATGAAGGTACCCGTTCGCAGTCCGACTGTTCGGTTAACTACGGGCTGAATGAATATGCCAACAATGTGATCTGGGGAATTGGCGCGGCCTGTGACGAGCATGGTCTTGAGCACCCAACGGTTATCACCGAATCCGGTCGCGCAGTTACGGCGCACCATACGGTGCTGGTGTCTAACATCATCGGCGTTGAGCGTAACGAATTCAGTAAGCCAGAAGCGCCAGATATTGAAGACGCGCCTCGTCCTATCCTGAGCATGTGGGAAACCTGGCAGGAGATGCACGAGCCGAACACCCGCCGCTCCCTGCGTGAATGGCTTCATGACAGCCAGATGGACCTGTTTGATATCCATACGGGTTACTCATCGGGCACTTACAGCCTGAAGCAACGCGCGTGGGCAGAGCAACTCTATCTGAGCATCTGTCACTATATTCAGCAGCATCTTGATCCCAGCAACCGTGCACACCGTCCTATTATCGACGAGCTGCAGGAACGTATGGCGGACAAGATCTACGTTAACTTCTCGCTGTTCCAGTCAATGCCGGATGCGTGGGGCATTGATCAACTGTTCCCTGTGCTTCCGCTGGAAGGCTTGAATAAAAAGCCGGAACGTCGCGCCGTGTTGCTGGATATCACCTGTGACTCAGACGGCACCATCGATCACTATGTGGATGGTGATGGGATTGCGACAACCATGCCGATGCCCGAGTACGACGTGGACAATCCACCGATGCTCGGCTTCTTTATGGTGGGCGCTTATCAGGAAATCCTGGGCAATATGCACAACCTGTTTGGTGACACCGAAGCGGTTGACGTGTTCGCGTTCCAGAATGGGGAAGTGGAAGTCCAGCTGTCGGATGAAGGCGATACCGTAGCCGATATGCTGCAGTATGTTCAGCTTGATCCAAACGAACTGATGACGCTGTTCCGTAAGCAAATTCAGACCTCCGAACTGGATGACGAACTGCGCGAGCAGTTCCTGCAAGAGTTTGAAAGTGGTCTGTATGGCTACACCTATTTAGAAGACGAATAAAGCCCCGCGAAGCGCTTGCAGCTTGCCGGGACATTGTTGATAATCGGCAGCAACTCATCCCTTCCTCGTCGGGCCTAACGACGCGGGAGGGATTTTTTTATCTCAACCTTCATGGTGCGCGGGCCAGACCCGACTCAAGCACAGACAGAGGACGACTTATGTACAATACCCTTGGCAATCAGTACGACAATTCACTGGTTTCTAATGCCTTTGGTTTTATGCGTTTCCCGGTAAATTTCCAGCCTTACGACAGCGATGCAGAGTGGGTGATCACCGGCGTGCCCTTTGATGCGGCCACCTCGGGCCGTCCGGGCAGCCGTCTTGGCCCAGGCGCTATCCGTCAGATCTCGACCAATCTCGCCTGGGAAGGTTGCCGCTGGCCGTGGGAGTTTGACCTGCGTCAGCGTCTGAACGTGGTGGACTGTGGCGATCTGGTTTATGCCTTTGGCGATTCACAGGATCTGTCTGACAAGCTGCAGGCCCATGCAGAGAAACTGCTGGCCAACGGCAAACGTATGATGACCTTCGGTGGCGATCACTACGTCACGCTGCCTCTGCTGCGCGCGCACGCGAAGCACTTCGGTAAAATGGCGTTGGTGCACTTTGACGCGCATACCGATACCTACTCTAATGGCCCAACGTTTGACCATGGCACCATGTTCTTTACCGCACCGAAGGAAGGGCTGATCGATCCTCAGCACTCGGTGCAGATTGGTATTCGTACCGAGTTCGACAAGAGCCTGGGCTTCAACGTGCTGGATGCCGCTCAGGTCAACGACCGTAGCGTGGACGATATTCTGGCTGAAATTAAACGCACCGTTGGCGATCTGCCGGTCTATCTGACATTTGATATCGACTGTCTGGACCCTGCACATGCACCGGGCACCGGTACGCCGGTCATTGGCGGTTTGACCACTGATAAAGCGACCAAGCTGATTCGGGGTTTACAGGGCATGAATATCGTGGGGATGGATCTGGTGGAAGTTGCACCGGGTTACGATCACGCCGATCTGACGGCTCTTGCCGCGGCCACCCTGGCGCTGGACATGTTGCACGTCCAGGCTGCCAACAAAGGCTGATGTGACAGAGGGATAACCTCAGGGTTATCCCTCTGATAACGCGTTATTTAGCGTCTGCGGCAATGCGATCGCGAATGTGCTGAGCACGGGCTTCCGAGTCAGGATGCGAGTCAAACATAGAGCTTTGACGGCCCTTCTCCAGTTTTGCCAGTTTTTCAAAGCTGGTTGCCAGCCCAACGGGATCAATACCGCGCTTCTTCAGCAGGCTGTAGGAGTAGTCATCGGCCTGTGTTTCCTGCGTCTGCGAGAACTGCGCATTCACCAGTTTTTCGCCCAAATCACCCAACTGTGACTGTGACAGCGAACCAATGATCCCGCCAGCCGAAGCTGCCGCGGTACGTGCTGCCGTCGTGGTGAAGGCGACCTGCATCGCTTTGCGCGTATGGCCCAGCGCAACGTGGCCCATTTCGTGGCCCAGCACCGCCTCGACCTCATTGTCGGTCATCATATCCATCAGACCGCTGTAGACGCGGATGCAGCCGTTGGCCATGGCCCATGCGTTAACATCTTTGGTCTGATAAACCTTGTAGTTCGCCGGGATGCCATTGATGTTGTCACCCAGCGCCGCAGCGATTTTGTTCAGACGTTGCTGGTATTCGCTGTCAGCCGGTGCCACCTGGTTTTCTTTGTCCATCTGGGCGCAGGATTGATCGCTGAGCTGCTTAACCTGAGCATCGCTCAGGGTGTAAGCCTGGAAAGCCTGTGCGCCCGACTGCAGCAGACCATCACTGTTTACGCCTTCACAACCACTTAGCAATGCAACCAGGCCCAGAGCCAGTGCCGTTTTTTGAATTTTCATTCTGTCGTCCCATAAGTAACAAGATAAAAAACAATCACCTGAATCTGCGCCAGGTGGTTGAACCAACAGGTTATAGTTCGCGATAGGCCATTTTGCTAGCAGACATTACTGGAAAAGCCAGACGAAGCGGGAACATTTAGCGTTTTACCACATTACTTTTGCCCCGTTTTTCATGTACATTGTGGTGAAACTTTTCCCCGTGCTTTGCCCGATAGCTGATTAATTACAACAGGTTAAGGCGCAAATCATTAATCCGAACTGGAGTAGAAGATGCCCTCTCGTAAAGATCTTGCCAACGCCATTCGCGCGTTAAGTATGGATGCAGTGCAAAAAGCTAAATCGGGACACCCGGGTGCCCCGATGGGCATGGCGGATATCGCCGAAGTATTGTGGCGCGGCTATCTCAATCATAACCCAACCAACCCACACTGGGCCGATCGTGACCGTTTTGTGCTGTCTAACGGCCACGGCTCCATGCTGATTTACAGCCTGCTGCACCTGACCGGCTACGATTTACCGATCAGTGAGCTGGAAAACTTCCGTCAACTGCACTCTAAAACGCCGGGTCACCCTGAGTACGGCTATACCGTCGGCGTGGAAACCACCACCGGTCCGCTGGGGCAGGGCATTGCTAACGCGGTGGGTTTTGCCATTGCTGAACGCACGCTGGCAGCGCAGTTCAACCGTCCGGGCCATGACATCGTAGACCACAATACCTGGGTCTTTATGGGTGACGGCTGCATGATGGAAGGCATTTCACACGAAGTTTGCTCGCTGGCGGGTACGCTGAAGCTGGGCAAGCTGGTGGCATTCTATGATGACAATGGCATTTCAATTGATGGTCACGTTGACGGCTGGTTTACCGATGACACCGCTAAGCGCTTCGAAGCGTACGGCTGGCACGTGGTACGCGGCGTAGATGGTCACAACGCCGATGCTATCGCCAAAGCGATTGAAGAAGCGAAAGCCGTTAGCGACAAGCCTTCACTGCTGATGTGCAAAACCGTTATTGGTTTTGGTTCACCGAATAAAGCCGGTACTCATGACTCACACGGCGCGCCACTGGGCGATGACGAAATTGCACTGACCCGTAAGCAGTTAGGCTGGGAATATCCTCCTTTCGTGATTCCTTCAGATATTTATGCTGAATGGGATGCTAAAGAAGCGGGCCAGGCCAAAGAAGCGGCATGGAATACCAAATTTGCAGCCTATGCTAAGGCTTTCCCTGAGCTGGCCGCTGAGTTTACCCGCCGCATGAGCAATGACCTGCCAGCTAACTGGCAGCAGGAATCGCAGAAGTTTGTCGAGCAGTTACAGGCGAATCCGGCGAAAATTGCCAGCCGTAAAGCGTCACAAAATGCTATCGAAGCCTTTGGTAAAATCCTGCCAGAATATCTGGGCGGTTCTGCTGACCTGGCACCAAGCAACCTCACCATCTGGTCAGGTTCTAAGCCAATCAATGAAGACGCAGCCGGTAACTATATCCATTATGGCGTGCGTGAGTTTGGTATGACCGCCATTGCTAACGGTCTGGCGCTGCACGGTGGCTTCCTGCCTTACACCGCAACCTTCCTGATGTTTGTTGAGTATGCGCGTAACGCCGCCCGTATGGCTGCCCTGATGAAAATTCGTCAGATCATGGTTTATACCCACGACTCCATTGGTCTGGGCGAAGATGGCCCGACTCACCAGCCGGTAGAGCAGATGGCAAGCCTGCGCACCACGCCAAACATGAGCCTGTGGCGTCCGTGTGACCAGGTTGAATCGGCGGTTGCGTGGAAATATGCCATTGAGCGTAAAGACGGCCCAAGCGCACTGATCTTCTCTCGCCAGAATCTGGCACAGCAGGATCGTACCGCGGAGCAGCTGGCAAACGTCGCGCGTGGCGGTTACGTGCTGAAAGACAGCGCAGGCACGCCAGAGCTGATCCTGATTGCCACCGGTTCCGAAGTTGAACTGGCTGTAGCCGCGTATCAGAAGCTGACCGATGAAGGCCGTAAGGTACGTGTAGTATCCATGCCCTCTACCGATGCCTTCGACAAGCAGTCGGCTGAATATCGTGAATCGGTCCTGCCAAAAGCCGTTGCCGCACGCGTTGCGATTGAAGCCGGTATTGCAGATTACTGGTTTAAATATACCGGTCTGAACGGCGCAATCATCGGCATGACTACCTTTGGTGAGTCAGCGCCAGCTGAGAAGCTGTTTGAAGTCTTTGGCTTCACGGTAGATAACGTGGTAGCGAAAGCCAAAGCGTTGCTGGCATAGTAAAGAGAGGCAGGCGAGTGAATGCGCGCCTGCCTTCTGATTAAAGGGGGCGGAATCCGTCCCCTTATTAACCAAATTATTCCTCCAGTAATAGCGATTTTTTGCCCATTTTTGTGACGTAGATCCAAAAATAAGCAGCGCCCTTGATCGCAATCATTCCCGTTATTCCTTCCTTCCATTATCCTAGCTGAACCGTTTCAGTTTGGGCCGCTTTGCCCTGTCCCGGGCTAAGAATCTCCTGTACAAAATGCAGCGAAACGCTCAGGCTATCAGCACCTTTTTTTCAGTCTGGTTTGGCAGGAGAAAGATGACCATTCGGGTAGCGATAAACGGCTTTGGTCGCATTGGACGCAACGTGTTGCGTGCACTGTATGAAACGGGGCGCCGCGCTGAAATTACGGTGGTGGCGGTTAACGAACTGGCTGAAGCCGCAGGCATGGCGCACCTGCTGAAGTACGACACCAGCCATGGACGTTTTGCACTGGATGTCCGTCAGGAGCGTGACCAGCTGTGGGTCGGGGACGATATTATTCGCATTCTGCACCATGCCGGACTGGATGAGCTGCCCTGGCGCGAGCTTAACGTTGACGTGGTGCTGGACTGTACCGGCGTTTATGGTTCCCGCGACGATGGCGAAGCCCATTTGCGTGCGGGGGCGAAAAAAGTCCTGTTTTCCCATCCGGGTGGTAACGATCTTGATGCAACCGTGGTGTACGGCGTCAACGAGCAGGAACTGAAACAAACGGACTGTATTGTCTCTAATGCATCCTGTACCACCAACTGCATCATTCCGGTGATTAAGCTACTGGATGACGCCTTTGGTATTGAGTCGGGCACGGTAACGACCATCCATTCGGCGATGCACGATCAGCAGGTGATTGACGCTTATCACAGCGATCTGCGCCGTACGCGTGCGGCCAGTCAGTCTATCATCCCGGTCGATACCCGATTGGCGGCGGGCATTACGCGTATTTTTCCGAAATTTAACGATCGCTTCGAAGCCATCGCGGTTCGCGTGCCGACGATCAACGTGACAGCCATTGATCTCAGCGTTTCTGTACGCCAGCCCGTACGGGCCTGCGAGGTTAACGCCTTGTTGCAAAGCGCGGCAGAAGGGGCATTTCGTGGTATAGTTGACTATACGGAATTGCCGTTAGTCTCAGTAGATTTCAACCATGATCCGCACAGTGCCATTGTGGACGGTACACAAACGCGGGTCAGCGGTCAGCATCTGATCAAAACCCTGGTCTGGTGTGACAACGAATGGGGCTTTGCTAACCGAATGCTCGACACAACGTTAGCGATGGCCGCAAGCGGTTTCAGGTAAGACGCGGTTTGCGTCTGGCAAAACTTATGAGAATCAACGAGAGGGTTCACCATGTCCGTAATTAAGATGACCGATCTGGATCTTGCTGGCAAACGCGTATTAATTCGCGCCGATCTCAACGTACCAGTGAAAGAAGGGAAAGTGACGTCGGATGCACGTATTCGTGCTTCACTGCCAACTATCGAAGCGGCGTTGAAACAGGGCGCCAAAGTGATGGTTACCTCTCACCTGGGTCGCCCGACCGAAGGTGAATACAATGAAGAATTCTCACTGCTGCCAGTAGTGAACTACCTGAAAGAAAAACTGAACGGTACTCAGGTTACCCTGGCGAAAGACTACCTTGACGGTGTCGACATCGGCGCAGGTGAACTGGTGGTGCTGGAAAACGTGCGCTTTAACAAAGGCGAAAAGAAAGACGACGAAGCGCTGTCTAAGAAATATGCTGCGCTGTGCGACGTCTTCGTGATGGATGCGTTTGGTACCGCGCACCGCGCCCAGGCATCGACGCACGGCGTCGGTAAATTTGCGCCTGTCGCCTGTGCAGGTCCACTGCTGTCTGCAGAACTGGAAGCGCTGGGTAAAGTGATGAAAAGCCCTGAGCGTCCGCTGGTGGCCGTGGTGGGGGGTTCTAAAGTATCGACCAAATTCGATGTGCTGCAGTCGCTGGTGAAGATTGCTGATACCGTGATTGTCGGCGGTGGCATTGCGAATACCTTTGTCGCGATCGACAACAACGTGGGCAAATCGCTGTACGAGCCAGACTTCGTTGAGGCGGCAAAAGGCCTGCGCGATCAATATGGTATTCCTGTTCCAACCGACTCCCGTGTTGGCACGGAATTCTCTGAAACTGCCCCGGCAACCGTGAAAAAGGTTTCAGAAGTCGCAGATAACGAAGAGATTATGGACTTCGGCGACGAAACTGCTCAGGCCATGGCAACCATTCTGAAGAATGCCAAAACCATCCTGTGGAATGGCCCGGTTGGCGTGTTTGAGTTCCCGAACTTCCGTAAAGGCACCGAAATTGTGGCAAACGCGATTGCAGACAGCGACGCATTCTCAGTGGCAGGCGGCGGTGATACGCTGGCTGCCATCGATCTGTTTGGGATCGAAGACAAAATCTCCTATATCTCTACCGGCGGCGGTGCCTTCCTTGAGTTCGTTGAAGGCAAAAAACTGCCTGCCGTAGCCATGCTGGAAGAGCGTGCGAAGCAGTAATCCTTTGGGGGCGATGCCCTGCGGCATCGCCTGAAAACTCGCCCGAAACAGGGCGTTTAAATCGCTGTCCCCGTATTGGGGATAACCGGTCACGAAACAGGACACAATCATGTCTAAAATTTTTGATTTCGTAAAACCCGGCGTTGTCACTGGTGATGACGTTCAGAAGATCTTCAAAGTAGCGAAAGAGAACAAATTCGCTCTGCCAGCGGTCAACTGCGTCGGCACCGACTCAATTAACGCTGTACTGGAAGCTGCCGCGAAAGTAAAAGCGCCGGTTATCGTACAGTTCTCCAACGGTGGTGCTGCATTCATCGCCGGTAAAGGTTTTAAAACAGACAAGCCACAGGGCGCAGCGATTTTCGGTGCTATCTCTGGCGCACATCACGTGCATCTGATGGCTGAACAGTACGGCGTGCCGGTTATCCTGCATACCGACCACTGCGCCAAGAAACTGCTGCCGTGGATCGACGGCCTGCTGGACGCGGGCGAAGAGCACTTCAAGAAAACCGGTAAGCCACTGTTCTCTTCTCACATGATCGACCTGTCTGAAGAGTCACTGGAAGAAAACATCGAAATCAGCAGCAAATACCTGGCGCGCATGGCGAAAATCGACATGACCCTGGAAATCGAACTGGGCTGCACCGGTGGTGAAGAAGATGGCGTAGATAACAGCCATATGGACGCTTCTGCACTTTACACCCAGCCAGAAGACGTAAACTACGCGTACGAAAAACTGAATGCGATCAGCCCGCGTTTCACCATTGCGGCATCCTTCGGTAACGTGCACGGCGTTTACAAGCCAGGCAACGTAAAACTGACCCCAACGATTCTGCGTGATTCACAGAAATATGTTTGTGAAAAACACGGTCTGCCGCACAACGCGCTGGACTTTGTATTCCACGGTGGTTCAGGTTCATCTGCTGCAGAAATCGAAGAGTCTATCAGCTACGGCGTGATCAAGATGAATATCGATACCGATACCCAATGGGCAACCTGGGACGGCATCCTGCAGTACTACAAAAAGAACGAAGGCTATCTGCAGGCGCAACTGGGTAACCCAGAAGGCGCAGACAAGCCAAACAAGAAATACTACGATCCACGTGTATGGCTGCGCTCTGCTCAGGCATCCATGGTGGTGCGTCTGGAGCAGGCGTTCAAAGAACTCAACGCCGTTGACGTTCTGTAAGCATCACAACGCACTCGTCTGAGTTCGCAAGAACGCCGGATGAATGACGCAGTCCCGATCGTCCGATCGGGACTTTTTTTTATCCTTTCCGCTTACCCCCGGGTTATTTCTTCTTACAGGGCGACACTTTCTGACCGGCTGTCACAACCTCATCGCATCGTCCCCGGTATGCTTTGTCTGTGAGTTAACAGGTGAGGGCGATCTTATGGCTGTCAAACGCATCGTCGCGAATATTCAGGGCAAAAATACGGAAGAAGCTAAACGCTTTTATGGTGACATTCTCGACCTGAAACTGACCATGGATCACGGATGGATTGTGACCTGGGCTGCGGAGAATGCTATGGCGCCCCAGCTCAGCATTGCGCTGGAAGGCGGTGCAGGCACGCCTGTGCCGGACTTGTCCATTGAGGTCGATAATCTTGATGAGGTGTACCGACGCGTTGTCGCCGCGAGGCTAACGGTGGAATATGGGCTTACGGAAGAAGCGTGGGGCGTCCGTCGTTTTTATGTCCGCGATCCTTTCGGCAGGCTCATTAATATCCTGAGCCATGTGCAGTGAGCAAAACCGTGGCTTCTGGGGCACTGATGAGTAATCGTACAAAGCCGTCTTAATATGTCACTCATTTTGGCGCCTGGCTAAATAATTGATTACCCTTAACCCTTGGGTGTCGGATTACATCTGGCAGTTTTTGTTTTTCCCCGCAGGGGGAACCATCAACAGGGCTTACAAATGGAAGACTTGAATGTTGTTAATGGCATCAACAGTGCCGGTGGCTGGCTGGTGCATAACCAGGCACTGATTCTGAGCTATGCCGTCAATATCGTGGCGGCGATTGCCATTATCATTGTCGGCATGATCATTGCCAGGGTGATTTCAAACACGGTTAATCGGCTGCTGCGCGCGCGCCATATTGATGCCACCGTCGCCGATTTCCTTTCCGCTCTGGTACGCTATGGCGTTATCGCCTTTACGGTTATTGCTGCTCTGGGTCGTGTGGGAGTGCAAACGGCCTCGGTCATCGCGGTGCTGGGTGCCGCTGGTCTGGCAGTCGGTTTGGCCTTGCAAGGTTCGCTCTCCAATTTAGCGGCTGGCGTGCTGCTCGTCACCTTCCGTCCGTTCCGTACCGGCGAGTTCGTCGATCTGGGCGGCGTAATGGGGACCGTACTCAATGTACAAATCTTCTCTACCACCCTGAAATCCGCCGATGGCAAAATTGTGGTGGTGCCGAACGGTAAAATCATCAGCGGTAATATCGTTAACTTTTCGCGTGAGCCTGTGCGTCGTAATGAATTTATCGTCGGAGTGGCTTATGAAGCCGATGTGGATGAGGTGATTGCTCTGTTGCGTGATGTCGTTGAAGCCGATCAGCGGGTATTAAAAGATCGTGGCATCCAGATTGGCCTGAACGAATTAGGCGCATCTTCGCTTAACTTTGTTGTTCGTTGCTGGAGTAATAGCGGCGATCTGCAGGACGTCTACTGGGATTTGCTGAAGAACTTCAAGCGTGCGCTGGATAGCAAAGGCATCGGCATTCCTTATCCACAAATGGATGTACACCTGCATCAGGTTAAACAGCCAGACAGCGACGTGACCGCGACCCAGTAAGTCGTGCGATGGGCGGCCCGTGCCGCCCATTAATTTCGTTAATGGCAGATTAAATTTTTCAATTTCCGCTAATCCAAACCGCTCTCTATAATCCCTGCATCTCACCGATGTAAGGAATAACATCCTGTGTTAACCATTTATTTTCAAGGGCTTGCTCTTGGGGCTGCGCTCATCCTGCCGTTAGGCCCACAAAATGCCTTTGTGCTGAACCAGGGCGTAAAGCGTCAGTATCATCTCATGACGGCGGCGCTCTGTGCGCTAAGTGATATCGCCTTAATCTGTGCGGGCATTTTTGGTGGCAGCGCGCTACTGAATCAATCGCCACTGCTCCTGATGATGATTACCTGTGCAGGCGTTGCTTTCCTGCTGTGGTACGGCTGGGGAGCCTTGCGTACGGCGTTTAGCCGCAATATTGAACTGGCATCAGGGATGCACGCAACGCAAAGCAGAGGGCGAATTATTGCGACGATGCTGGCGGTGACCTGGCTGAATCCGCATGTTTATCTTGATACCTTTGTGGTGCTGGGCAGCCTTGGTGGTCAGTTGCCAGGAACGACGGCGCGACAGTGGTTTGCACTGGGCACCATCAGCGCGTCGGTAATCTGGTTTTTTGGTCTGGCGCTGCTGGCTGCGTGGCTCGCGCCTTTACTGCAAACGGCGCGTGCTCAGCGCCTCATTAACCTGCTGGTTGGGGCGGTAATGTGGTTTATTGCGTTTCAGCTTGCCCGACAGGTCATCACTGGGTTTTGACCAAAAGGTAAACGAAAACCGGTTATTAAGGTCAATCTGCCGAACTTTTGCCATAATCTCCACTCCAACCAAGGCGTAATATGATGCGCTTGTGGGCTTCATATACTGGAAGCCATCGAACTGACCTTTTCAAGGAGGACTTTCATGAAACTGAAAGCATTGGCGCTTGCCGCGATGATGAGCGCAGGGGCATTGCCTTTGAGCGTACAGGCTGACGAACTGCCGAACGGACCCCATGTTGTTACGTCAGGTAAGGCAACCGTAGATGCCCGCCCGGATATCGCGACGCTGTCAATTGTGGTGAATGTCTCATCGAAAGATGCCGCTGAAGCAAAAAAGCAGGTCGATAGTCGCGTAGCGCAATATTTTGATTTCCTGCAAAAAAACGGTATTGAGAAAAAAGACATTGAAGCGGCGAACCTGACGACGCAGCCAGAGTATGACTACACCAAAGATGGTAAATCGCAGCTTAAAGGCTATCGTGCGGTGCGTCAGGTGCAGGTCACCGTTCGTCAGCTGGACAAGCTGAACGATCTCCTTGATGGTGCGCTGAAGTCCGGTCTGAACGAAGTGCGCGGTGTCGAACTGGGCGTCGCCAATCCAGAGAGCTACAAGCAGCAGGCGCGTAAAGCCGCGATTAAGAATGCGACCCAACAGGCCGCTGAACTAGCTGAAGGCTTTAATGCCAAACTGGGCCCGATCTACAGCATTCGTTATCAGGTGGCAAACTATCAGCCAATGCCCATGAACCGCATGTTTAAAGCCTCGGCTGCGGCAGATACGTCTGCGCAGGAAACCTACGATCAGCAAAGTATTAACTTTGATGACCAGGTGGATGTGGTGTTTGAGATGAAACCGAATACGGCACAGTAAGCCGTTATTGGTGTTGTGGTTAAGCCATCAGGGGCAATGTTTGCCAGGCGGTCCTTGCGCCGCTGATGCGGTTCCTTCACATCGCTCATCAACCTGACGGACCGGCACAGCCGGCACAACGCTGTGCCGGCTGCGCCTTTTACCCGCATCCTTGCGGGTAAATCCGGGTGGATTCCCTTTGCTCAGCGCTGCGTATTGCCTTCTGAAAAATGCCCTGACGGCCATTAACGCCTTGCCGCTTTCACAACTACACCTTCTCACCGCAACGCCCAACTTTTGCTGCGGCAAAGGTTAGGCGTTTGGCACACAACGTTCAGCCAGCTCGTTTTTCCTGGCCTTTAGCGCTTTTATGATCTGTCGACCGCCCGCTATTCCGCCGTATCCTGACGTAGCACCCGATGGCCATGGGCAATCAGTGCATCCGTTACCCGACGCATCAGCCGGCTTTCTGGCGCAAAGCGGTGCCAGTACAGCATCCGACGTTGATACAGCCCCGGCGTGAGATCGATGAGCTCGCCACTTGCCAGTTCGCGTTCAATCTGCAGGTGAGGGATCATACAGCAGGTCGATCCCTGCCGCGCCATCTGCACAAACGCTTCGGATGAGTTGACGATATGGCAGGGAACGCTGCCCGGAGATAAATCAAAGTTCTGCTGCAAGAAGGCCTGATGCATATCATCCAGATGATCAAAGGCCACCGCTGGCGCTTTAAGCAGGGCGGAACGCGTTACGCCGTTGGGGAAAAAGCGATCTGCAAAATCCTTTGAGGCCACAAACAAATAATCCAGGGCACCCAGTTGATCCACCAGACAGCTTGGCAGCGGCTGGGGCTGGATACTCACTGCGCCAACCACTTCGCCTCGTCTCAGGCGTTCCTGAGTGCGGGTTTCATCCTCAACCTGAAGGTTCAGACGCACCGGCGAATCGGCCAGTACGTCTTTTAATGCGGGCAACAGCCAGGTTGCCAGACTGTCGGCGTTCACCGCCAGCGACAGCAGCAGCGGCGTTGTCCCGCTGATTTCATCGCCCAGCCACTCTTCCTCCAGCAACTCAACCTGGTGCAGCAGCGCAAGCAGTTTTTGACCTTGCTCGGTAGGGCGAGGCGGCACGGTGCGAACTAACAGTGGCTGACCAAACAGGTTTTCCAGCTGTTTAATGCGCTGCGATACGGCAGATTGCGTAATGCACAGCTTTTGCGCGGCACGTTCGAAGCCGCGTTCACGTATCACTGCGTCCAGCGCCTGAAGCGTTCTGTAGTCAGGGCGTTTCATTATTTTTCTCTCTCCTTCAGGATGGACGTCACTATGCCACAAAAGTGCCAACGGCAATGTCGGGGAAATTTTTGTGGGCTGGCTTCCAAAGCATTAAATCCGCCCAATGCATCCGAGCATTTTCAGCAAGCCTTGCTTTATACTACGCGCAATTCCTTATCGCACAGGTTCTAAACATATCATGACCCAGGATGAACTGAAAAAAGCTGTTGGTTGGGCTGCACTTGATTATGTCCAGCCCGGGACAATCGTCGGTGTTGGAACAGGTTCTACTGCCGCCCACTTTATTGATGCGCTCGCAAGCATTAAACATCAGATTGACGGTGCCGTTTCCAGTTCCGAAGCCTCAACGCAAAAGCTGAAAAGCCTGGGCATTCAGGTGTTTGATTTGAACGAAATCGATGACCTGGCCATTTATGTCGATGGTGCCGATGAAATTAACCCACAAATGCAGATGATTAAAGGCGGTGGCGCTGCGCTGACGCGTGAGAAAATCGTCGCTGCAGTGGCCAAAAAGTTTATCTGCATCGCCGATGCATCCAAAGAAGTGGATGTGCTTGGACGCTTTCCGCTACCGGTTGAAGTCATCCCGATGGCGCGCAGTTATGTTGCGCGTGAACTGGTGAAGTTGGGGGGCTTACCTGAATATCGTCAGAATGTAGTGACCGACAACGGCAATATCATTCTTGATGTGCACAATCTGCGTATTCTCAATCCCATTGAGCTGGAAAAAACCATCAACGCCTTGCCCGGTGTGGTCACCGTTGGGCTGTTTGCGACGCGCGGCGCAGACGTTGCACTGATTGGTGGGCCGGACGGCGTCAAAACTCTCAAAAAATAATGCGCCTGGCGCTGAACGGCGCCCGCTTTTTTTTGATTTAAAAAACTTTTCTTACCAGGTCAAAATTTGGTGACTTATGTCACATAACCGTCATCGGCAGCGGGTTCGTTCTTTCCGATGCGGCCAACCCATGATTTTGTCTGGCAAAGTGCGCCCTCTGAGCCCGGCCATGCTGACGGGCAGGCAATCGTTTGTATTGCCGCAGGCGATTTTTTTGATATTTTGACAGACGGCTGGCTGCGTTCAGTCCTCGTTGAATTCTGAATAGGGTTGGGAAATGGCAAAGGTATCACTGGAAAAAGACAAAATTAAGTTCCTGCTGGTGGAAGGTGTCCATCAGAGTGCGCTGGAAAACCTCCGTGCTGCAGGTTACACCAATATTGAATTCCACAAAGGCGCACTGGATGCCGAGGCGTTGAAAGCGTCCGCTCGCGATGCGCATTTTATCGGTATCCGTTCCCGTTCCCAACTGACCGAAGAGATTTTTGCCGCTGCAGAAAAACTGGTGGCTGTGGGCTGTTTCTGCATCGGAACGAACCAGGTTGATTTAAATGCGGCCGCTAAGCGCGGTATCCCGGTGTTTAATGCGCCTTTCTCCAATACGCGCTCTGTTGCCGAACTGGTTATTGGCGAAATGCTGCTGATGCTGCGTGGTGTACCGGAAGCGAATGCGAAGGCGCACCGCGGCGTCTGGAATAAAATTGCCAAGGGCTCATTTGAAGCGCGCGGTAAAAAGCTCGGCATCATTGGCTATGGTCATATCGGTATGCAACTGGGCGTGCTGGCTGAGAGCCTGGGCATGCACGTTTATTTCTACGATATTGAAAACAAACTGCCGCTCGGCAACGCTTCACAGGTTCGTAGCCTGACGCAACTGCTGAACATGAGCGATGTCGTCAGCCTGCATGTACCTGAAACCGCCTCCACGCAAAATATGATCTCTGCCAATGAACTGGCGCAGATGAAACCCGGCGCGTTGCTGATAAACGCCTCACGCGGCACCGTAGTGGATATTCCGGCGTTGTGTGACGCGCTGGCAAGTAAGCAGGTTGGCGGAGCCGCTATTGACGTATTCCCGGTAGAGCCTGCGACCAACAGCGATCCGTTCATTTCACCACTGAGCGAATTCGACAACGTTATCCTGACGCCGCATATCGGTGGATCTACCGAAGAAGCGCAGGAAAATATTGGTATTGAAGTCGCAGGTAAGCTGGCTAAATACTCGGATAACGGTTCAACGCTGTCCGCCGTTAACTTCCCTGAAGTCTCATTGCCGATGCACGGCGTGAGCGCCAGTCGTCTGCTGCATATACATGAGAACCGCCCTGGCGTCCTCACCGCGATCAACCAGATCTTTGCTGAGCAGGGCATCAATATTGCCGCTCAGTACCTGCAAACCTCGCCGATGATGGGTTATGTGGTGATTGACGTTGACGCCGAGCATGAACTGGCTGAGAAAGCCTTGCAGCTCATGAAGGCTATTCCGGGTACTATCCGCGCCCGTCTGCTTTACTAATCCACCGCTGTCATAAACCCAGGCGCACGAGCGTGCCTGGGTTTATTCATCCCATAGCCAGAGTTTAGACGGCGTCAGTACCGCGGGCAGGGGGATATCCCAGGCCGCAGCAGGCAGCACATCAACCAACTGACAATCGTGGGCAACCCCAATCGGTAGGAACCCGTGCTGTTTCCAGTTCTGTAAGGTGCGGTCATAGAAACCGCCGCCCATGCCTAAACGCTGCCCGGTGCGGTCAAATGCCACCAGCGGCACCATCATTACGTCCAGTTTATCAAGTGTAACCAGATGGCGGATATCGAGCGGAGGTTCGGGAATGCGCAGCTTATTTTGGATTAACTGTGTTTCCGGCGTATAGCGAAGAAAAAGCAAATGACCGGCAGCAAAGGGATGCAGAACCGGCAGATAAACCCGTTTGTTTTGCTGCCACAGCTTTGCGATAAGTGGTCGCGTATTGATTTCGCCATCGACAGACAAAAACAGCGCTATGTTGCTGGCGTCGGCAATCGGCGCAACGTTAATCGCGTGTTCCGCAAGCTGATCGGCTGCAGCGTGTTGCTGTTCGGGGCTGAGTGCGCGACGTAAATGACGAACATGCTGACGGATGTCCTGTCGCGGTAGCAAAGAGGGTTCTGACATGGTTTCCCCCAGACAAGGTCGCTTGAGCGACGCATTATATCATGCCTGGTGGGAGATAAAGCAGTACTACCAGAAAGGAGATCTCCGAGATGCCGCCGTAGGCTGTAACCCTTGAACCCTTGGTTCAAGGTGAACATGCCGTCGCAACCATCAGGCTTCTCGGACGGACCGAGCATGCTCACAGGTTGCGGAGCGTCACATTCTGTTGGTATGAAATATCGGCTCAGGGGACTGGCCCACTTGCAAACATCTCAGAGAAAATTTACTTCACCGTCAGTGTAGCACAGCGACCATGAAGTGTTATTCGAACTTCGCATCCTCGCGATCGGTTATGCGACCTTGCTCAACTAATGCCTGTTCAATTGTCTGCTGTAGCATACGGATTCGTTGTTCCATATTAGCAGCATAGTCACGCGTCTTACCTTTCTCTTGTGCCAGTTCATGGCAAATGTTTAACGCGGCAATGAACACCAGTTGCTCTGTATTTGTGACTCTAGTGCGAACTTTTAAATCTTGCAACCGTTGATTGAGATCTTCTGCCGCCGCGTTCAGCGCATCTTGCTGTTCAGGCGGACAATTTACTCTCAAAGAACGACCAAAAATTTGTAAATCTACCGGTTGTGCAGACATGCCACCTTCCTGACTGATTACCTGGCTCGCCATTCCCCTTAGCCTTCAATGGCCTGGGAGGCGGGCAACTATATAGACCTGAGAAATAAGATACAACCCCTTTTCTGGAAACCTTGAGGCAGCTAGTGGTAGCATACCACGAACTCTTACAGCCAACGACGATGAAAAATGATGTCTTCACAGAACGCAACCCCCGATTACAACGCGCTGGCGGCGGCGCTCTCACACCACGGCGTCGGTATGACGCCCGCGGAAATGCACGGATTGCTTAGCGGCATCCTGTGTGGCGGTAATCAGGATAACAGCTGGAAAACGCTGGTCCATGATCTCGCGAATGAAGGCATGGCTTTTTCGCAAACGCTGTCTCAGCCACTGCAGTCTCTGCATGCCAGCATTGCTACTGCGCTTGAGGACGATGGCTTTCTTTTTCAACTGATGCTGCCTGGCGATGATGACATCACGGTGTTTGACCGTGCTGATGCTCTGGCGGGCTGGGTGAATCATTTTTTACTTGGCCTGGGCGTAACCCAGCCTAAACTGGATAAGGTCACCGGCGAAACGGGTGAGGCCATTGACGATCTGCGCACGATTGCTCAGCTTGGCTATGACGAAGACGAAGATCAGGAAGAACTCGAGCAGTCGCTGGAAGAGGTGATCGAGTATGTTCGCGTTGCTGCGCTACTCTGTCACGATACCTTCACGCGCCCGCAACCAACCGCACCAGAAGTACAAAAGCCAACGCTACACTAAGCCAGATATCTGAGTTCAACAGGGAGTGCAGACATGATTTCACTGGAAAATTTCCAGCAGCGCCGTCAGGCGCTGTTAGCGAAAATGGTTCCGGGCAGCGCAGCGTTAATCTTTGCCGCGCCTGAAGTAACACGCAGTAACGACAGTGAATATCCGTTCCGTCAGAACAGTGACTTCTGGTATTTCACCGGCTTCAATGAGCCGCAGGCGTTACTGGTACTGATCAAAAGTGATGAGAACCACAATCACAGCGTGCTGTTTAATCGTGTGCGCGACCTGACTGCAGAAATCTGGTTTGGCCGCCGTCTGGGACAGGACGCGGCGCCCGCTAAACTGGGCGTGGATCGTGCTCTGCCATGGAACGATATCGGTGAACAACTCCACCTGCTGCTGAACGGTCTGGATGAGGTGTATCACGCGCAGGGCCAGTATGCTGAGGCTGACAAGTTGGTGTTTAGTGCGCTGGATAAACTGCGTCAGGGCTTTCGCCAGAATCTGAGTGCACCGGCTAGTCTGACTGACTGGCGTCCCTGGGTGCATGAGATGCGCCTGTTTAAAAGCCCTGAAGAAATTGCGCTGTTGCGTCGCGCAGGCGAGATCAGTGCGCTGGCACATACTCGCGCCATGCAAACCTGTCGTCCAGGCCTGTTTGAATATCATCTTGAAGGCGAAATTCATCACGAATTTAACCGTCATGGTGCGCGCTTCCCGTCTTACAACACTATCGTAGGCGCCGGTGAAAACGGCTGCATTCTGCACTACACCGAAAATGAGTGTGAGATGCAGGATGGCGACCTGGTGCTCATTGATGCGGGATGCGAATTACAGGGTTATGCGGGCGATATTACCCGGACTTTTCCGGTTAATGGCAAGTTCAGCCCGCCGCAGCGGGCTATCTACAATATCGTACTCAAATCTTTAGAAACGGCACTCGCCCGATTCCGTCCCGGTGTCAGCATCCGCGAGGTCAATGATGACGTCGTGCGCATTATGGTCACTGGACTGGTTGAGCTGGGCGTAATGCAGGGCGAGGTGGATGCACTCATCGCCGAAGACGCTCATCGCAAATTCTTTATGCATGGCCTGGGCCATTGGTTAGGTCTGGATGTCCACGATGTGGGGCACTACGGCACGCCAAGCCGCGATCGTATCCTGGAACCGGGCATGGTTATCACGGTTGAGCCGGGGCTGTATATCGCGCCAGATGCGGATGTGCCTGTGGAATACCGCGG
The DNA here is from genome assembly GCF_002307475.1 of Pantoea allii. Lineage (GTDB taxonomy): Bacteria > Pseudomonadota > Gammaproteobacteria > Enterobacterales > Enterobacteriaceae > Pantoea > Pantoea allii. The sequence continues at coordinate 143,485 of NZ_NTMH01000034.1, read as the reverse complement.
TATCGGCATCCGCATTGAGGATGACATCGTGATTACTGAAAACGGTAACGAGAATCTTACCGACAGCGTGGTGAAAGACCCCGATGCCATTGAGGCACTGATGGCGGCGGCACGCGCGGTATGACCATTCTTATCGCCGGTGGTGGAATGACCGGCGCCACGCTGGCGCTGGCGATTTCACACCTGACACAGGGCGCACTGCCCGTGACGCTGATTGAAAGCAGCGAACCTGCCAGCCGCACGCATCCGGGCTATGACGGGCGTGCGATTGCGCTGTCTGCGGGCACCTGCCAGCAACTTGCTGATATCAATCTCTGGCAGCGTATTTCACCCTGTGCCACTCCCATCACCACTATCCATGTTTCCGATCGCGGTCATGCCGGTTTTGTATCCCTGGCCGCCCGCGATTATGCGATTCCCGCGTTGGGGCACGTGGTTGAGTTATTCGACGTAGGACAGCAGCTGTTTACGCAGCTTAAGCAGGCACCTGGCGTCACACTGCGTTGTCCGTCACGCGTGACTCAGGTAGCCCGCACCCAGGAACGCGTGCAGGTTACGCTTGATAATGGTGAGCAGTTGGAAGGCGAGGTACTGGTGGCCGCTGATGGCACCCGTTCTGCCGTTGCTGCCGCCTGCGGCATTCAGTGGCAGGCAGAGGCCTATCAGCAGTTGGCGCTTATCGCCAACGTCACCAGTGAGCGTCCTCATCAGGGCCGGGCATTTGAACGTTTTACCGAGTTTGGTCCCCTGGCGCTGCTGCCAATGTCAAACAACCGTCTGTCGCTGGTGTGGTGCCATCCGCTGGAGCAGCGCCCGCAGGTAGAAAGCTGGAACGACGAGGTATTCCTCAGCCAGCTTCAGCGCGCCTTTGGCTGGCGGCTGGGCAAATTCACCCATACCGGCAAGCGTGATGTTTATCCGTTGGCGTTACAGCAGGCCAATCCTGCGGTTTCCCATCGTGTAGTCACCGTCGGAAACGCTGCGCAGACGCTGCATCCGATAGCCGGTCAGGGATTTAACCTGGGTCTGCGGGATGTGATGTCACTGGCTGAAACCCTGGCCAATGCACATCGGCAGCAACAAGATCCCGGTAGCTACGGGGTTTTGCAGCACTACCAGCAACGTCGCCAACAGGACCGGGCCATTACCGTGGGCATCACTGACGGGCTGGTACGTCTGTTTGCTAATCGTCATGCGCCGCTGGTCGTCGGGCGCAACCTGGGCTTGCTGGCAATGGATCATCTGCCGTGGCTGAGAAATCTTCTGGCTGAGCGTACGCTCGGCTGGGTTAAGCGTTAACTGAGAGGCACTGATGCAAACTTACGATGTGGTGATCGCTGGCGGCGGAATGGTAGGGCTGGCAGTGGCCTGCGGTCTGCAAGGGAGCGGATTACGCATTGCCGTGCTGGAACAGTCGGCCGAGCCGCAATTTGATGCAGGCGCATCTCCCTCTGTGCGCGTATCCGCGATTAATGCGGCCAGTGAACGTCTTTTGCAAAAGCTGGATGTCTGGTCAACTATTTTGTCCCTCCGCGCCAGCCCTTATCAGGCGATGGAAGTCTGGGAGCGTGACAGCTTTGGCGCGATCGCATTTGATGGCGAGCAGCAGGGGCTGGCGCATCTTGGGCACATCATCGAAAATCCCGTGATCCACACCGCCCTGTGGCAGCGCGCCAGCAACTGCAGTGATGTCACGTTACTGGCGGCTTCACAGCTACAGCAAGTGGCATTTGGCGATAATGAAGCCTTTATTACGCTGCAAGATGGCAGCATGATGAGCGCGCGGCTGATGGTTGCGGCGGACGGGGCCAACTCCTGGTTGCGTAACAAAGCCGACATTCCCCTGACCTTCTGGGATTACGACCACCATGCGCTGGTGGCGAATATTCGTACAGCCTTGCCCCATGGCGGCGTGGCTCGTCAGGTCTTTCACGGCGATGGCATTCTGGCGTTCCTGCCCATGCAGGATCCGCATCTTTGCTCAATCGTCTGGTCGCTTTCACCCCAGGAAGCCAGCCGCCTGGAAGCCATGCCAGAGTCGCTGTTCAATCAACAGTTGTCCGTCGCGTTTGATATGCGGCTGGGGCTGTGCGAGCTGGAAGGGGAACGCAAGTGTTTCCCGCTGACGGCACGTTATGCACGTAACTTTGCCGCTCACCGACTGGCGCTGGTGGGCGATGCGGCGCATACCATTCATCCGCTGGCAGGGCAGGGCGTCAATCTGGGATTCATGGATGCCGCAGAGCTGATCGGCGAAATTCGCCGTCTTCACCAGCAGGGCAAAGATATTGGGGAGCACCTTTATCTGCGCCGCTATGAGCGCAGTCGTAAACACAGTGCAGCAATGATGCTGGCCGGGATGCAGGGCTTCCGTGAATTGTTTGCTGGCAACAATCCTGCCAGGAAGCTGTTTCGCGATTTGGGCCTGAAATTAGCCGATAATCTGCCGGGCGTGAAGCCGATAATGCTCCGTCAGGCAATGGGCCTGAATGATATGCCAGAGTGGCTTCGCTAACGCCACCCTGCAGCGAAAAGCCAGCATTCGTGCTGGCTTTTTTTTATCGCCTTAATCCGCTGCACCATAAAAATGCAGTGCTGCACCCTGATTGCGCCTCATTTGATTTATTCTAATTTTGCCTGATGTTTCGCATTACTTTTTTTTATCCCTGAGCCTTTTCGTCCCGCTATTTTTTTAACATCCTGCCAGGCTTCGCGCATAAAATTGCTGCGTATAAATCACCATGGCGTATTTATTGCGTGGCTAATCACAAAATTACAGTTTTTTGTCCTGTTTGCCTTTCTCCCTGGTTAGGCTGTGCAACGTCTTTCGACCTCGCTTTGCTTATGGTTAATCGTCAGGTTCGGTGGTAACGTCAAGGCAAAGAGAACGTTTGCGTCGGCAACATGGCGGCGTAGTTTCAAACTCACTCGTTTCTGCACAGGATGGTTATGACTCAGCACACACCGTTGTTTGAACAGCACCAGGCAAATGGCGCGCGGATGGTGGATTTCCACGGCTGGATGATGCCGTTGCACTATGGCTCGCAAATGGATGAGCATCATGCTGTACGCAGCGATTCCGGCATGTTCGATGTGTCGCATATGACGATTGTTGATGTGAAAGGTGAGCGCACGCGCGAGTTTCTGCGCTACCTGCTGGCAAACGATGTCGCCAAACTGACCCAGCCGGGCAAAGCGCTCTACACCGGCATGCTGAATGCCTCTGGTGGCGTGATTGACGATTTGATTGTTTATTTTATGGACGAGACGTTTTTCCGTCTGGTGGTCAATTCCGCGACGCGTGAAAAAGATCTGGCCTGGATCAGTGAGCATGCCCAGGGTTACGGCGTTGCGTTAACAGAGCGTGACGATCTGGCGCTTATCGCTGTACAAGGCCCGCAGGCCCAGCAAAAAGCGCAAACGTTATTCAGCGATGCGCAGCGCCAGGCGGTGCAGGGCATGAAACCCTTCTTTGGTGTACAAGCCGGAGAGCTGTTTATCGCCACCACCGGCTATACGGGCGAAGCGGGCTATGAAATTGCGCTCCCTGCCGCCGAAGCCGTCGCGTTCTGGCAGCGCTTGCTGAGCGCAGGCGTCAAACCTGCGGGACTGGGCGCACGTGATACTTTGCGTCTGGAAGCGGGCATGAATCTCTACGGTCAGGAAATGGACGAGAGCGTATCACCGCTGGCGGCCAATATGGGCTGGACGCTTAGCTGGGAGCCAACTGACCGCAACTTTATTGGACGTGAAGCGCTGGAAAGCCAGCGAGCAAAGGGCACTGAAAAACTGGTTGGGCTGATTCTGACGGAAAAAGGCGTACTGCGTAACGGCTTGCCCGTACGTTTTACCGATCAACAGGGTCAGATGCAGCAGGGTGTGATCACCAGCGGTTCTTTCTCCCCTACGTTGGGTTATAGCATTGCCCTGGCCCGCGTGCCGGCAGGTATCGGTGAGAACGCGATTGTTGAAATCCGTAACCGTGAAATGCCTGTAAAAGTCACTAAACCGATTTTCGTTCGCGCCGGAAAACCGGTTGCGCAGTAACATATAATTACAGGAGAAATGGCGATGAGCAATGTGCCAGCAGAGTTGAAATACCGCGACAGTCACGAATGGCTGCGCAAAAATGCGGACGGTACCTATACCGTTGGTATCACCGAACATGCGCAGGAGTTACTGGGCGATATGGTGTTTGTTGACCTGCCTGAGGTCGGTGCCACCTTCTCTGCCGGAGAAGAGTGCGCCGTCGCCGAATCGGTCAAAGCCGCTTCAGATATTTATGCGCCCGTCAGCGGTGAAATTGTGGCAGTGAACGACTCCCTGAACGATTCCCCTGAACAGGTGAACAGCGAGCCTTATGACGGTGGCTGGTTATTCCAGATCAAAGCCAGCGATGAGTCCGAAATTGACTCGCTGCTGGACGCGGATGCTTATAAAGCCTCCATCGACGAGTAATCGTTGTGCGGCCTCTTATCGGGGCCGCACATATCTGACTTGCATTCTCTGTTCCCCAGCCCGATTCAGGATTTACAGCTCATGACTCAGACTCTCAGCCAGCTTGAACACAACGGTGCCTTTATCGAGCGCCATATTGGTCCGTCGCCAGAACAACAGGCCGTCATGCTGGAGGCGATCGGTGCCAGCTCTCTGGCGTCGTTGATTGGTTCTATCGTCCCCGCCGACATTCAGTTGCCAGGCCCGCCCGCTGTCGGCGATGCCGCAACTGAACAACAGGCGCTGGCTGAGTTAAAGGCCATTGCCGGACAAAACCTGCTTTATAAATCCTGGATTGGCATGGGATACAGTGCGGTGATCACGCCGCCGGTAATTTTGCGTAACATGCTGGAAAATCCGGGCTGGTATACGGCTTATACGCCCTATCAGCCAGAAGTCTCGCAGGGCCGCCTTGAGGCACTGCTTAACTTTCAGCAGGTCACGATTGATCTGACCGGCATGGACATTGCCTCCGCTTCACTGCTGGACGAAGCCACCGCCGCCGCTGAAGCGATGGCGATGTCAAAACGCATCAGCAAACTGAAAAATGCCAACCGGTTCTTTATCGCTGACGATATTCATCCACAAACGCTGGATGTGGTGCGTACCCGCGCCGAAACCTTTGGCTTTGAACTGATTATCGATAGTCCGGCCAAAGCGTTGGATCACGACAACCTGTTTGGTGTGCTGCTACAGCAGGTCGGCACCACCGGAGAAGTACACGACTTTACCCACCTGATTAGCGAGCTGAAAGCGCGCAAGGTGGTGGTGAGCATGGCATCCGACTTTATGGCGCTGGTGCTGCTTGAGTCGCCGGGCAAACAAGGGGCGGACATTGTATTTGGTTCCGCCCAACGCTTTGGTGTGCCAATGGGCTATGGAGGGCCTCATGCCGCCTTCTTCGCCAGCCGCGACGAGCACAAGCGCTCTATGCCAGGCCGTATTATCGGCGTTTCCCGCGATGCGGCAGGCAATACCGCCCTGCGTATGGCGATGCAAACCCGCGAGCAGCATATCCGTCGTGAAAAAGCCAACTCCAACATCTGTACTTCACAGGTGCTGCTGGCCAATATCGCGGGGCTGTATGCGGTGTTCCACGGGCCGGTTGGACTGAAACGTATTGCGTCGCGTATCCATCGCTTCACCGATATTCTGGCTGCCGGACTCCAGCGTGGTGGGCTGAAACTGCGTCATAGCCACTGGTTTGACACGCTGACGGTAGAGGTTGCAGATAAAGCGGGCGTGCTTAACCGTGCGCTGAGTTTTGGCGTTAACCTGCGTAGCGACATTCATAATGCAGTCGGCATCACGCTGGATGAAACCACGCGCCGTGAAGACATCAGCACGCTGTTCGCTATTCTGCTGGGTGATGAACACGGTCAGGATATCGACCAACTCGACAGCCAGGTCGCGGCTGACAGCCAGTCGGTTCCGGCCGGGCAGCAGCGTAAAAGTGAAATTCTCTCTCATCCGGTGTTTAACCGTCATCACAGTGAAACTGAGATGATGCGCTATATGCACAGCCTGGAGAAAAAAGATCTGGCACTGAATCAGGCGATGATTCCGCTGGGTTCCTGCACCATGAAACTCAACGCGGCCGCCGAGATGATCCCCATCACCTGGCCTGAATTTGCCGAACTGCATCCGTTCTGCCCGGCAGAACAGGCGGGTGGTTACCTGCAAATGATTGGGCAGCTTTCACAGTGGCTGGTACAGCTGACCGGTTACGATGCCCTCTGCATGCAGCCTAACTCGGGTGCGCAGGGGGAATATGCCGGACTGTTAGCGATTCGTCGTTACCACGAAAGCCGTGGTGAAGGTGAACGTCATCTTTGCCTGATTCCCAGCTCGGCGCACGGCACCAATCCGGCCTCAGCGCAGATGGCAGGCATGGATGTCGTGGTGGTAGCCTGTGACAAACAGGGCAATATCGACCTTGGCGACCTGCGTGAAAAAGCGGCTCAGGCCGGCGATAAACTGTCATGCATTATGGTGACTTATCCCTCCACCCACGGTGTTTATGAAGAAACCATCCGTGAGGTGTGCCAGATCGTGCATCAGCACGGTGGTCAGGTTTACCTTGATGGTGCCAACATGAATGCGCAGGTGGGCATCACCACGCCAGGCTACATCGGCGCAGATGTTTCGCACCTCAACCTGCACAAAACCTTCTGCATACCGCACGGCGGTGGCGGCCCGGGAATGGGACCGATCGGCGTGAAAGCCCATCTGGCCCCGTTTGTTCCGGGACACAGCGTGGTGCAGATTGATGGCATGCTGACGCAGCAGGGCGCCGTCTCCGCCGCGCCATTTGGCAGCGCATCCATTCTGCCTATCAGCTGGATGTATATCCGCATGATGGGGGCAGAAGGACTGAAGCAGGCCAGTTCGGTCGCGATCCTTAACGCTAACTATATTGCCAGCCGCCTGAAATCGGCCTATCCCATTCTTTACGCAGGACGCGATGGTCGTGTGGCGCACGAATGTATTCTCGATATTCGTCCGTTAAAAGAGCAAACCGGCATCAGTGAGCTGGATATTGCTAAACGCCTGATCGACTATGGCTTCCATGCGCCGACCATGTCATTCCCGGTAGCCGGAACGCTCATGGTGGAACCGACAGAATCGGAAGGCAAAATCGAACTGGACCGCTTCATTGATGCCATGCTGGCGATTCGCATGGAAATCAGTCGGGTTGAGCAGGGAGAGTGGTCACTTGAGGATAACCCTCTGGTCAATGCGCCTCATACGCAAACGGAAGTCATCGGAGAATGGTCGCATCCCTACAGCCGTGAGCTGGCCGTGTTCCCGGCAGGCGGACACAATAAATACTGGCCGACGGTCAAGCGCCTGGATGATGTCTTTGGCGACCGTAACCTGTTCTGTTCGTGTGTGCCGATGAGCGACTATGCTTAAGTCAGGTTAACGCATTTATTTCTGAGGGCCGATTTTCGGCCCTTTTTTATGGAGACAGCCATGCAACTCGCACTCGTTACCGGCGGCAGTCGCGGCATTGGTCGCGCGACGGCCCTCTTACTGGCGTCCCGCGGCTACCGGGTGGCGGTAAATTTCCGCTCACGCGCCAGTGAGGCCCATCAGGTTGTGGATGAGATAGTGCGTCAGGGCGGTGAGGCTTTTAGCGTTCAGGCCGACATCAGTGATGAAGCGCAGGTGATGTCGCTGTTTCAGCGGCTGGATCAGGAAGATCTGCCGCTCACGCTGCTGGTGAATAATGCCGGCATACTGTTTCAGCAATGTCGCCTTGAGCAACTGGATGCCTCGCGTATTCAGCAGGTTTTTGCCACCAACGTGCTTGGCCCCTTTCTCTGCAGTCGGGAAGCCGTCCGGCGGATGGGAACCCATCATGGCGGGCAGGGCGGTAGCATTGTTAATGTGTCGTCTGCTGCGGCCCGCACGGGGTCGCCAAATGAATATGTCGATTACGCAGCATCGAAAGGCGCGATGGATACGATGACCAAAGGCCTGTCGCTGGAAGTCGCTCAGCAGGGAATCCGTGTCAATGGCGTACGTCCGGGGATGATCTACACCGAGATGCATGCGGACGGGGGCGAGCCGGGCAGAGTCAACCGGCTGGCCAGCGGAATTCCAATGGGGCGCGGCGGTTATGCTGAAGAAATTGCAGAAGCCATCGTCTGGTTAGCCAGCGATGCCGCCTCTTACATTACCGGCAGCATTATTGATGCCGCTGGCGGGCGCTAAAATTATGCCGCAGCAGAGCGCTGCGGCACGGACTTACAGTTTTTCGCCGTTGCTGGCGATAACCTGTTGATACCAGGCAAAGCTCTTTTTCTTCGCGCGCGAGAAATCGCCGCTGCCGTCGTCGTTTTTATTCACATGAATAAAACCGTAACGTTTGTTGTACTGACCGGTGGTGAAAGACACACAGTCGATACAGCCCCACGGCGTGTATCCCATAAGATCCACACCATCATGTGTAACGGCTTTCTTCATCTCTTCAATATGTGCGGCCAGATAATCAATGCGGTAATCATCCTCGATGATGCCCTGTGCATTCGGTTTATCGATGGCACCAAAGCCATTTTCCACAATAAACAGGGGCTTTTGGTAGCGCTCGTACAACTCGTTAAGCGTATAGCGCAGGCCAACGGGATCAATCTGCCAGCCCCAGTCTGAGGCTTTAACATGCGGGTTTTTAACCGCGCCTTCAAAACCGGTAATGGGGTCATCTACGCCGCTGGCGCTGGTCTGCACGGCAGTACTCATGTAATAGCTGAAACCCACGTAATCCGCGCAGCCATTGCGCAGGGTTTCAGCATCTTCAGCTTCCATTTCAATGTGATAGCCTTTGCGCGCCCACTCTTTCAGTGCATAAGCCGGGTAGTAACCCCGCATCTGCACGTCACTGAATACATAACGTTGATGCATGGCTTCCTGCGCCAGCAGGACGTCATCCGGATGGCAGGAGAAGGGGTAAACCGGCACCATGGCGATCATGCAGCCAATCTGAAAGTCCGGGTTGATCTCATGACCCAGTTTCACTACTTTGGCGCTGGCAACAAACTGATGATGCATGACCTGATACATCGCCTGTTCAGGTTTTTCATGTTCAGTGAAAATAACGCCTGAGCAGCAGTAACCAAACAGCGGATATTGCCAGTTACGCTGATTATTAATTTCGTTAAAGGTCATCCAGTATTTTACTTTGTTCTTGTAACGTTTCAGTACGACTTCACTAAAGCGAACAAAGAAATCGACGACTTTACGGTTATGCCAGCCACCGTATTCTTTAACCAGATGATAGGGCATTTCAAAATGGGAAAGGGTAATAACCGGCTCAATACCGTATTTAAGTAATTCATCAAACAGATCGTCATAGAATTGCAGACCGGCTTCATTGGGTTGCAATTCATCGCCATTCGGGAAAATACGGGTCCAGGCAATTGAGGTACGGAAGCATTTAAAACCCATCTCAGCAAACAGCGCAATATCCTGTTTGTAATGAGAGTAAAATTCAACAGCCTGATGATTAGGATAGAATTTTCCGGGCTGGACGCCGTCGGTGATGACCCGGTCCACACCATGCGAACCGCCGGTCAGCACATCGGCAATACTGATGCCTTTACCGCCCTGATCCCAGCCGCCTTCCACCTGATGTGCCGCGACCGCACCGCCCCACAGAAACGTTTTTGGTAAGCTCATTACGCTCTCTCCCCTGACAATAAAATTGGGCTGAGTGTAGCAAAGCACTTAATAATGTCACGCTATAACACCGTAGCAAAAAAGGGATTTGTTACGGCGAAAAAACGCCTTGTTTTATTTACCCAGTTTCCGGCCTAGAGACTCAATAATATACATGACCGGGACCTGAGTCGTAATATCGCTGTGGTCTGCCATTCGTATCACCGGTACATGATAGGACACCGTAAAGTCGCTCATTTTTGCCAGTGAGCAGGTTTCACTATTGGTGATGGCAATGATTTTACACTTATTCAGGCTGAACTGACTGGCGATACGCAGCACTTCTTCCGTTTCGCCGGAAACAGAAAGGATAATAGCCAGGGCGTTTTCATATAAGCTCGGACTCACCGGATAATAAGGGTCGTCAATGGCATGGCTGAACTTACCGACGTTCGAGAAAAAACGCGCCCCATATTTTCCCAGGCTTCCCGATGTTCCCACGCCAATAAAAAACACCCGCTCAGCCAGATTGATCATCTCTGCCGCCTGACGCATGACCTGCTCAAACTCATCGTTGTTGATGCTTTTAAAGAAACTCAGCATATCCGCGACGCCCGAGACCGGCAGCACAGGGGCCGTTTGCTCCTGCGCCAGACGCAGCCGGATACGAAATTCTGACCAGCCTTCACACTGCATTTTGCGACAAAAACGCAATACGGTGGTGGTCGACACCGCTGCCTGCTCGGCCAGATCGCGGATGGTCATGTAACTGACACTGTCGCGATGTTTGATGATGTACTGATAAACCTGCATTTCAAGATCGTTCAGGGTGGCAAGATCGTGATGCGAGAACATGGAAAAACTCATCAGGCAATTGACTAGCCAGCATTTTACCAGAAATCGTGTAGGGGTTGACCGCAATAATTATTTTAAGCTTACACTTGTACACTGAAAGTTTTTCTGGGTACTCTGTTGCACGATAAAGCTGCAGTTGTTATCACTTTTCAGGCAGGAATGTTATGACTCACAAAAGTTTACCGACGCAGGGTTATCCACTGGCAGAGGAAATTGCCAACAGTATCAGTCACGGGCTCGGTTGCCTGTTTGGGATTGTAGGATTAGTGCTGTTGCTTGATAAGGCAATGGCGATGAACGCTGGAATAACCACTATCGTTAGTTCCAGCCTGTACGGCGGCAGCATGATCCTGCTGTTTCTGGCCTCAACGCTTTACCATGCTGTCAGTCATCCGCGTGCTAAGCGCGTGCTGAAAAAAGTTGACCACTGCGCTATCTACTTGTTGATTGCAGGCACTTACACGCCGTTCCTGATGGTGGGGTTACAGTCGCCTCTGGCCTATGGATTAATGGCGGTCATCTGGGGCCTGGCGCTGTTGGGCATTCTTTTTAAGCTGACTATCGCCGATCGCTTTAAGGTGCTGTCCCTGGTTACTTATCTTTGCATGGGATGGCTTTCGCTGATTGTGGTTTATCAGTTGGCGATGAAACTGTCGGCAGGCGGGATCTGGCTGCTGGCGTTGGGCGGCATCATCTATTCCCTGGGCGTGATTTTTTACGTCGCGCGTCGGGTGCCCTTTAATCATGCTATCTGGCACGGTTTTGTCTTAGGCGGCTGTATTTGCCATTTCTGCGCCATCTACTTCTACGTCATGTAAAGAAAAAAGGGCGGGACAAGATCCCGCCCCTGAACTCAGTTTTCTTCCAGCGAGTAAGGCAAGGGCTGAATCTGCAGCTTACCGCCTTCATCGCCTTCAACACGTAGTACGCTGTCCGGCTCCAGATCGTTGTTCATCACGACCTGCACCCAGGTTACGCCATCGTCCAGCTGGACCGCCGCAAGAACGGTGCCCGTGCGACGCCAGCGCTCGCCCATCTGCAGCTCAAGCGAGTCGTTAGCGGCGGGCAGGTGACTGGCCTGGCCTGACAGCCAGTAGAGCGCACGTTTATTCGCGCCGCGATACTTGGCCCTTGCCACCATTTCCTGGCCGGTGTAACAGCCTTTTTTAAAGCTAATTGCGTCCAGTGCCTGCATGTTTGCAGCCTGGGGAATAAACTGCGCGCTGGTAGCCGCGTCGATAATCGGAATACCGGCTTCGATATCTAACGCCAGCCACTGTGTGCTGTCATTGAACTGCGCATCCTCTGCCAGCCTCTGTTTCAGCGCTTCTGCCTGTGAAAGCGACGTGACCAGCAGAAAACGTTCTGCGGGATGTTCAAACCACAACAGCGTTGTATCCCCCTGCTGTACTACGGGAGTTGAGTGGTCGGGCAGCGTGTCAAAGACATTCGCCAGCGCGGCACGCGCCTGGAAACCGGCGACGCCCAGCAAAACGACATCGTCATCCGCCGCCAGAGTGACTTTAGAAAAAACGGCATATTTTTTCAGCTCAGGCAACTGCGTGTCTCGCAGCTCGCGACGCACCAAATAGGCATAGCCCTCACCACGATGAAACAGACGCAGGTTGCTCCACATCTTGCCCTTAGCATCACAGTGGGCGGCAGGCAGATGGTGAGCCGCATCCAGCGCTGCCACATCCAGAGTCAACTGGCCCTGCAAATAAGGCGTGCTGTCGGGGCCGACGACGGAAACCAGTGCCCAGGCATCCAGAGAGATTAACGTTAACGGCAGGCGTGACGAGGCTGCGGGCTGACGTGGGGGAAGCGTAAATGTTGGCATCGATAAATCCTGAGTATGAAGGTTCATCCGGAACAATGTCTTCAATGTTAAAAGAGCACACTGGCAATGCAACCTGTTTACTGAACAGGGCGCACAAAACGCGTACTGAGGCGTTAAAAAAACCTGACTCTGCGGCGCGTTGCACAGGGTTGCGTTGTGAGCCTGCAGTCAGCATTAATCCAGGGTACACTAGCGGCCACGATGTGAAATGTGGAAACTGTTGCATGGATATTGATGATAAATCACGAATTCACTGGGCCTGCCGTCGTGGCATGCTGGAGCTGGATATCGCTATTATGCCGTTCTTTAAGTACGAATATGACACGCTCAATGACACGGATAAGCAAGTGTTTATCGCCCTGCTGAAAAGTGACGATCCCGATCTTTTCAACTGGTTGATGAACCATGGCGAACCGGGCGATCCCGAACTGAATCGTATGGTTAAACTTATCCAGCAGCGCAATCGTGAACGCGGACCGGTGGCGATGTAAACTTCATCCCTCTTTGCACGCACGCACGACCTTAACCCTGACGCTGTTAATGACTATAGCAGGCGTCGGGATAATGGAGCTGCCTGCGGCAGAGTGGATGATTAAGTCGGTTCTGGTCGCCGTAGTGCTGTGGGAAGGGTGGCGACAGGATCGCCGTTTACGCCAACGGCACGGCTGGTTACAGCGCGACAGCAATCGCGACTGGCGCTGGCAAGGTGACAGCTGGCAAACGCAGCAGCCGTTGTACTGGTTACCCGGCGCGGTCTTGCTGGTCCTGCGCAATGGCAACGGCAAGACTTTACGGCTCTGGCTGATGCAGGACAACATGCAGCCAGAGGAATGGCGCGCGTTACGGGCTCGCTGTTTCAGTGACACCTGACGCGCTGAACAAGGCTTCCAGAGCCATGTTGTCAGAACACGCTTCCCAGAACACTTTTTGCAGAACAACGTTTCCGGAACAATGTTCCCTGAATAAGGTTTCCAGAATAACGCGCCCGGGACAGGGCTTTCAGAACACGGTTTTAAAGCACGGTTTTCAAAACATGTCTTTTAAAACATGACCTTCAAAACAATAATTTCTGGATAACCCTGTCTGAAGACGGTGAATTAACAGCGGCTTCTTAGCCCCCGTTTCTGAACGGCGGTTTTTTAACACCGCTTTCTGGACAAGGGCTGCAGAACAGAGGTTACAGCCGGTCGGCAGTCTCGGTCAGAATCTGTTCGCACCACTGTTCGACGCGCTCATCCGTCGCTTCAAACTGATTAACATCGTCCAGCGCAAGCCCGACAAACTGTTTGCCATCAGCGCTCAGCGGTTTGGGGCTGGTGAATTCATAGCCGTCCAGTGGCCAGTAGCCGACAAACTGCACGCCCATTGGCTGTAGCAGCTCATGCAGCATGCCCAAAGCATCCAAAAACCACTCGCCATAGCCAATCTGGTCGCCCATGCCGTACAGTGCCACTATCTTGTTATGCAGATTGAGAGTGGGTAACTGAGGCCAGATTGCCTCCCAGTCCTCCTGTAACTCACCAAAATCCCAGGTAGGAATGCCCAAAATCAACAGATCATACTCTTCCATCAGACGCGGATCGTCATCTTTCACGTTGTGCAACGTCACTAACTCGTCACCAATAAAATCACGAATTTTCTCCGCTACGATTTCGGTGTAACAGGTACTGGAACCGTAAAAAAGACCTATTTTCATGCAGATAGTGCTCTGTTAATCCTGACTTTGGCGTAATTGTATCAGAAGCAGGGTTGAATCAGGCATAATGAGCACGATTTCATACTGAACGGTGGGGAAAACGTGCAAGATAGTGAACTGACAGAACAGTTTCTTGATGCGCTATGGATTGAGCGCAATCTGGCGCAAAATACCCTGTCTTCCTATCGACAGGATCTGCAAACCCTCACTGGCTGGCTGGTGCATAACGGTTTGACGCTCACGACGCTGAGTGCGCCCGATCTGCAACAGTTTCTCGCGGAGCGGCTTGAGGGCGGCTATAAAGCCTCCAGCTCTGCACGCCTGCTCAGCGCCATGCGCCGCCTGTTTCAGTACCTCTACCGCGAAAAGATTCGATCTGACGATCCCAGCGCGATGCTGGCAGCCCCCAAACTGCCCCAGCGGTTGCCAAAAGATCTGAGCGAGGCGCAGGTAGATCGCCTGCTGCAGGCGCCGGATGTCAATGTGCCGCTTGAACTGCGCGATAAAGCCATGCTGGAATTATTATACGCCACCGGCTTGCGTGTCTCAGAACTGGTGGGACTGACCCTGAATGATGTCAGCCTGCGTCAGGGCGTGGTGCGGGTGATCGGTAAAGGCAATAAAGAACGCCTGGTGCCATTAGGTGAAGAGGCGGTTTACTGGCTGGAATATTATATGGAGCACGGGCGGCCATGGCTGCTCAATGGGCAGACGCTGGACGTGTTCTTTCCCAGTAACCGTGCCCAGCAGATGACGCGACAAACCTTCTGGCATCGTATCAAGCATTACGCCACGCTGGCGGGCATCGACAGCGAAAAGCTTTCACCGCACGTGCTGCGCCATGCTTTCGCCACGCATTTGCTGAACCACGGGGCTGACTTACGTGTCGTACAGATGTTACTGGGGCACAGCGACCTCTCAACGACACAGATTTATACTCATGTCGCCACGGAACGTCTGCGACTGTTACATCAACAGCATCATCCGCGCGCATAACCGACGGATAGTAAGGAAAACAATGAACAAACATGTTGCCATGCTGGCGCTTCTGGCCAGCGCCTTTTCCGGATTGACCCACGCTGATGACAGCGCCATTCAGCTTTCCCTGAAAAAACTGGGTTTGCACCAGACTGAGATTCAACCTTCACCCCTGCCGGGTTTTAAAACCGTGCTCACCGAAAGTGGCGTGCTGTACGTTACCGATGATGGTAAACACATGATCCAGGGGCCGCTTTATGATGTCAGCGGCACTCAGCCGGTCAACGTCACGAATGCGCTGCTGGATAAGAAAGTTGAGGCGCTGGTCCCGGAAATGATCGTGTATAAAGCGCCAAAAGAGCAGCATGTGGTGACGGTGTTTACGGATATCACCTGCGGCTACTGCCACAAACTGCATGAGCAAATGGCGGACTATAACGCGCTGGGCATCACCGTTCGCTATCTGGCTTTCCCCCGTGAAGGCATGAACGGCAAAGTCGCCAGCGCCATGAAGGCCGTCTGGTGCAGCGCCGATCGCAACAAAGCCTTTGATGAGGCGATGAAAGGCGATGTGCCGAAGATGGATGCGCCAGCCTCATGCAATATCGATATCGGCAAGCAGTACCAACTGGGTGTGCTGTTCGGCATTCAGGGTACGCCAGCTATTCTGACCGATAGCGGAATGATGATCCCAGGCTATCAAAGCCCACAGGAACTCAAGCAGGTACTGGATAATCAAAAGCGTGGTGGTTAAGGCGTGGTAAAGCACGAAGTCGAACTACGTCGCCGTGAGGCGGTGGCCGATCAGCTGGCGTTACCGGCTGATTTACCGCCACTCCTGCGTCGGCTTTATCTGCAACGCGGCGTTACCGATGCCGCCGAGCTGGAAAGAGGCGCGAAAAACCTGCTGCCTTTCAGCGCATTAAGCGGCATAGACAAGGCCGTGAGTTTGCTTCATCAGGCTCTGCTGGATGGCCGTTGCATCATGGTTGTGGGCGATTTTGATGCCGACGGTGCCACCAGTACCGCGCTGACGGTGCTGGCACTGCGCAGCATGGGATACAGCAACGTGCAGTATCTGGTGCCCAACCGTTTTGAAGATGGCTACGGTCTGAGTCCGGAAGTGGTGGAGCAGGCCAGGGCGCGCGGTGCCGAGATGATATTGACCGTGGATAACGGTATCTCCTCCCACGCCGGTGTGCAGGTGGCGCATCAGCACGGCATTGCGGTGCTGGTCACTGACCACCACTTGCCGGGCGAAACGCTGCCGGATGCTGATGCCATTGTGAATCCCAACCTGCCGGATTGTGATTTTCCCTCTCGCTCGTTAGCGGGCGTTGGCGTGGCCTTTTATCTGATGATGGCCCTGCGCGCGCATCTGCGAACCCAGGGCTGGTTTGGGGCCACGCGAGCGGAACCTAATCTGGCGGACCTGTTGGATCTGGTGGCGCTGGGCACGGTGGCGGATGTGGTGCCGCTGGATGCGAATAACCGCATCTTAGTGTGGCAGGGCCTGAGCCGCATCCGGGCTGGCAAATGCCGACCGGGAATTAAAGCCCTGCTGGAAATCGCCAACCGCGATGCCCGCCAGTTGGCCGCCAGCGACCTGGGTTTTGCGCTGGGTCCGCGGCTTAATGCTGCCGGACGCCTGGATGATATGTCTGTTGGCGTGGCGCTGTTACTGACCGACGATCTCAGCCAGTCACGCATGTTAGCCAGTGAACTGGATGCGCTTAACCAGATGCGCAAAGAGATAGAGCAGGGCATGCAGAGCGAGGCGCTGGCGTTATGCCAAAAGCTGGAGAGCGAGCAAAGCGATCTGCCGCTGGGGCTGGCCTTTTATCACCCCGAATGGCATCAGGGCGTGGTCGGCATTCTGGCTTCCCGCCTGAAAGAGCGCTTCCATCGCCCGGTCATTGCCTTTGCACCTGCCGGTGACGGCATGTTGAAAGGATCGGGACGATCGATTGCGGGTTTGCATCTGCGCGACGCGCTGGAACGTCTTGATACGTTGCATCCCGGCCTGATGCAGAAGTTTGGCGGCCATGCTATGGCAGCGGGACTGTCGCTGGAAGCGACGCGCTACGAGGAATTTCGGCAGCGCTTTGCCGACCTGGTAGGCGAATGGCTGGCCGGAGAAGCGTTACAGGGCGTTATCTGGTCGGATGGCGCGTTACAGCCCGCCGAGTTTTCAATTCAGACGGCGGAAATGCTGCGCGATGCCGGTCCCTGGGGCCAGTCCTTTCCTGAACCGGCTTTCGACGGCAAGTTCAGGCTACTGCAGCAGCGCCTGGTCGGTGAACGTCACCTGAAGCTGATGGTTGAGCCGCTGGAAGGCGGGCCGCTGATTGACGGTATCGCGTTTAATGTGGATACCACGCTGTGGCCTGACAGCAGCGTGCGTCAGGTTGAACTCGCGTACCGGCTTGATATCAATGAGTACCGCGGTAACCGGTCGGTGCAACTGATTGTTGAACACCTCTGGCCGCTCAGCTAGCCGGGCAGGCGGATTGCGCGGCACTGTTCCCCCTGTCGTCATGATTACCATCGTCACGCCCGTTTCGGCTTAGCCAGTCCATCTGACTGAGCCGAAAGATTAAGACCTGCGCATTTTCTCAACGCTACAAACTGCCGTCGGTTTCGGGTAAACTCGCAGGCTGAATTTCTTATTCCATCGAACGTAAAAAAGACGCTAAACACATGTTTGAAATTAACCCGGTCAAATACCGTATTCAGGACCTCAGCGAGCGCAGCGACGTTCTTCGGGGGTATCTTTGACTACGATGCCAAGAAAGAACGCCTTGAAGAAGTAAACGCAGAACTGGAACAGCCCGACGTCTGGAACGAACCGGAACGTGCTCAGGCGCTGGGTAAAGAGCGCTCCTCGCTGGAAGCCATCGTTAATACGCTCGATCAGATGAACCAGGGGCTGGAAGATGTGCAGGGGCTGCTTGACCTGGCGGTAGAAGCCGACGATGAAGAAACCTTCAACGAAGCCGTGGCTGAACTGGACGTGCTGGAAGGTAAACTCGGTGAGCTTGAGTTTCGTCGTATGTTTTCCGGCGAGTATGACAGCGCCGACTGCTACATTGATCTGCAGGCCGGTTCCGGTGGAACAGAAGCACAGGACTGGGCCAGCATGCTGATGCGCATGTATCTGCGTTGGGCAGAGGCGAGAGGGTTCAAGACTGAAATTATTGAAGAGTCAGAAGGTGAAGTGGCAGGCATCAAGTCCGTCACTATTCGCGTCTCTGGCGATTATGCATTTGGCTGGCTGCGCACCGAAACCGGCGTACATCGCCTGGTACGTAAGAGTCCATTTGACTCCGGTGGTCGCCGCCATACCTCCTTTAGCTCAGCGTTTATCTATCCGGAAGTGGATGACGATATTGATATCGACATCAATCCGGCCGACCTGCGTATTGACGTTTACCGCGCCTCTGGTGCCGGTGGTCAGCACGTTAACCGTACGGAATCGGCGGTGCGTATTACCCACGTTCCAACCGGTACGGTAACCCAGTGTCAAAACGATCGCTCTCAGCACAAAAACAAAGATCAGGCGATGAAGCAGATGAAGGCGAAGCTGTACGAGCTTGAGATGCAGAAAAAAAATGCCGAGAAGCAGATGCTGGAAGACAATAAGTCTGACATCGGCTGGGGCAGCCAGATCCGTTCTTACGTTTTGGATGACTCACGTATTAAAGATCTGCGTACCGGCGTGGAAACGCGTAACACGCAGGCGGTGCTGGATGGCGATCTGGACCGATTCATTGAAGCAAGTTTAAAAGCAGGGCTATAAGGAACCGACATGTCTGAACAACAACCGCAGAGCGCTGACGTTGCACTTGAGTTAAATAACGAACTGAAAACGCGTCGCGAGAAACTGAGCGTGCTGCGTGAAAACGGCGTGGCGTTTCCTAACGATTTCCGTCGTGATATCACCTCCGATCGGCTGCATGCCAGCTATGACGAGAAGAGTAACGAAGAACTGGAAGACTTAGGCATTGAGGTCAGCGTGGCTGGCCGCATGATGACGCGCCGTATTATGGGCAAAGCTTCCTTTATTACTCTGCAGGACGTGGGCGGCCGCATTCAGCTGTATGTGGCGCGTGACGATCTGGCCGAAGGCATCTACAACGAGCAGTTCAAAAAGTGGGACCTGGGCGATATCCTCGGTGCGCGCGGCAAACTGTTCAAAACCAAAACCGGCGAGCTGTCGATCCACTGCTCAGAGCTGCGCTTGTTAACCAAAGCCTTGCGCCCGCTGCCCGACAAATTCCACGGGCTGGCCGATCAGGAAACGCGCTATCGTCAGCGTTATCTTGATCTGATTGCCAACGATGACTCACGTAACACCTTCAAAATCCGTTCACAGATCATGGCCGGCATTCGCCAGTTCATGGTTGGACGCGACTTTATGGAAGTGGAAACGCCGATGATGCAGGTGATCCCGGGCGGCGCATCGGCGCGTCCGTTTATCACGCATCATAATGCGCTGGATATTGATATGTATCTGCGTATTGCGCCAGAGCTGTACCTGAAACGTCTGGTCGTGGGCGGTTTTGATCGCGTATTCGAGATCAACCGTAACTTCCGCAACGAGGGCATTTCGCCACGTCATAACCCAGAGTTCACCATGATGGAACTCTATATGGCTTATGCGGATTACAAAGACCTGATTGAACTGACCGAAAGCCTGTTCCGTACCCTGGCGCAGGACGTGTTAGGCAGCACCGTTGTGCCTTACGGTGAACAGGAATTCGACTTCGGTAAGCCGTTTGAAAAACTCACCATGCGTGAGGCGATCAAGAAATACCGTCCGGAAACTGATTTGGCCGATCTGGAGGATTTCGACAAAGCGGTAGCCATTGCCCAGTCCTTGCATATTAAGGTTGAGAAAAGCTGGGGCTTAGGCCGCGTAGTGACGGAAATCTTTGAAGAAACCGCTGAAGCGCACCTGATTCAGCCAACCTTTATCACTGAATATCCGGCTGAAGTCTCTCCGCTGGCTCGTCGTAACGACGAGAATCCTGAAATCACTGACCGCTTCGAGTTCTTTATCGGCGGACGTGAAATCGGTAACGGCTTTTCTGAGCTTAACGATGCGCAGGA
Organism: Pantoea allii; assembly: GCF_002307475.1. GTDB lineage: Bacteria > Pseudomonadota > Gammaproteobacteria > Enterobacterales > Enterobacteriaceae > Pantoea > Pantoea allii. Next base: position 123,347 of record NZ_NTMH01000034.1, on the reverse strand, counting down.
TCAGGCAGAGCGTTTTCTGCAGCAGGTTAATGCGAAAGATGCGGGCGATGATGAAGCGATGTTTTATGACGAAGATTACGTCACCGCGCTGGAACATGGTTTACCGCCAACGGCTGGGTTAGGCATTGGTATTGACCGCATGGTTATGCTGTTTACCAACAGCCATACCATCCGTGACGTTATCCTGTTCCCGGCGTTGCGCCCTGGCTCAAAGTAATTATCAGCTGCTGGTTAAAGGCCGGGTGATTCCGGCCTTTTTTCATTTCTGCTGCCCGCCACACCTCACAATGTGCATCGACTTGAGTAATCCTCCCTCGTCTGCCAGGCTGACAATCTCAACCTGGAGCGATCATCATGAAGCAACGTCCTGACTGCATTCTTCACTGGCAAGCGCTGGAAGGCGAAGACAACGAACATTATTCCGATAGCGATGAGCTGATGTCCATTGGTACACCTCTGGCAAAACTGTCGGGCTTAACCCGGCTCGGCATCCATCATGAAAGGCTACGACCCGGACGACGCATGTCTTATCCTCATGCAGAGAGTGCAGAAGAAGAGTTTATCTACGTGCTGGAAGGCTATCCCCATGCCTGGATCAATGGCGAACTCTACCCGTTGTCACCGGGCGATGCAGTGGCTTTTCCGGCCGGCACCGGTATTTGCCACACCTTTATTAATAACAGTGACGCCGACGCGCGCTTTCTGGTGGTCGGCGAGGTCAGCAAGCCGGAGAATCGCATTACTTATCCGCTCAACCGCGACTACGAGGCAACGCGCAAAGACAGATGGCTTAACCCACCGCAGCAGCAGATGGGCACGCATTCCGGACTGCCGGATGAAAAATCCTAAGATTTCACAGCATCATCCAGCCAGGTCTGAAAACGGGCATAGGGCACATACAGCGCCACATCTTTATACAAGGTTTTACCACTATGGTTATCGTTGATGCGCTGACTGTAGCCGATAATCACGCCAGCCAGGGTGTCATCAGAGGCGTTATAAACTGCGCCGCCTGACATGCCCTTAACCACGCCTGCATTGGCAGCCACGACCACGCAGTTTGCTTTATTCCAGTCATTGGCTAACGTCGTGTTCACCAGGTTTTTGCCTGTTGAGCTCACGGGCATGGCGGAGATGAAGCTGTAACCATAAAGATTCACCTGGTCGCCGATATGGCTGTTACGGAATGATGGGGGCAGGTTGGCTTCGCTGTTTTTGTGGTACACGACCGCAAGATCGCATTCCGGATGCCAGGCTTTCACACGGTAAAGCGAATATTTCGCCACGTGGGCCGCCGTAAGGCTGTAGTTCGGGGTTAACGGAATGGTGGTACCCAGTGTGCCCACACCCAGCACGGTTGGAATGCCGGTCACGGTCATATCAACGCGTTTCTCAGCTTCTCTGCTGTATTCATAATGACCGACTGAGCAGCCCGTAAGACTGATTACCATTAAAACGATAAGCCGTTGCATTTTCTCTCTCCGCGTCAGTAGGACTGCATTTCATCTGGCGATTCATAAGAGCTATATCGGCAACGCTAATACTTTATTGATAACTAAAATCGGTATTAGCAAAAAAACGGCTACTTCGCTGGCAACCTTTCTCAACGTCTGGTGCGTAAAGCAGTATTTCTTTCTCTAACAGTATGTTTAATAAGCGTAGTTGGTGTGTGTGTCAATTATTGCCATTTGCGCAATAGATTGTTGTTGTTATGTGAGTATCAGATGACAGGCAGCTATGCTGTAATACACAGTGTGATGTAGATCATAAATTATAGCTCGTTCATAACATTGCGTGAGTCAACTGTCACGCAGCAATTATCATTTTTGGGAGAGTGTTATGCCTGTTGCATTGCTGGCATTGGCGCTGAGTGCGTTCGCCATCGGAACCACTGAGTTTGTGATCATGGGCCTGCTGCCGGAAGTCGCAAACGATTTGCGTGTGACCATTCCGTCAGCTGGCTGGTTAATTAGCGGTTATGCATTAGGCGTGGCAATCGGTGCGCCAGTCATGGCGCTGTTAACGGCGAAGTTGCCGCGTAAGAAAACGCTGATCCTGTTGATGGTGATTTTTATCATCGGCAATCTGCTGTGTGCGCTGGCTTACAGTTATAACTTACTGATGCTGGCACGTGTGGTGACTGCGCTCTGTCACGGTGCCTTCTTTGGGATAGGGTCGGTGGTTGCAGCCAGTCTGGTTTCCGCCGATCGTCAGGCTTCAGCCGTCGCGTTGATGTTCACTGGTCTCACATTGGCAAACGTCTTAGGCGTGCCGCTGGGAACCTGGTTTGGTCAGCTGTTTGGCTGGCGCGCCACGTTCTGGGGCGTTTCGGCTATCGGCGTGCTGGCATTTATCGCGTTGATCACCAGTCTGCCGGGGAATAAAAACGAGAAGCCGGTCAATCTGGCAAGCGAAATCAGCGCGCTGGCAAATGGCAAACTGTGGCTGTCATTGCTGATGACGGTATGTTTCGCCGCCGCCATGTTTGCACTGTTCAGCTACATTGCGCCGTTGCTGTTGCAGGTTACCGGCATTGGCGATCGTGGCGTGAGCTGGACGTTGTTCCTGATTGGCGCGGGCCTGACCGTGGGCAATATTCTGGGGGGCAAAATGGCCGACCGTAAAGTCTCCCTGAGCCTGATCGGCAGTTTTTCGCTGATTACGCTGTTCTCACTGCTGTTTAGCTGGACCAGCCATGCGCTGTGGCTGGCGGAAATCACATTGTTCCTGTGGGCGATGGCAACCTTTGCAACGGTTCCCGGCCTGCAGATCAATGTTGTGCGCCACGGTAAAGAAGCCCCCAATCTGGTTTCAACCCTGAATATTTCCGCTTTTAACGTGGGCAATGCGCTTGGCGCGTGGGTCGGTGGGGCAGTGATCGCGCGCGGCTATGGACTGACGGCGGTGCCGGTTGCCGCTGCTGGCCTGGCGGCGATTGGGCTGATCGTTTGCCTGATCACCTTCCGCAAGTCAGGCGGTACGGCGGCCCGGGTGCATGCTTAAGCGAGCTTGTTCGCAATCTGCTCGGGAAAACGGGCCACCTGTTGCTGCAGATGGCTCACAAACGCCTCGACCAGGGCCGATGCTGGCCGATGTTGCGGCCTGACCAGGCTGATAGTAAAAGGCACGGCAACGCTAAAAGGGCGCATGACCACACCGCTGTCGGCATAATCTAATGCCGTCAGCGGATTCACCACTGAGATCCCTACACCGGCCTGCACCATGGCGCAGACGGACGCTGCACTGTGGGTTTCCATCACCATCCTGCGCGTCACGCCCTGTTCATGAAACAGCGCGTCGAGCAACTGACGATAGCTGTCCGTGCGTGACAGACTGACATAGTTCTCACCGGCAAAATCCTGCGGCGTCAGCACGCTGTGCTGTGCCAGTCGATGCTGCTGCGGCAACACGCACACTTCATCGCAGGTCAGTAGCGCCTGCCGAACGGTCCCGGCGGGGGCATGCTGCGTTTCCGTGAGCCCCAGATCATAACGCTGTGCCGACAGCCACTCTTCCAGTAGCGGCGATTCCTGCGGAATAATATTCAGACTGACATCGGGATAACGCTGCAAAAAAGTCTGACAGACAGGCGGCAGCAGTGACTGGGAAAAGACCGGCAGGCAGGCGATGGACAGTTCGCCCTGGCGGAACTGGCGCAACCCCTCTGCCGCATCGATGATGCGATCCAACCCATACCACGAGCGCTGTACCTCTTCGAACAGACGTAATCCCTGTACCGTGGGTTGTAAGCGGCCGCGCACGCGTTCAAACAACTTCAGACTCAGCTGCCGTTCAAGGCGCGCCAGTTCACGGCTGACGGTGGGCTGCGAGGTTTGCAGCAGCGTTGCAGCCTGAGTGAGGTTCCCACTAGTCATAACGGCATGAAAAATCTCGATATGCCGCCAGTTGATATTTGCCATAGGCTATTCCATATCATTTTTGCATAGATGCTATTAAAACAGATATTTTTCGGCATGGCACGATTCTGGCTTAATGGCTTTATTGCCACAGGAGAAAATTTCATGCCTCGTCCACTCAATACGACTGAATCCGCCCTCAACGTTGACCGTTTATTGCCGCTAGCGCGCCAGTATAACGGTCCATTCTGGGCTTATGATGCGCAGATTATTCAACAGCGCATTGCCCAACTGCACGCCTTCGACGTGGTGCGTTTCGCCCAAAAAGCCTGTTCTAACACGCACATTCTGCGCCTGATGCATGCTGCGGGAGTAAAAGTCGATTCAGTTTCCCTGGGCGAGATTGAGCGTGCGCTGGTGGCAGGCTTTAAGCCCAACAGCGATGAAATCGTCTTTACCGCTGATGTTCTGGATAACGCCACGTTGGCCAGGATAGCTGAACTCAAGGTGCCGGTGAATGCCGGCTCCGTCGACATGCTGCATCAACTGGGTGCCGTGTCTCCCGGACACGCGGTCTGGCTGCGTATCAATCCGGGTTTTGGTCACGGGCATAGCCAAAAAACCAATACCGGCGGCGAAAACAGTAAACACGGTATCTGGCCCAGCGATCTGCCTGCTGCACAGGCCGCCATTGAACAATATGGACTGCGCCTCATCGGTATTCATATGCATATCGGTTCAGGCGTGGACTATGCGCACCTGCAGCAGGTCTGCGATGCGATGGTCGATCTGGTGGTGCAATTTGGTCAGGATATTGAGGCTATCTCTGCCGGCGGCGGTCTGTCTGTTCCCTATCACTATGGGGAAGACGCGATCGATACCGATCACTATTTTGGCCTGTGGGATGCCGCACGTCAGCGCGTAGCTGAGCATCTGGGCCATGCCGTGAAGCTGGAAATTGAACCCGGCCGTTTCCTGGTCGCAGAGTCAGGTGTGCTGGTTTCGCAGGTTCGGGCGGTAAAAGAGATGGGCAGTCGTCACTTTGTGCTGGTGGATGCAGGCTTCAGTGATTTGATGCGCCCATCCATGTACGGCAGCTATCACCATATCTCTCTGATGGCAGGTGATAACCGGACTATCAACGAGCAAACGACGATCGATAGCGTGGTCGCGGGGCCTCTGTGCGAGTCAGGCGATGTCTTTACCCAGCTTGAAGGTGGCAAGGTGGAAACCCGGGCGATTCCAGCCGCTAAAGTCGGTGATTACCTGGTGTTTCATGATACCGGCGCTTACGGCGCGTCAATGTCTTCCAACTACAACAGCCGTCCGCTGATTCCTGAGATCCTGTTCGAAAACGGCGAGCCGCGGGAAATTCGTCGCGCGCAACGCATTGAGGAACTGCTGGCGCTGGAATAAGCCTAATGCGCGCAGTCAGGCTGTCGGGAAAGGGAAAGACGATGGCCGATATACGCCAGCCGCGCAACAGCGGCTGGCAGTGCATATCAAGGTGCAGGATAGGTATAACGGCGATGGATCGCTTCAAGCGCTTCCAGAACCTCATTGCTGAGGGTCAGGTTGGCGCTGTCAATATTGATCTGTAACTGGTCCAGCGTGGTCGCGCCCAGCAGGGTGCTGGAAACAAAGGGTTGCTGACGGACAAAAGCCAGTGCCATTTGTGAAGGATCAAGCTGATGCTGTTGAGCCAGCGCCACATATTCCGCCACCGCCAGTTGCGACTGCTCACCGCTGTAACGCGTAAAACGGCTAAACAGGGTATTGCGCGCGCCAGCAGGTTGCGCACCGTTAAGGTATTTTCCGCTCAGCGTACCAAAGGCCAGGCATGAATAGGCCAGCAGTTCCACGCCTTCATGTTGACTGATTTCTGCCAGGCCCACTTCAAAACTGCGATTCAGCAGGCTGTAGGGATTTTGAATAGAGACGATACGCGGTAGCTCGTGCTTTTCAGCCAGTTGCAGGTAACGCATTACGCCCCACGGCGTTTCATTCGATACGCCGATATAACGAATTTTGCCTGCCCGTACCTGCTCGGCCAGCGCTTCCAGCGTTTCTAACAAGGTGACAGGCACGCTGTTCTCACTGTATTGATAGCCGAGCTTGCCAAAGAAGTTGGTTTGGCGCTGCGGCCAGTGCAGTTGATACAGGTCAATGTAGTCGGTATTGAGGCGCTTCAGGCTGGCGTCCAGCGCTTCGCGGATATTTTTGCGATCCAGCGCCATGTTAGGGCGAATCGATGCATCGTTGCCGCGCGTCGGCCCGGCGACTTTACTGGCGAGAATAATTTTATCCCGGCTGCCGGTCTTTTTTAACCAGCTACCAATATACTTTTCGGTCAACCCCTGGGTTTCAGGACGCGGCGGGACCGGATACATCTCGGCGGTATCAATCAGGTTAATGCCCGAACTGACAGCTAAATCCAGTTGAGCGTGGGCGTCGGCTTCGCTGTTTTGCTCACCAAACGTCATGGTGCCCAATCCAAGCTGGCTGACTTCCAGCGTGCTATGGGGGATACGGTGATAATGCATTGCCGGCTTCCTTTTCTGTAGGGATAAGTATTCTGTCTTCAGGGACTATAGCGCGAGGCGTAGCGGGTAACAAAGGGGAACAACAAAGAGAAGTAGCCTGCCGACGAGGGGAGTGGCGACAGGCTGATACGTTTCGCATCTAGCGTTCAATAATGGTCGAGACTTCATCACTGTTAATCTGCACGGTATGGCCCGACTGATCGGTGTACTGCACCAGCCCCGTTTCTTTATCAATACTCGGTTTGCCTTCGGTCATAATCATACGGCCATCTTTTGTTGCCATGACATAATTGGAACTACATCCCGCTAATGTCACCGCAGCAACGGCCAGTAATACAATTTTAATCAGCCCTTTCATTATGCTTATCCTCACGAATCGTCCATAGCAAAAAGTGTAGTAATAAATCCTTTTACCGATTGGGTTAATCGTATCAATCTGAAAATAACGGGGCGGCGCGGGGCCGCCCTTGACAACGCTAGCTCACTTTTTTCTTACTGCGCATAAGGTTAAGGCACTCAACGGCCATTGAGAAGAACATGGCAAAATAAATGTAACCTTTTGGTACATGCACGGCGAAACTTTCCAGAATCAGGGTGAAACCCACCAAAATCAGGAACGAAAGTGCCAGCATTTTTACCGACGGATAGCGATCAACGAACTCGCCAATAGTGCGGGCAGCAAACATCATCATGAGCACGGCAATGACGACCGCCGCCATCATAATAAACAGATGATCAGAGAGGCCCACGGCCGTAATCACCGAGTCGAGACTAAAAATGATGTCGAGCAACATGATTTGGACAATCGCCCCAAAGAACGAGTTAACGTTGCTCTTGTGCTCGGTTTCTTCGCCTTCAATGGTTTCATGAATCTCCATGCTGGATTTCCACAGCAAAAATAATCCTCCAAACAGGAGGATCAGATCGCGTGCTGAAAAAGCATGATCCATCAGCGTGAAAAGCGGGTTGGTGAGTTTAGCGACCCAGGCAATGGAGGCCAGTAAACCCAGACGCATGAGCATGGCACCCATCAAACCGATACGACGTGCGCGGGCTTGCTGGTGTTTGGGAAGTTTCGCCACCACTAGCGACAGAAAGATAATGTTATCAATGCCCAGCACCACTTCCAGAATGGTCAGGGTACCCAGCGCCAGCCAGGCGTTGGGATCGTAAATCCAATCGAACATACCTGCACTCATATCCTAAACGAAAATTAAACAAAGATTATACGCACCAAATTTGTCTAACTCACCTTTAAATACAGTATCGGACATGAGAACGCCGTCGTCAGACCAGGAAATGGCGTGCCAGTAGGGGGCCGGTAAAACTTTTCTTGAGATAAAAACCACGTGGCAGCGTCATGATCGGCTGTCCGCGATCGCCAATCCCTTCGGTTAACGCTTTGCTGTTGGCCGCTTTCGGGCGAATTTGCAGCCAGGCACCATGACGGGCGGTAATACGTTCCACCTTGCCCAGTACGATCATATCCATTAACTCTTCCCAGTCCTGACGCAGCATTTCATCTTCCTGCGCGTCAGGGCTCCACAGCAGCGGCGCGCCAACCCGGCGTTCAGCTAAGGGGATTTCACGCTCGCCCTCTACCGGGACCCAGAGGACGCGTGCCAGCTTATGGCGAACATGGCTGTTTTGCCACGTCACACCGCTGTTACCGGTGAGTGGCGCGACGCACACAAACGTGGTTTCCAGCGGCTTGCCATAGCGATCGACAGGGATCGTTTTTAGTTCTATCCCCAGATGGGCAAAATCCTGTTCTGCTTTACTGCCTGCGCTGGCACCTAAGTGTAATTCCAGCAGCATACCTACCCAGCCTTTGTCCCGTTTAAGGTTGGCAGGCATCGGAATGCCCGCCTGTTCAGCCAGGGTTTGCAGCGTTAAACCCGCCAGCGTCTGCGCGCGTGACAGCAACGTTGCCTCATCTTCAGGTGGCCCGGGAAGGAATGTCATGTGAATAACTCATAATGATTAATAATTAAGCAGCCTGCAGCAACCTAAGGTTTTCCACAGGAAAGAACGCGGTATAACTCACATAATAACATGAAACATAGTACTTTTTTTTGAAGTGAAATTTGCCTGCTCTCACTAATGTAGCAGGTTATCCCAACTTGCTATCAACAATGAACAGGATCTCACGCCCAGTTATCCACAGAAAAATGGGATAACCCTGGCTGGAACGGCCTACTGGTTCCATTTACAGCCTTGACTTTGCCAGTTTTTGACAAGAATTGGCCGTTTTGATGCAAGCTTAAGCCGATTGCTGTGGATAAAAAGCGTTGTGGTGGATCTTTAGCCAATTGTCAGCGTGAAGGATTTGTCCGGTGGATTTTCAGTGGGTAAAAAGCGGGTTCTGCAAAAAAATTATCTTACATTTCAATTGAAAAAGACAATCTGGTTTTGAGCCTCCTCCGAAGTATCCTGAGATGTTATTCAGTTAACTCCCGCGTTCTGCACAAAGCTATCCACAGAAAACGTGAATAAGATCGCTCTTTTTAGTGTCCTTTGTTTATAACTTCGCATTAGTCTGTGAGTTATCCCAGTATTACGCCTGTAACCGCCCGCAAATCCAGTGGTTTACCGCCTGTAAGGAGTGTGAAACAATCAGACCATTCAATTTTAGCTTTTGAGGTAGTCCGGTGATCGATGATGATGGCTACCGCCCGAATGTTGGTATCGTAATTTGTAACAGGCAGGGGCAAGTGTTATGGGCCAGGCGCTTTGGACAGCACTCCTGGCAATTTCCTCAGGGAGGCATCAATCCCGGTGAAACCGCAGAACAGGCAATGTATCGCGAACTGTTCGAAGAAGTCGGGTTACACCGCAAAGATGTTCGAATACTTGCTTCTACCCGTAACTGGCTACGCTACAAGTTGCCAAAACGTTTGGTGCGTTGGGACACAAAACCGGTTTGTATTGGTCAGAAACAAAAGTGGTTTCTTCTGCAGTTGATGTGTAATGACGCAGATATTAATGTGCAACACAGCAGCACGCCGGAATTCGACGGCTGGCGGTGGGTAAGTTTTTGGTATCCGGTACGTCAGGTTGTTTCTTTTAAGCGCGATGTTTATCGTCGGGTTATGAAAGAATTTGCTGGCGTTGTCATGTCCATGCAGGAGAGTGCGGTGCAGCGAAATCATCCTGCCCATCGACGTAAAAGAGGATAGGCCACGCCCTTTATGCTCACTCAGTTGCGAGAAATTGTTGAAAAGGTGGCGAGTGCGCCACGTCTGAATGAAGCACTCGACATTCTGGTTAATGAGATCTGCCTGGCGATGGAAACGGAAGTTTGTTCCGTCTACCTCGCCGATCACGAACGTCGCTGTTATTACCTGATGGCCACACGCGGCCTGAAAAAACCGCGTGGCTTAACGGTCAAGCTGGCGTTTGATGAAGGTATTGTGGGCCTGGTGGGGCGACTTGCCGAGCCAATTAACCTTGCCGATGCGCAGAGCCATCCCAGCTATAAGTACATCCCTTCTGTAAAGGAAGAGCGCTATCGCTCTTTCCTTGGCGTGCCTATTATCAGCCGCCGTCAGCTCATGGGCGTGTTGGTGGTTCAGCAGCGTGAACATCGACAGTTTGATGAAAGCGAGGAGTCGTTTCTCGTTACCTTAGCCACGCAGCTGGCAGCGCTACTGTCTCAATCGCAGTTGAGTCAGTTGTTCGGTCAGTATCGTCTGGCGCGCATTCGGGCCATTGCTGCCGCGCCAGGTGTCGCTGTCGCTCCGGGATGGGTGGATGAAACCCAGCCGCTGCTTGATCAGGTTTCTGCCGCCTCGACGCTGGATCAGCAACGTGAACGCGAACGTTTATCGCTGGCGATGAGTGAAGCCGCCAATGAATTTCGTCGCTTCAGCAAACGCTTTACCGCCAGCGCGCAGAAAGAGAGCGCGGCGATCTTCGACCTCTACTCACACCTGTTAACTGACGCACGGTTGAAAAAAGATCTCTTTGCTGAGATCGAACGCGGATCGGTCGCCGAGTGGGCGGTCAAAACCGTAATTGAAAAGTTTGCCGCCCAGTTTGCCAGCCTGACGGACAGCTACCTGAAAGAACGCGCAGGCGATCTGCGGGTGCTGGGGCAGCGCTTGTTGTTTCACCTCGATGATTCTCTGGTGGGCGTCAATGCCTGGCCTGAGCGTTTCGTCCTGGTGGCGGATGAACTGACGGCGACAACGCTGGCGGAAATTCCCCACGAGCGGCTGGCGGGGATTGTGGTCCGCGACGGCGCGGCAAACTCCCACGCGGCCATTTTAACCCGCGCGATGGGGATTCCGACCGTCATGGGCGCGGACATTCAGCCCAGTCAGTTAAACAAACGTCTGCTGATTGTCGATGGCTATCGCGGCGAACTGCTGATCGATCCTGAACCGGTGCTGGTGCAGGAGTACCAACGGTTAATCAGTGAGGAAAATGCCCTCAGTAAAATGGCTGAAGGCGGCGTGGACAGGCCTGGCGAACTGAGAAGCGGTCAGCGCGTGCAGGTCATGCTTAATGCGGGGTTAAGCCCGGAGCATGAGCAGACGCTGGGCAGTTGGGTTGACGGTATTGGCCTTTATCGCACTGAAATTCCCTTTATGCTGCAGAGCGGCTTCCCGTCCGAAGAAGAGCAGGTTGCTCAGTATCAGGGCATGTTACAACTGTTCCATGAAAAACCGGTTACGCTGCGCACGCTGGATATCGGGGCAGACAAACAGTTGCCGTACATGCCGATTAGTGAAGAGAACCCTTGCCTGGGCTGGCGGGGCATTCGTCTCACGCTCGACCAACCCGAGATTTTTATGGTGCAGGTGCGCGCCATGCTGCGTGCTAACGCCGCCTCAGGCAATCTGAGCATTTTACTGCCGATGATTAGCCATATCGATGAGATCGACGAGGCCAAACGCCTTATTCAACGCGCCGGCACGGAAGTGGAAGAGATGCTCGGCTATACGATTCCGAAGCCGCGCATCGGGATTATGATTGAAGTGCCTTCCATGGTGTTTATGATCCCGCATTTGGCCTCACGCGTCGATTTTGTGTCTGTCGGGACCAATGACCTGACCCAGTATTTACTGGCGGTGGATCGCAACAATACGCGCGTGGCGAATCTGTATGATTCACTGCATCCGGCGATGCTGCGCGCGCTGCAGGCCATTTCCATTGAAGCCCATTTGGCGAATCTGGAATTATGCTTGTGTGGTGAAATGGCGGGCGATCCGATGTGTGTGGCGCTCTTGATAGGGATGGGATATCACCATCTCAGCATGAACGGCAAGAATGTCTCGCGCGTAAAATATCTGCTGCGCCATCTGGATTACGAAGAAGTGCAGAAACTCAGTACCCAGGCGCTCAAAGCTTACTCGGCGTCAGATGTGCGTCAGCTGGTGTCGGCGTTTATGGAAGAGCGCGGTCTGGGCGGCCTGATTCGGGGTGGGCGTTAACCCAGGTTACATTTCTGCGGCTACTCAGAAAACTGGCTGTGCTATCATGCCCAGCCCTAATTTATGTGCATCACGTCCCCTTTTCAGGGCTGAAAATATACGGTGAATGATGAATAACGGCTATATCGCATTTCCGCAGTTCGATCCGGTAATCTTCTCGATCGGACCGCTTTCGCTTCACTGGTACGGATTGATGTATCTGGTGGGTTTTGTTTTCGCCATGTGGCTGGCGGTGCGTCGGGCGAATAAGCCGGGCAGCGGCTGGAAAAAAGAGGAAGTAGAAAACCTGCTTTACGCCGGTTTCCTGGGTGTTTTCCTGGGTGGACGTATTGGTTACGTGTTGTTTTATAACCTGCCCCTGTTTCTCGATAACCCACTGTACCTGTTCAAAGTCTGGGATGGCGGTATGTCATTCCACGGTGGACTGATTGGCGTGATTCTGGTGATGCTGATCTTCGCTCGCCGTACCAAACGACATTTCTTCCAGGTTTCAGACTTTATTGCGCCTCTGATTCCGTTTGGCCTCGGTGCTGGTCGCCTTGGTAATTTCATCAATGGTGAGTTGTGGGGCCGTGTCGATCCCAACTTCCGTTTTGCCATGCTGTTCCCGGGTTCGCGCAGCGAAGATATCGCGCTGGCGGCCAACAACCCACAATATCAGGCATTACTGAACACTTATGGCGTACTGCCACGTCATCCTTCACAGCTCTATGAGCTGTTTCTTGAAGGTATCGTGCTGTTCATTATCCTGAACCTGTTTATTCGTAAACCCCGCCCGATGGGCAGCGTTTCTGGCCTGTTCCTGATTGGCTACGGCTGCTTCCGCTTTATTGTCGAATTCTTCCGTCAGCCCGACGCACAGCTTGGTTTGCTCACCGGTGGACTCAGCATGGGACAACTGCTGTCTCTGCCCATGATCATTGCCGGTGTGATTATGATGATTTGGGCGTATCGTCGTCGCCCGCAGCAACAACTTCACGAGGAAAAATGAAACAGTATCTGGACTTAATGCGCTACGTGTTGAACGAAGGCACACCAAAATCTGACCGTACCGGTACAGGCACGCTTTCAATTTTTGGTCACCAGATGCGTTTTAATCTGCAGGATGGTTTTCCGCTGGTCACCACCAAGAAGTGCCATCTGCGCTCCATCATTCATGAACTGCTCTGGTTTCTGCAAGGCGATACCAACATTGGTTACCTCAAAGAAAACAAGGTTTCAATTTGGGATGAGTGGGCGGATGAACAGGGTAATCTGGGGCCGGTTTACGGCAAGCAGTGGCGCAGCTGGGGCACGGCAAGCGGCCAGGAGATTGATCAAATTACCAAGGTGATTGAACAACTGAAACGCGATCCGGATTCCCGCCGCATTATTGTGTCCGCCTGGAACGTCGGTGAGCTGGACGAGATGGCGCTGGCACCTTGTCATGCATTTTTCCAGTTCTACGTTGCCGACGGCAAACTGTCCTGCCAGCTTTACCAGCGCTCTTGCGACATCTTTCTCGGCCTGCCGTTTAATATCGCGAGTTATGCGCTGCTGGTGCATATGGTGGCGCAGCAGTGCGATCTGGAAGTGGGCGATTTCGTCTGGACCGGGGGCGATACGCACCTGTACAGCAATCACCTTGAGCAGGCTCGCCTGCAGCTAACGCGTGAGCCGCGGCCCCTGCCTAAGCTTATTATCAAGCGCAAGCCAGCGTCGCTGTTCGATTATCACTTCGACGATTTCGAGATTGAAGGCTACGATCCGCATCCAGCGATTAAAGCGCCGGTTGCCGTTTAAATCTCGCCCCATAAAAAACCCCGGTATTGCGCTGTATACCGGGGTTTTTTATTGTTTGTCTGGCGTAACATTGCGGCGTTGATCGCAAACTTTTGTTTAAACACAACAACCAGATAAACGCCTCTGCAGCGCCGCTTCCCGTTCCTGGTTTTTCACTTTGCCAGACCGCCCGCCACACCGCACTCTACTGCCATGAAAAAACAAACGTCAAAAGGTTTCACGCTGGCAGAGCTGCTGTTCGTCATGGTGATTGTCGGTATTCTCAGTGCATTTGCCACTCAGGGCTGGCAACGCTGGCAGCAGCGTCAACAGCTACGGGACAGCGCCCGGCAGCTGCAGAACTTTCTGCTCAGCGTGCGGGCGCAGGCCAACTGGCAAAACCGCGACTTTATTCTGTGGGCGCGCACGACCCAGCCCTGGTGCGTTGGTGTAGCCGAACCACCGGTCAACGGCTGTGAGGCCGCCAGGCGTCTGCATTTTATTGCGCCGCACGCGGATGTCGCCTTGCAGCCGTTGCGCGGTGAACCCGGTTTTTACGGACGCCGCAACGTTGCCAAAGCCGGTAGCATTGAGCTGGTGAATGCGGCAGGACGAATGCGGCTGATTATCTCTTCACGGGCACGGATTCGCCTGTGTCTGGCAGATGAAGTGGGATGTGAATGAAAATGGCCGGATTTAGCCTGCTGGAAATGCTGATTGCGATGTCCATCAGTGCGGTACTGATGGTCGGGGCGGGGCGCTTTATGCCGCTGCTGCTGGGTGAAAATCTCAGGCTGCAACAGCGGGTGCAGTTGCGCCTGGAGTTGCAGCAAATACTGTCTACCCTGGAAAAAGCCGTGCGCAGGGCGGGATATTGCCAGGGAGAATGTGGCAGCGGGGGAGTGACGGTAGCGGAGAGCTGTCTGCTTATCCGCATTGATGAAAACAGCAACGGTCACTGGGAAGGTATCAGCCACAGCGAAAGCGACTATTACGGCTATCGTCTGCGGCAAAAACAGCTGGAGATGCAGCGCGGTGTGGATAACTGTAACGGCGGTGGATGGGAGCGCTTGTCCGATCCCGCTTTTCTCTCTGTAGAAGCCTTTGATGTGCAGCGGGAAGGCCGCCTGATCAACATTTTGCTGCAGGGCCGGTCTGGTCAACAGGACGAAACGGTAGCGCGCTGGGTCGAGGGCATGAATTTGTGAAGGCGCAGGGCAACAGTGCGCTGGGCATGGTGTTGATCATCATGCTGACAGGGAGCCTGACGCTGCATGCCAGCCGTGAGATGCTGGCGCAGGGGATGAGCGGAGTGGCCGATGAACAGCGTTTCATTCAGGGATTCTGGCAGGCGCAGTCGGCGCTGCAGTGGGGGCTGACATTACAGTGGCCGGAACAACAGACGTTGACCTGCCAGCAGGAGAAACAGTATGGCTGGCAGAGCTGCCTGCAGAGAACCGCAGATGATAAGGGATTGCTTAAAGGTGAAGACCGCACCAGTGAGATGGCCTCGTGGCACTGGGTCAGGGTGCAGGGCAGCCGTCTTCATCCCTTGCCGCAAGGCTGGATTGACTACTGCCCGCTGGCCGCGCCGGAAGACTGCTTCTGATGCGGGAGGGTTCAGCCTGCCGGAAGCCCTGTTTGCTCTGCTCCTGATGGCCGTCAGCACCAGCGCTCTGCTGCAGTATCACCGGGTGCTGACGCTGGGATTCAGTCAGCAGTGGCAACAACGCGAAGCCTGGCGCGTGGCAGAGCAACGGCTGCTCGGCCACGAGGTGCCGGGCTGGCAATCCCGGTCAGAGAAAACCCAGGGGCCGGCGGGCTGTGTGCTGGAAAAAGCCGAGGTAAGCGGGCCGCATCAACGTCACGCCAGCCTGATGCGTGTAACCTGTTAACCGCCAGGGGGCGCTATCGCCCACCGCCTTTTGTTAGGCTTCAAATGCGATACGCGGTAGAGTGAATACCCTCTGACGTCGCTATGCCGTTTTGATTTTCCACAGGAGTTTTCATGTTTCACGTTTATCACTCTAATCAGCTTGATCTGCTCAAAAGCCTGGCAGCCAGAGTGATTAAACTGGACCCACTTGACGATCCCTTCGCCTCAGAAATGGTTCTGGTACAGAGTCCGGGCATGGCGCAATGGTTACAGATGGAACTGGCACAAACCTTTGGTATTGCGGCGAATATCGAATTCCCGCTACCGGCCAGCTTTATCTGGGAAATGTTTGTTCGCGTCCTGCCGGACATTCCGGTCGAAAGCGCCTTCAGTAAAGCCAGCATGAGCTGGAAACTGATGCACCGTTTACCCTCACTGCTGCGCCAGGATGAGTTTGCCTCGCTGCGTCATTACCTGAGCGACGATGGCGACAAGCGCAAGCTGTTTCAGCTCAGCGCCCGTATCGCTGACCTGTTTGACCAGTATCTGGTTTATCGCGCCGACTGGCTGAACAACTGGGAACGTGGCCAAAACATTGACGGCCTGGGCGATGCCCAGATCTGGCAGGCGGCGCTGTGGCGTGACTTAGTGAATTACACCGAGGAACTGGGCCAGCCTAAATGGCACCGTGCCAACCTCTATGCCCGCTTTATTCATACGCTGGAGCAGGCGCAGACCGCCCCGGCTAACCTGCCCGAGCGGGTTTTTATTTGTGGTATTTCAGCGCTTCCGCCGGTCTATCTGCAGGCGTTGCAGGCGCTGGGCCGCCACATTGATATTTATCTGCTGTTCACGAATCCCTGCCGCGATTACTGGGGTGACATTCAGGATTATGCCTTTCTGGCGAAGTTACAAAGTCGCCAGCGTCGCCGCCACGATCGGGACGAATACCGTGGATTGTTTAGTGACGCGGCACACGCGCCTGCGCTGTTCAGTGAGCAGGGCGAGCAGCAGCTGACAAACCCGCTCCTGGCCTCCTGGGGCAAGCTGGGGCGCGATAATCTTTATCTGCTCAGCCAGATGGATCTCAATAGCGAAATTGACGCCTTTGTCGATGTTGAAGAAGACAACCTGCTACACAGCATGCAGCACGATCTTCTCAACCTGCAGGACAACGCGGTGATTGGCCTGACGGCGGAGGAACTGGCCTACAGCGGACAAAAGCGTCAGCTGGACCCCGAGGATCGCTCGATCGCCATACAGGTCTGCCACAGCGCGCAACGCGAAGTGGAAGTGCTGCAGGATCATTTACTGGCGCTGATGGAGGCCAGTCCAGGGTTAAAAGCGCGCGATATTATCGTCATGGTGGCAGACATTGACGCTTATGCGCCCTTTATTCAGGCCGTGTTTGCCAATGCGCCGACCGAACGCTATCTCCCCTTTGCCATCTCTGACCGTCGGGCCAGCCAGGCGCATCCGGCGATTGTCGCTTTTTTGCAGTTACTGGCGCTGCCCGACAGCCGTTTTGTCTCAGAGGATGTGCTGGCGCTGCTGGACGTACCCGCCTTAGCGAATCACTTCTCTATTGATGAGAGCGGACTGCGTTTACTGCGGCGCTGGGTAAGTGAGTCCGGCGTGCGTTGGGGGCTGGATGATGCCAGCGTTGAGGCATTGTCCTTGCCAGTTACCGGTCAGCACACCTGGCGCTTTGGCCTGCAACGCATGCTGCTTGGCTATGCGATGGAAAGTCAGCATGGCGACTGGCAGGGCATTTTACCTTACGATGAGTCGAGCGGGCTGGTGGCCGAACTGGCGGGCCATTTGGCCGAACTGTTGTCACGGCTTAATCACTGGCGTCAGGTCTTGTCCGAACCGCGCCCGCTGGAAGCCTGGCTGCCTTTATGCCGCGAGCTGCTCAATGCGTTCTTTACGGCCGATACGGAAACTGAAGCCGCATTACTGCTGGTGGAAGAGCAGTGGAAGGCGCTGATTGAATATGGCATGGACGCACGTTTCGATGAGCCGATCCCGGTGGTATTGCTGCGTGACGATCTGCGCGGTCGGCTGGACCAGCAGCGCATCAGCCAACGCTTTCTTGCCGGGCAAATCAACTTTTGTACCCTGATGCCGATGCGCTCCATTCCTTTCCGTGTCGTATGCTTACTGGGCATGAATGACGGCGTTTATCCGCGCACCTTAGCGCCGCTGGGATTTGACCTGATGCAGCAGCAGTCGCGCAAAGGCGACCGCAGCCGACGTGATGATGACCGCTACCTGTTTCTGGAGGCCCTGATTTCGGCACAGCAACAGCTCTATATCAGCTATATCGGACGCGCAATCCAGGACAACACCGAACGCTATCCCTCTGTACTGGTCACTGAATTACTGGAGTATATCGGGCAAAGTTTTTACCTGCCCGGTGATGAGGATCTGGATCTGGACGAGAGCGCACTGCGGGTCAGGGCGCATCTGGAACATTTACACAGCCGCATGCCGTTTGCGCCGGAAAACTTCCAGCCCGCGTCGACGGCACGCAGCTTTGCCCGCGAGTGGCTCCCGGCTGCGCAAGGCACCGGCCAGCCGCAACCTGATTTTGTCCAGCCCCTGCTCACTCCGCCCGTAGAGACACTCGCCCTGGAGCAGTTCCTGCGATTCTGGCGTCATCCGGTTCGGGCCTGGTTTCAGCAACGTCTGGGCGTCAGTTTCTGGCTTGAGGAAAATGAACTGCCCGATAGCGAGCCTTTTGCCCTGGACAGCCTGGAGCGTTACCAGATTAATGCCCAGTTACTGAATGCATTGGTGACGGGCGATGACACCGATCGTCTTTATGCACATCATCGCGCCGCAGGAAACTTACCTTACGGTGCCTTTGGCGAGCTGTTCTGGCAGGCTCAGCGCGAAGAGATGCAGGAGGTGGCGGCGGAAGTGAGCAGTCAACGTAGCGAAGGTGAAAGCTGGGAGATCAATCTGGATCTGGACGGCGTCAGGTTATCCGGTTGGCTGACCCAGGTGCAGAGCGATGGTCTGTTGCGCTGGCGTCCGGGCGTGCTGAATATCAATGATGGTTTATTACTGTGGCTCGAGCATTTAGTTTATTGTGCACTGGGCGGTAACGGCAGAAGCCGGATGTTTGGCCGAAAGCACAGTTACTGGTGCTTCCACGCCGTTACGCCGGATGACGCCATCGCCACGTTAGCGCGCTACATGCAAGGTTATCTGCAGGGAATGCGGGAACCCTTAATGCTGCTGACCAAAAGCGGCGGTGCCTGGCTCAACGCCTGTTTCGATAAAAAAAGCCAACAGTTCCTGACGGATGAGGCGACTCAGCTCAAAGCCCGTAATAGTTTACTGGCGGCCTGGGTGGGCGGTTATCAGCAGGAGGGCGAGGGGAGCGATCCCTATTTGCAGCGGTTGTGCAGGGCACTGGACGCGTCTCATGTACAGCGCATAACCGAGGCCGCGGAGCACTGGTACTTGCCGGTACTGCAGGCTCATCAGGACGATCGGTAAGTCACACCTTTACAGGTGATGAGAACACCAAAAACGTTTGTTGTATTTTCAGCCGTCGATGCGCTGGCAAGGCGGCTTTTGGGTAACGTAAGAGGTTTACATGCGCACACATGCACGCTTGATCCTGGCTATCCTGTTCAGCCTGGTGGCATTTACGGTTCAGGCCGAGACCGGCCCCGGCTGGCAGCCCGTTAACAGTACCATTGGTAAAAGCCAACAGGATTCGCGCCAGTATCAGGCGATCACGCTGAATAATGGCATGACCGTGCTGCTGGTATCAGACAAGGATGCACCCAAGTCGCTGGCGGCCTTAACGCTGCCGATTGGTTCACTGGACGATCCAGCGCAACAGCCTGGCCTGGCGCATTACCTTGAACACATGGTGCTGATGGGCTCAACGCGTTATCCGCAGCCTGACAGCCTGGCTGACTTCCTCAAGAAGCACGGGGGCAGTCACAACGCCAGTACCGCATCCTATCGCACGGCTTATTACCTTGAAGTGGAAAACGATGCGCTTGAGCCTGCCGTCGATCGTCTTGCGGACGCGATTGCTGAGCCGTTGCTGGACCCGGTCAATGCTGACCGGGAACGCCACGCAGTCAATGCCGAGCTGACCATGGCGCGTGCGCGTGACGGTTTGCGCATGGGGCAGGTCAGTGCCGAAACGATCAATCCGGCCCATCCGGCAGCACACTTTTACGGGGGCAATCTGGAAACGCTACGGGATAAGCCGGGTAGTAACCTGCATCATGCGTTGCTGGACTTTTACCATGGTCACTATTCAGCCAATCTGATGAAGGCGGTTATCTACAGTAATCAATCCCTGGCCCAGATGGCCGCCATTGCGGCCAACACCTTTGGTCGGGTGGCGAACCACAATGCCAGCGTCCCCGCGATTAGCGAGCCGGTCGTCACGGAAGCACAGCAGGGCATTATTATTCATTATGTGCCTGCACAACCCCGTAAACAGTTGAAAATCGAGTTCCGTATCCCGAATAACAGTGACCGCTTCCGCAGCAAAACGGACACGCTCATCGGCTATTTAATGGGCAACCGTAGCCCAAATACGCTGGCAGACTGGCTGCAAAAACAGGGGCTGGCCGATGGCGTCAGCGCAGGGGCCGACCCTGTCACCGAACGCAACAGCGGCGTTTTT
This sequence comes from Pantoea allii, assembly GCF_002307475.1. Taxonomy (GTDB): domain Bacteria; phylum Pseudomonadota; class Gammaproteobacteria; order Enterobacterales; family Enterobacteriaceae; genus Pantoea; species Pantoea allii. Next base: position 103,206 of record NZ_NTMH01000034.1, on the reverse strand, counting down.
ACGGTCAACGTGTCGTTAACCGATAAAGGCCTTGCCCAGCGCGATGAAGTGGTTGTGGCCGTCTTTAGCTACATCTCTATGCTGCGAGAAAAAGGCATCGATCGCCGCTATTTCGACGAAGTTTCCCGTGTTCTGGCGCTGGATTTCCGTTATCCCTCCATCACGCGCAATATGGATTATATCGAATGGCTGGCCGATACGATGCTGCGTGTGCCGGTGGAGCACACGCTGGATGCGCCTTACCTTGCCGACCAGTATGATGCTGAGGCGATTCAGGGCCGTCTTAACAGCATGACGCCGCAGAATGCACGCATCTGGTACATCAGCCCACAGGAACCGCACAACAAGCTGGCCTATTTTGTCAACGCGCCTTATCAGGTTGATAAGATCACCGCTCAGACGTTTACCCAGTGGCAGCAGCGCGGGCGTGACATGCAATTCGCGATGCCCGTACTGAATCCCTACATTCCTGATGATTTCTCGCTGGTTGCTACCGGGGACAAGGTCTACCGCCATCCGGTGAAGCTGGATAACGATTACGGTATGCGCATTTACTGGATGCCAAGCCAGTTCTATAGCAGTGAACCCAAAGCCAGCATTACCGTCGCGCTGCGAAATCAGCAGGCCATCAGCGATGCGCGCCAACAGGTGCTGTTTGGTCTGAACGACTATCTGGCCAGCCTCGCGCTGGATGAGCTGAGTTCGCAGGCGTCGATTGGCGGGATCAGTTTCTCGACCAGTGAAAACGATGGCCTGGTCTTTAACGCCAGTGGCTTTACGCAACGCCTGCCCGCGTTACTCAAACAGTTAGTTGATCGTTACAGCACCTTCCGGCCCAGTGAATCTCAGCTTGAGCAGGCCAAATCTTGGTACCTGGAACGGCTGGATGCGGCCGAAAAAGGCAAAGCCTTTGAGCAGGCGATTCAGCCTATGCAGCTGTTATCGCAACTGCCTTACACTCAGCGCGAGACAAGGCGCAAACTGGTGAGCGGCATTACGCTGGATGAGGTGGTGGCCTACCGTGATGCGTTAATTAAAAATGCCACGCCGGAAATGATGGCGGTGGGCAATCTCAGCGCCGACAGCGTGACCCAACTGGGGCGCGATCTGAAACAACAGATGCAGTGTGGAGGTATTCACTACTGGCACAGCAACTACCTCAGCGTTGAAAAGCCGCTGAAGGCGAATCTGGAACAGCACGGTAGCAGCACAGACTCTGCGCTGGCGGCACTCTATATTCCCCTGGGCTATGACGAATACCAAAGCATGGCGAACAGCGCGATGCTCAGCCAGATCGTGCAGCCCTGGTTTTACAACCAGCTGCGTACAGAAGAGCAACTGGGCTATGCCGTGTTTGCCTTCCGGATGCCAGTAGGACGCCAGTGGGGAATCGGTTTTCTGTTGCAAAGTAACAGCAAGCAGCCCGCTTATCTGATGCAGCGCTATCAGGCATTCTATCCGCAGGCAGAGCAGCGGCTTCGCACGATGAGCCAGGCCGACTTTACCCAGTACCAGCAGGCGATGCTCAACGATCTTAAACAGCGTCCGCAAACGCTAAATGAAGAAGCCGATCGTTTTAGCCGTGATTTTGATCGCCAGAACTACGATTTTGATACCCGGCAAAAGCTGATGGAGCAGGTCCAGCTGCTTACGCCAGCCGGTCTGGCCGATTTCTTTCATCAGGCCGTGATGCAGAAAAAAGGGATGGCAATGACGTCGCAGATAGCTGGTAGCGGCGAGCGCAAAATTGAATTTGCTCCACTACCTGGCTGGAGAACCTGGCAGGAAATCGCCAAACTGCAGCAGTCGCTGCCGGTAAAGAGTGAAATCCAATGATGCAGTCAAGGCCCGAGTCACTTGACCCGTTAACGCTGCCGCTGAACGGCGAGCGATTAATTGAGGCGTCAGCGGGGACCGGTAAAACGTTCACTATCGGCCTGCTTTATTTACGCCTGCTGTTAGGGTTGGGCGGTGAGTATGCCTGGCGCAGGCCACTGTCCGTCGAAGAAATTCTGGTGGTGACCTTTACCGAAGCCGCCACGGCGGAGCTTCGCGGCCGTATTCGTGACAATATCCATCAGCTACGGCTGGCCTGCGTGCGCGGTAAAAGTCAAAACCCGATGCATCAACAGCTGATTGCACAAATCCCTGACCTGCCACAGGCGGCGTCACAGCTGCTGGCGGCCGAGCGGCAAATGGACGAAGCGGCTATTTTCACCATCCACGGCTTCTGTCAGCGCATGCTTAACCTGAACGCGTTTGAATCGGGGATGCTGTTCGAGCAGGAGCTGATTGAAAACGAACAAACCCTGCTCCGGCAGGCGACGGCCGATTTCTGGCGTCGTCAGTGTTACCCGCTGTCGCTGGATGTGGCCAGAGTGATTGCGGCGGAGTGGAGCGGGCCAGACAGTTTGCTGACCACGCTACGACCCTGGCTACAGGGGGAATCGCCAACGCTCAGGCATCCGCCTCGTGCAGATGAAACCCTGGCCTCACGTCATGCGGCCAATCTTCAGCGTATCAACGCCCTTAAGCAGCAGTGGCAGGCCGCCAGCGACGATGTGGAAGGCATTATTACCGCGTCTGGCGTTGATAAACGCAGTTATAGCAGTAAGCACTTACCTAACTGGGTTACCAAAGTGACGCAGTGGGCACAGAGTGAGACGCTTGATTATCAGTATCCCAAAGAGCTGGAGCGCTTTGGACAGCAGGTGCTGCATGAGAAAACGAAAAAGGGCGAGGCGCCACAGCATTCCCTGTTTGACGCGGTGGATCGGTTCCTGGCAGAACCGCTAACGTTACGCGATGTCATTATCTGGCAGGCCCTGACTGAGGTCCGCGAAGCAGTCCAGCGTGAGAAGCGTCAGCGTGCATTACTGGGCTTTGATGACCTGTTAAGTCGTCTGGATGAGGCGCTTCAGCAGCCGGGCGGGGTGCTTCTGGCTGAAACCATTCGTAGCCGTTTTCCGGTGGCGTTGATCGATGAATTTCAGGATACCGACCCACAGCAGTATCGCATCTTCCGCACGCTGTATATTCATCAGCCAGACTTAGCGCTGCTGCTTATCGGCGATCCCAAGCAGGCTATCTATGCTTTCCGTGGCGCGGATATTTTTACCTATCTGCGCGCCCGGAGTGAAGTTAGTGCTCACTACACATTAGATACCAACTGGCGTTCGTCCCCAGAAATGGTGGACAGCGTTAACCGGTTGTTTTCGCAGGTCGATGCGCCGTTTCTGTTCTCTTCGATCCCTTTTCTCCCGGTCAGTCCGGCTGCGCCCAACCAGGACTTGAAACTGATTTACCAGCAACAGCCGCAGCCCGCCTTACGCTTCTGGCTTCAGCCGGGAGAAGGCGTTGGAGTAAGTGATTACCAACAATTTATGGCACAGCAGTGTGCTGCAGACATCAGCCGCTGGCTGGTGGCGGGACAGCAGGGACAGGCGCAGATTGGCAAAGGTGATGCCCTACAGCCGGTTAAAGCATCGGACATTACCGTGCTGGTACGCAGCCGGACCGAGGCCAGTCTGATCCGCGATGCGCTGAACAGCCTGGCGATTCCCTCGGTTTATCTGTCCAGTCGCGACAGCGTTTACACTACGCCCGAAGCGCGTGAGCTGTTGTGGCTTTTACAGGCGGTTCAGTCTCCTGAGCAGGAGCGATTACTGCGCAGCGCGCTGGCGACATCCATCTTCGCGATTGATGCCGCAGAACTGGACACTCTGACGCAGAACGAACGCGACTGGGATGCGCTGGTAGAGCAGTTTGTCAGCTGGCAGCAAATCTGGCATCAGCGTGGTGTTTTACCCATGCTGCGTGACGTGATGATCAAGCGGCAGTTGGCCGAAAATATGCTGGCGTCAGACAACGGTGAACGGCGCTTAACCGATCTGATGCACCTGGGTGAATTACTGCAGGAAGCCGCGGTTCAACTCGACAGCACGCATGCGCTGGTGCGTTTTCTGGCGCAGCAAATTGCCCGTCCCGACAACCAGGCCTCCAGCCAGCAGCTGCGGCTGGAAAGCGATCGCCACCTGGTGCAAATCGTCACCATTCATAAATCGAAAGGGCTGCAGTATCCTCTGGTCTGGCTGCCCTTTGCCGCCGGCTTCCGCGAGGCCGCCAGCGCCCTGTATCACGATCGCGAAAGCTTTGCCGCGATGCTGGACGTGCAGGGCGATGAGCAAAGCCTGACGCTGGCAGAAGAGGAGCGGCTGGCAGAAGACTTGCGTCTGCTTTATGTGGCGCTTACCCGCTCGGTGTACCACTGCAGCGTGGGCATTGCGCCGCTGATCAAAGGGGCACGTAAAAAAGAAGGCGAGAGCGATCTGCACAAAAGCGCGCTCGGTTATCTGGTCCAGCGCGGTGAAACTGCCGATGCCGCACAGCTCAGCCAGCATCTGCAGGCGCTTGAGGGGGCGGGCATTGAGGTCATAAGCAGCGAACTCCAGCCCGGCGCGATCTGGCATGAAGGCGAAGGTCGTGACGATGCGCTGAGTAGTCGGGAAATGACGCGTGCGCTGGCAGACAGCTGGCGCGTCACCAGTTATTCGGGATTACAGCAGCACGGTAGCTCACCGCTGCTGGATGCGTTACCTAAATTTGATATTGATGCCGCGGGTGAAGCGGCAGACGATGAAGACGCTCTGTTAACGCCGCACCATTTTCCTCGCGGCGCCGCACCTGGTACTTTTCTGCACGGACTGTTTGAATCAATTGATTTTACCGAACTGCCAGATGCGATCTGGCTGGAAGACCAGCTGCAGCAAAATGGCTATCCGCTGAGCTGGCTTCCGGTTATTCAGCAGTGGATTGCGCGCGTGCTGACGACGCCGCTTAACAAAGAAGGCCTGACGCTGGCCAGTATCAACAGCAGTGACCGACTTATCGAAATGGAATTCTATCTGCCGATTAACAATTTGCTGACTGCAGCCGATCTGGATGCGCTGGTGCGCCGCTACGATCCCCTGTCGCAGCGCGGAGCTACGCTGGATTTCCGGCAGGTCAAAGGCATGCTGAAAGGCTTTATCGACCTGGTGTTCCGCTGGCAGGGGAAATACTATCTGCTGGATTACAAATCCAACTGGCTGGGTGAAAGCCATGCCGCTTACACGCCCGAGGCGATGGAGCAGGCCATGATCGATCACCGGTACGATCTGCAATATCAGCTGTATACCCTGGCGTTGCACCGTTATCTGCAGCATCGGCTGGCAGGCTACGACTACCAACAGCATTTCGGCGGGGTATTTTACCTGTTTCTGCGCGGCATGGACGGCAGCTCTGCCGATAATGGCATTTTCGCGACCCGACCCGACCCGGCGTTTATTGATGAGATGGATAGGTTGTTTGGCAACACAGAGGAAATGTTATGAGTGATATAAACGCCTTGCTGCTCCAGGCAGTCGAAAAGCGTTTACTGCGTCCTCTGGATATTCAGTTTGCCCGCTTAATCGCGGATGAAACCCAGCCTTTTCTGCTGTTGGCGGCGGCCTGCGTGAGTGCGGATGCCGGAGAAGGCCATGTCTGTCTGCCGCTGGCTAATCTGAGCGAGGCAGGGTTGTTTGCAGGTCGTCAGCCTGCACTGGCCCAGGCTCTGTGGCAGGCTGCAGGCGCACCGGACGATCTGCATGCGCAGCTGGCGGGCTGGTCGGCAGTCAGCGATGGCAGTGCCGTTACCCCGCTGGTGCTGAGCAATCAGCGTTTGTATCTGCATCGTCTGTGGCAGAGCGAAGGGCAGGTTGCGCGCTTTTTCTCATTGCAGCCCGACGAAGGACGCTTCGATTCGCACCGCGCCAGTGAGGTGTTAAACGACCTGTTTGGCAGCCTTCCTGATGACTGGCAAAAGATTGCCGCTGCTGTGGCACTGACGCGCAAAACCGCCGTGATTTCCGGTGGTCCCGGAACCGGTAAAACCACGACGGTAGCAAAACTGCTGGCTGCGCTGATTCGTCTGAATACGCTGCCATTGCGCATACAGCTGGCAGCACCCACCGGAAAAGCGGCGGCCCGTTTAACGGAGTCGCTGGGTAAAGCCCTGCAGGGGCTGGCGGTGAACGAGGAAGAGCGCGCCCGTTTCCCTGCGGAAGCGACGACGCTGCATCGCCTGCTCGGCGCGCAACCCGACACGCAGCGCCTGCGTTATCACGCGGGAAATCCTCTGCATCTGGATGTGCTGGTGGTGGATGAAGCCTCAATGGTCGATCTGACCATGATGGCAAAACTGATTTCCGCCCTGCCTCATCACGCCAGAGTGGTGTTTCTGGGTGATCGCGATCAACTGGCCTCGGTTGAGGCGGGCGCAGTGCTGGGGGACATTTGCCGCTGTAGCGAAACAGGGTTTAGCGCTTCCCGGGCTTTGCAACTGACAACCCTTACCGGTTGTACGCTTGTGGGCAACGACACCGAGGCTGCGCCTGCGGTACGCGACAGCATTTGCCTGCTGCGGCAGAGTTATCGTTTCGATGAGAAGTCCGGAATCGGCCAACTGGCCCGGGCGGTGAATCAGGGCGATGCGCGCCAGATGAAGACTGTTTTCGCCGCAGGGCACCACGACGTTTCTTTTCAGCCGCTCAATGACGGCGACGCTTATCAGGCGATGCTGGACGAGGTGGCGCGGGGCTATGAGGCATATCTGCACGCTGTGCAGCAGCAGGCCGCGCCGGAACAGGCCATCGCGGCATTTAGCCGCTACCAGTTGTTATGTGCCCTGCGTGAAGGGCCGTTTGGCGTACACGGACTGAATCAGCGTATAGAGCAGCGTCTGATGCAGTTGCAGCGCCTTCGCCGTCCTGCGCTGGGCAGCCGCTGGTATTCAGGCCGTCCGGTCATGATCACCCGCAATGACAGCGCGCTTGGGCTGTTTAATGGCGATATTGGTATTACTTTACGTGACGAAGAAGGCCAGCTCAGGGTGTTTTTTCCGTTGCCGGATGGCAGCGTCAAAGCGATTCAGCCCAGCCGTTTACCGTCCCATGAAACCGCATGGGTAATGACGGTACATAAGTCGCAGGGATCAGAATTTGACCATACCGCGTTGGTCATGCCGACTCAGTTTCTGCCGGTGCTGACTCGCGAGCTGGTTTATACCGCCATTACGCGTGCGCGCAGTCAGCTGACCATTTACAGCGATCGCTCAATATTTGAACGTGCCGTACAGCTGCAAACTCAGCGACGCAGTGGACTGGTGGAAAGGTTAGAGGCTGCCGGGCAGGCATAATAAGCAGGGCGGCAGGATGGCCGCCCGGTTGATGGTCAGGTTAAATCGGCCATCAGCACCTTTGAACGGCGCTGATAGTTGTACATCTCTTTCTTACTTTCTGGCAGCGACTCAATATCCACCGGCGTAAAGCCGCGCTCCTGGAACCAGTGAATACTGCGCGTGGTCAGCACGAACAGTTTTTCCAGCCCCATTTGCTTCGCCTGAAGCGCGACGCGCTGCAGCAGCAGCTCACCGCGTGACGAGCTGCGATAATCCGGATGCACTGCGACGCAGGCCATTTCACCAATCTTTTCATCCATAAACGGATAAAGCGCGGCACAGGCTATGGTCAGGTTATCGCGCTGGATAATGGTAAATTTATCGATCTCCATTTCCAACTGTTCGCGTGAACGGCGAACCAGAATGCCTTGCTGCTCCAGTGGGCGAATCAGTTCCAGAATACCGCCGATGTCGTTGATGGTTGCCCGACGGATCTGCTCGGCCGATTCCATTACGATCTGTGTCCCGATGCCGTCGCGCGAGAATAACTCCTGCAGCAGCGCCCCGTCTTCCTGGTAGCTGATTAAATGGCTGCGGCGCACGCCACTGCGACAGGCTTTTACCGCGCCCCGTAAAAAGCGCACGGTGCCCGACAGAAAATCGCCATCGCTTTCCATTTCATCAATACGCGCCTGAGCATCGTTGGGAAAGAGTTCGGAGACAATGTTGCCTTCACGATCGATCACGCCTTGTTCTGAACAGAAGCCAATCATTTTTTCGGCTTTGAGCTTAATCGCTAACTGCGTGGCAACCTCTTCGGACGTCAGGTTAAAACTTTCACCGGTCACCGACACCGCGACCGGGCCAAGCAGCACAATGGCATCGTTATCCAACTGGCGATGAATGGCCTCTTCATCAATACGGCGGATGCGTCCACTGTGGCAGTAGTCTACCCCGTCATCCACACCGAGCGGCTGGGCGATAATAAAGTTACCGCTCACCACGTTAATATGTGCGCCCTGCAGCGGCGTGTTATTGAGGCTCATTGAGAGCCGGGCAGTGATGTCCAGCTGTAACCGACCTGCCGCCTGCTTGACCAGTTCCAGCGATGGTGCATCGGTGACACGGGTATATTTGTGGTAAGCCGGTTCCAGCTGATGTGCCGCCAGGCTGGCATCAATCTGTGGACGTGCGCCATAGACCACGACCAAACGGATGCCAAGACTGTGTAGCAAGCCGATATCGTTGACGATGCTGGAGAAATTCTCATGCTCAATGGCCTCACCGCCAAGCATGATGACGAATGTCTTATCCCGATGCGCATTGATATAGGGAACGGTATGGCGAAAACCCTGAACCAGTTCAGTACTACGTTCCTTCACGGCTAACCCTCAGTGAATGTTTATTCGTATTTTGTGTATTTTTATGCTTTTGACTGCCATTTTGCAAGCGTTAATCCTGACGATAATTTACGTTTTTCTTGATGCTAATGCCGCTAACAGCCTGCATTATTTGGGGTTTCCGGGGTGACATTACCTGGAGGATTGGATAAAGTTTTCGCCGCCATTTTATTTGGTTGCCGTTTTTTTAAACACTATATAACAGCTGGAGTGGCATGTCGGAAGGTAATCCCCTGGTTTCACGTAGACGATTATTAAAAGGTACAGGGGCGCTGTTACTGCTCAGCGTCAGTGGCGTGAGTATGGCTGCCACCCGTCATATTCTGGCGGTGCGCATCTGGCCCTCTTCAACCTACTCGCGTATGACGCTGGAATCGAACGTCGCACTTAAATACAAGCAGTTTGCCCTGACCAATCCTGACCGACTGGTGCTTGATATTGATGGCTTGCATCTCAACGCGGTGCTGAAGGGCGTCAATAAGCACGTGCGCGTTGACGATCCTTTTATTAAAAGCGCCAGAGTGGGGCAGTTTGATGCCAACACCGTGCGCGTGGTACTGGAACTGAAGCGCAACGTTTCCCCTAAAATCTTCAGCCTTGCTCCGGTTTCCACCATCAAACACCGACTGGTGGTCGATCTTTATCCCAGCCAGGATACGGTTGAAGATGATCCTTTACTGGCATTACTTAAAGATTACAACCAGGGCGATCTGGAAAAAAATGAGACGGTGCAGAAGCCTTTACCCGGTAAAGCCGGACGCGATCGACCCATTATCATCATGATCGATCCTGGACATGGCGGCGAAGATCCCGGCGCGCATGGTAAATACAAAACCCGCGAAAAAGATATCGTGCTGAAGATTGGTCGTCGGCTGAAAACCTTGATCGAAAAAGAGCGCAACATGAAGGCTTACATGACCCGCAACGAAGATGTGTTTATTCCGCTTCGGGTGCGCGTCGCCAAAGCGCGCAAGCAACGTGCTGACCTGTTTGTCTCTATCCATGCGGATGCATTCACCAGCCGGGCCGCGCGCGGTTCTTCAGTATTTGCCCTCTCTACCCGCGGCGCGACCTCTGCTGCGGCGCGTTTCCTGGCGCACAGCCAGAACGAAGCCGATCAGATTGGCGGTGTCAGCATGAGTGGCGACCGCTATCTGGATCACACCATGTTTGATATGGTGCAGCGCCAGACCATCCATGACAGCCTGAAGTTTGGCAAAGAAGTGCTGCATCGTCTGGGGCGCATCAATCATCTGCACAAACGTACCGTGGATCAGGCCGGCTTTGCCGTGCTTAAGGCACCCGATATTCCCTCTATCCTGGTGGAAACGGCGTTCATCAGTAATGTGGAAGAAGAACGCAAGTTGCGTACCACGCGCTATCAGCATCAGGTGGCAGAGGCGATACTGGAAGGGATTAAAGCCTATTTCAAAAGCGGTGCCGCACTGGCTCACCGCTAAGTCGCAGGCCGGGGGAAACAGGCTGCTACTGCGTTTCCCGGCCTGCCGTCAGGCGGTGAAAGGCGCGTCAGGCCCGGATGCAGCGTGCGTAATCGCGCATCCCGATGTCCGTTTCGGGGCGCAGCAGGGCTGCCCGGGTGCTCAGCGGCCCTTCGCCAGGTAGCGTGCCATTTCGTCTTCCGGCACCATCCCGCCGCCCGTGGCCCAGACCAGATGTGTCGCCTGGTCCAGTTGCGTCGCGGTAAAACCGTGCAGTTGCAGGTAAGCCGCGGCACCGCAGACGCGCTGGGGGCCAGCCATACCGGCAAGCGCCGAAGGCTCCAGTCGCAGGTCTTCCTCCTGCGCCAGCCAGCTCAGCATGTCATACATACTTTGATCGTCAAGCGTATAAAGCCCGTCCAGCAGGCGCTGCATGGCCCGGCCAACAAAGCCGGAAGCCCGACCCACCGCCAGTCCATCTGCCGCCGTGATATTGTCGATGCCGATGTCCTGCACTGAAATACCCTCATGCAAACCGGTGATGATGCCCAGCAGCATGCAGGGAGAGTGGGTTGGTTCGGCAAACAGGCAGTGAACGTGTTCACCAAAAGCCAGCTTCAGACCAAAGGCGACGCCGCCGGGGCCGCCGCCCACGCCGCAGGGTAAATACACAAACAGGGGATGGTTGCTGTCAACCACGCGTCCCTGTTGTTCAAACTGTGCCTTCAGGCGCTGTCCGGCAACCGCATAACCCAGAAACAGCGTGCGGGAGTTCTCATCGTCAATAAAGAAACCGTCCGGGTCAGATTCTGCTGCTTTACGCCCTTGCTCGACTGCCACGCCATAGTCCTGTTGATATTCCACCACTCTGACGCCGTGACTGCGCAGTTTGGCTTTCTTCCATTCCCGGGCGTCCGCCGACATATGCACAGTCACTTTAAAGCCGAGGCGGGCGCTCATGATGCCAATCGACAGCCCGAGATTGCCGGTTGACCCCACGGCTATGCTGTACTGGCTAAAAAACTGCCGGAAGGCAGGGGAAAGTAGCTTGCTGTAGTTATCTTCCCTGGTCAGCAAACCTGCGCCCAGCGCCAGCTTCTCGGCATGAGTCAGCACTTCATAAATCCCACCACGGGCTTTAATCGAGCCAGAAATCGGCAGGTGGCTGTCTTTCTTTAATAACAGCTTACCTGCAATTTTTTGTCCGTATGCCTGTTCCAGCCGCTTCTGCATCGTCGGGATGGCGACGATCTCTGACTCAATAATGCCGCCCGTGACGGCGGTTTCCGGAAAGGCCTGCGCTATAAAAGGCGCGAACCGGTTCAGACGATCGTGCGCCTCTTTCACATCCTGTGCCGTCAGGCCAACATGAGGAAGGGCTTCCGCGACGCTGGTCGTGGCGGGATTAAACCAGGTGGTTTCGTTGAGCGCGATTAACTCCGCGACCTGCGGGTACTGAGCTGTCAGAGCAGCAATGTTGAGATTATTCATACCAGACCTTTTGGTGTCCGAATGAATCATGAAAGCAGAAATGTATCGGCCAGGGCAATACCTGCGGCACGAATAACCTTCGGTCTGATGGGGCGTTTTTATAAGAGATTAAAAGGGGGAAAGCGGTGGGCTTGTGTCGTTCAGCGGAATTCAGATACAAAAAAACACCCTTTCAGGTGTTTAAAGTGGTTGCGGGGGCCGGATTTGAACCGACGACCTTCGGGTTATGAGCCCGACGAGCTACCAGGCTGCTCCACCCCGCGTCCGATTGCGCATAGCGACTTTCACATTGTTTCTTCTGTCTGAGCACTATCACAGAAGAATTGGTTGCGGGGGCCGGATTTGAACCGACGACCTTCGGGTTATGAGCCCGACGAGCTACCAGGCTGCTCCACCCCGCGTCCGTGGATGCGCACTATACTCCGCACGATGATTGTTGCAACCCCTTTTTGCCCTAAAAGGCTAAATTTGCTGTTAATTGCTGAAGGATTCCCCCGTTTGATGATTTATTGAACCGATATCCATTATGACCAAACAGGATGGATTTCATTATGATGACGGCTTTGCTATCGTCGCGTGGCGAACAGTCATAAAAAGAGATGAAGATGAAAGGACATTGGGCGAAGTATGCACTTACTGGCGCATTTTTAGCGCTGCTGGCGGGCTGTAGTTCTAAGCCAACCGATCGGGGTCAACAGTATAAAGACGGTAAACTGGAGCAGCCCCTTGCCCTGGTCAATCAACCTAACGCCAAAGGCCGTCCGGTTAATGGCAGAGATTTTGGCGAACAGGTGCGGCAGATTCAGTCCACGTCATCTGCCCTGTTTGGCCGCAACAACAGTACGTACAGTGCGGTCGAGAACTGGTTGATAGCCGGTGGCGATACGCGTCAGCTGCGGCAGTTTGGTTTGAATGCGTTTCAGATGGAAGGCACCGATAATTACGGCAACGTGCAGTTCACGGGCTATTACACACCGGTGGTCGAGGCGCGCTACACGCGACAGGGCGAGTTCCAGTACCCTATTTACCGGATGCCGCCACGCAAACGCGGACAAAAGCTGCCCAGTCGTTCTTCTATATATAGTGGTGGGTTAGACGATCGTTATGTGATTGCCTGGAGTAATTCACTTATTGATAACTTCATTATGGATGTGCAGGGCAGTGGCTACGTCGATTTCGGCGACGGTCGTCCGATGAGCTTTTTTGGTTATGGCGGGAAAAACGGCTGGGGTTATCATAGCATCGGTAAAGAGCTGATTGACCGTGGCGAAGTTAAGCGTGAAGACATGTCCATGCAGGCGATTCGCCAGTGGGCGGATGAGCATTCCCCAGAGGAAGTGCGTGCGCTGTTAGAAACCAATCCTTCATTTGTCTTCTTCAAACCTGAATCCTACGTGCCGGTTCGCGGCGCCAGCGCTGTACCGCTGGTGGCGAAAGCCTCTGTGGCATCAGATCGTTCCCTGATTCCTGCCGGAACGGTGTTGCTGGCAGAAGTGCCGCAGCTGAATGAAAAGGGCAAATTCAACGGTAAATATGAGATGCGGATGATGGTGGCGCTGGATGTGGGTGGTGCAATTAAAGGCCAGCACTTCGATATTTATCAGGGCGTAGGGCCGGATGCTGCTCATCTTGCCGGTTTCTATAACCACTATGGTCGCGTGTGGGTGCTGAAGTCTGCGCCTGGCGCTGGGCAGCCGCTGTTCAGCAATGCTCAGAGCGGTAACAACGGCACCATGCTGTTAGGTGCTAACTAATTCTTGATGCTGCGGGCGCGCTGGCCCGCACTCTGTAACAGGTTTAATTATGAAAGTGTTAAACGATGCCTGGCACCAGCGTTTTGGTGGTACGGCACGTCTTTATGGCCGGCAGGCGCTGCAGCTGTTCGCCGATGCGCATTTCTGTGTCATCGGTATTGGTGGCGTTGGCTCCTGGGCCGCAGAGGCGCTGGTGCGCACCGGGATTGGCAAAATAACCCTGATCGATATGGACGATGTCTGTATCACCAATACCAATCGTCAGATACATGCGCTTAGCGGCAACGTGGGCAAAGCCAAAACGGAAGTGATGGCGGATCGCCTGCGCACAATTAATCCTGATTGTGAGGTGGTGTGCATTGATGATTTTATTACTCCAGACAACACGGCCACGCTGCTGGCGGCCGATTTCGACTATGTGATCGATGCCATCGATAGCGTCCGCCCCAAGGCCGCGTTAATTGCCTGGTGTCGGCGCAATAAGATCCCACTGATCACAACCGGCGGCGCGGGAGGTCAAATCGATCCGACGCAAATCCAGGTGAGCGATCTGGCCAAAACGATTCAGGACCCTCTTGCGGCCAAACTGCGCGAGCGTCTGAAGCAGTCAGGCGTGGTAAAGAACAGCAAAGGCAAGCTGGGCATCGACTGTGTGTTTTCTACCGAGGCGCTGGTGTATCCGCAGGCGGATGGCACGGTTTGCGCCTCACGTAGCACGGCAGAAGGGCCGAAAAGAATGGACTGCGAATCGGGGTTTGGCGCAGCAACCATGGTGACGGCCACCTTCGGCTTTGTGGCGGTATCCCATGCCCTGAAGAAGTTTCTGGCGCGCGCGGCGCGCCAGGCTTAACCCAGCAACCGCTGTGCGCTTTGTTGCACGGCGTCAGCCAGCGCTTTCAGGCCACTGCTGCGTGAGGCGCTGAGCTGGGCGCGCAGGCCCAGTTCTTCAAACAGGTCCAGCGGATCGGACGCCAGCAATTGCGCGGGCGTTTTGCCTTCCACCGCGGTCAGCAGCACGGCCAGCAAACCGCGCACGATGCGACCTTCGCTGTCACCATAAAAGTGCAGAGCACCCTTTTCGCACAGCTGACTGCCGAACCAGACGCGGTTTTCACAACCGCTCAGCTCAATATCCGGCGTTTTTAACGCGTCGGGTAAAGCGGGCAACTGCCGACCCAGCAAAATCAACTGCCGGTAGCGATCTTCCCACTGATGAAAGCGGGAAAAGGTTGCCTGCAAATCAGCCGGGGTTATTTCCACACCGAACGGGTGGGGCGCTAACAGGGGGGCGGTCATCATCAAAACTCCGATAGCAATGCGATGGTGCTATGCATGGCGCGCAGCAGCGCATCCACATCCTGAAGATTATTATAAGGTGCAAACGAAACGCGTAACGTGCCTTCAACGCCTAACGCCGCCATGAGCGGCTGAGCACAGTGCTGGCCTGCTCGCAGGGCGATACCGTGCTCTGCCAGTAGCGTCACGATGTCGCTGTGATGAATGCCCTGAATATCAAAGGCCAGCAGGCTGGCACTGCCGCAGCGGAAGCTTCGAAAGCCGGGCAGCTCAGCAAGCTGCTCTTCGGCAAGGCTGGCTAACTGCTGACTCCACATCTCGGCTTTGCGCATATCAAGCTGCTGCAACCAACTGAGCGCAGCGCTTAACCCGGTCACACCCGCAACATTTGGCGTACCGGCTTCAAAACGCCAGGGCACCGGTTGCGGGGTAAAACCGGTAAAATCTACCTGCGTCAGCATCTTACCGCCGCCCTGTAAGGGAATCATCTCTTCCAGCAGTTCGGCTTTCCCGTACAGCACGCCGATGCCCATTGGCCCGTAAAGTTTGTGCCCGGAAAAGGCATAGAAATCAATATCCAGCGCCTGCACATCCGGCGGGCAATGCACCACACCTTGCGCGCCATCCACCATGACTTTTACGTCTGCCGCGTGGGCCAGCGCGATAACCTGAGCTAAATCCGGACAGCCGCCGGTCACATTGGACATCTGTCCGATCGCCAACAGGCGAGTCCGGCTGTTAATCAATCCGGGCAGTTGTGACATATCTGGCAGGCGATCGGGCCCAATCGGCCATTTCACCACCCGGGCACCGCTGGCCTGGGCGACCATCAGCCAGGGCACCAGGTTGGCGTGATGCTCCGCTTCACTGACAATAATTTCATCGCCAGCTTGTAAACGCGGGGCTAACCAGCCGTGGGCAACCAGGTTAATCGCCTCCGTGGTGCCGCGCGTCCACACAATCTGGCGATCGCTGGCGGCATTAAGCCAGTGCGCCACCGTGCCACGCGCCTGTTCGTACTGGGCTGTCAGCTGGCGTGCGGCAGCAAACTGGCTGCGGTGGACCGTACCGGCGCTCAGGCTGTAGAACTGCTGCGTCGCGTCTATCACCGCCTGCGGTTTCAGCGTGGTAGCGGCACTGTCGAGATAAACACCGGCATCGTTTAGCGCTGGAAACTGCTGACGAAATGAAGAAGGATTGAAGGCGCTCATACGTGGCTCATAGGTTGTTAATTTTCAGATTAAGGCTGAAAGATGGCTATCTGTCTGGCAAAGCTGGAAAAGCGGGTTATGCTGAGTATTGCAAGGTATAAACTTAACCCGCATGGCGATACGACATACTTACAGTCGATCCCACTTGACCGTCTCTTTGGTCAGCGTAACGCGGGGGGTTTGGTGCAATCAATCTGCAAGGAGATAGAAGATGAAAAAACTCGCCGCAATGTTGGCCGTTTGTACAATGGCCTTTACTTTGGCTGCCTGTTCAAGCAACTACGTGATGCATACCAATGATGGCCGCACGATCGTCGCAGAAGGCAAACCAAAGGTCGATACTGACACCGGTATGATCAGCTATAAAGATGCGAATGGCAATGAGCAGCAAATTAACCGTTCAGATGTGAAAGAGATGGTTGAAACGAAGTAGTCAGCGCATAAAAAAAGCACCGCAATTTGCGGTGCTACTCAATATCACAATGGACAGACAGGGTAAATCTACAGGAATTAAAAAGCTTGATCTGTAAAGGTCAGATCAAAATTGCAAACACAACATCACGACCACAAGCCAAAAGCTTTCAGAAAATCTGCGAACTCACTCACAAATCTAAAAACTTTTCGTTCCGGCTCTGGAAGTAGCGCAACTATAGGTATTTGCTGGAGCTTCCTCAACGGACAATTTATAATGTCTCGGATTATAAATTCTAATACGTAATGCCTTTGTATTAGTTCGCGTATTTTTTGCCAGGCTGGCTACGGAAAACCATGTCAAAACGTCTTCCTCCCCTTAATGCACTGCGGGTATTCGATGCCGCAGCACGCCATTTAAGCTTTACAAAAGCCGCTGAAGAGCTGTTTGTCACCCAGGCTGCCGTCAGCCATCAGATTAAATCGCTGGAAGATTTTCTGGGATTAAAGCTGTTCAGGCGGAGGAATCGTTCGCTTTTGCTCACGGAAGAAGGGCAAAGCTACTACCTGGACATCAAAGAAATTTTCACTGCCCTCAATGAAGCCACGCGCAAACTGCAGGCACGCAGTGCTAAAGGCGCGCTCACGGTCAGTTTGCTGCCGAGTTTTGCTATTCAATGGCTGGTGCCGCGCCTTTCCAGCTTTAATATGGCTTATCCGGGCATTGATGTCCGTATCCAGGCGGTGGACCGGGATGAAGAGAAACTGGCTGATGATGTAGATGTGGCGATTTTCTATGGCCGGGGCAACTGGCCCGGACTGCGGGTAGAAAAACTCTATGCAGAATACCTGCTGCCGGTGTGCTCTCCGTCGCTGATGACCGGGGAGAATCCGCTTAAAACCCCCATGGATCTTGCCCGCTTTACCCTGCTACATGATGCCTCGCGCCGCGACTGGCAGTCCTATATTCGCCAGTTGGGCGTTCAGCACATCAACGTGCAACAGGGCCCCATTTTCAGTCACAGCGCCATGGTGCTGCAGGCGGCTATTCATGGACAGGGCGTGGCATTAGCCAATAACGTCATGGCGCAAAGCGAAATTGAAGCGGGACGGTTGATTTGTCCGTTTAATGACGTTTTGGTGAGCAAAAATGCTTTTTATCTGGTTTGTCATGACAGTCAGGCAGAACTGGGTAAAATAGCCGCCTTTCGACAGTGGATTCTCGCCAAAGCGGCAACCGAACAAGAAAAATTCCGCTTTCGTTATGATCAGTAATGTTTTGATTTTTTTGCAGGGACCTGCAAACGCACCTTGAGGATAGGTTGATGTCCAGACGTGCCATGTTTATTTTTGCGGCCATCAGCGGTTTTTTCCTGGTGGCATTTGGTGCTTTTGGTGCTCACGTGTTGAATAAAACGCTGGGCGCCACTGAAATGGCCTGGATTCATACCGGGCTGGAATACCAGGCTTACCATACGCTGGCTGTACTGGGGCTGGGTGCGGCGATGCTGTATCGCTGTAACATCTGGTTTTACTGGAGCAGTGCATCTATGGCGCTGGGAACCGTATTGTTCAGCGGCAGCCTCTATTCGCTGGCGCTGTCGCATTTAACGTTTTTTGTCTTTATCACGCCCGTCGGGGGATTGTTCTTCCTGATTGGCTGGCTATTGATGTTGATTGGCGCGCTGCGTCTTAAAACCAAGGCAGAACGCCATGAATAAAGTTTTACTGTATTGCCGCTCCGGCTTTGAAAAAGAGTGTGCAGCAGAAATTAGTGCTAAAGCTGCAGAGCATAACGTTTACGGCTTTCCTCGGGTAAAAGAGGACGCCGGTTATGTTCTGTTTGAATGTTATCAGCAGCCTGATGCGGAAAGGCTGATCCGTGAACTGCCGTTCGACACGTTGATTTTCGCCCGCCAGATGCTGGTCGTCGGTGAGCTACTGCGCGATCTGCCTCAGGAAGATCGCATTTCGCCCATCGTTGGCATGTTAAGCGGCGTGGTGGAGAAAGGCGGAGAGCTGCGTGTTGAAGTTCCTGACACCAACCAGGCAAAAGAGCTGACCAAATTCTGCCGTAAGTTTACCGTGCCGTTACGTGCCAGCCTGCGTGAGAGCAACATTCTGCTCAACTACGAAAGCCCAAAACGCCCGGTGGTGCATGTGTTCTTTATCGCCCCCGGCACCTGTTACGTGGGCTATTCGCTGCCAGAAAACAATTCGCCATTTTATATGGGCATTCCGCGTCTTAAGTTTCCGTCTGACGCGCCAAGCCGCTCAACGCTTAAGCTGGAAGAAGCCTTTCACGTTTTTGTGCCAGCCGATGAGTGGGATGAACGTTTAGGCAGCGGGATGTATGCTGTCGATTTGGGCGCTTGTCCTGGCGGCTGGACGTATCAACTGGTTCAGCGCAGCATGATGGTCTATGCGGTGGACAACGGCCCTATGGCACCGAGCCTGATGGATACCGGACAGGTGTTCCATGAACGTGAAGACGGTTTCCGCTTCCGTCCGCCCCGCACCAACATCAGCTGGCTGGTGTGCGACATGGTGGAAAAACCTGCACGCGTGGCGAATCTGATGGCGGACTGGGTGGTGAATGGCTGGTGCAGGGAAGCCATTTTTAACCTGAAATTGCCCATGAAGAAGCGTTATGAAGAAGTGACGCAGAATCTGGCCATGATCGAGGAGCGTCTCACTGAAAATGGGATCAATGCGCAGATTCGCGCGCGCCAGCTCTACCACGATCGTGAAGAAGTGACGGTGCACATCCGTCGTATCTGGGCTGCCATGGGTGGCCGTCGCGACGAGCGCTAATCACCACCGCCGGGTGCCCTTGCGCCCGGCCTGGTGATGTTAATCGCCATGGTAACGCAGTAAATTCAGATTCCCTTCCAGCACTAAATCCTGCTTCAGCCGGGCAACATCGCGGCTGATGAGCGCCATCTCCTGGCCTGATTGCAGCTTATTACGCCATTTTGTCGGAACCTGATCCAACTGCTGATACAGAGCTTCCAGTGAACCAAACTGTAGCAGTAGCTCCCGGGCGCTTTTAGGGCCAATGCCCGCGATGCCTGGGATTTTACTGCTGCTGATGCCGCATAATCCCCAATAGTCAGGCAGAACGGACGGTGCAACGCCGAACTCGGTTTCAATAAACGGCAAATCCAGCCAGCGCTTCTGAAAATAATCGCGGATGCGAATCGCCGGAGCGAGAAGCTGGCAGTAGCCCTTATCGGTAGAAACAATGGTGGCCTGATGGCCAGCTCGCGCCATTTTTACCGCCAGCGTGGCGGCCAGATCGTCGGCTTCATCCTGTTCGGCAATCCAGCAACTGACGCCCACCGCCCGAAAAGCCTCCTGCAGGGCTGGCATTTCAGCCTGTAACTCTTCCGGCATCGGCGGTCGGCCACTTTTGTAGTCGGGTAACAACTGATGCCGCCATCCCTGATGACGGGCCTCGCCGTCGAACACTGCCACAACATGCGAGGGGCGCGTGTGTCCCAGAAGCTGGCGCAACGCCGCAACGCAGCCCTCCACACAGGGCGTGCCCTGCACGGCATGCAGGCGACGAATTAAATTGAGTGCATCAACAATAAGTAAGTGATGTGACATAAGGTAAGGGCAGCCCGCAGGCTGCCTCCTGGTTTACTTAATGATTTCGTAGCACGGGATATAGGCAGTACCGGGCAGTTTCATACGCTGCTGTGCCACAAAGCCCTGTAGCAGTTCATCCATGCGGTGCATGATGTCGGCATCACCGTGCAGTTTATAAGGGCCTTTTTCGCGGATTTCGCGGATGCCCATCTCTTTCACGTTACCCGCAACGATACCCGAGAACGCCCGGCGCAGGTCGGCAGCCAGTTTTTCCGGCGGCTGATTGGTATAGAGATTGAGGTTAGCCATATTTTCATGCGTCGGCATAAAGGGCACCTGCAAATCCTGAGCAATGCGAATTGACCAGTTAAAGCTGTAGGCATCACCCGTTTCGCGGCGATGCTCTTTCACTTGCGGCATGGCTTTTCTCATCAGGCGGGCGACCTCGGCGGCATCATCGATAATGATCTGATAATGCTTACGTGCCTGCTCCCCAAGCGTACTGACAATAAAGTCATCCAGCACACGGAAATAGTCCGCGCTCTCTTTTGGCCCGGTCAGGATGAGCGGCAGAACCTGATGTTCGTTTTGCGGATTCATCAGAATACCCAGCAGATAAAGGAATTCTTCTGCCGTCCCCACGCCGCCAGGGAAGATGATGATGCCATGTGCAATACGCACGAACGCTTCCAGACGCTTTTCGATATCCGGCATGATGATCAGTTCGTTCACCAGTGGATTAGGCGGTTCAGCCGCGATAATCGACGGCTCGGTCAAACCAATAAAGCGACTGTCGCGATAGCGCTGCTGAGCATGACCTACCGCTGCACCTTTCATTGGGGCTTCCATCACGCCCGGACCACAGCCGGTACAGATATTCAGTTCGCGCAGGCCCAACTGCGTGCCCACGTTGCGACAGTACTGGTATTCCACCGCGTTAATCGAGTGGCCGCCCCAGCAGACAACGGTATTGGGATATTCGCCCACGTGTAATGCCCGGGCATTACGCAGAATGGAAAACACGGTGTTGGTAATCATGACCGAATCGTTGTCTTCTGCGCAGGGTAAGCGTCCAGAGCTGGCTAACTGGCCGTTAACAAACAGGATATCGCGCAGCACGGCAAACAGGTTGGCCTGTAGTGAACGAATAATATGGCCGTCTACAAAGGCCTCTTCAGGCGGATTGATCAGTTCCAGCTTGATACCGCGCTCGCGGCGCAGCACGTTGATATCGAAGTTCTCAAAACGCGACAGCAGTTCATGGCTACTGTCAGTCTGACTGCCGGAGTTGAGCACGGCGAGCGAGCAGTTACGGAAGAGTTGATACAAATCGCTGCTGGCTGTGCGCTTCAGCATATCTACTTCCAACTGGGAGAGCAGATCCATAGAGCCAAGAGGGCTGACATGTGTAATCAAATGAACTCCTTTGCACCCGCTAGGGTGATGGCTGACACTGCAAATGCAGTGACGAAAATCCCTGGTCGGCAATCCACTGTTTACCGCCTTGCCCAGAGTAGCCTTGTGGGCAGGGCTTGCTCAAGTGGAACCGGATAGTTGACTGACTTCCTGAGAAATATCTCGCAAACTATTGACGTACCAGACGAGAATGACCGGGCGTAAAGGCCACGTTACTGCGCCAGGGATTGATATCCAGTCCGCCACGGCGCGTATAGCGTGCGTAAACGGTAAGCTGTTCCGGCTGACAAAAACGCATCAGGTCATTGAAGATACGCTCAACGCACTGTTCATGAAACTCATTATGCTGACGAAATGAAATGATGTAGCGCAGCAGCGCTTCGCGATTGAGCCGTGGGCCCTTATAGCGAATCATCACCGAGCCCCAGTCAGGCTGGTTGGTGATCAGACAGTTAGACTTAAGCAGATGGCTGACCAGCGTTTCGTCCACCCGCTCCTGACCAGCAGCATCAACCAGATAATCGGCATTGAAGCCATAATCTTCAATCTCGATATCCTGCTCATCAATGCAGTCGCCCGCAAAGTGCCCGACAGGCTGGCCCTCAATTTCATTTAACCGAAACAGCGCAACACGCACGTCACCTTCCGCGCAGGCACGCAGATCCTGCTCCAGCGTTTGGCGTACCTCGCCCCAGTCGGCAAAGCGGGTTTGGTTAAAGCTGTTAAGATAGAGCTTGAAACTCTTGGACTCGATAAGATTGTGACTTCGGGCGTCAAGCACCACTTCGCCCACCGCAACCTGCGGAACACCTTTACTGTTGAGCCACGAAAGTTCATACAGCGTCCAGATATCAGCACCTGTAAAGGGCAGGTTATCAGGATAGAGGCCGAGCGGTTCGCGGTTCATGCTGCGAGGCACCGCCTGTAATAAGCTGTTGTCGTAGCGATCGTGATAAGCTGTGGGCTTGCCCAGCGTCAGATTGCTAAGCGCCGGGTCCGGCTGATAAGAAGACATAACGGTTACCACTGAGGTCATCAAAGTGAGTAAGTGTAACCTATCAGAAGTGAGAATTTGAATGATGCAGCAAACGGCTGACGCCTTAATCGATTTCACCACCCGATACTGCCAGCACTGGCAGCAGGATTACGGCCATGCGCCGGCCAGCAGTGACCTGTATGGCGTACCTTCGCCCTGCCTGCTGGAGAACCGTGGAGAGCGTGCCCTCTGGCAGCCCCAGCCCTTTAGCCTGCCGCCATCGCTGGATGCCGTTGAGCGAGCGCTGGAGATCCAGCTTGATCCGCAAATCACCGCATTTTATACCAGCCAGTTCGCCGGAGACATGCGCGCCAGCTATGAACAAAACAGGCTGACGTTACTGCAGGTCTGGAGCGAAGAGGACTTTGTTCGACTGCAGGAAAACCTGATCGGTCATTTAGTGATGCAGCGACGTCTGAAACAGGCCCCGACCCTGTTTATCGCGACCACGGATTCTGAAGAGAACATTATCTCGCTGTGTAACATCAGCGGGAATGTCATTCTGGAAACACCCGGGCAGAAAAAGCGCGTCACGCTGGCGTCCGATATCCCCTCTTTTCTCAATAATTTACAACCGCTTAGTGACTAGTTACAGATATCTGCTAGCAGCCGTGTGAGAGATCTCTTACAAACTCTGTGAGAGATCGCTCTATAATTCACGCGCCCTTCATGCCGAAAAGATGTAAAAATATTGTAAATCATTAACTTATTAGCCGCGCTGATGGGCAGCTTCTATAAGGTAAGGTTATAAATCATTTTAACACCTTGTGCCTTGAGTAGTTTCTGACGAGAATATCACTCGCGGACAGGATGTCCTGGACAACAGGAGCCGTCAGGATGACGGTAGCCAGGAGGCCGGAACGTAACGGAGTTTACGTCACAAGGAAGGCTTCAGGATGAAGCAGGACACTCAGGACTGAGTTAACGGACACCTCCAGGATGGAGAATGAGAGCCCCTCAGAAGAGGCGGCGGGCCAGGAGGCTAAGGATTGATCAGGATGATACGCGGATGGAGTTCGCACGGGAAAAGTTGTCACGGATGAGCAGGGAGCACTAACGTAGCCGGAAAGCTGCAAACGAACCGGGAGCACTGTTTAATGACAGTGCTCCCTTTTTTTGTGCCTGCGGGTTATGCTTGCCGCCCATTTTTCCCCAGTCAGAGGTGATGCATGACGCTGGAACATTTAATTATTCAACGGCTCGAGCAGGTCGAAGCGATAATGCACGAGCACAATCTCTGGCAGACCGCTGCACCAGACGCTCAGGCGTTCACCAGCGAGCAACCTTTTTTCCTCGACACACTTCAACCGCTGGAATGGTTACAGTGGGTGCTGATTCCGCGCGTTCGGGCCATCATTGATGCCCGGCAACCTTTGCCAAAGAACTTCGCGGTCGCGCCCTATTTTGAGGTCGCCTTAACGCCTGAGCAGCCCGGTCGTTCGCTGCTGCTCCTTACGTTACAGCAGTTGGATGCCCTTCTGGAGGACGAGTCTGCCGGATGTTAGAGATCATTTACCAGGATGAATGGCTGGTGGCGGTGAATAAACCTGCCGGCTGGCTGGTGCACCGCAGTTGGCTCGATCGCCACGAAACCCAGTTTGTGATGCAGACGGTGCGCGACCAGATAGGCCAGCATGTTTTTACGGCACACCGGCTCGATCGCCCCACGTCGGGCGTGTTGTTAATGGGCCTTTCCAGTGAAGTGGGCCGCCTGCTGTCACAGCAGTTTGAGCATCACCACATGGAGAAAACCTATCACGCCGTGGTACGTGGCTGGCTTGAAGGCAGCGATCGGCTGGATTATCCGTTGGTTGAAGAACTGGACAAAATCGCCGACAAATTTGTCACTGATGCGCGCATGCCACAGCCTGCTGTGACCGATTATCATGCGCTGGCAAAGGTCGAGATGCCGGTTGCGGTCAGTCGTTATCCCACCGCACGTTACAGCCTGATTGAGCTCAAACCGAAAACCGGCCGTAAGCATCAGTTGCGTCGGCACATGTCCCATTTGCGCCATCCCATCATCGGTGATTCAGCCCATGGTGATTTGCGTCAGAACCGCGGCGCAGCTGAGCATTTTGGCGCTAATCGCTTAATGTTACATGCCAGCAGCCTGGCGCTCAGCCATCCTGTGACTAAAGCACCCCTGGTGATTCGTGCCGGGCTGGATGCTGTCTGGCAAGGCGTTCTGGATCAGTTTGGCTGGCAGGCCTGTTTACCTGATGTGCCACGGGTTGAGTTTATGGCTGGCTCAGGTCAGGATAGCGTGACGGAATAAAGGGGAAGAGAAATGGCGAAAATTGGTATTTTTGTAGGCACCGTATATGGCAATGCATTACTGGTAGCAGAAGAAGCAGAACCGGTTTTGCAGCAGCAAGGCCATGACGTGAAGATTTTTGAAGATCCTGGGTTAGCCGACTGGCAAGGCTATGCAGAGGATGTCGCCTTAGTGATTACGTCAACCACGGGTCAGGGCGATTTTCCGGATACGATTTCTGGCCTGTTCCACGACGTGCAGGACAAACTGGGCCACCAGCCGACACTGCGCTATGGCGTCATTGCGCTAGGCGACAGCAGCTACGAAAACTTCTGTGGCGCGGGCAAACGTTTTGACGCCCTGTTGCACGAGCATCAAGCCAAACGGGTAGGGGAGGTGCTGTTGGTGGATGCCACGGAAGATCCGGAACCTGAATCCGTTACCACTCCATGGGTTGAGCAATGGGGCAAACAGCTCTGATAAGCGCATGTCAGCCTTGCTGTTTCGCTGCCGTCCCATGCTAAACGGGCGGCAGCCCATTCTGACTAACGGGATCAGGCCGTGCGGGCCGTTCCGTTAGCGCAGTCATAACGGCATCTTGCTCAGGTTATCGGCGCGGGATTAAAGACGGCCAGCTGATTACGAATCCCCCAGCGATCTGACCAGGTTTGTTTTCTGCCGCTGGCAATGTCCAGAATCAATTCGAATAACCGCCAGCCAACCTGCTCGATGGTTTCTTCACCTGTCGCAATGGTGCCGGCGTTAATATCCATCAGGTCATGCCAGCGCTCCGCCAGCGCATTGCGGGTCGCCATTTTAATCACCGGAATTGCAGCCAGACCATAAGGCGTTCCCCTGCCGGTGGTAAAAACCTGTAGGGTGATGCCGGAGGCCAGTTGCTGGGTTCCACACACAAAATCGCTGGCGGGCGTGGCGGCAAAAATCAGTCCACGCCGCGTAGGGCGTTGCCCCGGGGACAGCACTTCCACAATCGGACTGCGACCTGATTTGGCAATGGAGCCAAGGGCTTTTTCCACCACGTTTGCCAGCCCGCCTTTCTTGTTGCCGGGAGAGGGGTTGGCGCTGCGATCGGTTTTGCCTTGATCAAGATAGCTGTCATACCAGGCCATCTCTTCAATCAGCCGCTGCCCCACTTCCTGATTGATCACACGCGGTGTCAGTAAGTGAATCGCGTCGCGCACCTCGGTAACCTCAGAGAACATCACGGTCGCGCCACTGCGCACCAGCAGGTCGGATGCAAATCCCACTGCGGGATTCGCCGTTACGCCGGAAAAGGCATCGCTGCCGCCGCACTGCATCCCCACGACTAATTCAGAGGCAGAACAGGTTTCACGCTGGCGCTGATTCAGCCGCTGCAAATGGCGCTCTGCCACCTGAAGGATTTCATCCACCATCGCGCCAAAGCCCACCAGTTTCTCATCCTGCAAACGCACAATATCTTCGTCATCCAGCGAAATAGGCTGCACGTCGGGCGTACCGGCCAGTAAGCGCTCAGGTTGTAACTTTTCACAACCCAGGCTGACCACCATGATTTCGCCGCCGAAATTCGCGTTGAGGGCCAGATTGTGGACGGAACGGATAGGGATGACCGCCGCAGGGGCGTTGATCGCCACACCACAGCCGTACAAATGATTCAGCGCAACCACACCATCCACGTTGGGATAACGGGGCAGTAAATCACGCTCTATCATTTGCACCACATAATCCACCACGCCCGCCACGCAGTGAACGCTGGTGGTAATGCCTAAAAGGTTACGTGTGCCTACACTGCCGTCGGCGTTGCGATAACCCTCAAAGGTATAACCTTCAAGCGGCGGCAGGTCAGGCGGAACGTTATTCGCCAGGGGCAAACTCTGCAAATCGGGCGCGTCCGGAAGCGCAATGAGTGATTCATCGATCCAGCTGCCTTGGGCAATATCACGAATCGCAAGGCCAATCACTTCACCATAACGCAGCACGGCCTGGCCCTGAGGAATCGCCTGCAGCGCAACCTTATGTCCCTGGGGGACATGCTCAATCAATGTCAATCCATCACTAAACGTGGTGCCCGCGGCCAGGCCCAGGCTGTTCACCACAATCGCAACATTGTCATTTTCATGAACTTTGATGCAGAGCGGTTGTTCTTTTGATGTTGGGGTCATCGCTCACCTTCCAGTGGGTAGCGCCTTGTTTGCGCGGCGCATTCATTATGATAAGCCAGGTGTCACAGGTTCGGTATCTGCCAGGGTCAGTATAAAGAGGCAATACCGCCCGCACATTGTGCAATTGACCTATATTCGGCGTTCTGGTGACGCAGTTTTAATGTCTTTTTACTAAATCAAGTGAAGATTCTCACAAAGCCAGTTATCTCCACGCCTTTGGGCGCGCTTTTTGTGATTTTTTACAAAATACGTGAAACGTTCCGCAGCGTTTTATGCAACGGCACAAAAAAGCCGCCTCTTTTTCACCTTATTCCAGGGTGATATTCCAATGCCTCAACCAAATCAGCTTCATATACTGATTTCCGTTTTCCCGGGCAGGTTATTTGTCACGACGCATTATCGGTTTGCCATTAAAAAAATCGCCGTGTTTAACCTACATCTCTCTGATACCCAACGCGATGTGTATGCAGTCAGAGCGAATGTAGCTTTCGCTATATTTCAGGAGTGCATCATGAGTAGTTATCACCAGACAACGGAGGCGGTACAAAAACGCACCAACGCGCGTTACTGGATCGTGGTCATGCTGTTTATTGTGACCTCATTCAATTATGGCGACCGCGCCACGTTGTCTATTGCGGGTTCGGCGATGGCAAAAGATATCGGCCTCGATCCGGTGGGAATGGGCTTTATCTTCTCTGCTTTTTCGTGGGCGTATGTTATCGGACAAATCCCCGGCGGCTGGCTGCTGGACCGCTTTGGTTCCAAGCGCGTCTATTTCTGGAGTATCTTCCTTTGGTCGTTATT
This sequence comes from Pantoea allii, assembly GCF_002307475.1. Lineage (GTDB taxonomy): Bacteria > Pseudomonadota > Gammaproteobacteria > Enterobacterales > Enterobacteriaceae > Pantoea > Pantoea allii. The sequence continues at coordinate 75,737 of NZ_NTMH01000034.1, read as the reverse complement.
TACCCTGTTGCAAGGCTTTGTGGACTTGTTCAGCGGTTACACCATTGTGATGGCGCTGTTTATGCTGCGCTTTATGGTGGGGCTGGCTGAAGCGCCTTCATTTCCAGGCAACAGCCGTATTGTCGCGGCCTGGTTCCCGGCTCAGGAACGCGGGACGGCAGTAGCAATTTTCAACTCTGCACAATATTTCGCTACGGTGATTTTTGCGCCAGTTATGGGCTGGCTGACCTCTGCCGTGGGCTGGGCGCACGTGTTCTGGTTTATGGGGGGATTGGGGATTATTTTGAGCCTCGTCTGGCTCAAAGTGATTCACGATCCCTGCGATCATCCTGGCGTGAACAAAGCAGAACTGGAATACATGGAGCAGGGCGGCGCGCTGATCAACATGGATCAGAAAAGCGTGAAGCAAAAAGTCAGCTTAAGTGATAAGTGGTTCCAGGTTAAGCAACTGCTGCAATCGCGCATGATGATCGGTGTGTATATCGGTCAGTACTGTATCAACGCCCTGACATACTTCTTTATCACCTGGTTCCCGGTCTATCTGGTACAGGCGCGTGGCATGTCGATCCTCAAGGCGGGGTTTGTCGCCTCGGTTCCTGCGCTCTGCGGCTTTATCGGTGGTGTGCTCGGTGGGGTGATATCCGACTGGCTCATGCGCAAAACCGGCTCTCTGAATATTGCCCGTAAAACGCCGATTGTCCTTGGGATGCTGCTCTCTACCTCCATGGTGGTCTGTAATTATGTTGAGACGGACTGGGTTGTGGTTCTGTTCATGGCGACCGCCTTCTTTGGTAAAGGCATCGGTGCGCTGGGTTGGGCCGTGATGGCGGACACTGCGCCGAAAGAGATCAGCGGGCTGAGCGGTGGTCTGTTCAACATGTTTGGCAACGTTTCCGGCATCGTCACGCCTATCGCAATCGGCTACATCATTGCGTCTACCGGCTCTTATAACGGTGCGCTGGTTTATGTGGGCATTCACGCGTTCGTTGCCGTGCTTAGTTATCTGGTGCTGGTGGATAACATCAAGCGCATCGAACTGAAAACACGTTAAGGAGCCAGCATGAATACGCAATCAACGCCCGTGATTACCGATATGCAGGTCGTTCCTGTGGCTGGCTACGACAGTATGCTGCTGAATATTGGTGGGGCCCATAATGCCTGCTTCACGCGCAATATCGTGATCCTGACTGACAGCGCCGGACACACCGGGCTGGGTGAAGCGCCAGGCGGCGAAACCATCTATCAAACCCTGGTGAACGCCGTACCCCAGGTGATCGGTCAGCAGGTCGCCCGCATGAACCGGCTGGTGCAGCAAGTCCATAAGGGGAATCAGTCCGCCGATTTCGATACCTTTGGCAAAGGCGCCTGGACGTTTGAACTGCGCGTCAACGCGGTCGCGGCACTGGAGGCTGCATTGCTGGACTTGCTGGGACAATGTCTGGGGGTTCCGGTCGCTGAGCTGCTCGGTCCGGGTCAGCAGCGCAACGAGGTGACCGTTTTGGGCTACCTGTTCTACTTAGGTGACCGCCGTAAAACCGATTTGCCTTATCTGTCCGGCGAGAAGGCACAGCATGACTGGTATCACCTGCGTCATCAGGAAGCCCTGAGTAGCGAGGCCGTTGTCCGGTTGGCGGAAGCGGCACAGGATAAATACGGTTTCAAAGATTTCAAACTCAAGGGCGGCGTGCTGCCGGGCGAACAGGAGATCGCCACCGCGCAGGCGCTGAAAAAACGTTTTCCCGAGGCGCGAATCACCGTCGATCCCAATGGCGCGTGGCTGCTGGACGAAGCGATCGGGCTGTGCAAGGGCATGCAGGATGTGCTGACCTACGCGGAAGATCCCTGTGGCGCTGAGCAGGGTTATTCAGGACGCGAGGTGATGGCCGAGTTTCGTCGTGCCACTGGCTTACCGGTCGCCACCAACATGATCGCCACCAACTGGCGTGAAATGAATCATGCGCTGATGCTGAATGCCGTTGATATCCCGCTGGCCGATCCGCACTTCTGGACGTTAAGCGGTGCCGTGCGGGTCGCGCAACTTTGCGATGAATGGGGCTTAACCTGGGGCTGTCACTCAAATAACCACTTCGATATTTCCCTGGCGATGTTCACCCATGTCGGTGCCGCCGCGCCCGGTAAACCTACCGCGATAGATACCCACTGGATCTGGCAGGAGGGCGATCTGCGCCTGACGAAAAATCCGCTGCAGATCCGTCAGGGAAAAATTGCGGTGCCAGATGCGCCAGGCCTGGGTATCGAACTGGACTGGGAACAACTCCGCCTGGCAAACGAACGCTACAAATCACTGCCAGCGGGCGGGCGCAATGACGCCACGGCCATGCAGTATTTGGTACCCGGCTGGACATTTGACCGTAAACGCCCGGCGTTTGGCCGGGCCTCTGCTTAAGGGATAACAGATGAATACGACACCGAAAATTACCGCCATGCAGGTTATTCCCGTCGCCGGTTATGACAGCATGTTATTGAACCTGAGCGGCGCACATTCACCTTTCTTCACCCGAAATATCGTCATCATTAACGATAACGCCGGCCATACCGGCGTAGGTGAAATTCCCGGCGGCGAAAAAATCCGTCAGACGTTGGAAGATGCCGCGGCGCTGGTGGTGGGGAAAACGATTGGCGAATATAAAAACATCCTGAGCCTGGTTCGCACCACCTTTGCCGATCGCGATGCCGGCGGCCGGGGTAATCAGACCTTTGATCTGCGCACCACGATTCATGTGGTTACCGGCATCGAAGCCTCACTGCTGGATCTTCTGGGGCAGCATCTGGGCGTTAATGTTGCCTCGCTGTTGGGCGATGGGCAGCAGCGCGACAAAGTAGAGATGCTGGGTTATCTGTTTTACGTTGGCGATCGCAATAAGACTTCACTGGGCTATCAGAACCAGGACAACGACGCCTGCGACTGGTATCGCCTGCGCCATCAGGAAGCGCTCACGCCCGATGCGGTGGTGCGTCTGGCTGAAGCCGCCTATGAAAAATACGGCTTTAACGACTTTAAGCTCAAAGGTGGCGTGCTGAGCGGCAGCGACGAGGCAGAAGCGATTACGGCGCTGGCGAAACGCTTCCCGCAGGCGCGCGTCACTATTGATCCCAACGGAGCCTGGTCGCTGGACGAAGCCATTACGCTGGGCAAGCAGCTTAAAGGCGTGCTTGCCTATGCAGAAGATCCCTGTGGCGCAGAGCAGGGCTATTCCGGGCGCGAAGTGATGGCTGAATTCCGACGGGCAACCGGCCTGCCTACCGCCACCAATATGATTGCCACTGACTGGCGTCAAATGGGCCACACCTTATCTCTGCAGTCGGTCGATATTCCGCTGGCGGACCCGCACTTCTGGACGATGCAGGGTTCCGTGCGCGTGGCGCAAATGTGCCACGCGTTTGGTCTGACGTGGGGTTCGCACTCCAATAACCATTTCGACATTTCGCTGGCGATGTTCACCCACGTTGCCGCTGCCGCACCGGGCAAGATCACCGCCATTGATACACACTGGATCTGGCAGGAAGGCAATCAACGACTGACCAAAACGCCTTTCCAGATTGAAGGTGGCATGGTCGCGGTGCCGCAGGCACCGGGGCTGGGGATTGAACTGGATATGGATCAGGTCATGCAGGCCAATGCGCTTTATCAAAAGCATGGTCTGGGCGCACGTGATGATGCGCAGGCGATGCAGTTCCTGATCCCGCAGTGGACGTTTGATAACAAGCGCCCGTGCCTGGTGCGTTAACTTTTTTGGGCTTCCTTGAGGAAGCCCGTTCCACAGGAGCCAAATCATGAGTAATACAGCCTGGCCAAATGAATTTCGCCGCCGCCTGCTGGCTGGTGAAACCCTGATCGGCAGTTGGTGTGCCCTGGCAAGTCCTCTCTCGACCGAAGTGTTGGGGCTGGCCGGATTTGACTGGTTAGTACTGGATGGTGAACACGCACCCAACGATATCACCACCTTTGTGCCTCAGCTCATGGCATTGAAGGGCAGCCCCAGTGCGCCGGTGGTGCGTCCACCCTGTAACGAACCGGTGATTATTAAGCGCCTGTTGGACATTGGTTTTAACAACATCCTCGTCCCCTTTGTAGAGAACGAAGAAGACGCCAGACGTGCGGTGGCCTCAACGCGCTATCCGCCTGCCGGGATTCGCGGCGTGTCGGTTTCTCATCGCAGCAACATGTACGGCACGGTGCCGGATTATAACGGCACCATTAACGACAACATTGCTGTGTTAGTACAAATAGAAACGCAGCAGGCCGTGGACAATATTGATGCTATCGCGGCCGTTGACGGGGTGGACGGCATTTTTGTCGGCCCTGGCGATTTGTCTGCCGCACTTGGCTACCTTGGGCAGCCCGCGCACCCGGAGGTATTGAAGGTCATCAAACACATCTTTGAGCGGGCAAAATCGGCTAACAAGCCCAGCGGTATTCTGGCACCGGTTGAGGTGGACGCCCGGCGCTATCTCGAATGGGGCGCCACTTTTGTTGCCGTAGGCAGCGATCTCGGTGTTTTTCGCAGTGCCACTCAGGCGTTGTGTGACAAATTCAAAAAGTAATCATCAGGAGAAACGAAATGAAAATTGGCTTTATTGGCCTGGGCATCATGGGCAAACCAATGAGTAAAAACCTGTTAAAAGCTGGTTATTCACTGGTGGTGCGCGATCACAATGCAGAAAACGAAGCTGAACTGGTTAAGCTCGGCGCGACAACGGCGGCGAATGCCAAAGAACTGGCCCAACAGTGTGACGTGGTCATCACCATGGTGCCCAACTCACCGCAGGTGAAAGAAGTCTGCCTGGGCGAAAACGGCATCATCGACGGCGCTAAACCTGGCCTGATTGTGATCGATATGAGCTCCATCGCGCCGCTGGCGAGCCGGGAAATCCACGATGCGCTGGCGGCAAAACAGATTAAAATGCTGGATGCGCCGGTGAGTGGCGGCGAGCCCAAAGCGATTGAAGGGACGCTGTCAGTCATGGTGGGCGGCGATAAGGCCGTGTTTGACGAGTGCTATGACATCATGAAAGCCATGGCGGGATCGGTGGTTCACACCGGTGACATCGGGGCGGGCAACGTCACTAAACTGGCAAACCAGGTGATTGTGGCGCTGAATATTGCTGCGATGTCAGAAGCCCTGTCCCTGGCGACCAAAGCGGGCGTGAGCCCGGAACTGGTGTACCAGGCGATTCGTGGTGGCCTGGCGGGAAGTACCGTTCTTGATGCCAAAGCGCCAATGGTGATGGACCGCAACTTTAAGCCGGGCTTCCGCATTGACTTACATATCAAGGACCTGGCTAACGCGCTGGATACCTCGCACAGCATCGGTGCGCACCTTCCGCTGACGGCGGCCGTGATGGAGATGATGCAGGCGCTGCGTAATGACGGACAGGGAACTGCCGACCACAGCGCGTTGGCCTGCTATTATGAAAAATTAGCCAACGTCGAAATCTCTCGTTAATGACTCGCCCGGCTTCTGCGGACGTCGGGCCACTTTCACTCTCTAATCGTTAATTAATACCGCCTGGATTGCCTATGAAAATCGTAATCGCACCGGATTCATATAAAGAAAGTCTTTCTGCCCTGGAAGTGGCATCGGCAATCGAAGCGGGATTCCGTGAGGTTTTCCCCGATGCCCATTATGTGAAAATACCGGTCGCTGATGGTGGCGAAGGTACGGTTGAAGCGATGGTGGCCGCGACGCAGGGAAAAAGGGTCAGGTTAACGGTAACCGGTCCGCTGGGTGAACCCGTTGAGGCGTTTTATGGTTTATCGGGTAATGAAGATACCGCCTACATCGAAATGGCGGCGGCCAGCGGCCTGGAGCTGGTACCGGCAGCGCAGCGCGATCCCCTGATCACCACCTCGTTTGGTACAGGAGAGCTGATTAAAAATGCGCTGGATAAAGGCGTTAAACATATCATTATTGGCATTGGTGGCAGTGCCACCAATGACGGCGGTGCAGGTATGATGCAGGCGCTGGGCGCCCGCTTGCTGGATAAGCAGGACAAGCAAATTGGTCAGGGCGGCGGTGCCTTGCCCGAGCTGGCAAGCATTGATGTTAGCGGGCTGGACAGCCGTATCCGTCACTGCCGCTTTGAAGTGGCCTGTGACGTCACCAATACGTTGACGGGCGCTCATGGTGCCTCAGCGATTTTTGGTCCACAGAAGGGCGCGACGCCCGAGTTGGTTGAGCAACTGGATCGGGCACTGACGCACTACGCCGCCATTATTCAGCGTGATTTGGGCATTGATGTGCTGCAGGTCAGTGGCGGCGGCGCAGCCGGTGGTATGGGCGCTGCACTGCATGCTTTTTGTCAGGCGGAGCTACGTCGCGGGATTGAGATTGTTACCGAAGCACTGGGACTGGAAGAACAGGTAAAAGACGCCGACCTGGTCATCACCGGCGAGGGACGCATCGATAGCCAGAGTATCAATGGCAAAGTGCCCATTGGCGTCGCCAACGTCGCCAAGCGTTTTAATATTCCGGTGATAGGGATTGCTGGCAGCCTGACTGACGATGTCGGTGTGGTACATCAGCATGGCTTAGATGCGGTGTTTAGCGTGCTTTACCGTATTTGCTCGCTGGATGAGGCCCTGAAAGGGGCAGAAAATAATGTCCGGCTCACTGCGCGAAATGTGGCCGCTACGATGAAAATCGCCGGTTTTCACTAAACGTTTTTACGGCCCCGCCATGCAACAGTGGCAGGGCCGTCGTATCATCACCCTTTACTGATTAAGGCATGGAGAGTATGCGCCGTGCCTGCGTGGCGACGTTCTCCATTTCATCCTGAAGCTCCAGGAGTTCTGGCTCCAGCGCTTCGATATCACTGGCCTGATGAAGCTCTTTCTCAAGCTTACGACACAGCTGTTTCATCCGTGGCACGCCGCTGTAACTGGCGCTGCCGTGAAGTTTATGAATGATCTCGCGTAAGGCGATCGCGTCATTGTCGGCCATGGCCTGCGCCATTTTACCGTGCACTTCCGGTAAAAACTCCAGCAGCATTCGTAGTAAATCCCGTGCCAGGTCCGGTTTATTTGCTGCCTGGCGTAATGCCAGCTTCCAGTCGAGCGTTGGCAATATTTGGGGCAGCTCTGGCACTGTGGTGGTCGGGCTTGGCATATAACGCGCCAGAACCTGAGCGAGCTTGTTTTCATCAATTGGCTTGGCAAGATAGTCGTTCATTCCTGCCCTGATCAGATGCTCGCGTTCACCATCAATAGCATGAGCGGTAACGGCAACTATCGGCGTGGCTGCATGGTTTGGTAGCGTGCGGATGATCTCACTGGCGCGGATGCCATCGATATCCGGCATTTGTATATCCATTAAAATGACGTCCAACGCTTGCCGGTGGGCGACGCGAATAGCCTGCTCGGCGTTATTACACAGTACGATGTGTTGTACCTGTTCTTCGAGCAGCGCCCCGATCAGCTTCAGGTTAGCAGGATTGTCGTCCACGGCCATCACGGTCAGCGGCAGGCGCGGCGAAGCGGACATTTCATTGCTGTGACGCGCGTGCAGCTCCAGCAGCATCGGCAGCAGGCGCGTTTGCGAGACGGGTTTCGTGATACAGCCATCAATACCGCGCACTTTCAGCTCATCGGCCAGTAACATCATCGGGCTCGGCAGCGCCATAATGACCAGATCCGCGCTTTCCAGCAGGGAATGGATCAGCCTGTCCTCAAGCACCTGCGGTTGGCTGGCGTTGACCGGCATTGCCATCAACAGAATGGGATAGCGTGGCTGGCTCAGGCCTTCCAGCGTTAAGCTGTGCTCAACCTGCAACGGCGTCGCAGCTAAAATTTCCACCACCGCGCTGGCAACATCTGGGTTGGCTTCAACATAGGCCATGCGCGTATTCGACAGCGCATCCAGTACCCGCGGCATACTCGGTGCATTGGGGTTGAGGTCGAGCTTAACGCGCACCCAAAAGGTAGAGCCGTGATTCTGGCGGCTGACGAAAGTAATCTCCCCGTTCATTTCCCGCACCAGCTTTTGGGTGATCACCAGCCCCAGCCCCGATCCACCGTGGCGGCGAGAAATACTGGCATCCGCCTGGCGAAATGCCTGAAACAACTGCGCCTGCTGCTCTTCGGAAATGCCAATGCCGGTGTCGCGAACCTGAATCTCCAGCTCGACATGGGTCGCCGTGATGGTGTGTTGATCTACGCGTAAATTAATCGTGCCTTTTTCGGTGAATTTAATCGCATTTCCCATCAGGTTGATCAGAATTTGCTGCAGGCGAAGCGCATCACCGATAACGTTATCCGGCACGCTGTTATTGCACACCACGGTCAGCTCCAGCCCTTTTTCATGGGCTGAGGGAGCCAGTAAAACCAGGGTTTCATCCAGGGTGGCGCGCAACGGGAAGGGAATGGACTCCAGCATCAGCTTGCCGGCTTCCAGCTTGGAAAAATCAAGCACGTCATTAATGATGGACAGCAGGTTATTGGCCGAGCGCTCAATGGTCAGCATGTAGTCGCGTTGAGTAGTGCGCAGCGGCGTTTTCAGCATCTGTCGGGTAAAGCCCAGCACGCCATTGAGCGGCGTACGCAGCTCATGAGACATATTTGCCAGAAACTCGGATTTGATACGGGCGGCTTCCTGCGCCCGCTTCTTGGCCAGATCCAGCTCGACGTTCTGAATCTCCAGTTGCTCCAGCGTTTCCCGCAGATCCCAGGTGGCCTGGTCAATATTGTGCTGCATCTCTTCGTGATAAGCGGTGAGCGACATTGCCATGGCGTTGATCCCGTTTTTCAGGATACTCAACTCGCCGAGCATATGACCTTCCACCCGACTGTCTAACTGCCCACGGCGAATGCGGTCAACGGTACTGACCATATTACGGATAGGGCCGGTGACATCCCGCATCAGGCGGTAGGCAAACAGCATGGCAATGCACAGGCAGAACAACAGCATCAGGGTGGCAATAAAGACTTCCCGGTATTGCTGTAAGCGCACGGATTGCAGATCCAGTTCTATCGCCACGTAGCCCAGAGGATTGCCTGCGGGTTTGGCATCCTGTTCCGGTAGCTCGTCAACGGCGTAACGCTCAGACGTTATCGGCTTACGTAAAATCAGCAGGTTGCCGCTGCCTTCGATGGAAACATCGTCAGGAAGCGCGCGAATAGCCTGTTTTGATTCCAGACTGAGGTTTTGATTGTTGTTGGAGGTGACGTAGAGCTGATTATTGTCGTCAAAGACGGAGATGGCACGAACGATCCCGGAATGGCGGCGATGCAGTAAACTAACCAGTTCACGTAGCGCGTCACGATTGTGCCACGTCATGCTGTATTCGGTGGAGATTGCCAGCGGTTCAATGATATTGGCACCCGCCTCAATGACCTGTCGCTGTAGCTCGTTGTAGCGATGCACCACAAAAAATGAGCTGAGCAGCAAACCTACCATCAACGTAGGGGCCAAAATTAAAATCATCATTCGCGCCCGCAGGCTGTATTTGGTCATAATAGTCGCCTGCTGTCCGGCATTGACGTCCCTGTGCATCCGCTGAACCTTATGCACATCGAATCTAAAAGAGAAAGAACCACACTATGGCGCAATTTTACTCCGCAAAACAGCGCGTGACGACCAAACAACGGATCACCGTCACCATTGAAGACCTCGACCCGTTTGGTCAGGGCGTGGCCCGGCACAAAGGGAAAACCCTGTTTGTCACGGGTGCGCTGCCTGGCGAAGAGGCGGAGGTAAGCCTGCTGGAGGACAAACGCCAGTTTGCCAGAGCGAAAACGGTGCGCCTGCTCAGCCGCAGCGCGTCACGGGTTGAGCCACGCTGTCCTCATTTTAGCCGCTGTGGTGGCTGTCAGCAGCAACATGCTGATGAAGCGTTGCAGCAGCAGAGTAAATCGCGTGCGCTGGCGCGCATGCTGACCCAGGCCGCGAACCAGCCCGTGGCGGTTGATGACATTATTGCCGGGCCCACCTGGGGCTACCGCCGTCGCGCCCGCCTTGGTTTACAATGGCATAACAAAAGTCAGCAGTTACTGATGGGGTTTCGCCAGGAATCCACCAACGATCTGGTCGATATTCAGCAATGCCCTGTTATGGTGCCCCAACTTGAAGCGCTAATTATTCCGCTGCGCAATTGTCTCACCATGCTTAATGCTGTCAAACGGTTAGGACATGTTGAACTGGTGCAGGCTGACAATGGCTCAGTGCTGCTACTGCGCCATCTGGATGCATTAAGCTCCGACGATATAGCAAAACTGGAACGTTTTTCGCATCAGCACCAACTGATGCTGTTTCTGGATGATGGAAGTGAGACGCTGCGCGGATTTAGCGAACAGCGACCATTTTATCATTCTCACCAGCTTGAGCTAATCTTCAGTCCACAGGATTTTATTCAGGTCAATGATGCGGTCAACCAGCAGATGGTGGCGAAGGCCATCGAATGGCTTGATTTACAACCTGAAGATCGGGTTCTGGATCTGTTTTGTGGCATGGGAAACTTTACGCTTCCTGTAGGAAAATCGGTACAACGTGCCGTAGGTGTGGAGGGCGTTGCAGCATTAGTGCAACAGGCAGCGTATAATGCTGACGTGAATAATCTTAAAAACGTCAGATTTTTTCAGCACAATCTGGAAGAAGATGTTTCGCATCAGCCCTGGGCTATGCAGGGCTTTAACAAGGTATTACTCGATCCGGCACGCGCTGGGGCGGCAGGTGTTATGGCACATGTCGTAAAATTATCGCCAGAACGCGTGGTCTATGTATCTTGTAATCCTGTGACACTCGCACGTGACAGTAGCACCTTGCTGTCGGCGGGTTACCAATTGGAAAGGGTCGTGATGCTGGATATGTTTCCTCATACCCGTCATCTCGAATCCATGGTGCTGTTCAGAAAAAAAATATAAGTGTCCGGCAGGGGCGCTGTGCAGGAGAGGATATGGTTGCGGTTAGAAGTGCACATTTAAATACGGAAGGGGAGTTTGCCCTTGACCAGTGGATCGCCAGCCTTGGCGTTGCTAACCCGCAATCCTGTGATCGTCTTGCTGAAACCTGGCGCTATTGTGAAGCGCAGACTCAGGGGCATCCTCACCAGTCGCTACTGCTGTGGCGCGGTATCGAGATGGTGGAAATCCTCTCGATGCTCAGCATGGACATCGAAAGCCTGTGCGCCGCGTTGATTTTCCCCCTTGCTAATGACGAAGTGGTCAGCGAAGAAGAGCTGGAAAAAACCGTCGGCAAAGGCATCGTTTCGCTGGTGCACGGCGTTCGTGATATGGACGCCATCCGTCAGCTGAAAGCCATTCATAACGACTCCATGGCCTCCGAGCAGGTGGATAACGTCCGCCGCATGCTGCTGGCCATGGTGGAAGATTTCCGCTGCGTCGTGCTGAAGCTGGCTGAGCGCATCATGAACCTGCGTGAAGTCAAAGACGCGCCGGAAGATGAGCGCGTACTGGCAGCGAAAGAAAGCACCAACATTTATGCACCGCTGGCGAATCGCCTGGGCATTGGGCAGCTTAAGTGGGAGCTGGAAGATTACTGCTTCCGCTACCTGCATCCTGATGAGTACAAACGCATTGCTAAGCTGCTGCATGAGCGCCGCATTGACCGTGAGCAGTACATCGAAAACTTTGTTAATAATCTGCGTAAAGAGATGGCAAAAGAGGGCGTGCGGGCAGAAGTGTACGGCCGTCCAAAGCATATTTACAGCATCTGGCGCAAGATGCAGAAGAAGTCGCTGGCGTTTGATGAACTCTTTGATGTGCGCGCGGTACGTATCGTTGCCGAGCGGCTGCAGGACTGTTATGGCGCACTGGGCACGGTGCATACGCTGTATCGCCATCTGCCCAATGAGTTTGACGACTATGTAGCAAATCCCAAGCCCAATGGCTATCAGTCGATCCACACCGTGGTATTGGGGCCTGAGGGCAAAACCGTCGAGATCCAGATCCGTACCCGTCAGATGCATGAAGATGCAGAGCTGGGCGTGGCCGCGCACTGGAAATACAAAGAGGGCCCGTCGTCCAGCCATGCGCGCGGGGCGGCAGGTCACGAAGAGCGCATTGCCTGGCTGCGTAAGCTGATCACATGGCAGGAAGAGATGGCGGATTCCGGCGAGCTGCTGGAAGAGGTGCGCAGTCAGGTGTTTGACGACCGCGTGTATGTCTTTACACCAAAAGGGGATGTGGTGGATTTACCGGCGGGTTCTACGCCACTGGATTTTGCTTACCATATTCACAGCGATATCGGTCATCGCTGCATCGGCGCGAAGATTGGTGGGCGCATCGTGCCCTTCACCTATCAACTGCAGATGGGCGATCAGGTTGAAGTCATTACCCAAAAACAGCCGAACCCGAGCCGTGACTGGCTGAACCCGAACCTGGGATTCATCACCACCAGCCGTGGTCGCGCCAAAATTCATAACTGGTTCCGTAAACAGGATCGGGATAAAAACATCCTGGCTGGCCGCCAGATTCTGGATAACGAGCTGAACCAGATGGATATCAGCCTGCGTGAGGCCGAGAAGCTGCTGCTGCCGCGCTATAACGTCACCTCGCTGGACGAGCTGTTGGCCGCTATTGGCGGCGGTGATATTCGCCTGCACCAGATGGTGAATTTCCTGCAGGCGAAGCTCAATAAGCCGACTGCCGAAGAGCAAGACCGCGAAGCCCTGCGTCAGCTTACACAAAAATCGCACGCGCCCACCTCACGCAAAGAGAGCGGTCGCGTAGTGGTGGAAGGCGTTGGCAACCTGATGCACCACATTGCACGCTGTTGTCAGCCGATTCCGGGCGATGATATCGTCGGATTTATCACCCACGGACGCGGCATTTCGATTCACCGCGCCGACTGCGATCAGCTGTCTGAGCTGATTTCCACCGCGCCTGAGCGCATCGTGGATGCGGTGTGGGGCGAAAGCTATTCCAGCGGCTATTCGCTGGTCGTGAGAGTCACGGCCAACGATCGTAGCGGGCTGTTACGCGATATCACCACCATCCTCGCCAATGAAAAGGTGAACGTGCTGGGGGTTTCAAGCCGTAGCGATACGAAAAAACAGTTAGCCACCATTGATATGGATATTGAAATTTATAATCATCAGGTGCTGGGGCGCGTCCTGTCTCGCCTGAACCAGGTGCCGGATATTATTGATGCCCGACGTCTGCACTAAACTTCTGTTATCCGGCGCACGTGCTTTCTGACGTGCGCCTGGCTGCTTTTATCACCGCTGTTACGCCAACTGAACACCTGAAGGATTGCCATATGACCTCTATTGATCGCCTGCTGGGCATTATGAAAACCCTGCGCGATCCGCAGCAGGGCTGCCCGTGGGATCGCGAGCAGACCTTTGCCACTATTGCGCCTTACACGCTGGAAGAAACCTATGAAGTGCTGGATGCTATCCAGCGTGAAGACTTTGAAGATCTCCGCGGCGAGCTGGGCGATTTGCTTTTCCAGGTGGTGTTTTATGCTCAGATGGCGCAGGAGCAGGGGCGTTTTAACTTTGATGATATTTGTCACGCCATCAGTGACAAGCTGGAGCGCCGTCATCCGCATATCTTCGCAGAGGGCACGGCAGAGAGCAGTGCGGAGGTGTTGAAAAACTGGGAAGCGATTAAAAGCGCCGAACGGGCAGAAAAAGCGCAGCACTCCGCGCTGGACGATATTCCGAAAGCGCTCCCTGCACTGATGCGCGCCCATAAAATTCAAAAGCGATGCCACAACGTGGGCTTTGACTGGACCACGCTTGGCCCGGTGGTCGATAAGGTGCACGAAGAGATCGACGAAGTGATGCATGAGGCACAGCAAAGCGTGATTGATCCACAAAAGCTGGAAGAAGAGATTGGCGATCTGCTGTTTGCTACCGTAAATCTTTCCCGTCATCTGGGCAGCAAGGCCGAAACGGCGCTGCAGAAAGCCAATGACAAGTTTGAGCGCCGTTTCCGTGCGGTAGAAGCCATTATCACCGCGCAGGGCCTGACGATGCCGGGCGCCACCCTGGCGCAAATGGAAGCCGCCTGGCAACAGGTTAAGGCGAAGGAAAAAAGCTGATTATTCCAGCAGCGAGCATAAATTGCTCTCTTGAGCTTACTCGATTCAGCCTGACACCAGATTTGTGACGCAGGTCAAAATTTTGTTTACCGCTATCCGCTATGTTACCCGCAGCAATGCGTTGGGAGATGGATGTGATTCACCAATTGTGGCTGATAGCGGTTTCCAGTATACTGTTTTCCCGTCCTGGTTATTCCACCGTCTTTAAACCTAAACTCTCAGGTTCAGCATGACAACGAATTATATTTTTGTGACCGGCGGGGTCGTTTCCTCTCTGGGTAAAGGCATTGCCGCAGCCTCCCTCGCAGCCATTCTTGAAGCGCGTGGTCTGAATGTGACCATCATGAAACTGGACCCGTACATCAACGTCGATCCGGGTACCATGAGCCCAACTCAGCATGGTGAAGTGTTCGTCACCGACGACGGTGCCGAAACCGATCTGGATTTGGGTCACTACGAGCGCTTCATCCGCACTAAAATGTCGCGCCGCAACAATTTCACCACGGGTCGTATCTACTCAGAAGTCCTGCGCAAAGAGCGTCGCGGTGACTATCTTGGTGCCACCATTCAGGTTATCCCTCACATTACGAATGCGATCAAAGAGCGCATTCTTGAAGGCGGCGAAGGTCATGATGTCGTGCTGGTCGAAATCGGTGGCACGGTGGGTGATATCGAATCCTTGCCGTTCCTGGAAGCGATTCGTCAGATGGCGGTGGATGTGGGCCGCGAGCACACGATGTACATGCACCTGACGCTGGTGCCTTACATGGCCGCGGCGGGCGAGGTGAAAACCAAGCCAACGCAGCACTCTGTTAAAGAGCTGCTCTCCATCGGTATTCAGCCTGACGTTCTCATCTGCCGTTCCGATCGCGCGGTGCCAGCGAATGAGCGTGGCAAAATTGCGCTGTTCTGTAACGTGCCGGAAAAAGCCGTTATCTCGCTGAAAGACGTCGATTCGATTTACAAAATCCCGGGCATGCTGAAATCGCAGGGCCTGGATGACTATATCTGTAAGCGTTTCAACCTGAACGCCCCGGAAGCCAATCTGGCGGAGTGGGAGCAGGTGATTTATGAAGAAGCCAATCCAGGCGGCGAAGTCACCATCGGCATGGTGGGCAAATATGTCGAACTGCCGGACGCTTATAAATCTGTTATAGAAGCGCTGAAGCACGGCGGTCTGAAAAATCGCGTGACCGTGAATATCAAGCTGATTGACTCACAGGATGTTGAAACCCGTGGTGTCGAATTGCTGAAAGATTTAGATGCCATTCTGATCCCCGGTGGTTTTGGCTATCGTGGCGTAGAAGGCAAGTTGATGACCGCGAAATATGCGCGTGAAAACAACGTGCCTTATCTTGGCATCTGTCTCGGCATGCAGGTGGCCTTGATGGAGTTCGCCCGTAACGTTGCCGGTATGGCAGGCGCAAACTCTACAGAATTTGTGCCAGACTGTAAGTATCCGGTGGTCGCACTGATCACCGAATGGCGTGACGAAGAAGGCAATGTGGAAGTGCGTACTGAACAGAGCGATCTGGGCGGCACCATGCGCCTCGGCAGCCAGCAGTGTCAGCTAAACCCGGAAAGTAAGGTTCGCCAGCTGTACGGTTCTGACACCATTGTTGAGCGCCATCGTCACCGCTATGAAGTGAACAACATGCTGCTGAAGCAAATCGAGGCAGCGGGTTTACGTGTGGCGGGCCGGTCTGGTGATGATCAATTGGTTGAGATCATTGAGATCCCCAATCATCCGTGGTTTATTGCTTGCCAGTTCCATCCCGAGTTCACATCGACGCCACGCGATGGTCATCCGTTGTTTGCCGGGTTTGTGAAGGCAGCACATGAGCATCAGAAGCGTTTAGCGAAATAAGTTTAACGAACAACGCGCGAACTTTTCGCGCGTTGTTTGTCTTAGAATTGACTAACTTGTACTGAGGAAAATCGTAATGGCCAAAATCGTAAAAGTCATCGGTCGCGAAATTATCGACTCACGTGGCAACCCAACTGTTGAAGCAGAAGTTCACCTGGAAGGTGGTTTCGTTGGTCTGGCTGCGGCACCATCAGGTGCATCTACCGGTTCTCGTGAAGCACTGGAACTGCGTGACGGTGACAAATCCCGTTTCCTGGGCAAAGGCGTAACCAAAGCCGTTGCTGCGGTTAACGGTCCGATTGCTGAAGCGGTAAAAGGCAAAGACGCGAAAGATCAGGCGAACATCGATAAAATCATGATCGACCTGGACGGTACTGAGAACAAATCTAACTTCGGTGCTAACGCCATTCTGGCCGTATCACTGGCTGCAGCGAAAGCGGCAGCGGCCTCTAAAGGTCAGGCGTTGTATGAGCACATCGCTGAACTGAACGGCACCCCAGGCAAATACTCTATGCCTCTGCCAATGATGAACATCATCAACGGCGGCGAACATGCCGACAACAACGTCGACATCCAGGAATTCATGATTCAGCCGGTTGGCGCTTCAAACGTGAAAGAAGCGATCCGTATGGGTTCTGAAGTGTTCCACAACCTGGCAAAAGTGCTGAAAAGCAAAGGCATGAGCACGGCGGTAGGTGACGAAGGTGGCTATGCGCCAAACCTGGGTTCTAACGCCGAAGCGCTGGCTGTTATCGCGGAAGCGGTAAAAGCAGCAGGTTATGAGCTGGGTAAAGACATTACCCTGGCTATGGACTGTGCGGCTTCTGAGTTCTACAAAGATGGCAAATACGTTCTGGCGGGTGAAGGCGGTAAAGCGTTCACGTCAGAAGAGTTCACCCACTTCCTGGAAGATCTGACCAAGCAGTATCCGATCGTTTCTATCGAAGATGGCCTGGACGAATCTGACTGGGATGGCTTCGCCTACCAGACTAAAGTGCTGGGCGATAAAATCCAGCTGGTGGGCGACGACCTGTTCGTCACTAATACCAAGATTCTGAAAGAAGGTATCGACAAAGGTATCGCTAACTCCATCCTGATCAAATTCAACCAGATCGGTTCTCTGACCGAAACCCTGGCTGCGATTAAAATGGCGAAAGATGCAGGCTATACCGCTGTGATCTCTCACCGTTCAGGTGAAACGGAAGATGCGACCATCGCTGACCTGGCGGTCGGTACAGCTGCAGGCCAGATCAAAACCGGTTCAATGAGCCGCTCTGACCGTGTTGCGAAGTACAACCAGCTGATCCGTATCGAAGAAGCGCTGGGTGCAAAAGCCCCGTTCAACGGTCTGAAAGAAGTGAAAGGCCAGTAAGTTTACTGCTTCTGACTTCTGATAAAACCCGCCCATGCTGGCGGGTTTTTTTATGCCCACAGGTTTTGCCGCTCACCTCACATTTTTCCGCGACGTCTATGCTGTTTACATCCATTCTTCACAAAACCCATCGACACTGAACGACGAGCACCGTGCGCCTGTAACAGACAATGCACCTTGCCGCTTGCCTGAAGCGCGTCTGCGGGTGCTTTCAGGTTCACATTTATGACTGCCTGAAAGGGGATACGCATGAGACTTGCTTCTTATAACGTTGAAAACCTGTTCGATCGCGCCAGAGCAATGAACCAGAATGAATGGCGAGTGGGCAAACCGACGCTGGAAAAATTTGCCCAACTTAATGCCCTGCTGGGACAGGTGGAATACAGCGACGCGGACAAAAAACAGATGGTCGAATTGATGGATGCACTTGGCCTGCAAACGTCCGACACCGGGCCCTTTGTTATTCTCCGGCGTAACCGGGGCAAACTGTTGACCCGACCGACAGACAACAGCGGAATAAAAATTATTGCCGCAGGCCGTGCCGATTGGGTGGGTTCGCTGGAGTTGCGCCGCGCGCCGGTAGACGAAATTGCCATGGGGTTAACGGCACAGGTCATGATTGACCTTCACGCGGATATCCTGACCGTGGTGGAGGCAGAAAGCCGTCCCGCCCTGCTGGAATTCAACAACGCCATGCTGCCGGCCCGCCAGGGAACGCCTTTTGATCATGTCATGGTGATTGACGGCAACGATGAGCGGGGAATCGATGTCGGACTGATGACCGCGGCAGGCTTTGCCATCGACACCATCCGCAGCCACGTTGATGATAAAGATAAACAGGGCAACCTGATTTTCTCTCGTGACTGTCCCGAATTTGCGATTCCGCTGGCCGATGGCCAAACTCTGCACGTGCTGGTTAACCATTTTAAGAGTAAAGGCTACGGCGCTAAAGCCAGTTCCGATGCCCGCCGCAAGCAGCAGGCCGAACGGGTGAAAGCGATTTATCAGCAACGCATCAAAGAGGGGCAAACGCTGATTGCCATCACCGGCGACTTTAACGATACGCCGGACAGTGATGCATTGTCGCCGCTGCTGAAAGAAACCGATCTGAAAGATATCTTCACCCATGAAAAGTTTGATAACGGCGGTTATCCGGGGACCTGGGGCGGCTGCACTGCCAGCAACAAGATTGACTATATTTTGCTGTCGCCCGCGCTGTGGAAAAAGGTAGAGAAGGGCGGTGTATGGCGCAAAGGGATGTGGCCTGGCGTGCGTCCGGTAAAGTGGGAAACCTATCCCGAACTGAAAAAAGAGGTTAATGCCGCCTCGGATCATGCGGCGGTCTGGGTGGATCTGTCCGTCTGAACGGGCTGCTGAACACAGCCCTCTGCTGACCTGCGTGCTGGCGCGTGCCGAACAGCTCGCGCCCTTTCGCATCACCTGACATGATCTCAACCCGGTGTTCTGCGATAATCGCGTTTTGAAAAAACCAAAGAGACCATTATGCAGTACCCGATTAACGAAATGTTCCAGACGCTGCAAGGCGAAGGTTATTACACCGGCGTGCCGGCTATTTTCATCCGCTTACAGGGATGTCCGGTAGGATGCAGTTGGTGCGACACCAAGCACACCTGGGAAAAACAGGCGGATCGGGAAACATCATTAGGCGATATTCTGGTCAAAACGGTGGAAAGCGATGCCTGGGGCAATGCCGATGCGGCGATGCTTCTGAGCAGCATACAACAACAGGGCTGGACGGCTCGCCATGTGGTGATCACCGGCGGTGAACCGGCTATCTATGATTTGCGTCCGCTGACTGCATCACTTGAGGCGGCGGGATTCCAGTGTCAGATTGAAACCAGCGGGACCCACGAAATCCACTGCGCTGACGCCACCTGGGTGACCGTTTCACCCAAGGTAAACATGCGTGGCGGCTATGACGTCCTGGCACAGGCCCTGAGCCGTGCGGATGAAATTAAGCACCCGGTTGCCCGGCAACGTGATGTGGATGCCTTAGACGATTTGCTGGCAGGCATCCACGACAGCAAAGCACGCATCATTGCGCTGCAGCCGATTAGTCGCAAAGATGAGGCAACAAAGCTGTGTATTGAAACCTGCATTGCGCGCAACTGGCGACTGTCGATGCAGACCCATAAATATCTGAATATTGCCTGATGAAACGCTGGCGGCCTTTGGCCGCCAGACCGTTAACATGACGCCGCGCTGGAAAGGCGGCAGCAGGCCGATCAACAGGTGAAGATACGGGCGATCGACCCTGAGCGGCCGTAGCGAAGCGGATTAACCGCGATAGGTGCAGCCTGCGGTGCAGGTTTCTTTGATCATCACCGCGCTCAGCAGCGGCAGACGAGGCTTCATGTGATCCCAAATCCATTTCGCCAGAACTTCACTGGTGGGATTCTCCAGCCCAGGGATCTCATTCAGATAGTAGTGATCGAGCCTGTCATAGAGGGGTTTAAACGCCGCTTTCAGCTCTGCAAAATCCATGACCCAGCCGGTATGCGCATCCACTTCACCGGTAATTTCCAGACGAACAAGGAATGAGTGACCGTGCAAACGGCCGCATTTGTGTCCTGCCGGCACATTGGGTAAATGGTGCGCGGCTTCGAACTGGAACTCTTTAAATAACGTGGTAGACATAATCGCTCTCAGGCATTAAAAACCGCTGAATTCTACCTGAAAAGGCGGTTTTTCGCATCCGCTAAGCGCCGTTTAACGACGATTAAGCCAGAATGGTAAAACGCGTATCCCACTTTCCTTAAAAAGCGCTCAGCGATGTGCCGGATCGTCAGCCGGAAGTCGCGCGACGAGGGCTTCCGCGATGCCGTACTCCTCAATCAGCAGCCGGTGCTGCTCTGAACGTGACAGCGGCGTAACGCTTTCTTTTCCCTGGCGATCCCGGATGACCTGCTCTCCCTTCACGATTCCCGTGATCGTCTCGCCGTTAGCGCGGCGAATCAGCAGGGCACCGTCAAAGCGGCTGTTGCTCCGGCTTTGTTGATGACGTGACTGGAACGCGTCAGCGGAGAGGTCGGTTGCCAGAATTTTACAGTCGAGCCATGCCCGACCCAGCGGCTTCCAGTGTATGCACCAACTGCCATCATGCTGATGGACGCGGGTGCCCCAGACGGGATGCGGGTTCAGCCGGGCCTCCAGCGGAAGCGGATCGCCGTGGAGCAGCGTGCTGTCAACCACCAGCGTGCGTCCATCCAGCTTAACAATCAACATGCCATGACCGGGAGAACCCACGGGTGCCGGACGCGGAGACAGCATGGTGGAAAGGCCAAACTGCACGTGAAAACCCAAATACGCGAGCAGGGCATACAACGCGCCGTGGCCAGCCCAGCAGGTACCGCCTGTGCCAAAGGTTAACCAGTGGGTGAAAAAGTCGCTGGCCGTGCTACCTGGCAGGGGAAGGGCGCGGTCGTCTTCTGTGATGAGACGTCGGCGAAGGTTATCAAAGGGCACGGACTGGCACCAGGCGCGATAAAGCGTGCTCAGTCCGGCCTCGTCAGGGGCAGGAGGCGAACTGAAGCCAAGTTTTTCCAGACTCTGCTCTGCCAATGCAGCCGGTAATGCTGTGATACTGTCTGGCATCTGTCGTCACTCCGTGGCGGTTTTCCTGTCTTTATGCCATCCCTTTAGCGCGATAACCAGTCGGAACGTCCTACCGACAGTATGATTAGCTGAGTTTGTTAACTCACCCTGTCGTTACCACTTTTAACGATTAATTTTATCTGAAAAACCATTTAGTCATTTTGGTTATTTGATATGTCGAAGGCGTATTTAATCGTTAATATAGCTCCCTGTACCCTTTCTTCTCTTCCGCTACTATTCGGTCCGGACTTCTGCTACTGGAATTTTTATCGCGATGACGACTCAGGCACCAGGTTCAATGCTTCCGCTCTCTCCGGAGCAACTTGCTCGTTTACAGGCAGCAACGACAGATTTTTCCACCACCCAGCTGGCCTGGCTCTCCGGCTATTTCTGGGGCATGGTCAATCAAACGCCGGGTCAGGCGGTTGCCAGCGCCCCTGCGCAGGCTGAAGCTCCGGCCATTACGCTGCTTTCTGCCTCACAAACGGGTAATGCCCGCCGGGTGGCCGAGCAGCTTCGCGATGACCTGCAGGCGGCAAAACTGACCGTGAATCTGGTCAACGCGGGCGACTTTAAATTCAAGCAGATTGGTCAGGAAAAAATCCTGATCGTCGTGACCTCGACCCAGGGCGAAGGCGAACCGCCGGAAGAGGCCGTTGCGCTGCACAAATTCCTGATGTCTAAAAAAGCGCCCAAACTGGACGGCGCGGCCTTTGCCGTGTTTGGTCTTGGCGACACATCGTATGAATTCTTCAGCAAAGCGGGCAAAGATTTTGACAACCGCCTGGCTGAGTTGGGCGCTGAGCGCCTGCTGGACCGGGTCGATGCCGATGTCGAATATGCTGAGCAGGCCAGCGCCTGGCGTACGGCAATCACTGCGGTACTGAAAGAACGCGTCCCAACCGCGTCCCCGGCGCAGAGTGTGGCCACCGTTGCTGGCAGTGTGAACGACGTCTTCACCAGCCCTTACACCAAAGAGCAGCCGCTTAGTGCCAGCCTGGCGGTTAACCAGAAAATTACCGGGCGCGATTCGGATAAAGACGTGCGTCATATCGAAATCGATCTGGGTGATTCAGGATTACGCTACCAGCCCGGTGATGCGCTGGGCGTCTGGTACGAAAATGACGCTGCACTGGTTAACGAGTTGCTTGAACTGGTGTGGTTGAAAGGCGATGAGCCGGTTGAGGTGCAGGGCCAGACGCTGCCATTGGCAGAGGCGCTGCAGAAACATTTTGAGCTAACGGTTAACACCGCGCAAATCGTGGCGCAGTACGCAGCCTTAGCACGTAACGACGAACTGCTGTCGCTGGTGGATGACAAAGCCAAACTGCAGCAGTATGCGCAACGCTATCCGATTGTTGATATGGTTCGCCTGGCTCCCGCGCAGCTGAGTGCAGAACAGTTATCCGGCTTACTGCGTCCGTTAACGCCGCGCCTCTATTCTATTGCCTCTTCTCAGGCCGAAACCGATACCGAAGTACATATCACCGTCGGTGCCGTTCGCTTTGATATTGAAGGACGTCAGCGCGGCGGCGGCGCGTCCACCTGGCTGGCGGATCGCATTGAAGAAGAGGGCGAGGTGCGCGTGTTCATCGAACACAATGATAACTTCCGCCTGCCCGCCAACCCGGATGCACCGGTCATCATGATTGGGCCGGGCACCGGGATTGCCCCGTTCCGCGCCTTTATGCAGCAGCGCGATAATGACGGTGCCGGCGGTAAAAACTGGCTATTCTTTGGTAACCCACACTTTACCGATGATTTCCTGTATCAGGTTGAATGGCAGAAATATGTCAAAGATGGCCTGTTAACCCATATCGATCTGGCGTGGTCGCGCGATCAGGCAGAGAAGATATACGTACAAGATAAAATCCGCGCCCGTGGTGCGGAAGTGTGGCGCTGGATTGAAGAAGGCGCGCACCTTTACGTCTGTGGTGATGCCAACCGTATGGCAAAAGACGTAGAGCAGGCATTACTGGATGTGGTGGTCGAGCACGGTGCTATGGATCGTGAAACGGCTGATGAATTTTTAAGTGAGCTGCGCATTGAGCGCCGTTATCAGCGAGACGTTTACTAATGACTGAAAAATACCCTGGACCGCTGGTGGTTGAAGGCAAACTGACTGACGCTGAGCGATTAAAAAAAGAGAGCAACTACCTGCGCGGTACTATCGTTGAGGATCTTGATGATGGTCTGACCGGAGGGTTCAGCGGCGATAACTTTCTGCTTATCCGTTTTCACGGCATGTACCAGCAGGATGACCGCGATATTCGCGCTGAACGTGCGGAGCAAAAGCTTGAGCCTCGTCATGCGATGATGTTGCGCTGCCGCCTGCCGGGCGGGATTATCACGCCAACACAGTGGCTGGCGATCGATAAATTTGCCACCGATAAAACCCTTTACGGCAGCATCCGCTTGACCAACCGTCAGACTTTCCAGTTTCACGGTATTCTGAAGAAGAACGTGAAGCCAACGCACCAGATGCTGCACGAAGTGGGGCTGGATGCGCTGGCGACCGCGAACGACGTTAACCGTAACGTCCTGTGCACCTCGAACCCCGTGGAGTCTGAGTTGCATCAGGAAGCCTACGAGTGGGCAAAAAAACTGTCAGAACATCTGCTGCCGCAAACCCGCGCCTATGCAGAGATCTGGTGGGATCAGGAAAAAGTCGCAACCACCGACCAGGAACCGATCCTGGGTGAAACCTATTTGCCGCGTAAGTTTAAAACCACGGTGGTGATCCCGCCACATAACGATGTGGATCTGCACGCTAACGATCTGAACTTCATCGCGATTGCGGAAAACGGCAAGCTGGTCGGCTTTAACCTGCTGGTGGGCGGTGGTTTGTCCATTGAGCACGGCAACAAAGCCACCTATGCCCGTACCGCCAGCGAATTTGGCTACTTCCCGGTGGATAAGATCCTGGACGTGGCGGCGGCCGTGGTGACGACACAGCGTGACTGGGGTAACCGTACCGATCGTAAAAACGCCAAAACCAAATACACCCTGGAACGCGTAGGCGTAGAAACGTTTAAGGCGGAAGTCGAAAAACGCGCCGGCGTGACGTTTGCGCCAACGCGCCCTTACGAATTTACGACTCGTGGCGATCGCATTGGCTGGATCAAGGGCATCGATAACAAGTGGCATCTGACACTGTTTATCGAAAACGGTCGTCTGCTGGATTATCCGGGCCGTCCGTTAAAAAGCGGCGTAGCCGAAATCGCCAACATTCATCAGGGCGATTTCCGTCTGACCGCCAATCAGAACCTGATTGTGGCAGGCGTGCCGGAAAGCCAAAAAGCACAGATTGAAGCGATTGCCCGCGAACATGGCCTGATGGAAAACGTGACGGCCCAGCGCGAAAACTCGATGGCCTGTGTGTCGTTTCCAACCTGTCCGCTGGCGATGGCGGAAGCTGAACGTTTCCTTCCGTCTTTCGTGACGAAAGTCGAAGAGATCATGCACAACCATGGCGTAGGCGAAGAGCACATAGTGTTACGCGTTACCGGTTGTCCGAACGGTTGTGGGCGTGCGATGCTGGCAGAAGTGGGCCTGGTGGGGAAAGCGCCGGGTCGTTACAACCTGCACATCGGGGGTAACCGTATTGGAACGCGCATTCCACGTATGTATCGCGAAAATATTACGGAAAGTGACATTCTCGCCACACTTGATGAGCTGGTAGGTCGCTGGGCAAAAGAGCGCGAGGCCGCAGAAGGCTTTGGTGACTTTGTTATCCGTGCGGGCATCGTTACGCCGGTACTGGACCCTGCGCGCGACTTCTGGCAGGAGGCAAAATGAGTATCGATCTGGCAGCACTGAATGAAATGTCGAAAGTCCAGCGCGCGATGGCGCTGGCCGCGACAAACGCTCAACTGGAAAAAGCCACCGCAGAAGAGCGGGTGAGTTGGGCGCTGGAAAACCTGCCGGGTGCTTATGTGCTCTCCTCCAGCTTTGGCATTCAGGCTGCGGTGTCGCTGCATCTGGTGACGCGCGTGCAACCCGATATTCCGGTCATCCTCACCGATACCGGCTATCTGTTTCCAGAAACCTACCGCTTTATTGATGAGCTGGCCGACCAGCTTAACCTTAATCTGCAGGTGTTCCGGGCAGAAACCTCTCCCGCGTGGCAGGAGGCTCGCTACGGTAAGCTGTGGGAGCAAGGGGTTGATGGCATTGAGCAGTATAACCAGATCAACAAAGTTGAACCGATGAACCGGGCGCTGGAAACGCTGGGCGCACAAACCTGGTTTGCGGGCCTGCGACGCGATCAGTCAGGCAGCCGTGCCAGCCTGCCGGTACTGGGCGTGCAGCGCGGCGTGTTTAAAGTGCTGCCGATTATTGACTGGGATAACCGTCAGATTCATCAGTATCTGCAAACCCACAACCTGAAATACCATCCGCTGTGGGATGAGGGTTATTTGTCGGTAGGCGATACGCACACCACGCGCAAGTGGGAGCCAGGCATGGCAGAAGAAGAAACGCGCTTCTTTGGCCTGAAACGCGAGTGCGGCCTGCACGAAGGCTAACGTACGCGGCGTAACGGTATCAACGGGCGATCCTTATGGGTCGCCCGTTTTGCGATGGGGCCACCGCTGACATCAAAACCCCAGGGAAGGACGTGCGTTAGCCACAGGTGTCCGTGGCAGTCAGAACGCCGTCTCTACACTGTCCACCACCCGGTATTCATCATCCACCAGGGGAAGATAACGCCATTTATCAAACGCCGTGCACGGATGAGAAATGCCGCATCCCACCCAGTCGCCTGGCATCAGCGGCTCATCATTGGGTAAGCGTAAATAGGCATGTTGATCGTTAACCTCACTGATGTGCAAATGGGTGCCGGATCGCGGCGCGGTGCCATCAGCCTGGCGAATCCACAAGGGGATCGGTAAATCCTGATCGAAAGGGACATCTCGTCTGCCGAAATCCAGCAGCGCCAGACCGGGTTCAGGACGGGAAAGAACGCGTCCCCAGATCTCCAGCGCCGCCGCAAAATGGTGGTCAGCGCCGGGCTGGGCAAAAGGCGCAATACGCGCATAAAGCCCGCTATCGTGTGCCATGTAGGCACCCGAGCGAATTAAGGGCTGAACCGGCAGCGGCAGCACGGCCTGGGTAAAGCATTCTGTCACCACATCAAACCATGCTCCACCACCGGCGCTGAGCAGAATCGTATTGCTATGGAACAACTGGCGTTCAGCCAGCCTTCTGGCGCACTCCAGCATCACATGGCAGTAGTGCCGAACTAATGCCACACCAGCGGCGTCCCGCGCGGCACCGAGCGCGCCTTCATAGCCTGCCACACCGACAAGATGAAGATGGCGGCTTTGGGCGAGGCGTTCAGCAATGGCCAGCGCCTCCTCGGCGGTTCTGCAGCCCGTTCTGCCGCCGGGGATGGACACTTCAATCACTACGGCAATCGCCGTATCACCCAGGTTTTGCTCCAGCAATGTGATGCCCGCCAGTGAGTCAACGTAGCAGAGAAAGCCATGATCGGGATGCTGGCGCTGCCACTCGCCAATCCAGCGAATCCCGGCAGGATCGACTAATTCGTTAGCCAGAAACACGTTACGGATACCAAAATGACGCAGGGCGCGCACCTGAGCGGGCGTCGCTGCGCTGATCCCCCAGGCACCGCCCTGCGTCACGGCCCGGCGTAAGACCGCCGGTGCCATTGAGGTTTTGCCATGGGCGGCCAGCATGACGCCTTTCTCCTGACAAAATTGCGCCAACTGCTGCAGGTTATTGTCCAGTGCGGACTGTTTCATCACCATGACGGGCGAAAACACCGACCCGCTGCTCAACACGGCGGTGCCGGCCTCGAGCGGGGCATCGCCCGCGCCAGCAACCGATTTAAAACGGGGCGAGGGCTGCGCGCGATCCAGCTTCGCGTCTGCGACCAGCGGGAAACGTAAAGACATAGCGGCTCCTTAGTGCTCAAGAACGCGTGACAGAAATTGCTGAGTGCGCGGATTCTGCGGATGGACAAAAATGTCGTCCGGCGTGCCTTGTTCAGCAATCACGCCCTGATCCATAAAAACAACGCGATCGGCTGTTTTGCGGGCAAATCCCATTTCGTGCGTCACTACCACCATGGTCATGCCCTCACGCGCCAGCCCGCGCATCACCTCCATCACTTCGCCAACTAATTCGGGATCGAGAGCGGATGTGGCTTCATCAAAGAACATGATTTTGGGCTGTACCGCCAGCGCACGCGCGATGGCCACCCGTTGTTGCTGACCACCGGAGAGCTGAGAAGGATAGTGATCGGCGCGATCAGCCAGTCCGACGCGTTCCAGCGCCGCCATTCCACGTGCGTTTGCCTCTGCCGTTGACAGCTTCTGTGCTTTTATCAGTGCCAGGGTGACATTACCGAGCGCCGTCTTGTGGGGAAACAGGTTGAACTGCTGAAACACCATTCCCACCTGACCACAAATATCACGATTACGTTTTTGGTCATGCAGCGGAACACCGTTAACCCAAATCTCTCCGCCGTCGGCCTTTTCCAGACCGCTCATGATCCGTAATACGGTACTTTTACCGGAACCGGATGCGCCGATCAGCACCAGTACCTCTCCGGGCGAGACATCAAGGCTGATCTCTTTCAGGACTTGCGTCGCGCCAAATGACTTGCTAATCCGACTCAGGGTAATGGCTGCGTTTTTCATGATAACGGGTTCCTGGTTTGCTGGTGCTGGACCCAGCGGGAAAGCGGAAAACAGATAACGAAATAGAGCAGGGAGACCAGGCCATAAACCACGACGGGTTGTCCGATACGGTCGACGATCGCCTGACCCTGATGCATCAGCTCTGACATGCCTATCATGCTGACAATAGAGGTATCTTTAATCAGCGACAGGTACTGACCGACCAGCGGGGGTAAAACGATGCCGCGGGTTTGCGGCAGAATCACGCTGGTAAAGGTCTGCCGCCTGGAGAGCCCAAGTATCCACGAGACTTCCCACTGGCCTTTTGGGACGGCTTCAATACCGCCACGAAAAATCTCGGCAATGTAGGCACCCTGATAAATGCTCAATCCCAAAATGCCCGCGGCAAACAGGTTGATGTCATAGCCGAAATAAGCCACGCCAAAGTAGATAAACATGAGCGTGATAAGCACAGGCGTGCCGCGAAACAGCTCGGTATAGATCACGGCAATTTGTCGGGCGACAGGCAGGCGGCTGGTGCGCAAAATGGCAGCCAACAGGCCAAGCAGGGTACTGCCCACAATGGCGGCCACCGACAGCAATAACGTAATAACCAGACCACGCCATAACAGCGGCAGGCTGCTGAGAATCAGTTCGCTCATTGGGCAGGCTCCCGTTTAACCGTGTGGGACCACATTTTTTTCGCCTGCGACCAGAGGGGCCGTTTGACCGATACCACCAGCGGCGGCATAAACAAATGGCGTCCTACGACGTTGCCCAGCCAGGAAAACAGGTTGCTGAGAAACAGATAGACCAACGCCACCACGCTAAATGTCTGGATGTAGAGCAGCGTACGCGCATTGATGACCGTGGCGGTTCCCGTCAGCTCCGGCAGCGCGATGGCTGACAGCAGTGAGGTGCCCAACAGCAACTGAATCAGGTTGTTGATAATGGCAGGCCAGACGGCGCGCGCGGCCTGCGGCATCACCACGTTTAAAAACCGCTGGCGGCGACTGATGCCAAGAACCCAGGCGGCTTCCAGCTGACCTTTTGGTACCGACTGAATACCGGCGCGAAAGATTTCGGCCAGATAGGCACCGACGTTAATCCCCAGCGCCAGTACGCCCGCCGTAAAGGCACTCATGGTGATGCCCAGCGAGGGAAGCCCGAAGAACACAATAAAAATTTGCAGCAGCACGGGAGTATTACGAATAAATTCAACGTAGCCGTGGCTTAGCCAGCGCAGGGGGGCAAAAGGCGCAGATTTTGCCAGTGCGGCCAGCAATCCCAGCACCAGCGCCAGCATAAAAGCCAGCAGCGTCACCTGAAGCGTTAACCAGGTGGCGGCGAGAAAGGTGTCGGCATACTGCCAGAGTGTCAGCCATTGATAGCTCATAGAAAGCCTCCTCAACAGGACGCAGGCATGACCTGCGTCCTCGCCTGTCAGAACTGCGGGTTCAGCGGATAGCGAGGCTTACTGCCAAACCATTTCTGGTAGAGCTGAGCGTTCTCACCTGACGCGTTTATTTCAAACAGGAATTCGTTGAGATAGTTCGTCCACACCTGATCCCCTTGCTTCACACCGAACGCGTTGTATTCCAGCGGAACCAGCGCTTCGTTGGTGACCTCAAGCGTGGGGTCGAGTTTGGCCTGGTAGGCAAGGAAGTTATTATCTTCAATCATGGCATCGGCCTGCCCCTGCTTAACGGCCAGAATCGCCGCCTGAGAGGAATCGTATTCCTGGATCTTCACATCGATCCCCATGCTGCGGACTTCGTCACCGTTGGTTGAGCCTTTCACGGTAGCAATGGTTTTTCCTGCCATATCGTGGGCCGACTTGATCCCGCTTACTTTGCGGACCAACATTGCTTCGCTGGCCACCACGTAAGGCTGAGTGAAGCCAATCTCTTTGGCGCGCTCCAGGTTACGCGTGAAATTACAGAACACGACATCCACTTTATTGGTTTGCAGATTAGGGATACGGTTCGCGCTGGTGGTGTTAACCACTTCCAGTTTTACGCCCATCGATTTCGCTAAGGATTTTGCCAGATCCACATCGTAGCCGTCGGGATTACCGGCTTTATCGTAAAAGCCGAAGGGCGCAAAGCTCAGGCAGTCACCGACCCGCAACGTGCCACGCTGCAGCACGGTTTGCAGCGTAGACTGCGGCGCGGCACCGGCTTCCGTTTTCTTTTCTGTCGGCGTACAACCGGCAAGAGCGGCAACCGTCAGCAAGGCCGGAAACAGCAGGGTCAATACCTTTTGGTGTGAAGTCGTGTTCATGTTTATTATCTCAAATAAAAGTGTGGTATCACCAACATCAATAAATAATGTGGATGGGACTTTTTTTAATTATCAATTTATTCTGACGGGTGAATGCGTTTTCACCTGTTATACATGAAGAGGATGTTATTTCCGGCCTGAATTAAAACACGTCATATCGACTTCGACTTTGCAATCCACCACCAGGTCTTGCACGCTGCAAATGCGTGCTGGCGGATTTTCATGGAATAGCTCACTAAAGACTTTATTAAATGAGCTAAAGTAGCGGGCATCGGTCAGCACCGCCGTCACATGCACCACGTCCTGAATCTGATATCCCGCTTCCCGCATAATGGTCAGACAGTTTTCAAAGGCCAGGCGCGTCTGCTCAATGATGCCGCCTTCGACCACTTCACCGCCTGTCATCGGTGTCTGCCCGGAGATATACAGCCAGCCGTCGGCTTCTACGGCGCGAGCGAAAGGCAGTTTCTGTCCTCCGGTACCGACACCGCCTTCTGTGCCATAGCGCTTAATTGTCATGCTTATGCCCTTAACATCATCACTGCAACTTGTCTGGTATACCGGAATTAAATCTGCAATACCGGATAGGTTGAGATTTGCACAATGTTATTTTTTTTGCAATAGCCTGCTCCGGGATTATTTTGGTGCTTTACAATCGGCTTCACGAATATTTGTTATTAATGATAAATGTTTTAAATAAATAGTGATCAGGATCTCTTTTTATAATTATGGCATGCTCTCTTTTAGTGCCCCGATAAATAGCATGAAGCGAAAAAAGAAAACGACAGTTATCGTGCACGCCCGTAGGTAAAACAAAGTGGGCTGTGTATGATGTATTCAATTAACCTCAACGTGACGATCCCGGTAGGAGAAGAAGGGTATGCAGGAAGATAAACCCGCCAGAGCGCGCGGCGTGGACCGTGTGATCGCTATTTTTCGTCAGCTACACGTTGCCCGCCAGCCCATGGCGATGCGTGAACTGATCGACGCCACAGGCGCGCCCCGCTCAAGCGTGTATGAACTGGTCAATCTGTTGAGTGAAGCGGGACTGGTCGAAATCGATTCGGAAGGCAGTATCTATTTTGGTCGTGAAATGCACTACTACGGTGCGGATTACATCGCGCACAATCCCCTGATTCGTCGGGCGCATCAGTTAATGATCGAGATGGTTGCCGAGCATGGTGAAACCGTGCAGCTGTGTATGCTGGAAGGCAATAAATATACGGTGGTGCTGTCAGAGAGCAATGCACATCCGTTCAAGATAACCTCGGATATCGGCGTTAAAATTCCTATTCCCTGGACGGCCACCGGTCGCTTGCTGCTGAGCAACTGGAGTGATGAGGCAATTCTGTCCCTGATCCCGGAAGAGGATTATCGGCTGGCGAACGGGAAAGTGCTAAATAAGCAGGATTTTCTGGCCGACATTCATCGGGCGGGACATCTTGGCTACTCCATGACGGAAGGGCTGTCAGAGAGTTTTACCTGCTGTATGGCTGCGCCGATTCGCGCCCGTAACGATCTGGCGGTGGCAGCCATCTGTTTTATGGTCAGCCGGGATACACCCGAAGAACGGCGTCAAATGTTGCTGAAAACCTTGATCAATGCAGGTCAGAAGCTGTCCGACTTTACCTGAACCGACGAGCAATGGGGTTAAACCCGGACTGTCGGCTCAGGGTAAAAGGGCTACAGGTCTTTTAGCACCGCAAGCGCATCGGCTGCGCGCGTCACGTTGACCTTTGTAACCTCATAATGGGCAACAGCGATAAAAGGGTCTTCCGCCAGAATCGCATCCAGCCGTGCGCGCGCAATATCTTTCACCATTATCATGCCGCCCGTGCGGGGATCTTTACGTCCCGCAGCAATAAATACGCCGCTGTTAAAATAGCGATCCAGCCACGTAATGTGGGGTGCCAGCAGGGCGTCTACTTCCTCGATGGGCCGAAAATAGTTCAGGTACACCACATACATTGTCTGTCCTCACACTTTGGGATTGGTTAGCTCACTCAGCAACGGCAGCAGGACTTTCACGCTGTCATGGGTACGCAGGCCAATGCGGCCGGGTAGCCAGTGGTCTAAAAAGTCGAGATTGTCGCGATCGGTCTGATGCCAGGTGGTGCCGTCGGGAAAATGCCGGGAACGGCTGCGCTGCTGTTCGCCATCCTTGCTGCCCAGGTTCCAGTTCCGCGCAGTGACATCCAGCAGGGGAAACCCTGCCGCATCGAAAGGATTGATGCCCTGAAAATCCTTTTCCTGCATCTGGCGGCTGGCGGCAGAAATGCCATAGCGGCGCGCCAGCAGCAGGGCGCGTTCGCTGGTCTGTTTACGCACGGCACGCGGCGTGTTGATGCCGCTGTTGAAATAGAGATGATCGCCCGTAATCAGGCTGTTGAGATCGATAACCAGCAGCGTATTCTTTTTCTCTTTCTCACTCATGCGCGCCACGTAGTCGTCCATGCCGTGCAGCTGTGACTCACTGGCGCTGAGCGCGACAAAGCGCACGCCGTAATGAAGTGGCTGATGGCTGAGCTGTTTTGCCAGTTCCAGCATTACGCCAAGCCCGGATGCGTTGTCATCAACGCCCTGCAAACGCAATCCGCCCAGGCTGCGCGTCGTTTCGCTGCGGCTGAGTGGAATCCAGGTATCCAGGCTGGCAACAACCAGAATCTCCTGAGGTGCGCTGCCTTCACGCGCGGCGATGACTGAGGTGGCCGTGATTTTATGCCAGCGCGACGTGCCGTCATTTTCATGCCAGCTGTAGCCGGTTTTAAACTGTCGGGTATTGGTTGCAAAACCGAGTTCGGTGAACTGCTGTTGCAGATAGTCGGCCGCCATCAACTCAGCCGGACTCCCGCTCATGCGACCGGGAAAGTAAGTAGAAATGTGTCGAACCTGTTGTTCAGCAAAGTGTCCGGTGACGTCGGTCACGGCCTGAGCGCTGAAAATAACGCTGCCAACAAGCAGCGTCGCCAGGCGAAGAAAGGCAGACATGTCGGGTTCCTTGTGGCTCATTCCCTATAAGGACGGTCATATTTTTTCACCCATAGTATGAAACTGTGACGGTGATTACACAATTTGAATCGTCCGGAAAGGCCCATAAGATCATTTGCTAAGCACATTTTGTTCTGAGCTTTTGCCGGGCGTTATTCCATTCAGTAACAACTCATTCCAATTCGTAATTTCATCTCAATAAACCAGGGAACGTATAGTCGCGATAACGCATCGTAACAACACTAGGGTTAACGTGGATTATTTGCCTCTTTTTGCCGATCTCGCAGGCCGACCCGTACTGGTCGTTGGCGGTGGAGATATCGCGGCGCGCAAGATCGAACTGCTGCGTCGTGCTGGCGCGCGCATTCAAATCGCCTCACGCGAACTCTGCCCGGAGCTGCAGGCTTTACTGGATGAGCAACAGCTTGAATGGCTGGCAACCTCCTTTGAACCCGCTCAGCTCGACAAGGTCTTTCTGGTTATTGCCGCCACCGATGACAATGCGCTGAATGCGCAGGTCTACGACGAGGCGAATGCCCGTCACAAGCTGGTCAATGTGGTGGATGATCAGCCTAAATGCAGCTTTATCTTCCCTTCTATCGTTGATCGCTCTCCACTGGTCGTGGCTATCTCCTCCAGCGGAACCGCGCCGGTTCTTGCCCGCATGCTCCGCGAGAAACTTGAAACGCTGTTGCCGTCTCATCTGGGCCAAATGGCCGAACTGGCGGGGCAGTGGCGTGACAAGGTCAAAGCACGTTTCAGCCGTATGTCTGACCGCCGTCGTTACTGGGAAAGAATATTTAACGGCCGTTTTGCCAGTCAGATGGCAACAGGTGACGTTGAGGCCGCGAAACAGACGCTCGACAGTGAACTGGGCGATCAGCCACCCCGACAGGGTGAAATTATTCTGGTGGGTGCGGGGCCTGGCGACAGCGGCCTGCTGACGCTGCGCGGTCTACAGGTGATGCAACTGGCTGACGTGGTGCTCTACGACCATTTGGTCAGTGAGGAGGTCCTCGATCTGGTGCGGCGCGATGCCGACCGTATCTGCGTGGGCAAACGTGCCAGCGCGCATCTGCTGCCGCAGGACGAGATTAACCAGTTGATGGTGCAACTGGCCCAAAAAGGCAAACGCGTGGTGCGCCTGAAAGGCGGTGATCCCTTTATTTTTGGCCGCGGTGGCGAGGAGCTGCAGGCGGCGCAGCAGGCGGGGATTCCGTTTCAGGTTGTGCCAGGTGTCACGGCTGCGGCCGGTGCCACCGCGTACGCCGGTATTCCACTGACCCACCGTGACTATGCGCAGAGCGTGCTGTTTATTACCGGTCACTGTCGTCCGGATAGCGATGATATCGACTGGCCATCCCTGGCGCGTGCGCGTCAGACGCTGGCGATTTATATGGGCGCTGTGAAGGCGGCTCACATCAGCAAACAGCTCATTCTTCATGGGCGCGCCGCGTCAACGCCGGTCGCGGTGATTGGTCGCGGTACCCGGTCTGACCAACAGGTGTTGACCGGCACGCTTGAACATCTTGAGACGCTGGCAGCGTCAGCGCCTTCCCCGGCCCTGTTGGTGATTGGGGAAGTGGTTAATTTACATGGGCAACTTGCCTGGTTTCAGCATTCGGCACAGCAGGGGGCTCGCGAGTCCGCCGTTGTCAATCTGGCTTGAGAGGAAAAACGATGGACCAAAAACGACTCACTCATCTGCGTCAACTGGAGGCGGAGAGCATCCATATTATCCGCGAAGTGGCAGCCGAATTCGGCAATCCGGTCATGATGTACTCCATCGGCAAGGATTCTTCAGTCATGCTGCATCTGGCGCGTAAAGCCTTCTATCCGGGCACGCTGCCGTTCCCGTTACTGCATGTCGATACCGGCTGGAAATTTCGTGAGATGTACGAGTTCCGCGATCGCACGGTGAAAGCCATGGGTGCCGAACTGCTGGTGCATCGCAACCCGGAAGGCGTCGCGATGGGGATTAACCCCTTTGTGCACGGCAGCGCCAAGCACACTGACATCATGAAAACCGAAGGCCTGAAGCAGGCGCTGAATAAGTACGGTTTTGATGCGGCTTTTGGCGGCGCACGTCGTGACGAAGAGAAGTCACGTGCTAAAGAGCGTATTTACTCTTTCCGTGACCGTTTTCACCGCTGGGACCCAAAAAACCAGCGTCCGGAGTTGTGGCACAACTATAACGGTCAGATTAACAAGGGCGAGAGCATCCGCGTCTTCCCGCTGTCTAACTGGACCGAGCTGGATATCTGGCAGTACATCTTCCTGGAAAACATTGAGATTGTGCCGCTCTATCTTGCTGCGCCGCGCCCCGTGCTGGAACGTGATGGCATGCTGATGATGATCGATGACGATCGTATCAACCTCCAGCCAGGTGAAGTCATTAAACAGCGTATGGTCCGTTTCCGTACCCTTGGGTGCTGGCCGCTGACTGGCGCGGTGGAATCTGAAGCGCAAACCTTGCCTGAGATTATTGAAGAGATGCTGGTTTCTACCACCAGCGAGCGTCAGGGCCGTGTGATTGACCGCGATCAGTCCGGTTCGATGGAACTGAAAAAACGTCAGGGTTATTTCTAAGGAGACGCCAGATGAATACCGTAATTGCACAACAGATTGCCGAACAGGGCGGCGTTGAAGCCTGGCTGACCGCACAACAACATAAAAGCCTGCTGCGTTTTCTGACCTGCGGCAGCGTGGATGACGGCAAAAGTACGCTGATTGGCCGCCTGCTGCATGACACCCGCCAGATTTATGAAGATCAGCTGTCTTCGTTACAGAGCGACAGCAAACGCCATGGTACGCAGGGCGAGAAACTGGATCTGGCACTGCTGGTCGATGGTTTACAGGCTGAGCGCGAGCAGGGCATTACCATTGATGTGGCTTACCGCTATTTCTCTACCGAAAAGCGTAAGTTCATTATTGCCGACACGCCGGGGCACGAGCAGTACACCCGAAATATGGCCACGGGCGCATCGACCTGTGATCTGGCGATCCTGCTCATTGATGCCCGTAAAGGCGTGCTGGATCAGACGCGTCGACACAGTTTTATTTCGACGCTGCTGGGGATTAAACACCTGGTCGTGGCAATCAATAAAATGGACCTGGTGGATTATCAGCAGGCTGTGTATGAGCAGATCAAGCAGGATTACCTCGACTTTGCCGGGCAATTGCCTGAAGACCTGGATATTCGCTTTGTGCCGATGTCGGCGCTGGAAGGCGAAAACGTCGCGTCGCAGAGCCAGAGCATGCCATGGTACAGCGGTCCGACGTTGCTTGATGTGCTGGAAACCGTGGAGTTAAACGCGGTGGTGGCTAACCAACCGATGCGCTTCCCGGTGCAGTATGTGAATCGCCCTAATCTCGATTTCCGGGGTTATGCCGGTACGCTGGCATCTGGTGTGGTGAAAGTGGGGCAACAGGTTAAAGTGCTGCCTTCTGGCGTCGAATCCACCATCGCCCGCATCGTAACCTTTGACGGCGATCTACAGGAAGCCGGTGCCGGAGAAGCCATTACTCTTGTCCTGAACGACGAAATTGATATCAGTCGTGGCGATCTGTTAGTGGACGCCAGCGCCGGGCTGCGTGCCGTTCAGTCCGCCACAGTGGATGTTGTCTGGATGGCTGAGCAGCCGCTTCAGGCCGGTCAGAGCTACGATGTTAAAATTGCCGGCAAGAAAGCCCGTGGGCGAGTAGAAAAGGTCATTCATCAGGTTGAGATTAATTCACTGGAGAAACGCCAGGTGGACAGCCTGCCGCTGAACGGGATTGGTCTGGCTGAGTTTACGTTTGATGAACCGCTGGTGCTCGACAGCTATCAGCAAAACCCCGTGACCGGCGGCATGATCATTATCGATCGCCTCAGTAACGTTACTGTGGGGGCCGGGCTGATCAATGAGCCACTGAGCGATCGACCGCAGCATAACGGCGAATTCAGCGCGTTCGAACTTGAACTTAATGCGCTGGTGCGTCGCCACTTCCCACACTGGAATGCGCGCGATCTTTTGGGCGGTCAGTAATGGCCCAGCATGATGAAAACGTCGTGTGGCATGACCATCCGGTGACGCGCCAGGCGCGTGAACAGCAGCACGGCCATCAGGGCGTGGTGCTGTGGTTTACCGGCCTGTCGGGGTCAGGGAAATCGACTGTAGCGGGGGCGCTGGAACAGGCGCTTCACCGCCTCGGTGTCAGCACCTATCTGCTGGACGGGGATAATGTTCGTCACGGACTGTGTCGCGACCTGGGCTTTAGCGATGAGCACCGCAAAGAGAATATCCGCCGTGTTGGCGAGGTGGCTAAACTGATGGTGGATGCGGGTTTAGTGGTTCTTACCGCGTTTATCTCGCCTCATCGTGCCGAGCGCCAAATGGTGCGCGACCTGCTGGACAGCGGCCGGTTTATCGAGGTTTACGTTGATACGCCGCTGGCGGTCTGTGAAGCACGAGATCCTAAAGGGTTATACAAAAAGGCCCGTGCAGGAGAACTACAAAATTTCACCGGTATAGATAGCGTTTATGAAGCGCCGGACCAGCCAGAAATCTCGCTTAATGGGGAACAATTGGTTACAAAACTGACGGCCCAATTGTTAGATCTGCTGCGTCAGCGCGATATTATCAGTTCCTGAACAGACAGCGGCAAAGCGCCTTTCGTTTTGCCGCCTTCGCGTTGACAGGATATTTATGCAGAATATTACTCCCATGCTGGCACGCAAAGACCACGGCACACCGGATGAGCCTCGCTCTGTCCTTCCGGGCGGCGTCATTGGCTTTGTATGTTACTGGTGTGCGCTTGCCATACCTTTCCTGTTGTACGGCTCAAGCACCCTGTTTTTCTTTCTCTACACCTGGCCATTTTTCCTGGCGCTGTTTCCGGTTTCTGTCCTGACAGGCATGGTATTGAATACATGGCTGCGTGGGCAGTTGCTCTGGACCTCTCTGATATGCGTCGTTGCCGTCGCTTGTCAGTTCTGGTTACTGTTCCTGTTTCTGTCTCGCTGGTAGCCAGACTGATGTCTAAACGCAGCAGCAGGT
The DNA here is from genome assembly GCF_002307475.1 of Pantoea allii. Taxonomy (GTDB): domain Bacteria; phylum Pseudomonadota; class Gammaproteobacteria; order Enterobacterales; family Enterobacteriaceae; genus Pantoea; species Pantoea allii. The sequence continues at coordinate 37,905 of NZ_NTMH01000034.1, read as the reverse complement.
TACAAAAGTTTTCCTGCGTTGCGCCCGATCTTTTCTTCCCTTTTTTGCCTGCGTGAACGGCATTACACGGCATTTTTACTGCCAGTGTGGAGTCCTGAGTAAAGTTATGGGATGATTGGGCCGTTTTTAGGGGGCGGGATGGGAAAACTGACGTTACTGCTGTTGGTGCTGTTAGGTTGGCTGCAATATTCATTGTGGCTGGGTAAGAATGGCATCCATGACTTTTCGCGCGTCGACGACGACGTTGCGGTACAAAAGGCGAATAACGCCAAATTGAAAATGCGTAACGATCAACTCTTTGCTGAAATTGACGATCTCAATGGCGGCTCTGAAGCGATTGAGGAACGCGCACGCAGCGAATTAGGCATGATTAAGCCGGGTGAAACCTTCTATCGTCTGGTACCTGACCAGAACAAACGCAACGCGCAACAAGCTGCGCAAAACCAACAACGATAAAACATGAACAATCAGTCCCACTCTGCGGATGTGATTGCCGTTGTGCCCGCTGCCGGTATCGGCAGCCGCATGCAGGCAACCTGTCCGAAACAGTATCTGACGATTGGTCAGCACACACTTCTGGAACACAGCATTGCCCGCCTGTTTTCCCATCCTGCTGTCACGCAGGTTATTGTCGCCTTAAGCCCTGACGATCGGCATTTTGCCACTTTGCCTCTGGCAAGCGATCCGCGCGTGATTCGCGTGACCGGGGGCGATACGCGTGCTGAATCGGTACTGGCTGGCCTTCAGGCTGCGCAAGGTGCCGGCTGGGTGCTGGTCCATGATGCTGCGCGACCTTGCCTGCATCCTGATGACTTACAGCGCCTGCTGCGGTTACGGGAGACCAGCAAAACGGGCGGCATTCTGGCTGCCCCGGTCTGTGACACCATGAAACGCGGGGAACCCGGTAAGGCGGCGATTGCGCACACTGTCGATCGCGACAACCTGTGGCACGCGTTAACGCCCCAGTTCTTTCCCCGGGCCTTACTTACCGCCAGCCTGACGCGAGCCCTACACGAAGGGGCGACCATCACCGATGAAGCCTCCGCGCTGGAGTACTGTGGCTACCATCCTGAGCTGGTAACAGGTCGTAGCGATAACATCAAAGTTACCCGCCCGGAAGACTTAGCCCTGGCGGCTTTTTATCTTAGTCAGATTCAGTCAAAGGAGAGCACATGATGCGTATCGGTCACGGTTTTGACGTTCACGCCTTCGGTGGAGAAGGTCCGCTGGTGATTGGCGGTGTGCGAATCCCATTTGAGTATGGTTTTATCGCCCATTCTGATGGCGATGTAGCGCTGCATGCCCTCACCGATGCGCTGTTGGGCGCGGTGGCCATGGGCGACATTGGTAAGCTGTTTCCGGATACCGATCCGGCGTTTAAGGGCGCGGACAGTCGCGGACTGCTGCGGGAAGCCTGGCGCCGTATTGAGGCCAAAGGCTACTGTATTGGCAATGTCGACGTCACCCTGATTGCCCAGGCACCTAAGATGCTGCCGCACGTACCGCAAATGCGCATTAATATTGCCGAAGATCTGGGTTGCCATATGGACCAGGTCAACGTCAAAGCCACCACCACGGAGAAACTGGGTTTTACCGGCCGGGGTGAAGGCATTGCCTGTGAAGCGGTCGCACTGCTGCTGAAAGCGGAACCGGCATGACGCTGCATTACCTTTATGGCAAGCCTACAGCGACGGGCGTGATCAAAGCGACAGCGGACGATTTCGTGGTCGTAGAGGATTTGGGCTATCAGCCTGATGGCGACGGTGAACATGTGCTGGTGCGAATCCGCAAAAGCGGTGCTAACACGCGTTTTGTTGCCGAAGCGCTGGCGAAGTTTATGAAAGTGAACGTTCGCGATCTGAGCTATGCAGGTATGAAGGATCGTCATGCAGTCACCGAACAGACGCTGTGCTTTCGCGTTCCCGGCAATGCCATGCCCGTGCTGGCGGGTTTTGCGCTGGAAGGCGTGGAAATCCTTGAGGTCGTGCGTCATAAACGCAAGCTGCGCATTGGCGCGCTGGCGGGAAACGCCTTCCGGCTGGTGATTCGCCAGGTCAGCCATCGCGAGGAAACAGACGCGCGCCTGGTGCGCCTTCGCGACAGCGGCGTACCCAACTATTTTGGCGAGCAACGCTTTGGTCGCAATGGCAACAACCTGGTGACGGCGGTCAGGCTGGCGCGCAACGAGATTCAGATTCGCGATCGCAACAAGCGCGGCCTGATGCTTTCTGCGGCGCGCAGTGCGTTGTTTAATCAGGTCACCAGCATGCGTTTGCAGCAGCAGGGTGGACTCACTCAGGTGATGAACGGGGATGCTCTGCAACTTGCCGGTCGTGGCAGTTGGTTCGTCGCACAGCCGGAAGAGCTGGCTGAGCTGCAGGCGCGGGTGAATCAGCATGCGCTTCGTATTACGGCCCCGTTACCGGGGCAGGGCGATCCCGGCCCGCAGGCCGATGCGCTGGCGTTTGAGCAGCAGTGCCTGGCCGATGCCGGCGAGCTGCGAGGTCTGCTTGAGCGCGAGCGCGTAGATGCCGGGCGGCGTGCCATGCTGGTTGTGCCACGCGACCTGCGCTGGTGCTGGCAGGATGATGCCACGCTGGAGATGCAATTTTGGCTGCCCGCAGGCAGCTTTGCCACCAGCGTCGTCAGAGAGCTGTTAAACAGCACCGAGTCTCTTGAAATGCTTGACGAATAAGCCGCTGCTTCCCCCTGTCCCTCACCACAGGGGAAGCCGCATGGCCTGCTTCTGATGGTTTTCCCCGGCCCGTTGGTTGCCTCATCTGTGCATTTCGTCGCCCTGAATCGTTTCGATATAGGCAAGTACCTGCCCTTTTCCTGCCCACTCGTTTATTTTCGCCTACCACTTCCTCTCGCTCACCGCTAGAATGCAACAGTCGCTGTCCACTCTTAACTTGTTGCCATGCCTCAAAACAGGTCCATATAACGGCGGCCCGGTTGAACAGAAAAGGTCAGAATTAAATGCGGATATTGCTCAGCAACGATGATGGTATCCATGCGCCTGGTATTCAGACGCTGGCAAAGGCTTTGCGTCAATTTGCCGAGGTGCAGGTTGTGGCACCGGATCGCAATCGCAGCGGTGCCTCTAACTCATTGACGCTGGAAACCCCATTGCGCACTTTTACCCATGAAAATGGGGATATCGCGGTGCAGATGGGCACGCCCACCGATTGTGTCTATTTGGGTGTGAACGCGCTGATGCAACCCCGGCCAGACATTGTGGTGTCGGGCATTAATGCGGGCCCCAATCTGGGGGATGATGTCATCTATTCCGGTACGGTGGCGGCCGCAATGGAAGGCCGTCATCTTGGATTACCTGCCGTGGCGGTATCGCTACATGGTCATCAGCACTACGCCACCGCCGCGGCGGTAACCTGTGCGATTCTTAAAGCGCTGACGCAACAGCCCTTGCGCACCGGACGTATACTGAATATCAACGTGCCTGACCTGCCGTTGGCGGAAATAAAAGGAATTCGCGTGACGCGCTGCGGCAGCCGTCATCCGGCCGATCAGGTGATTGCACAGACCGATCCACGCGGTAATCCCCTCTACTGGATTGGCCCGCCCGGTGAAAAACTGGATGCCGGCCCCGACACGGACTTTGCCGCGGTGGATGAAGGCTATGTGTCAGTGACCGCTCTCCACGTTGATCTTACTGCTCACAATGCGCAGGACGTTCTCAGCAGTTGGCTCGATAAAGCTGAGGTAAATCTGGCATGGTGAGTCGGCGTATCGAGACATTGCTGTCACAGCTGCGTCAACAGGGCATTGAAGATGAACACCTGTTAAAGGCGATTGCCGATGTACCGCGCGAACGCTTTATTGATGAAGCCTTCGAACATAAAGCCTGGGACAATATGGCGCTGCCGATTGGGTCCGGGCAAACCATCTCTCAGCCCTATATGGTCGCGCGTATGACCGCGTTGCTGGAACTCAGCGAGCGCTCACGCGTGCTGGAGATTGGCACCGGCTCCGGTTATCAGACCGCCATCCTCGCTCATCTGGTTGAACATGTTTACTCGGTAGAACGCATCAAAGGCCTTCAGTGGCAGGCCAAACGTCGTCTGAAACAGCTTGATTTGCACAATGTGTCCACCCGACACGGTGATGGCTGGCAGGGCTGGCCGGCTCGTGGGCCTTTTGATGCGATTATTGTCACTGCCGCGCCGCCTGAGATTCCGATTGCGCTGATAGCACAGCTCGCAGAGGGCGGCATTATGGTGCTGCCCGTCGGCGAAGAGCAGCAGGTCTTAAAGCGTCTCCGCCGCCGTGGTAGTGAGATTACAGAAGAAACCATTGAGCCGGTTCGTTTCGTCCCATTAGTTCAGGGCGATCTGGCCTGATTGTCCTGTTAGCATTTCTTCATAACTGTTTCATGGAATCAGGTAGTTGATATTGCTACTATCCGGTTCATTCAACGAAAATCCAGCGTATAACGTGCCGCACAGTGTATTGTGCTGGTGAGACGAATAAGTCAGTTTTTTAAAGGTTGCCACCACGGGGGATTAATGAGCACGGGAAGCACAATTTTTCAGTTACGCCGTTTGGCGGCGCTTTCACTGGTGAGTTTTTGGCTGGCAGGCTGTAGTTCAGGCGATAATACCCAGGCTCCGATAAGCAATATCGGGGACAGTAACAGCGTTAATGATAATAGTAATATGGCGAGTTCTGGCACTGCGCCAGCGGCTGGCGGTGTGCCCTCAGTGCCACCGCAGGGCGGAATGTTAAGTCGAAGCACGCCGTTGCCACAGAACAATTCCGGAATCATTAGTACCAGTAATAGTAATGTGGGCGCCAGTAACAGTAATGTGCAAACCGAAAACGGCCGAATTGTGTACAACAGGAGTTATCAGAATATTCCTAAAGGTAGCTATTCGGGTCAGACCTACACGGTAAAACGTGGCGATACGCTGTTCTATATCGCCTGGATTACCGGAAATGACTTCCGCGATTTGGCGCAGCGTAACAACGTTCAGGCGCCTTACAGCCTGAATGTTGGGCAGACGTTGCAGGTTGACAATGGCTCAGGCCAGCCGATTACCGGCGGCAATGCCATCACGGCGGCAGATGCAACGCAGAGCGGTGTCGTCAGCGCACCACAAATAAAACAGGCCCCTGTTGCACAGCAGCCTGTTATTACGTATTCTGATGATTCGGGTAACTCGAATGGCAGTAAATTGTTGCCATCGAAGGGAGCAAATGTTGCATCGACGACAGCTCCAGCCGTTACCGCACCGCCGACGGTTAGCAGCACAACTGACAGCTCTACACCTGTAGGAAGCTGGCGTTGGCCGACCGAAGGTAAGATCATCGATAACTTCTCTGCCGCAGAAGGTGGCAATAAAGGGATCGATATCTCAGGTTCGCGCGGACAGCCAATCGTGGCCACTGCTTCAGGAAGGGTGGTGTACGCAGGCAACGCGCTTCGCGGTTACGGTAATTTAATCATCATCAAACATAATGATGATTACCTGAGTGCCTACGCCCATAACGATACAATGCTGGTCCGGGAACAACAGGAAGTTAAGGCTGGGCAAAAAATCGCTACCATGGGTAGCACCGGAACCAGTTCAGTTAGATTACACTTTGAAATTCGTTACAAGGGGAAATCCGTAAACCCGTTGCGTTATTTGCCGCAGCGATAATCCGGCAGAGTCCTCAGGAATCTGCCCTGGAATCACGGGTAGGAGCCACTTAATGAGCCAGAATACGCTGAAAGTAAACGAGTTACATGAGAACGCGGAATTCGAAGAGAATGGAGCAGAAATTTTTGATGAGAAGGCTCTCGTCGAAAATGAATCTGGCGACAATGAAGTAGCTGAAGAAGAGTTGCTGGCGCAGGGTGCGACGCAACGTGTACTCGATGCTACTCAACTCTATCTTGGGGAGATTGGCTATTCTCCATTGCTGACGGCTGAGGAAGAAGTTCTCTTTGCTCGCCGCGCATTACGAGGTGATATCCCTTCTCGTCGCCGCATGATCGAAAGTAACTTACGCCTGGTGGTGAAGATTGCCCGACGTTACAGCAATCGCGGTCTGGCTCTGCTGGACCTGATTGAAGAAGGTAACCTCGGCCTGATTCGCGCCGTTGAGAAGTTTGATCCGGAACGCGGATTCCGCTTCTCAACGTATGCCACCTGGTGGATTCGTCAGACCATTGAACGGGCAATCATGAACCAGACCCGTACAATTCGTCTGCCAATTCACATTGTTAAAGAATTGAACGTTTATCTGCGTACTGCGCGTGAACTTTCTCATAAGCTCGACCATGAGCCGAGTGCGGAAGAGATTGCAGAGCAACTGGATAAGCCTGTTGATGACGTCAGCCGTATGTTGCGTCTCAATGAACGTATTACCTCGGTTGATACACCATTAGGTGGTGATTCCGAGAAAGCGCTGTTGGATATCCTGGCCGATGAAAAAGACAACGGACCAGAAGATACCACTCAGGATGACGATATGAAGCAAAGTATCGTTAAATGGCTGTTCGAACTGAATGCCAAGCAGCGCGAAGTGTTGGCTCGTCGTTTCGGCCTGTTAGGCTATGAAGCGGCAACGCTTGAAGATGTTGGCCGTGAAATCGGTTTAACTCGCGAGCGTGTGCGCCAGATTCAGGTTGAAGGTTTACGCCGTCTGCGTGAAATCCTGCAAGGTCAGGGCCTCAGCATTGAAGCATTGTTCCGTGAGTAAACAGAACTTTGCACGTCAACAGAAAGCGATGGCTAACCCCATCGCTTTTTTTTACCTGTTCTCTCCGTTCCATCAAGATGAGAACGGTCTGCTCTCAAAAAAATCGCCCGTGAGATAACATGCCTGTGTGGCGGTATCCAGCGCCAGGCAAAGTGTCACATCGTCCACAAAACCTCTCTGAATCAACTCTTTCGCCGATGAACAGTCGTGCAGCGATGCAACGTTAATCGCCTGATGATATTGCCATGCCGCGACGGCGGTTTCCGCCTCAGGTGACAGACCGCTGCGGCCCAGCGCGGCAATGATGCCGCCGGCTGCAACATAATCTTCAATGCAGGGACGAAGGCTGCCATCCGGCCAGCGTTCACCACAAGGCACAATCAGAAGATGTTCGAACAGGCGGCAGGCAGCCGCCGTTGCGGACAGATTCCTGAAGCAGCCTGTAAAGATCGGCACGCCCCATTCTCTTGCCCTGAAGCAGGCTGCGGCGCCATTAGGGGAGGGAAGCACCAGCTTTTCACCTTTGCGGACATGCAGCAAGGTATGGGGCGACAGGCTGTAGCCTTCTCCACTGAATCGTCGGTCACTGTTTGCCGCGATTGCCCCCACCGACAGCGCATAGTGGGTAACTGAGTGATCTTTCCAGGGATAGGGATAAACGCGAGCGCCATTTTCAACCGCCAGGCTGACGCAGGTAGAAAAGGACATCACATCAATAATCACCACGGCATCCACTTCTCCGGCGAGATACTCAACGGCGGGAATGCCCCATTCCAGACGGATGTTATATGCCTGCTGACTGTACCAGTGCATGGGTGTTCCTTCAGGTTGTCAGAAAAGCGCTGACCGGTCGGGCTAGTCCTGTTTACGTAATATTTTTTGCAGGCGCTTTTGCTGCCAGCGGTTGATCCACTGTTTGAAAACAAACAGGCGCAGCGCTCTTATCACCAGCACGCTTCCCCAGATGACGGCGACCCAGAGCGACCAGTTGCTACCAGGTTCGGTGACGCGGTTGAGGCAATACAGCATGGTGCACACCACGACCGCGGTGAGCAGTGAACGAAAGAACTGGGTTTCGAGTGCCAGTTGCAGGCGGGCATCAGAAATATGGTCATCCAGAGCTTGCCCGCTTTTCACCGGCGCTTCTGTTGTCAGGTCGGTAACTTTGATTTCAAAGACGGCGGCCAATGCGCTTAGCGTTTCCAGGCTGGGTTGCTCACCGTTTTCAATACGCTGCACGGTTCGGGTGCTGAGTCCGGCCATTTCGGCCAGTTGTTCCTGTGACCAGGCGCGGGCAAGACGATACTCTCTGACTTTATTCAGGTTAGGCATAGTGCAGTCTCCGAAAGAGTGAACAATCGGTAAGAAGCATCGCCGGGACGTGCGGTCAGGAACACGACCGCCGCACGACAGGGACACGACAGCATTATGACACTGCTTTCGCCGGTAACAACAGGCTAAACCATGAACCAGCATGCAGGCCACATGCTGGCGAAAACATCATTCACTGCGGGATAGTTTTATCCGCCCCGGTGAAAGGGCGGAGGGGATCAGACCAGCGACTTAAGGCGATAAATCCAGTCCAGAGCCTGACGTGGCGTCAGCGTATCCGGGTCCAGGGCTTCAAGCGCTTCCATGGCGGGGGAGGTTTCTTCCACCAGCAGAGGCAGTTGCGAACCGTCGATATTTGAGGTGGCTGAGTGATTCGATACCGTTTCCAGCTCTTTCAGCTTATTACGTGCTCGTTTGATGACGTCTTTAGGTACACCGGCCAGCGCTGCAACCGCCAATCCGTAGCTTTTGCTGGCCGCGCCATCCTGCACGCTGTGCATGAATGCGATAGTTTCCCCGTGTTCAACCGCATCCAGATGGACATTCACGACGCCTTCAAGCTTTTCAGGCAAGGTGGTCAGCTCAAAGTAATGGGTTGCAAATAACGTCATGGCTTTAATGCGATTAGCCAGACTCTCTGCACAAGCCCAGGCCAGAGATAACCCATCGTATGTCGAGGTGCCGCGGCCGATTTCATCCATCAGTACCAGGCTGTTTTCAGTCGCGTTATGCAGAATATTGGCCGTTTCTGTCATTTCCACCATGAAGGTGGATCGTCCGGATGCCAGGTCATCTGCTGCGCCAACGCGGGTAAAGATGCGATCCAGCGGGCCGATGACAACGTCTTCAGCTGGTACAAAGCTGCCGATCCACGCCATCAGGGCAATCAATGCCGCCTGACGCATATAAGTACTTTTACCGCCCATGTTCGGGCCAGTAATGATCAGCATTCGGCGCTGGGGTGCTAGGGAGAGCGGGTTGGCAATAAAGGGCTCTTTAAGCACCTGCTCTACCACCGGATGACGACCAGCGGTGATTTTAATGCCGGGTTTATCCTGCAGCGTTGGGCGACAGTAGTTAAGCGTCCAGGCGCGTTCGGCCAGATTACTTAAGACATCCAGTTCCGCCAGCGCAGCGGCACTTAACTGCAGTGCTTCAAGGTGCGGCAGCAACTGATCAAACAGGCCTTCATACAGGCTTTTCTCCAGCGCCAGCGCTTTGCCTTTTGAGGTGAGGACTTTATCTTCGTACTCTTTCAGCTCAGGAATGATGTAGCGTTCGGCGTTTTTTAAGGTCTGACGGCGCACATAGTGGATAGGTACCTGATGGCTTTGACCACGACTGACTTGAATGTAATAGCCATGCACGCCATTAAAGCCCACTTTTAAACTGTCCAGACCGAGTTTTTCACGCTCGCGCACCTCCAGCCGATCCAGGTAATCCGTTGCGCCATCGGCCAGCGCCCGCCACTCATCAAGCTCGGCGTTATAACCCGGCGCAATCACGCCACCGTCTCTTATCAGAACCGGCGGGGATTCGACCACGGACTGCTCCAGCAGGGTGCGGAGTTCGCTAAAGTCGCCCATCTGCGCGCGCAGGTTTTTCAGCTGCGCCGCGTCGACGTTGGCCAGCAGGTCATTCAGCGCCGGTAGCTGTTGAAAAGCATGACGCATGCGCGCCAGATCGCGCGGACGTGCGGTACGCAGCGCCAGGCGTGCCAGGATACGCTCTAAGTCACCTACCTGACGTAATACAGGCTGTAGAGATTCGCTCAGAGGCTGCAGTTCAGCAATCGATTCCTGCCGCTTCGCGATGGTGCTGCTGTCACGTAAGGGCATATGCAGCCAGCGCTTTAACATCCGGCTGCCCATCGGCGTGACGGTTTTATCCAGCACGGCAGCCAGGGTGTTTTCTGTACCGCCCGCAAGATTTTGCGTAATTTCAAGATTACGGCGCGTGGCCGCATCCATAATGATGCTGTCCTGCTGACGCTCCATGCTGAGGGAGCGGATATGGGGCAGGCTGGTGCGCTGGGTATCTTTAACGTACTGCAGCAGGCAACCCGCCGCGCGCAGCCCCAAATGGGCCTGCTCAACGCCAAAACCGTTTAAATCCCGCGTGCCAAACTGCATGTTGAGCTGCTGGCGCGCCGTATCGATTTCAAATTCCCACAGTGGACGGCGACGCAAACCACGACGCTGATCGATAAGCGACATCTCAGAAAAGTCTTCCGGATAAAGCAGTTCGGCAGGATTAGTCCGCTGCAGTTCTGCTGCCATGGTTTCCAGATCGGCGGGTTCACTCAGGCGAAAGCGCCCTGAACTGATATCCAGCGTGGCATAACCATAGCCGCGCGCACCCTGGACAATTGCGGCCAGCAGGTTGTCCTGGCGTTCCTGCAACAGGGCTTCATCACTGATGGTGCCGGGGGTAACAATACGCACAACTTTGCGCTCAACCGGACCTTTACTCAGCGCAGGGTCGCCGATTTGCTCACAAATGGCGACCGATTCACCTAACTGCACCAGTCGGGCCAAATAGTTTTCAACGGCGTGATGCGGCACACCGGCCATAGGGATCGGTTCACCCGCCGAGGCACCGCGTTTGGTCAAGGAAATGTCTAACAGCTGAGAGGCGCGTTTAGCATCGTCATAAAACAGCTCATAGAAATCACCCATGCGATAAAACAGCAGAATGTCAGGGTGCTCAGCCTTGAGGCGTAAGTATTGCTGCATCATTGGCGTGTGGGTGCTCAAGTCCATGTGCGCTGCTTTGTTCATCTCATTCTTACTCAAGGTTGACGCTTCCTTTTCCCGTCACGGTTGACGCTGGGGTTTAACGAGGGAGATATACAGCCGCTATCGTGCTGTACAGACCATGCAGAAATATTACCATTTTACGGCGTCTGCATCATCCGGGTTACCGCAGCGGGTATTGAACTTAGCAAAGCCCGGCCGCCGACTGAATGTTTTTTTTGACCAGAGTTAACGTCATCGAGGCCTTTCACAAAAACAGCCGGACAGATCGTTAAAAATGCGTTTTTTTTACGATCTCGTTTGTATGTATTCGTCCTGAACGATTAACATTAGAATCCCTGGTCTGGCCTGTTATATGGATATCTGATGCGTTTTAAGCTTGCTTTCCTTCCGCTTTTTGTCCTGCTTGCCGCCTGTAGCAGTAAGCCACACTCTTCGCAGCCGCCCGCTGAGCTGGTTGCGCCTAAAGGCGGTTTTTTGCTGGAGCCGTCCCATGCCGTCCAACCGATGTTTGGCGATTTCGCCAGTAATCCTGTCGCAGAACAGTTCATTGATAAAATGGTGGCGAAGCATGGCTTCGATCGCCAGCAACTGCATGCCATTATTGGCCAGGCAAAGCGACTGGACTACGTCTTGCGCTTGATGGATCGTCAGGCGCCTTCGTATACACCGCCAAGTGGGCCTAACGGTGCCTGGATACGTTATCGCAATAAATTTATTACGCCGGATAACGTGCAAAATGGCGTGGCCTTCTGGAACCAATATCAGGATGCGCTACAGCGCGCTCAGCAGGTTTACGGTGTTCCACCCGAGATTATTGTCGGCATTATCGGCGTCGAAACGCGCTGGGGCCGTATCATGGGGAAAACCCGTATTCTGGATGCGCTGGCAACGCTCTCATTTGATTATCCACGCCGTTCTGCTTACTTCAGCGGCGAGCTGGAAACCTTCTTGCTGATGGCGCGTGATGAGAAAGACGATCCGCTCGATCTCAAAGGCTCCTTTGCGGGCGCGATGGGCTACGGTCAGTTTATGCCGTCGTCCTATAAATCCTATGCGGTGGATTTTAACGGTGATGGCCATATCAACTTGTGGGATCCCGTCGATGCGATAGGCAGTGTCGCGCACTATTTCCAGCAGAACGGCTGGCGTCCAGGTGAAAATGTTGCCGTCCCGGCCAGTGGACAGGCGCCCATGCTTGATAACGGTTTTAAAACCCGTTACAGCGTCAGCATGCTGGCTGCATCAGGACTTTCTCCACAGGGATCGCTGGATGGGCATGACGAGGTCAGTCTGCTCAGACTGGATTTAGGCACCAGCTACCAGTACTGGTACGGTCTGCCTAACTTCTACGCCATCACGCGTTACAACAACAGCACACATTACGCGATGACGGTGTGGCAACTGGGTGAGGCGGTCAGCAAGGCGCGCCAGGGATCGCTGTTTTAATTCTACCCTTAGCAACTGTAAGGATATATGATGGCGGCCCTTTATGTCGTGCCGCCTTTATTTTCTGGAGCCGTTATGTCGTTACCTGCTTGCCCCGTTTGCCATGCTGATTACACCTGGCAAGATGCTGAAAATCTTAACTGCCCGTCGTGCGGTCATATCTGGACGCAGGCTGACGGTGACGACAGCGGCCAGGATAGGGTCGTTCGTGATGCCAATGGCAATTTACTCGCCGATGGCGATAGCGTGACGGTGGTTAAGGATCTGAAGGTCAAAGGCAGCTCTTCTGTGCTCAAGATTGGTACCCGCGTCAAGAGCATCCGCCTGGTCGAAGGCGATCACAACATTGATTGCAAGATTGATGGATTTGGCCCGATGAAGCTCAAATCTGAGTTTGTGAAAAAGAACTGATTCTGCCGGGCGCAGGCTGCGCCCGATCTTATTCCCGCCAGCCTGTTCGGGCTCATCTGCTTTTAAACCGCTGACTCTCTTCTTTCGGCCTGCCGTGTTTTTCCACGCATTTTGCTGTCCGGCTGGGCACTTTATCGGTATTTACGCGTCTCATCTTCTGTGAATCGGTAGCCATCAAGAGGAGACGCACTATGCAAGACTGGGATCCGGCGTTGTATCGTAAATTTGAGGCGGAAAGGACACGGCCCGCCCATGAATTACTGGCGAGAATTAAGGTTGAAGATGTCCGGTTTGTCACCGATCTGGGCTGTGGCCCCGGAAACAGCACCGAACTGCTTTACGATGCCTGGCCGCAGGCGCAGGTTATCGGCCTTGATAGTTCAACCGCCATGTTAGCGCAGGCGCGTGAGCGCTTGCCCCAGTGCCAGTTTATTCAGGCGGACATAGGCAGTTGGAAAACCGATATCCCGCAGCAGGTGATTTATGCCAATGCTTCTCTGCAGTGGCTTGGCGATCATCCCGCACTGTTACCGCAGTTAGTTAACCAACTGGCACCGTCGGGCGCGTTAGCGATTCAGATGCCGGATAATCTGGATGAACCTTCACATCAGTTAATGCGTGAGGTGGCGACAGCCGGGCCCTGGCGCGAGAAGATCAGCGCACAGGCTGCAGAACGCAAAAGATTACCCTCAACAGAGCACTATTATGATGTGCTGGCGAAGGCGGGATGTGCCGTGGATATCTGGCGAACCACCTATTACCACGTTATGGACGATGCGCAGGCAATTATCCACTGGCTGAAGGCCACCGGGTTGCGTCCGTTTCTTGCGCCTCTTGACGTGTCTGAACAGGAGCAGTTTCTGGCGGCCTATCACCAGTGCCTGATTACCGCCTATCCAGCGCGCCAGGACGGCAGGGTGCTGCTGGCTTTCCCACGACTGTTTATGGTGGCGACGCGTACAGGCTAAAACTGGACAGTAAACCGCAATTTCTTCACTGGCTGGCCCTGAGCGCTTGAAAAAGAGCGAGGATTGCACCATGTTCAGTCAACGGCGACAGGGAGCAAAAAAATGAATGACCAGCAGTTGCAGGCGCTGAGTGCGCAGATAGGTGAAGCGCTTAAGCAGCGTAACGCCACGGTCACCTGTGCAGAATCTTGCACCGGCGGCTGGATAGCGAAAGTGTTTACTGACGTGAGCGGGAGCTCGGCCTGGTTTGAGCGGGGCTTTGTCACTTACAGTAATGATGCCAAGCAGGAGCTGGTTGGCGTCAGTGCCGCGTCGCTCACGGAATACGGTGCCGTCAGCGAGGCGGTGGTGCGTGAAATGGCGCAGGGAGCCCAGCAGCGGGCACGTGCTGATTACGCCATTTCCGTCAGCGGCATTGCCGGTCCGGATGGCGGCAGTGAAGATAAACCTGTAGGGACGGTCTGGTTTGGCTTTGCGGCACCGGGTGGTGTTGTCATGGCTTTTCGTCAGCAGTTTGACGGCGATCGTGATGCCGTGCGCCGTCAGTCTGTTGGCTGGGCGCTACAAACGTTATCCAGTCAATTTCTGAAAAATTAAACTTGATACTGTATGACTATACAGTATAATTACTCGCAACAGAAAGTGCACAGGCACCATGTGTGCGTGTTTACCCGGCATGATTAGGAGTAGAAATGGCAATTGATGAAAACAAACAGAAGGCTTTAGCTGCCGCGCTCGGCCAGATTGAGAAGCAATTTGGTAAAGGCTCCATCATGCGCTTGGGTGAAGACCGCTCAATGGATGTGGAAACCATCTCGACGGGTTCACTGTCACTGGATATCGCGTTAGGTGCGGGTGGCTTGCCCATGGGCCGTATCGTTGAGATCTACGGACCTGAGGCTTCAGGTAAAACCACGTTGACGCTTCAGGTTATTGCCGCTGCGCAACGTAAAGGCAAAACCTGTGCCTTTATCGATGCCGAGCACGCACTGGATCCGATTTATGCCAAGAAGCTGGGCGTTGATATCGACAACCTGTTGTGTTCGCAGCCGGATACCGGCGAGCAGGCGCTCGAAATTTGTGATGCGCTGGCCCGCTCTGGCGCCGTTGACGTGATTATCGTTGACTCCGTAGCAGCGCTGACGCCAAAAGCCGAAATCGAAGGTGAAATCGGTGACTCACATATGGGCCTGGCGGCACGTATGATGAGCCAGGCAATGCGTAAGCTGGCAGGTAACCTGAAACAGTCAAATACGCTGCTGATCTTCATCAACCAGATTCGTATGAAAATCGGTGTGATGTTTGGTAACCCTGAAACCACTACTGGTGGTAACGCGCTGAAATTCTACGCGTCTGTTCGCCTTGATATTCGCCGCATTGGGGCGATTAAAGAGGGGGATAACGTTGTGGGTAGCGAAACACGCGTTAAGGTCGTTAAGAACAAAATTGCTGCGCCATTTAAGCAAGCCGAGTTCCAGATTATGTACGGTGAAGGTATCAACACCTTCGGTGAACTGGTGGATCTTGGCGTGAAGCACAAGCTGATTGAAAAAGCCGGTGCATGGTACAGCTACAAAGGCGACAAGATTGGTCAGGGCAAGGCAAACGCAGGCAATTTTCTGAAAGAAAACGCGGCGATAGCCGACGAGCTGGATGTGAAACTGCGCGAGATGCTGCTTAACGGTGGCGATCAAAATATCGCAGCAGGCGCTTCAGCCAATGAAGTTGAGAACGCGGCAAGCGAAGCCAACGAAGACTATTAAAGCCTGAGACAGGAGCGGAAAAATCCGCTCCTGTTTGACATTAAAGCCTCACTTGCCTTTCCTCTGTCCCCATCTCCCGCCATACTCTCACTCCGTTTGTAAAAGGTGCGCAGTATGTCTGAACAACCTCAGCCACAAGTCATCTCATTTTCACGCCTGTTGGATCGCGCGATGCGCCTGCTGGGCCAACGTGACCACAGCCGCGAAGAACTTAAACAGAAACTCCAGCTGTCTGCGCAGCGTAGTGCGTGGATAAAACAAAAAGATCCCGAAATCATTACGCCCGAGCTGTTGGAAAAGGTGCTGAACTGGTGCAGTGAAAACGGCTGGTTAAATGATGAGCGCTTTACCGCGCGGTTTATCCAGAGCCGAAGCCGTAAGGGATTTGGCTCCCAACGCATCAGGCTTGAGCTGGCGCAAAAGGGCATCGGCCGCGAGGCGATCGATCTTGCCATGGAAGAGACCGAGATTGACTGGTCGGCCTGTGCGGCTGAACTTGCAGAAAAGAAGTTTGGCCATCCTTTGCCGACTGAATGGAAAGAAAAAGCGAAAGTACAGCGCTTCCTGCATGCTAAAGGCTTCCTGAGTGAAGATATTCAGCAGGTTTTCAGAAATTTTGACGACGAATAGCCGATGTGATTTTACTTCCCCCCGAAGAATATTTATCTTACCCCTTTTGGTTCCTCAAGCTTGCTGCCGTAACGATGCGGCACGCCTGATAAAGAAGGACCTTTCGTTAGCGTGATTCCAGGATATATATGAGCAAGAGCACTGCTGAGATCCGTCAAGCGTTTCTCGACTTTTTCAATAGTAAGGGACATCAGGTTGTAGCAAGCAGCTCCCTGGTGCCTAACAACGATCCGACGTTGCTGTTTACTAACGCCGGCATGAACCAGTTTAAAGACGTGTTTCTCGGTCAGGACAAGCGCGACTACACACGAGCAACGACGTCACAACGTTGCGTACGTGCTGGCGGGAAACACAATGACCTTGAAAACGTCGGCTACACAGCGCGCCATCACACTTTCTTTGAAATGCTGGGCAACTTCAGCTTTGGCGACTACTTCAAAAAGGAAGCTATCGCATTTGCCTGGGAACTCCTGACCGGCGAGCAGTGGTTTAAGCTGCCTAAAGAGCGTTTGTGGGTCACCGTGTATGAAACCGATGACGAAGCTTACGATATCTGGGCCAACGAGATTGGCGTTCCTCGTGAGCGTATTATCCGTATCGGTGATAATAAGGGCAGCGCCTACGCGTCGGATAACTTCTGGCAGATGGGCGATACCGGCCCTTGCGGTCCCTGCAGCGAAATTTTCTACGATCACGGCGATCATATCTGGGGCGGACCGCCAGGCAGCCCTGAAGAGGATGGCGATCGCTACATTGAGATCTGGAATATCGTCTTCATGCAGTTTAACCGTCAGGCTGACGGCACCATGCTGCCATTACCTAAGCCATCGGTTGATACCGGGATGGGGCTGGAACGCATCACGGCGGTGCTGCAACATGTTAATTCGAACTATGAGATCGACCTGTTCCAGAAGTTGATTGAAGCGGTCGCACAGGTTACCGGTGCAACCGACCTGAACAACAAATCGCTGCGCGTTATTGCCGACCATATTCGCTCCTGTGCATTTCTGATCGCTGATGGTGTGATCCCTTCGAATGAAAACCGTGGCTATGTCCTGCGTCGTATCATTCGTCGCGCGGTGCGTCACGGCAATATGCTGGGGGCTAAAGACGCGTTCTTCTACAAGCTGGTTGCGCCACTGGTTGAGGTGATGGGAGCAGCAGGGGAAGAGCTACAGCGGCAACAGGCTCAGGTTGAGAACGTTCTGAAAAGTGAAGAAGAGCAGTTTGCTAAAACGCTTGAGCGTGGCCTGGCGCTTCTGGACGACGAACTGGCGAAACTGCAGGGTGATACGCTGGATGGTGAAACCGTCTTCCGCTTGTACGATACCTTTGGTTTCCCTGCTGATTTGACGGCCGATGTCTGCCGTGAGCGCAATCTCAAAATCGATGAAGCCGGTTTTGAACAGGCGATGGAACAGCAGCGTCAGCGCGCACGTGAAGCCAGTGGCTTTGGCGCCGATTACAGCAATGTCATTCGTATCGACGCGGCCTCATCGTTTAAAGGCTATGACCAACTCGACTTGTCGGCGACCGTTAAGGCACTGTTCGTCGCGGGTGAAGCCGTTGACGCCGTGGCTGCCGGTCAGGATGCAGTGGTTGTACTGGATGAAACCCCTTTTTACGGCGAATCTGGCGGCCAGGTCGGCGACACGGGCGAGCTGAAAGGCAGCAACGCGCTGTTTAGCGTACAGGACACGCAAAAATATGGTCAGGCTATTGGTCATATTGGCAAACTGAGCAGCGGACAATTACGCATTGGTGACCGTCTTGAGGCTGTGGTTGATGAGGCGCGTCGTGCGCGTATTCGTCTGAACCACTCCGCCACTCACCTGCTGCATGCAGCACTGCGTCAGGTTCTGGGTGAACATGTCGCCCAGAAAGGCTCTCTGGTAAACGATAAATACCTGCGTTTTGACTTCTCACACTTTGAGGCCATGAAACCTCAAGAGATTCGTCAGGTCGAAGATATTGTTAACGCCCAGATCCGTCGCAATTTGCCCGTTGAAACCAATGTGATGGATCTTGAGGCGGCAAAAGCCAAGGGCGCGATGGCCCTGTTCGGTGAAAAATACGATCAGCGCGTACGCGTTCTGACCATGGGAGATTTCTCGGTTGAGCTGTGTGGCGGTACGCACGCTGCGCGTACGGGGGATATCGGTCTGTTCCGCATTCAGGCCGAGTCCGGTACAGCCGCAGGGATTCGCCGTATAGAGGCGATAACAGGTGAGGCGGCGCTGGCGCAGGTGTACGCACAGAGTAGCCAACTGCAGGACATTGCCCACCTGGTGAAAGCCAACAGCAGTAACCTGAATGAAAAAGTGCGCGGTCTGGTTGATCATCTGCGTTCGCTGGAGAAAGAGTTACAGCAGTTACGCGATCAGCAGGCAGCGCAGGAAAGTGCACAACTGGGTAATCATGCGGTTGACGTCAAAGGCGTTAAGCTGCTGGTGACTGAGTTGAGCAATACCGATCCGAAAATGTTGAGAACCATGGTGGATGATCTTAAAAACCAACTGGGCTCAGCGATTATCGTGTTGGCTACGGTAGCGGATGGCAAAGTGTCACTGATTGCTGGCGTAACGAAAGATTTAACCGACCGCGTAAAAGCCGGGGAGCTGATTGCCGAACTTGCACCTAAAGTAGGAGGTAAGGGCGGTGGTCGACCGGACATGGCGCAGGCAGGTGGCAGTGATGCTACTGCACTGAAAGGTGCGCTGGCAGGCGTTGAAGGATGGGTTTCGAGCCGTCTGTAATGAAATAAAATAATTCATCGTAGCAAGCGCCAGAACTGATGTTCCGGCGCTTTTTAATACGATGTTAAATTTGCTAGTGACAAAGTCGGGTTGATGTAGCGTATTTCGGCTAAACTATTTATCAGCAGAATGTATTGGCGCGTTGATGTGCAATGGTGTATTTCTCATAGCCTGTGTGCAGCGTTAAGTGATGGATAACGCCGGGAAGCTTCATAAGCCCGACTCTTTTAATCTTTCAAGGAGCAAAGAATGCTTATTCTAACTCGTCGAGTTGGTGAAACCCTCATGATTGGCGATGAGGTGACTGTAACGGTACTGGGTGTCAAAGGTAACCAGGTCCGCATTGGTGTTAACGCACCAAAAGAAGTGTCTGTGCATCGCGAAGAGATCTATCAGCGCATCCAGGCCGAAAAAACGCAACAAACCAACGTTTGACAGATTCAGCGTCTCGCACCTGTGCGAGACGCTACCCTTGTTTCTCTGCCTCTTCGTTTTCTTTTTACTCCTCATCTCCCATTTTTGTTAACTTCATCATCTTTCATTGTTGATTATTCACTCTTTTTGCCGTCATTTTGTCCCAATTGCCTGTCATTTGTGCAAACGGAAAAAACCTTCCGAAAAATTGTTTGACTTATAAGTGCGGGAAAGTAATATGTGCGCCACGCAGTGCCGATGAGCAGAAACAAAGTTCAGAAGCACAGTTCGGAAGAACGCGTAAGGTGAGGTGGCCGAGAGGCTGAAGGCGCTCCCCTGCTAAGGGAGTATACGGTCAAAAGCTGTATCGAGGGTTCGAATCCCTCCCTCACCGCCATTTCCGATGCATCCGTAGCTCAGCTGGATAGAGTACTCGGCTACGAACCGAGCGGTCGGAGGTTCGAATCCTCCCGGATGCACCATGTTTTTCGATATGGACGTGTATGAGTGTTCTGTAAGGCATCGTCGATATGTCAGTCAGAACAAGGGAAGATAACGTTGCTTTAGCAACGGCCCATAGGGTGAGGCGTCAGCCGAATAATCCTCCCGGATGCACCATATTGTTGGATATGTTGATGTCAGGCGACGTGCCAGCAGATAACATCGTCGGAACAGAGTTGTAAAGTGAACTAGCAATTCCTTCATGGTGAGCCGTTAGCACCCTGCGTTGTACAAGAATTTCATAATGCATCCGTAGCTCAGCTGGATAGAGTACTCGGCTACGAACCGAGCGGTCGGAGGTTCGAATCCTCCCGGATGCACCATACTTCAGAGTATGGAGGTGTGTTCCTGGTCTGTAAGACATCATCGATTTGTCAGTCAGAACCAGGGAGGATAACGTTGCTTCAGCAACGGCCCACAGGGCAAGGCGCAAGCCTGGTAATCCTCCCGGATGCACCATTCTTCGTATTACCCCCAGGTTGATTTCTGTCAGTCCATAAAAGATTTTCAATGCATCCGTAGCTCAGCTGGATAGAGTACTCGGCTACGAACCGAGCGGTCGGAGGTTCGAATCCTCCCGGATGCACCATATTCTGCACTCCTAAAGCGAAATTCCCCTTGTTTGCACTTCTAAAGCTAAAGCTAAAGCAAAATCCCTCTATCCATATCCTGACGTATTTACAGCAAATACCAGGGAGGATAACGTTGCTTCAGCAACGGCCCGCAGGGCGAGGCAACAGCCGAGTCATCCTCCCGGATGCACCATCTTCTGCACTTCTAAAGCGAAACCCTTCTGTCCTGTCCTGACGTATTTACAGCAAATACCAGGGAGGATAACGTTGCTTCAGCAACGGCCCGCAGGGCGAGGCTACAGCCGAGTCATCCTCCCGGATGCACCATATTCTGCACTTCTAAAGCAAAACCCTTCTGTCCTGTCCTGACGTATTTACAGCAAATACCAGGGAGGATAACGTTGCTTCAGCAACGGCCCGCAGGGCGAGGCATCAGCCGGTCATCCTCCCGGATGCACCATCTTCTGCACTTCTAAAGCGAAACCCTTCTGTCCTGTCCTGGCGTATTTACAGCAAATACCAGGGAGGATAACGTTGCTTCAGCAACGGCCCGCAGGGCGAGGCATCAGCCGAGTCATCCTCCCGGATGCACCATCTTCTGCACTTCTAAAGCGAAACCCTTCTCCTTCTCCTTCTCTCTCTGTCCTGACCTGATGTGCTACAGCCAGCCGGATAACAAACAACCTTCCCCCCGTTCGTATCATGCAGGACAAACAGATCGTTGTCTCTTTAGCTCCTCAGCGCCGGTTAGCGGCATGACTGACATATCTTCGCCAGTCTTCTTTTTTCTCTTCACAGACCCGTTTTACACCGTCTGAACTGTCCCGTTTCAAATTCATCCGTGTGATAGCCGTTTTCAGGCAGGTTAACATTTAGCGCTGTGTTAAGTTTTCTACGCTCTTCCGTTAATCTCTTATGCGTTTCTTAGCGCAACGCTGATCTTCAACTTACCTCACAAAATCACTGGGAATTCGCGACCTTACAGGCTTTCCAACCCGCTCACCTTTATCCGAAAACTAAAATTGCTAATGCTTTCAAAGCATTTGCTGTTCATCCCGCCTGGCGACAACCTACGCACATTCAGCTAAAGTAGTGGCTCATTTGTTGGAGGTCCTCTGTGACAATCTACGATCAATACGACGCCCTGATTTTCGATATGGACGGTACTATTCTTGATACTGAACCGACACATCGAAAAGCGTGGCGTCAGGTGCTGGCGCGTTATGAACTGGCGTTCGATGAAGCGCGCATGATGGATTTCAATGGTGCGCCGTCATGGCGGCTGGCGCAGTTAATTGTCGAAACCAATCAGTCAGGTCACGATCCTTATGCGCTCGCCGCGGAAAAAACGGCAGCGGTCAAAGCGATGCTGCTGGATAACGTCCAGCCGCTTCCGCTAATGGACGTCGTTAAGGCTTATCATGGCCGTCGACCCATGGCTGTCGGAACCGGTAGCCAGCGCGCCATGGCAGATGCACTTCTTAATCACCTGGGCGTCAGGGCGCTTTTCTCGGCGGTGGTAGGGGCGGATGACGTCGAACATCATAAGCCTGAGCCTGAAACGTTCTTGCGCTGTGCGGCGTTACTGGGCGTTGAACCGACACGTTGTGTGGTATTCGAAGACGCTGATTTTGGCGTGCAGGCAGCAAAGGCCGCAGGTATGGCCGTGGTTGATGTTCGCCAGCTGTGAGCGAAACGCTGGCTTATGTATCTTTATTTAGCAGCAGCTTTCTCAGTGCAACGCTCCTTCCAGGTAGCTCTGAGGCGCTGTTGGTTACATTACTGATCGCGAAAAGCGCATCAGTTTACGGGTTGATTTTAGTCGCATCGTTAGGGAATACCCTGGGTGGCTTGACCAACATAATTTTGGGTCGCTTATTGCCGTTAAAACGTCAGGGGCGATGGCATGAGACAGCAATGACGTGGTTGCAACGGCTGGGGCCGGCAGCGCTGTTGTTGAGTTGGCTACCGGTTATAGGCGATCTGCTCTGCGTCCTCGCAGGCTGGTTACGCTTTGCCTGGTTACCTTCGGTGCTGTTTCTGGCTATCGGTAAAACGCTGCGTTACATCGTTATTGCGACCGCCACATTACAGGGCATGGAATGGTGGCATTGATTCGTACAGATTCGGGGCTAGGGTTAACACTATGCTGAACAAAAATAAATTATTCACACAGCGGGAGGTTAATGTGATCCCCGACGTATCAAAAGCGTTGTCCTGGCTGGAAGCGCATCCTGATGCACTGAAAGGCATTGGTCGTGGCATTGAGCGTGAAACGCTGCGTGTGCAGCCAGATGGTCATCTTGCGACGACGGCTCATCCTGAGTCACTGGGTTCGGCCCTTAAGCATGACTGGATTACCACCGACTTTGCTGAAACGCTGCTGGAGTTTATCACCCCGGTTGATCACAGCATCGACCATATGCTCGCATTTTTGCGTGATGTCCATCGTCATGTTGCCAGCGAGCTCGGTGAAGAGCGCATGTGGCCTTTCAGCATGCCTTGCCTGATTGAGGATGCGGATAACATTACGCTGGCGCAGTATGGCAAATCCAACATTGGTCGTATGAAAACCCTTTATCGCCAGGGGCTGAAAAACCGTTATGGTGCGCTGATGCAAACCATCTCCGGGATTCATTATAATTTCTCGCTGCCACTGTCATTCTGGCAGGCATGGGCGGACGTAAAAGATTACGAGAGCGGGAAAGACACCATTTCTGCCGGCTACCTGCGGCTGATCCGAAACTATTATCGCTTTGGCTGGATCATTCCTTATCTGTTTGGTGCATCGCCTGCGATTTGCTCCAGCTTCCTGCAGGGCAAAAAAAGCGCGCTACCGTTTGATACGGATAAGAAAGGTACGCTGTGGCTGCCCTATGCAACCTCGTTGCGCCTGAGCGACCTGGGTTATACCAATAAGTCGCAAAGCTCATTGGGTATTACGTTTAACTCACTTGAGGGCTATGTCAGCGCCCTGAAAAAAGCGATTAAAACGCCCTCGGAAGACTTCGTGAAGATGGGCACCCAGGATGCAGCGGGGAACTGGTTACAGCTGAACACCAACGTTCTGCAGATTGAAAACGAACTCTACGCCCCGATTCGACCAAAGCGCGTTACCCGGTCCGGAGAAGCGCCTTCTGATGCCCTGCTTCGTGGCGGCATTGAGTACATAGAAGTGCGTTCAATGGACATCAATCCCTTTTCACCCATCGGTGTGGATGAAAACCAGGTGCGGTTCCTCGATCTGTTCCTGATTTGGTGTACGCTGGCAGACGCGCCAGAAATGAGCGCTGATGAATTACAGTGCAGTCGGCAGAACTGGAACCGTGTGGTGCTTGAAGGGCGTAAACCAGACCTTAAAATCGCCGTTGGCTGTGGTGAAGCAGAGTACTCGCTGGTCGAGATGGGGAAAACCCTGTTTGCTGATTTGCGCCGCGTTGCAGAAGCATTGGACAGTAATCAGGGGACAACAGAATATCAGCAAGTCTGTGACGAACTAGTAGCATCCTTTGACGATCCTGAGCTAACCTATTCGGCGCGTATTCTTCATGCGATGAAAGAAAACGGCGTAACCGGTACGGGGATTGCCCTGGCAGAACAGTATCGGCAGTTGCTTATCAACGAGCCGCTGGAAGTGCTGAAGCCGGAAGACTTCGCGCGTCAGGCGCAGGAATCCGTCGCCGCGCAGCAGCAGCTTGAAGCGAATGATACGTTAGATTTTGAAACCTATCTGGCTGGCCGGGAAGGGTAGAAAAGAAAAAGGCCACATCAATGTGGCCAAATTAACATCTCTGTTGTCAGGGATGGATGATAACAAATGCGCGTCTTTCATATATTCAGACGCTGGGCGATCGGAAAAGTTTCATCGTTCCTAAAAAAATTTTTCAGACCAAGAGGTGACGTATGCCATTACTGGATAGTTTTACCGTTGATCACACCATCATGGCCGCGCCTGCGGTTCGTGTTGCAAAAACCATGAAGACTCCCCATGGCGATACGATTACTGTTTTCGACCTGCGCTTTTGTCGCCCGAATATCGACATCCTGACTGAACGCGGTATTCACACGCTGGAGCACCTGTTTGCAGGCTTTATGCGTAACCATCTCAACGGTAACGGCGTGGAGATTGTCGATATTTCGCCTATGGGTTGCCGTACAGGTTTCTATATGAGCCTGATTGGCACACCAGACGAGCAGCGTGTGGCACAAGCCTGGAAAGGCGCGATGGAGGACGTTCTGAAGGTGAAAGATCAGAACCAGATCCCTGAGCTGAATGAATATCAGTGTGGTAGCTATAAGCTGCACTCACTGGATGAAGCGCAGCAAATTGCCCGCAACGTGCTGGCGCAGGATATCGGCGTGAACCATAACGACGATCTGAAACTGCCTGCCGAAAAACTGAAAGAACTGCACATCTAGTCTGGCTTCGGCTGTTCTGACAGTAAAACGCCGCCTGTTAGCGGCGTTTTTTATTGCGCAGCTAAAACAACGGTTTCATGCATGACGGCGACTGTTGCCAGCCATGAAGTGGCGCAGGTTGTGACGAAAAGAAAAACCGCCTTTAGAGGCGGTTTGTCTGCATCAGGAACCGACGGATTGCTTAAGCGGTGTCCGCGGGGTAATGCGAACCTGCTTAATCATATTATCCTGCACATCCAGGATATCGACATCATAGTGATTCACCCGGACGCGCGTGTTAACGGTGGGGATCTCTTCCAGCGCTTCCAGCAACATACCGTTAATGGTGCGAGCTTCCTGCTCCGGCAGTTGCCAGTTAAAGACTTTATTAATCTCACGAATATTTGCGCTGCCTTCAATCAGCACCGAGCCATCGTTTTGCGGCATCACTTCTTCAGCCAGTGAAGGGGACATCGACGTCGTGAAATCGCCGACGATCTCTTCCAGAATATCTTCTATCGAAATCAGGCCCTTAATGTCGCCGTATTCATCCACCACCAGGCCCGTTTTTTTCTTGTTACGCTGAAACTTCACCAGTTGTATGTTGAGCGGCGTGCCTTCGGGAATGTAGTAGATCTCGTCGGCGGCACGTAGCAGCATCTCTTTCGTAAACTCTTTTTTCTCGGTCATCATGCGCCAGGCTTCGCGCACGCGCAGCATTCCGACACAGTCATCCAGCGAATCACGGAACAGGACAATGCGGCCGTGCGGTGAATGGCTTAACTGACGAATCACCGACTTCCAGTCATCGTTGATATTAATACCGACAATTTCATTACGCGGCACCATGATGTCGTCCACACTGACCTTCTCCAGGTCGAGTACGGACAGCAACATATCCTGATTACGGCGCGACATGTGTGTACGCGACTCATAGACAATGGTACGCAGTTCTTCTTTGCTGAGGGCAGAACTAATCGCACCATCCGCCCGGATGCCCACCAGGCGCATCAGCAGGCGGGTAATGGTATTCAGCAACCAGACCAGCGGCAGCATGACGTATTGCAGCGGACCGAGCAGAAAACTACTGGGATAAGCGACTTTTTCTGGATAAAGCGCGGCGACCGTTTTTGGCAGGACTTCGGCAAAGACCAGCACGACAAATGTCAGGATACCGGTCGCGATGGCAACGCCTGCATCGCCATACAGACGCATTCCCACAATGGTCCCAATGGCGGACGCCAGAATGTTGACCAGGTTATTACCGATCAGGACCAGACTGATAAGACGATCCGGACGCTTTAACAATTTTTCGACGCGGCGGGCTGCGCGATGGCCATGCTTAGCCTGATGGCGCAATTTATAACGATTGAGTGTCATCATGCCGGTTTCAGAGCCGGAGAAGTAGGCTGAAACCAGCACCATAATGATGAGTGTGACAATCAGGGTCGTGGTCGAAACATGTTCCACCGCAAAACTTCCTTTTTATTAAGAACTGTGAACAAGCAGGTGCTGAAGTACGCGACTGCCAAAGTAAGCCATCGTGAGCAGCAGTGCGCCGCTGCAGTTAAACCACACTACGCGGCGACCGCGCCAGCCTTCATGATAGTGGCCCCACAGCAAAACGATGTAGACAAACCAGGCAATAATTGACAACACGGCCTTATCCACGTTTTCGGCGCTGAACAGGTCGTGCATGTAGAACAGGCCAGTGCACAACACCAACGTCAGCAATACAACGCCAACCTGCGTAATGTGGAACATCTTACGTTCAATGGTAAGCAGCGGCGGCATATCCTGAGTGAAAGCCAGCTTTTTGTTTTTTAACTGGTAATCGATCCACGCGAGCTGCAACGCGTACAACGCCGCAATAATCAGTGTCGCATAGGCAAACAGCGACAGGCCAATGTGAATCATGATGCCAGGCGTGGTTTCAAGATGCGTAATAAACGCATTTGGCACAAACGTGGCAAAGGCCAGGTTGATTAACGCAAAGCTATAGACAATCGGCAGCAGCAGCCAGCCACGATTTCGCGAGGCAACAATGGTCATGATCGAACAGATCAGCAGGCTGACAAGGGAGCCAATATTGAGCAGGCTGAGATTTTGTCCGCCATCGACAGCAAATATACGTTGCTGCAGGGCGACAGCATGTGTCACTAACGCCACACAGGCCGACAGCACAGCTAATCTGCGCCAGCCGCTTTGACGCTTCAACAGGCTGGGGATAATGAGTGCAAGACTCAGGGAGTAGGCGAACAGCGCCACAATCGCGAAAACGGACATAGTTCCTTTCAGGCATCAGTCAGATAAAGGAAAAGGGCAGTATAGCGCCAGCAGCAGCAGGCTCCAAACGATCTGAGGTGGAATTGAAGAGATCGCCACTGCTTCGTGTTATAATCCGCCGCATTCTGCCGATATGGCGCCTCGCGATTTTCTTTAAGTGAGAGACAATGTTTGACAATTTAACCGATCGTTTGTCGCAAACCCTGCGCAATATCAGCGGCCGCGGAAGGCTGACTGAAGACAACATTAAAGACACGCTGCGCGAAGTTCGCATGGCGCTGCTGGAAGCTGACGTTGCGCTGCCGGTGGTGCGTGACTTCATTAATCGCGTCAAAGAGAGCGCGGTAGGCCACGACGTCAACAAAAGCCTGACGCCGGGCCAGGAATTTATCAAAATCGTCCGTAACGAACTGGTTACGGCAATGGGTGCTGAAAACAACGCGCTGGATCTTGCCGCACAGCCACCGGCTGTTGTGCTGATGGCCGGTCTGCAGGGTGCGGGTAAAACCACCAGTGTAGGTAAGCTGGGTAAATTCCTGCGTGAAAAGCACAAGAAAAAAGTGCTGGTCGTGTCTGCGGACGTTTATCGCCCGGCGGCGATTAAACAGCTCGAAACGCTGGCGCAGCAGGTCGGTGTGGATTTCTGCCCATCGGATGTGAGCCAGAAGCCCGTTGATATCGTTAATAACGCGCTGCGTGAAGCCAAACTCAAGTTTTATGATGTATTGCTGGTGGATACCGCGGGTCGTCTGCACGTAGACGAAGCGATGATGGACGAAATCAAACAGGTTCATGCCGCGATTAATCCGGTTGAAACGCTGTTTGTCGTGGATGCCATGACCGGTCAGGATGCGGCGAATACCGCTAAAGCCTTTAATGAAGCGTTGCCGCTGACTGGGGTTATTCTGACAAAGGTGGATGGTGACGCTCGCGGCGGTGCTGCCCTGTCGATTCGTCATATCACCGGCAAGCCGATCAAATTTATGGGGATGGGCGAGAAGACCGATGCGTTGGAAGCGTTCTATCCAGACCGCATTGCCTCGCGCATTCTCGGGATGGGCGACGTGCTGTCGCTTATCGAAGATATCGAAAGCAAAGTTGACCGCGCACAAGCAGAAAAACTGGCGAAGAAACTGAAAACCGGCGACGGTTTTGATCTCAATGACTTCCTTGAGCAGTTAAAGCAGATGCGTAACATGGGCGGCATGGCGAGCCTGATGGGCAAGCTGCCAGGCATGGGACAACTGCCAGACAACGTAAAATCGCAAATGGATGACAAAGTGCTGGTGCGCATGGAAGCCATCATCAATTCGATGACGCGTAAAGAACGTGAGAAACCTGAAATTATTAAAGGCTCGCGCAAACGCCGCATTGCCACAGGTTCAGGAATGCAGGTGCAGGACGTTAACCGCTTATTGAAGCAGTTCGACGACATGCAACGCATGATGAAGAAAATGAAGAAGGGCGGAATGGCGAAAATGATGCGCGGCATGAAAGGTATGATGCCGCCTGGTTTCCCAGGACGCTAATGGGTTCCACAAAAAAGCCTGGGATTACTCGGTTTAGGTTGCTTTTTGCGCCAAAATGAGTAAAATTTTCGGGCTTTTTATACAGCACCCGGACCCCGTTCCTCGATGGGGGCCGGGTGTTTTATTAACTGAAGAGGATGTTATGGTAACAATTCGTTTGGCACGTCACGGCGCTAAAAAGCGTCCGTTCTATCAGGTCGTCGTCACTGACAGCCGCAATGCACGCAACGGTCGCTTCATCGAGCGCGTAGGTTTCTTCAACCCGATCGCATCTGGTCAGGCAGAAGGTCTGCGTCTGGATCTGGATCGTATCGAGCACTGGGTTGGCCAGGGCGCAACGCTTTCTGATCGCGTTAACGCGCTGATCAAAGAAGCAAAGAAAGCAGCTTAATCTGTCACGGTGGTGAGCATGAGCAGACAACTTGCCGCACAGGCACCTGTTAACCCGATTGTTCTGGGTAAAATGGGTGCGGCATACGGCATTCGCGGCTGGCTCAAAGTGTTTTCCTCCACTGAAGACGCTGAAAGCATCTTTGACTATCAACCCTGGTTTATCCAGCGCGCCGGTAAATGGCAGCAGGTAGAACTGGATGGTTGGAAGCACCACAATCAGGACCTGATCATCAAAGTCAAAGGCATTGACGATCGGGATGCGGCGGCACAGTTGACCAATTGCGAAATCCAGGTCGACTCGACGCAACTGCCTGCGCTGGAAAACGGTGATTATTACTGGAAAGACCTGATGGGTTGCAAGGTAGTGAACGTTGAAGGCTACGAGCTGGGTAAAGTCATCGATATGATGGAAACCGGTTCGAACGACGTTCTCGTCGTCAAGGCAAACCTGAAAGATGCGTTTGGTGTACAGGAGCGGTTAATTCCGTTTCTTGATGAACAGGTTATCAAGAAAGTCGATCTCTCTACTGGCCTTATTGAAGTAGATTGGGATCCTGGTTTTTGATCTCCGAATCAAACGGTAACGTAACGGCGAAGACGATGTGGATTGGTGTAATTAGCCTGTTTCCAGAGATGTTTCGCGCTATTACCGATTACGGGGTAACTGGCCGGGCAGTAAAAAATGGCCTGCTCAGCGTTCAAAGCTGGAGTCCTCGTGACTTCACGCACGACCGGCACCGTACTGTGGACGAACGTCCTTATGGTGGCGGACCGGGAATGCTGATGATGGTACAACCTTTACGGGATGCCATCTCCGCAGCGAAAGCAGCGGCGGGAGAGGGTGCCAGGGTGATATATCTTTCACCTCAGGGGCGCAAACTGGACCAACAGGGCGTTTGCGAACTGGCGTCACGTGACAAGCTCATCCTTGTCTGTGGTCGCTATGAAGGGATTGATGAGCGCGTAATCCAGACCGAAATTGATGAAGAATGGTCAATTGGTGATTACGTTCTCAGCGGCGGGGAACTGCCAGCGATGACGATGATTGACGCAGTCGCCCGGTTTATCCCGGGAGTCCTCGGCAAGCAGGCGTCAGCCGATGAGGATTCGTTCTCGGAGGGATTGCTGGATTGTCCGCACTATACCCGACCTGAAGTGTTAGACGGGATGGAGGTTCCGCCAGTTTTACTGTCGGGCAACCATGCCGATATTCGCCAGTGGCGTCTGAAACAGTCGCTAGGCCGTACCTGGCTGAGAAGACCTGAACTTCTGGAAAACCTGGCTCTGACTGAAGAGCAAGCAAGGTTGCTTAAGGCGTTCCAACAGGAACACCAGCGACAAAACGATGATGCGGAAGAGTGATCTTCCCTGACTATCAGTTTACCCAGGATAAGAGATTTAATTATGAGCAACATTATTAAGCAAATTGAACAAGAGCAGATGAAACAGGACGTACCTTCCTTCCGTCCGGGTGATACCGTGGAAGTGAAAGTATGGGTCGTTGAAGGTTCTAAAAAACGTCTGCAGGCATTCGAGGGCGTGGTTATCGCTATCCGTAACCGCGGTCTGCACTCTGCATTCACTGTTCGCAAAATTTCTAACGGCGAAGGCGTTGAGCGTGTCTTCCAGACTCACTCTCCGGTAATTGACAGCATCGCTGTTAAACGTCGTGGCGCTGTGCGTAAAGCCAAACTGTACTACCTGCGTGAGCGTACTGGTAAGTCTGCTCGTATCAAAGAGCGTCTTAACTAAGGTATCGCTAACGCGACATCTAAAAGTTAATAGCAAACAAGGGGTTGGCAATGTGCCAGCCCCTTTTTTTATGCCAGTGACTATAACGATTTTTTTGCCGTCGTCTTCAGGCTAAAAGAGACAGGTCAGGATAATACGTTCTGTCTTGTTGAAAATAACATGGGGCAGAGTGGAAACGTCACGCCGTTACCGTGGATGTGTGTCAAGATCCCAGCCAACTACCGGTGCTGCGAGGTCGCCATCGTCTTGCTGCGACACACGACATTAACTGGCATATCAGTCGTATAGCGTAGGGCTGAGGCTGAACTGATATGATCGTTACCTGATTCATTCTCATTGCCATAAGGACAGGTTTTGAAGGACGCCGTTTTTTTAGTTTCCGGTTTAATGCTTTCGCTAGCCTCATTTTATTCAGCCCGATATGCACTGGAAGGTAACAAGCATAAGTGGCTTTGCCGCTGCCTGACGGCAGTCTGGGTAAGCATGGGATTGGTGTTGTTTCCCCTTTTTCTTGCGCTGGGATTGTATGGTCCGGCCCTTATCTTTGTGGCGGCTAACGTGATTATTGTCTGGGCAGGACGCGAGCACAGAAAGGAGCTGGCGCGCAAGAACAGAAAAGCTACAGCTGTTGCTGAGCACGTTCCGGTTGTCGAGGTTGATATGCCCTGGTTAGATCTGAAAGAGATCGGCTTCAGTTATTTTGATTTTGAGGGCAGGGTCGCTTACCGACGTGTGGACGTTGAATCCTGTGATGGCATTTTTATTAAGGGCTATTGCCATTTCCACAGAGAGATGCGCGCATTCGAACTGGCACGCATCGAATACGGCAGCATCACACTGCGCAACGTAGGAAAAACTATGGACGTTAATAGCTGGTTTATTGCCTACGCTGAGGCTTATAGCCTGTAAATGCGGCCAGTTGGCAGCAGGGATGGCACGTTGATATCCAGGATCATGGCCGTTGAAAGTGATAGATTGCCGCGTTAACCGGGCCGCTGTCTAAGATAATCACGCCATAGCGGTAATCAATAAAGCGGCCTCCACTTTTTTCCGCGACGCGTCTGCTGGCATAGTTGTTTTCAACCGCCAGCAGTTCAATGGTTTGCACCTCCGGACGCGCGAAGCCAAAATCCAGTAACAACTTTACCGCCTGCGTGGCAACGCCCTGACATTGCGCGTCACGTCGAACCCAGTACCCCAAAGCGCAAAACTCTCCCGGTTTTTTAGCAAAGCGAAAGCCTGCACCACCTAACAGGCGGTTCTCGGCATCCACGATGGCAAACTCTTCCGCTTCTTTAAGTGCGCGTTGTAAGTGTGTAAAGCGAATCCAGCTTTCGGCTTCATGCGGCTGATAATCCTGATGTGCCCAACTCATCCAGGGCAACAATGTGTCCAGAGAGTCGTTAACGGCTTCCGTGAAAGCCTCAATATCATTTAAATCGAAAGGGCGCAGGCGAAGTGTCGAAATCATCGGTGTCATACTCTCATCCTTGTACGTTTCCCCCTGTATGTTAACAGGCGATTTTGCACCGGGGAATAAATTGAGTGTACATTTTAATTTACACTAAAAAATAACTAGGGCTTTTTGTGATATAAATTAAGTTTTTGTTATTTATGATTTAATTGAGGTTATTAGCGGTGCATTTTTAACGTGGTAAATAAAGTGTACACAAAGGATTGCCAGATGTACCACTTATGATACAGTTAAGCACCTCTTCCATGAGGACCCCTTGACCGTATAAATGAGAGTAAAGGACAGGACGATGCAAAAAGACGCGTTAAACAATGTTCATATCGCCAATGAGCAAGTGTTGATTACTCCGGAAGAGCTAAAAAACAAATTCCCCTTGAGCAACGCGCAGCAGGCGCAAATCGCCGCTTCGCGCCAGACGATTGCCGATATCATTGCAGGCCGTGATCCGCGCCTGTTAGTGGTCTGTGGCCCCTGCTCAATTCACGATACGGAAGCTGCTCTGGATTATGCCCGTCGTCTGCAAAGACTCTCTGAACAGGTAAAAGATCGCCTGTATCTTGTTATGCGCGTCTACTTTGAGAAACCCCGCACCACCGTTGGCTGGAAAGGGTTAATCAACGATCCTTACATGGATAACTCATTCGATATGGAAGCGGGTTTACATATTGCCCGTGAATTACTGGTTAACCTGGTCGATATGGGCTTACCTTTAGCTACTGAAGCGCTGGACCCAAACAGCCCGCAATATTTAGGCGATCTGTTTAGCTGGTCGGCGATCGGTGCACGTACCACGGAATCGCAAACCCACCGTGAAATGGCGTCGGGTCTGTCGATGCCGGTGGGCTTTAAAAACGGCACGGACGGAAGTTTGGGGACGGCGATCAACGCTATGCGCGCTGCAGCCATGCCTCACCGCTTTGTGGGCATCAATCAGTCCGGCCAGGTTTGCCTGCTGCAAACCCAGGGCAATCCCGATGGGCATGTGATTTTACGCGGCGGCAAAGCGCCAAATTACAGCCCGGAAGACGTAGCACAATGTGAAACTGCCATGCTTAAAGCGGGACTCCGTCCAGCCTTAATGATAGATTGCAGCCACGGTAATTCTGACAAAGATTACCGCCGTCAGCCTGGTGTTGCTCAGTCGGCCGTTGACCAGATCAAGAAAGGCAACCGTTCGATTATTGGCCTGATGCTGGAAAGCCACATTAACGAAGGCAACCAGTCTTCGGAGCAGCCGCGCAGTGATATGAAGTACGGCGTTTCTGTTACCGATGCCTGCGTCAACTGGAGCGTCACGGAGGCATTACTGCGTGAAATGCATGATGAGCTACACGAGGTGCTGTCGGCGCGTCTTTCACACGAGGTGTAGTGGGCAATGGTGGCTGAACTAAACGCATTACGCGAACAAATTGATACGGTAGATAAAGCGTTACTGGATCTGCTGGCAAAACGTCTGGAACTGGTAGCGGAAGTGGGCGAAGTAAAAAGTCGTCATGGTTTACCTATCTATGTCCCGGAACGGGAGGCTTCCATGCTGGCGTCCCGTCGCAAAGAGGCGGAAGCACTGGGTGTGCCTGCCGATTTGATCGAAGACATATTGCGCCGTGTGATGCGAGAATCCTATACCAGCGAAAACGATAAAGGCTTTAAAACGCTGCGTCCCGATCTTCGTCCGGTGGTTATCGTCGGCGGTAATGGCCAGATGGGGCGGCTGTTTACTAAAATGCTGACGCTGTCGGGTTACCAGGTGAAAACGCTGGATAAAGACGACTGGGATCGGGCCGATGCGCTGTTAAGCGATGCTGGTATGGTGATTATCAGCGTGCCCATTCATCTGACTGAACAGGTCATTGAACAGCTTCCTCCACTGCCGGATGACTGCATCCTTGTGGATCTTGCTTCCGTCAAGAATCGGCCTTTACAGGCGATGCTGGCGGCGCATCGCGGACCGGTAGTGGGTTTGCATCCCATGTTCGGACCTGACAGCGGCAGCCTTGCCAAACAGGTTGTGGTCTGGTGCGATGGGCGGCAGCCCGAAGCCTATCAGTGGCTGCTGGAGCAAATACAGGTCTGGGGAGCTCGCCTGCATCGTATTGGGGCGGAAGAGCACGATCAGAACATGGCGTTTATCCAGGCGCTGCGCCATTTTGCCACTTTTGCTTATGGCCTTCACCTGGCTGAAGAGAACGTCAATCTTGATCAGCTGCTGGCATTATCCTCGCCCATTTACCGGCTTGAGCTGGCAATGGTGGGGCGCTTGTTCGCGCAGGATCCGCAGCTTTATGCGGATATCATCATGTCGTCTGAAAATAACCTGAACCTTATCAAACGCTATTATCAGCGGTTTGGTGAAGCCATTGCGCTGCTGGAGCAAGGTGATAAACACGCCTTTATCGCCAGCTTTAATCGGGTCGAAGACTGGTTTGGCGATCACGCCAAACGCTTTTTGGTTGAGAGCAGAAGCTTGCTTCGCTCGGCTAACGACAGCCGTCCGTAATGTAAAAAGGCATCCAGATGGATGCCTTTTTTCTGGCTACTTCTCGGGTTCGACAGGAATGACATTTTCACTGGGATAACAACCAAGCACTTTCAATGAACGCGTCATCGCACGCAGCTCTTCCAGTGCCTGCTGCATTTTTTCAGACTGCAGATTGCCCTGCACATCCAGATAAAACATCTCTTCCCATGGGTTACCGTTAATCGGACGGGATTCCAGCTTGCTCATAATCAGATTGTGCTGACGTAATACCAACAGCGCGTCAACCAGCGCACCCGCCTGCTGACCGGTTGCCATAATCAGCGTGGTTTTCGCCGAAATCTGATCGGATACCTCGATGGATTTTCGGGCCAGGACAATAAAGCGCGTGTGATTCTGCTGTTGGTTTGCCAGATTGCGCTCAAGCACCTGTAACTGATACAGCTCGCCACCGGCTTCGCTACCAATCGCCGCGACCTTAGGTGAGTTCAGTGCGGCGACTTTTTCCATGGCCGCGGCGGTGCTTTCGGTATAGACAATCTTCCAGTGTGGGAAGCGGTTAATGAAGTGGCTGGTCTGCTGAAAAGGCTGCGGATGACTGTAGACCGTTT
This sequence comes from Pantoea allii, assembly GCF_002307475.1. Classification (GTDB taxonomy): domain Bacteria; phylum Pseudomonadota; class Gammaproteobacteria; order Enterobacterales; family Enterobacteriaceae; genus Pantoea; species Pantoea allii. The sequence goes on along the minus strand of NZ_NTMH01000034.1, from coordinate 2,726 downwards.
CAATCTGTTCCAGATCGCTCTGACTGCTGACCAACATGCAGTGTTCAATCGGCAGCGTCAGCTCACCCACAATCGATAAATTGGTCTGTTGCAGCAGGTCGTAAACGTCGTTGATAGAACCGGAGCTGGTGTTCTCAATCGGTAAGACGGCGTAATCTGCCGCGTTGTTTTCGACCTGTTTAATGATGTCGTGGAATTTCAGGCAACCGCACTCCACCATATTACTGAAATGGCGTGCAGCATACTGACGCGCCGCCAGATGAGAATAAGAGCCTTTCGGGCCTAAGAAGGCGATGCGGGCCGCGTGAGCATGAGGATGGTTAAGGTTTTTTTGCAGCAACGCCTGCTGTGTCAGAACCGAATCTTCAATGACCAACTGGAAAAGACGAGTGATGTAGTGGGCATCCAACTGGTGTTTTTTGCCCAGTACGATAAGGTGCTCAATCAGCGCGCGTTCACGTTCAACGTCGCGGACAGGGCGGTGCGTTGCCAGTTTCGCCTGTGCCACCTCCACAGCCAGCAAACGCCGTTCGGCGAGTAACGTCAGTAGTTTTTCGTCAACGGCGCTGATTTTTTCACGCAGTGCCAGAAGCGGATTGTCCGGGGTCATAAGGCTCACCTGTAAGCTATCCAATAAAAAAGCCTCCCGATTGGGAGGCTTTGTTGTTCGTCTTCGCTTTCTTTTTACACGACGAATGGCCTCCCAATCAGGGGAAGGTAAAAAAGAAAGCGAAGAAAAACGACAGTGTTTTCATGACAGGTTCCGAAAAATAAGCTGAACTGAGAGTAACCGCACAGATGAAAAGCTGTCAACAAAAAACGCGCCCGTAGGCGCGTCGGTAAGGCTGGAGCAGAACTTATTCTTCTGCGGCGGGCGTAAAGTCTTTGACGCTGGTGGCCGCACGGCGCGCTTCAGATTTGTGCTGAACTTTGTTGAGTTGGCGCTCAAGTTTACTAATCAGGTCGTTGATAGCGGTATACATATCGTCGTGCTTGGCACTGGCGACCAGTGTCCCGTTGGGTGTGTTAATGGTGGCGTCCGCCACAAATTCTTTGGACTCTTTCGACAGAACGATATGTGGGTTAATCAGGTCTGTTTGCCATTTTTCTAACTTGGCGAGACGGTCTTCGACGTGTTCACGGATGGCTGGAGTGATTTCCATTTGCTTACTGGTAATATTCACGATCATTATGCTTACCTCTCTGTGATTGCCGTCTGAATGGATCCAGCATAGCGCGATATGCCTATAGATGTGTGATTTTGATCACAAAAAAATGTCACTTTTTGTCAACTACAGCAAATTGTGAGAAAGGACGAGAATGTGGCTGAAAAGCCTTGAAGCCAAAGCATTATCAAGGCATTCTTGATGAGTTAGCTCGGCAGGAAAGTGAACATTTTACTTGTTCTGCATGACTAGTCCTGGCATAGGTTGACACTTTTTTTATCTTTTAAAACGCCTGATGTACCTCATCAGGCGTTTTGTATTTTAATGACAGATGAGGACGCTGGCTGTTATAGATCCTGACTGACTCACTGACCATCCTGCCTGCCTGCACCACGTCTGCCGGACGCGTAATCAGTAATTCATTTTTCAGTATGCCGTTAACCCTTTCTGCCAGCGCATTCTGATAGCAGTCGTAGCCGTCCGTCATTGAACAGACAAGACCGTGTTTTTTATGCACTGACTGATACATTGCCGAACAGTACTGAAGTCCGCGATCTGAGTGGTGGATCAGGCGGCCCTTTCCCTGCCGCTCCCTCAGTGCCATTTGCAGCGCCTTAATAACGTGTTCCGTATGCAGACTTTCATGAACATGATACCCCACGATTTTTCGTGAGAAAGCGTCCGTTACCAGACTGATGTAGGCCATACCTGTTCTTACCGGAAGCCAGGTGATGTCGGCAACCCATACCTGCTCCGGACCGGAGATTACCGTCTGCTCCGGCCCCGCTTTCAGCAGATTCGGATGTCTGTAAAAATGATGACGGCTGTTCGTTGTTTTATGATAAGCCCTTGCCGGATGAACCAGTAACCGGGCTTCCCGCAGCACAGCGAACAGACTGTCCCGCCCGATATGCAATGCGGCATCTTCCCGCTCGTTAAGAATATGCTGCAGTTTCCGGGTACCCAGGCGGGGCTGCTGTAACCTGATAAGTCTGACTTCTTCAGTAATGCGGTGTGCCTTTTCAGCCCTGCGCATTTCACGCCGGCATCCCTGATACCAGGCCTGACGGCTTATCTTTAAATACCGGCAGACCCTGACGACAGTCAGTTTCAGGGATTGTGTCTGTGCTTTCGCGATAAGGACGCTAACTGCTTCTTTGTGAGTGTGGCACCGAATTCGGTGTTCATCACCTTCACGACAGCTTCAAAAAACTGCGCTTTAACTTCGGATTCAGCCAGTTGCTGCTCAAGCTCTTTGATTCGCTGTTCAGGTGTGAGGGGGAGAGATTTTGTCATGTTTCCTCCACGGGTGGTGCGCTGCCGGGATGACTGCCAGTCCAGATGACCGTATTTACGTAACCACATGAGCACGGTGGAACATCCCTGGATGCCGTAGCGTTCCTGAGCCTGGCGGTAAGTCATCTCGCCTTTTTCAACCTGCTCCACGACTGCCAGCTTAAAAGACAGAGAGTAATCCCGCTGAGTGCGTTTAACATACTGTTTCATCACATTCTCCTCAAAACCAGTGGAAAATGTGTCAACGCTATTCAGGACGGGACA
>NZ_NTMH01000033.1 GCF_002307475.1 Pantoea allii | reverse complement strand
ACTGAAGGTTTTCCTGGATTTGCAGATTCAAAAAAATATAGGGAGTGGAGGGACAAAATGAAAGAGAACGATAGGCAACACAGCAAAACCGTCCCGTTACCCGACTATAACGGCCAGGACGTCTGCGGTATCACGGTGCATTTTTTACCCTGCGATGACGTGAAGGTCACGACGAGTTGTTACACCTACGGCAGTCCGTCCTACCCGATAAAAGAGCCCCTCAGGATGAAGGAGCCGGAAGTATGTCCGAAATAACGGAAACCGCGTCAGCCCGGGTGCCGCTGCCGTTTCCCCTTTAGTCCCGCCTCTGCAAGGAACCTCAGATGAAACACACACTATTAACCCCGCTGCTGGCGGGCCTGCTGCTGTTAACCGGCTGCTCACAGCCTGCTGCTCAGGCCGGAGGTGGCGGCGGCACCATTAAAGCCATCAACCACACTAAATGGGCGATTAACCACTTCAGTGTCGATAACCAGTCGGGCATCGACATTATTGGCCCGTTCCAGGGCGGCGGGGGTGGCTGCTGCTACAGCGTGCCCGCCCGCTGGACACCGGGCATGACGGTGCGTATTGACTGGGAAACCGGGGTTGGTGGTTCTAAAGGTTTTCCAGGATTCGCTGACAGAGCTAAATACAAAGCCTGGAAGACAAAGGTTGACGAACAAAAACGGCAGCACAGCAAAACCGTCCCGGTACCCGACTATAACGGCCAGGACGTCTGCGGCATCACGGTGCACTTTCTGCCCTGCGATGACGTGAAGGTCACGACGAGTTGTTACACCTACGGCAGTCCGTCCTACCCGATAAAAGAGCCCATCAGGATGAAGGAGCCGGAAGTATGTCCGAAATAACGGTAACCGCGTCAGCCCGGGTGCAGCCGCCATTTCCCCTTTAGTCCCGCCTCTGTAAGGAAAGTCAGATGAAACACACACTATTAACCCCGCTGCTGGCGGGCCTGCTGCTGTTAACCGGCTGCTCACAGCCTGCCGCTCAGGCCGGTGGCAGTGGAGGTGGTGGCGGCACCATTGACGCCATCAACCACACCAGATGGGCGATTAACCACTTCAGTGTCGATAACCAGTCGGGCATCGACATTATCGGTCCGTTCCAGGGCGGCGGTGGCGGCTGCTGCTACAGCGTGCCCGCCCGCTGGACGCCGGGCATGACGGTGCGTGTTGACTGGGAAACCGGGGAGGGGGGGTCAAAAGGTTTTCCCGGGTTTGCAGATACTGAAAAATATCTGGACTGGGAAAAAAAAATGAAAGCCCAAAAACGTCAGCACAGCAAAACCGTCCCGGTTCCCGACTATAACGGCCAGGACGTCTGCGGTATCACGGTGCACTTTTTGCCCTGCGATGACGTGAAGGTCACGACCAGCTGCTGGTCACCGAGAAATGCCAATTACCCGATAAAAGAGCCCATCAGGATGAAGGAGCCGGAAGTATGTCCGAAATAACGGAAACCGCTTCAGCCCGGGTGCAGCCGCCATTTCCCCTTTAGTCCCGCCTCTGTAAGGAACCTCAGATGAAACACACACTATTAACCCCGTTGCTGGCGGGCCTGCTGCTGTTAACCGGCTGCTCACAGCCTGCTGCTCAGGCCGGTGGCAGTGGAGGTGGTGGCGGCACCATTGACGCCATCAACCACACCAGATGGGCGATTAACCACTTCAGCGTGGATAACCAGTCGGGCATCGACATTATCGGCCCGTTCCAGGGCGGCGGTGGCGGCTGCTGCTATAGTGTGCCCGCCCGCTGGACGCCGGGCATGACGGTGCGTATTGACTGGGAAAGTGGGGAAGCATCGACAGATGATTTCCCGGGATATGAAAAATGGGACAAATATCTGGAATGGGAAAAAAAAATTAAAGCCAGTCATCGGCAGCACAGTAAAACCGTCCCGGTACCCGACTATAACGGCCAGGACGTCTGCGGCATCACGGTGCATTTTTTACCCTGCGATGACGTGAAGGTCACGACCAGTTGTTACACCTACGGCAGTCCGTCCTACCCGATAAAAGAGCCCCTCAGGATGAAGGAGCCCAAAGTA
>NZ_NTMH01000032.1 GCF_002307475.1 Pantoea allii | reverse complement strand
CTCAGCTGGCAGGAAACCTGACCGCCGCCGTAGACGATACCGCGAAAAAGCTGCGTGCGCGTTTACTGGCGCTGGCCAGCCAGACCCAGGGTTCTCCGCTTGCCGGCGTACCACAGGATCGGCTCACGCTGGCGAACGGGGGGATACAGCTCACCGCCAAACCTTCCCAGGCCGTCAGCTTTAGTGAACTGATTAAGCTGGCTCACCTGGACGGGCTCAGCGTGGAAGGTGGCACCTTCTCTCCGGAGATGTCAGCGCAGGAGCGGGACAGCGTCACCGGTAGCCTGAATGAAATGAGTCGACCACAGGACGTGTCGGCTCACAGCTGGAGTGCGCAGTTTGTTGAAGTAAGGGTGGATGAAGATTTTGGCACCATACGTCTAAAGCGCATGGTCGCGGCTTTCGACAGTGGCCGGCTCTATAATCCCAAACTCGCCCGAAGCCAGTGGGTGGGCGGCATGATTATGGGCGTAGGTCAGGCATTACTTGAAGGCGGAATTATTGACCCGCGTAATGGCAGAGTGATTAACAACAACCTGGCCGACTACCTGATTCCAGTGAATGCAGATATTCCCGCCATCACCACCATTGATGTTGGCGAACCTGACTACAAAGCCACCAGCATGGGCGGCAAAACGGTGGGTGAACTCGGCATTGTGGGCGTTGCTGCGGCCATCAGCAATGCGGTTTATCACGCTACCGGTAAACGCGTCAGGGATTTGCCCATTACGCTGGACAAGATCCTTTAAGCATGCACGGCGATGTTGGCAGGAGTGCGGGTGTGAAAACGGCAATTGTGCTAACGGCGGCGGGAATGAGCCGCCGGTTTCGACAGGGAAATGGCCACCACAAACTGCTGGCGGTACTGGAGGGAAAACCCGTTTTGCAGCACACGCTGGAACAGGCAAAAGCAAGCGGTATGGATGTCATTGTCGTCACGCGTCCGGAAGATAAGGCCATTCATGCGTTGCTGCACGACGTAAGACCGGTATTTTGTGTCAGTGGCGGTTTGGGTGAGTCGATAGCGGCAGGCGTCAGCGCCTGTCTGGACTATGATGCGGTCATCATTGCACTGGGAGATATGCCTTTTCTCACCGCTGAAAGCTATCAGGCGGTGAACCAGGCTTTGCATTTTTATCCGCTTGCGCGCCCGCAGGTTGAAGGCCAGCCCGGTCATCCGGTTGGCTTTCAGCGATCGTTTTTTCCCGCGTTGCAACAGCTGACAGGCGATGTGGGTGCACAAAGCGTGCTTAAACATCAGCAAATCCGCTATGTGCCGCTCAGCGATCGGGGTTGTCTCGACGATATTGATTACCCGGATGACTTACGGCACGTCAGGAGCCACTTATGATTACATTGGATCAGCGGGTTATCGACACGGCCTTGCGCTGGCATCATGCGGGGCAGGCGGTCTGGTTGTGTACCGTACTGCGTACCTGGGGCTCTTCGCCCCGGGCGCCCGGCACGATGATGGTCATCAACCAGGAGGGCGAGTGTTGTGGTTCGCTTTCGGGTGGCTGCATTGAAGAGGATTTTTTGGCGCGTCTGGCAGAAGGACATTACCGGGTAAACAGCCAGGTCATCCGCTATGGCGAGGGTGGACGGCAAACCCAGGTACAACTGCCCTGTGGTGGCAGGCTGGACGTGCTGGTGGAATACCTGCTCCCTGATACTGTCAGCGGCGCGCTGTTACAGGCCATGCATCAGGCGCTCATCGGTAAATCCCGGCTGATAAAAACGTTGTCCGCAGGCGAACGTGCATCCTGGGACGTTGTGGCCCTCTCGGCCGTGTTACCTGTTCTCAGCTATCAGGACCCTGACATCGTGTTGCCCGTGGGTGCCATTCCCGAACTGTTGGTGGCAGGCTATTCTGCCGTTGCGTTTGAATGCATTCGTTTTGGCCAGCTGTTGGGTTTTCATGTACGGGTCTGTGAACATCGTCCGGAGATGTTAAGTGAGCTGGAACGCCACTTTATGGGTGAAGATAACATCACGATTGTGCCGCAGCATCCTGCACGCTGGCTGGAGTTAAACGGTGCCCATGCTTCAGTTGCCATCGTATCGTTAACACACGATCCCCGTATTGATGAGTTAACCATGATGGAAGCGGTCAACACGCACGCATTTTATATCGGCATCATGGGATCGGAAAAAAACAGCGCTAAACGAAAGGCTCGCCTTCAGGCGATAGCGGGATTTGATCAGGAGGAACTCGCCAGGATTAGCGCGCCGATTGGCATAGCCATCGGCAGTAAAACGCCTGCGGAGATTGCGTTGTCGGTGATGGCAGATATCGTACGGATTAAAAACCAACATGGAGCTTAGGTCAGCAGAGGGGCCGGCGGCGCTACGTGCAGCTTGCCGCCGGTTCGCAGGTTACTGCGACTCTTTCTCCAGCGAGTAAAAATAGGTGCCTGAATAGGGAACGGGAAGGAAATCGTTAAAGATCTGCCGCAGGGTTTGTTCCGGATTAACGTCATTAAACAGGTCTGGATAAAGGGTTTTGGCAAAAAACTCTGCTGCGGCAACATGCCAGGGGCTGAGATAAAAATTATGCCACATTGCCGCGGCATGACCGTTATGCAGCGCACGCAGCTGCTTCAGGCCATTTTGTTGCGCGGTGAGCTGCTGCAGGGACGCACGCGTTTCCGCCTGACTGATGGCGGGACCGATACGAAGGTCTGAAGCATCGTCGCTGCCACCGCTACCGGTCGCAAAATAATAATCCGGATTCGCGGTAATCACCGTTTCTTCATTCAGCCGACCGAATACGCCAGGCACCTTCTTACTGGCAATATTGTCTCCGCCCGCAAAGGACAGCACATCGCCAAGGCTTCCGTTCACGGCGGTCACGCAGCATTCATTTCGGCGGCCCAGGTGAAGCTGTAACAGCACGGTGGGTTTATGGCCCTGAAAACCGGCAAGGCGCTGCTGAATAGTCTGCATATGTTGCTGATAAAACTGATTGAAAGCCGTTGCCCGCTGACGCTGATTCAGCACCTCTCCCAGAATGGCAACACTGCGCGTCGTGTTTTGCAGGAGGTGTACGCGTAAATCGATTTTCACCACGGGAATATTGGCTGCTTTTAATACCGCTTCCAGCCGTTGCCCCGCCTCACTGCTGCGAGCCAGTTCGGGCAGGATCACCACGTCCGGTTTTAACGCAATCACCCGCTCAGGATTGATATCATTGGTGCCATCTAGCCCTGTTGACGGTATGTTCAGCATCTCGGGAAACTGGTGCGCGAAAATATCCCATGTCTGCCGGTCGTACTTTTTCAGGTCCTGCGGCCAGCCAACCAGCCTTTTGAAAGGATTGCCGGCCTCCAGCATGGCAAAGGTGTACAGCATCCTGCTCTCACCCAGGACGATTCGCTGGGGATGATCGGGCACAGTAACCCGAGTGCCATTGATATCGGTAATCGTTTTACCCCAGGCGAGCGTGCTGATTGTCACGGACAGCAGCAGGAGCGTGCGCAGCCAGAACTTCATAAAAGAATCAGAATTCAACACGGGCTTGTACCATCAGGTTGCGGGTTTCACCTTCACGTACGCGCAGGTTACCGCCGCTCGACGTGTAATAGTGTTTGTTAAACAGGTTATTCAGATTAAGCCTCAACTGAGTTTTTTTGCCCAGCAGGTGGGTGTTCCAGGCAATGAAGCCGTCAGCGACAACGTAATCCGGTAAAGTAAAGCTGTTGTCAGGATCGCCCGCACGACTGCCGACATAGCGTGCACCACCACCGACACGAAAATCGCCGGGCAAACCCGGTATGACCAGGTTATGACTCAGGTAAAGCGCACCGGCATGTTCAGGCGCATTTTGTAAGCGGTTGCCGTTGTTGGCCGGATTAATCGTGTCATCGACGATCTCGGCATTGTCATAACTGTAATTGGCACTGATATCCCAGTCGGGCGCAACTTCGCCATTCAGCTCAACTTCCACGCCCTGAGAGCGCGCTTTGTTAACAGGACGGGTCGTGCCATTAATGCTGAGTGACATCTGCTTTTCATCAATTCTGTAAAGCGCGACCGAAGCGAACAGGCGAGGGGAGATTTGCCATTTGCTTCCTACTTCCCAGGTCGTTCCCTGCTCGGGCTTGCTGACATTACCTTCGTCATCCACATCCGTTGAGGGCGTGAAGGATTTACTCATGCTGGTGTAAAGCGAAATATCAGGCGTTAGTTTATAAATCAGCCCGGTTTGTGGCAGGAATTTATTCCCTTCATCATCCAGTGTCTGAATCACCGGGTTGAAACCTTTTGAAGCCCGTTGCTCGTAATGTTGGTATCGCCCGCCAACCACCGCGATCCAGTCGGGACTCAGCGAAATGCTGTCTTTCAGATAAACCGAACGGCTGTGAATACGGTTCAGGTTGTTGGCATTCGCGCTATTTTCAGTGGTGCTGTCGGTTACGGGAGACAGCATGTCATAAACCGGATTGAAATAGTTGAAGCGCCGGTCATTTTTGCCCTGATACTGATGCGCACGATAGGTTTGATTCATTTCATAATCTGTGCCGAATACCAGCGCATGTGTCATGCCAAAAAGTTCTGGATTACCCAGCACATCCCACGACAGGTAGTTGGTTTTTTGATTAAATCCGCGGTTGGCATCGGCACGCCGCGTAACCACGCCGCTGGCAGGATCAATCGCCGTCACCCGCACTTCATTATTGTCATAACGGCGCTGATTCCAGCCAAGGGTCAATCGCGTACTCCAGCTGTCATTAAACTGCCAGTCGTAATGAGCGTTGAGTGCCTGATTGCGTCCCCAGGCATGATTGGCTTTGTCATCCAGTCTCTGCTTGTAGGGCAGGTCGACAGGAGAGCCGTTAATAAAGGCGGTGCCGCGGTCGTAGGGAATGTCATAACGATAATCGCTGTAACTCACTAACAGGCTGGCTTTTTCACCATACCATTGCAGCGACGGGGCCAGCAGCGAGTGTTCATCACTGCCAAAATTACGCCAGTAATCCTGACGTTGTTTTTCTGCGATCAGCCTGAAGGCAAAGCCATTGCCCAACGGCCCCGTCACATCCAGCGTACCGGCACCGCCGCCTTCACTCGCGTAGCGACCGCTTACCGAGGATTGCCATGAATATTGAGGCTTTTTGCTGATGACGTTGATCACTCCACCAGGATTCTGAATACCGTAGAGCAAAGACGCCGAGCCTTTGAGCACCTCAACGCGTTCCGTTGTGGCATCCAGATTTAACCCCTGGCTGCTGCGGATGCCATCACGATAAATGGAACCATCGGAATTGCTACCAAACCCACGGCGGACAAAACCATCTTCTGTTCCCGCCAGTGTGTTTGCCTCAGCAACGCCACTGACAAAACGCATCGCGTCGCTCAGGCTGCTGGCCTGGTAATCGTCGAGCTGTTGCTGTGTCACGGTACTGACAGATTGCGCCTCATCCAGACGAGACACAGGGGTTTTCGTGCTAACGCTGCTGGTGGAGGCGGCATAGCCGTCATTGCTGTTAGCGTCGCTGGTTACTGTCACCGTATCATCACTGGTCGCCGCCAGGCTTTCACCCGGTGCAAGCAGCGCGCCAGAACAGATCGCCAGCATCACCGCCTGCTGGATTCCCAGGTGTTTAATATCGTTGGAACGTTTTTTCATTATTTGTTTTCGCTGATCATCAAAGAGAGAAATAAAGTAAATAACCACATTGACTGCGTGTATTTATTCAGCGACGAAGGAAAAGCATAAAGGATCTGTTCACGCGCTGATTTGTAATTGATAATCATTCAACCATTGCGCGGTGTAGTAGTAAACAGAAATACCGGAATTTTCACTACATGTTAAAATGCACACCGCAATGCTTTGTCCTGGCTGGTTTTTGCCTTTTACTTAATGAAATTAAAGATAATTATCCCTTTTCCAAAACGGATTTCGGCAGGCGATGGGTGGTAAGCAGACGGCTGCTTTCCGCATTGCTGGCTTTCTGACTACAGTTTGCAGGTTTACTATCAGTGGAAAGCGAAAGAGAAAACCGGGTCCTTAAAAGCTTTACTGAGCCTCAGGCAATGGGATTTTCTCACCTGTGCTTAGTTAACCGGGAAAACGAAAAGGGTATGTCACAGTGTTTTTGCTATTTAAAAAAGGCGGACGATCATCGGAATGCAAGCTAAAAGCCGCGTTGACATATTGGGTGAGCGTTTACGTTCACGTGAGCAACAACTCTCTCCACGCCTTCTGGTGGTTGCACATTATATAAATGACAACCGGGAAACGGTGATTGACAGTACGGCAATGGAAATTGCTACTGCTAACCATACGTCTGACGCCACCGTTATCCGTGCCATCCAGGCGCTGGGTTTTTCAGGTTTGCGCGATCTCAAAAAAGTGCTGCAGGCCTGGTTCGGGCCTGGCATGTCTTCTGAAGAGAAGATGATCACCACGGTGAATGACGTGACGCGTGATGTCTCCTCCTCAATAGACTTTGTTTTGCAGGGACATCTTCATGCGTGCCACGTTTTATCTTCTGAGCACAACCGTCAGGCGCTGGCTGAGGCGACTTCATTGATGATCGAAGCCCGTCAGGTTGCCATTTTTGGGATCAATGCCTCAGGCATCCTCGCTGATTACAGCGCCCGGCTGTTAAACCGCATTGGCTTACCGGCGTTTTCACTTAATCGTGCAGGCATTGCGTTGGCGGAGCAAATGTTGGCTTTGCAACGGGGCGATGTACTGGTGATGATGGCGCAGAAGTCAGCGCATCGTGAGGGCAGCACCGTGATACGCGAAGCCAAAAGGCTCAGCATTCCTGTTATTTTACTCACCAATGCCACCGACTCGTTTTTTGCCCGGGAAGCTGACGTGGTGATCCACGTTCCGCGCGGGGGAGAAAATGGCCGCATCCCGCTACATGGCACCGTCATGGTTTGCCTGGAGATGATGATTTTATCGGTTGCCTCTTCCCTGCCAGACCGCACAGTGAAAACGATGAAACGTCTGCAGGATTTCTACAGAGGGCTTAAGCCTGCGGCTAAGAAATAGCGCATCCGTTTTGGTGTAACAAAGCTGGACGATAATCTGGCAAATCCCGCGTTGCCACGGCCCAGGGCTGAACAGTCGCCCTCAACCGTTAAGGCGCATTTTTGAACGTATCCCGGCATCAGCGATGAGCAGGGGGCTGGCATTTTTCGGAATTTTAAAAAAAATTTCTGTTTTTGCGAGCACACGCCTGCTTTCGCCTGGAGCGTTCTTCAATCAACGGCTATTACTCTGCCGTGACGTTATTTGCTGTTCTTCGATTTATCCATCCTTGTTACGTCCCTGAACGGAGCTAATCATGAAGAAAGATCGTGCATGGTTTCCTGTGTCGCTAGTGGCCCTTGCCACCATGAGTGCCCTGATAACCCCGCTGCCGGTAATGGCATGGGACAGTCTTACCGTATTTGGTGACAGCCTGAGCGATACAGGAAACGTCGGCCGGTTTACGTATAATTCCGCAAATAATCTGCTTTATGATGAAATTATCGCTCGCGAAGCAGGGCTGACATTGCAACCCTCTTCCGCTGGCGGTAGCAATTACGCAGCAGGAGGCGCCGTTGCTGTGCCTGCCCTTAATCCACAATTTAATACTCAGGATCAGGTTGCCCGTTATCTGGCTTCTACCAATGGTCGGGCCGATCCCAATGGCTTGTATATTCACTGGATAGGCGGCAACGATCTGGCGGCGGCGGTTGCTCTTCCGCCATTGGCCACATCGATTGTAGATAACAGTGCAGGCGCGGCAGCCAGCCAGGTCAAGGCGCTACTTGATGCTGGCGCGGGCACCGTGATTGTGCCGACGGTACCCAATGTGGGGGCGACACCCGCATTAATAGAGGCGATTCTTCAGCCGTTCAGTTCCGCTGCCGTGGCTGCTGCGTTTCAGTCTCTGGACGCGGCAGCCACGCCTGATAATGCAGCGCGACAGCAGGCCATTCAGGCTGCGTTTAATCAGGCCGCCGCGCAACTTTCAAGTGTGCCCGCGGTTCGCGACCTGATTGCGCAACAGTTATTTGCAGCATGGCAGCAGCTGAGCGGTCAGGCGGCAGCACTGACCGCGCGGTATAACCAGCTTGAAGAAAACGCACTGGCAACCACCCAGGGAAATATTGTTCGGGTGGATATCAATGGACTCTTCAGTGAAGTCATCCAAAATCCCGCCCTGTACGGGCTGAGTAATACGGCAGGCATGGCCTGTCCACCCGGCACTTCTTCCGTAAACTGTACCTCAGCAACAGCGGGTTTTTCATCCCAGCAAAATTATCTGTTTGCCGATCGTCTTCATCCCAGTCCTGCCGTACATGCCATTATCGCTGACTACATCCAGTCGATTCTGGATGCGCCCGCCCAGGTGGCTGTGCTGACCCAGGCACCCCTGGCCATGCTGCATGATATGCACAACACACTGGATGGTCATTTACAGCAACAGCGCAAGCAAGCTTCAGAAGCAGGTCAGTTCACGGTGTTTGGCGGTTATGCCGGTCAGCACGCCCGCAACAAAGATGATGTTTTTAACGATGGCGACACCGATACCGCTAATCTGTCTGTTGGCATCGGTTATCAGCTCACCGATAACTGGCAGGCGGGGGCATTGCTGTCGACTGCCAGTCAACGGCAGCAGCCCTCTGATCGTTATGATTACCGGCTTCGTGGCAACATGGTCGCGCTCTGGAGCCAGCTTCAGCTATTGGATCAGCTGTGGGTGAACGCCGATGTTCACTATGCGGATCTGGATTATGACGGGATAGAACGTCAGATTAAACTCGGGCCCGCTACCCGCACAGAACAGGGAAGCAGCGCAGGAAAACTCATGGGGATGCGGCTGCAAACGGGCTGGGATTTACCGTTAGGCAATGTGGTCACCACCGGGCCCGTTGCCAGCTATGCGCTGGACTATGTTAAGGCGGACGGTTACCAGGAGCTCGGCGACAGCAGCAGTGCGATGCGGTTCTCCGGGCAAACCCGGCACTCACAAGTTGGCGCAGCAGGTTGGCGTGTCGACACCAAAGGCTTATGGATCAATCCATGGGCGCAGGTGAGTTATAACCATCAGTTTGGAGATACTGACTCCTCAGTGAGCGCAGGTTTAAAATCGACCCGTACTGCCTTCCGACGTAACAGTGCAGGCCAGGATAAAGACTGGGTGGATATGGCTGTTGGCGCGAACGTACCCTTCGGCGATACGGTAACCGCTTATGCCGCCGTATCGACGGTGGCGGGTGCCAGTGATTATCATGAAGTCACATGGAACCTGGGTCTGAGCGCACGCTTTTAGGGTGAGTGATTCGCAGGGACGCGAGACATTTTATTCTTACTTATCAGACTGAGCCGGGCCAATTCATCCGTTGCAATGACGTCATGGCGTGCAATGATAACTTCCGGTGGGACAGGGCAGGTGGCACAGAAAGTTTGACGCCACCCGCTTCGCAAGCGTGTTTTGGTAAGGTATAGTTCGCGTTTTTGGAGGAACCATGCTGACCAATTCATCTACACGGCTCAATAAATACATCAGTGAGAGCGGAATATGCTCTCGTCGCGATGCCGATCGCTTTATCGAACAGGGTAACGTTTTCATCAATGGCAAACGCGCCGCGGTGGGTGCCCAGGTTTTTGCCGGCGATGTCGTAAAAGTGAATGGTCAGTTAATTGAGCCACGTGATGAAGATGATTTAGTGCTGATTGCACTGAACAAGCCCACCGGGATTATTACCACCATGGAAGAGGGTGAGCGCGATAATATCAGTGACTTTGTTAATCACAGCAAACGCGTGTTTCCTATTGGTCGTCTTGATAAAGATTCCCAGGGCTTAATTTTTCTGACCAACCACGGCGACCTGGTCAATAAAATTTTACGTGCCGGCAATAACCACGAAAAGGAATATGTGGTTACCGTCGATAAACCTGTTACCGATGAGTTTATTGCGGGCATGGCGGCAGGCGTTCCTATGTTGGGAACGGTGACCAAAAAATGCAAAGTAAAGAAAGAAGCGCCTTATGTGTTTCGTATTACGCTGGTTCAGGGGCTTAACCGGCAAATCCGTCGCATGTGCAAACACTTTGGCTATGAAGTGACGAAGCTTGAACGCACGCGCATCATGAACGTCAATCTCAAGGGCATTCCCTTGGGTGAATGGCGCGATCTGACGGATGATGAATTAGTCGAGCTGTTCAAATTACTGGAAAACTCATCCTCGGATGAAAAACCAGCGAAGAAAACATCACAAAAAAGTCCGGCGGCGAAAAAGCCGATGAAAAGTGCACCTAAGCAGGGTGATAAGACCGAGGATAAATCTGCGTCGCGCAAGCGTTTCAACCAGCCCGGCCGTAAGAAAAAAGGGCGTTAACACAGGTGCCTGTCAATGCGTCCACGCCCGCTAATTATCAGTGAATACCGGCCTGAATGGGCAGATCACTTTTCAACTGAAGCTGCCGCTGTTGCGGCGGCGCTGGGCGACACGCTTGTGACTATCCATCACATTGGCAGTACAGCTGTGGAAGGCTTAGCGGCAAAACCCGTCATCGATATGTTGACAGAAGTGTTAAATCATGACTCCCCGACTGCTGAGGCGCTAATACTGATGGGCTACCAATCGCGCGGAGAAAACGGGATGCCGGGGAGACGCTATTTCACGAAAGGTGCGGAGGCGCGGACCCACCACATTCATGCTTTTATCTCTGGCAGCCCCGATATCAGGCGGCATCTCGCCTTTCGGGATTATTTACGTCACTCTCCAAAGGTACGGGATGAATATGCGGCGGTTAAACGCGCTGCACAACTTGCCTGTCAGGGCGACATCAAGATTTACGGTCAATTGAAACATGATTTTATTGCCTGTCATCAGCAACGGGCATTAGCCATATTCCCATTCTGATTTATCCGCTCAAATTTTAACGCTATATCCGCTGACGCCCGACAACCGTTTCAGCCCTGCGTGTGCTTGCCTGCTCAGGAAATAAGCGCGCCTGAAATCCGTAGCCTCATACAAAAACAACGGACAGGATGGGGTGAAGATACCTGTGTAGCGCGCGAGTGATTAAAGCATTACTGAAGCCGTGCTTAACGCCGCACAATCAGAGGACGCCACCTTTTCAGGATGAAAACGGCATGGCAGGATAAGCCAAATAACAAAGGAGTGGGCCTGATGTTACTGAAAGGTATGAATGATCCGTTGCTTAAGGCGTATCAGAACCCGAAATCAAGGTTGATGATCAGCCGTTTCAGAGGATTAGCCGGGGATCGACGGCTCAGTGACTGGCAGGTATTTTGTATTCTCGTGAATGGATTTACTAATTACTGGTATGTGCACTCAGGTCATTTCACCATCAACGTTGAATTAACTAAAACCCGACAGTTCGATTTCATGCAGGATTTTTTGCATTTTTCCGTCACGCTGGACGGCTTATTGAGTGATGAGAATTTTCGCTGTCCCGATTTTATTTTGCCGCATTATGATGTGCCTTATGAATTTTGCCGTTGGCGCAACAAGCGTGGCTACGATTCACAGGTGACGTATGTGGGTAACCACGGTGTAAAAACACATAAAGGCCTGTTTATTGCCACCCATGATGTCGCCCGAGATGAATATCATATGAAATGGGAAGGTACTATTACCGTTTTTGATAAAGCCTTTTTTAAAATGGGAAGTTTCAATACCACGAGCGACTTTTTGGTCAATGACATCACCAAAAACATTCGTGAAGGCGTGATTAAACATCTGGGCCTGTATCGTGACCTGTTTAATTATATTTTCCCTTCGCCAACGGCCGCGCGTATTCAGGCTCGTGACAGTAAACGTTACCTGGCAAGGAAATAAAAAAACGGCGAGCGCGGAGTGGGCAGAAACCTGCTCTGGTTAAAACGTCATTATCCAGGGTCTCAGCCAGGCAGCTTCCATTTAAGCCAGGTATCAAGCTCCGTCTCAGCCATTGGCTTTATATTAAAATACTCACGTGCAACATCGTCACGGTCTTCTAAAGGCGGAGAAACCGATGGCGGGTAATCTTTTCCATCGGCCAGCACAAGGGTATTGAGCGCTTTTAAGGTAGTAAAAATGCTGTGGGCAATCAGACGTGACGTGATCCTGGCATTAAGTTCTTTTGCCAGTACGTTATCAAGTTTTATGACTTCAGGCGGGCTCTGTCGTAGGTAACGTATTTTGCTGTAGCCCTTAGCCGTATCTTCCCATGACATGCTGAAGCCTGAAAGCCTGAGCATTTCCAGTCCGAGCATAGCGGTTGGACTGTCAATCATATGCTCGGTTTTCAATATGTTGATGATAAGCATTGATGTGGGAAGGGCGGCCTTGAGCATTTTTTCAGCCAGTTTTTCTGCAAACGTGCTGTCAGCAATATCTCGCTCATTAATACTGATTGTTATTGGCAACTGGACATGATGATGTCGTAAACGTTTAAGGCGGGAAATGGCGCTGTCGACCTGCCAGGTTGTCAGTTGCGTATCAAGTTCCGTCCCTTTAGCCAGAGCGACAAAGTGATCTGCTAACAGCTCACCGCGTAACGGATGATGCCAACGCACCTGTGCTTCAAGACCAACGGGTTTACCACTTTTAATACAGACTTTGGGCTGAAAAACCAAGAATAAGCCGTGATTGTGCCGTAAGGCTTCTGCCAGGTCGCTCATCAAGGTGACATCAGTCGCGCAGCTTATGTCGCTGATTTCATCAAAACGAACCTGAGATAATGTCTGTCCGCTGATGTACTCCAGCGCATTGACTGCCCGTCGGAGGACTTCATAAGGCGGCGCATCGCTGGCAATAAAATCAGTTTGCTCCGTATAGGTCGTCAGCGCCATGGTCAGACCGTCGCCCATATCAGCGCTGATCGCTCCCAGTCGCTCAGCTACCCAGGTTGCACTCACGGGGCTGTCAGCCTGGGTTAAAATAGCAAAACGTCCTGTTGCGATAGTGTAAAACTGGCAGCCATTAGTTGGCCGAAGGCGTAACAGCAATAGTGTCGCGACATCTTTCAGCAGTGACTCCAGCGCGGCCATGCCCAACGATCGGGATAACTCAAACGCGCGGGACATATCGATACAATCAATCAACACCAGACGGCGCAGCGATTTATCCTTTTGGGTGGCAAGGTGCTGTATATCGCGAATAAGACGTTCGCGGTTGGCTAACCCGGTAACCGGTTCGATGAAAGCCGCGGAGTGCCAGGCATCAAGAAAAGCGATGATTAACCCAGCCAGGGATTCTGTTATTTTTTTTTGCTGGTCATTGAAAGGGCGCGGCACTGTATCCGTCAAACACAGCGTGCCCAGTATCTGGCCATTGCGGTTTTTTAGCGGCGTACCTACATAAAAGCGGATGAAAGGTGCATGCCTGATCAGTGGATGATGGGCAAAACGTGAATCGCAGGTGGTGTCCGGTACAATGACCGTTGCGCCGCCTTCCACAACATATCGGCACAGCGCTTGCTCGCGTGACGTATCCTGCAGCTCAATATTATAGTTGGCGCGAACAATATGCTGGTCATCGTTCAGAACAGTAATGTAACTTCCATTGATACCCAGCAGTTGACTGGCCAGACGCAAGAATTTTTTCAGCACCTCATCCCGGCCCCGATCGGAAAGACTAAGTGCTTTTGTTGCACTGGTGCGGTGATGTTCCTTGTCGCTAGATTCCGTAGACATTTCCGCTCCTGCCCGTTTGCTCAATGAAACTGCAAAAGAAGAGTGTACGATAAATAGCGAAAATAAAGCCCAATCATTATAAAAGGCAAAAGCAATTAAATTAATTTTTTCTTTAGAAGGGTCAAGGCGTAATTATTTTTTTATCCCTGCCCACTTAACGCAAATTAAAATTATCATTGGCGTCAGTGTCATTTTTAAAAGGTTTTTTCTGGCCAGTAAGGTTAAATAACATTGCAGTTATTTAATTAAACAGGGTCGCGTTCACTTAATATTGTGCGCTAAATTAAATTAACTCTATAGTTTGCTTTTGTTAATGTATGATCGGGCGTGAGAATAACCGGGTAAACGTCATAAGTTAGTGTACCACATCGCCGCATTCTGGGGTTTTTGTGAAATTAGCCGTTAATACAAGGGATTAATCATGATTAACAGCGGGCAGGGGGTTATGAACAGCCCTGAGCCGCAGCATTATCTCTGAATGCGTGAAATGGGAAATGCGACATTAAATAAATAAAATTAATCATTGAGGTGATAACCTTTTTACAGGGCCAACCTGTGCGTTGTCTTACCTGAGAATCATTTCTGTTGCATATTAATGTAAATTATCGTGCTCATCTCCCAACCGATACCTGCATATCAGGACAATAACTGATAAGCTAACAGCCTCAATCACGATGACGTTGGAGCTGCCCTTTGCTGACCACAATTATTTATCGCAGCCACATCTCAGATGACGTGCCCGTTAAGACGCTTCCTGACATGGTGGACGATGCCAGCATATTCAATGCTTCCCATGAAGTGACCGGCATTTTGCTCTTTAATGGCACCCATTTTTTCCAGTTACTGGAAGGCCCTGAAGAGGGCGTGCTTGCCGTTTACCAGCGCATCTGTGCCGCTCGCCGCCATCACAACGTGGTTGAATTGATGCGTGACTACGCACCATCCCGTCGGTTTGGTAATGCCGGTATGGAGCTGTTTGATTTACGCCAGCACGATCGTTCAACCGTGCTTCAGGCTGTACTCGATAAAGGCACGTCTAAGTACCAACTGACCTACGCTGACAGGGCGTTGCAGTTTCTGCGTACCTTTGTCGAAGCGCGTGAGAAAGAAAACTATTACGAGGTTTTGCCATCCGAATACTGGGAGTTTATTCCCGATCGTCCTGCGATGAGTACGGCAAAACCCGCTTCCTCCGGTATTAGTTTCCGCCCGGTGGTCGATCCTCTTGCCAGACAGGTCACAGCGATTGAGGCAATCACGGATACGCGTCATCGTGGCACCGACCAGAACGGCTCCGAGCAAGCGTTACATGATGCTGACCTCGAGGCGGTGATCAAGGCTTTCGACATGGCGGGCAGGGCCTGTCCGGATGAAATGACCCTGTATGTCAGCCTGCTTCCCATGACGCTGGTGGTGGTGCCGGATGCGGTTGCAAAGATTGTCTCGACAATCAATGCGGCCGGATTAGTCCCGGAACAGGTGGTGCTTGGCGTGAGCGAAACCGAAGTCATCTCCAGACTCGAAGCGTTTTCCGTTGCCGTCAGGCAGCTCAAAGCCGCAGGTATCAGTTTGTCCGTCGATAACTTTGGTGCGGGATCAGCTGGCCTGTCGTTACTGACACACATCCAGCCCGATCGCATTCGTATCGATTCCAGTATTACAACGGATGTTCATCGGAGCGGCCCTAAGCAGGCGGTTGTCCAGGCGATTATCAAATGCTGTTCTGCCTTAGAGATCACGGTGATCGCTGCTGGTATCGTTAAGGCCGAGGAGTGGATGTGGCTTGAAGCGGCGGGCATTATCAACTTCCAGGGCAGTCTGTTTGCCTCTGCAGGTTCGGGTCATGCCGATGCGGTTGCCTGGCCTGAATATCGTGATGCTATGTAGTGTTGCCCTATCGCCTCGCGGCGAATAGCGCAGCTATTAAACGCTTTGCGATATATCAACAGCAGCATGGATCGCTGCTCTCATTCCCCTTTGACTTCAATCATGATGCTCCCCACGTTGTACGCTCTACATTCCCCTTTGATACCCAGATAAAACCTGCTCTGGATATAACGTTCGCCCGCCTGTTTACCGAGATAGCTGTCTTTATTCGTGCGTTATAAGCGTTATATGAAAAGACATACAGCTGAGAAAATACCGGACTTTTAAACGGCAAATAAAATTAGCCAGGCGCACCGACATTATTTACGGGATTAATTTTCCTGAAAAGAGCGGGATGTTTTCTCTTCGCTGCACCTAATGCCGTCTTTCGCATTTTGCGAATGAGCCGTTGTGCCAAAACAACCATTCACACTTACAAATGCGTCGGCGCAATCCTCTTTTCCGAGATTGCCTGGACAGAAAAAGCACAGTTTGCGATCATAGCGGCATTACGGAAAATAAAAACCTTATCGGGCATTTATAATATGAAAGAAAACAGCCGTTTAGAATCGATAATGAATTACCTCAAAGGGAATAATCTGGTCACAGTTGAGCAGCTTGTTACGGTAACGGGTGCCTCACCGGCAACGATCAGACGCGATCTGATTAAACTCGATCACGAAGGTGTTGTCAGCCGAACACATGGCGGTGTGACACTGAATCGGTTTATCCCTTCTCAGCCGACCACGCTGGAAAAGTCCTCGCGTAATCTGGTGGAAAAACATGCTATCGCGCGCGTGGCGGCCAGCTTTGTTAAAGCCGGCGATGCTGTCATTCTGGATGCGGGCACCACGATGTTTGAACTGGCCCGGCAAATTACCCATATGCCGTTGCGCGTGATTACCAATGACTTACACATCGCCCTGTTTCTCTCAGAGTTCAAACAAATCGAAGTGACAATAATCGGTGGGCGCATTGATGAGAGCAGCCAGTCCTGTATTGGCGATCACGGGCGTAAAATGCTCAACAATATTCATCCTGATATTGCGTTTCTGAGTGGCAACGGCTGGGACCTCGCTAAAGGCGTAACTTCCCCGACAGAAGAAAAAGCGGCACTGAAACACGATCTGATAATGAACGCTCATCGCCGGATTTTACTGGCGGACAGCTCAAAATATGGGGCATGGTCACTCTTCAATGTGGTGCATTTAAATGAGCTCACCGATATTGTCACCGATGCTAATCTGGACGTTGAGATCAGGCAAGCGCTTCAGTCAAAACTGACGCCGACGCTGACCATCGCAGATCCGTTATAAACAGCCTCATTGTGCTAATCAGGCAGCCTGCTCAACAGGTATTCGTGGAGGTAGCCTGACGCAGTGACGGCTCGCTTGCGTGAATATCGCTGAAACCTTCGCGCCCTGGTGTAATCCTCGTCTGTAAAAGCGAACGGCAGCACAGCGCAAGGCGTGAATGGTGATGGTGAAATTAATGGGCAATCTGAAAGATGCATGTTCTCTCTGATCCTGAAATAAGCCATCTGTCATGGCTACTCTGGCGCATTGGTGCAACGATCAGCATCGCAGTGTCACCACTAGGCTTCGATACGGGGTTTCAGATACAGACAGGTGTCACCTTCTTCAACATGTTTTGGATGCCAGACCATCGCCGCATTTTCGTCGCCAATATAGGTCATTCCCAAAGGCTCTATGACCGCGTAAGGATGCGCAAAAGCGGCACGGTACGCGAGTAACTCTTTTGCCATTGCCACAACCTGATGTGAAACCCCATCCGGGCGACTGACAATATCATTCAACTGTTCTTCGGTAAGCATACTTCCATTCCTGAACAACCCTGACCAGCAACCCTGAAGAGGCGCTGGGGGTTTAAATCAGTTAATCGTGGTCAAACAGGCGCCCGTGAGTATTCGTCGTTGCAGAACGGTCAGGGGAAGATAGCCCATGTTGGCTGTAAGGGCGTAGCTTACTACGTGAAGGGAAGATTTCGAAGTCTGTTCACACAGAGATCTAAAGGAAAGTGAGGGGCGATGACAGAAGGGCTGCTACAGTCTGCATCGACAACCGCCTCCGCGCACAATGGAAAAGCCGCCTTAAGCGGCCAGGCCTTGCTCCATCCGCAAATTATTTATGCAGCTATGCACACACAGGGGCGCGGTTATGGATGTTGGCTTCACTAATCCTTTACTGCGCGTTGTGATCTTGTCACTGAGCGACGATTTTGACTTCAGCAACGCAATGAAGATGTCGCGGTAACAGGTTGGGCAACACGACCCAAAGAGATCAATTTCACAGAATTAACAACTTGAATTAAAAGGATTCTGGTATTATCTCTCAGGCCATCAGGATTAACGGCAAGCGCCTTTAAGGGATTGATGGTAATCATAAAAGTAATAACAATTGTTATTATTTGCGCGATTATTTAATTACCGCTTTTATGGGTTATTAATCGCCACTGTTGTTCAGAGAAACGGCAAACCCGATGCTGGCAGCACGGTATCATGTTAAAAATTTCTGAAAACAGTTTCGCGCATGTTATACAGTCGCACATGGCCCCTGTTTGCTATAAATTGTCGGTTAATATGGCGCTAAATATTTAAATTTAAGCTAAATTGTTTTTCTGCGTTTTTTGCACCCGCACAAGGGGAGGCTGTTGTGCACGATAATCAAAGTGGCAATGACGAAAATCGTCTTAAAGCGGTTAAAGCACTTTTGTCACCTGATATTACCAGGGATGAGGTGCTGGAAAAATTTGTTCATCTTGCCGCGCAGGCGCTGGGTATTTCAGGCAGTTTTATTTCAATTATTGATGATAAAAATCAGTATATTAAGGTTTCCCGCAACTTTAACCTCAAAGAATCAGCACGCGAAGTTTCCTTGTGTCGTCATGTTATTGATGGCGACGGGCAGCTCGTTGTACAGGATACATTGCAAGACAGCCGCTTCACTTTTCATCCCTTAGTTGAGGGTGAACCTCACATCCGGTTTTATGCGGGCGTGTCGTTATACAATCTGGAAGGGCTGGTGTTAGGGACGCTTTGCGTGACCGATACGCAGCCTCATACGTTTAGTGATGAGCAGTTGGAAACACTGAAGTCGCTGGCAAGACTGGTGACATCCTTTCTGGATGCATGGAATCTTGCCAGTTTCACCGATCTGATTACGCATCTACCGAACCGGCCACGCCTGATTCGCGACATGCAACAGCTGGCCGTCAGCAATCCCGATCGTCGTTTTCGCATGATCCTTATCGACTGTATTGATATTCCCCAGGCATATGAGTTATCACGTACCTTTGGCATTGCGCCAGTGGAAAACTTACTCAGGCAAATTGCCGGGCTGGTCAGCGCTCGTCTTCAGCTTCAGCCAGATGACATGCTTTATTCATTTGCACCGGGGCGCTTTGCATTAATCCAGCCTTATTTTGGCGGCTATAGCGCGCAAAGTACCATTGAGGTGTTAACCAACCTTAAAGCAGATTTAGCGGATAACATCACCATTGATATCGACGTTTATGCAGGCGAGACCGAGTTTGTTTCCCGCGATATTGATGCAAATGAAGTTGTCCGTCAGGCGGTCAGTGCGTTGCACGAATGTATTCACCAGAACGGTGGTGCTATGACGTTCGATCATGCATACGATTCGCGGCGCACGGAAGATTTCTTGATTATGAACGATCTGGCCCAGGCGCTTAAAAAAGACGAAGGCCTGTACCTCGCGTATCAGCCAAAGGTGTGCTTAAAGACGGGAAAAACCGTTGGGCTTGAGGCATTAATTCGCTGGCACCATCCGGAAAGAGGCGAGCTGTTTCCCGTCGACTTTATACCGTTGGCCGTAAAAACTAACCTGATTTCGGTGCTGACTGACTGGGTTATCGATCGCGTCATCATTCAGTTAACGCAGTGGAATAAAGAATTTGAATTAATCCCGGTATCCGTCAACGTCAGCGAACGTGACTTTTCCAGAGCGGAGTTTGCTTCCAGTTTAGCCAGTAAGATGCAGGCTGCAGAATTGCCAACATCATTAATGGGCGTGGAATGTCTGGAAAATGAGTTGATAACGGAAAGCGATGTGGCGATTAATGGACTCGAAGCGCTTAAAGCCCACGGGTTTATTATCTCACTGGACGATTTCGGTACAGGCTACAGCAACATTAGTTACCTGCAGGAAATTCCGTTAGATGTGATTAAGGTCGATATGTCTTTAATCAGTCGGATGGATAGCGATTCTGCCTCCAGAATTATCGTCAGAAGCATTATCCAGA
This sequence comes from Pantoea allii, assembly GCF_002307475.1. GTDB lineage: Bacteria > Pseudomonadota > Gammaproteobacteria > Enterobacterales > Enterobacteriaceae > Pantoea > Pantoea allii. Next base: position 233,511 of record NZ_NTMH01000032.1, on the reverse strand, counting down.
TGTTGAAGGAGTTGGACTATACGGTGTTGGCAGAAGGTGTAGAAACAGAAGCCACACTGAGTTTGCTGAAGCAATACGGCTGCGATCAAATCCAGGGTTACTTCTTTTCGAAACCGCTTCCAGCCAGCGATATCGAACACTGGTTACTGCAGAAGTAAACGCGATAAAGGCGACAGTATCTGTCGCCTTCTCAGTACGGTCAGTCAAGCTGAGTACAGGGCGTTTTGCACAACGCGCACTCGGGCAGCAATAAGGTGAATGCGCGTTGTGCCGTCAATCCAGATCGCTGCCGTTACTGGCAATCACTTTTTTATACCACCAGAAGGATTTTTTTCGCCGCCGGGCCAGCGTGCCTTGTCCACGATCGTCACGATCGACATACACAAACCCATAGCGTTTACTCATCTCACCCGTTGAGGCGGCAATCAGGTCAATACAGCCCCACGTGGTGTAGCCGATTACTGGTATCCCATCACCTATCGCCTCTCCCATGGCCCGAATGTGCTCACGCAAATAGCTGATGCGATAATCATCAATAATTTCGCCCTCATCATTGACCTCATCGCGTGCGCCCAGGCCATTCTCCACCAGGAAAAGCGGCTTCTGGTAACGGTCGTACATCATGTTCATGGTGATGCGGAGTCCAAGCGGATCGATGCCCCAGCCCCATTCACTACGCTGAATATGCGGATTCGTAAGGGATTTCACCACGTTTGCCGCGCTGCTGTTCTGCTCATTCATATCGGCGGACGCACAACGGGAAGCATAGTAACTGAATGACACGAAATCGACGGTGTTCATGAGTACATCAGCATCATCTTCTGCCATTTCAATCTGGATGCCTTTCTCGCGGAAAAGGCGAGCAGAGTAGGCGGGATAGGCACCCCGCGCCTGAATATCAATGAAAAACAGATTCTCACGATCTTTTTGCAGCGCCGCCCAGACATCGTCAGGTTTGCTCGACCAGGGATAAAAATTGCCGCCAGCCAGCATGCAGCCAATCTGATTATCCGGGTTGATTTCATGAGCTATTTTTGTCACCCGCGCGCTTGCCACCAGCTCATGGTGAGCGGCCTGATATTTAACCTGCTCACTGTTTTCACCCGGTTCAAATACCAGTCCTGCGCCCGAAAAAGGGCTGTGCAGCATGATATTTATTTCATTAAAGGTCAGCCAGTACTTCACTAAACCATCAAACGCCTCAAAACAACTGCGTGCATAACGGGCAAAAAAATCGATCATTTTACGATTGCGCCACGAACCGTATTGCGTAACCAGATGCATAGGTACATCAAAATGGCAAAGCGTCACTAAGGGTTCAATGCCGTACTTGCGACATTCGGTAAACATGTCACGATAAAAAGCCAGCCCCTCTTCATTGGGCGTGACTTCATCGCCGCGCGGAAAAATACGGCTCCAGGCAATCGACGTCCGAAAAACCGTAAAGCCCATTTCTGCCATTAAAGCGATGTCTTCACGATAACGATGATAAAAATCGATCGCAGTGTGGCTGGGATAGAATTCATCGTCCCGCAGTGCGTCACGTTTTTCCTGACCCAGCTTGACCGGCATACGTGCAGGCCCGATGGGGAGCATGTCAACGGTGGTTAATCCTTTCCCGCCTTCAAGAAAAGCGCCTTCTGACTGATTTGCGGATAAGGCACCGCCCCATAAAAATCCTTGCGGGAATCGTGATTCAGACATGAAATCCTCTTTAACACAGTCATTAATGATCAGCTAGCGTTAGCCGCTTTTGCTTTTTCAGGTGAAACCTTAGGTTGTGATGCTGCCAGGCTGGTGGTTTCAGGAATATCGTCAAAGCCCAGAATCAGGGTAAGAATAAATGACAGCACCACAGAGAGCACCATCACCGCGACAACCCAAACAATGGACATCGGGTTGGCTGGATCAAAAAACTGAACGCTGGTAAACAATCCGGGTGATGCCATCGAATGGCTGGCCAAACCGCCTATGCCGGCGACGGCACCACAAATAAACCCACTGATCATACTGGCAATCAAAGGGCGTTTTAAACGCACAGCGACACCGTAAAGGGCCGGTTCAGAAATGCCGGCCACAATGGCAGAGGCTGCTGCTGCCAGCGCGGTTTGACGTAATTCCGGGTTTTTCGTTTTATAGGCGACGGCGAGTGAAGAGCCGCCAAGGGACAGATTAGCGCCAATTTCCGAAGGCATAACCATGCCCTCTTTACCGGTTTCAGCAATGGTCTGGATAATAGTGGGTGTGAAAACCCGATGCATGCCGGTCATCACCAGCAAGGGCCAGAGCGCGCCCATAATCGCAACCGAAAGCCAGCCCAAATAACCGTGAATGGTGTAAACCACGGCGGAGATTCCACTGCCGATCCAGATACCAATCGGGCCAATCAAGACAATCGCAATCGGTGCGGCGATCAGCACAATCAACATCGGCTTCAGAAAGTTTTTTGTTACCGCAGGCGTAATACGGTCCACACCACGTTCAATGTGAGACAAAATCCACGTCATCACCAGCGCCGGTATTACCGTATAGGTATATTTCACCGCCGTTACCGGGATAAAAGCAAACTCGACGGGTTGTCCCTGCGCCGCTTTAGCCATCAGGTCAATAAAGTTGGGATGCACCAGGACGCCAGCGATGGCTATCGCCAGTGACATGTTCGTCTTGAATTTAAGCGCCGCTGACGCAGCCACCATAATGGGCAAAAAGAAGAAAGCACCATCTCCAATCACGTTCAATATGACCAGAGTCGATGAGCCTTTCTCAAACACACCGGCCATATCCAGGATCATGGCCAACAGCTTGACCATTGNGGCGGGAATCAGCGGTGACATGGTGCCGACCAGCGCATCCAGAATACCGGCCCCCACGCTTTTTAGCGTGAGTCGCCGTTTCCTGGGCGCAGTACCGTCTGACTGCGGATCGCCCAATGCCAAAACTGCCTCATAAGCTTTCGACACATCATTGCCAATAATCACCTGCAACTGTGTATCGGTATGCACAACGCCCATAATGCCATTGAGGGTTTTTAATCCGGCAAGGTCAACCAGGCTATCGTCTTTCACCACAAAACGCAGGCGAGTCATACAATGCGTGACGGCACTGATATTGTTCAGACCGCCCAGCTTATTAACGATAGCCTGTGAAATCTCTGCATAATTTCCTGGCATGATTTTATCTCGTAGGGTAGAGGAAAATGCGCTCGGGTTTCCGCTGGAGCCGCCGCTTTATTGTTATACGCCTTCAGTCAGCCTGACTCAGGTTGTATCTGACCGAAGGGGCAGCTAAATAGGAAACCGGTTTCACAAAATCATGAAGATGTTTTACTGTTTAAACAAGAGCGTAAAATGACCATCTGTTATTTTTGTGATGGCAATCACTCGAAGTGGAAAAGAGCGCCATGCCGGGCTAAGGGCAAATATTTTAAATAATGAAAGGCTTAGGTAGACTGCATTTACTCTGAGGACACGGGCAGCGAGAACATGACAACAATATCTGAAGTAGCAAAACGCGCCGGCGTCTCAAAAGCGACAGTATCGCGAGTGTTGTCGGGCAATGGTTATGTGGGGCAGGAGAAACGAGATCGCGTATTACAGGCCATTGCAGAGACAGGCTATCGGCCAAATCTGCTGGCACGCAACCTGGCGAACAAAAGTAGCCAAACCATTGGGCTGGTGGTCACCAACACACTTTACAGCGGTAACATTTTTAGTGAGCTGATGTCGCACTCTGCCAGAATTATGGAGCAGCAAAATCGTCAATTGATCCTGGCCGATGGTAAACACACCGCGGAACAGGAGCGTGCGGCTATCCAGTTTCTGCTCGACCTGCGTTGCGATGGCATTATTATCTATCCGCGCTTTCTCAGCATTGACGAGCTGGACGCGATGATCTCGCAGCACAAGCAACCTGTCATGGTCATTAATCGTCGCCTGCGTATCAATGACAGCTTCTGCGTTTATAGCGATCAGCACATGGCCAGCCAGATGGCCGTCCGTTATCTGATGGAGCAGGGCCATCGTAATATCGCGTTTATTACGGGATCACTGGATTCACCTACCAGTCAGGAACGGCTTTCGGGCTATCAAACCGCGCTACGCGAGCAGGGAATCGCCATCAATCAGCAGCTTATTGTGCACGGAAAGTGGACCGCGCAAAGCGGCATGCTGGCGGTGAAAACCTTGCTCGCAAGGGGACAATCCTTCAGTGCCATCGTTGCCAGCAATGATGAAATGGCTATTGGGGCCATCAAACAGCTGACGGAAAATAATATCGCTGTGCCAGGGACAGTCTCCGTGATTGGCTTTGACGATATCCCGCTGGCGGCCTACATTATTCCTGCGCTTTCCAGCGTGAAATTTCCCGTAACCGATATGATTAACGAGACCATTAACCGGCTGGTTTCGATGCTGGATGGCGGCGAGTTAACGACGTTAACGCCTTTTAAGGGCAGCCTTGTCCTGCGCGACTCCATCACCGTTGCCCCCTGACGTCTCTGCCTGCAAGGCGGCGATCCCGACCTGCATCAGCGCGATACCTTGCTCAGAAAGCCGGGCCACCACGTCCGGGGAAAGCCCATCCTCTGTAATAACATGGCCAGGCTGATAACCGGACGACAAGGGATAAGGATGTATTTGCCCGAATTTAGATCTGTCGGTCAGAACATAACTGTCTGCGCCTTTCGCCAGCACGGCGTCAACCACATCACATCTCTGCATATCGCGACCGGTAAAGCCGGTTTCCGGATGCCAGCCATCTGCGCCAACAAAGGCTTTGTGAAAGTGAATCTGCTGAATACAGTAACGGGTTAACGGGCCGGTTATGGATTCGCTGCTCTTTTGCAACATGCCACCCAGAATAATCACGTCACAAGCCGCATCTTTAAGCAGGTGACCGATATAGTGGCTCACCGTGATTAACGTCAGGCTTTTACGGCTGGCCAGCATGCGTGCCAGCAGGGCATTGGTGCTGCCGCCTTCAATCAATACAGACTCGCCATCATTGATCAGATCAGCGGCATAGCGAGCGAGAGCCAGCTTAATACCATAACGGGTGTTCATGCGCGTGCCAACATCGTCGCTGTCCAGCGACTGGGCCGCGCCATGAACCCGACGCAGAACCCGCTGTTGCGCCAGTTGGTTGAGATCCTGACGTACCGTGACCTCTGAAACACCGACAAGCTGAGCCAGCTCGCTGACGGCGATGCTGCCACGTGAATTAACCAGTTCGATAATTTGTTGCTGACGCGTATTCATCGTGGTTCTTTGCATCCATGGATTAAGCTGACGTTAAGCGATACGGGTTTCAGGCTAAACCCAGCCCCCGTTTTCCGTTGAGATTAAGATCGGCGAGGGTAAAGCGATTTTTCCAGCCAGCTTCGTAGTGCTCAGGAGGAAAATCAGCAGGGGAATGGCCTTGCTCAAGTGCGCGCGCGACAAGGTGCGCGTAGGCCCGGTTTTTATCACACATGGGCGCAGCGGGAATATACATAACATTGCCCCAGCCCTGCTGGTTTTCAACCGGTGCGACAGCGTGAATGAGGTCACAGTGCCACCAGACAGAGTCGCCCGCCGTAATCGCCGGTACCGAGCATAATCCCTTTATCAAATGTGGGTGCCATTTTTCATTTACTGCAAGCACGCGCCCCGGCTCAACGCCACACAATTCATCGTCAGCCACATCCGATAACAGCGGTCGAAGCAGGACATAGGTGATGGCTTCCGGCACGGGAACCACGTGCAGTAAGCCCTGACCGGGCATCATATCGGAGAGCGCAGTCCATCCCTGAAACGTGCGGAAAGCCGAGCATTTTGTGGTATCGGGAACATCAAACTCGTTCACTTCGCTACGATGGGCCGCATTCCATGGGTCGTAACGCTCAACATTGCCGTCAAAAAGCGAGCGAAAGACGCGTTGATACGCGGGCAACAACCAGCGTTCAAGCGCACCGGAATCCGTATGCGCGCCCAACCCTTTCGACGTTGTTCCCGGCGGACGTCGGCGAATTCGGTCCGGATAGATAAGATTCACATCCGGATCGAACCATTGCTGACCTTCGGATTCGAATCGCCACAGGCGATTTAAAAACGACTGCACCTGTGCCATTTCATGACTCTGGCGCGCCTCCATTTGCGCCTGAGACCAGTAAATCGGATAAATTTCAGGCCGGGAGGCTTCGAGACTTCCAAAAAAATTGTCCCCGGGACCGCGATACTGTGCATCGAACTGATTTTCATCCAGATAACGCAACATGGCGGCATCCCATGCCAGCGCCTGTTCTCGAGGAAAATGCTGCTTTACGACCACACAGCCACGACGTTTTATTCTTTCTCGTGTCTCAGGGGTCAGCGTGCCATCTGTAATCTGTTCGGGTGAAATCACCGGCCAGGAACTGCCGCTCTGTTGTTCTTCCGCTTTGGCCTGGCTTATGGCCTGCTCGATTTTATTGCAAACCTCACTGAATAAGCCTTCAACATCGCCGATCTGCTGACGCACCTGCTGCTTAAACTGACGGATCGCTGCTGGAATATCGTGGGGTAACGGTGTGTGTTGAAGCTTCACAGTCATAATTGTGGCCCTTAACAGATAGTTTATATTTCAGATGAAGATTTTTTTCATTACATTCGAAAGATGAACTTATGTTTAACAGATTGCTGATGGGTAAAATCGCGACTGGCGCACAATGTGAGCTAACAGAAGGATATTTAATGATTGGAATTCTCATTAATCCCTACAGCGAGTAAGCTTGAAGCAACATTCAGCCTATTCAGGCCGGGAGACAAGGGGGGAACGACAATGGCAGTAAGGATGATTGCAGTTGATATGGATGGGACTTTTCTGGACGAAAATAAGCAGTACAACGTTCAGCGCTTTTCACGCCAGTACGCCCTGCTAAAACAAAAAGGCATTCGCTTTGTTGTCGCCAGTGGCAATCAATATTATCAGCTACAGCGCTACTTTCCTGACATCAAAAATGAAATCGCCTTTGTCGCCGAAAATGGCGCGTGGGTGTCAGAGGGCGACCAGGAAATTTTTTGTGGTGAGCTGGCCAGGGAAAGCGTGCACCGCGTGTTGGAGATACTGGCAAAAGAGCCGGATATCAGCACGGTCGTTTGTGGACGTAAGGGCGCTTATGTTCATTCTTCCATGCCTGAAAGCGTTATTCAGATGCTCAATAACCATTATTATCGGCTCGAAAAGCGCGATAATCTTTATGATATTGACGACACCATTTTTAAATTTTCGCTTAATCTGGCGCACGAAGGCATTGAAAGCCTGATGGATCGTTTGCATAACCAACTCGGCGAGATCGATCATATTATGCATCCCGTATCGAGTGGCTATGGTTTTATCGACCTGATTATTCCTGGTTGTCATAAAGCACATGGCATTGCTTTGCTGCAACAAAAATGGGGCATCAGCGATTGTGAGGTGGTGGCGATTGGCGACAGCGCGAACGATATTGAAATGCTGCGTCAGGCCTGTTTCAGTTTTGCGATGGCCAATGCCGTAGAGCCGGTATCCGCCGTGGCGCGTTTTAAAACTGAAAGCAATCAGGATGAAGGGGCGCTAAATGTAATTGCCCGGATTCTGGCGCGCGAGTTTCCCTTTGAATAACGCCTTAACGCCGGGATTTGTGCTGTGCCCATAAAGGCAAATGCCGTGTATCAGATCGGTGTGACAGTGTCACATCAATGATGTTATTAAAGGTGTATGATTAGCTTTTCACGACGCTGGCAGCGTAAGGTGCCAGCGTCATCGCTGTACCAAAGCATCATAAAAGTTGTCGCCTATAGTTACAACATACTTTAAGTGACAGTAGTAAAAGCCCAGAGTCAGCATCCGGGTGGTTTTCAGGTCTTGCAGAATAGCGATCCACAGCCCGGCTTACACCGGGCTGATGGGGATTATTTGTCGGCTTTCTTCTCTTCTTCGGTGCCTGACGGTTGCGTTTCAGCATCCGATCGCCAGGGCTTCAGCAGCTGAATATCCAGAATCACATAAACCATCGTGCTGATAAACAGGGAAATCACGCTGCCAAATACGCCGCTGGTGGTGAAGGTCAGATAGTTATAGATAATCAACCAGGTGAGACAAATGAACATCGACAGGGCTAGCATGATGGACGAGAGCGAGTAGTTACTGGTGCCGGCGCCTTGCTGATGCGTCAGTTTAAACAGGTTTCCAGTCGTGTATCTTTCTAAAATCAGGATGGTTTTTTGCCAGTTACGACGTTGTCGTGAACCCGTGCGTACAATAAACAGATACAGGACGGAGATAAAAAAGCCTGAAAACGCAATCAGGACTGGAACGGCTTCCAGCGCATACTCAATACTTTTGTGGCTCGCCCCGGCTGGACTCAGATCCAGCGTCAACGAGGCACCCAGCGCGGCATAAAGGAACACGAACAACGCTAAAAAGGTTATCGTGCGTTTCCAGTCTGCCTCGGTTTCGCGGTTCTTTTGCTGAAGCGCAACGGTGAAAGCGCGTTCGATATGTTCAGCCTGGGGCGAGTGCATTTCAATCGCGTCAACCTTTTCATCCAGCAGGGCTTCGATAAAGGGCTTGTGGTCACTGTGCAGGGGAATATTCATTACGTGGATTCTCAGTAAAATTTCCGCTTATTTTAGTCTGCCTGAGAGGAAATGATACAAGCTTCACACGTTAAAAATCTTCAGGCTGAGTCAGTTAAGTATCAGGTAATGCGTTTTACGACAGCCGCATGATGTACACTGCTAGTGAACTTACCACGAGGAAAGCGATTATGAATGACAAGAAGATGATTTCCATCGATCAGTTCAGTGATGAAGAGCGACTTGCCGTTAACGAAGCCCTTCAAAATCTGATGGAAAAGCACCGTCAACGCACCGGCAAAGAGCCTGACAGCAAAAAAGAAAAAGAGCTTAACACTGAAGCCCGCCAGCAGGTGATGGCCGATAAACTGCTTAATGAAAAGTTAAAAGCAGAAAAAGAGAGCAAAAAACCGGTCAGGAAAAAGAAACCTTCATCAATGGCCGCGAGTGAAGTTAGCGACTTTAACTGGTCTGCTTCAGTCGCAAAAGGCCGCAGAAGATAACGACAGAATAATGATGCTGACGCCTGACGATATAATTCTGTTTATCGTTGGGCTTATGCCACTCTCACTAAACTGCCTGTACAAAATCAGGATCAAGCAGAGTAAAAACAATAATAAATAAAGCGGTAAAACGCTTAAAAATTTATGCGGTTTACATTTTTTATGGATAAACTGCGCTGAATATACCGTCAATTACGCTTGCGAATGACTTATTACTCCCCCGAAGATCATCATCTTAAGATGCGATCCACGCGATTTGTCCGTCGCATGTTCGCCATGCGCCAACTTGGCACGATTTTATGCGCTTTGCCGGTTGCATCCGTTTTGATGGAGCTGGGCAAAAAACCCGCCATTTTGGTCTTACTGATTAGTAACGTTATTATCTGGCCCTGCCTGGCATATTGTCTTGCCATTACATCACGTGATTCAACCGCCAGAGAGCGAACCAATTTAACGCTCGATGCCGCCTTCGGCGGTATTTGGGTAGCACTCATGGCCGTGAGCCCGATGCCATCCTTTGTCATTATGGCGGTACTGGTCTCCGACCGTTATGCCGCCGGAGGCTGGCCACAACTTCTCTCTGCACTGCAGGCGTTTCTGTTTGCCTTTATCATGGTATGGACAATAGAGGGCGCGCCGGTTTTGATGGAATTTAGCATCCGTTCGGCATGGCTTACGATACCGCTGGCCACGTTTTATCTGTTGGCGCTAAGCGTGGTATCCCATAATCTGACGTTTAATCTGCGCCAGAAGAACCGGGAGCTGGAAAGGATCGCCTTGATGGACCCCAGTTTGCAAATCCCTAACCGACGCCTGTTTGAACGGCGGCTTGAAAGTGAATTCCTGCGCACCCGGCGTGGAGACAGCAAGGCATACCTGATACTTATTGATGTCGACCATTTCAAGAACGTCAACGATACCTTTGGTCATGAAGCAGGGGATTTTCTATTGGCTGAAATTTCCGGGTTGCTGCGTGACAGCGTAGGCATGAAAGATATCCCGGCGCGCTTTGGTGGCGATGAACTGGGCGTGATCGTACGTGACTCAAATGACGTTAACATCGTCAGGCTGGCCGAAACCATTCAACGAAACATTGCGCAATTACGCTTGCCTGCTTCTGCAGAGTTCAGATGTTCAGTCAGCATTGGTATTGCCTGTGCGGCAAAAGCCAGCTCTATACATGAATGGCTGCGACGCGCTGATGAAGCCCTGTATGAGGTTAAGCGATCGGGGCGTAATGATCTGAAATTATGGCAGATCTGAGGTTATATGAAGCGGTGTAGCACGGGCGCTTTTTTACTGGTTTAACATCAGCATACCGATACTGTAATCAGCCAGAAATTAACGCCGCCTTATCTTAAGGCGGCTTTTGCTATCAGATTGCAGGATAGTCGCCAGTGCCTTCAGGCCAGGGCGTAAGCAAATCAAACCCTGTCTCAGTCACCGCCACCGTATGCTCCCACTGGGCTGAAAGCGATCGGTCTTTCGTGACCACAGTCCAGCCATCAGAGAGGACGCTGGTGCCGGCTTTGCCTGCGTTGATCATGGGCTCGATGGTGAAAATCATCCCTGCCTTCAACGGCATCCCTTCGCCAGGGGTACCATAATGAAGAACCTGTGGATCAGTATGATAAATCTCGCCCACGCCATGACCACAATATTCCCGCACCACCGAAAAGCCGGCGTTTTCAGCAAGGCGCTGAATGGCGGCACCAATATCACCCAGTGTCGCACCAGGCTTCACCGTTTTAATGCCCGCGACCAGGGACTGATAAGTAATATCGACCAGGCGTTGGGCGCGTACGGACGGTGTGCCAACAAAATACATTCGGCTCGTATCGCCATACCAGCCATCTTTAATAACGGCTACGTCGATATTCACAATATCGCCGTCTTTTAATTTTTTGGCAGCAGGGATACCGTGGCAAACCACATGATTCACAGAGGTGCAGGTTGTGCGCGTGTAACCGTGATAGCCGATGTTGGCTGGCGTAACCTTAAGTTCATTCACGATAAAATCGTGACAGATATCGTCCAGTTGTTCAGTCGTGATTCCCGGGCGCACATGCGGGGTAATCATTGCCAGTACCTGGGCTGCAGCATGTCCGGCAGCGCGTGCTTTTTCAATTTCTTCTGCGGAATGGATCTTAACGGTCCCCATTACACTTCTCCTTGTGAGGTTAAATCGGCGTTATGTAGCACCTGGCGAATATCCGCGCCGCCGTTCATTTCGATACGGATCAACGTTTGAGCCAGCTCATGTTGTGTCAGTTGAGGATACAGCTCGGCCAACATACCGAGTTTTAACCAGTGCTCAGCCTGAGCGTTGATCGAGCGGCTCATCGCCTGGCTGGCGAGGCGCAGGTTTTCATGCATCAGATCGGATATTTTGACAATGCCCATGCGAAGCCTATATGGAATATATACGTTTTGTATACAGGCTACGCGTTATGAAGGGAGAGTTAAAGAAAAAAATCACAGCGGGTCCGAACGTTTCAGTAACATTCATCCGCCAGCGCACCTGTGTCAGGCCCGTTTTCCAGATTGCGATTTTTAAGCCCTCTGGCAGATCCTGAACCATACTCTACATCTGAAAATCGGCAACAGAGACGCTGAGTGCATTATGTCGGCGGTACAAAGGTTATCCGTGAAGGCTAAATTTTTTATCACCGCTGGCCATACTGTCTGATTCGGCCAGGTCAGTGCTGGATAACGGTAACCGTCTTTTCAGCAATGGGCCGACTCCTGAGAATCCGCCTTCACTCGGCACATCAGTTAAAAAAGAAGCGGTTCAGATTAGTCAGGATGATTACGATAGGTGAGATGTTTAAAGGCAGATGATGATATTTTAATGACGGGCACGAAGGTGCCTGAACCGCATAAAACGGCATGATGAAACGGTCACGCTTATCCACTTCTTACTTCGTAATTACCGGGAACAACGTTATGAGAGCATTCTTCATCACAGGCCTGATGTTCGCGTTAACAGCATGCTCTAACTCAGTGGGACATAATTTTGATACAGCCACCGTTCAGAATATCAGGCCAGGTCAGACAACACGTGCGGAACTGATCGCGATGTTTGGCCCGCCTGATACGGAAACACCTTACCCCAATGGGCAGCAGTTACTGATGTGGAAATACAGCAAAGCCAGAGTGCTGGATACCTCTGCAGGTGAAACACTCACAGTGCAGACAAAAAATGGCAGAGTGTTTAACTACACATTTAGTAAAAGTTGACGTCCTTTTAGGGAGATATCAAGTCTTCTGACAGAAGCATGAATTTTTACTTTGTTCGAACGATTGCGGATTCACATATTGATTTACGCTATGCCTCTTAATTCAGGAGGGATGTGATGAAAAAACATTTCATTTTTACCTCATGCCTTATGGTGATGAGTTTACTGTGGGCCGAGAGTTCTGTCGCAAAGGCTCTCCGGCAGACGGATGACCAAATTCGTCAGCTGATTATTGAGGATTCAATCGCGTCCTATCCCGGTGTTTGCGCGTGCCCGTTTAATTCAGCGCGCAACGGTAGCAGTTGTGGCAAGCGTAGCGCATGGAGCAAGCCGGGCGGCTATTCTCCCCTCTGTTATAAAAAAGACGTGTCCCGGGAAATGGTGGAGGAGTGGCGTAAAAGTCATGGTGCCTGATGGCGTCCTGGATTATCGGTTCGCTTTGTTGTTTAAACGACATTTACCGTTGAGCATTGCTGTTCAGGTCAAACAGAGCGCAAGATCTTTTCTGACCTCGCCAGCGTCTCCACAGTTTGGCACTCAGCGTCATAACTGAGAATGCAAAACCGCATTTAAGAACAGATCATCATAAAACGCGGTGATGATGACGTCTGCGCATCTAACAGGCGTGGTATGTGCGTATGTGTTCAGTATTTAACGGGCATTTTTTCGTTTCCTTCTATCTTGTCAGCGTTGATCCGCTGTTGCCATTCAGGGCTTATATCAGCAGCGCAAAATATCCCATGCATTTTTATCAGAATCCGCGTAGCGGCATCATTGTGACTCCAGACTTAATAGGTCTGGAGTCACAATCATCTGAAGAGTAGAATCCGCGTTTCAGCTTTATCATCAGGGAAGGGCAGTGACAGAAATCCGCACAAAAACCGTTTCGCCCCATGTCGGGCATCACGTCATGGCGTGGCTTAATCAGGTCAGAAGTGCTTCGTTACCTGAGGTAGATAACTTTGGTGATGAAGGCACAGTTGAGCAGGTCATGAAAGTGTGGGTAAAACTGTCATTACTTGTGACGCGTCGTCGTCCCGAAATTGCGGTGTCCTCCCTGCTCAGACATGTATTGCCCAATATCGGTGCGCTGCCGTTAAAAGATCTGACGCGGCTGCGGCTAAATCGTTTGTATAACATACTGATTTCAGAGGGTAAAAAAGAAGAGGCGCGCCGGGTCTTTGCTCTAACGAAACAGTTTTTATCCTGGGCTGAAATGCAGGGTTATCTTGAACATTCTCCCGTTGCGTCAATGAAGAAACGCGATATTGCCGGTCGCGCTGCGCCGCCGCGAAGCCGGCAGTTGTCGGATGCGGAGATCTGGGTGTTCTGGCATGGTCTGGACAACTGGGCGCTTTCTGAGCAGGCACGGTGGGCACTGCGCCTTTGCCTTGTCAGTGCGCGACGTCCTGATGAAATCGTCCAGGCACGCAAGTCAGAATTCAATTTGCAGTCAGGGCTCTGGAAACAGGGAACGCGTAATAAGTCTCATCGCGAACATACTTTGCCCGTCTCGGCATTAATGCGACTCTGCATCGAATCATTACTCAATGCCAGCGATCCCGCTTCGCCCTGGCTGGTGCCGGCACCGCGCGATGTGATGCAGCCGCTGTCTAAAGGCGCGTTAAATCAGGCTTTGCGCCGTATGCTGCGCGCACCGCGTGGGTTGGGGCTGGAACACTTTACGCCACGAGATTTACGTCGAACGGCACGTTCGAAATTATCTGCGCTGGATACGCCCAACGACGTGGCAAGAAAAATTATGAATCATGCGTTAGAAGGGATAGACCGGGTTTACGATACTCACGACTATCTTGTGCAAATGCGGGCTGCGCTGGACAACTATTCGGCATCGTTAGAATTAATTATAAACAGTGATGATTACCATTGTTTACGTCATCGTTTTGAGGGCGAACCGCTAAAATTAGACGGCTCATCTGTTATGACTATGAGCCCGTAAAGCATGATTGATACGGTTTCCAATAAAAAGCGGTGTTGTTATCAACACCGCTTTTTTTATCAGATCAGGAAGTCATCAAGAGAACCGCCTGCATCCAGCGCCTTTTTAATTGGCGATGGTGTACGACCCTGACCTGTCCATGATTTAGTTTCACCGTTTTCATCGGTATATTGGTATTTAGCCGGACGTGGTGCACGTTTAGCTTTTGTTTTCGTTTCTGTTGGCAAATCCACCAGCTCAGAAATATCAATGCCGTCATTCATCAGCATTTCTTTATACTTAGCCAGCTTGTCTGCTTTTTCACGCTGCAGGGCTTGCTCGGCTTCTTCTTCTTCACGACGTTCAGCGACAACGACAGAAAGCTTTTCGAGCATCTCATTTAACACATCAAGCTCAATTTCCCGGGCTTGTGCGCGTAAAATACGAAGGTTATTTAATGCTTTGAGCGCATCCATTGATTAATCCTTAAATTACAGCGAATATTTAAACAGGGTCATTCTACGAAAAATATTCCAGGAAGGAAATATCTCTTCAGTCTGAAATGTACAAATTTGTTACTGTTAGGATTATTACCACTTCTTTGGGGCGCAAGCAGACATAACGTATTAAAAAAACATTGATGTTATAAACCCTATTTAGGCAGCACAGCCATGCTCAGGAGTGAGCATCTTCTGCGCAAGACGTATTATAAACTTTATTTATAAATAGAAAAATCAATTAAATCATAACCTAAAGCTATCTTGCCTCTGCCAGTAGTAGTGCAGATCCCTTAAGATAACGGGTTTCATCGGCGCCGCAGAAAAATGATAACGTATAGTGAATAATATCTGCCATTTAATAGAAAAACATTCGCATCGTCAGAATGCACCAAAATGCCTGTCGCTGACAGCGACATTTGTCATAAGTAAACCCTGATATTCATGTTGGAATCTGCTTCAAATTGGCTTAGCCCATTGGCTCTTTTATCGCGGCTTTTTTTTGAACGAGGTATAAACGTCTCATCCAGCCGGAACCCAATATCAATACATTTTTTGTGCCTAACAGAGGCGTCAAACGTGACATACATGACGTCTTATGCTGGCCTGACAGTTAATCACACTGTATCACAGCCATAAGTATGGCGAGCTAAATCATAAGCGAAGCGCCAATAAGGTTAAGACAGAATAAAAATTCAATCACTAATAACCGCTTTAGATAACGTTATACCTATATCGCAGCGGAAACCCGATGGGATTTTTCCTGGCATTTACCCAGGCATTCTCCGGGGGACTGAAATCAAAACAGGAGTGGAACCCGGCAATCATTTTATTCATAAGATGACATCACTCGCCGTACAATAAATTACCAGCCTTTTAAAAACGCCTGTGTTGTTGTGGCCTTTGTCTGGTGACCCTACACCTCATCTTTCAGCAAAACTTCCGCGTTATCAATGCCGTACTCCTTTCAGCTTTTCTGGAATCATTACTTATAAATATTAACAATAACTTGCAATGATAATCTAAATGCGTATATTTCTCATTTGCTTTTGTGTTTGATGGCTTTTGACTTATTCATAATGCTCAGGCTGTGCGGCAGTTTTTGGGGACTGATTCGCTGCAGTGGCAAATAAAAAACGAAAACGAGGCGTTTACAATGCTTTTGAGTACACTTCATGTTCAACGGGATCGCCTGCAGTCGATTTTCCCTCTGGTTCCCTCTCGCTATTCACTTTTGACGACGTTAATTACTGGGATCGTGTCACACAACGTGTTTGCAACGACAGCGCCTGTTTCGGCAGTGAATAACCAAACACTCATCGTCACGGCTGCTGAACCCCCTGTCGTCGAAAACACAGCGTCGGATTACAGCGTTCCGGTAACCCGGGCGGGCAATAAATTGCTTTCGACGGTACGTGATATCCCCCAATCCGTCAGCATTATCAGTGAGCAGCGGATGAAGGACCAACAGCTCCAGTCACTGAATGACGTTCTGGATAATACGACAGCCATTCAGACCAGCACCGCGGATATGGATCGCAAGACCTATTATTCTCGCGGGTTTTTAATCGATAATTATCTGATTGACGGTATTCCCACCGTATTTGAAGAGCGCTGGAATCTGGGCGATGCACAAACCGATAGCGCACTGTACGAACATATTGAAGTGGTCAGGGGCGCAAACGGGTTATTGACCGGGGCAGGCAATCCTTCAGCGGCCGTTAATATGGTGCGTAAACATGCTGACAGCCGTCAGCCAGAGGGAGAGGTGTCTTCCAGTTTCGGCAGCAGGAATAAGCAGCGTTACGTCATGGACGTACAGTCACCGCTGACAGCGTCAGGCAATGTGCGGGGCAGAGTGATTGCGGGTTACCAGGACAATAACAGTTTTGTTGAGCGGTATGGCGCGGAAAAGAAATTTATCTATGGCGTGATCGATGCGGACCTGAATAATACCACCACCGTTTCTGCGGGCTATGAATTTCAGCAACTCAATACTGACAGCCCAATGTGGGGCGGACTGCCTCGCTGGTATACCGATGGTACAAAAACTGATTACCGTCGCGGCTTTAATACCGCGCCTGACTGGACTTATAACGATAAAGAGAGCAGAAAGCTCTTTGCCCGGCTGAAACACACCTTTGACAGCGGCTGGCAATGGACATTAAACGGAACGCACGACCAGTCCACGCTTAACAGTAAAATGATGTATATCGCTGGCTATTTCGACAAAAATACCGGCGCAGGCGTTTCGCCTTATGCGGATTATCCTGTCGTAGGCGGCACGGGATATAATTCGGCAAAACGTAAAGTCGATGCCGTCGACACCTTTGCCAGTGGCCCTTATCAACTCTTCGGACGTAACCACGAATTAATGCTGGGTGTCAGCTACAGCAGGCAGAAAAACACCTATTACGGTACCTTTGCCAATATCTCTTCAGCGGAATTAGGTGACTTCAATCTCTTTGATGGTCAGTTCCCGGAAACGGACTGGGAGCCACGCACGCTATCCCAACAGGATATTACCCGCCAAACTTCAGGTTACCTTGCGACACGTATTTCAGTCGCCGATCCGCTAAATCTGATACTGGGCGCGCGTTATACCCGTTGGAGCAAAAACACCCTGACCAATGATATGGAAAAAAAAATATCACGCCTTATGCCGGTTTGATTTATGACATTGATGAGAACTGGTCAACGTACGCCAGCTACACCTCTGTGTTTCAACCACAATCCTATCGTGATATCTCAGGCGCCTATCTGGCACCGGTTATGGGTAAAAATTACGAAGCGGGCGTCAAATCTGACTGGTTCGACAGCCGTTTAACGACGTCGTTATCGGTGTTTCGTGCCGAGCTGGATAATGTCGCGCAAACAACGGGACGTATTATTCCGGGCACCACTGAGTCAGCTTATGAAGGTAAAAATGGCACGGTCAGCCGCGGGGTCGAGTTTGAAATTAATGGCGCAATAACCGATAACTGGCAAATGACATTGGGTGGCACCCGTTATATTGCAGAACAGCGAGAGGGCACGGCGTTAAAGCCCGATCTGCCACGAACGCAGTTGAGCGTCTTTACAAGCTACCGTTTATCCATGCTGCCTGACCTGACGGTAGGCGGCGGTGTGAAATGGCAAACCCATGTCTGGAGTGATAACTCCGCACCAGAAGGCAAGGGGACATGGCGTGCAGAGCAGGGGAGTTATGCCTTAGTGAATGTGTTCAGCCGCTATCAGGTCACTAAAAATTTTGCTGTCCAGGGCAACATCAATAACCTTTTTGATAAAACCTATGACACCAACGTTGCGGGAGACATCGTTTACGGCGAACCCCGTAACGTGTCTGTTACCGCCAGCTATCGCTTCTGAACAGTCTACAGTCTCTTCAATACGCGCCTCATGCGAGGCGCTTTCAGCAATCAGTGTTTTGCTCGCCTCTGCCAACTGCAAATCCATGATCCATCACGTTTTGATGCAATCTTCACGTCAGAAAGCCCCGGATTTGCGCTACACTGACCAGCGTTAACCCTGTGTTCTGCCGCTATCATGGTGCTGTTTGAGGCAAACTAATTAACCTGGAAGAAGTATGAAAATCAGATTCCTTTCGGCCAATGAACAAAAACTGGCAGAGGTTCGCGGAATACTGGAGCCAGTGGGCGTAGAAGTATTACCGATCGCACGTCGCATAGAAGAAATTCAAACGGAGAACGAGCTGGATTTAGTCCGCGATAAGCTGACCAAAGCTTTTTCTATTATAGGACGTCCTCTTTTCGTAGAGCATACCGGGCTTTATCTGGATGGTCTGAATGGCCTGCCAGCCGGTCTGACGCGTATTTTCTGGAACCGACTGGATGCCGACCGTTTTGCCTCCCTGGTTAACGGGCTGGACAGCCAGGGTGTCACGGCCAAAACGGTACTTGGCTATTGTGATGGGCGCAAAATGTATCAGTTTTACGGTGAATTGCGTGGGACGATAGCGCCAAAGCCTGCGGGTCCCCGGGGATTTCAGTGGGATTGCGTCTTTATCCCCGAAGGTTACGACCAAACCTTTGCTGAGATGGGCGACAAGAAAAACGAAATTTCAAACCGTCGCATTGCGCTGGACCGCTTCGCGTCCTTCCTGAAAACCGCACGAGGCGTGGCATGAAACCTGAACTAAAACGGGCTTATGATTCCGGTAAGCTGATACTGTTTGCCGGTGCGGGCCTTTCCCGCAATCTCGGCCTGCCGGAATGGCATGAACTCATCGCCCATCTGGCTAACGAGCTGGGTTACGATCCCAAGATTTTTAATACCTATGGGACGCATCTCTCTCTGGCGGAGTACTACAAGCAGAAAAAAGGATCGCTTGGCCCGTTAAGAAGTTGGATGGACCGCGAATGGCATCGGCCGGATATCGATGTCCGTAGCTCTGAAATTCATACCATGATTACTCAGGGCAATTTCTCCCGTATTTATACCACCAACTATGACCGGTGGTTAGAGGCTGCGCACGAGGCGCACGGCGTACCCTATTTTAAAGTGGCTAACGCGGCTGACTTGGTCTCATTAACGGAAGATAAGCGCCATATCATCAAACTTCATGGTGATTTCGACGACGATACCTCCATTGTTTTAGATGAAAGTAGCTATTTTGAGCGCCTCTACTTTGATTCGCCACTGGATATCAAGCTGACGCATGATGTGATGGGCAATTCCGTATTATTTGTGGGTTACAGCATCAGTGATTTTAATATTCGTCTGTTGTTTTATCGCCTGACGAAAATGTGGGGACGCACTGGGCTGGCCACCGCACGCCCTAAGTCCTACCTCTTTACTAATCGCAATAACCCGGTGGCAAAAGAGGTCTTGGGTCAGTGGGGCATCGAAATGATCGTGTCAGAAGAGGACGATCCCCGCAAAGCCCTGGCTGACTTTATGGAAGAGCTACTGGCTTGATAACCGAGACCAGTTCAACCGGTGCGCGGTAAAAACGGCGGACGACCTCCGTCTTAGCGGTTGTGTTTATTCTTCTCTGGAAAACGCGGACTACTGTGATAGACTGTATAAATACACAGTACCTGAGGGCAAAAACTATGGCTGTCGAAACAAAATTTGTAGTGGTCAGAAAAGGTGAAGAGAAGATGACATTTGCCAATAAAAAAGAGGCTGATGCCTACGACAAGATGCTGGATATGGCGGAAGCCTTCACCGACTGGCTGCTGACGCATCAGGCTGATATGGACGAATCGCAGGCTGAATCATTAGGCTTGTTGCTGGCAGAACAAAAAGAGGCGGTGCAACATATCCTTCGCACCAGTAAGTTACCCGAGTCCGTAACGGTCGACAGCGCAACGGATGTTGCGGATGCTGATTCTCCTGCTCAAAACGACAAAAAGGTGCGTGCCGTTAAAGCCGCCTGATCCTTTACGCTGGAAGTCAGCTTCCAGCGTACCGCTTTACGTCTCTCGCGTTCTGATATCATTCGTAACTCACTTCCGCAAAAATGTTTTGTATGTCAGTCATTAGCGTATCAAGTGCGTCACGGCAAAAGCATAGTGATGAAGATATCTGGCAATGCACGTCAGGCAAAGCGCATAGCCATGAAACCTGCCTGGTTTGTTAAGCATGGTGAATTTCCGGTTCAGGTATGTCCTGTCAAAGGGGTGACATAAACTGACATATTATTCCTGATGCGGTATTGTTTCACATCAATACTATCGATATTAGTAATGGATTGATGCGCATTTCCCGTCAGTAACTCAGGTTAAATCTGTGCGATCGCCTCGCGTGGTAGGCTGGGAGATGACTAAAAAAGTGACGCTGTCACTGCTGTCGTTTCGTGCCTGGTGACGGGCTCCCGGCGGAATTTCAATCCCCTGCTGAGCCTGCAGGCAATGTACAACGCCCTCAATTTCCATCGTCAGCTGGCCCTCAAGGATAAAAAAGAACTGACGGGCGCGGCTGTGAACGTGCCGTGTTTCAGAGGTGGCGGGCGGCATATGCTCATAAATAATGCTCAGATCCTGGCTTTTCACAAAATGCCAGCCATCACAGTTATTTCCCCACACATAATGTTCCGCGTTGTCTTTTGAAATCATACTTCCTCACGTTACGTTCGACGGGCTATGTGATCCGGCGCGGGTATGCATCAATCTTATTAAAGTTCATTTATGACACGCCGATAGTTCTTCCAGGGACACGACAGATTGTATCTGACAGGGTGGTCAATTTAGCCGGTATATTCCAGGGGAATCAGTATGACCACTCAACCCGTAAAAAAAACGATGAGTACCCGCACGCAGATGCTGCTGGCGGGCGGCTTAACCATCACGCTTGGATTTACCGTCACAATTGGTGTTCTGAGCTGGCAGTCGGCGAAAGAACAAAAAACGCTGGCGGAAAAATATCTGCAGCAGATTGCGCAAAGTCGTGGACTGCAAATTCAGCAAGAGCTGAGTTATGCCCTTAATATGGCGCACAGCTTAGGGCAAAGCCTTATCGCATTACCGAAAGCGGGCGTTAACGATCGTAAAATTGCCGACAAAATCATGGAATATACACTCAGGGCCAACCCTGACTATCTCTCCATGTCCGTTATTTTTGAACCCAATGCTTTTGATGGTCGGGACGCAGATTTTGCCACTCAGAAAGGGCAGGCGCCTCAGGGGCGATATGCCTGGTTTGTCGACCGCGATCAGTCCGGTAATTATTCTATGCATCCGTTACTTTCTTTTTTGACGCCGGGCCAGGGCGATTATTATCTGGTGCCGCAGCAGACAAAGAAAGACACGCTGATTGAACCCTACAGTTATGCCTATAACGGCGTGCCGACGTTGTTGACCTCGGTGGCCTCGCCCATTATCGATCAGGGCAAACTCTACGCGGTCGTTACTTCCGATATATCCCTGGCCTCGTTACAAAAGAAAGTGAATCAGATTAAGCCGTGGCAGGGTACTGGCTATGCGTTACTGCTTTCTAATAGCGGTAAAGTGGTTTCCTCACCAGATAAAGATGAGGCTGGTAAAGCCTGGAAAGGTGAGAAAGACAATTTCACTCAACAGATCGTGGAGCATGACGATCCGTTGCTGGGTGAGAAGGCCATGTACACCTGGTACCCGGTAACGGTGGGTAACAGCGATAAGCCCTGGTACGTCGGCATTGTGGCACCGGTCAGTCAGGTGATGGCGGCGGCGAATCGGCAACGCTACTGGGCCATCGGACTGATGCTGGTGAGCATTCTGCTGGTTGGGGCTGTCCTGGGGTTATTGTTCAATCGCAAAGTGATGCGCCCGCTCGGCGGTGAGCCAGCCGAAGCGGCCAGAATCGCGCTGGCCGTTGCGGACGGTAAGCTGAGTAACGCCATCACGGTGGCACCCGGCGACAATGCCAGCCTGTTTTATGCTCTGCATACGATGCAACGTCAACTGCAATCTATTGTGGGTCAGATTAAAGATGCCAGCGCATCGGTACGAGAAGGTGCAAGCGAGATCGCCAGTGGTAACCTCGATCTGGCATCGCGCACCGAACAACAGGCGGCAGCCCTGGAAGAAACCGCGGCCAGCATGGAGCAAATCAGTGCAACGGTTCGGCTGAACGCCGACAATGCGCAGCAAGCCACCAATCTGACCGAAAATGCTACCTCTATCGCCAGCCGGGGTGAAACGCTGGTTGGGCAAGTGGTGCAAACCATGTCGCAGATCGATGACAGTTCGAAGAAGATTGGTGATATTACGACCATGATCAACAGCATTGCCTTCCAGACTAACATCCTTGCGCTCAACGCGGCGGTCGAGGCGGCGCGTGCCGGCGAGCAGGGCCGTGGATTTGCTGTCGTTGCCTCGGAGGTTCGTAATCTTGCGCAACGCAGTGCGAGCGCGGTTAAAGATATCGCGGCCCTTATTGAAGAATCCAGCGTTCGCGTACAAAGCGGTGTGAAACTGGTCAACGAGGCGGGGAAAACGATGCACGAGATGACGAAGGCTGTCTCTTCTGTGCAAAGTATTATTGATGAGATTGTGTCGGCCTCAGATGAACAGGCGCGCGGTATCGGTCAGGTCACGATCGCGGTTAACGAGATGGACGGCACGACACAGCAGAACGCCGCACTGGTACAGCAGATGTCCGCGGCAGCCAGTTCACTTGAAGACCAGGCCCAGCAGCTGGCGCAAACGGTAGAACAGTTCCGTTGATATCGGGCAAAACGGAAAATAAAAACAACCCGCGCGCTGCGGGTTGTTTTATTAGAGGGGATTAGCCTGGATAGATACCGCGATCTTTACGTGCCATGAGAATACGTTCACAGGCGACGATATAGGCTGCGGTACGCAGAGAGCAGTCCTTCTCTTTTGCTTTTTCCCAAACGTGAACCATGGCTTCCGTCATGATCTTGTCTGAACGTTTGTTAATTTCGTCTTCGCTCCAGAAGAAGCTGGCCATATCCTGCACCCATTCGAAGTAACTGACGGTTACCCCACCGGCGTTACAGATAACGTCGGGCACCACAATCACACCGCGGTTGGCCAGAACATCATCGGCGTCCGGATAGGTCGGGCCATTAGCGCCTTCAAGCACCAGCTTACAACTCAGAATCTCCGCACGTTCACGGGTAATTTGACCTTCAAGGGCGGCAGGAATCAGAATATCCATTTCCGTGTGCCAGAAGGCGTCTTTCTCAATGCTTTGCGCGCCCGTAAAGCCTGCAATCTGCTTGTGTTCAATCTGCCATTGCGTCAGCGCATCCATATCAATACCGTCGGCATTGAACAGCGTAGCGGTATGATCCTGAATCACCACCACGCGTGCACCGGCCTGGCTGAACAACCGCGCGGCCTCACTGCCTACGTTACCAAAGCCCTGTACGGCAACGCGTGCGCCTTCAATTGGAATACCTGCACGGCCTGCTACTTCACGGCCTGTGACAAATACACCGCGACCTGTGGCTTTTTCACGACCCAGAGAGCCGCCCAGGTGAATAGGTTTGCCTGTGACCACGCCGGTCACGGTGGTGCCGAGATTCATAGAATAGGTGTCCATCATCCAGGCCATGACTTTACCGTTGGTGCCCACATCCGGTGCCGGAATATCTTTCTGTGGCCCAATGATGATGCCAATTTCACTGGTATAGCGGCGTGTTAATCGCTCAAGCTCGCCTTCAGACAATTTGAACGGATCAACGCGAATGCCGCCTTTTGCGCCACCATAGGGCAGATTGACGGCGGCACATTTGATGGTCATCCAGGCTGAAAGGGCCATCACTTCATTTAAATCGACATCGGGATGATAGCGAATGCCGCCTTTGCCCGGACCGCGTGACAGGTTGTGCTGAACACGATAACCCTCAAAATGGCGAATAGAGCCGTCATCCATTTGCAAAGGAATATCAACGATTAATGCACGTTTAGGATGACGTAAAGTGTCAATCCAGCGAGTGAGGTCGCCTAAATAAGGCGCAACGCGATCGATTTGTTGTAGGTAGGTGGACCAGGCTGAAGTACTACTGTCAGACGCGTAAGATAACTTATCCATACAAAACCTTTCTTATCGAAGTTATTTATTGTGTTGAACCGTGGAAACGACACGCGCTTGAGCGCGCCGACATAATTTATCACCACCAGAAAAAATTTGATGTCGACCAGGCAGGGATTATCCCCATGCTATATCGATTCCTGGTGAATAAGAGTGAATAATAACGCCCATTACCTGCCTTAAGGTCGGCTGTTTTGTGCATAAAGAACGCATAATTAATGCATAAATTAAAAATTTGACGATTTATCAGTTCTTTGAAGAGGGTCAAAAAGTTAAGGAATTGTTTCAAATGATATTGACTTTGTTGCACCAGTAAGGTGCATAAATAAAAGTAATGCGAAGCGTTGTTTCGCTAATGCGAAGAGGCGCATGAATAACACAACGTGATTTGTTTTACGCCGTCATCTATTCAATTAAGTCTCCAGCGCACCCTTTTACATTAAGCGCAGGACAGGGCGAAGGTTCTCTTTACCTGAACTGGAATACAGGTTTTAACGTTAAAAATGAATCTTGCTGACGCGCGGCGTTGTCCTGGCTGTGCACGGTTTACGCCGGCAGTGAAGACTACGCGGTGCCTCAGCCTGTTTGCAGCGATCCATACCAAACCGGCATAAATACCCGCACAGCGCACTCTTTGTTCATGCGTTAAATAATGTGTGACCTGCACATCCTGCGTTTTTAATAAAGCGGTAGGAATTTATGTTTCGTAAAAGAATGCCCGCGACCGTCTCTGCTGAAAATTGCGCAATGCGCAAAAACGACCGGGAAGATAAAACAGAGTGATATTGCTAATGGTGTTTTCATCCGGGTTCACTAATATGTTTAAACGGATAAAGACAACGCTATCCGCCTGTATTCAGGGATGGTTAACCAGCAAGCTGGCGCTCTGTTAACGCCTCCATCAGCCTGTTTTTTCGCCCTCGGCCATCAGAGACAACAGGTGGTTGACCGCTTTGGATGTATGATTACGTCGCCATGCAAAAGCAACATCTGTGAACAGGGTATTATTTTCAATTTCGCGAAAGCACACCTGTGGATTCTGAACGCAAACCATCGATTCCGGGATAAGCGCGATACCGCAACCTGCGCCCACCATGCCAAGAGAAGAACTGATTTGCGGCGCCTGCTGGAAAGACGAAGGGGTGAAACCCGCGCGTAAACAGGCACTGACGATAAGCTCATAAAGGCTGGGTGAAACGTCGCGCGGGAAAATAATTAAGGTTTCCTGCGCCAGCTCACTCAAGGCAATACAGGGATTTTGCTGCAGGCGATGCGCCGCCGGTAAGGCCAGCACCATCCGTTCGGTAGAAATAACGCGTAAATTAAAGGGCTTACTGCTTTCGCAGGGGAGACGAATAAAGGCCGCGTCCAGTAATCCTTCCTGCAGATCCTGAATAAGTAATGACATATTCTCTTCCCGTGTCATTAATTCCAGCGCGGGATAACGCCCTTTAAACCGCCGTATAATCTCAAAGACGCGAGGATTAAACGCCACCGAACTGGCAAAGCCCAGCGACATTTTGCCGCTAATTCCCCGGGCAACACCTTTCGCCTTCTCCAGCGCATGATCGGCGAGTTGAATGATTTCAATCGCATCCGTCAAAAACGTTTTTCCTGCATCCGTCAGTTCCACGCCGCGCGTCAGCCGTTTCAACAGCGGTGTACCGATTTCATGCTCCAGTCGCTGAATTTGCTGGCTCAACGGTGGCTGCGAAATGCCAAGCAGTTCGGCCGCGCGGGTGAAATGCAGCGTCTGTGCGACAGCAACAAAATAACGAAGGTGGCGCAGTTCCATATTAAAAACGTCTCAAAGTTAACAGGTTTTGCTATTGGATTCTGTCATCAAACAGGGCCACCATTATGTTAACACGGCTTAACAGTTAACCTATGAGGCATCCGATGAGCAATTTTGTAACTGATTGTTCCTGCGAGGATCAACTAAAAGATACTGTCCAGAGACTGCAGAAAAACATGCCAGAAAGCGTTATGTATCAAACCTCTCTGATGAGTGCGCTACTGAGTGGGGTTTATGATGGTGAAACCAGAATTGCGGACTTATTGCGTAAAGGCGATTTTGGCCTGGGAACCTTTAATCAGCTGGATGGCGAACTGATTGCTTTTGACAGCAACGTTTATCAGCTGCGCGCCGATGGCAGTGCCCGGCCTGCCGATCCCGATCAGAAAACCCCCTTTGCGGTAATGACCTTTTTTCAGCCGCAGCATAAACATGTCTTTGAACGTGCGGTGCAACGCGATGAGCTGCATCAGCTTATTGACAGTGAAATCACGTCAGATAATCAGTTTTGTGCACTGCGTGTAAGTGGACATTTTTCGTCAGTCCAGACGCGTACCGTTCCGTGCCAGTGCCGCCCCTATCGATCGATGCCTGAAGTCCTGGGCAATCAACCCGTATTTGAATTCACCCACCGCAGCGGTGAACTCATTGGTTTCCGCACGCCGCAGTACATGCAAGGTATCAATGTTGCGGGCTATCACGAACATTTCATCACAGACGACAGAACCGGTGGCGGCCATATCCTGGATTATGTGCTGGAGCAGGGCACGCTGACCTTTGGTGCCATCAGCAAACTGGTCATCGATTTGCCAGAAAACAGCGACTTTCTTAATGCCAACCTGACGCCAGAAAACCTGGATGACGCAATCCGTTCTGTCGAAAGCTAATGACGAGGTCTGAATATGAAAACTCTCTCTGATACGAATCTCTGGACCTGCGGTGCCGACCTGGTTGTCGCACAACTTGAAGCGCAGGGCGTCAGCCATGTGTTTGGCATTCCAGGGGCAAAAATCGATAAAGTGTTTGATTCTCTGCTGGATTCGACTATTCAAACAATCCCCGTGCGGCATGAGGCCAATGCGGCTTTTATGGCCGCTGCGGTGGGCCGACTGACGGGTAATGCGGGCGTGGCGCTGGTGACATCCGGTCCTGGCTGTTCAAACCTGGTCACCGGTATGGCTACCGCCACCAGTGAAGGCGATCCGGTGGTGGCCATTGGCGGCGCGGTCAAACGTTCCGACAGCGCCAAGCAGGTTCACCAGAGCCTGGATACCGTCTCCATGTTTCGCCCGGTGACAAAATATGCGGTCGAAGTGACGGATTCTTCTGCGCTGGCGGAATGCGTGTCGAACGCGTTCCGTCATGCAGAGCATGGACGCGGCGGCGGTGCATTTGTCAGCCTGCCGCAGGATATTGTTGATCAGCCGGTAACGGGTAAAGTGCTCACCAGTAAAGGCCGCATCACCTTGGGCGCGGCACCTGACATCATGATTGATGCGGTCAGCCGTGAAATCGCCAACGCGAAAAACCCGGTCATTTTACTGGGCCTGATGGCCAGCCAGCCTGAGAACAGTGAGGCGATTCACGATCTGTTAAACCGCAGCCATATTCCGGTCACCAGTACCTATCAGGCCGCAGGTGCCATTCGCCAGGAACACTTTTCCCGTTTTGCCGGTCGCGTTGGGCTTTTCAACAACCAGGCCGGTGACAAGCTGCTGCAACAGGCGGACCTGATTATTACCATCGGTTACAGCCCGGTTGAATATGAGCCAGCGATGTGGAACAGCGGTAATGCGACGTTAGTCCACATTGATGTGGTGCCCGCAGAAACGGATAACCGCTACCTGCCTGATGCGGAACTGGTCGGCAACATTGCCGAGACTCTGCGTAAACTGGCTGAACGTATCACCCATCCTTTACAACTCAGCCATGAAGCTGCAAGCGTACTGGACGATCGTCAGCAACAGCGGCAGTTACTTGCCTTGCAGGGGGCAAGCCTCAATCAGTTTGCCCTTCATCCACTGCGCATCGTTCGCGCGATGCAGGACATTATTAACAGCGATGTCAGTCTGACCGTCGATATGGGAAGCTTCCATATCTGGATTGCCCGCTATCTCTACAGTTTCCGTGCACGGCAAATCATGATCTCCAACGGACAGCAAACCATGGGCGTTGCTCTACCCTGGGCGATCGGCGCCTGGCTGGTCGATCCACAGCGCAAGGTCGTCTCGGTTTCGGGAGACGGCGGCTTCCTGCAATCAAGCATGGAGCTGGAAACCGCGGTCAGGCTGAAAGCGAATATTTTGCACATTGTCTGGGTCGATAATGCTTACAACATGGTGGCGATGCAGGAAGAGAAGAAATACCAGCGTGTTTCAGGGGTGAACTTTGGCCCAATCGACTTTAAAGCTTATGCAGAGGCATTCGGTGCAGCAGGGTTCGCGGTGAACAGTGCATCTGAACTTGAGCCAACGTTACGCAAAGCGATGGATGTGCAGGGGCCGGCTGTGGTGGCGGTGCCAGTGGATTATGCCGATAACCATTTGCTGATGGGTCAGCTACACCTCAGTCAGTTGCTTTGATTTCAATGGAAAATGGAATAAGGAAACGATGATGAAAAAACGAGTTGCGCTTGTTACAGGTGCGGGTCAGGGCATTGGTGAAGCCATTGCCTTACGTCTGGCTAAAGACGGTTTTGCGGTTGCAGTGGCTGATTTCAATATCGAAACCGCTTCACGGGTCGCAGAAAAGATCGAAAAAGAAGGCAGCCGTGCGCTGGCCATCAAGGTTGATGTGTCAAAACGGGATCAGGTGTTTCATGCGGTAGAAGAAGCACGCCGCGTTTTGGGTGATTTTAACGTCATCGTCAATAACGCGGGTGTCGCACCCTCCACGCCGATTGATGAAATCACCGAAGACGTCATCGACAAGGTTTACAACGTTAACGTCAAAGGTGTGATTTGGGGCATTCAGGCGGCGGTAAAAGCGTTCGCATCGGAAGGGCACGGTGGGAAAATCATTAACGCCTGTTCTCAGGCCGGGCATGTCGGCAATCCCGAGCTGGCAGTTTACAGCTCAAGCAAGTTTGCTGTTCGGGGCCTGACACAAACTGCCGCACGGGATCTGGCACCGGTGGGGATCACCGTGAATGGCTTTTGTCCTGGTATTGTTAAAACACCGATGTGGGCGGAAATCGACAGGCAGATTTCCGAAGCGGCAGGCAAACCCGTGGGTTATGGGACTCAGGAGTTTGCGAAAAGAATCACGCTTGGTCGGTTATCAGAACCCGAAGATGTCGCAGCCTGTGTCGCCTTTCTTGCCGGCCCGGACTCTGATTACATCACCGGACAGTCGTTACTGGTCGACGGTGGCATGGTGTTTAGCTGATCGGATAAAAGTCTGGCGCCAGTGCGCCAGACTGCCCGTAGTCCACACGAGCCTCAGCCCGAAACGCGCTTTGCTGCCGTGATTTATCCTGCCATGACCACTCTGGTTACCTTTCCCATAGTTTACTGACAATTTTAAGAGCATACCGAGCGTTTGCGGGCTTCCATCATGCGCTGAAACCGCTAAAATGATGCGCTCATTTGCCAGGGAGTCAGACAGCTATAATGCGTTATCGTAATCTTTTTGCCGCACTCGCGGTCGCCACCACATTAGCCGGATGTGCTAAACATCCTGCCGCCAATACCACTGCTGATGCTGCCGTTGCTGCCGATGATTTTACAACCGGTCCAACGCAGATTGATGTTTCACATGTCATTACGCGTGCTGATGACGGATCGCATATTTATCTGACGGTAGATGGCAAAGATGCAGGCGAACTGCCAAATGGTGAAAGCAAGATTGTTCATGTTGCTGCGGGTAAACACGAAGTCGGTGGCTATGTGCGCACGCTGTTTGGCCTGGGCCGCGTGACTATCGATCCACTTGAGGTGACAACGTCACCTGATGATGTCAAAAAAGTGGCTTACACGGTGACCCGTAATAAGGCGACGTTTGTTGAACAGCCAAAACAGACTGAACAGCCGCAACCACAGCCGCAAGAGCAGGAACAGGGCTGATTTAATCTTGAGGGGCAGAGAGAGCTTAGGGCACCCAGCAGAAGCCTGATGTTTGCATGAAGACAGATAATTTCAGGTTGCTGTCGTCATCATGCTGATCGCTCAGCAACCGCTTCCAGCGCTTCTGGCCACCTCATTCTGTAACCGTTCTTATCGTCTGCATCAGACCGCCCTGTGACGACGATTGTTCTCTTTTTAAAGAGAATAATCTGCTCATATGGCGTACCGGATAACAGAAACGGCTCAGGGATGCGTGGCTAAAGCCCCAACTCGCTGAGTGAAGGATGATCGTCCGGCCGACGGCCCTGAGGCCAGTGAAACAGTCGCTGACTGTCGGTAATAGCTACATCGTTAATGCTGGCATAACGTTTCACCATGAAACCATTCTCATCAAACTCCCAGTTCTCATTGCCGTAGGAGCGGAACCAGTTGGCCTGGCTGTCGTGCCACTCATAGGCAAAACGCACGGCAATACGATTCGCGTGAAAGCTCCATAACTCTTTAATCAACCGATACTCGGCTTCGCGTTGCCATTTGTCTTGTAAAAATGTCACGATTTCGGCCCGGCCCGTGATGAAGGTATCTCGGTTGCGCCATGCGCTGTCGGGTGAATAGGCCAGAGAAACGCGTTCCGGATCGCGGCTGTTCCAGGCGTCTTCTGCCAGGCGAACTTTCTTTATCGCATCCTGTACATCGGTAAACGGCGGTAACGGCTGACGTTGTGCTTCCATTGGGTCTCCTGAAATCCTGACAGACTCAGCGGCACCACAAAAGCAGGGTGCCGGCTGAATAGCGGGGCTGACGAAATAGCGCCTGTTTTAGAGCGAAATGGCGTGAACCTGACAGACCGCGCGTGCTGCTTCTTTCCCTTTTTTCACGAAATGCGCCGTGTAGAAATCAATGAAGTCGTCGGAAGGCTGAAAATTATGTGGCGTCAGTGAGACAGAAAATACCGGCACATTCGTTGCAAGCTGTGCCTGCATTAAGCCACTGACCACGGCCTGAGCAACAAAGTCGTGGCGGTAAATTCCACCATCTACCACCAATGCCGCACAGACGATGGCGTCAAACTGACCTGTTTGCGCCAGGCGCTGTGCCAGTAACGGCATTTCAAAGGCACCAGGCACATCCCAGGTTTTGATCGCGTAAGGCGTGCCACTGTTCTCCATTTCCTGATTAAAGCCAACCAGGGTTTGAGAAACAATGTCGCTGTGCCAGTTTGCCTTGATAAAGGCGACTCTTAACGGTTGCATAACTTACTCCAGTAAACGTGACATCCGGCTCCCGTGAAATCGCAAAACGATCGCCTTCTCCCAAATAAAAAATAAAGCTGTCTGATGAGCAGCACGACAGATTCGCTCAGCACTTCTTAATAAACCTAGCCGCCTGAGGGCGGAATGCAGGTGAAGTCACTAACGTAAGGGCGACATTATAAGCTGATGTCAATAAACCCTGCTTACCTTTAATGAGCTTTTACAGCCATCCACTGTTGCAATAGCCAGGGGCTTAGTGCAGCAAGGGGTGCTTTTGCAGCAGCCTTAACAGCGATGTCGTAACGCCCTTTTTGCGTAACGCTTTCCACTTATGTGTCTGCTTAAAAATACTACTGGATATTTAAACAGGTAATTGTATAATTATTCCACTGCCCGTTGGGTGTTGTCTGGAATGATTAGGGGGTAAAGCCCATGATGATGTCGACAGAAATCTTCAAAGCAACGGATCATGCCATTACCATGACCAGCCGTGAAATTGCCCAAATGACCGGGAACACGCACGGTGAAGTCAAACGTTTAATCAAAAGCCTTGAAACGGCGCAGCGCCTGTCCCAGCCGCTTTTAGTCAATCTCTATGAGCGCCAGGGTGAGATGCGTCAGGAGTTCTGCCTGAATAAACGCGACTCCCTGCTTGCCGTCGCCCGGCTTTCGCCCGGTTTTACTGCCGATGCGCTTGACCGTTGGCAAGCCCTGGAAGAACGCATTCATCTGCCTGACTTCACCAATCCCGCTGAAGCGGCGCGTGCCTGGGCTGAACAGTTTGAACAGCGGCGGGCCGCAGAGAAACAGTTGGCGGAGTCAGCACCTAAAGCCGCTTTTTTTGACGACTTTGTTAACGTCGAAACCTCTCTGGGTTTTCGCCAGCTGTGTAAAATGCTGAAAGCCAAAGAGGCTGATTTCCGTCAGTTCCTGCTGGAGCGTAATATCATGTTCCGTGACAAGGGAACCCTGACGCCTCAACATTATCATCTTCAGGCGGGTTACTTTACGCTGCATTCAGGCACGGCGGATAATCAGCATGCTTTCTCTCAGGCGCGTTTTACTGCTAAAGGCGTCAGGTGGATTGCCCACCTGTGGGCCGGGCATCTGTCGACACAAACCAAAGGTGCGGCGGCTTAGCGCTTGCCGGTGTTGTTAACAGGCCGCCGATTAAGCGGCCTGCTCCGGCAGGCTGTTTACCAGCCCTTAATAGCATCACCTTTGTAGACTTCTTCAGCCTTAGCCGCGACTTCTGGAGACTGTAAAGCAGACTTCAGCTTTTGAATCTTATCGCTGTCTTTATTGTCCTGGCGTGATACCAGCGCATTGACGTAAGGCGATGAGGCGCTCTCCATAAACAATCCGTCGCGATGGGCTGACAGGCCCGCCTGAGCAGAGAAGTTGGTATTAATAATTGAAAGTGTGACGTTCGGGTCGTCGAGAGTACGGGTTAACTGCGGCGTATCAACTTCAACCAGCTTCAGGTGCTTAGGGTTCTCAGTAATATCCAGCGAGGTGGGCAAGTAACCAACGCCCTCTTTGAGCTTAATCAAGCCCTGCGCCTGCAACAGCAGCAGACTGCGGCCCAGCGTCGTGGCTTCATTAGAAAGGGTGATGGTATCGCCATCTTTAAGTTCACTGATGTTTTTAATTTTGTGAGAATAAGCAGCGATGGGGAAGACAAAGGTTTTACCTACGACGGCAAATTTGTAGCCACGCTCTTTGGATTGTTCTTCAAGGTAAGGAAGACTTTGAAACGCGTTGGCATCCACTTCTTTATTATTGAGCGCTTCGTTTGGCAGCACGTAATCGTTGAAGTTAAGGACTTCAACATCCAGCTGATACTTGTCTTTAGCAATTTTTTGCACTTCCTGCCAGATCGCTTCATCGGGACCGGTGTTTATCGCGACTTTAACTTTATGATCATTATCAGGTGAACAGGCGGACAATAATAATACGGAACTGGCGATTAGCGCCGTAAATAAACCTTTCATTAGTAGCTATTCCCATCAGTAAAAGATGTCAAAAGCCTAATACAAATTCTCAGCCTTGCGTACTGACGTGGCGATATAAGATATAACCATTAACGCCTGATTTGTTTAAAAAATCATCACAAGATAATCCATGACTCAACGACCTCTGCATGAAAAAATCCATTATGAAGTCAGGCCGCACCACGCTAAATAATCAGCTACGTTTAAACACGTCACTCATTTCGGCATCGCCGACTCGCTGTCAGGAGCAAACATGTCAGGGAATCATCCCGATAAATCATCAGATTCAGAAATCGTCGCCGTGCAGGTATTAAAAAGCAGTCAGGCGTGGAACGGTCAGCGTATTGAAGCCTATCCGCAAGGGGAGCCCGAACTGACGGTGATGCGCCTGACCCTTCCGGCCCATACCTCATTGCCGTGGCATACTCATCCCATGCCGAATGCGTGCTTTATCTTGTCAGGCACGCTTGTGGTTGAGGATAAAGAAACCGGTGAACAGCAAACCTTTCAGGCTGGCGAAGCGTTAAATGAAACGGTAAACAGCGCACATCGCGGCTTTACGCTGAACACGCCTGCCGAGCTGGTGATTACCTATGCGGGGGTGAAAGGGATGGAGCTGACCGACCCGCTTCCCGGCGAACCTGAAGAATTTTAACGGGAAGAGGTATGCCGTTGTCGGTGAGCACTGGCAGCGCGGTGCCGCCCAACCATAAGGGAGCAAGGCCGTGAAATCCTTCGGGGAGCAGGCTATGTCGATGACGTCATTCAGGGTAATGACGGATAAAAAAACCAGCCGATAAAGGCTGGTTTATGTTGTTATGCGACACACTTCAGGCTTTCAGCGATGCGCCCCCACAGATGACCAGTTCCTGACCGGTAACAGGCGCGGCAAGTTCGCTGAGTAAATAACCCACCAGCGAGGCCACTTCTTCTGGCCGGATTAAGCGACCAATCGGGGGCACCATAGGTGCCGAAGCGGCGCGCTCAGGTTTGGTGAGCATCGGCGTTTCTGTTGCGCCAGGCGCGACGACGTTAACGGTAATGTTACGCGGTGCCAGCTCCATTCCCCAGGAGCGGACCATACCGACCAGCGCCGCTTTGGTTGCGGCATATTGCGAACGGTTAGCGGCACCCCGGGAGGTACGGCTACCTATAATGACGATCCGGCTGCCAGACTGCATCGTTGGCGCAAAGTGATTGACCAGGACTTCCGCCGCGTGAACGTGCAACGACCACAGGCGCGCGCTGGCCGCGCCATCCAGCTCACCCAAGGGTGCGGCCACTATCATCCCTGCGGCATGTATCAGCGCATCCGGCGTATCAAGATGGCTGATAGCCGATTTAAGCTGGTCGGCGTCCGTTAAATCAACGGCAATCCAGTCAAGGTTCGGTGATGTCATCTCACCTTGCGTTCTGCTCAGGCCGGTCACTTTCCAGCCATGACTCAGCAGATGCTGTGTGATGGCTTTGCCGATTCCGGAGCTGTATCCAGTGACGATAGCGTGACGCATCTCAGCCTCCCAACATAGATTTTGGTACTTTAAATACCGCTTTGCGGACCGTCATCGGTTCGTTTACCGCACACAGTGCCTGATGCGGTTCACCGGGCAGAAATACCGCAAAATCTCCTTTTTTTAGCACAATGCTCACCGGCAAATCGCTTCGGTTGGTGATAAACAAATCGGGTTTTTTCTCTTCATCCCCGGCATCGGCCACCGACTGCATTCCCGCGTTGATCATCTCTTCCCCTTCCAGCATCACCTGAATATCAGCCCAAAGATGATGATATTCCGTATGTCGTAATGCCGCATCCTGAGTGCTGGCCTGCTGGATATTACAAAACCACTCAGCCTTTTCCGGTTGCCACTTACCGATGTCTTTTGCTGCTAATGCCTCAAGTGAGCATTCGGGTAACTGGAGTAGGGCTAACAGTTTATCCGGTAACCCTGCCATTGGCAGGGCGTTCAGGTTTCCAATCATCATCTGACTATTCCTTCACCCACTCTGGCGTGACGCGAGCATATTTGATCGCCTGACGGAAATACGTATAAGCGATATGCAATGTGCCTTCAGCATCCTGTTTGATACTTGGATAGGAAAACTCACGGTTAAGCTTCTCCTGCGAGTTATTGGTCATGCAGTAACCATCGCCCTCATCCAGGTTTTTCTGCCATGGCCAGCTCTTGCCGCCATCAGCCGAAATAGCCAGGGTCATGGGCGCGCGTGGTGCCCCCCAAAATGCGGCACGGCCGGTAGTTTCTGGCTCTTTTCTGCCATCACCATCATCGATCTCATCATACAAAGAGGCACGACGTTCCGTGGCTCCGGCCGCGCTCATATTGTTAAACACCAGGGCCAGTTCGCCGCTTTGAAGCGTTGTCACCTGAATTGAGGAGTTGTTGTTAGGCAGAACGGTGGCTTCAGGCGCTGACCAGGTTTCACCGCCGTCGGTTGAGCGGCTGAGATAGATATTATCTGCCCAGCGACTGCGATAAAGGGCAACAAGCGAGCCGTCCTTTAAGGCGGTGATGTTCATGTGCACGCAACCCAGGCTGTCCGGCACCACCACATCCCGCCAGCTTTTGCCCTGATCGGACGAAATTTTCACCGCGCTGATATCATCATTACCAACCCACTTTTCGCCCGGCTGAGTGCGGCAGTAGAAGACGGGCAGTAACCAGTTACCATTCTCAAGCACGGTGATAGGCTGACGGATGAACGTTCCTGGCTTATCTAACAGGGTGTCAATCGGCCCCCAGGTTTTACCCAGATCGCGGGACTGGCGGTATCTGACAATCGCGGTATCCTGATTGCCGGATACCTGCGCTGTCCATAACAGCCACAGCACATTATCGGGCGCGAGAAACAGCACAGGGTTCTGCTCAGAACGCGTTGGATCGTCAGACAGTTTTACCGCCTCGCTCCAGGTCTCACTTCCCGCCGGCAAGCGCGAGCACCAGACGGAGATATCAGCAATCCCTTCCTGCGTGCCGCCGAACCAGACACAGAGCAGGGAACCATCGTGAAGCGGCAAAATATTTGCCGCGTGGTTTTGCGGGCACGACGAAGGCAACATTGCCGTCAGCACTCGGCCATCTTTTTCCCATGGCTTCACATGGCCATCACGAATTACGGTTACAGTCATTTTATTCTCCTTTGCTTGCTGCAGTTTTTGCGTCTTCAGCGGCTTGGGTTCTGGCTTTACTTGGGATCATATGATCAATAGCCATGATTAACGCAGGCGTCAGGAGCGCGATATACATGTTGTTAATACCAAACGGATCCCCTAACAGATACCAGATGGAGGTGACAACACAGGCGCCAATCAGTCCCGCGTTTGCGCCACGGGTACTTCTGTAAAATGGCGCGTAGAAAGCAATCACCGCGACAACGGTAATAGACAGACGAATAGCACGTGTAAAGAAAGAGAGCTTCAGGACTTCCGGTACGAACAGAACAAAAATCAGCGGCAGGAAGCCAATTAACAGCGATAACCAGCGGGTGGTTTTAAATTCCTGCTCAGGTGACGGCTTGAAGTAAGGCACATAAAAATCTTTCACCACCAGTGAGGCAATCGCCAGGGCTACAGTACTGACGCTGACAAAGATGGAGGCAACCAGCGAGGTCGTCACCAGACCGGCCAGCCACGGGTTCATGTCCTGCAGGAACACGGGCATTGCATACAGGCTGTTAATGTCGGGATGCAGATACTTAGCGGCCACGCCGATCACCGCAATCGCCAGGGCAATCGGCATACAGAACAGGAAAGCAATCCAGGTTGAACGCTGCGCAGACTTAACATCTTTGGTTGAGGAGATGGCCTGAATCACAAACTGCGTGCAGAAAATCGAACCAATGGTACCGATGAGCCAGGCAAAGATTGTTGACGCACCAATATTCCCGTCCCAGGTCCAGTAATAAGCGGGCATTTCGTCGATCATTGGCTTGAGGCCGCCCGTTTGCGACAGGGCAAACCATAAAATGGCCAGCACACCAAAATACTTTAATCCGCTGTGCAGCATGGTGACCCAGGCAATCCCTTTCAAACCACCAAACGCAAAATAGAAGGTACTGACCACGGCCGTAATAAACGCGGCAACAGGTAAGGTGACGTGTAATACCGTCGCGATAGCAGCGGCACCACTCACATAATTTCCCACATTGACCAGGAGCAGGGCATAAATCATGATCAGTGAAATGATATTTTTAGTACTGTTACCGTATTTTTCAGCGATAGCACCTGAAATGGTAATCTTGCCGGTATTATAAATACGTTTTACCAGGAGCATACCAAATAACGGGAAACCAATTGCGGCACCAATAACAGACCATGACGCGGCGATACCGCCTTCGAAAGCGGCCTGAGCAGTCCCAATAGTGGATTTTGCGCCTATATATTCTGACATCAGCAGAATACCAACGATAAAGGCTGGCATGGCTCTGGAGCCTTCCATAAAATCGCCAGAGTTTTTACTGCGTAATCGGAATGTCAGCCAGGTGGTAAAGACAATATAAGCCACCACAATGCCAATAATTATCAGGGTGTCCTGAGCGTTGAAAGTTTTCATTATAGCCTCAGATATAACAAGATAAATTCGGGGAGCAGGGTGTACTCCCTGTATTTACGATTTATTACTTCTTATTATCACTTCAGGTAGAGGTTGATGATTCTGCGGATTTCATCTTCCTGAGCGGCATCAAAATGAATCGCATAACGACTTTCGCCCACGTTATGGCCCAGAATCTGCAACGCTTTTTTTACCGCTGCAGGTGAAAAGGCCACTTTATAAAGGTCGGTGCGTAAACCCGTTACCTGCTCTTGTGCCAATCGCGATCCGTCGATATCTCCGGCGTGGAACCGGGACCAGATATCATTTATTTGACGGGGCGCAACGTTAGCCAGACCTGAAATACAGGCTGAACAGCCGTCTACATAACCCTGATGGATAAGCGAATCCGGCCCGTTCAGGACAGCAAAGTCTTTGCTATCCTTCACCGCATCCAGATATCCACTCAGGCTTTCGTAGCTTCCCGCACTGTCTTTTACGCCAATAATATTGGGATGCTCAGCCAGTATGCGGGCCGTTTCTGGCGCAATGGTATTGCCCGTTCTGGCCGGAATGTTGTACAAAAAAACCGGGACGGAAAGGGCATCGGCGATAGCCGTATAATGGTTAATCAGTTCGCGTTGATTGAGGGGAACAAAGTAAGGCGTAATAACCGAAACCGCGTCTACGCCCAGTTTCTCAATTTGTTTACCTAAGCGAATGGTTTCACGGGTAGAGATCTCACCAATATGTGCAACGACGTTTCCGCGTCCTGATACTTCATCGACACAGGTTTCAGTAACAGTAAGTTTCTCTTTTTCATTCAGAACAAAAAACTCACCGTTAGTGCCGCCGCAGAAAATCCCATTGCCCGCATTCAGTTGACGAATCACCTGACGTTTAAGCTCATCAAGATTAAGCTCACCTTCTTTGTCAAAAGGGGTAACAATCGCTGTTAGCACACCTTCAATTTTTTTACTCATTGCCCACTCCTTTTTAAATTAAACCGTTGGGAAAAGCGTCCGGTAAATCGCAGCCACGTCCTGATGGCTGACCACGCAAGGCGCATTGTTCATCAACCGCTTCACATTCAGAGCCGCTTCGCTAAGGGAATCAATGTCATCTGAAGGCACACCTAAGGCTTCAAGGTTATCCGGCAGGTTGAGTCGTTTAACTAATTTGGCGAGATAGTCGACCAGCGCATGGGATTTCTCTTCCTGGCTTAGCGTGGTATCGGCATCCGGAATCAGGTCCCAAACGTTGGCAAATTTTTCCACGGCAAACGGGCGCACGACTTTCATGCAGGGTGCCAGCAGAATGGCGTTGGCGACACCGTGAGGCAGATGCCAGGTCCCGCCCAGCGGATAAGAAAGCGCATGCACAAGGTGAGTGCCGGCATGGGCAATCGCCGCGCCGCCATAATAAGAAGCCCACAGCATCTCCAGCCTTGCGTTCAGGTTATGCGGCTCATTAACGGATGTTTCGAGATTACGGAATAATTTATGCAGACCCATTAACGCCACGTTGTCGCCCACAGGGTTAGAAATGGTGGCGGTGTAGCATTCAAGTAAATGGCACAACGCATCAATGCCCGTTGAAGAGGCGATGTGCGCCGGCATGCTGGTTGTCAGTTCGGGTAGCAGGGCAACATAATCGGGCAGCATCACAGGAGAAATAATGCCCACTTTGGTATTTTTCTCTGGAATGGCCAGAATCGCATTGGGTGTCGATTCCGATCCGGTGCCCGCAGTAGAAGGAATGAGCAGCGAGGGCAAACGGGCTTCGATTTTCTGACCGTCCAGCAGCGCCTTAAGCGACGGGCTGGAAGCATGGCATAAAACAGAGAGGAGCTTCGCCACATCTAAAACGCTTCCGCCGCCAATGCCCACCACCAAATCATAGGTTTTGCCTGTCGCGCGCGTCAGCACGGCCTCAACATCGGTATGCGTTGGCTCAGCGGGAACATCATCAATAAGTTCAACATGACGGTCATCCTGGCCCAGCAGTGCCAGAATTTGCTGAGTCGCGGACAAATTCACAATGTTCTTGTCTGTCAAAACCAGCAGTCGGTTACGGCCCACCACGACTGGCGTGAGGGCGTTTATCGCGTTGGAACCGCTTAAGATTGTACTGTTAATTAATGCCACGTTTTTCTCCCCATTTTTGACTGAAATTCTTCATGCTGCTGTAGCGCATTCACTCAGTGACTAAATTTATAAATAAAATAAGGCTTTATTAAATTGATCTTGCTCACATATAATCGATTGTGATTGAATATAATCAAATGACGGATGAGTAGCATTGGAGATCCAATGACGGTGCAGGCGGGTAATCAAAAAAAATGCATTGTGCTGGCCGATGATTTCACCGGCGCGAATGATGCCGGTGTTTCGCTGGCTGAAGCGGGCATGGTCGTGGATGTCATTTTCCAAAAGCCCTATCTGAGTAAGGCTCAGGCGATTGTGCTGAACAGCGACAGCAGGGCGTATTCAGCGAGCGATGCCGCACAGCAAGTCACAAACCACATGACTGCACTTTTGGCAGACCAACCCGGTATGACCGTGGAGTGGTTTATCAAAAAGATCGATTCGACGATGCGAGGTAATCCCGGAGCCGAAACAGAGGCAGTGTTGCAGGCAACCGGCATCAATCTGGCGGTCATTGCGCCTGCGTTTCCGTCAGCAGGACGAACAACGCAAAACGGTGAATGTCTGGTTTCCGGCAAGTTGCTCACCGCGACGGAATTTGCCAGCGATCCAAAAACCCCGATCGTGAGTGCAGATATCAGTGACATTGTGCAAAAACAGAGTGGCATTAGCTGCATTAACGTCAGGTGCAGCGATCTTGCCCGGCACGCGCAAGAGGTGCGCGAAGGAATGACCGCCCTCATCGTTGATGCAAAAACTGATGCTGAGTTGGATCACATCGTAGAAATATGTGCATCGTTACGGCCAAAGCCGTTGCTGGTAGGCTCAGCTGGGCTGTGTGATGCTTTTGCTCGCTATTTTACGTCAGCCAAAAAGTACCCAGGCCTGTTCGCTGTGGTGGGTTCAATGAGTGAAGTCGCTCAAAGACAACTGGTGCTAGCCGCAGAACATCCGCGAGTTGAACACGTCTATATCGATACCGCTGAACTGCTGGAGAAAGGTAGCGATCGTTTCAGAGAGGCCATTACCTGCATTCTTCGTCATGGCTCACATTGTCTGGTTCATACCTGCTGTGACAGTGGCGACAGGCAACATATACAGAGGCTGTGTGAACAACGTGGCATTACCCGTAAGCAACTGGGTGAAAAAATCAGTTTTCTGCTTGGAGAACTGGTCCATTCGGTCATGCGCATCACGCCACCAAAAGCACTGTATCTCTCCGGTGGTGATGTCGCGACTGCAACCGCAACCGCATTGGGCGCAACAGGATTCAGAATTCGGGGCAGGGCTGCAGGTTGTGTTCCCTACGGGCGCTTACTTGGCTGTGACTGGAATCAGACTGTATTTACTAAAGCCGGTGCTTTCGGTGATGAAACCACCCTCTTAAAAATTTTGAGTTTCGTTGAGGAGAAAACAGGTGACTAATACTGTTGCTATAACAATGGGCGATCCTGCAGGGATCGGTCCTGAAATCATTATCAAGGCTTTAGCCAAAGGGCCATTGAATGGCTCACCCGCGGTGGTTATCGGCTGCGCACAGACTTTCCGCCGTATACTGGCAATGAATATCACACCTCAGGTTGAACTCAGAGTTATTGAGCAGGTGGATCAGGCACAGTTCGCGCCGGGCATCATTCACATTATTGATGAGAAAGTTGCCCATCCGGAGGCGTTGCAGTGTGGTGTGGTTCAGCCCGAAGCCGGTGATGTGGCCTATCGGTGCATCAAGCGAGCAACCGAAATGGCGATGCGTGGCGAGGTCAAAGCGATTGCTACCGCGCCACTGAATAAGGAAGCGCTGCACCTTGCAGGACATCATTATCCCGGCCACACCGAGTTACTCGCGATGTTGACGGACACCAAAGATTATTCGATGGTGCTGTACACCGATAAGCTGAAGGTTATCCACGTCACCACGCATATTTCGCTGCGTAAGTTCCTGGATACGCTCAGTCAGGAACGGGTGGAAACGGTCATCAGAATCGCCGATACCTTTTTACGCCGGGTTGGCTTCACCCAGCCGCGTATTGCGGTTGCAGGCGTAAACCCACACGCTGGCGAAAATGGTCTGTTTGGTGATGAAGAGATTCGAATCCTGACGCCGGCTATAGACGCAATGAAAGCGCAGGGCATTGATGTTTATGGCCCTTGTCCGCCGGACACCGTATTTATGCAGTGTAATGAAGGTATGTATGACATCGTTGTCGCGATGTATCACGATCAGGGACATATCCCACTTAAGCTCCTCGGTTTTTACGACGGTGTGAATATCACGGCAGGATTGCCTTTCCTGCGCACCTCAGCCGATCACGGCACCGCATTCAATATTGCCTGGACAGGCAAGGCGAATCCCGAGAGCATGGCGATATCAATCGATATGGCGATGAAAATTACCCGAGAATAAATAACGCATCGGGTGTTAATACGTTCTGATCACTCAGGCGATGGTCATACATCGCCTTTTCTTTAGTGATCATATTAGTGATTGCTGTAGCCAGTATTGCCACAAAACTGTTATCTCAACAGGTGACACTGATAGCCTTAAATGCGGCAGCAGTAGCTCGTTGATATTTAAAGCTTTACGCTTCAGGGCATCGACCGCTCTTTCCATAAATATCGTACGCGCAAGCGCGTTACGGCTCCTCCTTTAGTTAGACCAGCCCGTACCCGCCGACGCAGTGCCGGATCGCGGAACCAGTCGAGCATAAACAGCGTTCGTTCAATACGGCCAGTTTCCCTCAGTGCTTTGGCAGGCACTGTCAGATAAAGACTCTTCGCAGGCCGACCCGATTACCGGCGCCGTGATAACCGCTATAAATAATATGCTTTTCGATCTGATGGCCGTAATCTCGCATAAGGACTGGCTGAGCCGCCGCCAGCGGCAAAAACAGGAAATTGAACGCGTAAATACGTTGGGTAAATATAGAGGAAACAGGCCGAACAGGAGCGTCATCATAAAGTCCTGTACTACCGGCAGGTCAAGAAACTCAGTATCCGGGAAACAGCGGATGCACGGAGTACGGTCCTTCGCAAATCTGCCGTATCCAGGCATGGTACCGGTAATCATAAGCCGAAGATTTTGGTTAAGACATGATTAAGGTATGATGCGCTGATTTTATAACCATTACATTCATGAGGGATTATGACTACGGGATTTTATCTGTATCACCTGGATAAAACCACCTGCGGGGGACGGATCCTTTCCGGTGCGTCTGACGACACCTACGAAATCGGTGGCATAGAGCGGCAGCAGGTCAGGGAGGGCGACCCGGTGACTTGCGGTAAGCACGAGGGGCGCTTCCGGGTGTGCGGCGGCATGGGGGATTCCTATGAAGTGGGCGATGAACTGAAAGAGTGGGCAGGTTCACTGGACAGCTATAGTTCCTGCCCTTGCCGCGCCCGATTTATTCCGTCAGTTCAGACGCACACCTACGAGAGCGACTGCAACGCCGGACGGCTGGCCGAACGGTCTGAGAAGGCGAAAAAACAAGCCCAGCAGTCAGAGCCTGAACAGCGAGCGCAGGTCGCGAAGAAGAAACGGGATATCACGCTGACCATCGGCGTATTCTTTGATGGCACTGGCAACAATGCGAATAACAGCGGTGCCCGTCAGGCCGCCTGTTCCGGTGAACATTACGGAATGAATGATGCAGAATCTATGTCTGCGCTAGAGCAGTGTGTCCAGCTGAATCGCGGAGTCAGCGGTACTGCCGCCGGAAGCTATATCGGCTACTACAGTAACGTGCACTGGCTCTATACGCTTTATAACCCGGAAATAAAAACTGATACAGGGGCAGGACAGTACGCCATTTATATTGAAGGTATCGGTACGGAAGACGGGGCTGGCGACAGCACTTACGGAATGGGCACTGGCCGGGGCGATACCGGCGTAGTGAGTAAAACCGATAAAGCAGTCGCAGCATTGGCTGCCGGTATTCAGGGCTATTTAGACAGACACACAGATGCCCGGTTCTGCACCATCAAAGAGTTGCAATTTGATATTTTCGGCTTCAGCCGGGGAGCGGCGGCGGCGCGCCACTTTGCCAACCGGATATTCAGTCAGGACAGAGCCATTGTATCGGCGATTAAAGCCAGTCTGAATGGTATTGATTTTTCCGGTACGTCCGGGGGCAAAACCCGCTTTCTGGGGATATTTGATACCGTAGCCGCCATCGGGACACCGGTTAACGGCCTCAACCCGCACAGCGCCGATACCGGGGATGTCAATCTGGCGCTGCGTCCGGGCGTTGCTGATAAAGTATTCCATATCACTGCGCAGCACGAATGCCGCTTCAATTTCGCGCTGAATAGCGTGAAACCGGCGTGGCCGGAGCTGGCCCTTCCCGGGGTGCATTCTGACATAGGCGGCGGCTACAATCCCGATGAGCATGAATTATGTTTTCTTA
The DNA here is from genome assembly GCF_002307475.1 of Pantoea allii. Classification (GTDB taxonomy): domain Bacteria; phylum Pseudomonadota; class Gammaproteobacteria; order Enterobacterales; family Enterobacteriaceae; genus Pantoea; species Pantoea allii. Next base: position 189,047 of record NZ_NTMH01000032.1, on the reverse strand, counting down.
CCCGACCCGATTTTGAAACCGTTCCCCTTTCTACACCAGACACAGAAACGCGGATTTATCAACAGACCTGCGGGGAGCTTACAGCGATGGACGGTTACCCCGCGATAGCGCCACTGCTGAATGCGGTGGAGGTGAATGTCGATACCTGGCATGACGACAGACTGCCAGCAGATCGTTACGGATCGCTACAGAAACGCAGCGGCGCTGCGCTGGTTATCGATCGCCCGACGCGTAACGACTGGTCGAAGGTGGTGTTGCGAGTGATGCTCGATGCGGCGCAGGATGCCGGGGTGGAATTTTCCCCTATTTTACCTAAAGACGACAACCTGTCACTCCGGCCAGAACTGAACAGCCTGTGTGAAAAAGCAATCGTGATGGGCCGTGCCATAAGGAGTGGTAAGTCAGCCCCCGGCTTTACCACGCCGGAAATTCTGATGCTGGCCGAAAAATATATCCATTGCTCAGCCAACTGGAACAGCGTGGTGAGAGACGGTCGGGGAAGTATCAGCGGTGCAGTCAGACCAGCGAAGCTGGTAACATTTACCAACCGGCCAGACGAGCGCTGGCAGCGGACAGTTTATAATATGGATGGGAATAAAATATGGAAATAATTCGTGTGGCCTGGCTGTTTCCGTTGCTCATTCTGACGGCCTGTCAGGGGCAGTCGTTGCCCGGAAGTGACCCTCAAAACGATGAGCCAGTAGAGTGGACCTTTGATTTTTTCACACCTAAGGCGCTGCCCGCACTGGTGACGTACGCCGTTGTTCAGGATGCCGATGGCAAAGTTTATGAATTTAATACCCTGAACCGTACATCTGTTCTACCCGACGTTATCGGTGAGTGGAACGACAAAGACCGTGTGTCTGGTGGCTACTGGAATCACGTTAAACGACCTCCCAGACATATTATTTTTTGCTGGGACTCTATTATCGATAAAAAAGTGTATGAGACCGCACTGACAATCCCTAAACCCATACTGGAGAAAATGCTCAGGCCGAGTGATTACAGGAATTATCGGGGAAGAACTGCGTATTACGACAGAGTGCAAATTGGTCTGGCTCCGGAGGGAAAAGTCGCCGTCTGGTTGCAGGGGATTAGTTCTGAGCCAAATTATCGCGTCAAACCGTCAGTCCTTAAAACCGTTTCAGGGGACAAATTAGATATGTGCAAAGGAATAACGCGGTTTTCTAACGGCTATGAGTACGGAAAAGATACCGAGGAGTTTATCAAAGGGAAAAAGTATCCTTATGGTAGCTGGTAAGCTTGCTATTGAGCCCTGGGGGATCTTCCCAAGATCCTTTGGGACTTGGAGGTCAAGTTTAAGCCTTAACGTACAATAATTTCCAATACCCAAATTGACCCCAAACATATTGTTCCCACGCATCAAGGGCGCGGAGCAGAGAACCTGCTCTCGCAGCTGGCCATTAAGCCCGGTCAATATGTTGCGGGGAATATGTATTTTACAACGACCCGATTCCATCAGGAAAAAAACGGCGCAACCTTTGTGGATATTGTTCGTGACGAAGCGCACGACGCTGGCCTGAAGGTGCCTTTCAAAGGCGATATTGACCTCAATAAATTAGCCAAACTCATCGAAGAAAAGGGCGCGGATAACATAGCCTATATCTGCCTGGCGGTCACCGTGAACCTGGCAGGCGGTCAGCCCGTTTCAATGGCAAATATGCGTGCCGTACATGAAATGACCCGTCAATATGGCATTAAGATTTTCTACGATGCGACACGCTGCGTTGAAAATGCCTATTTCATTAAAGAGCAGGAAGCCGGATACGAGAACACCAGCATCAAAGATATCGTTCATGAAATGTTCAGCTATGCCGATGGCTGCACCATGAGTGGCAAAAAAGACTGTCTGGTGAATATCGGCGGCTTCCTGTGCATGAACGATGACGAGATGTTCCAGGCCGCGAAAGAGCTGGTTGTGGTTTATGAGGGGATGCCGTCATATGGCGGATTGGCCGGTCGTGATATGGAAGCCATGGCTATTGGGTTGCGTGAAGCCATGCAGTATGAATACATTGAACATCGCGTGAAACAGGTGCGCTATCTGGGAGATAAGCTCCGTAATGCCGGTGTACCTATTGTCGAACCGACGGGTGGACATGCTGTATTTCTTGATGCCCGTCGTTTTTGCCCCCATCTGACGCAGGATCAGTTTCCGGCACAGAGTCTGGCAGCCAGCATTTATATGGAAACCGGCGTGCGTAGCATGGAACGTGGCATCGTTTCCGCCGGGCGCAGTAAAGAAACGGGGGAAAACCACCGCCCCAAACTGGAGACAGTACGCCTGGCTATTCCACGCCGTGTTTACACCTACGCACACATGGATGTTGTTGCTGATGGCATCATTAAACTGTATCAACACAAAGACGATATTCGCGGTTTGAGGTTTGTTTATGAACCCAAACAGCTCCGTTTCTTTACTGCCCGCTTTGATTATATTTAATACGATTCAGGTCCCCTGACAGGGGCCTGTTTTTTATAAACAGGATTTTATTTCGGACCTGCCTTAATGACAGGTCAGCTGTTAACAGTTTAGTATCCACATCATCAAGAATGACGCCAAAATGATAATAAAGAGTCAACAGGAGCATTTTTTCATGGATATTAATAAAACAACACCCGGTTTGCTCAGTGGAACAATGCTTATCATTGCCACCGTTATCGGTGGAGGAATGTTCTCTCTTCCTGTTGCTATGGCTGGCGTATGGTTTCCGGGAGCATCGGTTATTTTAATCGTTGTGGCGGTAATGATGCTGTTAACCGGTTTAATGCTGGTCGAGGTTAACCTCCATTATGGTGGTGGCGCGAGTTTTAACACCTTCACCAAGGACTTATTAGGTCATAAATGGAATGGGGTCGTCGGTATTGCATTCGGGTTTGTATTATATATTTTAACTTATGCTTATATTTCTGGCTCCTCTGCTGTCCTGTCCCAGACAGTGGAAAAATATAGCGATTTTCATCTTCCGGCCCGGTTATCGGTGGTTATCGTTAGTCTGCTGGTCGGGGGCATCGCCTGGTACAGTTCGCTTTTAGTTGGTCGTATCACAACGGTGCTCATTATCGGTAAGTTTCTGGCGTTTTTTGCTACTTTTTCCGGTCTGGTATGGCATGTCGACGGGGCCAAACTGATCGACAGTCCCGCGCTGGCGCTGCCTGATACGCAATACCTGCCTTATGTCTTAATGACCCTGCCTTTCTGTATTATTTCTTACGGTTTCCACGGTAACGTACCTAGCCTGGTGAAGTTATATGGCACACAAGGCGTTAAGAATATCACGCGTTCGATTTTTATCGGTTCCGCTTTCGCACTGCTGCTTTATCTGTTCTGGTTAGCCGTCACAATGGGAAATATCCCTCGCGCCGACTTTCCACCCATTATTGCCAAAGGGGGAAATATTGACGTCTTCGTGGACGCCCTGAGTGGGTTATTTACCCATCAGTATATGGATATTATTCTCACCTTCTTTGGTAACTTTGCCGTAGCCAGTTCATTGTTAGCCGCAACGCTTGGACTTTTCGATTATATTGCCGATCTTTTTCATTTCTCTGACGACCGTCCAGGCAGGTTAAAGACCGCACTGGTCACTTATTTGCCTCCTGCGGCCGTTTGTTACTTCCTGCCTGATGGCTTTATACGCGCAATTGGCTATGCCGGGCTGGCATTTACCATCTGGAGTGTCATCCTTCCCCCTGTTCTGGTCAAAGCGGCCCGTAAGCGTTTTCCAACCGCAGCTTATACAGCGCCTTGTAATAACCTGATTCTTAATCTGGTGATAGCCGCAGGCAGTCTCGTCTACCTGACGGTCATCCTTGATGTCTTGCGATGGCTACCTTCGTTTGGCTAAGTAAGACGTGCGGGAAACAGGCGCCTGGCCGGGCAAAGTCTTAGCCGGTCATGGATGCCAAACAGGCGTGCGAGGGGGATTTTATCGTCACCCTGTACCGCGAACGCGGTCCGTTTAATCTGCTGCCCTTTGCCGGATGAGGGGTGACAAACGGCAACGAGAGGACGTTAACGCGATGTTTTTGACACTGCTCAGTCTTCAGCAGCCACTCATCTCAGTTACCGTTTGGCGTAAGCTCAGGGTGAGGGTGCTGAGAAAGCTCAGACTGCGTCGGCGGCTAAAGCGCAAACAGCGTCATCGACAGAATTGCGATAACAGATAGCAGGGTGAGTGCGTGACACTTTGCGGCTGTATCAACGACGTTGCACGGAATCTTGCCTGAATCTCCAGAAACTCATCTCTTCACCACCGCATCTACATGCCAGGTTAGAGTCGTATGAACCAGGGGCTGTAATAAGAAATGCCCTCAGACAGAGCAATCAGAGGGCCAGAAAAAGTCAGGATAATGTCGATAGTTTTTCTGCCTTATTGGTATTTTTTACCTGTTCAGCGTAAAGGAAATTTTCGAGTTCATAAAAATTCATGGTTCTTAAGGAAGTGGGACTAATATCTTTACAGGGTAGGAGCCGGGTATCCCCCGCGTTATTGACAAATACGAGGTAAGGGTTTGTCCCTTGCATATCAATCACTGAATTCAATTTCCACATGATGTCCTCCTGGGTTCATGAATGTCATGAACACAGGTAAAATTATGCGTTGTAACCCGACGACGCATTGAGGAATCAGTGCTACCTGATGCTATTGATGTCTCAAAAAAACAATAAAATTAAAAAATGTGACATACATCCATGCTATAAAAATTTAACAATATGAAGTTAATAATTTAGCGGAGTAAGTAATTAACATTCTAATGCACGGCTTGTCCCTGAATCAGCGTTCTCAGACGCAATGTTAATTTAATGTGTCCTCTTCGCCAATTGTGGCTGTACTTTATCATCTGTTAACTTCCCTGGGCAGAATGCATCTTACTCCGAAAGGATTTACCCGACCGAAAAAGGGTGATCGAAAAACGCCTCCTGCTAAAAAGTAAATATTAATGTAATCGCCTGAATAGGGTCAGCTTAACCCATCATTTAGCCCTGTTAACTTATTTTGATTGATAAAAACGATGCGAAAGGTGTGACCTCAATTTGTTGGGCGCATATCACCATTTATTCGTTGCATCTGGTATGGTAGTGGGCGCATGTGTTGAGGCGGTAATTATTATGATCCAGGTTATGGCTGGGATCATATCAACGCACTTCTCATGCCACTCCTGAATGACTTATTTAATACATCCCATTAACTTTAATAATAACGAATGTTAACTATGTTGCTAAGTCAGAAAATTACACATCTATTCAACAGCAAAATAACCAGAAATTAATCGAGTCCAAATTATTAATTAACAGAGAGATTACAATGCCAAATAAATTACGCCGGGCTAACGCCACCGTTCCCCAATGGGATCGTCATAAACTGATTCCGCGAATCGTGCATCTCGGATGTGGTGCCTTCCACCGTGCTCACCAGGCCGTCTATGCGGATATCCTTGCTGCCGAACAGGGTAGTGACTGGGGCTATATCGAAGTCAATTTGATAGGGGGAGAACAGCAGATTGCCGACCTTAAGCATCAGGACTTTCTTTATACCGTGGCGGAGATGTCCTCGAATGCATGGACAGGAAGGGTTGTGGGCGTCGTCAGGCAAGCACTGCACGCGCAGGTTGATGGCATTGAAGCCGTACTTGACGCAATGTGTCAGCCACAGATCGCCATTGTGTCGTTAACCATCACCGAAAAAGGCTACTGCCATTCGCCAGCTAGCGGTGAATTGATGTTTGATCATCCCCTCATCCTGTCTGATTTACAGCAGCCCCATCAACCGCTTTCCGCACCCGGCATCATCGTCGAGGCGTTGGCCCGGCGCAGAGCGGCGGGACTGCCTGCATTCAGCGTAATGTCGTGTGATAACATTCCTGAGAATGGTCGGGTGATCAACAACGTGGTTTGCGCCTACGCCCGGAAAAGAGCGCCCGAACTGGCAAGCTGGATCGAACAGCACGTCACGTTCCCTTCCACTATGGTGGATCGTATTGTGCCCGCGGTGACACAGGAAAGTTTGCAAAAAATCGCACAGGTGATCGGGGTTGAGGATCCGGTGGCGGTAGCCTGTGAGCCCTTCAGGCAGTGGGTAATAGAGGATAACTTTGTCGCAGGACGGCCGGCGTGGGAAAAGGCCGGGGCAGAATTAGTTAAGGACGTTGTGCCTTATGAAGAAATGAAGTTACGTATGCTGAACGGCAGTCATTCATTTCTGGCGTATTTGGGTTATCTGGCAGGCTATGAACATATTTGTGACTGTATGCAAGATCAATACTTTCGTCTTGCGGCCCGGACATTGATGCTGGAAGAACAGGCACCCACGCTAAACGTGCAGGGCGTTGATCTTGCCCGTTACGCTGACCTGCTGATTGAGCGCTATGATAATCACGCCCTGAAGCACCGCACCTGGCAGATTGCCATGGACGGTAGCCAAAAACTGCCTCAGCGTTGGCTTGACTCCGTTCGCTGGCATCTCAGGAACGAAAGTGATTTTGACCTGCTTGCCCTGGGAATTGCTGGTTGGATACGCTATGTCTCAGGCGTCGATGAGCAGGAAAAAGCCATTGACGTGAGCGATCCGCTCCTGCCGGTGTTAAAAGCGGCTGTAGAATCCAGTGCCGAAGGCGAGCCGAGAGTCAAAGCGTTATTAAATCTGGACGCCATTTTTGGTGAGGCGCTGCCAAATAATGCGTACTTTGTGAAGCAGATAACCGCTGCCTATCTGCTTCTGCTGGATAAAGGGGCGAAAGAGGCGGTAGCCATGTCGGTTACGCAGCGTTGTTCAGGCTAAATTGCCCCTCTGCCAGGCAGGCCACGTTGAGTGGCTTGCCTGTGCGTCAAAGCGTGCTGTTTGGATCGGTAGATGTATCAGTTACTGCGCCAGTTTCTGGCTTGAGTTCACGGGTAAACCAGTTCACAACCTCATCGATCACGGCAGGCTGATACCAAACCAGGTCACCATGCTCTGCACCTTTTACGACGACGTAGTCTACCTTCTCGCCCGCCTTTTTAAGGGCATCAAATAACTGTGCACTTTGATGGGGCGATACCAGCGAATCGTTATCACCGTGCATAATCAGGAAGGGCGGTTTAGGGTTACTCAAATGCCCCATCGGGCTGGCGTGACGTGCTTTAGTCGTATCGTCCATGATACTTGCGCCAGCAAAGTCACGGAAAGCCGCGCCATGCACCAGTAGCGCCTCGGTCACGGCGGGAGACTGATGAACCTTTTGAATGTCATCGGCGTACCCTTCGCCAATATTCAGGAGATCGGATATACCGTATAAGGTTGCGACCGCCTGGACATCGGAGGATTTATCGGTGAAATCGCCGCGATCGAATGACGTTTCCCCCTGGGTGGTGCCGAGCATTTGTGCCAGCCAACCGCCTGCCGAGTCGCCTAAAACACCAATGCGTTCAGGGTCAATGCCGTAATCCTCGGCATGCTGTCGCAGGTAGCGGACCGCCGCTTTACCATCCACCACCGGCGCCGGGAAGGTATCAGGTACGACCCGATACTCTGCAGCCGCCACAACAAAACCAGACTCTGCCAGCGCCATACGCATCTGAATAAACTTATCGTGATCGGCACTGGTAAAACCGCCGCCCGGAAAATAAATGATAGCGGGCTTTAACGCCTGCGTCCGTGGCACCAGAAGCGACATATGCAGCTGCCTGACCGATCGCAGAGTGGTGACTTGTGAATAGACGACGCCGTTGAGGGAATCGATCTGGTTACGTACGGGTTTTACCTGAATCACCTTTGCGCCCTCACGGTAACCCGTCAGATCATGATGTTCTGTCGCCATTGCACCTCCCATCGTCATTATCGCTGCCAGTCCACCCATTAAAAAATTGTGGCATAGATTCATAATTATTCCCGGTTAAGTTAAGAGAAAAGCCAGGTGTTGAGAAATATAAAAGGCTGTTGACGCTGTCATTATCAGCCGTCAGACGGTAATGCAGAAATGGCAAGGATGAGTTGAGCGAGATTATAAAAGCAGGTTTTTTTGGGCGTCGGTTACTGTGTGATGTGGAAATGGCCAGATGTGGGTATTGTCTGGCCACGCATGAATTAACGAATCACGATGGTAAGCAGGATAATGACGACCGCGATAGCAACCACCTGAATAAAAATCTGGTCGAGCGTAAATTTACGCATAGCGCTACCTCACTGCATCAGAATTTGCCAAATACCCAGCACCATGACGGTGAGGCCGATTAAAAGAAAAATTAACGCAATCGCGTTTTCAGGTGAACGATTCATGAGGCGCTTCCTTGTCATCAGGATGACGATTAATCACAACATTCAATGTGGAAAACTGATATCACGCGGTGAGGTCTTGTCCCGCTAATCCATAGCGAAATGCAGCTACCCTTAACCTCATATTTCAACGGCAGGCAGGATAATCTTTATCATGCGCGCGTCTGAACGGCTCTTTATCAATGTTCCATCAAAGGATGAGCATGTCTGGCTGACGATTTGCTGTAAATCACCTTCGTGTGCAAGGTTTGGCCTGAGGCTTACCAGCACGCTTTCCGCTAAAAATCTGCGACAGTAGCCGGTTTAGCCTTGTTACCGACGCAAGCATTGCTACTACAGAAAGCAGGCGTTTTACAGCGATGGCACGTGCCAGTCGGGGGGAGGGAATAGCGCGTTTTTGAACAGTAACATGACCCTGGTCCTCATCGTCTTATGGATGGCTGACTGACCCGAAGGGCAATTATCGCCAGCTGAACTGATGCCGGCGTTTCCGGTAAGCAACACCGCCATGAAAGCGTTAGCTCATCGGGATAATCATACAGATGCCACGATGCCTGAATGAATCCGCGCTCAGTATAATCAGGATGCAGGTTGAGTAAAGGCAGGAACGGCGGGTGAGTGAGGATTGGTTTAGGTTACTCAGTTGTAATGTTAGCGAATCAGCAGCCTGTTATTTCCCAACGTCTTTTGCCGCATCGCGTGATTCAGGACCTACTCCCGCCATTGTCCATGCGCATTTGCGAAGGTGTGAAGCCCGTGACCTGCTTAAAACGATTACTGAAGTGGCTTAAGGAACTGAAACCATTATCCAGCGCTATCTGGGTTAACGACAGCGAGGTTGATCGCACCATCTGTTGTGCGTTTTCCATGCGACGTTGCATAACGTACTGATGCGGCGCAACGCCCAGCGACTGACGAAACATGCGGGCAAAATGGTATTCACTCAGGTTTGCCTGCGTGGCCAACGTATCAAGCGTCAGCGGCAACGCCAGATGCTCATCAATAAATGCCAACGTATTGCGCAAGACATAGGGCGCCAGCCCGCCGGTTACTGCCGGGAGCCGCCACTGCACGCTGGAATAATGCTGGATGAGGTGGGTTAGCAGCAGGGTGCTGGCCGTGCTCAGCATTAACTGATTCGCAGGCTGTTGCCAGTCACAGCTGAGTAAGAACTGACGATACAAGGCGGTGATTTTAGGATCGCTGGAAAATATTTTCTCATCCAGCGTAATCGACAACGGATTGCGATCCCACACTTTCTCGCCGACCTCGCGTAAGTGTTCATCGGTGCAATAAAGATGCACAAAGGTGAGGTCATTACGCACATCCCAGCTGGATTCACTCTGCTGGGGCATCAGACAGAATTTATCTGGCCCGCCACCGTTGCGCCATCCGCTCGCCGTTTTGTGATAGCTCTCGTAACCATCCGCCACATAAAGGCTTAACGTGTGATGATTACTGTTTACCGTGACCCGGTCTTGCTTGTTGTGCCATGCCGCCAATCTGATGCCGGAATTGAGCATGACCGATTCGCGCAGCACGGCCTTTTTTTGACGCAGCGTTTCAAACGTGTCGTAAACGCGAGACATAACTCTTTTCCGCCAGATGAACAGAGGCTCAGTCTAAGGCGAGTTCAGGCCGGTAGCCAGATTTGTTCCATTAAATGCGCAAGATTTTGCAAGTCACCCGCAAGGCCATGAAAGCCTCCGCCCGGAAAATCCGACACACTGTTTCCTCTCTCGCTCAAAGGAAAACGCATGAACGCATTACTTTACGCGGTGGTGGTGGCTATCTGGGGAACCACCTGGATCGCTATTTTTATGCAGCAGGGGCCGGTGGATGTCACCGTTTCTGTGTTCTGGCGTTTTGCTATCGCCAGCCTTTTACTCCTGTCACTGCTGAAGGTAGTGGGTCGTCTACGTGCCTTGTCACTTCGCGATCATCTGTTCTGCCTTCTACAGGGATGCTGTGTGTTTTGCTTTAATTTTTGGTGCTTCTACACGGCAGCGGGCTATATCAATACCGGTTTAGAATCCGTGATTTTTTCCATGGCGGTGCTCTATAACGCAGTCAATAGTTACCTCTTTTTCGGGCAGCGCCCCCAACCGCGTTTCTGGTTTGCCGTCACCCTGGGATTAACCGGCATGATCGTATTGTTTTGGCAAGATCTGGACGTCAGCGGCTGGAACAAAGGATTGTGGACAGGAATCGGCCTGTCGGCGCTTGGCACCTTTGGTTTTTCTTTGGGGAATATGATTAGCCTGCGGCACCAGCGCAGGCAACTGGAAACGATGACCACCAATGCCTGGGCCATGCTGTACGGTGCCATCGTGATGGGCGGCATCGCCTGGGCGCGTGGCGTGAATTTCTCGCCGCTATGGACATTACATTATCTGAGTGCGCTGCTTTATCTGTCTGTATGCGGATCGGTCATTGCGTTTTGGGCTTATTTTACCCTGGTCAGACGCACGGGTGCCGCAAAAGCAGCCTACACAACGCTGATGTTTCCGCTGGTCGCACTCACCTTGTCAACAATGTATGAAGGTTACCAGTGGCAAAGTCACAACGTGGCCGGATTGCTGCTTATTTTAGGTGGTAACCTGGTGATGTTTGCCCGCCCGTTGCACTGGCTGAAACCGAGAACCGTGACGGATACGGTTTAGCCTGGCCTCAGACAGATCGCTTATTGAGCGCTTGACGGAACGCTCTGCGGTTGAAGCTGGTAAATCCATGCGGTGACGCTGTCACCGTTTTCACGGAACGTTTCAACCCTGATGCGATCATAACCTGCCTCAAACTCATCCAGCATTGGCCAGTGCAAGCTCAGGTTGTCAGAAGAGAAAAGAAACCCATTAACCCGCGGAGCCTGATCATCCACGACGATACCGGGAAAGCCCGTAGCGGCGCCTCGTCCTTCAGGAAAGTAAAAACCGCTGACAAAACCAGTCTGCCATATACCGCCAATGCCCTCCAGGATATGCGCATTACTGCGGCCCGGACATAAGGTGCCGTAAACAAACAACGTTTCCATAGTCATCTCTGTCACAAAAAAGAGTCACCTTACTCTGACCGGATGTCCCTGTCATTATGGATAAACTGCTGGCTCCGCGCCTGCTTATTCTCACTGATAAGCCAGCCCGGAGCGTCATAAAACACTTCACGGCTGAACGCTCAGGGGCAACAGAACAAAAAGCGCGAATCAAACCCAAAAGTTTAACAAACCAGCCCTAATTATTTTAACCACAATTTAACGCATAGCGCTTATTTGGTATTTTTCAAGTTTCGGAACCGAAATATATCTGAAATTAACAGGTAAAGCTGCTTTGCGCTGTGCCGATAAGACTGTATTGCGATAACGAATCTTTTATTAAACATCCAGGGGTTTTTTTATGACTATTACACAGCGTTTAGTGCTGGCATTTTCGTTGCTGGCATTATCACTATGTGCGCTTGTTGCTGTTTCATTATCGGTAATATCTGGCTTCCAGTCTCGTTTTGAATATGTTCAGGTTAATGCGATACCCAGCATTAAAGATCTGAATAAATCCATTAGCGCAACTAACCAACTGGGTCTCGCATTATATCGCCACCAGTCAATGACCGACAGTACAAAACAGGTGGCAGCCGAAGAAAAAATAAACGGCGTTCTTGATAATATCAAATCGTTAACTGATTATTATATGGCGAATGATATTTCCAGCGATGATGATAAGGCCATGACGGTTCAGGCACTGCGTAATCTTGATGCCGTTCGTAGCGCTTTACCCGCATTTCTCGCGGCTTCACGTAGCCATAATAATGCGCTTTCTCTTGAACTGCTTCAGAGCGACAACGGCATTGGTGCCGCAGCGCGCAAAATGGAATCTGACTTCACTAAACAAATCGATCTGAACATTCAAATTGGTGATACGTTAAGGGCTGAAAATAATCATGTTTATTCTCAGACCATCTGGGCGATGACCAGCGCATCTGTACTGGTTATTTTATTACTCGGTATATTTTCAGTCAGCATTATTCTGGGTATTAAAAGAAGCCTGACCAGCATGAAAGATACGATGACAACGGTCAGCAGTAATCTTGATCTGACAAATTTAGCACCGGTACTAAGGAATGATGAAATTGGGCAGACAGCGATAGCGTTTAACGATCTGCTTAAACGTGTTTCCACCACGCTGTTGTCAGTCAATCATGCTGCGCAGTCCGTCAGTACGGGTTCCACTCAAATCGCCGCAGGCAATGAAGATTTGTCATCGCGCACCGAGCAACAGGCGGCATCGCTGGAAGAAACATCGGTAAGCATGGCGACGCTGAGTGATACCGTGCGTCAAAATGCGGAAGGTGCCGTACAGGCCAGCAACCTGGCGAATAATGCTAACACCATGTCTAAACAAAATGGTGGCGCAGTCAGTCGGATGCTGACAACCATGGGCGAAATTCGTGGCAGTTCTGCAAAAATCTCGGAAATTACCGGCCTGATCGAAGGCATTGCTTTCCAGACCAATATTCTGGCACTTAACGCCGCCGTGGAAGCTGCACGCGCCGGTGAGCATGGTCGCGGGTTCGCGGTTGTCGCCTCAGAAGTTCGTAATCTGGCACAACGTTCTTCCTCTGCGGCCCGCGAAATCAAAGAGCTTATTACCGCATCCGTTTCACAGGTTGAGCAGGGGCTGGAGCAGGCAACGAGCGTGGGCAGTAACTCAGATAATGTCAGCAATGCTATTCAGCAGGTTGCCGACTTAGTGAATGAAATTGCTGCCGCTACGGCCGAACAGAGTAAAGGCATTGAACAGGTCCATCTGGCTATCGGGCAGATGGATGAAGTGACGCAGCAAAACGCCTCTTTGGTCGAAGAAGCATCCTCAGCGTCTAAATCGTTGCAGGAGCAGGCAGAAACCCTGTCGAGACTGGTTTCTACTTTTAAAGTGAATGACAGTGTCGCGCATGCCCCTGCATCGATCAGCGCACCGGTGAGCCAGCCGTCACTCGCCTTGAAAAGGCCAGATTTAAAAGCAGTAAACGTAGATAAGGTCAACTGGGAAAGTTTTTAAGGCGTTATGTAAAAATCTGACCCGTTCAGGATCTTGTTGATTAGAGAAAGCGCTGTAGTAATACAGCGCTTTTTTTATTAACCCAGTCGTCAGCGGAGGGTGCTGTCGTGCGCTATTTCGACGGGCCAGCCGCATAACAGTCAGATCGTCTGCTGAATGCCGGTTATCGGTTACTTAGTTACAGACAGCATCTCTGTTGCGCCTGGCGGGTGACAGATGAACATCACCCGTTTATCGATCCTCTTTCTTCCCGCTGACAGGACGCATTCAGAACCGCGTTTTTTCCCGTTCCATCACCAGACTGAGCGTGGCAGGCAGCAGTGTTAAGGTGACCAGCGTTCCGGTAACCAGACCGCCAATAATGGCGTACGCCATCGGCCCCCAGAACACCTGCTGGGAAATGGGCAACATACCGAATATCGCCGCACAGGCCGTCAGTAATATGGGACGGGCGCGATGGATAGCGGCACTGCGGATAGCCTCATTATGTGCCATGCCTGCCTGGGTGTTACTGTCCACCTCACTGATCATTATCACCGCGTTACGGATAATCATGCCGGCCAGCGCAATGATCCCCAGCAGCGCAACGAATCCCATTGGCGTACCGCTCGGCAGCATGGCAATAACAATGCCGGGTAAGCCAAAAGGGGCCATCAACAGCGCCAGCAGCATTCTGGAAAAGCGTTTTAACTGCAACATCAACAGGATAAGCATAAAACACAGCGTCACCGGCAACACGGCAAAGACGGAGCTGTTTCCCTTGTTCGATTCTGCAACGGTACCGCCTTCTTCAATGTTATAGCCAGCCGGTAAAGATGCACGAAATGCACCCAGGGCGGGCCTTAACTGGTCTGATACCGTTTCAGCGCGTTGCGTGGGGGCAATATCGGTTTGCACCGTAATGTAAGGCAAGCGCTGACGCCGCCAGATAACCGGATCGTCAAGCTGCCATTTTAATGTCGCGACTTGCCCAAGGGGAATTTTCTGCCCGGAAGCCGTATTCAGCATCAGGCCGTTCAAAATGTCGGTATTTTGCCGCTCGCGATCGTCTCCCCTTAACACCACATCAATGAGCCGGTTATGGTCGCGGATGGTGGTTACTGTACTGCCAGACATCACAGTATTGAGCATCGAAGCTATGCTTTCCGAAGAGACACCGACCGCACGCGCTGCCGTTTGGTTCACATCAACCTTGATGGCCCGTTCTGGCTCGCCTGCGGTCATGTTCACTTCACGTGTATCCGGCGAGCGTGAGATCTGGGCGGCCAGCGTTTCCGCGATGTGACGAACGTTGCTGTAATCGGGGCCGGTGACACGGTACTTGAGCGGCCAGCCAACTGGCGGGCCCAGTTCAAGGGGCGAGACGCGCGACGTCACATCACTAAAATCACGCGCCAGAATGCGTTCGAGCTTACGCCGCACTCTGTCTCGCGCTTCAAGGTTCTTCGCCACCACTACCAGCTGTGCCGTGTTTTCATTATCAAGCAGGACTTCCATCGGCAAATAAAAGCGCACGGCACCAGAACCGATATAGCTGGAGAAATGATCGATATCGCTATCGCGGCGCATCACGTTTTCTAGCTGCCCGGTGCGCCGCGCCGTTTCGGTCTGAGAGGCATTAGCCGGCAGCGTCAGGTTCACCAGCAGCTCTGGACGGTCGGACGCGGGGAAGAATTCGCCCTGCATCAGCGTCGTCCCGAACACGCCCATTCCCAGCAGCAGCAGGGCGCTTATTACGGTTGCCCAGCGATAACGTAACGCCTGATCAAGCAGGCGGTGATAAAGCCGTGCCATCCGTCCCGGTTGTTTATGCCTTGCACCGGCACCCTCGATCAGCAGCCAGGTTCCCGTAACGGGTGAAAACAGGATAGCGACCACCCAGGAACAGAGCAGGGAAATGAGGACGACCGCAAAGAGTGAGTAACAATATTCACCCGCACTGGACGCCGCAAATCCCACAGGAATAAATCCGGCAATCATCACCAGTGTGCCGGTTAGCATAGGAAAGGCAGTGGTTTTAAATGCATAGGTTGCCGCCTGCCATTTGCTGTCTCCGGCTTCAACGCGCGAAACCATGGTTTCCACCGTGATCATGGCATCATCCACCAGCAACCCGAGCGCAATAATCAACGCGCCCAGCGAAATACGTTGTAAGCCAATCCCTGCAAATGTCATCCCGACAAACGTCATGGCCAGCACCAGCGGAATCGCGGCCGCAACCACCAGCCCGGCACGAAAACCCAGCGAAAAGAATGATATCGCCAGCACAATAATGACCGCTTCCGCCAGCACCCGAACAAACCCACTGACAGCCGTTTTCACCACCGTGGATTGATCGGCGATCTTTATCATATTGATGCCATGAGGTAGCTGGCCGGCAATAACCGTCATCCGTTGATTGAGCGCCTGACCAAACCTGAGCATATTGCCCGAAGGGGCCATGGAGACGGCAAGGCCAATCTCCGGTTCGCCGTTAATACGGAAGGTGGAAGACGGCGGCTGCGCAGGCTGGAGTGTGATTGTCGCGATACTCGACAGCGGGATAAAACGCTGCCCAATACGCAGGGTAACGGCCTTAAGGCTTTCCACCGTCGTCAGCGCACCACTGACGCGAAGCGCGATATTCTCTTTATCGGTGCGTATTTCCCCAGCAGGTGCCACTGCGTTCTGAGCGGTTAAGGCATCGCTCACCTGCTGAAGATTAAGGCCCATGCCGTCCAGTTGCCTGGGTGAAAAGGCGACAACGATCTGTTCTTCCTGTTCACCCAGTAGGGTGATTTTGCCCGTATCGGGCACATCCATCAGGCTACGACGAATCTCGTCGACCTTATCACGCAGTTCACGCGGGCTAAATCCGTCGGCGGTAAAACCATAAATCGTGCCAAACGTATCACCAAATTCATCATTAACACTGGGGCCCTGAACCCCTTGCGGAAGGGACGGGGCAATATCCTGCATTTTTTTACGGATTTGATACCAGATAGTTGGCACCTGTGCCGGTGGCGTATCATCGCGCAGATTGACAAATATCACCGACTTCCCGGCGCGCGTTTCACTTTCAATAAAATCCAGCGAAGGCGTTTCCTGAAGTTTCTTTTCCAGCGTATCGGTGACCAGTTGCATGGTGTCCTCGACCGAAGCACCGGGCCATTGGGCGGACACCACTGCGGTTTTAATAGTAAAGGCCGGATCTTCATTACGGGGCAGATTGATGTAACTGAGTACGCCGGTTGTCATCACCAACAGCATAAAGAAAATGACCAACTGCTGGTGAGCTAATGCCCAGGCGGACAGATTAAAGCCGTTCCGATTGCTGTCCGACCTCATTTTTCACTCTCCTCAAGCTGAACGCGTTCACCCGGCAACAGCGTTTTTACACCTGCGGTAACCACGCGCTCACCGGGTTGAACCCCGGCACTGAGATAGATCTGCTGTGCGTCAAAGCGTGCCAGCGTAACGGGCCTGACCTGAATCTGTTGGTTTTGCGTGTTCACCACGAGTACGGCGGGGCGATCCCCGGCCCGCGTCAGTGCACTGGCTGGCAGGGCAATCACCTGGTCGGCTTTTCCAGAGAAAACGCCTAAAACGGTCGAACCCAGTGCCATCGCGGCGGGCGGATCGGTCAGCATAACGCGGAGCCGCCAGGTGCGTGTTTGCGAATCGGCCTGCGGGCTGATATCGCGAAAACGGCCCTCTGCCGTTACGGCGGGGTTTGATAACAGCGCAATCTTAACTGGCGTGGTCGTTGCACTTTCAGAGAGTGTAGGTTCGGCAAGGTCAAAAACGGCATCGCGATCGCCGTCAGCAGCCAGCGTCATCACCGTCTGTGCGGCACTGACGACCTGCCCGGGTTGAACATTCACCGCCGTAATCACACCGGCCCCTGGCGCAGTAAGCTGTGTCCAGGCCAGATTATCGCGCGCGTTTTTAAGTGCGGCCTCACTGCTCTGGCGACGGGCGACTGCAGCCTGCCAGTCGCCTTGTGCGCTATCTAACTGCGCACGAGAAATGGCACCGCCCGGCATGAGCAGTTGCATACGGCGGAGTGTGAGAGCGGCAACGTGTTCTGATGCGCGTGCGCTGTTGAGGTCGGCAGTGGCACTGCTGAGCTGATTTTGGGCGGCATTATTCTCTAACGTGGCAAGTACCTGGCCTGCGTTAACGTGCTGACCAATATCGACGGCTCGGGCAATCACGCGGCCATCCAGCCTGAAGGCTAAGGCAATCTCCTCATGCGCCCGGATTTCGCCCGTCTGCGTCATCAGGCCCCCCGAGGAAAACGGCGGCACCGTTACGGTCCGAACAGGTCGTAGTGTTTCGTCCTGAGCAGGCTTTTCGTCTTTACAGCCTGCAAGCACCAGCATGCCCACCATCACGAGCAGTGACGGTACAACGTAATTAAAGATGGCAAGGTGACGCAGTGCCTGACGAGCAAAAGAAGGAAAAAAATCTGTCATAACCGTATTCCTTAAATGAGACAGGCTCATTTAACGTGGGTTATGTCCAGAAACCTTTTATGGATCATCAAGAAATGGTCAAGGTAAGCAAAAAATGCCTGACCAGGTTGGCTGACAGGCAGACTCGCGCGGTATTTTACGCAGTCTGCATGGCGTCATGTAAGGGCAGGGTAATGGTAACGTGCAGTCCGCCCTCTGATGGCAGCCGAGCCTGGATACGACCGCCATGAGCCTCAACGATAGCTTTCGCAATGGACAGTCCCAGACCGCTGCCGCCGGAATGGCGGGCGCGTGAAGACTCTGCCCGGGTAAAACGGTCAAAAATAACGGCTAAAAACTGAGGTTCGACGCCAGGCCCATAATCACGAAACTGCAGGGTGATCGCTGTGGCGGACGCCTGAGCATAAACGGAAATTCGTTTGCCTTCTGCAGCATAGCGCAACGCATTCTCCATCAAAATCGTCACGACCTGACCTAAGCGAGAAGCATCTCCCGTGTAAGGCAGCGATGCGGGCGACTGAACTTCTATTGCTACCTGCCCGGCCTCGGCCTGAAGCGCCAGCCAGGCGGTTCTCTCACGCAATAACTCAGCAAGGTTAAACCGGGTCAGACTCAGGCTGAGCTGACCTGCCTCTGCTAACGACAGTAAATGAAGCTCATCCGTCAGACGACTCAACTGCGTCAGCTGTTTCATGATCATGGAAAACTGCTGGGGTTCGGGTGCAAATACCCCGTCCACAATGCCTTGCAGGCGTCCCATTGCGGCGGTCAAGGGAGAACGCAGTTCATGAGCAATCGCGACATGCGACGCTTTAAGTTCACGTTCGTAACGCACCAGTTGCTGTGTCATCAGGTTGAAGTCTTCTGTAAAACGCACTAACTCTTGCGGCGCGCCATTAACCTGACCGACCGAGGTGCCGAATTTACCCTGTGCCACATCCCGTGCCGCGTGCGCCAGTTGACTAAATTGTTTCGCCAGTGGCAGGGCAAAGCGCAATCCCATTACGACAAAAAAGGGAATAATCACCGCGACCAGCACCGCTACGGTAATCCAGTCCGCAGACGCGATAGAGGGATCGGAGAAGCCGACGCCCCACCACTGATCGACAATCTGATGGAAACGAGCCGTATCGCGCTCCGGATGCACGCGCAGTCGAGAAAACTCCTCCCACAGCGCGGTTGGCATCCGGTAGTAAACCCAGAGCGTTTGCAGGGCAAACCTCAGCCACATACAGAACGCAATAAGAATGACGCTGCCTAAGCCGAGAATGAGTATACGAATGCAAATCCAGCGCCACATGGAGTCATGGGTTTTCTGCTTCATGGTTGTCTGAACCTGTAACCTACGCTGCGAACGGCGGGTAAAATTTCCGACATCCCTGCAGCTTCAAGTTTGCGACGCAAATTATACACATGCGTATCAACCACCCGCTCAAGGGCATCACTTTCTGGAAGGCAGTTCTCAAGTAAAAACAAACGGCTGAAAGGACGCGTGGGCGCGCGCATCAGGGTAACCAGAATAGAAAATTCCGTTGGCGTCAGATCGAGCCTGTGGACGCCATTAACCACGGCGGTAAGTGATTCAGGATCAACCTCCAGTCCCGCCCAGCAGAGCTTTTCATCTGGCACTTTCGCCTGCTGTGTGCGACGCAGTACAGCCTGAACACGTGCGACGACCTCTCCGGGATTATAGGGTTTGACGACATAGTCGTCAGCGCCATAACGCAATGCGCCAATCCTGTCGGGCGCTTCCCCCATCGCGGTTACCATGATGACAGGCGTATCACCGCTGCGCCGGATGGCAGCCAAAACTTCGGTGCCATTCATCACCGGCAGCATGACATCCAGCAGAATCAGATCGGGCTGCCAGCGCTGGGCCTGTTCCAGACCGGTCATGCCGTTGCTGGCGATCGCCACGTCATAGCCATCCCGTTTCAGATAGGCTTCAAGTACGCCCGCTGCATCAGCGTCATCTTCAATAATCAGCACGCGTTTCGTTTTCATTTGGGCCACCTTGACCGTTTCTCCATCGTTTCCTGGGCTTACGTTGACACGTTGTTTTTATACTCCAGCCTGGTCGCGACATCGTCGCCTTAGTGACACAACCTGATGAGATCAAGCAAAGTGATAATAACCGGAAAACATGCGCTTCACATGGTCAGTTTAATGCTGACGTTAAGTGTTCTGGCTAGAACCAAAGGAGGCAATTGCCTCCTTTGGCGCCCCTCGTCATCAGGCACGACAACGATCGTTCCATGAGTCTCTGTAGATAATATTACCCTCCGTATACTTCCAGGTAATTGCCTCATAACGTAATTCGAGTGTTTCCAGATGGTTGCTGCTCATACCTGTAGGGGCAAGGTAAGGGGAAACTGTCGTGATTTTGACGTTTTCCAGGATGATATTGAAATATTCAGACTCAATGCCCGATTCCAGTATTCGGTACATCTTGATCGTTGCTTTTTTCAATGTGCGGCCTTCACAGACGGCGCGATACAAAATAGGTGTCGTTTGGTCAAATTCTTTCACTATCGTGATCGGACTATGAACGCGCGTTCCGGTAAGTTTTCCCCAGCTTGGGTCAACTGGAATAGTGACACCGTGAGAGAATGATTTTAACTCGATAGAACCCAGACGGAGTGGCATCATGCAGCTACCGACTATCGGAGATCCGTTCTCATCTTCAAGCCATAAATGTGCGGGTGTAGACATATTATTTCCTTATAAATAAATTTACGATGATGCTAACGTTTGAACTTTACAATCTCACATATTGATAAAACAACCATCACAAATACAAAAAATACGGGGATAAGCCAGATTGGGCTGTCAGGAAAAAACAAACCCTGAACTAAAGCGAAAATTATTGTCAGCACTGCCGGGCCATAATACGAGATCAATGATCTGAATACCCGTCTGAAAAACCTTTTAATAAGATTCATCATGATTATCGAATCATCCTGGTGATGATATCTGCAATACCATCATCCGATGCCCATTGTGCTTTAAACGCCTCAGCCCGCTCAAACAATGGCTCTATGAGGAAGTACATCATTTCTAGTTGTTGCATGTAGAGTGCAGAGTAATAGGCTGGGTATTGGACGTGTAGGCGATGGGCACTATCTGCCGCTTTCTGTACCACGCCGTATATCCCAATAGCCCCTACAACCTCGCCCGCTCTTCGCCCTGCCAGTGAACTGAGTTCAAGACTTAGATTCATGCCTGCTGCGACAAATGATGCTGTTGCCAGAGCAAACCCAGCGTTTGTGAGTGAACTGGCGGCAATATGGATATTAACAGCCATAAGCATTTGTTTGATGCGCTCCAGTTGATCGGGGGTTTTATATTTAAATATTTCTTCGAAATATATTTTAAACATGTCATACGCAACATTGCCATGTTGCAAAAGATAAATAACGCTGTTTTTGAATCGAATGTCTTCGGTCTTTTGTTTCTGGCAGACATCCTGATATTCATCAGTAAAACAGGATGTGTAATACAGTGCTCGCGTTGTACCTGCAGCGATCGTCTCAATCTGATTTGATACGGCTTTTCCTGCACCCGCTAATGCATGGTCGAGTTTTAACGCAAGAATTTTATTAGCCTGAAAATAGCTGATAACTTCATTGCTGTAGTACATAAGTGCTCCTTGCTTATTTCATTAAATCCTCTTGCTCATTTTTGTCCAGGGGAAAGCGTCCGATAGACAGTCTGCCGCGAAACGGAAAATAATTCGGCCAGATCGCTTATTGAGTACTCACCGCTTCCGTGCATCCTGCAAAGCTCTTTTTGCTGTTTATCTGACAACTTTGGCTGTTTTCCTCGCCGTTTCCCTTTTGCCCTGGCGATGGCCATACCTTCGCGTGCAGAAAAATTCGCACTGTATGGCCTGATTTTGATGAAGGCCAGCAACTGGAGTATTTGGTCGCTTACGTCAGATGAGCTGGCGCTCGCAACCAGCCGCCCCGGAATACTGGCGCAAATTTATTGTATCCTGCAGACGAGTTATTTTAAGGCCAAACATGCTTTCTTTCATTTTCTACCGAAGGATGTGGAAAGTGATTTCGATTTTGTGATTCAGCGTTACTTTCGTTAAGTATCACTCACCGACAAAATCATTACCGGTCATCAATATTACGCCCAGCGTAAGCTTACTACCGACTTCTTTGGGTACCATCAGTGGTCAGGCTCTGTTGGTCTACAGTTAGATGCCCGTGCAGCGCAGATTGTGCGTCGTGATATCACTCCTGGATTTGTTGCCACCGAACTTATCTGCTGGCTGAATAAGAAAACCGTCCGGCCAGGATATTCCACGCTTCAGAACATCACCAGTAAAGCGCTGTCAACGGAACGTTAGCGCCTTTCCGCGATACAGAAACACAAAGTGCACTGAACTCACTCTTCTGCGCGGATGATCCAGAATGTTATAAAAGATGTCTTATCCAGCCTTTAGGCCAGATAAATCAGAAGGTTATCATCGATGAGAAACTTCATCTGGACCAGATGGTCTCCACGCTGGGGATGAAAGACATTACTCAGGGTGCCCTGATTCGCAAATGCCGTATGGCAAGCCCGCAAAATTTTGGCGGCTTCCCGCTCACAACCCTTAATGCGGATCAACATGCCCGTAGCGGATACAGTCAGTACAGTGCCAAGGGGGGGGGGTTTACGGTACGGATACCAGCGTAACGTGGAGTCACCAGTTTGCGTCAGGATGGGGGACCAGTTTAATCGGCGACTATCGTTGGCTGGATAAAAATGCTGCGGACAGTCCTGTGGTATTCCGTCACAATGATGCCTCTCTGACGGCGGCGATAACCTATTCTTTCTGATAGCGTTTGGACCAACAGCATAAACCTGACTGCTACTGGTCCATCATATCCTGTGACGATTAACTAAACCGTTGAAACAGGCGAGTAACAGCTTCAGCCTTTATGGCATGCCACACGTTCATAGCCTGTCGGCGATGTTTTTGAAGCGGCTTTGCGCTTTCTGCTATTGATTTTAGGCAGCCAGATTTTGAACTGTTCAGCCAGCAGTCTCGCCTGTTGTTCATCAACCGTACGGCAAATAAACAGCTTGCTCTTGGTTTGATGGGTCACATCGGTGGCGTAAATTTCGTAGCTACTGCCGCGCTGATCGTACTCAATATCGGTGAAATGCATGTGTGGCCACAGGCCTGTTCTGACCTCAAACTTACTCAATTCCATATTTGTTACCGTTCTGTTATTACTATGATTAATGTCGTTATCCCTGGTCGGGCCAGTAACTGTAGAACAAATTAGGATTTGTGCCACCGCCGGACAAATTTTTTACCTGACATTCCATTCTGTTGTATAAAATCAACGCATTATCCTCAAATGAAGACGGCTTTTAAGGAGAAGACGATGATTGTAAGAACGTGGCACGGATGCGTTCCGTTAAAACATGCAGAAGGGTTTGCCAGACATCTTCAAAGGACCGGCGTTGAACACGCCAGCGCGACATCGGGAAACAAAGCCGCATTCGTCCATCAGGAAACACAGGGAGAGTGGCAACACTTCTTTCTGGCGACGTACTGGGAGGATTTAACTGCGGTGAAAAATTTTGCTGGTGAGAACTACCACGTCGCAGTGACCTGGCCGGATGATGAACAGTTTGGGTTAATCTCTGATCCTTACGTTTTTCAGCATCAGGTGGACGAGATCGTGCCGCTGTAGATGCTTAAAATGGGCTCTATTCATGAAGAGGAAATGTGTTTGTCAGGGGCGAATACTGGCCCTTTGATATTATAAAATCCTTAACTTGATGGGCCCATTATCATCCTGTTTATGCGACAGACCTTTCCACGGCTAGCTGGATTTTCCTTCTGAATCCTGGATCAAAATGGCATATCAATAACGCCATCAGCGATGCCTTGTGCCAGTCCTTCACATTTATTTTGTAAAACGAAAATGCAGGCAAATGGAGCCCATCTGGACTATTGAAACGCTGGTCATCACCCGTTTGATGGCATCAATATAGCCATAATAATAGTCATAACAGCCTTGCAATAACTGAGCATCATCATGTTCAGTCAGAGGAAAGCGGCAGACATAACCTTTGCCTGTGGTCCAGCCGAATTTTTTATATCCTGATTAATGTCTGAGGAGGCATTCGCCCCGTCTGATGCCTTCTTATCAGGCAAAATAATGGTCGTTCCACGAATCATTTCCTTCCATATATTTCCAGGTGATCGCCTGGTAACGCACTTCAACCATCAGCACCCACTGTTATCGAATAAAACGATATGCACCACCCTGTTTGGACACATCCAGACGTAGGAATGCGCCAGCGCGACGTCGTGAAATTAAGCAGCCGGAAACACAGGGAGAGTGGCAACACTTCTTCCTGGCAACGTACTGGGAGGATTTAACTGCGGTGAAAAGTTTGCTGCTGAGAACGACAACGTCGCAGTGACTGACCTGCGTGATGATATGACGTTTGCGCTAACCTCGAATTTCAGTGCTGCGTCTGCTGAAAGTCCGTGCGTTTAACGGCTAAGGTGATCCACCGCCAGGCTGAAAAAATCGCAGAAGATAGCCGTCAGGGTCCTGAACCAGGAATTCTTTCTGACATTCATATTGAGCGCCGGTGTGATAACAATTTTCGCGCAGGGGACGAAAGAGGGGCGTTCCGTGCGTAAGCAGTCGATTGTAGAGCGTGTCGATATCCGCTACTTCAATCTGAAAATTGATCCCCCGTCCCAGAGGTCGGGCCAATTTTGCGGTCTGCCAGCCTTCTTCATGCATCTGCTCAATCATTAACTGTGCTTCACCATAACACAAATAGGCGAAGTCCGGCTGAGCACGTCTTATCCTGACTTTCCAGCCGATAACGTCAACATAAAAAGCATAAGACGCGGCAAAGTCCGCGACGGTCAGCTCGGGAACCATAGGGTTCCAGTAGAGAGTATCAGCTACGTTTTCGGCGCACATGGTTACGGGTAACTTTATGTAAATAAATAAAATAATGCGACTTGCGTTTTTTTTCAGCAATTGCCGCAACGCTATTTGTTTAAATAACAACAGGATTCTGCCGTCTAACTTTCAACGATATCAAGGCTTCTGTCAACCACCGCATATACCGAACACGCCCCTCAAAATTCTCTTTTTAGTACCTTCACGCAACTGTCAAACATATCTGTTTATTTAAAGTGATTAGTCTGGTAAAAGTGATAAATATCATGTCAATTTGTTAATTACATAAGGTGTTTAATGTTCGGTTAAGGTTGCGGGCGTATGATTTGATACCGGTATGAAATAAAGGTTTTGCTAATAATTTATTTCACCAGGCAGATTTTAATGATTTTGCTTGTTTTTCGCGGATTTTGGCGATTTTTGATGAACGTATACGACATTTTTTTCATTATTTTATTTCAAAATTGCGCTCAATTTGCTGGAAAAATTGCAAAACAGTTTAAGGATATTACTTAATGGCATTTCTTCCGTTTTCACGACCTTCTTTGGGTGAAGCTGAACTGTCTGCAGTGCGTGATGTGTTTGCATCTGGATGGATTACTACCGGGCCAAAATGTGCCGAACTGGAACGTGCATTCTGCCAGCTGACCGGGAATCAACATGCTATTGCCGTGACGTCTGCAACAGCCGGTATGCATGTGATGTTAATGGCGCTGGGCATCAAGGCAGGTGATGAGGTCATTACCCCTTCGCTGACCTGGGTTTCTACTCTGAACATTATTACCTTGCTGGGCGCAACCCCGGTAATGATTGATATCGACGTTGATAATCTGATGGTAACGCCTGAGGCCATTGAAGCGGCGATAACCCCTAAGACCAAAGCCATCATCCCTGTCCATTACGCCGGCGCGCCTGCCGACATCGATGCCATTTATGCCATCGGTAAACGCCACGGGATTCCGGTCATCGAAGACGCCGCACATGCCGCAGGCACTTACTACAAAGGCCAGCATGTTGGTGGACATGGCAATGCGATTTTTTCTTTCCATGCAATCAAGAATATGACCTGTGCTGAGGGTGGGCTGGTCGTCACGGATGATGCCGCGCTTGCCGATCGAATTCGCAGCCTGAAGTTTCATGGTCTTGGCGTTGATGCCTTTGACAGACAAACCCACGGCCGTCAGCCACAGGCTGAAGTCATCATGCCTGGGTTCAAATACAACCTGCCTGATATCAGCGCAGCTATTGCGCTGGTCCAGCTCGAAAAGTTGCCTGAAATTAACCAGCGCCGGGCGGCCATTGCGCAACGCTATCTGGAGGCGCTCAAAGACACGCCGTTCAAACCGCTGGTTCCGCCAGCCTGGCAGCATCAACATGCCTGGCATCTGTTCATCATTCGTGTTGATGAGCAGGCATGCGGTTTCTCCCGTGATGCGCTGATGCAGAAGCTTAAAGATCAGGACATTGGAACCGGTCTCCATTTCCGGGCGGCGCATACTCACAAATATTACCGTGAACACTATCCGCACCTATCACTGCCCGCCACCGAGTGGAACAGCGAGCGTATATGTTCGATTCCGTTGTTTCCCGACATGACCGACGATGACGTTGAACGCGTTATCAGCGCACTACGTGGACTGACTGGGGTTTAAATGTTCGACGATAAAGAGATTGAAAAAGTATCGGTGGTTATCCCGGTCTATAACGAGCAGGAGAGTTTACCGGCGTTGATTCAGCGTACCAATGACGCCTGTAAAACCCTTAATCTGGACTATGAAATCCTGCTGGTCGATGACGGTAGTCAGGACGCCTCCGCCGTGATGATTGCGGATGCAGCTTCACTGCCGGACAGCCATATTGTGGCTGTGTTGCTTAACCGAAATTACGGTCAGCACTCTGCCATTATGGCGGGCTTCAGCCATGTCAGCGGTGATCTGATTATCACGCTGGATGCGGATTTACAGAATCCCCCTGAAGAGATCCCGCGTCTGGTTGCTGCCGCTCAGGAAGGCTACGACGTTGTGGGAACCGTGCGCCAGAACCGCCAGGACAGCTGGTTCCGTCGTCAGGCCTCACGCACTATCAATCAGATGATTCAGCGCGTGACCGGCAAATCGATGGGCGATTATGGCTGCATGCTGCGGGCTTACCGCCGCCACATTATCGATGCCATGTTGAATTGCCACGAACGCAGTACGTTCATTCCAATTCTGGCTAACACCTTTGCACGGCGCACCATTGAATTACCCGTGACGCACGCTGAGCGTGAGCATGGCGATTCAAAATACAGCTTTATGCGCTTAATTAACCTGATGTATGACCTGGTGACCTGCCTCACCACCACACCACTGCGCATGCTGAGCGTCCTCGGCAGCCTGATCGCGCTGACGGGGTTTGCCTTTTCCCTGGTGTTGATTCTGCTGCGTCTGTGCTTTGGCGCAGCCTGGGCTGGTGATGGCGTCTTTATGCTGTTTGCCGTGCTGTTCATCTTCATAGGTGCACAGTTTATTGGCATGGGGCTGCTTGGCGAATATATCGGCCGTATCTACAACGATGTCCGTGCCAGACCTCGCTATTTTATTCAACGTGTTATCAATCCTCAGAAAGACCGTTCTGTACAGGAAACCGAGTAATGAAAACTATCGTCTTCGCTTATCACGACATGGGTTGTGCGGGCATCAATGCGCTGTTGAAAGCAGGTTACACCATCAGCGCCATCTATACCCATGCCGACACGGCGTCAGAAAATCACTTTTTTGGCTCAGTGGCGCGAATCGCGGCTGAAAATTCTATCCCGGTTTATGCTCCGGATGAAGTTAACCATCCTCTGTGGATCGATCGCATCAAATCGTCTGAACCCGATGTGATTTTCTCTTTCTATTACCGTAACCTGCTGTGCGATCAGATTCTGAACAGTGCGAAGCAGGGTGCCTTTAACCTTCACGGTTCACTGCTGCCAAAATATCGCGGACGCGCACCGTTAAACTGGGCGCTGGTTAACGGAGAAACCGAAACCGGTGTCACCTTACATCGCATGGTTAAAAAAGCGGACGCGGGCGAGATCATTGCTCAGCAGCGTGTCGCCATCGCCGATGAAGATAACGCACTAACGCTGCACCGCAAGCTGGTCGACTGCGCCACTGAGCTGCTGGAAAGCGCGTTGCCTGCCATGAAGCAGGGCAATATCGTCGGCACCGCGCAAAATGAAGCGGAAGCCACCGTAGTGGGTCGCCGCACGCCTGAAGATGGTCGGATTAACTGGGCATTGCCAGCCAGCCAAATCAATAATCTGGTGCGTGCGGTAACTGACCCATGGCCGGGCGCCTTTGCTTTTGCTGGCACCACCAAATTCGTGGTCTGGAAAGCAAAAGTATTATCTACTGCGCATAATGTTCGTCCTGGCACCGTGCTGTCTGCGGAACCTTTCGTCGTCGCTTGCGGCGAGGGTGCACTGGAGATTCAGACCGGACAGACCGCCAACAGTGTCTACATGAACGGTATCCAGCTGGCTCAGCATCTTGGCATGGTGAATGGCGCGCTGCTGTATTCCCAGGCCGTTGCAGCCGTTAAACGTCGTACGCGTGTATTGATTCTGGGCGTAAACGGCTTTATCGGTAATCACCTGACCGAGCGTCTGTTGCAGGACGACAACTTTGAAGTGTTTGGCCTGGATATCGGTTCAGACGCGATTAGCCGCTTTGTCGGTCATCCGCGCTTCCAGTTCGTTGAAGGCGATATCAGTATTCACTCTGAATGGATCGAATATCACATCAAAAAATGTGATGTCATCCTGCCATTAGTGGCCATCGCGACACCGATCGAATATACCCGTAACCCGCTGCGCGTTTTCGAACTGGATTTTGAAGAAAACCTCAAAATTGTGCGTGATTGCGTCAAGTACGGCAAACGCATCATTTTCCCATCGACGTCTGAAGTGTACGGCATGTGTACCGATGCGAACTTCGATGAGGATCACTCCAATCTGGTTGTCGGCCCGATTAATAAACAGCGCTGGATTTACTCCGTTTCCAAGCAACTGCTGGACCGCGTCATCTGGGCTTATGGTGAAAAACAAGGGCTACGCTTTACCCTGTTCCGTCCTTTCAACTGGATGGGCCCGCGCCTGGACAACCTGAATGCGGCGCGCATCGGCAGTTCACGCGCAATCACACAACTGATCTTAAACCTGGTGGAAGGATCGCCGATCAAGCTGTTTGATGGTGGCCGTCAGAAACGTTGCTTTACCGATATCAGCGACGGTGTAGAAGCGCTGTTTAAAATTATTGAGAATAAAAACAATAATTGCGACGGACAAATCATCAACATCGGTAATCCGGATAACGAAGCGAGTATCAAAGAGCTGGCCGAACGCCTGCTGGAAAGCTTTGAACGTCATCCACTGCGTGCCAGCTTCCCACCGTTTGCCGGTTTCCGCGAAGTGGAAAGCAGCAGCTATTACGGTAAGGGCTATCAGGATGTTGAACACCGTAAGCCATCCATCCGTAATGCAAAACGCCTGCTCGGCTGGACGCCAACTGTGGAAATGAACACCACGATTGATAACACACTCGACTTCTTCCTGCGTACCGTTGAGCTTCAGGACGACAAGGAATGAAGAAAGTTGGTCTGCGTGTTGATGTAGATACCTGGCGCGGGACAAAACTTGGCGTCCCCGCGCTCTTGGATCTGTTCAATAAACATGATCTTCAGGCGTCGTTTTTCTTTAGTGTCGGACCCGACAACATGGGACGCCATTTATGGCGTCTGATGAAACCGCGCTTTCTGTGGAAAATGCTGCGCTCACGCGCAGCATCACTTTATGGCTGGGACATTCTGTTAGCCGGAACGGCCTGGCCTGGAAAGCGGATCGGGGCAGGGATGCGCGATATCATTCGCTCAACCGCCGATCGCCATGAGGTCGGTCTGCATGCCTGGGATCATTTTGCCTGGCAAACCTGGGCGGGCGTCTGGAAAGAGCCGCAGCTCATTCAGCAGATTGCTATGGGCCGCGACGCGCTGGAGGCGATAACCGGTCAGGCAGTGACCTGCTCAGCAGTGGCTGGCTGGCGGGCAGATGGCCGGGTTATTCAGGCTAAAGAAACCTTTGGCTTCCAGTACAACAGCGACTGTCGCGGGACGGCGCCATTTCGACCGCAGTTAAGAAACGGCGAACTGGGTACGGTCCAGATCCCCGTCACGTTACCGACATGGGATGAAGTGGTCGGACCCACGCTCAGTGCCGAGCGTTTCAACGATTATATTCTGGAAAAAATCCAGGCTGATCAGGGCACGCCGGTTTATACCATTCATGCCGAAGTGGAAGGTATCAGTCAGCTTGATGCTTTTGATACGTTGTTGCAGCGTGCCCGTGCGCAAGGAATACAGTTTTGCCCACTGAGCGAACTCTTACCTGAAGACCTTGATACTTTACCCGTGGGTAAGGTCGTTCGTGGTCATATCGCTGGCCGGGAAGGCTGGTTGGGTTGTGAGAATTTAACAAGGTAAGCACCATGACTGCCACCAAAAAGACCCTTTTACTGGTTTCACTTTTTATCCTCTATTATTTAGTTCCTCTGGAGTTCCGTAATCTCTGGCAGCCTGATGAAACACGCTATGCCGAGATCAGCCGTGAAATGCTGCAAAACGGTAACTGGATTACGCCCCACTTCTTCGGTCTACGTTATTTTGAAAAACCTATAGCGGGTTACTGGATCAATACCGTGGGTCAGGCCATTTTTGGTCACAATAACTTTGCGGTCAGGATTGGTTCCGTCTTTTCTGTGCTGATGAGCGCGGTATTAATTTACTGGCTGGGATGCCGTATTTTTGTCCAGCGTAGCGTTGCTTTAACGGGCAGCGTCATCTTTTTAACGTCCCTGCTGGTGTACAGCATTGGCAGCTATGCTGTGCTGGACCCGATGCTGACGCTGTGGATGGTGGCTGCCATGTGCAGCTACTGGTTTGCCACTGAGGCGCAAAACACCCGGCAACGCATCGTGCGCTACCTGTTGTTGGGGCTGGCATGCGGCATGGGTTTTATGACCAAAGGGTTTCTGGCGCTGGCCGTGCCGGTGCTGGCTATCCTGCCGTGGGCCGTCTGGAATCAGCGTTTCCGCGAACTGATTATCTATGGCCCCCTTGCCATAATCAGTGCGGCGTTAATCAGCGCGCCCTGGGCGATAGCCATTCAGCAACAGCAGCCTGATTTCTGGCATTACTTCTTTTGGGTTGAGCATATTCAGCGGTTTGCCGAAGATAATGCGCAGCATAAAGCCCCTTTCTGGTATTACCTGCCTGTTCTGGTTGCCGGCTCGCTTCCCTGGCTGGCGTTGCTGCCGGGGGCATTGCGGTCGGGCTGGCGTGAACGTAAACAGTCCCCGGGTGCGGTTTATCTTCTGAGTTGGGTTGTTATTCCTCTGGTGTTTTTCAGTATTGCAAAAGGCAAACTGCCAACGTATATCTTGCCCTGCTTTGCGCCACTGGCCTTGCTGATGGCTGAGTATGCCTGGCAAAAGGCCCGCAATCACACGCGCGTGTTTAAAGTCAACGCGTGGATCAATGTCCTGTTTGGTAGCGTCTGCGTCGTGGCGTTGTTAGTGGTCTTTGCGCCCTGGGGATTAAGCCATCGACCTCTTTATGGTTCACACCAACTGCTGGCATTGACGATGGCCGTGCTGTCCTTTGCCGGCTGGGCCATCGTGGGCGTTTTCAGCCTGAAATCGCCACAACATCGTTGGCTGGCCGCAGCACTGTGTCCTTTAACGTTGGCGCTGTGTGTCGGCTCGGCCATCCCTGAAGGGGTTGAAAACACCAAGCAGCCGCAGGTGTTTATTCGCAGTATTGAAAGCAGCCTTGCTAACAGCCGCTATATCTTAAGTGATAATTCGGGTGTGTCATCGGCGATTGCCTGGACAATGAAACGCAGCGATATCATTGCATACAGTGAAAAAGGCGAACTGCAATATGGCTTAAGCTTCCCTGACGCACGATCAGCCTATGTCAGCAGCGAAGATTTCCCCCAGTGGCTTCAGGCGCACCGTAAACAGGGCAATGTCTCGCTTATTATGATGCTGGATCGAGGAGAAGCTACACCAACAGATTTGCCGCCAGCGGATGCCGTTTATCGCAACGGTCGGATGCTTCTGTTGCAATATAACGCGGCGGAGTAGCCGTGAGCCTGTTGTTGGTCTTACTGACCAGCCTGCTGACCTGCGCGGGTCAGCTCTGCCAAAAGCAGGCGGCGCGTCAAACAAACCGGGCTAAACTCACCGGCTGGCTGATTGCCAGCCTGGCGATGTTGGGCCTGGGGATGATCGTCTGGTTGTTGGTGCTGCAGCGTTTACCGGTAAGCCTGGCGTACCCGATGCTGAGTATCAACTTCATCTTAGTGGCGCTGGCTGCACGCTTTATCTGGCATGAAAAAATGACCCGCTGGCAATGGGCTGGCACCGTCCTGATTGTCGCGGGCGTCGCTATCATAGGGAGTTATGCATGACGGGCTATCTGCTGGCAATGTGTAGCGTTTTACTGGTGACGGTTGCTCAGTTGATGCTGCGCTGGGCAATGCACCAGTTGCCCGCGTTGTCTCTGCTAATGACGCACTATTCCTTCCACTGGCTACCGCTGCTGGTATTGTGCGGCGGGTTAACGGCTTACGCCTGCTCAATGGTGTGCTGGTTTTTAGCATTACGCCATCTACCGCTGAGTCGGGCTTATCCGCTGCTAAGCATCAGTTACGTACTGGTATGGCTCCTGGCTATCAGCCTTCCGCTGTTCGCTGAGCCATTCCATGCAGGCGCGATGGCGGGCGTGTTTCTGATATTGGCCGGATTACTCTGTATGTGCGTTAAACCTGGAAAAACAACATGAGCACCGCTCTGTCTCTCGGCAGATAAATCAGCCTTGCTGTTGGCTAATGGCAGGGCGCTTTTGCTGGGCATTGGGCGTGGGGAGCAAAGCGACGCTTTGGCCGCGCAGTCAGCATATTCGGATGGAGAAGGGCGCTTTCGCCTGAATGAAGCAGAGAAGGGATTGATCTTCTCTGTTCAACGGGAATCAGACGGGCTGGACAGTCATGCTGAATGTAGATGCGCCAGGAAGGCAAACGCCGGCATAAAGCCGGCGTTCGTTTTAGCAAGGATCAGAAAGTCTCCCAGTTACCTTCTGCCGTGCTGGGCTGACGTGGAGAGATCAGCGTCTTAGGTGCAGACTTCGGTGCGCTGTGGCTAATGGCCATACCACTTCTGTTCGCAGGCACACGGAAGACAGCGACGGTTTTCTCCAGCTCTTCCGCCTGGGATTCCAGCGAGCTGGCGGCGGCCGAAGACTCTTCAACCAGCGCGGCGTTTTGCTGCGTTGTCGTATCCATCTCCGTCATGGCCTGAGCGATTTGCGATATTCCGCGGTTTTGCTCATCGGAGGCTGCAGCGATTTCACTCATGATGTCTTTCACCTGGGTCACAGACAGTACAATCTCATCCATTGTGCTTCCCGCCTGATCGACCAGCGTTGAGCCTTCATTAACGCGGTTCAGCGAATCACGAATCAGTGTTTCGATTTCCTTCGCCGCAACGGAACTGCGCTGAGCAAGGTTTCTGACTTCGCCTGCCACGACCGCAAAACCACGGCCCTGTTCACCGGCTCGTGCCGCTTCAACAGCCGCGTTGAGTGCCAGAATATTCGTCTGGAAGGAGATCCCATTTATTACGCTGATGATTTCACCAATTTTACCCGAACTGGTCGTAATACCTTGCATGGTGGTGACAACGTTACGGATGATGTCACCGCCTCGCCCAGCGTTGACAGACGCTTCCGTTGCCAGTTGGCTGGCGTGGTGGGCGTTCTCGGCATTTTGCTTCACGGTTGAGGTTAACTCTTCCATGCTGGCCGCAGTTTGCACCACGGCAGCAGACTGCTGTTCAGTGCGCGATGACAAATCCATATTACCGGCGGCGATCTCAGAGGAAGCGCGTGCCACGCTGTTCACACCATCGCGCACGTTGGTGATGATGTTTTGCAGGCTCTCATTCATCACACTGACGGCCTGCATTAACTGCCCGAGTTCATCACGACGCGTGGTTGAAAGCGTAGCAGTGAGATCGCCTTCAGAGATACGCTGGGCAACGCTCAGGGTTTCTTTTAACGGAACAGTAATTGAGACGGTGATGCGCCAGGCCACTAACAAGCTAAGCAGAACACAAATAGCCGCAACGATTGCGATCTGGCTTTCAGCGCTACGTAATGCGTCAGCGGATTCAGACGCCTGATAGTTAAAGAGTCCAGCCACATATCCATTCAGCTTTTCTGCTGTAGCACTGAGCTCCGTCGATGCCGTTGATTCCTTACCCATGGCGGCAATGTAATCCACGAAAGCCTGTTTAAGTTTCGCTAAATCCGTTTTTTGCGTATTCAACACCGCCTGGATTTCGGGGACAGAAAGCGCTAACAACTGAGCACGTATCTGTTCGACAGAGGTAATGTTGCCATAAATTTCGGTCTTGCTGGACTCACTGGGTTTATCAATAAAGCGTTCTACATCACCCGCAATTTCCTTGAGGAGTGAGGCCAACCGCAATACCTGTAGCATCGCTTCGGGCTGAGCGGAAAGATTCAGCCCATCAAGGCTTTGTCCAAGAGAGAGGAGATCATTATCCTGAATCAACGTAGCCGCCGCTGAGGAGCTTTTCGCCGCACTGTAAAATGCCTGCCGCAGCGTCTGATAGTTTTGTATAGCGGTGCCTAATACACTGAGTTGTTCTTTGCCTTCGGTGTTCCAGTCAAATTTTTTCAGCTTATCAAAGTGGGTGCTTAACTGGTTGAGTGCACTGGCGTTAACCTGAGCATATTGATCATCTTTAGTATATTGATACAGCAGACGGTTCGTGCGTGCCTTGCTGAGAGCATTGACCATATCAACAGTAATATCCTGCTTTGCTGCATTCTCTTTGATGCTTTGAAAGCCTTTAAACGCTAAGAGAGCAATAGCCAGAGTGGCAACAATCAGCACACAAAAACTCAACCCCAGCTTTTTACCCATTTTCATATCGGAAAACGTACGCGTAATAGACATAATTTCACCCTGATAGGCCGATACAGAATTATTATTTTGCAGTCTGTATTTACACCACACTGCTTAATAAAACTTATCGACTGTCACAATGAAAACTTTAAAGACATTTTGAAATATAAATTCACAATTGTGACATGAATGCATTTATGTGGATTTTTATGTCTATTTCAGGCTTTGGTGTTAATAGTAAGGGCCAGGATAGTTAGGGAGCGAATAATTTATGGCGGATTTTTGCTGACATACTTTTACATTTATGGCCAATGTAAGCATAAATATTTAATATGATCTTAAGCGGAAGCCCAACTAATAATTTTATTAATATCAATAACATACATATAAATCCGTGCTCCATCAGTAAATTAACAGCTTAAAGCCTTAATAATCACTGGCGAAACCGAATCATTCACAAAAGATACGTTAACTTCTCTTAACATGTGTTAGCTGTTATGTAGCATTCTGGTTATAATTTGTATTAGTTAATTACAGAGATTAAATAATATTTCACCGACACTCCATCTATGAGAGGGACGTTTAATCTGATTAATCTTTTTCAACTATTTGGAAACAGGCTAACCAAACATGCAATATATGACCTTTCTTCTTGCTGCGTTAATTTTTTGCGGCTCTGCTGCTGCTGCCCCGTCGGCGTCAGAACCCGTTTCGCAACTCTCGCGTGCGCTTCATGAGAGAATGTTATTAATGAAGGATGTCGCCGCCTTCAAAAAAACCCACAATAAGCCGATTGAAGACCTGCCGCGAGAGCAGGATGTACTGGCAGAAGCCAAGGAGAAATCGGCACAAGCCGGGCTTGATCCGCAGTCCGTGACGGTGTTTTTTCAGGGTTTAATGGATGCCAGCAAAGCGATTCAGTATCGCTATCTGGCTGACTGGTTGGGCGCACCTCATTCCGTGCCGCCCGCAAAAGATCTGGCAGACCTGAGGAAGCAAATTAACCTGTTAGACGGACAAATTTTGCAAGCCATCAATCAGCAACTGTCACAGGGTGGTTTCACAAAAGATGAGCTGACCCATCTGCATCAGCAACTCAACGTCCAGCATCTGACGGATAACGATATCAACCACGTTTTACAGGGGCTTGAGCAAATCAAACTCAAAGGCTAACGCGTCGCAACGGGCCGACAAGCACGTTGAATACTTATGAACGCCTTCTCATACTTTTCGCAATGCCATCGTTAACACGCTATCCGCCCGTTAAGGCGGATAGCGTAAAATGTCGCCCGGTTAATTAGCCTGGCGGCTCTTATCACTTATTGTCCTAAATCGTAAATAGCGCGCCTTATCATGCTCAGCCTGTCGGGCGAGATAACGTACCCGGAAAATATCGTGCCGCGTGATCACCCCAACCACCTTGCCAGATTGTGGCACCGTCACGACGACAATACCGATTTCCTGATCTGCAATCTGACTGCACACCGTATCCGGGCAGGTACTGACAGGTTTTTCATCTTCCACCAGATCTTGCCAACGACTGTCTGGTGACTTGTTCTGCCTTTGCCAGTGAGTCCTGTCTTTACGCGACACTACAGATAAAAACACGACCACCGGGTAATGATGATGTGCATGGCGATCTGACATCCGTTCAATGACCTCACTCAGCGTGAGCGATGCATCCAACGTCGCGGGCGACGTTGAGATAATTTGCCGGGCTTTTGTGGTTTCTGGCGTATCGGTCGTATATTCCTGCTCGATGTGCGTGCGATGACACCGATGATAAGACGGTGCGGCCAGAATATGCAGCGCGTTGGCATTTCCCGACATCGGGTTTTCAGCAAATGAAAACTGTTTGTACCAGAACACATTCGTCATCAGTGCAATGAGCTTAAGCAAGGCAATGGCACCGAAAGCATTACCCGCGCCTGGCAGCAATCCCCTTAAAGTCAGTATAATGACGCGTTTCGTTACAGTGTGGTCGGCTAATTTGAGCCTGGCAGGTAAATCGACAGCGAGCTCCTGCATAATGTCTTCCTGAGCAAGGTAAAGGCGGGGAATTTACATCGCATCGCGACCTGGATTTAATGACAAAAGGTTATTGCATGTCACAGCCGAAGATGAAAGATGCTGATTACGCCTTACTGGCAAACTTCCGCGCGACGTTACGCACGTTTATCGCGTTTAGTGAAAGTCAGGCTCGCAGCGTTGGGTTAACACCACAGCAGCATCAGGCACTGCTGACCATTCGCGGTTCAGGAGCGGCAACCGCGACGGTGGGGTACGTTGCCGAGCGGCTGATTTTAAAACCGCACAGCGCATCAGGATTGATTAGTCGGCTGGAGGAAGCGGGGTTGATTACCCGCGAAGCGGATGCCGCCGATCAACGTAGGATGGCCCTAAAATTAACGCCTCAGGCAGAAGGCTTGCTTGAGGCGCTGTCTCTGGCGCATATAGAAGAGTTGAAAACCTTAAAGCCCTTGCTGGTGAATCTGGTCGATGATTTTGGTGGCTAAAACAGCCTTAAACGTGGCGGCAGAATAGCGGCGTGTTTCACCGTAAACTGTCTATATATTTCTGTGCAGATTGCATCACGACCTGTTTCGCATTGGGCGCAATGTCGCGTCCTTCAAACGCACTGTAAAGTCGTTCGAAATCATAGGGATCAAGGCGAGCGGCGATGTCGCTGATTTTAGCCGCCGGCAAAGGGAGCATATTGGGGTAACTCCACATAAAGGAGACGGCGTTCGCGCCAGCCGTGACCTGCACGACATCGCCTGACAGTAAGACGCCATCGTCTTTCGCCCAGTGCAGCACCGTGCCACCGTCGAAATGCCCTCCTAAACGTAACAGTGTCACTTCAGGCATGATTTCTTTGGCCTCGCCCTCCCATAACCGCAGGTACGGACTGTCGCGCATAATCCACTCGCTATCGCTGGCGTGCAGATAAATCGGCGCATCAAAAGCCGCCGCCCAGTCTTGCATCGTGCTGTAGTAATGAGGATGAGAAATGGCAATCGCACTAAGGCCGCCAAGTGCGCGAACAATATCAATCGTTGCATCATCAAGGTTAGGAATACAGTCCCAGAGGACGTTGCCCTGTGTGCCTTTCACTAAAAAAGCGCGCTGATCGATAGCAAATCCTGGCACCGTTTTCAGGCTCAACAAGGCTTTTTCATGCTGATACCATTTATTGCTGTGGCCTGCATGCAGTGCCTCAGGTGAAATCCATTGTTGCCCCTGTTTAGGGACATACTGACGTTCATCTTCACAAATTTTACAGTGCGCGATCTGAACATCCAGCTGTTGATAAGACGTGCCGCATGTGAGGCAAATTTTAATCATCACGGTCGCTCCGGTTAACCATTCAGATTAATTTTAGCGTTTTTACCCGGTGCAGGTTTCAATTTGTGCGAGGACAGTCGTCTAAAAACATGCCGGGCTGTATATCAAAAAGTCGCTGCCGTTCAGACTAAACCGTCCCACTTCACGCATTCCAAGGCGCTGGTGAGCCTGAATGGAATGATAATTGTCAGCCTGAATAAACAGAACGGGGGCTTTATTACCGTAATATCGGCACATTTCATCGTACAAACGCGCCAGTAAGCCCTGACCACGGGCGGCCGTGCTGATGCAGACCGGGCCGTAAATCCAGCACTGCTGCGCGGGCGGCCAGGCACGAAGCATCGTTTTCACGATCTCCGGACCTTGCTGGAACGATGTGGTGCTAAATAACACGCCGGCGATCCCAGAAGCGGATTGCGCGACCACCACAAAGGCCCCCGGATGATTCAACATCCCGGCAACCTTTTCGCCAGGAAAATCCCCGTTCAGCGTTCCGCCATTCCCCGCTGAGTTTTCCTGAAGCAGGGCAGTGATGCCTGCCAGGTCCTGCGACGTTGCTTGCCTGATGACATATTTATCCGAACTGACCATGCTCTCTCCCTCCTGAACCGGTGTTGCGGTGGCGTGTTATCACGCCTACCTCTTCGATGTGTTCCCTACTGTATCCCACGTCGCCCGCGACCATTTTAACAATGTCACGTTTACTGCCGACAGCAGGCAATGGCGGCGCGCTGGATTGGCGATATGTGATTTTGCACGATGTACCTGTGGAGGCGGAATATAAAGCCAGCTAACACATTCTCATAAAAAACCTGCTTCTAATCGCATAGAATACGCATACGCTTCCCCAGGTTTTTCGGGGATGATTTTAGCCATCAAAAAGAGGAAAAATGATGTCTGATAAACCGTTGAAAATCGTCACGCTACTGGGAAGCCTGAGAAAAGGTTCGTACAACGCAATGATTGCACAGGCGCTACCGCAACTGGCCCCACAGGGCGTGCTGATTGAGGCGCTTCCATCCATTCGGGATATTCCACTTTATGACGCCGATATTCAGCAAGAAGAGGGGTTTCCTGCCCCTGTTGAAAAGATCGCTGAACAGATTCGTCAGGCAGATGGCGTGATTATCGTCACACCGGAGTACAACTATTCTGTCCCGGGCGGATTGAAAAATGCGATCGACTGGTTATCCCGCGTTCCCAATCAGCCGCTCGCGGGAAAACCGGTGGCGATTCAGACCAGCTCCATGGGCGCGATCGGTGGCGCGCGTTGTCAGTATCACCTGCGTCAAATTCTGGTGTTTCTTGACGCCATGGTACTGAACAAACCGGAATTTATGGGTGGTGTCATTCAGAATAAAGTTGATGAACAGGCGGGTAAGGTGATTGAGCAGGGCACGCTTGAGCATCTGGCCAGGCAATTAGCGGCATTCAGTGATTTTATCCGCAAAGTTAATTAGCCTGGTTTTCCCGCAGGCGGTCTGAAAAAAACCACGCTTAAAAAAAGCGTGGTTTTTAAATTGAGGATTAGCGCAGTAAAGACAGCATGGTCTGTGGAACCTGATTGGCCTGTGCCAGTACAGATGAACCCGCCTGCTGCAGGATCTGTGCACGTGACATATTTGATACCTCGGTCGCATAGTCCGCGTCCTGAATACGGCTACGTGCAGCAGTCAGGTTAGTCACGGTATTATTCAGGTTGCTGATTGTAGATTCAAAGCGGTTTTGAGACGCACCCAACAGGCTACGTTGGCTGTCAACGGCCTTAATCGCTTTATCGATATCCGCCAGCGGGGTGCTACCAGAAGCGCTACCACTACTACCACCAGTGACTGCACCTTTCAGCACGTCGAAGCCGATAGCCGCGGTGCTGCGGGCTGTACCATTAACCGTCTGCCCGGTTGTCACACTGGTGTTCTGCACAGTACCTGAAGACGCGTTACCCGCTGCAGCCAAATCGAAGCTGTCACTTGAGCTAATGGTGATACCGATAGTCTGCCCATCCTGAGAACCGACCTGGAAATTATAAGTGCTGTTGCCTGAACCCGTGTTCAACACTTTAATGCCGTTGAAATCCGTCTGTTTCGTGTCACGGTCAATTTCCTGCATACGCTGGTTAACTTCGGCCTGGATAGAGTCGATATCAGAGGCTGAGTTAGAGCTATTCTGCGCCTGAACAGTCAGGTCGCGGACGCGCTGCAGGTTGTTGTTTATTTCATCCAGCGCGCCTTCAGCCGTCTGAGACAACGAAATCCCATCATTGGCGTTACGCGCCGCAACCGTCAGACCGTTGATATTTGACGTAAAGCGGTTAGCAATGGCTTCCCCCGCGGCATCATCTTTGGCACTGTTGATGCGCAGACCCGATGACAGGCGCTCAATCGCCGTACCGAGAGATGACTGAGACTTATTCAGGTTATTTTGAGTAATTAACGACAGGACGTTAGTGTTGATGACTGACATGGTAAATTCCTTCTTATGAGAACGTATTATTTACGCATTATTATTATCGAACCCTTCCTGCTAAACTTTAATAAAAAAAAGCCAGATAAGATTAATTATTGAATAAGTATTTTGTTGTAAAATCTCAGTTGTAAATATAAGAATTAACCGGAAAGAAATGATTATAACCCCACACAAAACCCAACCAAAAAACCAATTTCCTTAAGGTTAAACACGTTTTGTTACAGCGTAAGGCTTTAAAAAGCACAGATGATTAAAGGGGTTGCTCAGTATTCCACAAAGCGCTTATCTGCGACCTTTTCGCTAAAAGATGCTTTCATTAGAGAAACTGCATTAAATATTTAAAAATACATTGGGTAAGATATATCATTAACGAAATATAAAAAATGAATACTCACGTTAATGAGGTTTGTCCAGGCGCGAGGTTAAAGCAGTGGCGTTGACGATACCGCGCGGCATAAAAAATTCTGCATTAGTTTTTGGCTTATGACAAAGGCGATGTGTCTTGTCAGCGTGCGAGCACTCGCCTAATGGATATTGGCGCGGCAATGCGACGAGGTTCTGGATAAAGAGTTACGCCAAATTCATGGCTTATGGATGCGATAAAAAAGTGCTATTGAGGGAGTAACCAAATACCAGAGAAAACCAGGGCCTTATAATGGATAAATGCTGATGGCGCAGGAGCACCATCAGCATGAGAGGCAGGATGTTCAGCCTTGTGGCAAAACGGCGTGAGGCAGGCGTTACATCTTCGCGAACTGGGCAGACAGATAATCACCCGTCTGCGTCATTGAAGAGACCAGCGTACTCAGATTGGTAAATTCCGTTTTGTACTGTGCCATCACCGCAGTGATTTGATCGTTGACGGTATTGTACTGATCGGACAACTGTTTTAACGAGGTGTTAATCCCCGTGGTCGCATTTGATACTGTGCCGTTACTTGCCAGCATATCATTCAGTTTATTGGTCACCTGCGTGGCGAAACCTGTTGTTTTTCCATCCCCCGTCAAAAAGCTTAAAACATCTGCGGGTTGGTTGGTTAAGGCGGCATTCAGCTTCGTACTGTCTACCGTCAGATCACCTTTATCGTCCTGCGTTATTCCGAGCTGAGAAAGTACCTGAATACTTCCCGTACCCTGAGGATCGGAAAATTGACTGCGCAGACTGGTCTGGATATTCATTAATGTATTATCCCCCAGCAAATCGCCATTATCTGTACTCTGCGCCTGTCCTGCCTGAACCGGGGTATAGTTTGTCTGGTCAGCGATGGTTTTCTGCAGCGAATTATACGCATCAACATACGACTGAACGGCTGTCGCCATTGGCGAGGTATCTGTAGCAATGGATAAGGTTTCAGGCGATCCGCTGTTAACTTTATTAAGATTCAGCGTTACGCCCTCCGGCGCATCCGTCACGATGTTGCTGCTGCGCGTGATAGATAATCCGTTAACCTTCAATTGAGCATCCTCAGCGGCAACCTGCTGTGTCATACCGTTATTACTCCCGCCCTGGCTATAGTTAATATATTGCGACAATGTGGCATCATTTGTACTTACGGTCATGGCATTCGCCGTGCCGCTATCGCGCGCCGTCAGGGATAAATAGTAGGTATTGTCATTGGCCATAATCACACTGGCATTGACGCTACCTTGTTGCTTGTTAATCGCATCACGGATATCAGACAAGCTGGTCTGATTCTGATTTAACGTCACGGTTAACGGCGATTTCTGTCCAGGCTGGCTGATCGTAATCGTGCGTGAAGCCATGCTGCTGTCGCCCAGATCGGTCGTTTCGTCGCTTGCCGATTTGGAGAGCAGGGACTGCGACGCCGCTAGCTGGTCAACTTCAACAGAATAATTTCCGGCTGCAGCACCGCTGGCAAGCGTAGCCGTAAAGGCCGAATTCGAGCTGGTCACTTTTGTTGTCGCAATGCTGGAAGCATTTTCCAGCGCAGAAGCTGCAGTCTGCAATTTCGACATTGAACTTTGTACCACGCCCCAGGCCGTCAGTTGCGCATTATAAGACGCTTGCTGATTGGTTATGGGTGTCAGTTGCGCCTGTTCGGCTGACTGTATGTTGTCATATAAGGTATTGAGGTCGAGGTTAGTACCAGCGCCAAGTGTGCTTATGCTTGCCATATTCTTGTCCTGATGAAGTGACACCAGTGATTAAAATACAATGCATTAATTAGGTGTTTTTCTGATTTTAACGGTTGTTGCAAATCGGTTTATTGTCATTACACGACTATCAATTTTTTGTTAAGCCGGTAAATATATGTTAACAGAATAACAAATTGTAATTATTTGGTGGCAGCATTTGCCGTATTTCCTGACACCGTTATTCTCTCGTGTAAAACACCGTGATTATTAATCAACAGGTTATAGTCACGCCGCGCAACTTAAGTAAAATTCAGGCCAGCTAATCTCCAACGCAAGGTTATAAAGCATCCTTATAAGTTCCTGATCATCATTTCTGTCGCACGGATGCTAAACAGCCTGGTGATACTTAATACAAATTGCCTGTCACCTTAAAATTATCATCAATTAATCAATGAGATTACGTAGGGTTATCGCATCTTTCTTAATGCTTTTATTAAGTGCGACGTCTTCATCACTGCATAAAATATTTTATGAGCCCGAAACCTTACATTTGTTACATGGATTTACAGCTCATATCGAAAGGCTAACAAAGCGCTGTATCAGGGGGCAGTTTGGTCATCAAAAGCCTTATGCCCGTCAGGTTTGGGAGAAGTAGTAAAAATTTCTACTAATTGCCGTAGCTGCGCGTAGGCCAGTAGGAACGCTGCCACTTTAAAGTGACAGCCCTGCACAAACTGTGAAGAGAAGGGTTACAAAAGTAATAAATGGAATGACCTTCCCACTGTATTAGATACAACGATCAGTTAGTCATGTCGGGTTGTTTACCTTCTATTTTTACATGTTTCCAGCTTGCTGCTAAAAATCTCAATAAATCCGTTCTGGGCCGGCTTGCCCGGCTGGATAAGACGCAGTTCCACGCCATGCTCAAAGGCCCATTGATCCCGTGCGAGGCAGGTGAATTCCGGTCCCTGAACGGTTCTTATCTTAGCCGGATAGCCACGTAAGAGCGTGATACTGTCCAGAATACGCGAGACCTGAACGCCTGAAATACCGAAAGCAGCGGTGATCGTCAGACGCATATTTGTAAAATTACTAATAAAATTCAGTTACTTAAATTTACGGTTGCTGGTAAGTGCATCCATGGCAAATTCCATTGACCAGGTCCGGGCGAAGAAGCGGAAGCCGCTCAGGCGCCAGGCCCTTACGATGTCGTCTGCGCTTCACGCCCAGACCGTTAAGGTGGTAAATGCAGTATATCTGGG
Source organism: Pantoea allii (assembly GCF_002307475.1). Classification (GTDB taxonomy): domain Bacteria; phylum Pseudomonadota; class Gammaproteobacteria; order Enterobacterales; family Enterobacteriaceae; genus Pantoea; species Pantoea allii. The sequence continues at coordinate 145,141 of NZ_NTMH01000032.1, read as the reverse complement.
ATGGGATTTTTTCTGACGTGTCAGAGGCAGCCTCTATTTTCAGATAATCGGGGATGAAGAGTGGCAGATGGCACGAGATATGCCATAAGTAGCGAAGCCATGCTATCTGTGATTTTGCCGACTGGCTCGCAACGTCAGCCGTGATTGTCTAGGGCATTTTTATACCGTTCATAAGCGGACAACCGGCAGGAAAAGCAGCCAGCGTTCTCCTAAAACGAACAGGATGTACAGCAAAAACGCCCGCGAGCCGTGGCTGCTTTTTACCAGCCTTATGGGATATAAGCCGCGGGTGATAATTAAAATATACAGCCGCCCTATGCAAACAGAGCAGAACTTCAGAGATGAGAAAAGTGAGCGGCTACGGTCTGGGACTTCGGGCAAGTAAAAGCTGGGGAGAAAAGCGGATATCGATGCTTTGCCTGGTCGCGACACTTTACAGCATCATCATGTGGCTGACAGGGTATTACCCTGAAAGTAAGGGAATAAACAGATGGTTTCAGGCTAACAGTGTGAAGTCGCGGAGGGTATTGTCGTATCTGACATTGAGTGAGAATGTCATCCGGCAGTCACCGGGGAGCCTGTCAGGCATTAACCCCGACAGGGTATATGCCGAGATGGCGAGAACCTATTGAAACATCATCATGGTGTATTGATGATGTTTCTGGGGATCCTTCAGACCGTAAGGGGCTTACTGATTTGGCCGTTCAGGTAAAACCTTACCGATCAGATAGACAACCGCGATAGACAAACCAATCGCTATCAGTCTTTCATGCCAGGTTTCATAGTGAAAGAACCAATAGCAGCACAGCAGGAGAAGCAACCCGCCTATGATTGCACCTGACGCTTCTATAAGGCTATACATGATGCGTTTACCTAAGCTCAATTTGGCAGGCCTATTATCTCTCATTAGCATTAACCTCCTTTTCTACCATCTCAATGATCCTTTCAAAGGCAGTGACCTGTCCCCCAGTATTAGATACAACCTTCAGTTAGTAATGTCGGTTGGTTTTTCTTAATGTTTCCCGTTTCGCCAGCCTGCTGCAAATTCAGACGGCGTTTGGTTATTCAGCGATGAATGAGGTCTGGAATGGAATGTACTGACGTTAAGGTTTATGGCTCCGGGGAGGATAATTTATCCGTACGAGCTGTACATGACGCTGCAATTAGTCATTTTTCGCGCCGTACGCCTATTTCTCCGTACCCGAACGGGCCTGCTTATTCGTAGCACCAGCGTCCTGCGTGGGCTGATTCGATTAACATTGCAATGGTAAAGTCAGGAACTTCAGGAACGCTTCGCCGACGGCGGAAAGGATTCAGTATCGTCAGCAGTGGCGGCTCGGGTGGATAGTACGTTTCAATAGAGAAATTCTCCCTGCTGACGTTGAATTGCATAAAAAATTCATTCATCAGCGACTGCGCCTCGTCTTTACTGAGATGGAGATCCGCATCCAGATCGGTTTCTGGCCTGAGTTCCTGCGCTGTGAAAACGCCGCGTCCGTTATGACGCTTAACCAGTGCGTAAATTTTCTCATCCAGTTCGTCGATTACCATAGTTTGTCATCCCCCCGTGCTATCCGGTTGTATTCCACAACGCTGTGATAACCAATCTGTGAAACATCAGCAGCCAGAATGACCCAGCCCGGTCCAGGTACCAATCTGCGCCACCATCCGTATTCTGAGAGTTGAAGGCGGATAACCTCCGACAAAGGAAGGGAGCTTTATGCCCCAGGGGAATTTGGCATCACCAAATACGCGCCTTGCAGCTTTTGAAGCATACGACGTTCCGGTAACCGTACCGCCAGGTTTTCTGCGTGTGGCGATGATATTGCGTCCTGAGAGTATGGCCACAATGGCACTGAAATCACGCACACCCAGTTGAAGAGCGACCTGTTCACAGAAAATTATAAAGAACAGTTCACCGGCAGAGAGATTCGGGCGCCCGGCATAGAAATAGGTCTGTCCCAGCTCCTCAGTTGTATCCACTTCCTGCTCCCGTAATCGCAGTTGCAGCTATATTCCTGATGTGAGTCTGAAGATACCGCTGAGAATGATGACTGGCAACCTGACCGTCAGGTATGCATGACCCGCCATCTGCGGGACTGACATCAGTTTCCTTCTGCCTTTTCCTCTTTCTGGTAAACCGGATCGGAGCCCTTTGGCAGAGTCAGGGAAATCTGGTGGTAACAGGCGAGGCGCTCACGGAAATATTCCCGCAGCGCCTCAGGATGCTGCAGTTCTGTTTCCATCGGGATGACAGGTTTATTCATCAGCTCTTTCAGGCAACGCCCGAGGCAGCATTTTCAATGAGGTAACAGATGGACGACGTTTACTCGACATTTTTCGCATAAAAAAATGACATTACTCGCCCGGATACCCGCCTTCTCCTCACCACCATTATTTCGGATCAATACAGCCCATAATCAGTGGGGTCAGGGATTCAACCAGCTTGCTGTATCACGAAAGCGACCTGAAAATCAGGGAGCACTGCACCGATACTGCTGGTTTCACTGATCATGTCTTTGCCCTGATGCATCTGCTGGGATGTGTGTTTTGTCCGCGAATCAGGGATCTCCACTTATAAAAACCCGGCGCTTCAGTCACTGATATCAACGACCACACTTAATCTGGAAGAGATCGAAATTCACTGGCGTGAAGTGCTGCGTCTGGCAACCTCGATAAAGCAGGGGACCGTGTATATAGAAAGAGTGATCGATGCCCTGAAACGTAAGGGGCTGAAGCTCAACGAACAACTGTTGTCGCATCTGTCACCATCAGGATGGGAGCATATCAATCTGACAGGCGATTAGATCTGGAAAGCAACCGTATACCGGCTTCCGATAAATTTCGTCGGCTGAGACCAGCTAAAGTCGAAAGGTTAAAAAAAAGCCTTAACGTACAATAATTTTCGATATCCAAACTGCCCCCTGTCAGGTATTAATTCCCCTGATCTGGACGCTTATTTTAAAACGCTCGGTCAGAAGTGACCGGGAATGACAGAGATAGAGAGTGTTAATTTTACAGGCGTTTTACCTGCAGCGGTTCAGCGCTACCGCAAAAAGCGTGCGTCAAACCGGAAGGGGATGTCGCGGGCCTGCTTAACAATCGCATTGAACGCGGGATGTTCAGGATTAAGCAGATAGTTTGATTCCACCGGCGAGAGGGCGCTAGGCACGCGTAATGCCACGGAACCACCACTTTGTACCCAGGCATCACCGAACAGGCGCAGTGCAGCAGGCCCTTCCGGTGCAGCCCAGTCGGCGGGTAGCTGATTGATATCAACCCACTCAATCAGTCGATCGGGAACCTCTATACTCAGGAGTGTAAAAGAGTCCAGCACGCTGGCGCTTTGCAGATGGATCAGCGTCTCCAGCATGGTCAGCGAGGCCGTTTCAGAAGCATAAACCATCGACACACCGACGCTGTTCCAGCGACCGCCACCTTCACGCGCACCAAAACCACTCCAGGCCGATCCCAGATAACGCGTCTTAGTCATGCGGTAGAGCTTCACGAATAAACACCGTGTTCGAGTCGGGTAATGAGTTTCAATACTTCATAAGCCCCGGTTTCAGACGCCACCAGATCGGCCGGTTTTTTATTGCCCAACGCGCGTGCAGGCTCATTGAGCCACTGGCGTGCTTTTTCTTTATCGCCCTCAAACAGCTCCACGGCACGATCCATCACGCGAATAAATCGCACCAGCCGTTCGCTCTGTTCTGCAGTGAAGCGACTCTTTACGCTACGAGTAAATGTCGAGCCGGCGATGCCGGTCATCCGGCGCAGCTCTGCCTGAGAAATTTGCGCCCACGTGACAATGCGACTGGCGACCGTACCGTCAAGGCCATCATCGATTTGATCCATCAGCACAACGCCGTCCGCACTGCTCAGACCGGCAAACTGCCACAGGCGATCGGGTTCTGCCGCGGATGCGGGTAATGTGAATTGTTTCATGATCACCTCCATTTGGTTATTTGATTATAGCCAAATGGCGATAGGGTTCAATGCACCATTTTTGCGCTGTCATATTTAGAAAATAAACCCGGTTTATTCTTTTATTGGCGGAGAAAACGGGGAGGGTAAGCAACACATCCTCTGGTTTTGATCTGGCATTCTGTGGTCAACAGCTGACAGAAGAAAGGGACATGCGCAGTAAGAGGGATGAACAGGGGCGATAACAGCCGAAGTCGCCTGTCTGCATGCGGCTGACGACAAACAGGTCGGTCAGCTGAACGTCATCATCACAGGTAAGCGGCACTCTGTGCTGTCTCTCGCTGTTTCGCATGACTTTTGCCATGACAGGATAGTCACCGTGACGAAAGATTGTCGGTGACTGTGATATATTGCCGCTCTTAGTAGTGCAGGCGCTGGGTTCAACCGATAGGGACTATCCGTTATGAAACGACACGATATCAACTCTTCAACATTATTTCGCAGTGCGGGATTCGATCCGACGTCTGGGGTGCTGGAACTTGAGTACCGCAACGGTACGTGCCGACGCTGGCTTGCTGTTCCGGCCCATACCTATCAGGGATTCTGTGCAGCCGTCGATCAGGACGCGTTTTTCCGCGAAAGCATCGACAATCGCTTTTTTTCTATGTATCAAAAGAGCGATGCATAGCGATACAAGATGACGGCTCATTTTTTCAGGCATGGCGGTGAAGATAAGCGTCAAACGCCGTCTTTCTCGCTAAGTGGATAGGGCGACGGCGATAAGGTGATTTTGCGGGTCCGTGCGAATTATCTTCCCTTCAAGGCAATCATTGAAACACTCACTGATTGCCTGAAAAAGACCGCTCAGATAACCCACTAATGGGCCACTCACCGCCGCTGAATTACATCATTTGCGGTTCGCGAATCGCATTACCTTTCTCGAAACGTGAAAGACGATAAGGTGCGATGTCTGTATAAACGGGATTATTCGTCAGCAATTGTGCGCACAAAAGCCCTGCGCCAGGACCAATGGCGAAACCATGTCCACTGAAGCCGGAAGCAATAAACATCCCTGGTATTGCACTTACCTCATCAATGACGGGCACTAAATCAGGTGTGGTGTCAATCCAGCCCGCCCAGGCATAATCAACTTTTATCCCATTCAATTCTGGAAATAAACGGGTCAACTCCGCAAGACCATTGCGAATGATGCTGTTATCCGGGTTGGGATCAAGGACACGGATTTTTTCAAACGGTGAACGGCTGTCATGATGCCAGCTTCCAGCCGCTTCAGGGCCCGAAAAGAACGAGCTGTTAAGCCGGACCTTGAGCTTTTTAGCCACTTTACTGCGATACATTGGATAGAACTTTGCAGCATAACGGATGTTTTGCGGTGCCAAATCAATTTGTCCAAGACCGGGCACGGCAACGGTATAACTGCCATCCTCACGGCGGCGAAGGCAAAGGTTAGGTGTGCTCAGACATCCTTTCACCACTTCAGGCGCAGCGGTCGTTTTGAACACCGTGCCCAAAATATTCGCTGCTGGGAGTTCAATGCCATATTGTCTGCAAAAACGTGAACTCCATGCTCCACCACAACAGATAACCCGGCTGGCGTTTACCCGCCCGCGTTCTGTCCATACACCTGAGACCCGGCCCGCACTAATGTCCAGTGCGCGCACCGCGCAGTGCTGAAATATGCTGGCACCCAAATTTTGCGCACCGCGAGCGATGGCCGGTGCTGCCTGCGAAGGTTCCGCGCGACCATCGGTAGGTGACCACACGCCGCCTCGCCAGGCCGTTTTATCTCCAATCCGTGCCTGAGCTTCCTGCGCAGATAAGAGATGACTGGTAAAGCCCATTTGCTTCGCTTGCTGACCCCATGTTTCCCAACGCGCCAGATCAGCATCGTTGACTGTGCCATAGAGAATGCCGCTGCGCCTGAAACCAAGATCCATTCCGATTTCGGCACTCAGTTCATCCCAGCGCTGTAGGCTGCGCATCGCCATAGGCAGTTCATACAAGTCACGATTCTGCTGGCGCACCCAGCCCCAGTTCCGGCCAGACTGTTCACCGGCAATAACGCCTTTTTCAAACAGGGCCACTGAAACGCCCTGTTTCGCCAGTTCATAGGCCGTTGACGTACCAACAATGCCACCGCCTATCACAACAACATCGACAGTGGTGGGGAAGACGGAGCTGTCATGGACGCTATCGACCTTGATTCGCATGGGTTAACCTTGTTTCAGATATGATGTCGCGGCGGAATATGCATAATCCACAATACACGGGCTTCTGTGTCGCTATCGTTGAAAATATTATGCGGGAGATGGCTTTTAAACTGAAAACTGTCACCCGCTTCGATTAAGGTTTTCCCCCCCTCTACTTCAAGGGTAAGTTTACCTTCCATTACTACACCTGCTTTTTCACCCGTGCCTGTCAGCATCTCTTCTGAACGTGTGCGCGGAGGAATACTGATATACATAAACTGAATATCGTGTTCGCCTGAGGGCGATAACATCTCTTTAGTTATCCCCAGTTTGCCAACATGAAAGTGCGGCCGCTCATGCCTGCGTCGCACGTAATGCTCTGCGCCCGGCCGCATTACGTCATCTTGTTCAAGGAAGGCTGTCAGTGGCACATCTAAGACCACACGAAGTTGCTCCAGAACGCGTATCGTAGGGTTAGCCAGATTACGTTCAATCTGGCTAATTGCGCCCGCTGACACATTAGCCTGTTGCGCCAGCTCTTTGATCGTCATGCTACGAGACTTACGAATTAATTTTAAACGTATACCAATGTTAGCCTCTGCTGCACTCAGCTCCTCTGCGTGCATTACCGCTGTTTTCATAACCATGCTCCTTAAGGTTTGTCGCGTCCCTGTGTGAAAGCGCGATCAGGGCATTCCCCATTTAGCTTTAATTTTTTGCAGTGACCCATCTGCTTTCATTGCTGTCAGCGCGTTATTAATATCGGCAAGCAGCTTATCGTTGCCTTTTTTCACACCAAACGCCATGGGCGAAATATGCTCGGGTTTATAATCATCTACAACATGCATACCTTTAAAAGATCCGGTTTTTTCCTGAACTTTCAAAATAGGATAATCATTCATGCCTGCCGCGATACGACCCAGTGACAAATCGCGCATCATATCTGAAGGGCTATCGTAGACTTTGACTTCTTTAGCAATGCCGCTTTTTATAAGGCTTTGCGTGTAGTCAGTGCCTGTCATAGTACCCACGATTTCGTCCTTAAGATCTTGTTGCGAATGGTAGGTTTTTTTATTGTCATCACGCACGACGAGTCCAGGCCCAAATGCAGTCACCGGCTGAGAAAAGGAGATGCGTTTTTCCCGCTCTGGCGTCGGTGTCATTCCCGCCACGATCATGTCAATTTTGCCTGCAATAACAGACTGAATAAGGGTGGAGAAGGGCACAGCGCTAAAATTAATCTCCAGATGCTGACGCCTGGCCACTTCGGCGGCGACATCGGGCATGAATCCTTCGATTTTTCCCGTTTTTGTATCCAGAAAGGTCGTTGGCGCACTGGATGGCGGGGAGCCCGCCGTCAACAACGCCGCATTAACACTGCAAGTGAAGCCTAATGCGGCAAACAACAAAGCCACACTTACGCACGATCGGTTAGACATGACGCACTCCTGCTTAAAACGGGGACCATTAACTTCAATATAATGAAATTAATTATCCTGCTGTCAATCATTTCTTTTCTAAAAAAAACCCCCCCTCACAAATGAGCATCAAACCCTTTGATTTGCGACTATAAGCGATCTTAAATGAAGGTTGTCGTACAAATAAGTTAATGCTATGACGCCATGAGAGGAAAAGTTTGACAGTATTTAACGGGGGAATATTCATTAAAATGAATTTTTAGCATGCCACCTAACACCGGCTGGAGCGCATAATGGACTGGAGCAGCATTCATGTATATCTCCCTTTTCTCTTGAAAGGGGCTGAAATGACAATCTACATCACACTGTTGTCGTTACTTATCAGTACGCCGCTCGGCCTGATCTTTGCTGCTGCAAAAATGTGCCCTTTTAAAATCATTTCATGGCCTGTCGCTGTCATCATTAACATCACCCGTGCGTTGCCCATGATTGTGGTGCTGTTTTACATCTACTTCGTTTTTCCCGACATTGGTATCACCCTTACCTCTTTTCAGGCCAGCGTGATCGGTATTGCTTTCTGTTTTTCTACCTTCCTCGCAGAGATCTTTCGTTCTGGCATTGAATCCGTGGATCGCGGTCAACTGGAAGCTGCACGTTCTATGGGAATGAGTTTTAGTAAAGCGATGCGGCGGGTCATATTGCCTCAGGCCTTTCATGTTGCACTGCCGCCTTACAGCAACACCTTGGTGATGATGCTTAAAGATTCGGCTCTTGCTTCAACGATCGCGGTAACCGAAATGACACGCCAGGGACAGCTTCTTGCTGCCTCGACCTTTGATAACACAACGGTATATACCCTGGTGGCGTTACTTTACCTGACGTTATGCATGCCATTGCTGGCCTTTACCAAACACCTTGAAAATCGTCAGAAAAGAGGAGCCTGAGATGATTGAAATTATTGATGTTCATAAGCGCTTTGGCTCAGTAGAAGTGCTTAAAGGGGTCAGTTTTCGCGTCGAAGAGGGCGAAGTGGTCTGTCTGGTTGGACCTTCAGGCTCCGGGAAGTCCACGGTGCTGCGCTGTATAAACGGGCTTGAGACGTATGAAAACGGTCAAATTCGCGTTCTCGGTCAGCATGTTGATAATAAAAGCAAAAATATCAATTTGCTCCGACGCCAGATAGGTATGGTTTTTCAGCGCTTTAATCTCTTTCCCCATCGCAATGTGCTTGAGAACGTAATGGAAGGCCCGATTTACGTTAATGGCGAATCACGCAATGCCGCAGAAAAACGCGCGAGAGAATTGCTGGAAAGAGTAGGGCTGGCAGACAAGGTTTCCGCGTGGCCTGCGCAACTTTCAGGTGGTCAGCAGCAACGTGTGGCCATTGCCCGAACACTGGCGCTACAGCCCAAAGCAATTCTTTTTGACGAACCCACCTCCGCCCTGGACCCCGAACTGGTCGGTGAAGTGTTGCAGGTTATGCGTAATCTGGCACAACAAGGCATGACAATGATCGTTGTCACACACGAGATGCAATTTGCACGAGAGGTCGCGGATCGCGTTTGTTTCCTGCATAGCGGTCAAATTGTGGAACAGGGGCAAGCCGAACAGGTCTTGCTGCGTCCTCAGGAAGCACGCACCCAGGATTTCTTGCGTCGGGTTCTGAGGGACTCCGGCGTGTCGAATATGATGAATGCGTAAACGTCAGAAAAGCAGTTCTGATCACGTAAAAATGGTTATTACGCGTTGTCAGTGCTGCGTCTTTCTGGCAGCTGCGGGGCCGGGAGAGTAAATGAACATATGAACGGGGGATCGGTGAACCTGTGTTGTGTTCATTCCCACGTTCATTTACCACCAGACCGTTCTGCTTTGCTGCATGGTCCTTTTAAGACCGAAGCTGAATGCCTTTGATAATGATGTCCTGAACACTCTTAACCGTTTGTTCAAAAAACACCGGATCGCTGAGCGTTTTACCGGTGATCGCCTCAACCTGCACGCCAAAATCCGCGTAATGCTGCGTAGTTGCCCACAGCATAAAAATCAGCTGCATCGGATCGACCGGTGCGATCAGCTCGTCTTTAATCCAGCCGCGAATAACATCCGATTTATCTTCCACCAGCGTTTTCAGGCTGCCACCCAGTTCCTGTTTTAGCAGTGGCGCGCCCTGCACCATCTCCAGACAAAACAATCTCGACGCCTGCGGATGGTCACGGGATACGCACAGTTTCAGACGGATATATTCGCGTATGGCTTCCAGTGGATGCTGATCGGACTGCAATGCTTTAAGCGGTGCTAACCAGATATCCAGCAGCCCTTTCAGCACCGCAATATATAAATCTTCTTTCGAGGGAAAGTAATAAAACAGATTGGTTTTTGAGACGTCAGCACGTTCCGCTACCTGCTCCAGTCGGGTGCCGTGGAAGCCATACAACGAAAAAAATTCCAGTGCAGCCGCCATGATAGCGCTACGTTTGGCGGCGACCGCCCGCGAGCGGCGCGTCAATGATTTCGACGCTGCCTGAGGGGACTTGCTTTCGCCGGCGGCAGATTCCGGGCTTTTGACCAATGGCTTCACAACGTCTCCATGACATAAACATCAAGGTGGAAAGCATAACAAATAGGGATAGGGGCGACTATCGTCATGCACGCCATTTATGAAAGCGGCGAAATAAGATCCCGCTTAACCGACTATTTAATAAATTTGCACCATTTGCGCTCAATCCTGCCTGATTTATGTGCAGTTATTTTTGAACAGGTGGTCCAAAACAGACCATCTGCTCCATAAAAAAATCAAACTCCGCTTTAACCTAATGAAAATAAACACTTTTAAAAACATGGCATCCACTTTGCAGTTGTTCTCTCGTCAGGAGATTTCAGCACGGTGCAATCAGTAACCCGCAGGACGCACTTAAGCCGCGCAGATATTTTCGCAAGCCCTTGTTGTGGTCCTTATTATTTTCAATCGAGGTGAGCTATGAAAATCGGTGTCTTTATTCCTATCGGCAACAACGGTTGGCTAATTTCAGAAACTGCGCCGCAGTACAAACCTACCTTCGAACTGAACAAAACCATTGTGCAGAAAGCCGAGCACTATCATTTCGATTTTGCGCTTTCGATGATCAAACTGCGCGGCTTCGGCGGTAAAACTGAATTCTGGGAACACAACATGGAATCGTTCACGTTGATGGCCGGTCTGGCTGCCGTGACCTCCCGCATTCAGCTTTACGCGACTGCCGCTACGTTGGTGATGCCACCGGCAATCGTTGCACGTATGGCTGCCACTATTGATTCCATCTCCAATGGCCGGTTCGGCGTGAACGTCGTCACCGGCTGGCAGAAACCGGAATACGAGCAAATGGGCATGTGGCCAGGCGATGACTATTTCAGCCGCCGCTATGATTACCTGACCGAATATGTCAGCGTGCTGCGCGACTTGTGGGGCACGGGCCACTGCACGCTCGACGGTGAATTCTTCAAAATGGACGACTGCCGCGTCAGCCCGCGTCCGCAAAGCCAAATGAAAGTCATCTGCGCCGGGCAAAGCGACGCAGGCATGGCGTTCTCCGCCAAACACGCCGACTTCAACTTCTGTTTCGGCAAAGGCGTCAACACACCCACCGCTTTTGCGCCGACCGCCGCGCGCATGAAAACGGCGGCAGAAGCCGAAAACCGCGACGTCTCCTCTTACGTTTTGTTCATGGTGATTGCCGACGAAACCGACGATGCCGCCCGTGCCAAATGGGAATTGTACAAAGCCGGAGCCGATGCCGAGGCGCTCTCCTGGCTCACCGACCAGAGCAGTAAAGACACCAAATCCGGTGCGGATACCAACGTCCGCCAGATGGCCGATCCGACTTCCGCGGTCAATATCAACATGGGCACGCTGGTCGGTTCTTACGCCAGCGTCGCCAGAATGCTCGATGAAATCGATACGGTTCCCGGCGCAGGCGGCGTGCTGCTGACCTTCGACGATTTCGTCAACGGTATCGAAAACTTTGGTCGTTACATCCAGCCATTAATGAAAACCCGCCAGCACATCGGCATTGAGCAGAAAGAGGTCGCATGATGAATGTTGTTGAGAATCAGACAGTGGTCCGCCGCGCGCCCCAAAATACCGGCGAGGAAACGATCCTCACAGCCCGTCCTGAAGCCATTGCCTTCACGCCGCAGCAAACGGCGCTGATTGTGGTGGATATGCAAAATGCCTACGCGACTCAAGGCGGTTATCTTGATCTGGCAGGCTTTGATGTCTCTGCCACTGCGCCAGTGATTGCCAATATCAAAGTGGCGATAGCCGCTGCACGCGTTGCGGGCATCAAAGTGATTTTCTTCCAGAACGGCTGGGACAATCAGTACGTCGAAGCCGGCGGTGCCGGTTCACCGAACTACCATAAATCCAATGCGCTGAAAACGATGCGCAAACGCCCGGAACTGATGGGTAAACTGCTGGCGAAAGGCGACTGGGATTATGACCTGGTCGATGAACTGCAGCCGCAGCCGGGCGATATTGTATTGCCCAAACCGCGCTACAGCGGTTTCTTTAATACGCAGCTCGATAGCCTGCTGCGCAGCTACGGCATTCATCATCTGGTATTTACCGGCATTGCGACCAACGTATGCGTCGAATCCACCCTGCGTGACGGCTTCTTCCTGGAATATTTCGGTGTTGTGCTGGAAGACGCGACACATCAGGCCGGCCCGGAATTTGCGCAGAAAGCCGCCATTTATAACATCGAAACGTTCTTTGGCTGGGTCTCCAGCGTGGGTAACTTCTGTGACGCGCTAGGTTACAAAACTGAACAAAATGCGGCCTGACCGCTTTATAAAAAGGACGATTAACGATGCCTAAAAGCGCCATTATTCCGGCTGGCAGCGGTGTTCCGCTGGCGCCTTTCGTTCCAGGTACTCTCGCCGATGGCGTGGTGTACGTTTCGGGTACATTGCCTTTTGATAAAGACAATAACGTCGTGCATGTCGGTGATGCCGCCGCGCAAACCCGTCACGTGCTGGAGATCATCAAAAGCGTGATCGAAACCGCAGGCGGCAGCATGGATGACGTCACCATGAACTCGATTTTTATCACCGACTGGGCAAATTACGGCGCGGTGAATCAGGTGTACGCCGAATACTTTCCGGGTGAAAAACCGGCCCGGTTCTGTATTCAGTGCGGCCTGGTGAAACCTGATGCGCTGATCGAAATCGCGTCCATTGCGCATATTGGCCGGTGATCCGTCCGAGTGTCCCCGTCCTCCTGAAGAGGAAACAGCATGTATTACAAGGTACTGGGTAGGAAAAATGCCGATGCAGAAACCGTGGTGCTCTCATCCGGGCTGGGGGGTTCTGGCAGTTTCTGGCAGCCGCAGTTGGCGATGCTCGCGGAGCATTTCCGGGTGGTGGTCTATGACCAGCACGGCACCGGGCACAGTCAGGGCACCGTGCCTGCCGGTTACCGGATGGAGGACATGGCCGACGAGCTGGCGAGTATGCTCAATGTGCTGGAGATCAGCCGCTGCCATCTGGTCGGTCATGCTTTAGGCGGCATTATTGGCCTGCATCTTGCACTGCGTTATCCGATGCTGTTGCAAAGTCTGGTGGTGATTAACGGCTGGACGACGCTTAACAGTCAAACGCGTCGCTGCTTTCAAGTCCGGCAGAATTTGCTGCTTAACAGCGGTGTCGATGCCTACGTCCAGGCGCAGCCGCTGTTCCTGTATCCGGGCGACTGGCTGTCTGACCATGAGGCGTTATTGCAGGAAGAGCACACGCACCAGGTCGCGCATTTTCAGGGAATGGAAAACCTGCTGCACCGCCTGCAGGCACTAATGGAGTCTGATCTGACGGCGTCGCTCAAAGAGGTGATCGCGCCGACGCTGGCTTTCAGTTGTAAAGACGATTTGCTGGTGCCGTGGTCGTGTTCGGTCGATCTTGCTTCACGTCTTCCTCATGGCGAGCATCGACACATGTTGTACGGCGGTCATGCAATGAGCGTGACCGACCCCGATACGTTTAACCCGATTTTACTGGATTGGTTACTACGGCACTCATCACAAGCGTCCGTTACGCCGTCCGGTTACATTTCCACGGAGACATCATGACCGATGCATTAACCGCCAGCGCACTGGCTACCTTATTCACTGAAGCCCGCACCCATAACGGCTGGCTGGATAAACCGGTGACAGGCGAACAGCTGAAAACGATTTACGCACTGGCGCGCATGGGGCCGACGTCGGCGAACTGCAGCCCGGCTCGTATCGTGTTTATTCAGAGTCAGGAAGCTAAAGAAAAACTGGCACCGGCACTTTCCAGCGGCAATCTGAAGAAAACCCTGAGCGCCCCGGTGACAGCGATTATTGCCTGGGACCCGGAATTCTATGCGTTATTGCCTGAGCTGTTTCCTTCTGGTGATGCCCGTTCATGGTTCACCTCCAGCCCACAACTGGCCCAGGATACCGCGTTTCGCAACAGCAGCTTGCAGGCTGCGTATCTGATTATGGCCTGCCGCGCGATCGGCCTGGATACCGGACCGATGTCCGGTTTCGACAACGCCAAAGTCGATGAAACGTTTCTGGCGCAGGAAGGCTGGAAATCCAATTTTCTGATCAACATCGGTTACGGCGACAGCAGCAAAGTGTATCCGCGCGCGCCGCGCCTTGATTTCGACCGCGCCTGCCGCGTGTTGTAAGCATCATTGATTAATTCTGAGGACCGGACCATGCAATCAACCCTGAACGCCACACTGCCCGCCATCGATGCGCCTGAAGTTGCAAAACAGGCGGCTGTAGAAAAACAGGAATACCGTGATGCGATGGCGTGCCTCGGTTCCGCTGTCAATATCATCACCACTGACGGCCCTGGCGGACGGGCAGGGTTCACTGCCTCCGCCGTGTGCAGCGTAACCGATGCGCCGCCGACATTGCTGGTCTGCCTGAATCGCTCTGCGTCGGTGCATCAGGCGTTTACCCAAAATCAGGTGTTATGTGTAAACACACTGGCCGATTGTCATGAGTCGCTGTCCGGTTTATTTGGGGGGAAAACGCCGATGGAGCAGCGCTTTGCCGCCGCCGAATGGACAGGTCTTGCCACCGGTTCACCGATCCTCACCAACGCGCTGGTGTCGTTTGACTGCACCATTACGCAGATCACCCGCGTCGGCACCCACGATATTTTGTTTTGTGAAGTCGTTGCACTCCAACGCAACGATGACTGCCACGGACTGGCGTATTTCGATCGACGCTATCATCCGCTGATGCGTCAGACAGCCTGTTAACTCAGTCCTCCCTCAACACAGTAAGGGTCGTGCATGGCAAATACCTGGTTTCCGCAATGGCGTAAAAGAGAAGGCAATCTGGATGGTGCGGTGATCGCGCCGGATGAACGGCTGCCGTTGGGCGCAACGGTGATCATGGGGCTGCAACATACGGTGGCGATGTTTGGTGCCACCGTATTAATGCCATTGCTGATGGGGTTTGACGCCAATATGGCGATCCTGATGTCGGGCATCGGCACGCTACTGTTTTTTCTGGTGGTTGGCGGGCGCGTACCCAGTTACCTCGGTTCCAGTGCGGCGTTTGTCGGGCTGGTGATTGCGGTAACCGGCTACAGCGGTCACGGCTCGAATCCAAATATCGGCGTAGCGCTGGGCGGCATTATTGCCTGTGGCCTGATTTATACGCTGATCGGTTTTGTGGTCATGGCGGTCGGCACGCGCTGGATTGAGCGCCTGATGCCGCCAGTGGTGACCGGGGCGGTGGTGATGGCGATTGGTCTGAACCTCGCGCCCATTGCGATTAACAGCGTATCGGCTTCATCGTTTGACAGTTGGATGGCGGTGATGACCGTGCTGTGTATCGGCTCGGTGGCGGTATTTACCCGTGGTCTGGTGCAGCGGTTGTTGCTGTTGCTGGGTCTGGTGGCGGCGTACCTGATTTACATGGCGATTACCAACGGCCTTGGGCTGGGCACACCGGTGAATTTCAGCGCAGTAGCCCAGGCACCCTGGTTTGGCGTACCCACCATTACCACACCGGTATTCAGCACTCACGCAATGCTGATGATTGCCCCGGTGGCGGTAATTCTTGTAGCGGAAAACCTTGGCCATATTAAAGCCGTGGCAGGGATGACGGGTAAAAACCTTGATCCTTATATGGGCCGCGCCTTTATCGGTGACGGCCTGGCGACCTTACTTTCGGCTTCAGCGGGCGGCACCGGCGTGACGACTTACGCTGAAAACATCGGCGTAATGGCCGTTACCAAAATTTACTCCACGCTGATTTTTGTCACCGCAGCGATCATCGCCATTGCCCTGGGCTTCTCACCCAAATTTGGTGCGCTGATCCACACCATTCCCGGCCCGGTGCTTGGCGGCGCGTCGATTGTGGTGTTCGGATTAATCGCCGTGGCGGGCGCCCGCATCTGGGTACAAAACCACGTCGATCTGGGGCTGAACGGCAATCTTATTATGGTGGCGGTCACGCTGGTACTTGGCGCGGGTAACTTTACCCTGACGCTTGGCGGCTTCAGCATGGGCGGTATCGGCACCGCGACTTTCGGCGCAATTTTGCTTAATGCGTTTTTGAGCCGTAGCAAAATGGCAAGCGCACAGCCGGAGATAAAGACTGAGGTGGTGGTGAAGGAGTAAGCCTCTAATTGAGAGTTAAGAAGGGCGGGCAGGGAGTGTTTCTGAATGAAGAGCCGGGTGTTTTCGTCACGTCTAAAGCGTGGTGGGAAATGCCCGGTTTTTGCTTTTAGTAGTAGGGGGCAGTTTGGATATCGAAAATTATTGTACGTTAAGTGACCTGCCAACCTTCAGTTAATAATGTCGGTTGGTTTTTCTTGATGTTTCCCGTTTCGCCAGCCTGCTGCAAATTCAGACGGCGTCTGGTAATTCAGCGATGAATGAGGTCTGGACTCGTTATAGTCCTGCCGCCAGTCATTGATCATTTTCCGGGCATGAAGAATATCGCTGAAACAGTGCTCATTCAGGCATTCATCCCGAAAGCGACCGTTGAAACTCTCAATAAATCCGTTCTGAGTTGGCTTGCCCGGCTTGATTAAGCGCAACTCAACACTATGTTCAAAGGCCCATTGATCCAGCGCGCGGCAGGTAAATTCCGGACCCTGATCGGTTCTTATCGTCGCAGGATATCCACGAAACAGCGCAATGCTGTCCAGAATACGCGCGACCTGAACACCCGAAATCCCGAAAGCGGCGGTGATCGTCAGACACTCCTTCGTGAAATCATCCACACAGGTCAGGCACTTCATCCTGCGGCCGCTGGCAAGTGCATCCATGACAAAATCCATCGACCATGTCAGGTTCGGCGCATCCGGGCGAAGAAGCGGAAGCCGCTCAGTCGCCAGTCCCTTGCGGCGTCGCCTGCGTTTTACACTCAGGCCGTTGAGATGATAGATGCGGTATACCCGCTTGTGGTTGACGTGAAGGCCCTCCCGACGCAGTAGCTGCCAGATGCGCCGGTAACCAAAGCGGCGGCGCTCAAGTGCCAGCTCTGTGATGCGTAGAGACAGCTGCGCGTCAGCAGCCGGACGCTGAGCCGAGTAACGGCAGGTCGACAGGGACAAACCTGCCAGCCTGCAGGCACGACGTTGCGACAGACCTGCGGCCTCACACATGACTTCCACGGCTTCCCGCGTCTGGTCTGTCGTCAGAACTTTCGGCCAAGAGCTACCTGAAGCGCCTCCTTATCCAGCATGGCTTCAGCGAGCAGCTTCTTGAGGCGGGCGTTCTCCTCTTCAAGCGACTTGAGCCGCTTCACTTCGGGAACTTCCATGCCACCAAACTTCTTGCGCCAGGTGTAAAAGGTAGCGTCTGAAATAGCATGCTTACGGCAGAGTTCCCGGGCTGAAACCCCGGCTTCGGCCTCGCGGAGAATACTGATGATCTGTTCGTCGGAAAATCGCTTCTTCATGGGGATGTCCTCATGTGACTGATGAAGACATTACTAACATCGCGGTGTGTTAATCAACGGGGAGCAGGTCACTACAGCCAGATAAGCCCAGCGTTTTCCCGTCCAGATATAAGTCACATCACCGCACCAGGCCTGATTAGGCTCGGTAACAGCAAACTGGCGATCCAGATAATTAGGGATCTCAATGTGTTCCTTAGACACCTTCTTATAACGATGGCCAGGTTGCTGACAGCTGATAATATTGAGCGCTTTCATTAGCTTTGTTGCCCGCCAGCGGCTCAGTTTTATACCTTTGGTGGTGACCATCGCGGCAATGCTTCACGCTCCTGCTGAGCCGTTACTTTCGCGATAAACTTCACGCACAAGGCTCAGTAATGCCACTCTCGTGGCGTCAGGCTTCCTGGGCTGCCGCCAGTATTTATAACTGCTGCGATGAACCCCAAACACGTTGCACACAACGGCAACAGGAAACCGCGCCCTGAGTTTCTCAACTAATGAGAATTGTTCAGGGAGTCTGACATCAAGAGCGCGGTAGCCTTTTTTAATATATCCCTTTCCATTTCAACGCGTTGAAGTCTTTTCTTTAGCTCGCGTATTTCAATCTGCTCAGGTGTCATGGGTGAAGCAGTGGGTGATTTTCCCGCTCGCTCTTCTTTCAATTGTCGAACCCATTTGTCCATTGTGGATTTGCCGACGTTCATTGCCGTAGCAGCGGCGGCAACGGTGTAATGCTGATCGAGTACAAGCTGGGCAGCTTCGAGGCGAAACTCGGGGCTAAAATTGCGTCTGTTACGTCCGGTCATAATGTCACCTGTTTTTACTGTGAGGTGATGATATCACCTCTATTCAGGTGGCCAAATTCAGTGTGCCACTACATTTACCCGGTATTCATTCTGCCGGCGTTAATCACAGAGACAGAGAAATGTGGCGTGGTCGATTACCAGACGGGCAAAATCTGTATTCCTGTAGCAGGTTTCCAATAAACCAGAGTTTTTATATGGAAATTTCATGTAACAGCGAAACAATAAACATGCATTTAGTTTATATTTTAATTGCGGTGTATCTTATCAATAAAACATCTTGTAAACCGTTTTACTAATCATTTTTACTCCTGAGATTTTTCTTATTTTTCGAAAAAAATTCAGTTTTAAAAAGACTGAAAACGTTAAGAAATTGATTAATATGAAATTATTATTCAGTTATCAGCTGTTTATCTGTAAGGGATTCCCGTTAAAGCCTAAAAAAAAGCATTTAAAAACATAAGCGTAACGACAAAATTTAAGCTTTTCTTATTGATTACTTTCCGTGATCCATTAATTCTTGTTGATGATGAAAAAAAATTAATCTAGATTGGACTTCGCTTAATCCTCACCAAGAAAAGTGTTTTTATGTCATCCATGAAAGAGCCCGTTGATTGAACTCATCTGTCTGGAGGTAAGTGTGATTTCAGAATTTGCTAAATCTTTTGACCTTGAGGCCCATTTCGCTGGCTGTGAGGCGGAAATAGTTAAATGGAGCAGTAAATTTCAGGAGCTCGGCTTTGTCAGTATGGACAATTTTATTCCTGAGCAGCTCCGTTACCTGATAGAGCTGGAAGTGGCTAACTGTCTTACTGAAACAGCAAAGCGGCGGGATACCAAAGTATCATCAACAGACAACAGCCCCCGCAAGTACATGAGCTGTAGTCGTCATGATATTTTCGCAATGGCCCGCCTTCTTCCGGCTTTTTACAGCGATCCTGCTCTTTTCAGAGTCCTGGAGCAGATTACTGCCGACAAGGTAATCAAAGTACCTTTCGAACCTGAGGAAATTGTTATCAACAGTCAGCAGTTACCTCAGGATGAACACGGGTGGCACTGGGATGATTACCGGTATTCATTGTTATTCATTGTCAGGGCCCCAAGAGAAGGTAACGGGGGGCTGGTCGAATTTGTTCCAAACACGGAGTGGGATAAAGAGAATCCTAATATCCAGGCCTACCTTGATAAGGGACCTGTATACCGTGAATATGTGCCGCAGGGTAGTTTCTATTTAATTAACGGTGCCGCAAACCTGCACCATGTGTCACCTTTAAAAGAAGCAGACTTAAGGATCATCGTATGTTTCTCCTATGCCGGTGCTGATGAAATTGATCGGGTCGTGTCACACGAGTCGATGGAAGAGATATATTCCCTTTAAAGGTATCTCTAACATCATTCAGGATTAAATATCGAGGTTACTTCAATGCCTACAGAAATTTATCCAAATTATTATGGCCCTGTTCAGGAAAGAAAAGGGCAGAATCTTTACGAATTATGGGAAAAGGGGATCCCGTTCGGTGACTCAATTACACCATCCGGTTTCTCACCACAATACATTTCCCGCATAATGGCCATTATTACTGCTAACACCCCCAAGGGGGCTCGTATAGTTTCCCTCGGGAGTGGTAACGGCTTCATCGAAGAGCGACTGATGAAAGCGGGCTATCAGGTAGTGTGCGTCGATTGCAACGAGGAGGCTGTGGCGATCACCACCCGAAAAGGTCTGGAGAGCATCTGCGCGGACTTCTTCGAGCTTTCCCCCCATATTTTAAAGGATGCAGCAACGATATATGCTGATGGCTTTTTTGGTCATTTATATGATTCCTGCAGCGGCCTGACACGCTCGTTACACCACCTGCAGGCATTACATCTTGATGATAATGCTAAAATTATCGTTTCAAATGATGCCCCGATAAAGGAGGGAGCGGATGTTGAGCCACATGGTTCGGTACCGAACTTCAGTTATTTATCATCAGAATATCTCAGAAAGCAGTTTAAAAAAATTGGTATTGATGAGCTGAGATCTGAAATATTTGAATATCACCGGCCAATATCAGGAATTCGCAAAAGAACGATTTACGTCGGAATATTAAATCGTTAAACAACATAACCTCCTGGTATTTTATAAAATCTAAATATGTGAATTACTATGACCCAATATAATAGCAGTGCCGCTCATAGCGAAAGCGCGGTACAGGGGGCCATGCCTCTCCTGTTTGTCGAGCTGTCTGAAGCTCTTGGGAGATATGACCATACTGTTTTAGATTCCATCGCGATATCTAAAATTATACCGCCAGGGAAATATAATAAAATCTTAGACGTTTGTTGTGGTATCGGCAGGGTGTCGCACGCGCTTGCAAACCTTGGCTATACCGTCACGGGGATTGATTTATCCTCGGAGCAACTTGACGTTGCAAGAAATCTGAAATCTGATGCTGTGTTTCAGCTTTGTGATATGGCCAGTCCGCCCGCCGGACCGTTCGACGCAATAGTAAATGTTTATACGAGTTTTGGTTATGCGGAAAATGAGACTGCAGATCAGAAAATCCTTTCTTCATGGCTTCAGTCACTGCGGACTGGCGGGCGGCTTATAATGGAACTGTCAGATATGGAAAGAGCATCGTGCGTTTTGGAACAGGACGGCCATACGCACAGAGAAAAGAACGGTGTTAAGGAAACTCTGATTGTTCAGGATAAGATGCTGACAGTAGATTACCGGTACAAAGGTCAGCTTCTGACGTGTAAAACACGTCTTTACTGGAAGGAGGAGCTTAAAGAAATGCTGATTAAGGCAGGATTTAAGGACATCCGCTTCTACGGCAGTTTTGACTTAACGCCTAAGTCTCCCGGAGACAATCTCGTTATCGTAGCGGAGCGTCCATGAAGAAAATTGTAATCTGTGATGCTTACTCCACTGGTGCCAAACTCGCATCCCTGTTTCGGGAGCAGGGTTTTACCGTTACGCATATCAGGTCCGGCGAAACACCTTCTCCTCATTATGAAAAAACGTTTCGTCCGGGCGACTTTGAAACCGACTTTGGTTTTTCGGGCGATGATTACTTGCAGGCTTCAGAAAAAATCTCACGGTTTGCCCCCGACTTTGTCATTGCAGGAACAGAGTCTGGCGTGGTTTTGGCTGAAGCGATAAGCCATCATCTTTCGCTGCCAAGCAATACGATCGAGAAAAGTGAAAGCCGGCGCGATAAGTTTGCCATGATCGAAGCAGTTAAAGATGCGGGATTAGATGTGCCGATGCAAGTTAAGGTAATGAATGCAGAAGACTTAAACTATCTGGATTTTAAAAATTTTTCATTCCCTCTTGTTGTAAAACCGGCTAACAGCGCTGGAGGTGATGGCTTCAGAATTTGCGACTCACGAGAAGAGGTTATTGCGCATTCAGGCCTGCTTTTCGGGCAACAAAATGCAATTGGGGAAACGAATTCCAGTGTACTGATTCAGGAATATCTGCAGGGGCAACAATATTTTGTAAACTGTACGTCTGTTAATGGCCGGCATTACGTTAGCGAGATCTGGAAAGATGATCGCATGCCCGGCCATAACGGATCACTCGTCTGCTGGAAAGAAGACCTGATGGAACTGACGGGGCATGTCCAGGCTGAACTCATTTCTTATACAACCGGCGTACTTGACGCACTCGGTATCAGAGAAGGAGCCAGTCACACGGAGCTCAAATATACGGACAGAGGTCCGGTTCTGATCGAAACCGCAGCCCGTTTACAGGGCACGATAGATGAGAGCGCGGTTCGTCGATGTACTGGGACGGATGTTGTCTCTCTGACGGTACTGCGTTACTCACAACCCGAAGTTTTTTCAGAATTATTTATTAAGTCATGTCCACGGCGCGCTTCCGTTTCATGTATCAGCCTGATTTCGAATCAGGAAGGCCGCATTGTTAACGCTCAAGGACTTCAGCACATCCGCTCGTTGCCTTCATTTCATTCAGCCATTCATCTCCCTCAGGTAGGCTCTCGTATATCAAAGACCCGCGACCTTTTTACTTCCCCGGGCATTATTTATCTTGTGGGTGACGACGCGACAATATCAGAGGACCATAAACGAATAAGGGAAATGGAGCTGGCCGGAGAAATTTTCCATGTTGTTGAATGACAGTAAACAGGTCAGTGAAACGCTGGCCAGACGTTACTCCTCCACGGGCGCGATATTTGTCCTTATTTATTCTGTGATGTCAGCGGCCAAAGAAGTGGTAATTGGTCATGTGGTTCAGGATACAGACCCAAATCTTCTTGTATTTCTATCGTTTGGTTTAGTGACCTTAATCTTTAACGCTGACATTATTTTTAACTTCCGGTCGTTCAGGAAAGGGTGGTCGATCTTTTCGAAAAGCTTCAGGGAAATTGCGCTGCTTAACCTGGAGACCGCTCTGGCCTGGGGATGCTTTTTTTGGGCAGTCAGGTACCTTGAGCCCGCGGTTGTCAGCGCTGTGACAGTAGGCATAAGCCCACTCTGCTCACAACTGCTCGGGATAGAATGCGATAATAACCGTAATGTTAAAATCCGGGTGTTTTTTTCGGCACTTACCGCCTTCTTTCTTCTGAGTTCAACCTACCTGGGGGTCAGCGCGATTGGAGATATAAATTCCGGCGCATTCTGGACTGGCGCATTGTTGTGCGGGCTTGGCGGTGCTGCAATTGCGCTGGTCACGTCCCGCTCCCGCCGACTTTATAAGCACGGGTACAACGCTTTCGATTTGATGCGTACGCGTTTTGTTTTACTGGTATGCCTGTCGGGTATATCTGCCTTCATGTCTGGTGATCTGACCCCCGGGTCCGGTACTTTCATCCTTGCCGGGATCATCGCGGTTCTCGGAATCGCTGTTCCGATTTTTGCTCTGCAGAAAGGGCTTGAGCGTTGTGGTTCAACGACCGTACTCCTGATCATTGCATGTGCTCCCGGATTTACGTGGCTGTTCCAGTTATTCGACTCGAGGCTCCACTACAGTGTTTCAACGGTGGTGGCAATCTGCTCACTTTTTCTTATTGCTTGCTGGAACGTTGTCTCTGAACAGAGGCAGTTAGACAGGAAAAACTGATCGCCCATCATTTTTCAATAACCACTGAGAGATATGCTCATGCCAATGTCTGGAACATTTCATCAGCGTTTAATACCACAACTCAGGGAAATAGCGCTGGAGTTTGGAACGCCTTTCCACATTTATGATGAAACAGGCATTCGCGAGACCTGCCGACAGTTCAGGTCTGTCGCAAAGGCAATTCCCTTTAAGCAGTACTTCGCTGTTAAAGCACTGCCAAACCCCTACATACTGGCTATCCTTCAGGAAGAGGGGATGGGATTTGACTGTGCCTCGGTCCCTGAAATTGAATTAGCATTACTGGCTGGTGCCCGAGGCCATGACATCTTTTTCACCTCCAATAATACGCGACCCGATGAATTTGAGGCAGCTGTGAGAGCCGGTGCAGTTGTCAATCTTGACGATATCTGTTTCCTCGACACCCTGCGGCCATTCCCTGAACGCGTCTGCTTTCGCATGGCTGCAGGCGCTCTTGATCAAAAGTGCACGTTCATGGGGGCGGCTGAAAACAGTAAATTCGGCGTTCCCCATTCTGAACTGGTGCAGGCCTTTCGACGTGCAAAAGACTTAGGCGCAAAGCGTTTCGGCCTGCATGCAATGCTGTGTTCAAACCAGAGATCGGCAGAGAGGGTGCTGGACGTCGCCGAATTAGTTATCACTCACGCCTTACATGTTGCAGAGAGTGCTGACGTCGCTCTGGATTTCGTTAACATCGGTGGCGGCATTGGCATACCATACAGGCCCGATGAAGAAGCATTTAATTTCCCTTTTTTTTCTGACGGTCTGGCAAAACTTCACGGGAAACACTTCGCTGATACCACGCAGCTCTACACAGAATGCGGCAGGTATGTGACGGGCCCACACGGGGTTCTGGTAACGGCGGTAAATACTGTCATGCACAAGTTTCGGACTTTTATTGGTGTCGACGCGGGAATGAGCGCCCTTATGCGTCCTGCTCTCTATCCTGATGCCTACCACCACATCACTGCTCCCTTTGTAGAACGTCCTCCCGTCACCGCTGATATCGTCGGATCACTCTGTGAGAACAATGATAAATTTGCCACCGGACGCCTCCTTCCGGAACCACAGCGAGGCGATTTGATAGTGATTCACGACACCGGCGCACACGGTGCAGCCATGGGTTTTAACTACAACGGGCGTCTTAGGCCAAAAGAACTGCTGCTTCAGCAAAACGGTACAGTGAAATTAATTCGCGAAGCCGAAACGACACGACACTATTTATCCACAATCCCTGATTTTGACCGGTTTTCTGCGTCCTTAGCTGAGGAAAAAAATTATTAAAGCTTAAAGCTGTCATCTTTCCTGATGTCGTCCATGAAACGAAAAAGGGGCCGACCGTCTTTATCAACAGCGTACTTTTTTGAATTCCCTGTATGAGTGATAGGACGGTTTATCAATATCATCAGTCCGGATCTCAGGAAGGGTATGAACACTTTCCGGATTAATCCCCGCGAGGAGGGAGGCAGTGCGGCCATCACGTTGGCGCGCACAGTTTGGTCTGAAATGGCGAAGGCTGAGACGCAAAACCCAACATTACCTGATCTGTTCGAGCTCCGGGAGTATACGATGCAACCTGAAAAAATTGATGAAAGTTTTTCTGCCTTCGAGCGCCTTCGACAGCTTTTGCATGGCGTTATGCCGGGTGCGTATCCGACACGACTGGACCTCGGTGAACCCCAGCAGCAGCTTCCTCCTTTCATTCAGGCCGCATTGTGCCAACATTCACATCTTCTGGCGAAGTATCCGGATAATTACGGTTCAGATAATCTATTACATGCAATATGTGACTGGATAGCCCGCCGCTACGAAGTCCGCTTATCAGAGGAAAACCTGCTGGTCCTTAACGGAAGCAGAGAGGGACTTTTCACCGCCATGCTGGCTTTATGCAAAGGAGGGCATGGTTCACGGGTTCTTATGCCGAATCCGGCTTACCAGGCCTACCGTGCTGCGGCTCTGATCATTAATGCTGAGCCCGTGCCAGTGCCTGCCGATCCGGCGTCAGGGTATATGCCGGATTACGGGGCTCTGCCTGACAGAATCCTGAACTCAGTTGAAGCCGTATATATATGTTCACCCTCCAATCCCCAGGGCGGAGTGGCATCAGCAGAATACCTTCTTGAGCTGCTGGCCCTGGCAGAGCGTTATGACTTCCGTATCTTTGCTGACGAATGCTATTCAGAGCTTTATGCCGGTGAACCACCAGCCGGCTATCTCGGGCTGGTTTCAGGAACCCAGTACAATCCGGAACGGATAGTCGTATTCAATTCGCTCTCGAAAAGGTCAGGTCTGCCGGGTCTACGCTCAGGCTTCGCCGCAGGCGGAGTGCAAAGCATAAGGCGAATGAGGAATCTCAGAGCAAAAGGGGGGGCACCTGTGCCGGGTGTGCTGCAAGAGATATCGGCCCTGGCGTGGGCGGATGAAGCACATGTGATTAAGGCACGTCAGGAGTGTCAGGAAAAATACGCACTGGTCGCTTCGGTTCTGGGGGATGTGTCAAATTTTGTCATCCCCAGGGCCGGTCTCTTTACATGGCTGAACGTAGGTGACGGAGTCGCCACAGCAACAGAGCTCTGGCGACAGAGCGGCATCCGTGTGCTTCCCGGTGAGTATCTTGCCCAGACTGTTGATGGCCGAAATCCCGGTCATGAATTCATACGCATCGCTCTGGTTCCTGAAATTTGTGTACTGGAGCAGGCTCTCCATAAGATAAGAAATGTGCTCTGTCTCTAACAGGGGACGCATTGACCGGGAGGAGAATGGAGTATGCCTTATCTGAATAATTTTCGATCTGGTCATTCAGTACAGGGAGAATCGCCAGCTTTTACGACGCGCGACAGGGTACATGGGCGGACCGAAAATAAAACCATATCAGTGCAGACACCTTATCTGTAAACGGTGTCTGCAGGTTTCAGTTATTATGCGTTTTCATCTTCCCCACAACCCGTACCAAGTGAGGGATCGTCACAGGCTTTATTAATCTCCAGATGGTGATGCCACGTAGCCAGTTTAACTGCACCTTCATTAACAGAAACATCAGGTTATATAAGAGGCATTGAACTAGTTGAACCTGGACCCAAATTTGCCGGAATGCGAAATAATGAGAAAAAAACAGTTGCTGCCTGTATTTTTATCTCCAGCATCGAAGACAAGACCGACCCTCAGTTATCTGATGTAGCTTATGCCATTTTTAACTCCCACAACCCCACCAAAGTATTTGTAGGTGACATTTATTCTATCCCCTTATCAAGACTGAAGGTCAATTTGGATAATGGCACCGTCGAAGAGGCATTTTCAGAAACTGAAATTGAAATGTTATATTCTGACTTTTATTTCAAAAACAGTACTGAAGGTAATGCTTAACAGCTAAATGCAGTTTTAACGGTGACTCATTGCTAAACTTATTTAATTGAATCTTATATATAAAATGCAGTCTTTATGGCCGTACCTAATGTGCAAAACAGTCCAAATCGCCAATTTTTGCTCAGTAATATGTAACTGTCTTTGTCGAAATTTTCAGGGTTGCTAATAAAATAACAGCAACAGAAGTGCACACTGACTTTTATGCCCAGATGTCGTGAGGACAGGCTCAGCCCGTGAACAGTGCCGCTGGTAACAGCAAACATGTAATTCGAAAGGTGCTTAGTTTTTGGTTTATACGTTAAAAGTTGATTATTTAACATAAATAGCATTTCCCGCTCTGCCTTAACGAACAGTGCACCTGCATCACGAGCAGGGATGCTCGCCATCTGGCAAATCATTACCGCCTGTTTCTGGTCATCCGGCAGTCTGACAAGCTGAATACGTGTTTCAGGTTGAGTGCGACCAGCTGCACCTTGAAATCCGTCCATAAATCAAAAAAACGAGCCTTGCCAGTGTGTGTCCGAAGTGTATACTTTTAACTCACACTCTGGAGGTGCGCATGAAATACAGAACTAACGTAACCATCGATAAAGAAGCCTATGAGGTTTTTTCATCTGCTGGCTTAAATCTCTCTGGAATGGTTAACGAACTTGTCATCAATGAGGCCCGCAGAATCCGAGCCGAACGCTGGAAAGAAGAAAACCGTGAAAGCATGAAAGCTTTCTCTGACTTTGTGGGAGAAGAGGGCTCGCTTTCTGATATGTACAGGAACTGGTAACGATGCAATTTGACGTTTACCCGCACATAAACGGAATAAAATACCCCTATCTTGTTGAAGTACAGAGCTATCTAATAGAAACACCAGGCCGTTTAATGGTTGTACCACTTGCACGTCCGAGCGAGTTTAAGGGGACAGGTGAACTTTATCCTCAAGTGCTTGTTAATGGCATCAAATACCGGGTTGTGACAACCGACGTGTCATCAGTCCCGATGAAAGCGTTAGGGGATAAAGTCGATGATGTCAGACAGTATGAAGAAATAATCAAAAACGCGATTTTCAGGCTCTTTTGGGGGTTCTGACACGTTTTCTCATCGCGCCGATGGACGGCGAAAAAACCTGCCATTGTTCTATAGGCCTGAAAATGTCATGTCGACGCGTCCACACAGCAGCGTTACGTCTGGTTGAATTTAGAATTCGCTGGAGCTTTTTATCTGCCGCAAACAATTGCTCGCGGCAGAAAATCGAAAACACCGCAACGCTATTCGGTAATAAACCAGAAAGCAGAGATTACGTAATCAGGCTGCGATCGTTCCAGAGTCGAAATCCACCCTCGAACGCCAGAGTGTTGTCGCCTTTGCGGCACTTTGGCGGAAGTGAAGCGAGTTTATCCACATTGCCGCCACCCAGCACCACGTAGTCAGGCTCCAGGGCTTTGGTCAGCATCTCCACGACATCGAAAACCCGCTCCTGCCATTTTTTGTTTCCCTTATCTTTCCGATAGGCTTCGCTCACATAGTGTTCGTAGCTGTTGCCCTTGCGGTAGGGTAGATGACCAATCTCCATGGGTTGAGCGACATTCTCGACGATCATGGCAGCACCCAGTCCGGTGCCGAGACCGAGGAACAGCATTCGTCCTCCCTGATAGGAGCCGAGCGCTTGCATCAGGGCGTCATTGACGATACGGACAGGGCAGCCAAATGCGTCCGCATAGTTAAACCCCACCCAGCCCTCACCAAGGTTGGCGGGCTCACTGAGCGGTTTATCGTGTGCCACTGGACCGGGAAAACCCATCGCGATCACATCGTAAGTCATGCCTTCAGCCATGGCCTTGACCGCCGCAACCATGTCAGCTGCAGACATGGTCTTTCCGCTTTCTGCCTTCTTTTCTTCACCGCCAGCGCTGGAGAGGATCTTCACATGACTTCCGCCGATGTCGATGGACAGAACGATAGGCTCTTTCTTTTTTAAAGTATGCTTTGTCATTTATATTTATCCATCAGCTCAAACGGGGTCAAACCAGCCGCCGGGGGGCGCAAAGTCCGCCATCGCGGCGGGTCCCCATGTCCCTGGCTTGTAGGCAGCGGGAACGGTTTTCTCATCCAGTATCGGCTCGACGATCTTCCAGGCCAGTTCCGCTGCATCTTGCCTGGTGAAAAGCTGTCTGTCTCCAGCCATGGCATCTCCGATCAGCCGCTCATAAGGCAGCATATCGCCAATACCATCGTCAAGCGCCGTTAGCTCGACGGCTTCACCTCGCATCTTTTCGCCGGCAGCCTTGCGTCGCGCGCCAATGCCGATCGTAATATCCGGGCCGAGACGAAAGCGGATATAGTTGGCAGGCTCGTCGGTAATGTCATCGAAAAGGGTAACCGGCGGTCGCCTGAAGCGCACGACCACTTCCGTCGCATGTGCAGGCAAATTTTTGCCGGCACGGATATAAAAGGGAACGCCACTCCAGCGCCATGTTGCAATGTGGAAGCGAACCGCAGCGAAGGTCTCCGTCGGAGAGAAACGGGCGACACCTGGTTCGTCGGTATAGCCTTCAAACTGACCACGAACCACGTCAGCGTCTGACAGGGGCGGCATGGCCTTTAGCACCTGTACCTTCTCATCAACCAGATCGTCGGACGCGCCGGACGCGGGAGGTTCCATGGCAAGCAACAGCAGCACATTGACCAGGTGGTTCTGAATCACGTCACGAATGCAGCCAACTTCGTCATAGAATTTGCCGCGTCCCTTGATGCCGAAGTCCTCGGCCATGGTGATCTGAACGCTTTCGACATGATCGCGATTCCATATTGGTTCAAGGAAGCTGTTGGCAAAGCGAAAGTAGAGGAGATTCTGGATGGCTTCCTTACCCAGAAAGTGGTCGATGCGGAAAATCGCGTCCTCATCGAAAACCTTATGAAGCACGTTGTTCAGTTGTTTTGCCGACGCGAGATCGCGTCCGAACGGCTTTTCCACCATCAGGCGGGCACCTTTCGCGATTCCGGCCTCTTCCAGACTGTTGGCGACAGTTTCGAAAAGGGAGGGCGGAATGGCAAGGTAATAGAGCGGATTATGATGGCCTGCCAGCGCATCCCGCAGCCCGTCGAATGTTGACTGAGTACGATAATCGCCGGAAACGTAGGACAGTCTGTCCGCCAGCTCGGCAAAGACCGTCTGATCGATCACATCGACATGCTTTTCAACCGCATCTCTTGCCCGCGCGATCAACTGATCGCGCGTCCAGTCCTCAAATGCCACACCGATGATCGGCGTCTTGAGCGCGCCATGCTTCACCATTGCGTAGAGCGAAGGAAAAATCATCTTGTGGGCAAGGTCGCCGGTGACACCAAACACCACCAGCACGTCTGAACGCTGCTGCGCCATTGCTGTGCTCCTCTACGTTACCTGGTTTTTTCCAAATGGCCGCCGAAGGCATGCCGCATGGCTGAGAGAACTTTTTCGGCAAACTGTGCTTCGCCACGAGAAGAGAAGCGCCCGAAGAGGGCCGATGCAAGAACCGGAGCAGGGACGCCCGTTTCCACCGCCGCCTGCAATGTCCAGCGGCCCTCACCGGAATCGGACACACGGCCATCATAATTGTCGAGATGCGGGTCCTGTTTCAATGCCTCGGCTGTGAGATCCAGCAGCCAGGAGCCAATGACCGAGCCATGCCTCCACACCTCTGTAACGGCGGGAAGATCGACATCGAAACGATAATATTGCGGGTGGGAAAGGGGTGCAGTTTCCGCATCAGCCTCTCGCTCGACGGTCCCGGCATTAGCGGCTTTCAATATGTTCAGGCCTTCGGCATAGGCAGCCATCACACCATATTCAATGCCATTGTGTACCATCTTGACGAAGTGTCCGGCGCCTGCCGGTCCGCAATGAAGATAGCCTCTTGGAGCCGTGCCCACGGCCGGGTCTTCCGCGATGCTCTGACCCGCACCGGGCGCAAGTGATGCAAAAATCGGGTCCAGGCGTTTTACAGCCGCCTGCGGGCCCCCAATCATAAGGGAATAGCCACGCTCCAGGCCCCAAACGCCACCCGATGTGCCGACGTCGATATAGTCGATGCCAAGAGATGAAAACTCCTCGGACAGGTCGATAGCCTCACGGTAAAAGGAGTTGCCGCCATCAATGATGGCGTCGCCCTTGGTAAGCGTTGATGCGAAGTCCCGCGCAATCTTCGGTGTGATCGCGGCAGGAAGCATGAGCCAGACCGCGCGCGGCGTCTCCAGCTTAGCAATAAGATCCGCTGGCGATGACGCGCCGGTTGCTCCCTCTTTGATGAGTGCTTCAACGTTATCGGCGTTCACGTCGAAGACGACGCAATCGTGGCCCTGTTTAAGAAGGCGGCGTACCATGTTGGCGCCCATGCGCCCGAGACCTACCATTCCAATCTGCATATCATTTTCCATTATCGATGCGTGTTTGATCTTCCTGTTCATTCACGACGTGAACGGTAAAGTCGGTGTGTTCCCAGTGTCCGACGTCAGGCCAGTAGAAGGTGAAGACAACGCAGGTTCCTGCGTCTTCATGTTGCAAAGGCAGGTCGACATAATAGGTTTTCAGCCCGGAACTGACTGCAGGCGTGTCAGAGACGGTAGCCCAGCCATCCGTGCTCCAGTGCACCAGGGCGTTCGCTTCCGTTTCCAGCCTCAGTTGCTTCCCGACAGGAAGCGAGGTCAGGCGGTTGTTAAAGCGCCATATGCGCAAATGCGATGCGGTCTTATTTCTGATATAGCGCTCGACGCCTTGCGGTGGCATATCGAAGACTGCGCCATCGTGGAGCGATCGCAGGAGTTTGATATGTTCGGAATGCGCCCAGACAAGCGGCATGGCGCTCCCGGAAGGCCGCCCGAAGAACAGTTCCTTTTCGGGAATATCGGGGCCGTCCCATATCTGTTCCGGTAACAGCCCGCCCGGGCCTGCCGATTTTTCCAGCGTGGATAATAGCGCCTCAGCCACATCATGCCTGCCCGCTGCCAGCTCGTAATGCGCACGTTCGCCCGCCAGCAAAGGCCAGGGACGTCCCTGGCCGATACCATCAAACGGCGCGCCGTCTTCATGCTCGCCATAGCCGTCGCCGGTGTACCGATACCATAGTGGACCCTGGGGTAGCTCGACACGAAGACTGTGGTCGATTGCCTTTATCGTATCAACGATGTGCGGGTCATCAGCGGCGCGCAGTCCAAAACGCACTAACGCCAAAGCATCCGGGCTCAGTACATCGGTGGTCGACAGAAGCGCCCGATCCGGCGTCTGGTTGCGGATCTCGGTATTGCCGGATGCACTGGCCTCATCCGTTACGCCCGACGGAGCAATGCGGACATAGTGACCGGAAATGCCGATCGAGCCGCAGAAATTTGGCTCTCCCGCAAAGGTCCATTTTTCAATCTGTTCATTCCAGCAGTCCGCAGTTTCTCGCAGGTGATTTGCCGCCGCCTCGTCTCCATCGACAGAAAGCAGGTCCGCGGCAGCAAGAAGGGCGCTAACCTCTACCGCCAGGGTAAAGGGGCTGTAGCCCGAGTCTTCCTCCCAGCGGTCCTCGCTGGTCGTCGGGCCGTTGGTCAGAATGTAGCTGGCCGCGCTGCGCAGCATCGGCATAAAATGTTTCTGCGCTTTCTTGTCGAGATGACCGAGTCGACGCAACATATCGGTAAGCAGAATGGGGAAGGCGCACTCATCCATCTGGATACCGGGCCAGTAAGGTTTTCCATCGAGCCACAGGTTCTGTGGCCAGCGCCCGGAGGGCTCTTGAACGTGCCGGAGATATTCGAGAATAGCGAGTGCTGCGTCGGCGTCGCCAGCGGCCAGGAAACCCCCTGCCGTTTCAACCAGGTCCCGCGGCCAGACCAGATGATAGCCGCCAAGATCGTCATCACCCTTCGAAAATCCCCAGGGTATTGTCAGGCTCGCGACAACGGCGCCGGGGGAATCGGCGTCTCTGTGCGAGGCCAGAACTGCTGTTGAAACCCGGTATGTATTTACGCCGTCCCGCTCTTTCTGGTCGAGTGGCATGAGCTTGTCCTGCCACGCTTGCCAGTTGCCGATATAGTGATTCCGCGCGGTGTCAAAGCCCGCTTTCAGACTGGCGGTTGCCGCCGCTGCGGCCTCGAATTCCGTTTGGCCGAAACCAACAGCCAGCGTGGCTTCACGGCAGTTGCTTGTGAACACCAGTTCCCCAGCAAGCGCGACATTGCCGTCATCCGCGCGCTGATATTGGTTGGCGAGGCGTCCGTGTTTTTTCAGCTGTTGCCAGCCGTCTGAAGTACCGACAAAACCCGCGCTCACTGCTGTCCAGGGTAGGTCGCAGACGAGCGCCAGGTAGCAAGAGCGACCCGTGGCAAAAAGCACGGGCTTGTCTTCAAATTCGCCGATCCATGCAGCGTTCATTTGTCCCGCATTCACCAGATGGGGTGCAAGCAGTGCGGTGACCTTGTAATCCTCGATATCACCCTTCAGAGCGGTGAAACGGACGCGTTGCAGCACGCAGGCACGAGCCGGATCTGTAATGATGTCCTTTTCAAGCCTGTAACGTCCGTCACGGGACGTGTTGCTGATTGAAAAGGCCGGAATGCCTGGCGAGCAGGTATTGATTTCGGTTGAGCAATCGCGCTTTTCTTCGGAAAAATACCCTTCCGGCCCCGTGATGACGAAAACGAAATCACGGGTGCAGGCGCTGTCGACGCGCGGATAATAGATTTCGTTGAGAACACCATGGCTTAAGGAGAACCAGACAGGGGAGTCTGTTGAAAGGGCCGTGCCGATTCCGCTCTTGGCACTTGATGTCCAGCGGGGTGCGATACCCGGCGCTCCCGGGGCGGAATCAACTTTAGCGCTTATTTGCTGGTCGCCCTCTCTCATGCACTTTTGCAACTGCAGGGCATCGCTGTCAGAATCTGCCATTTTTAGGCTACCTTGGCTGTATGCGTAGAAAAAATCTCAACCACGAGATTGCGGATAAAATCCTCTCTTCTCGCGGGCAAGACTGAAATATTTCTATACCAAAGCAAATTGCTTCAACGTAATTTTTTGCGGTTTTAATATCAGAGACAATATTGTTATAGCTGGTGTAGCTTTTTGGGTCAACTACCTGAAAAGTTTCAATACAATTGAAAGTGTAAAAACAAAAAAACATCTTAGTCATTAAGGATAAATAATCAATTAAGTATTAACTAAGCCTTTCGCACTTAAGCCAGCAGCAGGGAGAAATCAATTTTATTTTATCTCATTGACTAATGGATGGTTACTGCAGGGGCTATACGGACACACTGACATTGTTCTGATATGACGGAACCTGTACGCCAGGAGGCTTAAATGTGGTTTTTTGCACAAAAATACCCTCAGTCTCACGGGTATGTATTTCGCTTGAATTTATGATGAGCAGATGTTCGGTTCCACATCAGATGTAAATTTCAGTAGCGCATTTTTACACTCTGAATTCAGACGGGTTCTGTTTTTATCAGCGTTAGCTGAACCAGCGATGCCCGCTACATTATTTTTCGCCTGGGCCACCATCTTTTAAGCAGTGGCAGGCACCCGATGCAAAATGACGCCTGTTCATTTCAATATTATTTAGTCGGGATTGTCTGAAGCCATAATCGGAGGCGCACTGAATTCAGAACAGGAGAAACATTGTCGATTAATTATAAGGGCAGGGTGAGTAATACACGGATGAATAGCTTCTTGATCATTTTATATATCCTGATACGACTATTATTGAGTCAGATAATTTTTGAGTCATCTTCGATGAGGCGCTTAAATTATTTTAAGGATTTGATCGTCCCTCGAAATTTATTGCTTCAAAACATAAAAATAGAAATCGTTAAGTCGTTAAATACCATTAAAAAGAAAACCTATCACCGCTTTAATCACTGTCTGATAAGGCAAGGCATCACAGAACAGTGGGCCTGACGCATGAGCGGGGATACTCGCCATCTCGTGGGTCATAACCGCATATTCACGCTCATCTGGCACTCTCACAAGCGGGATAAGTCTTTCCGGTCGGGTGCGAGCTGGATACTTTCAACGGGCAGAAGAGGGATAGCAATCCTGCGATTTCACTGGCCAATAAGTCGCGGATTTTATCACGCAGAAAGGAATAGAGAGTACGTTTGCCCATATTGCGGTAGACAGTGAACTAAATTATTAAAACGCCTGTAATCATCACTGAAGCAACTATTTTCATCGTGAAAACAGTTTAATGCATCAAGCGCTTCAGTGTTTTCTTCCTGGTACTTGCGTGCTTTATATTGACGCAGTTCGGCGTCAAGCGCGGCACTAAGATTGATTCCGGCCTCACGTGCACGGCCAAGTAAGTTACGTACGTTCTACTGTCATCGTGACAATTTGTGGGACTCGCTGTTTTCCAGACATAATTAGCTCGCGTCTGACTCCGTCCAGACTACACGGCTTATTTAAGCGTAATATTAACGCGGCTGACAACGCTATGTGAATTCTGCGAAACCCGCAGGGGATTTATGGGCCATTTTTCGCGTAGCGCGATCGGTGCAGAACAGGCTTTAGAACGAAAAGGTACGCAGGTGAGGAGCCAGTGATGCCGGGGAGTCATCTGAGTACGTAATTAGATATCTTATTTAACATAAGATAGATTATGTGCACCGATATGATAATGGCTAAATTCAGATGTTCGCCTCTGGTTATATTGAGATGTCCGCATTATCGTCCTTTTTCCAGGCTTTCACAGCTGAGAACGCAACTGATGACGGCTTAGGATTCGGGGTGCATTACAATGAATGACGTTCCCCGCCTTAAAGTGGTTCATGACTTTGCCACCTTTTCTCATGGAACTCTGCTTAAGCACCTGCGCCCGCTGACGGATATCGGTCAGCAGGCGCAGGATATTTAGACCTTTGCGACAATTCGTCGCCAGGGATAGTCAGATGTACATCAGATCCCAGCCAGGTTAAGCATTATCCTCAATAATCACCGCTACGCACTGTCCTGCGCGTACTGCGCTGCCCGGTTGCACATTAACCTGCTGGATCACGCCGTCGCAGGGTGCCAGAAGCGGAATCTCCATCTTCATCGATTCCAGCACAACCAGAACATCGCCCGCGCGCACCCGGCTACCCACAGTGGTTTGCACTTGCCATAAATTGCCGGAAACAGGGCTTTCCACCCCCTGTTCACCCGGCTGTAGCGGCGCATCGCCGACTTCATCAGCCACAATCTCCTGACTGTCAAAATGGGCCTGACCGCTGGCGATCCAACGGTCGCGTTCAGCATTAAACGCCTGCCGCTGATGGTCGCGAAACGCAGTGATGCTCTGTGCTTCGCGTGCGAGGAACTGCTGATATTCTGCTAACCGTAGCGTGCTGTGTTCAATACGCAGCGGATAGCGGCCAAGTGGAAAATCACGACGAATATGCAAAAGTTCCTCTGCCGATACGGGATAAAAGCGTAGCTGATCGAAAAAACGCAACAGCCAGGGTTGACCAGCAAAATCAGCGACGTCGTGATATCGATTCCACATCTGAAGCGTGCGGCCCACAAACTGGTAGCCGCCAGGCCCTTCCATGCCGTAAACGCACAGATAGGCACCGCCAATGCCAACCGAATTCTCTGCCGTCCAGGTACGCGCCGGATTGTACTTGGTGGTTACCAGACGATGGCGCGGATCAAGCGGCGTCGCGACTGGCGCACCGAGATACACATCACCCAGCCCCATCACCAGGTAGCT
Source organism: Pantoea allii (assembly GCF_002307475.1). Lineage (GTDB taxonomy): Bacteria > Pseudomonadota > Gammaproteobacteria > Enterobacterales > Enterobacteriaceae > Pantoea > Pantoea allii. Next base: position 108,713 of record NZ_NTMH01000032.1, on the reverse strand, counting down.
GGCTTCAAACACCGTATTCCATACTGCTTCTTCATCAGGCAGATCGTTTATCCGGCGGATAAACTCAAGGTTACTCGGGCACCACGGCGCGTCATGGCGTACGGTGGTCATATATTTCTCTATGGCTTTCCGGCAGGCCGGATCATCCCAGGAGAGCGGCAAATGCACCACGCGTGTGGGTACCTGCAGGTCGTCGCTAACGCATACTGCCGCCCATTCATCGCGCACCCAGGTCAGCAGCGAGGCCAGCGTCAGGGTTTCAGGCTGAAAATGGATTTGCAGTGAACGAATCCCTGGCGTGATATCAATTACGCCCTTTCGGGATGGCGCTTCCAGTGCCTGCATCAAGGCGTGAATACGAAAACGCAGCACCAGATCCAGCTCCGGCTCGCCTGCCTCAAGGAGCAAATGGGTGTCGCCGGAAAGGCGCGCTACCAGGCGTTTATCTCCCTCGCCGCAGGTCATGATGATCGGTGACGTCAAGGGGGCCGGTTGCCAGGTGATTTTCTGCACCTCGAGTGTGGCTAACTCGTTGCGTCGTCCTTCAGCCAGTCGGCGGGCGGTAGCTAAATCCACGGCCACAAAACGCACTTTATCGCCGGCTTTAAGTTGCCCTAACTGCCAGAGGTCGGCTTCTATCACTGTCACCGGACAGACAAAACCGCCCAGGCTGGGGCCATCCGGCCCCAGAATCACCGGCATATCGCCTGTAAAATCTACGGCACCGACGGCGTAAGGATTATCGTGAATATTTGACGGATGCAACCCCGCTTCTCCCCCGCTGTCGCGCGCCCAGATCGGCTTTGGTCCGATCAGGCGCACACCGGTACGGCTGGAGTTAAAATGCACTTCCCAGTCTGTCGCAAAGAAAGTCGCAATATATTCTGGCTCGAAGAACTCCGGCGCGCCATGCGGGCCATAAATCACCCGCAGCGTACGCACCTGCGGGAGTGCCGTACGCAGCGCGATGGGCAGCGTTGCGCTGGTCTGGCTGGCAGCTCGCGGAGCCAGATGCAACACATCGCCGCCGCGCAGCGCCCGTCCGGCGTGACCGCCAAACTGACCAAGCGTAAACGTGCTTTTACTGCCCAAATAATCCGGCACCTGAATGCCGCCGCTCAGACAGAGATAGCTTCTGACGCCCGCGTGGCTAATCGCACCCAGCTTCAGCGTTGCGCCAGCCGGAATGCTAAAAACACAGTCCATCGGCACAGCAACATCCTCTAGCGTGGCAGCCAGGGGCGCACCACATATCACCGCCTGAACATAGGCATTAAATTTCAAAGTTGGCCCCATAAGGGTGATTTCCAGCGCGGCTTCCCCTTCGGCATTGCCCAAAAGCCGATTGCCGAAACGCAGGGCGCGGTCATCCATCGGTCCCGACGGCGGCACGCCCACCGCCCAGTATCCCAGCCGCCCAGGGTAGTCCTGAACGCTGGTTTGGGTTCCGGCACTCAGCACCTCAACCGTGGCGGCTCGATAACACAGTTGCTCAAGACAGCGGGTCCAGGGTTCGCCTGCGGCAAAGGGAGCGAACGCCAAAATTTGCATCAGGTACAAGCGATTAGTTTCTACGCCGTATAACCGGGTCTCCGCCAGCGCCTGCGTCAGCGTGGCGATAGCCTCATCGCGGCTGGGACGCCAGGCGATGGTTTTTGCCAGCATAGGATCAAAAAACGGCGGGACTTCGCATCCCGCTTCGACCCAGCGGTCAATACGTAGCGTTTCACCATCGGCAGGCGGGAAGACGACTTCGGTTAACAGGCCGGGCGAAGGCTGGAACTGTCGGCCGGGATCTTCCGCATAAATTCTTGCCTGGATAGCATGCCCCTGTGGTTTTAGCCCGGCAAACAAGTCATCCAGTGGGGGCAAATCGCCCGCCGCCAGTTCAATCATCCATCGCACCAGATCAACGCCCCAGACCTGCTCCGTTACGCCATGCTCCACTTGAAGGCGCGTATTTACTTCAAGAAAATAAAACTGCTGCGCCACGCTGTCATAGACAAACTCAACCGTTCCAGCGCTGCGATAGTTTACGGCTTTGCCCAGCGAAATGGCCGCCGCGCAGAGCGCCTGCGCCATGCCTTCAGGGAGATTGGGTGCCGGTGTCTCTTCAATCACTTTCTGATTACGCCGCTGTACCGAACAGTCACGTACGCCTAAAGCGATAACCTTCCCCTGCCCATCGCCAAAGATCTGCACCTCAAGATGACGGGCGCGCTCAATGTATTTTTCAAGAAACACGCCGGCATCGCTGAAATTGTTTTGCCCCAGCCGCTGGACCGTTTCAAACGCCTCCGCCAGTTCCTGCACATCCCGGCAGACGCGCATACCAATTCCGCCGCCTCCGGCGGTGCTTTTGAGCATCACTGGATAGCCTACCGCCTCTGCTGCGCGGCTGGCGTCGTCGATATCAGCCAGCAGTTCACTCCCTTCCAGCAGCGGCACACCTTCTGCTTTGGCCAGGGCTCGGGCGGTGTGTTTCAGGCCAAAGGTACGCAGCTGCTGTGGCGTTGGTCCGACAAAAATCAGCCCTGCTTTTTCACAGGCTTCGGCGAATGCGGCGTTTTCTGAGAGAAAACCGTAGCCAGGGTGAATCGCGTTGGCCCCGCTTTGCTGCGCCGCGGCGATGATTTTTTCAGCCACCAGATAGGTTTGCATCGCCGGGCCGTCACCGAGGCTTAAAGCTTCATCCGCATCGCGGATATGCAGACTGCTCAGGTCTGCTTCAGAGTACACGGCGATGCCCTTCACCTGCATGGCGCGCAGGGTACGCAAGATGCGGCAGGCGATCGCGCCGCGATTGGCAATCAGTAAGCTATCAAACATAAGCGGAACTCTCAGGGAAGCGGGCCGTCCCGCAACATTCGATGTTCCCCTGGGGCCGTCCCCGGGGCCAACCGGCACGTAAGATGGGTGCGTCGGTGTACGTGTTCAGGTGGTCGGTGCTAACAGCGAAAAGCCGGAAGGCCAGACATCGCTGTTACTGCCGTTGACTCAGTTCCATACCAGCACCTCTGCAGGCGTAGGGTTCCAGCCATTGCAGGGGTTGTTCAACTGCGGACAGTTGGAGATCAGCACCACGGCGTTACATTCGGCAAACAACTCAACGTATTTTCCTGCGGCCGATATACCGTCCTCAAAGGTCAGGCTGCCTTCCGGCGTCACGGGGACATTCATAAAAAAGTTGATATTGGCCCCGATATCGCGCTTATGCAGGCGGCCATCGTGTAGGCAGGCACAGAGAAAATTATCCCGGCAACTGTGCATATAGCGTTTGTCGTGGGCATAGCGCACGGTATTACTCTCCTGCGCGCAGGCACCACCAAGGGTATCGTGGCGTCCACAGGTATCGGCAACGATAGTCAGCAGCGGATTGCCGAGATTTGAATAGAGGACGCTGCCCGCCGTCAGGTAAGCGTTACCTTGACGACGTAGCGTGCGCTGCGGATCGTAGCGTTCGCGTGGGTTATCAGCATTGTAAAACAGCGTATCAATCGCCTGATTACCTTCGAGGTCGAGCAGGCGCAGCGTTTGCCCTTTCTTTACCTCAAATAGCCAGGGCTCTCCCGCCGGGATCACATGGCGATAAACGGCATCTTCAGGACGACGGTTACTGTTGATAAGGGTCATCACAGCCTCCTTACAGGGAAAAGAGTTGGGTATTGAGGAACGCGCGCTGATTTTCATCGCGTGTGAATAGCGCTTCCGTCACTGCCTGCACATCGTCAGCCTGATACCAGCTCAGTTGGATCGGGCGCGGATCGTATTCAGCGGCGGGGTCCTGAGGATGTGGCAGCGCAGTCAGTACTATCAGCGCATCCATAGGTGAAAACAGCTCGACGTAATCCCCCGCGCGACTATTGTCCCGGTGAAACGTAAAGCGGCCGTCTTTATCAACACTCACTTTGCTAAAGAAGTTGACAACCATCAGCAAATCTTCAAGGCCCAGATCCCATTTGCCCATCTCCACCAGGAGATTATCGACACCGTTACGGTAGAAGCCGTTACGCAGTTCCTGGTAGCGGCCCGTACCGTACTTATTACGCGTTTCCTCTGCATTGAGTACCCCGCCGAACGGGTCGTGCCAGCCGCAACTATCCGCGACAATACCGGCCAACACACGGCCCATATCGGAATAGAAGCAATGCCCGGCTGTCAGGCGAGCGGTATGTTGGCCCTTAAGCGTATCCGGCAGATTCAGGCGTTCACTTTTTTCGTGAGGGTTAAGCATCATCATGCTGACGTTAGCCCCGCCGTCGATATCGGTCAGGCGCAGAATTTGCCCCTTGCGCAAAATGAACGAGGTATGCGCCCCGCCGGGAAGCCGCTCTTCGCGCAGGCTGGGTGAGGAGTGAAAAAGTGCGGTCATCAAACTATCTCCTTAATGCATAAAGATTATTGTTACTACCGGTTACCAGTTGCGCCATGCGCGCTTCATTGAGCGGGATGTCGTAAGTCACGCGCGCGCCCCATGCGTTGGGTGCCTGGGGGTCAAGGCGCACTTTGTCGAAAACCAGCAGCCGGGTGCCCAGGTTGAAGCCTTCCGCAAGATCGTGGGTGACCATAAACACCGTCATTCGGGTTTCGCTCCACAGCTGGAGCAGCAACGCATGCATATCTTTGCGAATGCCGGGGTCCAGCGCGCCGAAAGGCTCATCAAGCAGCAGCACCCGCGGCTGCATGACGAAAGCCTGAGCAATCGCCAACCGCTGCTGCATCCCGCCGGAAAGCTGCGCCGGGTATTTATCGAGCGCGTGCCCTAGCCCTACTTTCTCCAGCATCAGTTGCGCCCGCTGACGGGCATCGCGTTTTCTTGCGCCAAACAAACGGCCAAACAGCGGTGAAGCCGCCAGTTCGAGACCAATGGCGACGTTATCCAGTACGTTAAGATGCGGAAATACTGAATAGCGCTGGAATACCACGCCACGGCTGCGATCGGGTTCCGCCGCCAGCGTCTTGCCATCGAGCATGATTTCTCCCCTGGTTGGCTTTTCCTGGCCAAGCAGCAGACGTAAAAACGTCGATTTACCGCAGCCGGACGCGCCAACCATTGAGCAGAACTCGCCCTCTTTCACCTGCAAATTGATGCGCTCCAGCACCACGTGGTCACCGTATTCCTGCCAGATATTTTTGATATCGATAAAACTCATCCCTGGCCTCCTTCCGCCCACTTGAAGCAGGTTTTATGCAATTGCCTTAAGGCCAAATCCATCAGCCACGCGATGAGCGTTATCCAGATGACATAAGGAATAATCACGTCCATCGCCATGTAGCGTCGAACCAGGAAAATGCGGTAACCCAGACCGGCAGTAGCGGAAATCGCCTCACCGGAGATCAAAAACAGCCAGGCCGATCCCAGCAGCAGTCGCAACGAGGTAATAAGGCGCGATAAAAGCTGGGGTAGCACTACCCGCAGGACGACCGTCCAGCTATTAGCACCAAGGGTTTGTGCTTTGATAAACAGCTCTGCGGGGATTTCGCGCGCGCGCTGTTCAAGGTCACGCGCCAGCATTGGTGTAATGCCGATAACGATGAGCATGACTTTCGATAGCTCATCTAACCCGAAAACGATAAACAGCACCGGCAGGATAGCCAGCGGTGGGATCATCGAAATCACGGTCATGAGCGGCGAGAGCGCCGCGCGATACAACGGGAAGACGCCAGCGGCGATACCAATACACAAGCCAATCAGCGAAGAGAGCGTCAGGCCAATCAGCAAACGGCTGAGGCTAATCAGCGTGTCAGCCCACAGCAGATACTCACCACTGCGCTTATCGGGGGTCAATGCCATCCGGTCAACGGCTGCGATCATTTGTGACAGACCAGGCAGCAGCTTGTCCTGCGGATTAGCCTCCAGCCGCACCGCCGAACCGATAAACCAGGTGGCGATCAATAACACAAACGGCAATAGCATTAGCGTCAGGCGCATCCCCTGTCGGGGATGGCGATTGATGTGGCGCATGACATGAACTCCCGAGATCAGTTATTACAGCTTGCCCGCAGCAGCCATCTTCAGATAGCTGTCGTCGAAACGCAGTTTGATGTTTGCTGTATTGCCGACGGTGGTGTTGCCGGGAAACATCATGCCGATAAAGTCAGCACTTTGTGCGCCCTCTCCCAGCAATCCTTTATCGAAGGAAAATGTCGCAACCCGCTGCATGGTTTTCGCCAGATCCGGCGAGGAGATAAAGGTCAGCGTGTCGGCAGGGGTCCAGAACAGATGGGTCGTTTTCAGCTGTGCTTTGTAACCGGCGAGATCAATGCCGGAATCGGCAGCCATGGCACTCAGCGCCTGCGTATCGCCAGCCTGCATTTTGCTCATCATTTCAAACCAGGCACCGGTCAGCGCTTTGCCCAAGGCGGGATTATCTTTTAAGGTTTGGGTATTCACGACCATCATATCAATCAGTTCGCCGGGCACTTCCGAAGAGCTGAACACTTCTGTGGTTTGCGGGGTCTTTTTGATAACCGAAAGCTGTGGATTCCAGGCCACTGCCGCCCGTACGTTGCTGGTGCCGAAAGCCGAGACAATATCCGCATCTGAGGTATTGACGACTTTAACGTCTTTTTCCTGCAGTCCGGCTTTTTCCAGACCACGGACCAGCAGATAGTGCGACACCGAAAGCTCAGGCAGATAAACCGACATCCCTTTCAGATCGCTGAGTTTTTTATTCACCCCTTTTAGCACGACACCGTCATTACCATCGGAATAGCTGCCGGTAATCAGTGCTGTCGTATCGACGCCGCCTGCTGCTGGGATGGTCAATGCATCCATATTGGTCATGGTGCAGCCGTCAAACTGACCCGCCGTGTACTGATTGATGGATTCGATATAGTCATTGAGTTGCACGATATTAATTTTGATGCCGTATTTACTGGCCCATTTATCGATGATTTTTTCGTTGCTGATGGTGCCCCAGGGCATCCAGCCCGCATAGATAGTCCAGCAGATGTTGAACTCTTTTTTTACTGCGGCGAAAGAGGGAAAGCTGGCCAGCAGCGCCAGCGACAGAAAAAGTGAGCGGAGGAGCGGCGATGTCTTCATGGTTAACCTCTGGTTGGCACAAAAAAAAACGGGAGCAGCGCGACACCCAAAGGTGCTGCTGTCTCCCGGGCTTTTGTCCCGCCGTGTAACCTCGCAGAGGTCGCCTGCTCTCGGACCAGACGTTCACCTGTGTGAACCGGAACCCTAGCTGGCTATTCGATAACAAATTGTGTGATGCGCTGCTTTCTTTTAAAACTTTAGCAATTGGCGTGCCAGAAATTAAAGGGTGATAAATCAGTAGAATGCATAATTTAAGGGCATCATGAGCACCAGAATGATGAGCGTTGAATGTGCGTTGCACATAATCAGTGCTGAGAGTGGCTTGTTTTGATAAAGAAATGGGCGCGGCCAGGCGAGATATTGTTCACTTACGTGCATACTTCCAGTGCCATGCTCCTCGTCATCAACTACAGTTAACTGATTCAATATTCAGTCAAAACAGGATTACCATGTCCTCTTCCCTGACATCACATCTCTTTGCTCGCCTGCGCCTGCTGATCTCCATCGCCGCAGGCGTAATCTGTTATTTCTTCTTGCCTGAGCAGTTAGGGGAATTACAGCGTTTGTTGATCGGCTGGAACGTGCTGGCATGGCTTTATCTGTGGTTTATCTGGTTTCGTATGCTGCGCACGGAGGCAGACCAAATCAAGCACATCGCCCAGATGCAGGATCAAAGCGCCACGTTGGTTCTGGGGATGGTGATTGTTGCCTGTATGATCAGCATCGTCGCGATCATGAGCGAGCTACCAACGCTAAAAAGTCTCACGGGTACGCCGCGCGCCCTGCATATGTTACTGACTGCATTGACGCTCATTGCGTCATGGGCCTTGCTGCCCAGTTCATTTGCTATGCACTATGCTCATCAGCACTACCTGCATCGGAGCCATGGCGTTATCCCGCTGATCTTCCCGGAAAAACCTGCCAATCCCGCCTATTGGGATTTTCTGTACTTCTCATTTACCATCGCGGTGGCATCCCAGACGGCTGATGTGGCAACGGGCATGATGGAAATGCGTAAACTCGCGCTGTTACAGTCGGTCATCTCGTTTATTTTTAATCTGGCTATTCTGGGGCTATCCGTCAATGTGGCAGCCAGCTTACTGAGCTGAGGTACTGCGGCGAAGGAGAAAAGAGGACAGCAATGCGTGGAGGAGCTGAACAGGGTGTGACAGGACAGAGAGGCGCGGGCGACCAAACCTGTGTAGCCCGTTCCTGCCGCCTCTCAGAGAGGGGCAGGAATAAACAGGAGGATTAACCGCCCTGCTGTTGCCCCTGCTGTTTACTGTCAGCCTCTTTCTGTTTCTTTTTGGCCATATGGTGGCCAACTGCGCAGCCTGCTGCTGCACCGGCAACGCCGTGATGTTTAACGTGACCCGCCACACCGCCCACGGCCGCGCCCTTCAGACAGCCTTTTGCCTCTGCCTGTGAACTCATCGCCATAAGCAGACCTGCGGTAACAAGAATAAGTGAAAGTTTTTTCATCGAATGACTCCCTGATAAATAGCGAAAACGGGTTACTGTCTTCTGAGCATAGCTAACCAGAACACTTCTGCTGGCCGGGGTGAGTAAATCTTCAAACCGTTTAACCGCCGTTAAGAATTTTATTTATCGTGGCGCAGATCGTTCATTTTTAAAGCGAAACGGTTAACCGGTAAGGAAAGATGTGATGGCAAACCGCGTTAAAAATGGGCATTAGCGATGCGATGCACATACCGTCTGAGCCGCGCAGGACAATATTAAAAAACCGCCCTTCGGCGGTTGAGATCCAATCGAACCATCACTATTCAGCTCAGGAAGTGCGGCAGGTCGAATTCAGGACATGTCATCCTGAGTGTCATCGTGCGGGCAGGGTTCACCGGTATCATCACAGGCAGTATTAATACGCAGACCGCTTGACAGCTTTTGATGTGCTGCAAGCTCAATTTTACCCGTATTATCCGGCTTGTTTTTCTGGAACAAAGAAGAAACTGGCTGTTGATCATTTATTGAAAATAAGTGATGCGCGTCGGGAGCCGCTAATGCTGCATTCTGAAAAGTAACAAACGTCGCGATCGAGAATACCGTTGTTTTCAGTGCCATTTTGACGGAGGAATTTTTCATAGCTTACCCTTAAGAGATTGCTCCTGGGATGACAGAACGCTCTGCTGTTCTGCTCTGTGCTGTATCTAACCTCAGCAGTGGCAAAATAGATCCTTTATATTTCCATTGTAAGACGGACCTAATAAATCAGATTATTCCTTGCCAGATCGTGACCTGTTTACATCACGCTTAAATTAAAATTATTCAATAAAATCATATAATAAATCAGATTAATGTCGTTTAACCTGGCTGCGAATACTCTCAGTAACGCACCGCGAATAACGTACCAAACCCAATTAGAGCAACGGGGAATAAAAGGCTGATGTTACCGCCTGGCTCCAGTCTTAAACGTGGCTTCAAACCGTAATGCCAACATCCGCGTGCGTGTAAACCCTGTGCCCAAGGCTGTCAGAAATTTCATGCTTTTACGGCGATCTTATTTGCGCATAACTTTCATGAGGAAACGTTAAAGACGCGCTTTGTTTTTCTGCTTTTGTTTACCCTGAAGCATCATTCACTATCAGGCCGCATTCGTGGCGGCTGGCTCGGGAAGCCTAAAATGAAAGTACAAAAACTTGAACAACCTGCTTCACTCAAGACACTTGAGCCATGGGGAACCGTGGAAGGTCTGCCTGGCTCACCCGAAATCGCACTGGCAGGACTGCAAAAGGTGATTCCGGGCCATGAAAACATTGATATGGGAATTTTTGAATGTACGCCTGGAAGTTATCGTCGCGGCGTTAAGCAAGCAGAGATGATGCATTTCCTGTCAGGAACGGGGTCGTTTACAGCAGATGGCGAAGCGCCGCAGCATTTTAAACCCGGTGACACCTTGTTCTTCGAAGCCAATACCGAAGGCACCTGGGTGATGGACACAACCATGCGCAAGCTCTACGTTATCTTCGACACGCTTTAAACGCCTGTGCACTGATTCACTCTGTAAGGGTGAATCAGGACAGCATGAAATTCACCGCATCGCTGGCATGAATTTTGGTGGTATCGAACACCGGTAACGCACTTTGCTGTTCTGGAATCAGCAAGCCTATTTCCGTGCAGCCAAAAATAATGCCTTGTGCGCCTTGCGTAGCCAGTTGCTGTATCACGTCAAGATAATAGTGCCGGGAAGCGTCCGTAAATATCCCCATACACAGTTCATCAAAAATGATGCGGTTAATGACCTCACGTTGCTCCGCATCGGGTACGACAGTGTTTATTGAGAACGACTTAGTCAGGCGACCCAGATAGAAATCCTGTTCCATCGTATATCGTGTGCCAAGCAAGGCAACACGGTTCATTCCTTTGCTCACTATCTCACGGCCCGTCGCGTCGGCAATATGTAAAAACGGCAAATCACAGCGAGATTCAATCGCGCCGGCAACCTTATGCATGGTATTGGTGCACAACACGATGGCATCAGCTCCGGCCATTGCCAGACCTTGTGCTGCCTCGGCCAGTAACTCACCTGCCCGATCCCAGTGACCACTGCGTTGGCAGGCTTCAATCTCATGGAAATCGACGCTGTGCAGAAGCAGTTTTGCAGAATGCAGGCCGCCTAACCGGGACCTGATCCCCTCATTAATTAAACGATAATAAGGGATTGTCGATTCCCAGCTCATGCCGCCAATAAGCCCAATCGTCTTCATCATTATCCTGTGAAGGGTTTTGCTACAAAAGCCATGAAACTGCTGATAATAGCGGCCTTAGCCCAACGGGCTATGGCCGTTTATCAGGCATTCACGTTCTGCTTTTGCCACTAAGATTTTTTGCCTTTTTCACTTGCCTGCTGCAAGGCAGTAATTACCGTTCCGGGGGTTAATACCTGAGGCAACACCACCGGTTTTCCGCCATCAGCCGGATAAACCACATAAAGCGGCAACCCACCACGACCAAAGTCACTGAGCGCCTGTTCAACGTCAGGATTGTACTTTGTCGAGTCTGCAATCATATAGATGGTGTTCGTGCGTGCCATGGCTGTTTTTACCGCCTGGGTAGACAGCGAGGTGCGTTCGTTTACCTGGCAGGTAATGCACCAGGAGGCGGTAAAGTTCACCAGGACCGGTTTACCCTGCCCTTTAATGGCATCAACGTTCTGAGGTGACCACGCAACCGCCGCCGCCGCAACAACATCTGACGAATCCGCTGCCGCCGTTGAGCCCTTAAGCGTGACTAAAGGGGGAACCAGCAAAACGATCACGACAGCCGTAGCGATGTGTAAAGCCCAATGCCGCCTCCCCATCATCTGCCGCTTCTGTGCCAGCCCATACAGCCAGGCGGCAAAACTCAGTAGCAGGCAGCAGGTTAGTATCGCCGCCAGCGCGGTTGAGCCTGCCTGGCGCTCCAGTACCCAGATTAACCAGCCAGCCGCACCTAACATCGGAAATGCCAGGGCATGTTTTAAGGTGATCATCCAGGCGCCAGGCGATGGCAGTATCCTGGCGACGATGGGGAAAAAGGAAATCATGGTGAAAGGCGCGGCAAAGCCCAGCGCCAGCGAAAGGAAAATAATAAAACTGATAAAGGGCGGCTGCGTCAGCGCATAACCTACCGCACTGGCCATGAAGGGCGCACTGCAGGGAGTGGCAACAATGATGGCCAATGCCCCTGTCAACGCGGAACCAATCAGCCCACCCTGGCTGCCCCCGACTTCGCCGACCCGCTGAAGTGATAATCCCACTTCAAACAGGCCGAACAGATTGAGCGCCGAGGCCAGCATCACCAGGACTAACACTGCAATCACCAGAGGTGATTGCAGTTGAAAGCCCCAGCCCACGGATGCCCCACCCAATCGCGCCAGCAATAACAGACTGACCAGTAAAACCATGGTGACAACAACGCCAACCAAAAACGCGAGCCCTTCTGCGCGAGCATGGGCTGGCCGGGCGTGATGCCGTATCAGGCTCAACGCTTTGAGCGAAATAACCGGAAACACGCATGGCATAAGATTAAGCATGATGCCACCCAGAAAAGCGGCGGCGATAGCAGTCAGCATGATTTATCTGTCCAGATCTGAGATTAAGCCGGGTTAGCCTGGCGGTATTTTTTCACGGCATCCAGCGTTTTCTGGATATGGGATTCCGGGTTTTTATCCGTATAGCTCAGTAAAATTTTGCCATCTGGCGCAATAACATAGGAGGTACGATCGGAAAGCGTTTTACCTTTCATCTCCATGGTACTTTTATATTCCGCGGCCACTTTTGCACCCGGATCGGCGGCAACGGTGAATTTATCGCGGCATTCAAGCTTTGAGAATTTCTCAATCTGGTCGGTGTTACCTGCGGTCACGCCGATAACTGTCGCACCCTGTTTTTTAAATTCATCGGTGGCTTCAGCAAATGCGTGTGCTTCTAACGTACAACCGGCACTAAACGCCGCTGGGAAAAAATAAAGCACGACCGGGCCTTTTTGCAGCGCCTGCTGCAAGGAGAAGGTTGTTTCTTTACCTGCCAGTGCGGCTTCCAGTTTAAAATCTGGCGCATTTGCACCGACCGGTAATGCAGCAAATGCGGAGGTCATCGGCAGGCTCAGTGCCAGGAGCGTTGCGGTCGTCAATATTTTCAGGTGATTCTTGATACGCATTATTTTTTTCTCCGTCGACAAGCAGGCAAAAGTGCCCTTGTACTTTAATACTAGGTTCGTTAGCTAAAAATGGAAAAATTAACGTCATGTGATAACGCGACTGCGTTGCCAGCGTGGTGATACGAAATAGTCTGGCATGTACTGTAAGATAGCCACACAACCGGTCATTTAGATATCCGGTTAACCGATAATTTTGTGTCAGACGGTAAATAAGGCACATTTAGGGAAAAGAGAGACGACCAACCTCGTAGTGTTGCGTGTGCAGTGCATTTTGCGCAGGCGCTTTTGTCCACAGGCAAAATGCTATGCGCCGCCAGTGAAAGGTATCCAGAGCAGAGACGCGTGCTACAGCCACGGATTGATTTGTGCACTGAGTAAGCCCGGAAAGTTCGCTGTATGCAGGAACGCGACTCACCGCCAGGGATGCAAAGCCAGCATGCGAGATATCTGGCCCTAAGTCAGCCGATAAGACCGGAAAGGTGTGCACCTGTGGCCAGCCGAAGTCCTCGGTAAGTTTTTTAAAACCGGCCCCGGACAGAAAACGGTGCAGGCTTTCTGCGTTCTGCCACAGATAAAATGGCGCATAGCTGTTTTCTTCACTGTATGTCGGGCTGTTGGATTTGCAGGCATAAAGCCAGGCTTTAAACAGGAGACCCGGAAATCCATCTTATGCCCATGGTCATTAATCCGGCGTTTAATGATTGTCATGTCGTAATCAGCAGGAAGAACAAACCGATATTGCATAGCAAGCATACTTTTCTCCTTAAGCGTGTGGAATAGCCGTCAGGCTAAACATTTTCCCATGACTGAAAGACCAGTCTTCAGATTGTGTGAAATGAATAATGACCATGACATCGCGGGGGTTTATGCCAATCGCTTGTTCAAGACGCCCGATCAGATCGCGATAAAAAGCCTGCTTTTGTTGAGTGCTGCGCGCTTTACCGGCGGTAACAGTAAACATAAGGAAGTCATCGCTACGGCCCGCTTCCCCGTCACACAGATAGTGTCGATCAAAAATGCGGCTACGATCGTCATAACAATCAAAAAACTGAAAGCAGTCACCGCGTGGTACGGCAAACGACGCTTCAAGTGACTGCTGTAAAGCATCAGAAACAGCCTCTCGCCACTGCTGAAAACGCGGTGTTGAGATAGCGATACGAGTGACAGGCATACAGGCTCCTTACTCAGGCTGTGCATTTTTGAAGACGGTCAACGCAGAAACGGCATTTGGCCATCCGCAATAAAAGGCAAGATGCGTTATCACTTCTGTTATTTCCTCATCAGAAACACCATTCTTCCGCGCGAACTGAAGATGCCAGTCCAGTTGCTCATGTCGAGACAGCGCAATAAGTGCACTGACCGTCACTAAACTTCTGTCCCGCGGGGAAAGCGCTTCCCGCTGCCAGATATCGCCAAACAACACCTCTTCACTGAGCAATGCCAGCTTTGGGGCAAGTTCAGCCATGTTTTCTCGGGTCACCTTTATAGCGTTCATTTATCTTCCTCTGGTGGATGTGGTAAAAAGATAAAACGCCTCAATAATTTATAAAATCAGAAATAATGGGACACTTAATCCCAAAAAACAGGACAGATAATGGCTAAAAGACCCGTTACGTTCGATGCGGAAACCTTACGCACTTTTGTGACCGGCATTGAGCTGGGTAGCTTTGCTTCCGCCGCTGAACGCTTAGGTCGTTCAACATCGGCCGTGAGCGCCCAACTTAAAAAGCTCGAACAACAGGCAGGTGCAGCGCTGGTGCAAAAGTCAGGGCGACATCTGGTTCTTACAGCCCAGGGTGAAATTATGCTTGCTTACGCGCGCAGGCTCATGAGTTTGAACGATGAAGCTTATGCAGCCGTTAAGGCCGTTGGTATCCGTGGCGAGCTACGTCTGGGTTTGCAGGAAGACTTTGGAGAGTCACTCCTTCCCACCATTCTTGGACAATTTTCACGTACGCATCCCGATGTGCAGATATCAGCAACGTTCACCCGTAATAAACCTCTGTTAGAAGCTATTCGCCAAAACGAACTCGATATCGCACTGAGTTGGCAGGGTAAAGAGAGCAGTGCTTATAGCCAGTCGCTTGGCACGTTACCGCTATGCTGGATAGGCGCAAAGGATCTGGATATCGGCACATTTTTCTTGCAGAACCGACCGTTGCCGTTACTGGTTTTTGATGCACCCTGTATGATGCGTAGCGCAGCGACAGCCGCACTGGACAGCATGAATATCCCGTGGCGTATTGCGTTTACCAGCAGAAGCCTGAGCGGTATATGGGCGGCGGCCGCAGCGGGGCTGGGCATTACGCTACGCACTGAAACAGGCATGCCGTCATCGTTAGGGATTATTACCGGGCAAAAATTGCCTGATGCAGGAAGCATTGGCGTCACGCTGCATTACGCAGAAAAAAATGTATCCGCAGCAGCAGCTTCACTCTGTCAGATGATAAAAGTACACTTTCCCGGTGCTCAGGCGCACTGACAGATTAAGGCGTTATTTTTTACTCTCCGTTATAAATATTCATGCTGTCCTGGTGAGTATGAAAACAAGAGACAATATTTCAGCGCGACAACGTATCTCTGTCCCACCAGCCGCTGATAGCACGATGAGCCAGGCGGAAAATATATAGCCAGGGTCTGAATGACACCACATTCATTTAATCGATCGATGAACGGTTAAGCGGAGCGTTAGCGCACGCTGGCTTAACAGGGTTCGCCGTTTCAACTAAGCGCCTTCATTCTCTAAGTCGCCATTACGCTTTAACTTACCCGCCGCTCTGCGCCTGATTCGGGCACCTTAATGATTTCACCTACAGTATGATGTAACTAAATCATCTTTAAAAAGAGGGGAAAAGAGGTCTGATTAGGAATGGTGTTGATTAAACGCGATTTAATGTCCTTGAGCAGTGGCTTACCTCTCCCTCAAAGCCATGTAACCTGAGTGTGTTATCGTCTATTTCCACCCGCGCAAAGGGCGCATCTGACGGACCATTCAGCATTCCTTTCATAGTGAAAAACTCGGTGTGCCCGATACGTGCATAGCCGCCACGATGATCGTGCCCGGCAAAACAGGCGCGTACCCGATAGCGAGTGAATAAATCCACCAACTCTCCGGCATTCATCAACATATGTGTATTCTCGGGTGCCAGAGGATAATGCCCCAATACCACGACGCTTTCCCCGCACTGTTGGGCGGCCTGTAACTGCTGCTCAATCCAGTCCAGTTGCTGTTTACCCACTGCGCCATTCCAGGGCTGTGCCTGGGGCTGCTGCTGGCGCTGGAGTCGGGCCAGCAACGCCGCGGCCTGTTCACGGTCTGTGCCGTTGAGTGCATTGCAGTAAACACTGATATCGTTGCCATCGTAGACAATGAAACGCCATCCGTTGAAACGGAAGGCGTAATAGCTCTTAGGTAAGGGAAGCTTTCCCTCAAGCCGTGCGGCTATAGTCTGCGCATCGTGATTACCCAGCACCACGGCATGAGGATGCTGTAAGCCTTGATACACAGGCAGCACCGCCGCATAGCTTTGCCAGTCGCGATCGACCAGATCGCCCAGCGTGACAACAAAATCGAGCGGCTGCGCGTTAAGCACCCCGATGGCCCGCTGTAGCTTTTGTAGTCCGTTGCGATAATAGAGATTATTGTCGATATCCGGCTCGATATCCGCATATTGCGGATCGGCAATCAGACCAAAACGAACCCTGTTATCCCCTGCCGCCACCGTCCGCAGCGACGGCGGTTGATAAAGCTGAGCGACTTCCGCCAGTAATGCGCGTTGTGGCAGACTAAGCGAGTGAGGCATTAACATGCGGGACACCTTAACGTATGCCAGCACGCATAAACGACTGGATAAACTGGCGCTGGAAAATCAGAAACAGCAGCAGTAACGGCAGCGTTGTCATGATCGTCGCCGCCCCAATAAGCGCCCACTGAACGCCCTGCTCCGGCGAAGAAAATAACTGCAGCCCGACCGTTAATGGCCGCACCTTAACAGAATCGGTAATCACCAGTGGCCAGAGAAAATCATTCCAGTGGAAGCTAACAGAAACCAGTGCAAAGGCGATATAAATCGGCCTGGCCAGCGGGATATAAATTTTACGTAAAATATAAAACCGGCTGGCACCTTCCACGACAGCCGCTTCTTCCAGTACCACAGGAATGCTTTTAAACGTCTGGCGCAGCAGGAAGATGGCAAAGGCCGAGGCGAAATAGGGTAAGGCAATGCCAGTCAAGGTATCGCGCAACCCGAGCGCGCCAATCGTTTTGTAATTGTTGAGGATCAACACATCGGGGCTGATCATCAGCTGTAACAGGATAAGCGCAAATAAAACCCCCGAATACTTCAGGCGAAAACGCACCAAAGGGTAAGCCGCCATGGTGGCCAGCACCAGCTGACATACGACGATCATTAACACCAGCAAAATGGTGTTGAGAAAGTAGCGGGCAAAGGGCGCAGCGTGCCAGGCGTCAATAAAATTCTGCAGCGTCAGGGGAGCAAAGAGCGTAAAGCTCCCCTGCTCTGCCGCCGGATGTATCGCCACCCACAGCGCGACCAGGATGGGAAGTAACCATAGCACCGCCGTCAGCCAGATAACGGCATTCAGGCACAGGCGACCAACAGCACATTGAGGCTTCATTGATAATGGGCTCGCTTGTCCAGTAACCTAAACTTAACCACAGCAATGGCCGCTAAAATCAGCAGTAACACCACGGTCATTGCCGCCGCTGCCGGTAAATCCCAGTAACTGAATGCGGTGCGGTAGATGTAAAACAGTAACAGGCTGCTGCTGTTGTCCGGGCCGCCATTGGTCATGGCAATCACCTGATCGACAATGCGAAATGCGTTCATTGATGCGTTGATTAGCACAAATAACGTGGTCGGCATCAGTAATGGCCACTGGACGCGTCGGAAGAAGTACCCGTGAGATGCACCTTCAATTTGTGCCGCTTCACTCAGTCGCGGATCAATCTGCTGCAGAGCGGCCAGATAGAAGATCATAAAGAATCCGGCTTCACGCCAGACGGAGACCGCCATCAGACACCACAGCGAGGTGCCTGGCTCCCCGAGCCAGTTAATGGGGGCAAAGGAAAACAGCGCCAGCAGCTTGTTCAGCAGGCCAAGCTGCGGCGTGTAAAAAAACAGCCACAGGTTGGCAATGGCAATCATTGGCAGCAGAGAAGGAATAAAAAACGCCGCACGAACCATCGCATTCCCTGCCAGCCGCCGGTTAACGGCCAGCGCCATCAGTAAAGCCAGCGTGACCGCCAGCGGAATAGTGATCAGGGCATACAGCAGGTTATTCCACAACGAGCGGATAAACACATCGTCATCCAGCAGCGCAGCATAGTTATCCAGCCCAACAAACTGGGCCGGATGACCATTACGTGAGACGCTGAACAGACTTTCCCACACCGTCGCCAGTGCAGGATAGTGGGTAAAGAGCAGCAAAAAAACCAGTGCCGGTAAAATCAGCAGATAGCCACACAGCTGTAATGACCCGCCACCAGAGCGAGAGGCTGACGCTGCCGGTGTAAGAATGCGCATCGCCATAGTGTTACTGGTAAGCCTTCAGCAAACGATCGGCCTGTTTCTGCGCCGCTTCCAGAGCTTCTGCTGGTGTTTTAGCCTGGGTAATGGCGGCTTCAATGGCGTGGTTCAGCGCCTCCTGAATTTGTACGCTGTTGTAGGTCGACAGTTCTGGCTGGGCATATTTGAGTTGCTCACGAGCCACCAGCGCCTGGGGTACCTGTTTCACATAAGCTTTCATTGCCGGTGTTTCCCATGCGGCGGGAGAGGTCGCCACGTAGCCGGTGGCAATACTCCAGCGAGCGGCCTGTTCAGGGGCGGTGACCCAACGGATAAATTCCATTGCCGCTTTCTGCTGCGCTGCCGATGCATTTTTGAAGACGTAGAGATTTCCGCCGCCGGTTGGGCTACCGCGCTGGGTTTTTTCAGGAAGCATTGCGATGCCAAACGGGAATTTGGCATTTTTGCGCACGACACTCAGGTTCCCGGTGGTCGTCACCATCATCGCAGTTTTGCCACTGAGAAAATCCTGCGGCGTCGTGCCCCAGGCGATAGCGCCTTTCGGTGAAACGCCTTCTTTCTGGCCTAAATCGGCCAGCCATTGCAGCGTTTCACTATTTTTAGGTGTATTAAAATAGACGGCGGTGCCCTTGCCGTTATCAAGATGCGCGCCGTTTGTCGCAGCAAACCCCTGAAACACCCAGTAGCCATTGGGCGTAGTCGGGATTTCAATGCCCCACTGGCTGACGTTATCACCGTCTTTCACGACCAGTTTTTTACCAAAGTCCACCACCTGCTGCCAGTTCGCCGGCGGTGTATCCGCATCCAGACCCGCTTTTTCAAACGCCTGCTTATTCCAGTACAGCACCACCGTCGAGCGCTGAAAAGGAATGCCCCACACTTTACCGTTGATATGACGCAAAAAAGCAGGATAGAAGCTGTCGATCCATTTTTTACCGTCATCGTCCTTTGCCAGGTCGCTGGCCGCCACAATGGCACCCGCGTCCATCAGTGAATAGGCTTCGATATCACCAATGACCGCCATTTGCGGTGCATTACCGCCGCGAAACGCAGTCAACGCTTTGGTCACCGTCGTGGCGTAGTCACCGGTATATACCGGCTGAATACTGACTTCAGGATGAATTTTTTCGAAATCAGCGACCAGTGCTTCGACGGTGTGGCTGATTTCTCCGCCCACCGCGATGGGATAGTACATCTGCAACTTAACCGGATCGGCGGCAAATACCGACGCGCTCGTTGCGATAAGCAATGCAGGAAGCAGATGTGACAGACGAATGGCAGACATGATTTTCCCTTAGGTAAAAAGACCGTTAAACCGCATATTTTTTGGATGACACAGACATCAGCTGCTCAGCGTGCAAACAGCGTTTACCGCTATCAGTTGAAAACAGGTATTGCTTATCGGCAGGCCATTGCAGCCCGGTCTGGCTTCCCTCGATAAACCGTTTCATTCCCGGGACCGTGACGGTTAACGACGCATGGCTGTGAGCAATCTGGCACTGTAATAAGGTGTCCGCCCCCATATATTCATAACTCACGACGTTGGCCGTCAGCGCCGCGCCATCGGCGTTAATGAGCTGGATATCTTCTGCCCTAATCCCAAGACTGAGCGCGCCATTGCTAAAACCTTCAACGACGGGCTGCGTAAGCGGGCTCAGGTAGTGATTCATGTGGTCAAAGGTCAGCGGTAAGATATTCATGGGCGGTGCGCCTATAAACTGTGCCGCAAACACACTGGCTGGATTGTTATAGAGGTTATCTGGCGTGTCATGCTGCTCAATTCGCCCCTCATTCAGCAAGATGATGCTGTCGGCCATGCTCATCGCTTCTGTCTGATCGTGCGTCACGTAGAGCATCGTCAGCCCCAGTTTTTTCTGTAAGGCACGAATTTCACGACGCATGCTTTGGCGCAGTTTGGCATCAAGGTTAGAAAGGGGTTCATCCATCAGGCACAGCGTATTGTTAGCGATAACGGCACGGCCTAACGCCACCCGCTGTTGTTGACCACCGGACAGTTGGGACGGTAAGCGATCCAGCAACGTCTCAAGTTCCATCAGCTTACTGACCTGACGCAGACGATCGGCAAACGTGAGTTTATCCTCGCCGCGGGCTTTTAAACCGAACAACAAATTCTCTTTGACGCTCAGATGAGGAAATAACGCATACGACTGAAACACCATGGAAAGCTTGCGCTGGGAGGGCGGTAAGTGGGTGATATCCAGATGGTTAAAACTGACCGATCCGTTGTCGGCCGTCTCCAGCCCGGCAATGGTGCGGAGTAAGGTCGATTTACCGCAGCCTGAAGGGCCCAACAGTGCAACAAACGTCCCTTCTGCGGCGTCAAAATTGATATTATCCAGCGCGATTTTCTCGCCCCAGCGTTTGGTGATGTTATGAAGCGCCAAATGGCTCATACATGCGCCGCTTTGCAAATGAGAATTGCAGTAAGCTAGCGGAGAAAAATGAACGATTTATGGCTGAAAAATGACAGAAAAATGATAAGCCTGCTTTTAATCATCCAGGCTTATCCTTCATCAGTTGCCCGTACCCTGTTTATCCCTTCAGACAGGTATCCGCCTTTCCCGTGTGGTGGCGAGGCCTGCCGCACCCTTCCCGCCAGCGTGCCACTCGCCAGAGTGGTAAAAACGCAAACCGGGTGTTATCTCAGGCACATTAGTCATGCTTAACGTCTCCAGGTTGCCTGTCCGTTAAATTTGTTATTAATCGACAGGTTAAGGCCAGTGCGGTTAAAGAGTGGCAGACATAAATTTGTTATCCTCAGGCAACTGAATTTTAGGTTAACGTTTTGGAGCAACGATGAGCGATATTATTAACCTGTTTACCAGCCATAAAAGTGAACGCAGCTTTACCGACAAACCCGTCGACGATGCCATCCTGGATCGCATCATCAGCACCGCCTATCGCGCGCCGACTTCTGTTAATTCACAGCAGGTTTCACTGGTCGTCACGCGGGATGCCGGGAAACGTCAGGCGATCTCCCAGATTGCCGGTGGACAGCCGTGGATTGCTAAGGCCCCGGTGTTTATTACCCTGGTGCTCGACATGCATAAATCCCGTATGGCAATGGCGGCAGTAGGCAAAGAGCAGGTTGCTCAGGAAAGTATTGAGAGTATTGTTTCTGGTGCTACCGATGTCGGCATTGCGCTGGGAAGTATCATGGCCGCGGCCCGGGCAGAAGGCTTAGGCATCGTGCCCATTGGGGGGATTCGCCGCGATCCTGACGCGATGATCTCACTGCTTAATTTGCCAGAATATACGTTCCCGGTGGCGGGCGTGGTGATTGGGTATGTCGATCAACCCGCATTTCAAAAACCACGCCTGCCGATGCAAACCTTCCGTCACGAAGAAAGCTATCACACCGAAGGTCTGGAGCAGCAAATCGCGGCTTACAATGCTGAAATGGTTCAGCACTGGCAAGCAACCGGGCGTGCGGACGGCGAAAGCTGGAGCGACAGCGTGAGCGGATATTACCAGCACATCTATTTCCCCAACGTCCTGCCAGCGCTACACAAGCAGGGATTCGGTAGCGACAAATAATCTTTACCCGCCCGGGCAATGCCCGGGCGGTTTCCCTGCCAGATCGGCTCGACGTGAGCTAGATGCTGGCCCCGTTTCGTCCCTGGTGTTTGACACGATAGAGCGCTTCATCCGCGCGTTTAATCAATAATCCTGCGCTTTCCGGTCCTTCCCCGGACGCCGAAGACGCCACGCCGGCGCTTAACGTTACGCACCCCGTCTCCAGCCCCGTAGAAGTATGCGGTATAGCTAACGCTCTGACCGCCTCAACCACACTCAACGCCATCCTTAATGCATCCTCGGCGCGAGTATCGGCTAGCACGATGGCAAATTCTTCACCGCCATAACGGGCAGCAATATCGGTCCGACGCTGGGCGAACGTTTTCAGCACACGGCCCACCTGTTGTAAACAGGCGTCACCTGCAACGTGACCGTAGGTATCGTTGTAGCGTTTGAAATAATCGATATCGAAAAGTATCAACGATACCGGTCCTCCGCTACTGCGTCCGTGCAACAGGCTTTTTTTCAGAAAGTGGTCAAAATAACGACGGTTGGCCAGTCCCGTTAGCCCATCGGCGTTCGCCAGATTTTCCAGCGAGTGGTTGGCGGCGGTGAGTTCATCCCTGAGATGGGTTAATTCAATTTGGTAGCGTAAACTGCGCCGGGCTTCATGCCGCATTAACATCCACAGCAGGATGATCGCCATCAGTAACACCAGACTCAGTACCACTCCCTGCACCCTGCTTTCAGCCCAGTGCACGAAAAGCCCTTGTTTATCAAAGCCGGCGGCAACGACGAAAGGATAACGGCTTGAGCTAGCGAAGCCAAAAATGCGCGTTATACCGTCAACTTCAGCCTTCCACTGACCACTACCGCGCTGTGAATTTTCGAGTAACTGATGGAAAAGCGGGCTGGATGAGAGGTTTTTACCAATGTAGCTGTCTGGCAAAGGGCGAGCATAAAGCACAGTGCTGTCTGCCAGCATCAGCGCCAGTAAATCCTTGGGGCCAATGACAAAATAATCATAATAATGGCGAAAGTAATCGACACTCACCGTGGCAAGAAGTACACCACGGAAATCACCGTAGTTATCGCTGACGCGCAAAGAAACAGGGATCACGTAGCGTTCCGAACTGCGGCTACGTAAAGCGGGCCCGACGTGCACGCTGTTACGGGGATTATTGCGATGGTAGGCAAAATATTCCCGATCGGCGTTATTTGCTGAAGGTGTCTGCGTTAAGGAACTGGCTATCCATTTACCCTGCGCGTCGTAATAAAAGATGCCATCCATCTGAGGCAGACGGCTCTGTAAGGTGCGCATGATGTTATTGATTGCTGAAACATCCACGCCGGTCTCAGTCTGGGACTCAATTTCTCGCTGGACTTCACGCAGTGACAGTTCTGTCTGGAGAAACGTGTCTTCTGCCTGACGCGCCTGTGCCAGAGAAAGATCGATCGCGCGCTCTTCAGCTAATCGAACCGTCCTTTGCCAGTCCAGGTGAAGCGTCCAGACATTAACAACAATCACGCCAATCGTTAATAAACTCCCCGCCAGGGTAATACTTCTGAGCAGCGGCGAAATGCGCATCATTGCAACATCTTTTTTTCGACGTAATTCCATGCCGGTTTACCATTCTCTCGCTACGGGATAATGCAAAATATCAGAAACAGCGTGTTATCAATCACATCCTGACGGAATACTTATATCAGCTGTTTTCAGTTTAGAGTAAAGGAGAGGCTTCAGTATAGCGTTGCGCGCGGTCAGAAATGTGTTCAGAAGGCATGTAGCTGACTGCCGTAATAAGCAGCCGGGTCTTATCCGGGGACCACACCGATGTCACGGCGATTCTCCACGTCCACGGGGACGTGGAGAAAAAGCGACTAGCGTCGGCGACGCCACCACCAAAACAGCAGCAGTACGACCGCCAGCACAGCCACCGCTATGCCTGCGCGGGCTAGCGGCAAGAGTAGTGATGGCTCGCCGCCCTGACGCAGTGATTTCACCCGGTCCGGGGTAATGCGCACCGCACTGTTACCGATATCCTGCATAACATAATTGGTGACGTCAGCAATTTGCGTATCATCCAGCGTATGGGCAAAGCCAATCATACCCTGCCCCTTCGCTGGCCAGACACCGCCAAGCACAGCCATCGCAACGTTATCCGCCGTAGGTTTCTCTAATACCGGATGTTTAGTCAGAGCGGGGAATCCTGTTAAGCCCTGTCCTTCCAGGTTATGGCACGAGGCACAATTATTGCGGTAAACACGCTCGCCATCCGTCATGTCCGATAACATATCTGGCGTATCATCACCGGTTACTGGTGTGAGTCCGCTGGCCGGTTCCTGTACATCTGACTCGGTGTCGGCATCGCTGTCTTCCTGCTCGGCGACAGGCATCAGATAGGTCGCAATCGCGTTCCGGTCTTCCGGCGTCATCCTGGAAAAGCTTTTATCGATGGCTTCAAGCATCGGCCCCGCTGCGGTCGCCCCGTTATCGGCGTGACCGCTCGCCAGGTAGGCAGCCAGCGATTCTCGTGACCACTGATCGTCACTCTGTAAGGTATTCGCCGTGATATCCGGCGCAAACCAGGTTCCCAAAGAAGCACCCTGTAGCGATTTGCTCTGTTGCTCCGCCATCAAAAAATTCCGCGGCGTATGGCAGGTGCTGCAGTGGGTTAATCCTTCGACCAGATAAGCGCCACGGTTCCATTCTGCTGACTGGCTGGGATCGGGCCTGAAGGGTTTGGTATCGAGGAACAGTACATTCCATGCAGCCATACTAAAACGCAGGTTGAACGGAAAAGGCAGCGCGGTTTTTTCCGGCTGTGTGTCAACGGCTTTGACGCCATGCATAAAGTAAGCATAAAGCGCCGAAACATCGCTGTCGCTCACTTTGGCATAAGCGGTGTAAGGCATGGCGGGATAAAGATGGCTGCCATCGGCACGCATGCCCCTGCGTAGCGCATCGGCAAACTGTTTCTCGCTGTAGTCACCTATGCCGGCCGTTTTTGATGGCGTAATATTGGTGCTGAAAATGATCCCTAACGGGCTACCAATGGCATGTCCGCCGCTAAAAGGTGCCTTGCCTTCATCTGTGTGGCAGGCGGCACAATCCCCGGCGACAGCAAGGTATTCACCCCGTTTTATAAGGTCAGTCTGGCTTTCTGCCTGCGCACTGCCCTGGGTTGCAGTGAGCATGAGCACCACTAAAGGCAGTAACCGATTTAATCGCTTACCCATGCTGTGTCTCCTGCAAAATCTTGTCAGCGGTGCGCAGCGCAAGCGCCATGGCGGTGAGCGTAACATTACAGGTACCAACCGTTGGCATCACGCCGGTACCAACCATGAACAGGTTTTCATGATCGTGCGCCCGTCCCCAGGCATCAGTTACGCTGGTGGCGGGATCGTGCCCCATCGACAGGGTGCCGGTGATATGTTGGCGATTGGAGAATTTGCCGCTTTTGCTGTGCTGGATATTGGTTGCGCCAAGCTTGGCCGCTATCGCGTCATAGCACTCACGCGTTTTTTCTGTGCCTTTCTGCACATAGTCATCCACATCCCAGAACAACGCAGGTGTGGGTAATCCCAATGCATCTTTATTGCGGCTTAAGGTCACGCGATTGTCAGGATTGGGGAGCTGCTCCAGCGCATTTTTAATGCTAAGACGGCGTGCCGCACGGAAACGGACTTGCTCCTGGAGTTTTTTACCAAAGTATCCCTCTTCCAGCACTTCTTTTGTCACCGCCGCCACCTGCGAGGCATTGGAGATATCCAGACGGAATGGCGCATGTTCGCGGCGGAATTCGCCGTCTCTGAACTGACCAATCGAGCACGGGCTGACAGGGCCACGTCCCGGCCAGATCTCCTCATCTACGTCGAAGGTGACGCCAATCGCGGGATGATCGCAGAGATGACGCCCGACAGTATCCCGGGCATTGGCAATTCCCTGCGGAAATTTATCGCTGGTGGACATCAGTAACAGCTTCGGCGTTTCAATCGCGTTGGCCGCGAGGACAAATGTCTGTGCCGTGATGCGATGGCTGGTTTTATTCCAGTCATAATAGTTCGCGGCAACAATCCTGCCCTGCCCATCGTGTTCAAGCTGATAAACCACCGCCTCGGTAATGACCTGGACGCCGCTGTCTTCTGCCTGCTGGGCGGCCAGCCCGCCATGATACTGGGCATCGATCGGGCACAACGGCATACAGTTATTGTTGCCGCAGCAGGCTGGTCGACCATCATAACTACGGCTGTTGCGCCCCGTGCTGTCATCCAGCACGGTGAAATCTGGCGCGAGCCGTGCCGTTACACGCTGCTGTAGCCATGACGCCGGTACGCGCTCCATCGGGAAAGGCTTGCTACGTGGCGATCCGTTATCCGGCGATCCCCCGACACCAGCGATAACTTCAGCCTCATAGTAATAGGGTTCCAGATCCTGATAGCCAATCGGCCAGTCTTTTCCCACGCCATAACGTGTGTATTGCTGGAAATCATTGGGCACAAAGCGCCACAGTTGGGCAGCCCAGTGCCAGCTGGTGCCACCAAAGATGCGGATGTACTGTGCATTAAACGCCTGCGGGCCTAATTGCTGCAGATAGTCGTTGGGTTCAGGTGTATATCGCGGCTGCGGCGCCATGGGCGAAAAGGGATAAGGGGACATAAAGTCAGACTTAAAGGCGGAGCTACGGAAGCGCTCGACCAGCTCATCCCGGCCGACTTTCGGCCCGGACTCAAGTAATACAACGGTTTTACCGGCTTTAGCCAATCGGGTAGCCAGTAATGCGCCATTCACGCCCGCGCCAATCACGACGACATCAGCCGACTCATTCTTCTTCATTGATGACATTACTCTTAAAAAGGATCACGGTTGACTCGCCCAACTGCCACAGACGCCATATGAGAAGCTCGGCGGAACCAGTTTGTCATTGACGACCTGATTCGCAAGGGTATTGATGTAGGTGATGTATCGCGCATTTTTACCTTTCCCCACCACCCCGGTGTACCAACCGCTAAGAATGGCGCCCGCCAGCTTCGCACAGCCCGCATCGCTCTCGGCAAACTGCAAACGTTCCTGTTGCAACAGATCGGTCTGACGCGTCAGCAGGTTACTTAAATGTACCAGTGCAGCCGAGAAATTCTTTTGCGTCTGGCTTAAGGTGTCATAGAGCGCACTGCCCACGGTTTCGTTAAGCTCATCCCGCTGTGTGAGTTGCTGAGAAACCTGCATGAAAACGTCCAGCTCATCTGCCTGGGCGTCCGGTTGTGCGGCATTAAGGCGGGCCAGGGGGAGCAGATGTCCGGCGGCGCTGGTCACAGCCACCAGTCCGACCATCTTCAGCACGCGTCGGCGTGAATAGTGATTCATGATATCTTCCAGTAAAAGCCGCCTGTCGCTGGCAGCAAATCAGTCTGCGGAATACGGGTTATGATGAGGGTAGTGCCCATGATGTCAGACATGTCGCCGCCTGGGTTAAGAGCGAAAGCCTGACGCGTTCGCGCCTGAACCTGCGCGTAAGAGAAAATCAACTGAGGTTGCAGAATCACGTCATCCGATTCTCTCCATGCCTGCGAATCATGGACGTCTCTTTTTTAATAATCCACTGGTAATTAACCAAATCATAACAATCTGCAGAGGATAAACCTGATAGTTGTTTGGGTTATAAATATATTAAATCGATATTAAACAAATTTGATACAAAGCGGAACTCACCCGCAGGACCGGCCATGCTGCACGGCATCACGATCTCCGCTTAGCCGTCAGCCTGTCCTAAGGCAATTGCCTCTGGGGCTGGCTGAAGTAAACTGCTCTTCTGTCCTACTGTAGCGGCAGAATTTCTCAAGGAAACGGAGTTGATAATGCCCCCTTTGCGTTTACTGTTATCAGAATCGAACGATCCCTGGTTCAACCTGGCGGTGGAGGAGTGTATTTTTCGCCAGATGCCGGCGAGCCAGCGGGTACTGTTTTTGTGGCGAAATGCAGAAACCGTGGTGATTGGTCGGGCGCAAAACCCGTGGAAAGAGTGTAATACGCGTCGAATGGCAGAGGATGGCATCAAACTGGCGCGGCGCAGCAGCGGGGGCGGAGCGGTATTCCATGACCTGGGAAACTGCTGCTTTACATTTATGGCGGGCAAACCCGAGTATGACAAAAGTGTCTCAACCGCCATCATCCTGCAGGCACTGGCAAAGCTGGGCGTGAATGCCCAGGCGTCCGGACGCAACGACCTGGTGATCGATACGGATGAAGGCGTGCGCAAAATTTCCGGTTCGGCTTATCGTGAAACCCCCGATCGTGGCTTCCATCATGGCACAATCCTGATGAATGCCGATCTGTCACGCCTGGCAAATTATCTCAATCCGGATAGCAAAAAATTACAGGCTAAAGGGATCGCCTCGGTACGTGCACGCGTAACCAATCTGCAAACCCTGGTTCCCGATATTCGCTACGAACATATCTGCCACGCTATCACTGAAGCCTGTTTTGAACATTTTGCCACGCGTTGTAAACCCGAGCACATCTCACCCGACCGGCTGCCCGACCTGCCCGGCTTTGAACAACAGTTTGCCCGGCAAAGCAGTTGGGAATGGAATTTTGGTCAGGCGCCGGACTTTTCACACGTACTGGATAATCGTTTCGTCTGGGGCGGTGTGGAAATCCATTTTGACGTTGAGCGCGGCACGATTAGCCGCTGCCAGATTTTCAGTGACAGCCTGAATCCTGCGCCTCTGGAAATGCTGGCCTCACGCTTACAGGGTGCAGCCTATCAACCTGATGTGATGGCGCAGCACATTGAAGCGTTAAAAGCGGAATACCCACTGCAGCAGCATGAACTGGACGAACTGACGCCATGGCTGGTGGCAAGCGTCAGTTAACAGGTGATGCGCGGCTGCCTTTGCCAAAGCCCGCCAGCATGTGGGCAACGACAGGCGACGTTACTGCCGTGCCGTTGCCCCTTTCGCGCTTAGCTTCCTGTATTCACGCGCTGACCTATATCTTTGAGTTGCGAGTATTTTTCAAGCAGGCGCGGCCCGTCATCCAGGCTCATTGCGAACATCCACAGATAGGTCATCACGGAATAGATATGTCCTGCATCACCAATCCCTTTTCGGGTCATGGCGAGGATCGTAAAGGCAAACAGCAGCGCCGCAGCCGTACCGATGGTCAAAAAACCCAGCGCCTCACGATCGGAGAGTCCAATACGTAATCGCGCCAGCACAGCGTAGTGCTTCGCCAGTGTGGGTGCCTGCGCCATCGTCACCAGACTCACCTCTTTTTCAAGCCGGTTATTCAGACGACCAAACAACGCCTCATTCTTGCGTGAGAAGCCGGGTAAAAAACAGGCAAGAACCAACAAAATGATCACACAGCCCACGCCGGTCCAGAATTCAATCACCAGCAGCATGATGGCTGCGCCGCTGATCGATGCCAGAGAAGTGATCAGCATGGGCAGATGAAGTTCGAAAAAGTCCACAAACTCACGTGACAACGTCACACGAGCGGCAACCGTTGACGCATTATGCTTTTCGTGACGCTGCGCCACGATAACCGGCACCGCCAGTTCGGCATAAATACGGGCGAAGGTGCGGGTATCGACGCTGCGTCTTGCGGCTCCGATGACCCACATCGTAAATACCATGACCGCATAGAGCACAGCATAGAGCGCCTGCCCGGTGACAATGGCGTTTATGGCAAACCCGGCTAATAGCGGATAAAGCAGGTAGGTGACGTTTTCTGCCACGACTAAAAGCAGAGTGAGCGCGAGCTTTTTATTGTGACGTCGACCTAACCTCTTTAAGGTCGCAATAGCGTTTGGTGGTGCGAGATCCGGTGGTGTCGTTCGGGTAGAACACATGATTTTCTTTTCTTAAACGGTTAGAATTGAGCGAATGCTCAAGTACCAGCGCATCGTATTTGAGCGTTTG
The DNA here is from genome assembly GCF_002307475.1 of Pantoea allii. GTDB lineage: Bacteria > Pseudomonadota > Gammaproteobacteria > Enterobacterales > Enterobacteriaceae > Pantoea > Pantoea allii. Next base: position 79,001 of record NZ_NTMH01000032.1, on the reverse strand, counting down.
CTCAAAGTCAATTCGGGAGTGATGATGAAAGCACCAATGGCAACATCTGGGGAAACCTTGAAAGAAAAAATCCTCACAGGCGCCGTCGCGCTTTTTATCGAAAAAGGCATTGAGAAAGCCACGACGCGGGAATTAACGGAATCGCTGGGTATATCGCGTAGCCATATTTATCACTATTTCCCTGACTGGCACACGCTTACCTTAACCGCGCTGGAACACTTCATGCAGCGCGAGTTAGAGGAATTTACCGCTGAACTGGCCGGCCTGGAACCTGAGCAGCAACTACACTGTATGATTGAAGGCCATATACCTGATACTTCAGATTCGGTCTGGCGGCTCTATGCTTCTTTCTGGCAGATGGCGGCACATAACGCCGATTATGCAGACTTAGCCGACAAGATTACGGCGGGCTGGGATGCGTTGCTCTGTGACATTATTCGTGCTGGCGTTGCACAGGGTTGTTTTCATACGGATGATGTCGCGCGCAGCGCGCGCCAACTCAATGCCATGCTTAATGGCTATGCTGATATGTTGAGCATTAAATCTTCGCCAGAAAAAATTGAGCAGGTCATGGCCGACATTAATCACTTTATACAATTTATGCGTTAACGGAGCGGGAAGGACGCAAAGCGTCTTTTTCTCGCGTATTGGCTTTAATGGAATGTTAAATAGAAGTTATACGAATATTCATTCTTAGCTTTTTAGTGTGTCATTCAGATGGCGTGCGTTTTACATTTTGTTGGTTGATTAATCTCAAATTTTATCGCTTATCTGTCCTGAAATGCTTGCTAACACACTTTATTTTTCGCTGGCAGATTCTCACGGGAATGCGGTAAGCAGGTGTTTTTAGGCGCTTTATTGTTTACTCATTTTAACATAAGCGGTTTACCTCGCTTCCCTTTTCGGGCTAAGTCGCTGGTTTATAAAGTAAATACATCCACAAATCCTTATAAAATTAATCATTGAGTCCTGTGTTAAAAAACCCTATATTGGCCGCGTTTTTAACACCAGCTCTAAATTTTATTCACTTATCCAACTGCAGCGTGATGCCACGCCCGGTTGTAGGAGAGATATGATGACGGATAAAGTCCGTATTGATAGTTTGAATGCGAATACATTAAACGGTAACAATGAGACTTATCTGGCCCGCCAGGCCGAGTTTGAATCAAATGTTCGAAGTTATCCGCGTAAATTACCGTTAGCGATTGCGAAAGCTAATGGTGTCTGGATCACAGACGTCGAGAACAAACAGTATCTTGACTGTCTTGCCGGTGCCGGAACGCTTGCGTTAGGTCATAATCACCCTGACGTACTGCAAAGCATCCAAAATGTCATTACCAGCGGCTTGCCGTTACATACTCTGGATCTGACCACGCCATTAAAAGATGCGTTCTCAGAATATCTGCTCTCCCTGTTACCGGGTCAGGGCAAAGAATATTGCCTGCAATTCACCGGGCCTTCCGGCGCGGATGCGGTCGAAGCGGCGCTCAAGCTGGCGAAGAAACACACCGGCCGTTCAGGTGTGATCAGCTTCTCCGGCGGTTATCACGGCATGACGCATGGTGCACTGGCTGTTACCGGCAACCTGTCACCTAAAGAAGCCGTCAATGGCATGATGCCAGAAGTCCAGTTTATGCCTTACCCGCATCTGTACCGCTGCCCGCTGGGCATTGGTGGTGACGCCGGTGTGAAAGCCCTGACCTACTACTTCGAAAACCTGATCAACGATGTTGAAAGTGGTGTCCGTAAACCTGCTGCTGTGATTCTCGAAGCGGTTCAAGGTGAAGGCGGCGTGAATCCGGCACCGGCTGAATGGCTGCAACGCATCCGTAAAGTGACGCAGGAGCACGGTATCCTGCTGATTCTGGATGAAGTTCAGGCAGGATTTGCCCGTACCGGTAAATTCTTCGCGTTTGAGCATGCCGGCATTGAGCCCGATATTATCGTGATGTCAAAAGCGGTAGGCGGCGGTTTACCGTTAGCCGTGCTGGGGATCAAAAAGCAGTTTGATGCCTGGTCACCGGGCCATCATACCGGCACGTTCCGTGGCAACCAGCTGGCGATGGCGACGGGCCTGACAACGCTGAAGCTGCTGAAAGAAAACAATATCGCTGACAGCGTCGCGGAAAAAGGTGAGTGGCTGAAAGGCAAACTTGGCGAACTGCAGCAACGCTATCCGGCCATCGGTAACGTGCGTGGTCTTGGCCTGATGCTCGGTATTGAAATGGTCAAGCCAAACGACGCGCAGGATCATATGGGCTGCTACCCGGCTGATGGTGATTTATCCGCTCTCATTCAGAAGAAATGCTTTGAAAATGGCCTGATCCTTGAGCGCGGTGGACGCCACGGCAGCGTATTACGTCTGCTGCCTTCCCTGCTGATCAATCATGATGAAATGCAGGTCTTCCTGGATAAATTTGAAAGCGCCCTGCTTGCCGCTGGCGTCGAAGCAGTTTGAGTGGAGTAAAGTCGATGTCACGGTCAAATCCAATTCTGGCGTCCTCAGTGCAAAGCACTGAGGCTTACCAGCAGGCTATCGCACAAAGCAGTGCGGCAGTCGTTAAGTGGCTGGAACAGCCTGAGATGTATCAGGGTAAAACGGTTGCAGAACTGCGCGAACGCATCAAGCTGGACTTTAATCCAGAGGGCCTGGGCAACCAGGTCGCCATCGAACGCGCGATTGAGTATTTCCTGAAAGACAGCCTGTCGGTGCATCATCCGCAGTGTGTTGCGCATTTGCATTGCCCTAGTCTGGTGATTAGCCAGGCGGCTGAAGTGCTGATTAACGCCACGAACCAGAGTATGGATTCGTGGGATCAGGCACCCTCTGCCACCCTCATTGAAATGAAGCTGATCGAATGGCTGCGTTCCCAGGTTGGCTATCAGGCGGGCGATGCCGGCGTGTTCACCAGCGGCGGAACCCAGAGCAATCTGATGGGTTTGATGCTGGCGCGTGACGCGTTCTTTGCCCGCCAGGGTCATTCTGTACAGCAGGACGGTCTGACTGGCGATCTCAGAAAGATCAAAGTCTTTTGTTCAGAGAATGCCCACTTCTCAGTGCAAAAGAACATGGCGCTGCTCGGCTTAGGCTACCAGTCCGTGACGTTGGTGAAATGCGATGCGTTTGCACGCATGGACATGACCGATCTGTCGGAGAAACTGGCACAGGCCAGGGCCAACAACGAACAGGTGCTGGCCATTGTCGCGACGGCAGGCACCACCGACGCCGGTGCTATCGATCCGCTGCGTGATATCGTCAAACTGGCCGCAGAACAACAAATCTGGGTGCACGTTGACGCGGCCTGGGGCGGCGCGCTGCTGCTGTCAGAGAAATATCGTCATTACCTGGATGGCCTGGATCTGGTGGATTCCGTGACGCTGGACTTCCACAAACAGTTTTTCCAGACCATCAGCTGCGGGGCGTTCCTGTTAAAAGAAGCCCGTCACTACGAGTTGATGCGCTATCAGGCTGCGTACCTGAACTCTGAGTTTGATGAAGCGCAGGGCGTGCCAAATCTGGTCTCAAAATCGTTGCAGACCACCCGCCGTTTCGATGCGTTGAAACTGTGGATGGGGCTGGAAGCCCTCGGCCAGAAACAGTATGCCGAGATCATCGATCATGGCGTAACCCTGGCACAGCAGGTCGCTCAGTTTATTGAGCAGCAAGATGCGCTGGAGTTGGTAATGAAACCACAGCTGGCGAGCGTGCTGTTCCGTTATCGTCCACAGCCGCTAACGGGCTGGAGCGATGCAGACGTTGCCCTGTTCAATCAGCGTATTGGTGATGCGTTGCTGGAATCGGGTCGCGCCAACGTTGGCGTAACCGAGCACAACGGTGTGACCTGTTTGAAAATGACGTTGTTGAATCCAACGGTCACGCTGGAGGATATTACTGTCCTGCTGACGCTGCTGGAGAAGACCGCCGAGTCATTGCGCTAAGTGCGATAACCGTCCGGTGACACTGTCACCGGACGGTTGCTTTCTGCCAGACCTGCCTACTGCCATTATCGCCTTACCAACTGTCGCCGATATTAAAGTGGCATTTCCCCTGGTACCTGTTCCATTTTACTGGCTGACAACCGTGGCGTCGTCTGCTGTGTGCTCTGGAGACAACACGCTCATCCTTCATTGCAGCCCTCATGGACGTCCTGAAGGGTAAACCGTCTTCCCCTCGGTCTTTTTCAAAGCGAAGAGCCGGCAAGATGCCGATGTTGTGTATTCCTTTCCAGGCCCTGCCACCGGGAAAAACGCGCCAGGTCAATGCTGACCATCGCTGACGTCAATCATCTCTGAAACGCACCTGAAACAGTTCTGTTAACGCAGGAAGGACGTTATAGCACTGCGAAAAAACGTCATCCTCCAATGGCTTCACGCAGCGATCTCTGTGGCCGCAAACAGCGAGTACTTCCGACCAACAAAGGATACTGTCCGTCTGTTAATTAGCGGAGGATGAAATGAAATACCGAATCTCAGGCCTGAAAGCCGATCCCTTTATCCATCTTTTTGGACAGGATGAAGGCTATTTAAAACAACATGGGGTGATAAGAAAAAAGGTCGATAGTCATCCTGGCTATCCCGACAGAATTTCCCTGCGCGATATCCCGGCAGGCGAAACCGCGCTACTGATTAATCATCTCTATCAGCCCGCCCAAACGCCCTATTTTGGTTCTCATGCGATCTATCTTTGGGAAAACTGGACCCAGCAGGGAATTTACACAGATGAAATACCTGCGGTCATGACGCACCGGCTGCTTTCGTTACGGGGTTTTGATGCGCATGATTATCTGACACAAGCAGACGTCTGTGAAGGAAGCGCCGCAGACGAGATGATAATGCGTTTTTTTGCCAACCCGGCGGTCTGTTATATCCAGGTGCACAATGCAAAACAGGGATGTTATTCCTGTCTGGTTGAGCGCATTACGTAACCTCTTTACCGCATCCGTGCAGCAGATCTCCAGGGCAAGCAGGGTTTATGTTCAGTAAACACTTGCGCCATGCAACGCCATCCCGCAGGATCAAGGTTTGACAGCATTAAGCGGAAAGACGATGAACGTTCACGCCTCTAAAGATCCCCTGCATGGCATTACGCTTGAAATGCAGGTCAACAGCCTGGTCGAACAGTATGGCTGGCCTGAACTGAGCAAGCGTATCAATATTAACTGTTTTAAAAGCGATCCCAGCGTAAAGTCCAGCCTGAAGTTTTTGCGCCGAACGCCCTGGGCGCGTGCCGAAGTGGAAGCGCTCTATCTGGCTTCATTGAGTGAATCTGAGCCGGATTCTGCGCCCCCAGCCACTGATGATCCCTGGGCTAACTGGCGCGGCGATAAAACCTGATAATTTTTACCGCATTGTTTAGACGTAAAAAAAGCCCGCGTCATCAATGACGCGGGCTTCGTTTTTTCTCAATTACAGCATTACAGCGCCATATCGTGCTTAGCCGAGGCTGGAGCAGGTGCTTTTTCGCTTTTGGCGGCAGGTGCTTCAGTTGGCTGATTTCCCATCTGAATAACCGGTGGCTTGGTCAGCTGCAGCGTTGCTGCTGTTTCATCCCAAACCTGCTGCGTGAGCGCAGGATTGTCGTTAAGTTTCTGACCATAGGCAGGAACGATTTTACGGATTTTTTCCTGCCATTCTGCTGACTTGAATTGTTCAGGGAACAGTTTCTGCATCACATTGATCGCGATGGGCGCGGCGGTCGACGCGCCAGGCGATGCGCCCAACAAGGCGGCAACGGTTTTCTGCTGATCGGTCACGATTTCCGTACCCAGTTTCAGCACGCCGCCTTTCTCCGCATCTTTCTTGATGATCTGTACGCGCTGACCGGCCTGAATCAGTTTCCAGTCTTCTTTCTTCGCGTCAGGATAGTACTCTTTCAGCGCGGCGAAACGGTCATCATCGCTCAGCATAACCTGACCGATCAGGTATTTCACCAGGTCGAAGTTATCCATGCCCACGTGCGTCATCGGCATAACGTTGCTGGTGGTCGTAGTGCTCAGTAAATCAAACAGCGAACCATTTTTCAGGAACTTGGTTGAGAACGTTGCAAAAGGTCCAAACAACACTACACGTTTACCATCAAGATAGCGGGTATCCAGATGCGGAACCGACATCGGTGGTGCACCTACCGACGCCTGGCCATAGACTTTCGCTAAATGGCGATCGGCAATGGCAGTGTTCTCTGTGACCAGGAAAGAGCCCCCGACCGGGAAACCTGCATAGTTGTCGGCTTCCGGAATACCGGTTTTTTGCAGCAGTTTAAGCGCACCACCACCTGCACCAATAAACACATATTTCGCGTCGACAGTACGTTCGCCGCCGTTTTTGGCGTCTTTGATGGTAACGTGCCAGGAATTATCACCGTTACGTTTGAAATCGGTCACTTCTGAAGAGGTTTCCAGACGGAAATTATCGTTCTTCTTCAGGCTGCCAATTAACTGACGGGTAATTTCACCGTAGTTAACATCGGTTCCCACTGGCGTCCAGGTTGCTGCCACTTTTTGTTGTGGATCGCGCCCTTCCATGACCAGCGGTGCCCACTGTTCAATCTGCTTGTGATCGGTTGAGAATTTCATGCCCTGGAACAGCACGGTTTTCTGCAGCGCAGCATAGCGTTTGGTCAGGTAATCAACGTTATCACCCCAGACGAAGCTCATATGCGGCGTTGAGTTAATGAACGAGCGCGGGTTATTTAACACGCCATCTTTAACCTGAGAACTCCAGAACTGGCGAGAAATCATGAATGCTTCATTGATTTCCAGTGCTTTGGTCACGTCGATAGAACCGTCTGCACGCTCGGGCGTGTAGTTCAGCTCCATGTTGGCAGAGTGGCCGGTGCCGGCATTATTCCAGCCATTAGAGGATTCCAGCGCAACACCATCAAGCTTCTCAACCATGATCTGTTTCCAGCCAGGCTGCAGCTCTTCCAGCAGGGTGCCCAGAGAGGCGCTCATGATACCGCCGCCAATTAGCAGGACATCTGTTTTTTCTGGTGAATTTTCAGCGTGGGTAACTGAAGAAACGAGTAACGCTGCAAGCGACAATGCAGGTACAAATTTAGTTGATTTAATCATTCGGGATCTACGATTTTTGTGGAGAACTGGTTAAAAAAAGTCCCGAAATTTTAAAATATTGTTATTGCGTAGTTAATATGAAAATAGTTAAAAAATTAAAAGGCAGGATGGTGCAGTTAATTTAGTTACAAAAGGTTAACTTTGTTATCGATATATTTTAACCACACAATAAACGGGCGTTTCGCAATATTCAATGCCTTAACACAAATATTCTGTGTGAGGCTAAAAAACAATAATAAGAGCAGCTCCGGCCTTACTCTGCGTCTCTATTAGCCTGGCAGGCAGCCTGAAGGGCTTTTACAACTGTTTGCGAATAAACGCCGAGGCTATTGACGTTGTCTGGCAATAGCCTGCCGCTATGGGCACCGCTTAGTGACGGATCAGCGCGAGGTCGTCTTCGTTCAGCCCGGTCATTTTCATTACCGTCTCACGATCAAGGCCGCTTTGCAGCATTGTGCGGGCAATTTTCAGTGTCGCTTCGCGTTCCCCTTCAGAGCGACCTTCTTCGCGACCCAGCTGGATGCCTTTTTCCATGCCTTTTTCAATCCCTTTTTGTTCAAGCTGTTGTGCAATGGTCATCAGTGCATCTCCGTGTTGCGGCACGCGATGTGCCAGTTCTCTTACCAACGCCTCAGCATCGGCGGTTTCGCCCGCCTGCACAATATAGTGTATCAGCGATATGACCTGTGATGAAGAAAGATAGCCCGCCAGCAATACTGGGACCAGCTTATCCACCAACTCCGCTAAATCACGCTGGTGAATATGCTTCTGCAGCAGGGTTAGTGCCGCCATACTGCGGTGCTCAGCAATCTCCTCGTCAGGAATAATGGTGACATCCACCAGCGGGAACGCCTCGCCGTATAGCCTGCTGGCCAGCGCAGGATCGGTAAACTCATCCAGCCAGCGCGTGGAATAAGGATACGGGCTACGTTTACCGGTATAGAACAAGACCGGAATCACCAGCGGTAATGTTTTATGGCCGGCTTCAAGGTGGCGCTGCATCGCGGCCACAGCGTAACGCAGCAATCTCAATGCCATGTGCTTATCAGGTGAGGACTGATGTTCGATGAGCACATGGACGTAGCCATCGTCACCATGGGTGGTTTTCAGGCTGTACAACACGTCACTGAAATATTGGCGTAGGTCATCTTCAACGAATGATCCTGATTCGAGTTTTAACGTGCTGAGGTCGCAAACCGCCCGTAATTCCGCAGGCAGGTGCAATTCCATAAAATCCCGCGCAATCTCTGGCTGTGTAAGAAACTGTCGGAAGGTCGCATCGTGAGGCGTGGGCGTCGTGTTTTTTTTCTTCATCTTTCCTGACTCTGAAATCGCATCCTGGTGTAAAGGGAACGCACGCGAAACCGAATTTGTCGATTCACACAGACATTTTGCACAGCACGCGCTGATTTACCTGCCATGCTGTCAGAAGGAGCCACAAGCGTTGCTCGTTATCATGCCAGACATACGCGGTCGAAAGCACGCTAACCGGCTTAATTTGCCGGATGTCAGGCTCAAACTGTACTGGTGCCACGACTTCGCGTATGTTGCACCGCGACCCTTAACACTTCTGATGCACACTATGAATGTATCCCGGCCACACCGTTCGTCAAAAAAGCGCCCGATGAAGCTCAGCACCTTATCGTCACTGATGATGGCAGCCGTGCTGATGACCGTATTACTCAGCGTCCATCTGCTTTACTACATTCAAATCGATAATTTCACACGCTCGCATGTGAAAGATAAAGCGCTGGCGGTGGCACGGACCCTGGCTGACAGCCCTGAGATTCAGCAGGCGCTGACCCGGCCTGACGGCAGCGCTATCATCCAGCCCATTGCGCAGGCAACGCGTAAACGTAACGATTTGCTGTTCGTCGTGGTAACCGATATGCGCGGCATTCGTTTTTCTCACCCAAACCCTGAAGTGGTTAATCAGCACTTTGTCGGGGACGATATCAATCCGGCGCTGCGTGGCAGGGAAAATGTCGCGGTCAATCATGGCGTACTGGTTGAAGCACTCAGAGTCTTCACGCCTGTTTTTAATCAAGCGCATCAGCAAATTGGTGTGGTGGCGATAGGGATTTCTGTTAACGATGTCGCGGCGCAGATCGCCAAAAGCCGCTGGAATATCCTCTGGACGGTACTGTTTGGTGGCCTGGTTGGCATGCTCGGCATTTTAATCTTAGTGAAACGCCTGAAGCGCATCTTACTGGGATTAGAACCTTATGAGATCTCCAGCTTGTTTGAACAGCGTCAGGCTATTCTCGATTCCATCAAAGAGGGCGTGATTGCCGTTGACGATCAATCCCGCGTCAGCCTTATCAACCAGGCCGCCCAGCAGCTGTTAAAAGAAACCACCCGCGAAGCCTTTCTGAGCGGCGACCGCGTGCCGGAAAACGCACAAATGCTGGCCCACCTGCGCGAAGCATTACATGATGGTAAGGCCTCGTATGACGAAGAACTGAACGTACGGGGCAAAATACTGATCAGTAACACCGTGCCGGTGCGGAGCCGCGACAGCATTATCGGCGCGGTAAGTACCTTCAGGGATAAAACAGAAATCAGTCAGCTGATGCAGCGTCTTGATGGCATGGTAAACTATGTCGATGCACTGCGGGAACGCTCCCATGAGTTCATGAACAAACTCCATGTGATCCTTGGGCTGCTGCATATGAAAAACTATGCGCAGATGGAAGAGTACATTCTTAAAACCGCCAATAACTATCAGACAGAGATTGGCTCGCTGCTGCAGAAGATTAAGTCGCCTGTCATTGCGGGCTTCCTGCTGAGCAAAATTAACCGCGTGACCGATGAAGGCCATCAGTTGATCCTGAGCGAAGCCAGCTACCTACCCGACAACGGCAGTGAGCAGCAAGTCGCCGCATTAATCACGGTGCTGGGGAATCTGATTGAAAACGCGCTTGAAGCGCTTGATCCGGAAGTGGAAGGGGAAATCCATGTCATGCTGCATTATCAAAACGGCTGGCTGTCATGTGAGGTCAGCGACGACGGCCCCGGGATTCCTGCCGATCAGATAGCCGCTATTTTCGAACGCGGCGTCTCTACCAAAGGTGAAGATCGTGGCGTTGGACTGTTTTTACTCAAGCAACAAACGGAAAGCCTGGGCGGTAACGTCAGCGTTGAATCCGAGCCGGGCGTGTACACCCAGTTCCTGGTTCAGCTTCCGTGGGAAAGAGGAAATATTAACGAATGATCAATGTGTTAGTTGTAGACGATGATGCCATGGTGGCCGAACTGAACCGATGCTATATCGGGCAGATTGACGGTTTTACCTGCTGTGGCACTGCGTCCACCTTACTGCAAGCCAAAGAGCGACTGTTAAAGACAGATCCGGCCGTTGATCTTATTTTGCTGGATATTTATATGCAGCAGGAAAACGGACTGGACCTGTTACCCGAGCTGCGTAGTGCAGGTCGCCCGATTGACGTCATTATCATCTCTTCTGCTGCCGATGCGGCGACGATCAAAACGTCTCTGAATTATGGTGTCGTCGATTATCTGATTAAACCGTTTCAGTTTTCGCGCTTCGAAGAAGCCCTGACCGGCTGGCGCCAGAAAAAACGATTGATGGATAATCATCAGTTTTATCAGCAAGCCGATGTCGATCAGCTGTTGCACGGTAATCAGGCCAATGCCAACGAGACAAAACGTCTGCCAAAAGGGCTGACGCCGCAAACACTGCGCACCCTCTGTTTATGGATTGATGCGCATCCCGGTACAGAGTTCTCGACCGATGAGCTGGCAACCGAGGTGAATATATCGCGCGTATCCTGTCGTAAGTATCTGATTTGGCTGGCTCAGAGCAATATTTTATTTACCAGCATCCATTATGGTGTAACGGGTCGACCGGTTTATCGCTACCGTCTGCAACCTGAGTACCACGCGCTTTTACGCCAGTACTGTCAGTGAGGAAGCTGATAGCTATTATCCAGTAAGGTGAAGCTGAAGTGGCGTTGTGACGAACAAATAACCTGCTTGTCGCGCGTCACGAAGATGGCTTCAATGTCAGGAAAGGTTTTCAGATAGTCGATGCCCTTTTCAACGCCCATGCCATAAATCAGCGTGGTGAAAATATCACCATCGATTGACTGGTCCGAAATAATGGTCACGCTAAGCAATTCATTATCCAGCGGATAGCCGGTACGCCGGTCAAGAATATGGTGGTAACAGACGCCGTCCCGTTCGAAGTAACGCTCATAGATGCCGGACGTCACTACTGATTTGTTAACCACATGAATGACGCCAATCAGCGCATCCTGCGCTGCAAACGGGGTTTTCAGACCGATAGTCCATCCCTGCTGCGGCGCATCGCGTGGTGCGCCCAACGTCTGCACGTTGCCGCCAAGGTTAATCAGGGCACTGTCCACGCCATGCTGCTGCAAAAATGCCTGCACACGATCGGCGATGTAGCCTTTAGCGATCGCGCCTAAATCAATCTCCATCCCCGCTTTTTTCAGAAAGACTGCACGACTGTCAGCATCAAGCTCGACGTTCTCCGGATCGGTTAAGGGCAACGTCGCCAGCAAGGTCTTCCGCGCAGGAACGCTGTCGCCCTGAAAGCCAATCTTCCAACATTTTACCAGCGGACCAATCGCCAGATTAAAACTGCTGCCTGGCAACAGGCTGACCGTTAACGCGCGCTGAATCAAATCAAAGACGGGTTGACTGACGCTCACAGGATGCAGACCTGCAGCATGGTTAACAGCCATCACTTCGGAGTGCGCCCGGTTAACCGTCAGCAGATTCTCATACTGTTTAATTAACCTGAAAGCCTGAGCGGCAAGCTTTTCGTTATGATCAAACAGCTTAAGCAGAATGGGCGATCCCATCAGGACGGCAGAATAAGCATAAACTTGCGAATCGGTTTGCATAAGCGACACGGCCCTGAATGAAATAAAACCGGCATCTGCGTGCTGGCAGATGCCGGATGTCACGGCTTAACGTTTGGCGAAAGCCGCTGCGTTTGCGCCGGCCAGAATACCAAAGATGATGATATCCGCAACGGCGTTACCGCCGATACGGTTTGCGCCGTGAATACCGCCGACGACTTCACCGCACGCCCAGGCACCGTTGATGGCCTGTTTGTCACTGTCAAGCACCGCCGTGGTGGTATCGATGGTGACACCGCCCATCGTATGGTGAACGCCAGGGGCGATACGAATGGCATGGAAAGGCCCTTCATTCAACGGATGGCGCAGCGCCGTCTGTCGGTCAAAATCGACGTCTTTCTGCTGCACAACAAACCCGTTGTAGCGTTGCAATGTGTCTTCCAGCGTCTGATGCTCCATATTCAGTTTCACTGCCAGTTCACCGACGGTGGGAGCACTGATGACAAAACCTTTGGCAATATACTCATCAGCCGCTTTGTTATTCATACGGACCTGCTCGTCAAACACAATCCAGGCGCTTTTCTCTGGCAGCGCAATAATCTGTGCCGAGACTTTATCGCGGGTTTCCATTTCATTACAGAAACGCTGTCCCGCCTGGCTGACCAGAATGGCCCCACCGCCACGAATGGACTCGGAAACCAGATAGGATGTTGTCTGTTCAACCGTTGGGTGAATCTGAATTTCACCCATGTCCACGGTATCTGCGCCGATTTTTTGCAACATTGCGATGCCCGCGCCGGTGGCACCTTTATGGTTAGTGGTAACAAAGCCATCCAGCTCAGGACGGTATTTGACCACCATTTCCCGGTTAGCGCTGAAACCGCCCGTTGCTACGATGACACTTTTCGCGTTGAGGATGCGGCTGTCGTTGTATTCGTCCACCACTTTCACACCGCTGACCGCCCCATTTTCAAACAGGATTTCCTCTACGGCAGTTTCCAGCAACACATCGATGTTGCGGTTATTGATATTTTTCACCAGCCCACTGATCAGGAAGCCCCCTACCGCTGAGCGGTCGGCAGGGCGGTGTGTACGGTCAATACTCATGCCACCGGTGATGGTAATGTCATTCAGTTCAATACCGTGATCAGCCAGCCAGTCAATCGCCTCGGGCGCCAAATCCACAAATTCGCGCAACAGAGTTGGGTTATTTTTAAATTTGCCGCCCTTGAGGGTTTCTTCATAAAACAGTTCTTTACTGTCTTCAATCCCTTTTAGTTTCTGAAAGCGCGTTTCAGCCGCGTTCATTCCGACAGACGCTTTAATGGTGTTGCCACCGATAGTGGGCATTTTTTCAATGACAACCACTTTGGCGCCTTCATCATGAGCCTGAATAGCCGCAGCCAGCCCGGCACCACCACTTCCCACGACCACGACATCATACTGCTGCGGCGCGTTCGGATTGCCGCCCTCCTCAATCACATGGGCTTTATTGGATGTGGTCATCGCACGTGAAACCGCTTTTTTCAGCGCCTCACTCTGCGTTGTCGCACCGGTGATAGCATCCACGTGCGGGCTGTTAGCCACCAAAATACGATTACGCAGGCTTTCAAACGTGGTGGTGAAGTCGACGTCGAGCGTATCGTCCGGCACCAGAGAAATATCCGTAATACGGTCAGTATCCAGCGTGACGTTGATTTTCAGCTTCAGCGCCTCGGCCTCCACTTTCTCCTGATAAACCCCGGCTTTGTATTTACGTCCGGTTTCGCTCATGTCACGAATCATCGCGTCAACCAGCGAGAAGCGCCACAGCGGCTCAGGGATCAGTAACGCTTCACGTTTGTTACTGTCGATATAGAGTTCGAGGTGCTCATTATTGATGATGCGGTCTGTCCAGTCTGGATAAGCGATACAGGCTTTCCCGATCGCAACCAGGTCGTAGCCTTTTTCCAGCGCTTTCTCTGCATCTTCTTTGTTTATCACGCCGCCAACACCAATCACCGGCACTTTTGCCAGGGTTGCGGAGCGCATGGCGACGAACTTTTCAATGAGCGGCGTCGGATCGCGGGTATCTACGATTGACGGGCGCATGAGCTGTCCAACGGAAAAGTGAACATAATCCAGCCCGCGTGCCGCCAGCTTTTCCAGTAGGTACAGGGTATCTTCAAAGCGGATACCCGGGACTTCAATTTCTTCAGGGGAAAAGCGATAGCCGATAATAAAACCGTTATGCGCAAATCGCGCGGCCATTTTATGGGTGATTTCCAGGACTTCTAAGGGAAACCGGGCACGGTTATCGCGGCTGCCGCCCCACTTATCCTCGCGTTGGTTTGAATTGGGGGAGTAAAACTGCTGAATCAGATAGGTATTTGCACCATGGATTTCCACACCATCAAAACCGGCTTTGATGGCGCGGTTAACGGCATCACCAAACTTGGTGATCATGGTTTCGACTTCCTCAGCCGTTAATGCACGTGGTGTCGTTGCGCCTTCCCGCGGTGCGGCAATCGCGCTTGGAGCAACAGGCGTTTTACCGCCTATTAGCTCAGGCTCAACCATACGACCACCATGATAGATCTGTAAAATCGCCGTCGATCCTTCTTGCTTGATGGCGTCAGCGATTCTCTTTAAACCCGGTATTTTGTTATCACTGTCGATGGCAATGGCACCTGGAAACGCGGGGCCATGCGGATCGATAAAGCAGCATTCAACAATGACCGTTCCGATACTGCCAGCACGGGCACGATAATATTCAACCAGTTCACTGGTGACGGTTCCGTCATAAAATCCCGTACAGGTCGTCATCGGTGCCATTATCAGACGATTTTTTAAAACCGCGCCCCGCGGCAAAGTAATGGGATTGAGAATGGGGGTGAGTGTATTCATTGCGATTAACTCCAAAATTTCAAAAGCTGGGAATTTTTTGCGGACGCTATTTTATTAATAATTAAGTGGTCCGATGTCATGACACTAATATACCAATTATTTTAGTTTCATAAGCTATAATTTTAATTATTTAACTTTTAAATATTTCTGCCTGGCTATTTGCGAAAAACAAAATCGTAATGTATATTTATTGTTAACCAATAGTTAACTAAAATCAATTGAAAGCATAAAATTAAAAAATAACCAATAAAAACAACATATTAATAAGATAATTTTGTTGGGCACCATTCAAAAAATCGCCAAAAAATATTATTAATTAATATATCTAATCTATTTATACGTTATAAAAAATATGATTGTTAAAAAATTAAAAATATAATTTAACTTACTTGATCTGGATCAATATTTTATTTGGAATAAATCGCATCATATCGACATGACCTCTTAAAGTTTCTGCATCGCATTCGTGGAAACGCTTAAAAAATATAAAGCATCACGGTTTATTCGCATAAACAAGAATAAAAAGGCAAGTATTGATGAATAGCCGGGACGCAGATCGAATTATCCTTAACACGTAGAAAAATACTATGAAAACACTCTCAAACGTCAAAGAGCCCCCAAAAGCAGCCCCTGCAGCTGCGGGCAAAAATAAAGCGCTGATGTTAATTCTACCGATTGTGGTAGCCGTGCTTTTATTACTTGTTCCCGTGCCATCAGGTCTTGAGCCTTATGCATGGCACTTCTTTGCTATCTTCGTTGGCGTTATCGTCGGGCTGATTTTTGAACCGTTACCCGGCGCAGTAATTGGCCTGACCGGAGTGGTCGTCATTGCCCTGTTCAGTCAGTTTCTGCTTTTTAGCCCGGCAGAGCTGGCCAATCCCAAATTTAAGCTGGCCACCGAGTCATTCAAATGGGCGGTGAGTGGCTTTGGTAACTCAACGGTGTGGCTGATTTTCGGCGCATTTATGTTTGCCGCCGGCTATGACAAAACCCAGTTTGGTCGCCGTCTGGCACTGATTCTGGTGAAATACCTGGGCCGCCGGAGTTTAACCCTGGGCTATGCCATTACCTTCGCTGACTTACTGCTGGCCCCTTTCACCCCGTCTAATACGGCGCGCAGTGGCGGCACCATTTATCCCATCATAGCTAACCTGCCACCGCTGTATGGTTCAAAACCCAATGATCCCAGTGCGCGTAAAATTGGATCTTATCTGATGTGGGTTGCCATCACTGCCGCCTGTATCACCAGCTCTATGTTTCTGTCTGCTCTGGCTCCCAACCTGCTCGCCCTTGCGTTAGTCAAAAGCGTTATTGGTTTTGATATTTCATGGGGAATGTGGTTCCTTGCCTTTCTGCCACTGGGTCTGCTGCTGATTCTGACGATGCCGCTGCTGGCGTACTGGTTCTACCCGCCTGAAGTGAAAGTGAATGATGAAGTGCCTCGCTGGGCCATCGCTGAGCTGGAAAAACTGGGTAAGCTAACCCGCAATGAAATTCTGTTACTGGTGTTTGTGGTCTGTGCGCTGCTGATGTGGATTTTTGCCACCGCCTGGATCGAACCAGCGATGGCAGCCCTGCTGGTCATTATCCTGATGCTGTGGACCGGCGTTCTCAACTGGAATGACATCACCAGCAACAAAGCCGCCTGGAACACTTTTGCCTGGTTTGCCACGCTGGTTGCCCTGGCTGATGGTTTAGCCCGTGTAGGCTTTATCGCCTGGCTGGGCAAAGAAGGGGGAATGTTGCTGCAAGGGTACGACCCACAAATATCCGCTGTGGTACTGCTGATTGCCTTCTTCCTCTTGCACTATCTGTTTGCCAGTACCACCGCGCACACTACCGCGTTGCTGCCTGCCATGTTGACCATTGCGGCCTCAATTCCAGGTATCAATATGCCGGTGTTCTGCCTGATGCTGTGTACTTCGCTGGGTGTCATGGGCATCATCACACCTTACGGTACTGGCCCAAGCCCCATTTATTACGGCAGCGGCTACTTACCGACAAAAGATTACTGGCGGTTGGGTACCATCTTTGGCGCTATCTTCCTGATTGCTATGATGCTAATCGCCTATCCCTGGATGGTGTGGATGTTCTGATGGTGCCAAATGCAATTCGACGCGTCATAAGATAACATGCCAACACTTGCCAGCCTGTGTTAAAGGCTGGCAAGCATAATAAACAACTCATTCGCCTTTGATGTTGCTCCTGTCAGCCTGCCTTAATGGAGCCAGCACGTCATTAAGTGAGATACTATGTCGAACAAACCTTTTTTTTATCAGAACCCCTTTCCTCTTACCCACGAGGACACCGAATACTATCTGCTCAGCCCTGATTATGTTTCCGTTGCTGAGTTTGACGGCCAGTCCATCTTAAAAGTGGATCCACAGGCATTGACCCTGTTGGCACAACAGGCATTTCATGATGCCTCTTTTATGTTGCGCCCCGCCCACCAGCAGCAGGTGGCGTCAATTCTGGCCGATCCTGAAGCCAGCGATAACGATAAGTACGTTGCGCTGCAGTTTTTACGCAATTCAGAGATTGCGGCTAAAGGTGTATTGCCCACCTGTCAGGACACGGGCACGGCCATCATTATGGGGAAAAAAGGCCAGCGAGTCTGGACCGGCGGGGGTGATGAGGCGGCGCTGTCACAAGGTATCTACAATACCTATATCGAAGATAACCTGCGTTACTCGCAAAACGCCGCGCTGGATATGTACAAAGAAGTGAATACCGGCACCAACCTTCCGGCGCAGATTGACCTGTACAGCGTGGACGGTGATGAATACAAATTCCTTTGTATTGCCAAAGGCGGCGGTTCCGCGAACAAAACGTATTTGTATCAGGAAACCAAAGCGCTGCTCAGCCCGGGCAAGTTGAAAAATTATCTGGTTGATAAAATGCGCACGCTGGGTACGGCGGCTTGTCCTCCTTACCATATCGCCTTTGTGATAGGTGGAACCTCTGCCGAAAGTACGCTGAAAACCGTAAAGCTGGCCTCGACCCATTACTACGATGGCTTGCCAACAGAAGGTAACGAGCATGGTCAGGCGTTCCGTGATGTTCAGCTTGAGCAGGAGTTACTGGAAGCGGCGCAGCAGCTTGGGCTGGGAGCACAGTTTGGCGGCAAATATTTTGCGCATGACATCCGCGTAGTCCGCTTGCCTCGCCACGGCGCATCCTGCCCCATTGGCATGGGTGTTTCATGTTCCGCCGACCGCAATATCAAAGCAAAAATCAACCGCGACGGTATCTGGATTGAAAAACTGGAAACCAATCCGGGACGCTTTATCCCTGAAGCATTGCGCAAGCAGGGTGAAGGCGAAGTGGTTCATATCGACCTGAACCGTCCAATGAATGAAATCCTTGCTCAGCTTTCGGAATATCCGGTTTCAACGCGTTTGTCTCTGACCGGCACCATTATTGTTGCCCGCGACATTGCGCATGCCAAATTAAAAGAACGTATTGATAACGGCGAAGGGCTGCCGCAGTACATTAAAGATCACCCGGTCTATTATGCTGGTCCGGCAAAAACACCGGAAGGCTATGCATCGGGTTCACTGGGCCCGACCACCGCAGGCCGTATGGATTCCTATGTCGATCTTCTGCAGGCCAATGGCGGCAGCAAAGTCATGCTGGCAAAAGGCAACCGTAGCCAGCAGGTCACCGATGCCTGTCATAAACATGGCGGTTTCTATCTTGGCAGTATTGGTGGACCCGCTGCCGTTCTGGCGCAACAGAGCATCAAGAGTCTGGAGTGCGTGGAGTATGCAGAGCTGGGAATGGAAGCCATCTGGAAAATTGAGGTAGAGAATTTCCCGGCCTTCATTCTGGTTGATGACAAAGGAAATGACTTCTTCCAGCATATTGAACGTGAACACTGCTCGCGCTGTGTGAAATAAACTTACGCAGTCAGCAATACAAAACGGCCCCTGTTACGGGGCCGTTTTTTTAATCGCGCTGCAGGCGATGCATTGCGTCGCTTATCCTTTCATCACCTTCGGTCAGCTCGATAATTTTGTGTGAAATTTGCGGTGTTTCGACCAGCGCCACCAGCGTGGCGGCTACGTCCTCGCGCGGGACCGACCCGTAAGGGATAGCTAAATCTGCACGTACCCTGCCCGTGCCCGCAACATCGGTTAACGTACCGGGCCGAAGAATAACCCAGTCAAGCGCGCTTTCAACTAAACGCACATCGGCGAGTCGCTTCACGCGCATATAGTTCTCGAATCCCTCGGAGGTTTTTTCACCACGACCGGCATCCGGGAAGGCCGAAACCAGCATAAAGCGCTTCACATGGGCTTTTTCTGCTGCGTCGACGGCGAGAGCCAGACCCTCACCATCAATGGCATTAGTCAGTTCAACGCCCGCGCCACCCGCGCCCGCGCTAAAAATCACCACTTCATGATGTGCCATTTTTTGCGCCAGTTGGTCCACAGTCAGTTGCTGAATGTCGCCAGCCACAGGAACAGCACCCGCTAACTTAAGTGCTTCGGCCTGCTCGGGTTTGCGATGCAGTGCAGAAACCGCATGTTGCTTAGCACTGAGCTGCTTCGTCAGATGAGAGCCGACTTTGCCAGCTGCGCCAATAATAAAACATGTCGTCATCATTCTGCTCCTTATCTCACATCAGTCAGACAATCAGTATAGACATAAGCACAACGATAAATGAGCGCCGGATAAGGCGCTCTGTAAGGCGTTATGACGGAATGATTTTCTCTTGCTTCAGCTTATCGAAAAGCTGAATAAACGCGTCCAGAGTGCTCCGGTAGCCGGTGAAGCCCGCTTTGCGACTTTTGCTCATGTCAGTAAAGGCTTCCATTGGGCGGCCCAGATCGGCATCGGTGTGCCACCAGGAAGCCAGTCGGGTAATATCTTTCTCACGCAGGTTCTCGCGCTGGGCAAGTTCCTGCCATACACTGGCGGCCTCCTGCATGCGCCCGTCAAGCGGCATCATCTTCGCCGGATAATCTGCGGCCTCTACACCAAAATACTCAGCCAGTTTTGGCCACATCCAGTTCCAGCGGAAAACGTCACCATTCACCGCATTAAAATCCTGGTTAGCGGCAGCGGGGCTGGTCGCGGCCCACGCGAGTTGCTCCGCCAGAAGGCCAGCGTCGGTCATGTCAACCACGCCATTCCACTGCTCAGGCGAGCCAGGGAAGATAAACGGCCAGCCTTTCTCTTTACACAACGTCGCATAGACGGCGAGGGTTTGCCCCATGTTCATGGCATTCCCCAGCGCATAACCAATGATGGTGTGTGGACGATGTACGCTCCAGCGATAGCCATACTTGTCTGCGCCAGCAAAGACTTCGTCTTCTTGCGCATAATAGAAATTGTCTACCGGCTGACGGCCTTGTTCTTCACGGAAAGGTGTTACCGGAACGGCACCTTTTCCGTAAGCTTCAAATGGCCCCAGATAGTGCTTAAGGCCCGTCACCAGAGCCACATGGGCACCCTGCAGACGTTCGCCGAGTGCTTCGATAACGTTGCGAATCATGCCGCCATTAACACGAATATTCTCTTTTTCCGTATCCTGTCGTGCCCAAACGCTGAAGAAAACCGCATCGGGTTTGATCGCTTTTAGTGCCGCCCGTACGGCTTCAGGATCGGTGAGATCGGCCGTTAAGCTGCTGCAGCCTTCGGGCACTGCGCCGCGGCCGCGCGACAGTCCGCTGACCTGCCAGCCCTCATTGTGTAGTCTTTCAGCTAACGCCCGACCGATCACGCCACTAATGCCGACAATCAAAGCCTGTTTTTGCATGTTAATTCTCCTCGTTTTACGTAATGCTAAGGGTAATAGAGAATTTCATTCCCATTTCGGGTAATAATTCACACCATTATCAACCTGAGTTCATCAATCATGCACGATCAACGTTTGAAGGACATTGTCCCTTTTGTGGCCAGCGTAGAAAGCGGAAGTTTTACCGCTGCCGCTGCGCGTTTACATGTTACCGGCTCAGCCGTAAGCAAAAGCGTCAGCCGGCTGGAGACGCGTCTGGGATCGCGCCTGCTTGAACGCACAACCCGTAAACTGCAACTGACCGATGCGGGCAGCGCCTATTACCAGACCTGCTTACGTATTATGGAAGAGCTGGCTGAAGCGGAAGCCGTACTGGCAGCGCAACGTATTATTCCTTCTGGACGTCTGCGGCTTGCGGTACCTCATACTTATGGTCGACTGAATGTGATGCCGTTGCTGATTCCGTTTTGTCAGCAACATCCTGAACTTGAGTTGAGAATGCGTTTTTCGGATCGCTTCACCGATCTGTTTGATGAAGGGATTGATGTTGCGGTCAGAATTGGGGGATCAGACGATTTGCCTGCCTCAATGGGTTGTCGTCACATAGGACGTGAACGAATGGTGTTTTGTGCTTCGCCTGACTGGCTGGCGCGCGAAGGGCGGCCGCAAAGCGAACAGGCGCTGATGCAGCATCGGGCGATTCTGTATGAACGTGCCGATAATACGCCAAAGCCGTGGTTGTTTACCGGCAAAGACGGACATACCTACTGGCGCGACGTGCCTTTTCGCATGGCGCTGGCTGATGTGGATGCACAACTTCAGGCAGTCATTGCCGGGTTGGGCGTCGCGCAAATGCCATCGTGGCTGGTGGAGAGCGCCGTCGCCCGCGGTGAACTGGAAATCGTATTACCGCAACTGCAACCTGATGGTCTGCCGCTGAGTGTCATTTGGCCACGACGTAAACAGCTCCTGCCCAAAGTGGATGTGTTATTAACGGCATTAACCCAGTTGACCATTCGTTGATCCTGTCAGGACACGATGTCTCCGTTGCCACATTGCCAGGCGGGTTTATGCCGGCCCTTTCAGAAATGGACAAAACACGTTATCTCATCATTTTTCAGTCTTTTCTGGCGTTTCCAGTGGTGTTCATTACCGAGTGGCGCTAACTTACGGGATAGCAGACCGCTCAGACGAAAGGACAAACGCGATATGGCATGGGAAGGATTGAGCGGTACAGGTAGCAGAGGCAGTGAACGCTTTTCCGATCCCCACAGGTTATTCCTGGCTGTGAACGGTTGAGTTTATGCTGACGCTGCTCTGTCGCCTGATGATACTGGCTGGAATGGCGCTCACGCTGGCGGGATGCGCTCGCTCAGATGCGTTGTGGGCGGTGACGGACAACCTTTGCATGGTGAACTATCAGTACACCGGCCATCCCTCCCCTTGCCAGCAAGTTTATATTCCAAAAGGAAAACAGCAGGGTTTCACCCTGATTCAAAACCCACGCTATCCCTATCATTTCATTCTGGTTCCCACGATTCCGATGTCCGGTATTGAAAGCCCGTTGCTGTCGGTGCGTAACCGACCAGACTATTTTGGCTACGCCTGGCTGATGCGTTATCAGTTAACGTCGGTTTACGGCAGGCCGGTGCCCGAAGACAGGCTCGGGATGGCGATCAATTCAGCCTGGGGCCGCAGCCAGAATCAATTGCACATTCATCTTACCTGCCTGCGAGAAGATGTTTACAGGCAGTTGAAGGCCGAGCGTCCCTATATTCAGGATGCGTGGCATCCCCTGCCCGATAAGCTGCTTACTCATACCTACTACGCCCGTCGTGTGCTGCAACCCACAGCCATGGGCATTTACCCCATTGCCTCTGTTGCCAGCCACTTTCGCCTGTCGCCTCCTATGCTGGCGGAATATGGTATCGCCTTGGTGCCAACGACCTTCTGGGGTGAAAAAGGCTTTATCCTGCTGGCAACCCGCCGCGGCTGGGATAAGGGCAACAGAGCATCGGTTGAGTCTTTGCTGGACAAGGAATGCCGTATTCTGCGCGGTCTTGTTTTGCCGCCCGCGGTCAGCGTCAGTCCATCATCGGGTCGCACTGACGATTTCCCCACACCTTAAGCGGGTTTTCATCTTAACGACGTTGTAAATCCTCAAGAGGCACAATCCTGCCGCAGGCGCTCAGCATTTATCCTGGAAGTCGTTAGATCAAATTGCATAAAAAGTGAATTTTTTCATTTTGTAACTTTAACGTTATGTTACTTCGTATTTTTGCTGCCATGATTCACCAGGTTACTTATTGAAATGTGTTGGTCACTCAACCCTTACTATTGCTACAGGGAAAATCACATGTCACAACGGTCACTTCAGGCACTGTGTCTGATGAGTTTTTTTCTGGCCGACGTCAGAGACGGTCTGGGGCCCTTTTTAGGCATTTTTTTGACAGAGCGCCACTGGAGCCCGGATGAAATAGGCCTGGTGATGACGTCGGGCGGCATCGCCGGCCTTCTGTCAACCTTACCCGCTGGCGTGGTGGCGGATGCGACGCGGTATAAACGACTTGTCATACTGGTCGGATGCATCGTGATTACCGTTGCCACTTTATTGCTCTGGTACAGCGATCAGTCCTGGACAGCGATCATTTCACAAATCGTTGCAGGTATTGCTGCCGCCTTTATTGGCCCAACCGTAGCAGGGATAACGCTGGGTTTGACCGGAAAAAAGGGATTTAACCACCAGATGGGCCGCAATGAGGCCTACAACCATGCAGGAAACACGCTGGCGGCTGTCCTGGCAGGATTTGCAGCCTGGAAATGGGGGCTGGGGGCGGTATTTATTTTAATGATGATCATGGCCGTCTTTGCAGCTATCGCGACGATGGCGATCAGGGGGCAGGATATCAATCATGAGGTGGCGCGTGGATTAGAAGATAATCAGTCGCACAAGCCTAGTCTGAGCCTGTGGATACTGGCACGTAAACCGGCACTGTTGATTACCGGCCTGACTTTACTGCTGTTTCATCTGGCCAACGCCGCCCTGCTGCCCATGCTGAGTATGCGCGTTGCCTCCTCTACCGGACCACATGCGGTTGACCCCGGCTTATATGCTGCGGCGACCGTGGTGATTTCCCAACTGGTCATGATCCCGGTAGCGATTTATGTCTCACGACGCGTAGATAAAATTGGCTATCGCCATTTAATTATGACCGCCCTGTTAATGATGCCGCTTCGTGCGCTTATTGCGGCAGAATTTCCGGAAACGTTATTTGTGATCCCCGTGCAAATCCTCGATGGTATCGCGGCCGGCATCCTCGGCGTTGCCGTCCCGGGTTATATTGTGTCGCTGCTGCGTGGAAGCGGGCACGTTAACGCCGGTCAGAGCGTGGTGATGCTGATGCAAGGCGTTGGCGCATCAATGAGCCCGGCGATGACCGGACTGATCGTGGCGCGCTATTCCTACAGCATTGCCTTTAGCGCATTAGGTTGCATCGCCCTGGTGGCGTTACTGCTGTGGTGGAGCAGCGGACGAACACCGGCTGCAGAACCGGCGTAAATCAAATCGATCTGCCAGCACCTTTGCTGGCAGATCGATGAACCCCTACCCAGGACGTTATCCGCTACTCAACGTGCTTCTGCGACAGCATTGATGTGCATAAAAAGGCATTTACACCGCCCAAAACATATCAATATGTAAACAAAAGTAAAAGATAATGTATGGCTATCTCTTTTATACAACAGTCTTTTTTGCTGATTACTTGCAAAAAATTACATTCATGTACTATGTTTTCTCGCTGCGGTTAAGAACGCTCTATCATTAATGTAACTGGCCTCTTATAGCTTTCACTTCCTTTTTTTCCGTTAACCTCGCTCACTGGCTGCGAAAGCTATAGGTCGTCTTCATTTAAGTAGTATGAGGAAAATATGGATACTAATCGTTCATCGTCACCCAGGCCTAAAAAACATTTCTGGAATAAAAAACCAAAAAAGCTCACGTTCGATGACATCACCGTTATCGATAACGGAATGTTGAAACGTGCTGTCGGTGCAGCCGCATTAGGCAATGCCATGGAGTGGTTTGACTTCGGTGTTTACAGCTATCTGGCTGTCATCATCGGCAAAGTTTTCTTCCCCGATGCCAATACGGCCATCCAGTTAATCGCTACGTTTGGTACTTTTGCCGCAGCCTTTTTGGTGCGCCCGCTGGGCGGTATGGTATTCGGTCCACTGGGCGACCGCATCGGGCGCCAGAAAGTGCTGGCGATAACCATGATAATGATGTCGATAGGCACGTTCTGCATCGGCATCATCCCGTCCTATGCCTCAATCGGTATCATGGCGCCAATCCTTCTGCTGGTTGCAAGACTTGTTCAGGGATTTTCTACAGGAGGAGAATATGGCGGTGCAGCAACCTTTATCGCTGAATATTCAACTGATAAACGCCGCGGTTTCATGGGCAGCTTCCTGGAGTTCGGGACCTTAGGCGGTTATCTGCTGGGTGCCTGCCTGGTGACGGTTATGACGACCGTTATCTCGCCTGAAGCCATGATGTCATGGGGCTGGCGCGTGCCCTTCTTTATCGCCGCACCACTGGGTTTGTTCGGCCTGTAT
The DNA here is from genome assembly GCF_002307475.1 of Pantoea allii. Lineage (GTDB taxonomy): Bacteria > Pseudomonadota > Gammaproteobacteria > Enterobacterales > Enterobacteriaceae > Pantoea > Pantoea allii. Next base: position 53,838 of record NZ_NTMH01000032.1, on the reverse strand, counting down.
GTCCGTCTGAAGCTCGAAGAAACACCGGCCTTCAAGCAACACATGCAAAAACAGGAGGAGCTGGAGCAAAGTAAACCCCGTCTGACGCTCCTCAAGATGTTAAGCAAGCACCGCGTGCCAATGATGAAGTGTATTGGGCTGGTCCTGTTGTTTAACGTTTCAAACTATATGCTGACCTCATACATGCCCAGCTACCTTACTGGTGTACTGGGTTTACCCGAACTCAGCGGACTGCTGCTGGTGATGGTGGTGATGTTTGTCATGATGCCGCTGACGCTCATGTGGGGCCGCTGGACCGATCGCATTGGTCGTCGTCCTGTGATTGGTTTTGGTGCGGTAGGACTGATCCTGCTCGCGATTCCTAGCTTTATGTTGATCGGTACACATAACATGTGGGCCGTTTTTGCCGGGCTGCTGATATTGGGCATATTACATACCTGCTTTAGTGGCACCATGCCTTCAACGCTCCCTGCGCTCTTTACCACTGATATTCGTTACAGTGCTCTGGCGATTGGCTTTAATCTTTCGGTCTCGCTGTTTGGTGGTACCACACCTTTACTGACCGCATGGCTGGTTGATACGACGCAGAACACCATGATGCCCGCCTATTACATGATGGTCGCCGGCGTTATTGGGTTGCTGACGATTCTGACGGTTCGGGAAACGGCCCGTAAACCACTAAGTGGCTCTTCTCCCGCCGTGGCAAGTGAAGCCGAAGCCCATAGCCTGATCAGTAAACTGGATAAAAAGCCTGATCCCAGTCAGCCAGCGTCAGCTGACGCGAAATAAGCTGTCGATCTCGATAAAAACACCCTGTCCGCAGGGTGTTTTTTTATGTGCTACTTACAGTCTCAGTCATTGCCAAAGCGGGCCACCGTGCTGGCCGCACCAAGAGAATGGCCTTTAAGTTTGTTCAGTAGCTGATCCTGTGTTAACCCGGCTTCAAGCACCGACGGCGCCAGATCGGTAGCGATAAGCACGAAATTATAATGGTGAATACCTGAGCCCACAGGTGGACAAGGTCCGTAATAATGCGCAGTGCCTGGTGAGTTTTTCCCTCCGGTGTACCCCTTTCCTTGCGTCAGTTCACCTTGGGCAAAAGCGGTACGATCGGCGGCAATGTTATAGGCCACCATATGGGTTACACCCAATCCTTTAGCGCCGACAGGATCGGTCATCACTAAAGCAAAGCTTTTGGTGCCTGCCGGTATTTCAGACCAGTTAAGTTCAGGCGATACGTTATCACCGGTACAGGCTGCGTTACTTTTATTGGCACCCGCAAACTTTTTGTCTAACAGACCATTATCACTGAAGTCTTTTGATTGCAGCGTCAAAGCAAAAGCCGAAGGACATAAAAGGATTAACAACAGATAGGAAAGTTTATTCACCTGATACTCCTGTGTTATCGAGACCTGAGGGGCGACGATAGGTTAGCCCCGCGTTGAAACAGTATATGTCTCAAAATCGGCCCCGTAATAGTAACAGGCACTCAGGGAACAGAGGGCTAGCGAACGTTAAAACCTGTCATTCGCCAGACAACCTCGGCACTGAGGATCGGCCTGCGAGCAGGGATAAAGCCGCGTTAAACGGCAACGTTTCAGGGTGAAATCGCCAGTGATGGCCAGCAGGCAGGCAACAACACCCCAGCTAAGCTGCCATTTTTTTATTTACACAAAAGGCCGGATACTTGATCTGAGTCACAAAATTCCGCATGATCTGTACCAGACAACGAAACAGACGGCGGGGCTAAAATGACACTTTATCAACATATGTTGGTCTTCTACGGCGTTGTTGCCTCGGTAGCGGCATTAATTACCTTCTTTATCGCCAAAGATAAACTCAGCATAAAATTACTGAGTGCTCTTTTGGTCGGCGCAACCTGGCCTATGAGCTTCCCCGTCGCGCTGATGTTTGCATTATTTTAGTCATCTTAATTTTTAAGCCTTTCCAGGGCCCATTCACCTCTTGCGCTTCGCCCTTATCACGCTGAGGTGCACTCCCCGACCCATTTTGCGTGAAGTTGCACAGCGCTAAATCTGCAGGCTTTACAGCCACACTAAATCGCCTTTTACTGACCTCCGGCGCCTCAACGCAACGACTCACAGGTTACAGCACTTGTGGACGGATCGTTGCCGCGCGTCATGCCTGATTATTTCGGGTTTTCAGACCACGCCAGGTTTGATGACGCGATGCCAAAGGGACATACCATAGGGTATCCGGTTAAGGACGATAAACCGTGAAAAAAAGCACAGTACACCGACGCCTCACGATGCCACCTTTCGCCAGTTTCTGACGCAGCCAGAGATTGCACGAGATTTTATCGAACTGCATCTTCCTGCGGGATTACGTGCGATTTGCGACCTCAGTTCATTAAAGCTTGAATCGGGATCGTTCATTGAAGACGACCTGCGTCAGTATTTCAGCGATGTGCTATATCGCATGAAAACAACGACCGGCGGAGAGGGTTATATCCATGTGCTCATTGAGCATCAGTCCACCCCGGACAAACATATGGCCTTCAGATTGTTACGCTATGCGGTGGCGGCAATGCAGCGCCATCTGGCCGCCGGGCATAAAAAACTGCCGCTGGTCATTCCGATACTTTTTTATGCAGGGAAGCGCAGCCCCTATCCCTATTCCACCCGATGGCTGGATGGATTTGAATATCCAGAGCTGGCGGGAAAATTCTACAGCAGGGAATTTCCATTAGTGGATGTCACGGTAATACCGGATGACGAGATTATGCACCATCGCAGCATGGCCGCACTCACGTTGCTACAGAAGCATATACACCGGCGTGATATCGCGGCACTGACCGATCGCCTGGTCACGCTCTTAATGGCGAATCATCTTTCTTCACCACAGGTAACCACACTGGTACACTATTTAGTTCAGGCAGGTGAGTCAGCGGACTCCGAAGCCTTTGTTCGCGAACTGGCACAACGCGTGCCGCAGCACGGAGATGCGCTAATGACCATTGCCCAACAGCTTGAGCAGAAAGGTATTGAGAAAGGCCTTGAGCAAGGCGTGCAGATTGGCAGGAACGAAGGCAAGCGTGAAGTCGCCCGTAGCCTGCTCAACATGGGCATGCCACATGACGCTATTAGGGAAGCAACGGGTCTGAGTGAAGACGCGCTGGCCCAGCTATGCCAGGGGTCAACAGGGCTGTAAGACGGTCTGTCAGTCAGGGCCGATTGTCTTAACCTGGGCAGCCAGGCTGTCACCTAAATACATCTTCCGTTTCGCTTTTAAATACTCCTTCGCTGCAACCCTCAGGCTCGCTCGCGCCTTGTATTATCCTCTGGATCGTTTTGTTGCTGCTTAGCCAGCGTCCGCGCAAGAAGGGTTGAATACAATGGCGTTCCTCCGAAGTATTGTGCGGACAAGGTAGCGCCAAGGCAGGTAATAATCATGGGCAGGATCAGTTGGTAATTATTGGTCATTTCCAGCACCAAAATAATGCCGGTCAGCGGAGCGCGTACCGAGGCCGCAAATAACGCCCCCATGCCCGCTACCGCAAAGGTTGCGGCTTCAAGGTGATATTCTGGGAACATCGCGACACAGAGTTGACCCACGCTGATGCCAAGTAACGTACCAAGCGTCAGCATGGGCGCAAAGATACCGCCGGGCGCTCCGGACGCAAAACACAATAAGGTGGTTAAGGCTCGCAATAAAAACAGGCAAAGTAATGCCGTTGATGTGTAATGACCCGCTGAAAAATCAGGGATAAGCGTAATACCGCCAGTGACGGCCTGAGGCAGAATTAACCCCAGCAAACCGCACAATCCCCCCAACACCGCGCCACCCAGCACCCAACGTGACGTCTGGCCCTTGTGTAGCTTTTGAAACAGATCCTGAAGCGTAAATATCAGGCGATTAAAGGCAACACCGCAGCCACCAAACAAAATCCCCAACAGTAAATATAACCAGAGGGTTTGTATCGGCGCATCTTTCAGCTGTCCGATATCAATAATGGGCTCGTTACCGTTCAGTGTGCGAAAAACGATACTTGATGTAATCACGCCAACAAACACGGCTTTGATGGATATCAGGCTAAAACGAAACTGCAGGCGCATTTCTTCGATGATGAACAGAATGCCAGCCAGTGGCGCATTGAAGGCGGCGGCCAGCCCAGAGGCGGCACCGGTCGCCAGAATAGTATGGCGCGATTCAGACGAGCGCATGCGAAAAATATCCAGACACATGCGGCCGATATTCCCACCGATCTGCACCGTCGGCCCTTCACGTCCCAGCACCATTCCCGACCCTAACGCGCCCAAACCACCCACAAATTTAACCGGTAGAACCCGCCACCAGCGTACCGGTCGCAGTTCTTCCAGCGCCCCTTCAATCTCGGGAATGCCTGAACCTCCCGCTTCAGGGGCAAAGCGTCTGACGAGGAAATATCCTATCGCCGCCAGGACGGCAGAGAAAATAAAGGCGTACAATCCCAGTAATATGCCCTGATTCTCGAATTGGCTAAGCCAGTTGAGGCGGGAATGAATGACCCAGCTCACCGCTTTATCAAATGCCACTGCCGTTAATCCCGTCAGTACCCCCACCAGCGCGGCCAGCAGCAGCAATGCGATCGGCGTTTTGTCACGCCGTATAAGATATTGCAACAACCGCAACCGACGGGGACGGAAGATTCCGGGTCGATTTGAAACAAAAGCGCGCATGCCTGACCTCAAAATTAGCGTGCTAAACAGCACCAACAATGCAAATTAAATCCAGAGGTTATCGCATCTCCGCCATAATTCCTCGCTTTTATTTATTTCCGAATTTTAGTAAATCAGCAAACCCACTACGGCAAAATGAATGATGAGCCGCAATGGCAACCTGTGCATAGATTTCAGATGTCGTCTGGCAATTTTACCGGCAACCCATTGATTTGCGCCTTCAGGACGCTCATCATCCTGCGCCATCATCCATTCTTCTGGAGAGACGTGTGTGACCACTCTTAGTAATACATTGCTGGAAGCCGTTCTTGATCAGGTTCGTCCATTGGTTCATCAAGGTAAGGTGGCCAACTATATTCCGGCACTGGCTGACGTCGCAGCGGATAACCTGGGTATAGCAGTGTGTTTGCGTGATGGCACTGTTTTTCAGGCAGGCGATGCTGAAACACGTTTTTCGATCCAGTCAATTTCCAAAGTGCTCTCTTTGAGCGTTGCTCTGACACGCTATGACGATGCCGAGATATGGCAACGTGTGGGTAAGGAACCGTCCGGCCAACCTTTTAATTCACTGGTTCAACTTGAGCTGGAGCAGGGAAAGCCGCGCAACCCCTTTATCAACGCTGGGGCACTGGTGATCTGCGATTTGCTGGAGACACGGCTGACTGCGCCTCGCCAGCGCATGCTTGAGATCATCCGTCAACTCAGTCAGCAACCCGATATTCAGTATGATCGCCATGTCGCCCGCTCAGAATATGAACACTCTGCCCGCAATGCGGCGATCGCCTGGCTGATGAAGTCGTTTGGGAATTTTAATAACGACGTCACCAGCGTGATGCAGACCTACTTCCACTATTGCTCGCTGTCTATGAACTGTATTGAACTGGCTCGCAGTTTTATTTATTTGGCTAACCAGGGAAAAACGCTGGAGGGTTCAGCCTTGATCACCTCCCGTCAGGCCCGACAAATCAATGCACTGATGATCACCAGTGGTATGTATGACGGAGCAGGCGAATTTGCCTGGCGGGTGGGAATGCCTGCTAAATCAGGCGTAGGAGGTGGCATCATTGCCGTGATCCCTGGTGAAATGAGCATCGCTGTCTGGTCACCGGGGTTAGACAATGCAGGTAATTCATTAGCCGGCACTGCCGCGCTGGAGTGCCTGACCGATAAACTGGGACGCTCGATTTTCTGACTTAGCTTACTACATTGACAGGACGGTTCTGTTCGAAGCCAGCCAGATTGACCATGATGCCCTGTAGCAGGTTATGCATACCGCTATGACTCGCCCAGGCAACATGCGGCGTCAGGATCAGATTCGGGATATCGGGCTGGAGTAAGGGATGATCCGCTGCAGGCGGTTCACTCGTGAGCACATCCAGTGCAGCACCGGCAAGCGTACCATTTCGTAGCGCCTCCGCCAGATGGGCTTCATGAATTAAACCGCCTCGCGCAGTATTGATCAGTAGCGCCTGGGGTTTCATTTTGCTCAGCGTATCACGATCGATCAGTTGCCGGGTTTGCTCACTCAAAGGGCAGTGCAACGAAATGATATCGCTGGAGGCCAGCATCTCATCAAAGCTTACATAGCCGTCGCGTACCTTGCTGCTGCCCTTGCGTTCAGCATAAAGAACTCGCATTCCCAGCGCCTGTGCCAGCCTGCCTACAGCGGTGCCAATATCGCCCTTACCCACGATACCCAACGTCGCGCCAGCGATATCTTGTATCGGCGTCTGGTGCAGGCAAAAATGAGAGGATTCAGGCCATAAATGACGCGTGCTGTTAGCGTATTCCACTATCTGGCGTCGCAGGGCAAAAATGAACGCGATCACGCCCTCGGAAACACTTTGCGTTGAATAGCCCGGAATGTTGCTGACCACAATACCGCGTTCTTTGCAGGCCGCGATATCAATACAGTCATAGCCGGTTGCCGTCACACAGATGTAGCGTAGCTCAGGCAGCGCTGCCAGCGTTGCTGCGCGCAAGGGTACCTTATTAGTAATGGCAATGGTCGCGCCCTTGAGCGCCATAACAATCTCGTCCTCTGCCGTGTCATGACGAAATTGCCAGTCACTACACCCGGTGGGTTGCGGTGGGGGTACGGGCAACGTGCCGCCATCCAGCGTTACAATTTTCATTAAGTCCCTCTCAAATAACAACAACACAGATTAATAATGTTATTTAAATGTACGACATGAGTAACAAGAAAGTTAAACTCAAAGCTAATTAAGGTGAAGGTGTTCAAAAGGTGCTAATTTTTTTGTCTTAAGTGCCATTTTTTTAACCCTTTTATCTACGCCGCGTTACACTGCCGCCCTTAAATTGTAAATAACTGTCCTCGTTTTGATGATGAAATCCACCCGCTATAAACGACAACGCCTGAGCGCCTGTATTGCGATACTGGCCGTACTGCTGTTGTTTATTGCACCGGTAGTATCTAAAAATCTTGTTGAACACCATGATGCCATGGTCATGTCGGGCATGAGTGCGGATATGCCGATGATGGATCATCACAGCGACAGGGCGATGGCCGATCACAGCATGATGATGGATGATGGCGTCGCCTGCGGTTATTGTGATCTGTTGGTGCATGTCCCGTTAATGTTGTGGGTGTTTATTCCCTTCATCTGGCTAATGTGCCTTATCAGCCGCGCCCCTCCGCCGCAACACATTGTACACCTTGCGTTGCCACGCCTGAAGGGGAGTTATCGGCCTCGCGCGCCCCCGTTGTCCCGATTGTTTATCTCCTTTATGTGATCTTTTTTTCACGCCAGCGTGCGGGAAGAAAACCCCGGTATTCTGAAAATAGGGAATAGCTATGACCTTTTCACGGGAAAACAATCCACCTCCTCGCGGGGCGGTACTGACTGTACTTCGTCGTCTACATTTTTATATTGGCCTGTTTATTGCGCCATTTATTTTTATTGCCGCATTAACCGGCACCTTGTATGTCATAACGCCGCAATTAGAGAACTTTATTTATAAAGACGCATTAACCACTGACGCGCAGGCGCAGGGCCATGCCAAACCCCTTTCTGCGCAAATTAATGCGGCACGACATTATGCGGGTAATTTACGGATCTATGCCGTTCGTCCTGCCCCTGGCGCACAGGATACAACACGTGTGCAATTCTCAGATCCGCAGTTAGGCCCTTCAGAATCGCGTTCGATTTTTATCGATCCTTATACGCTTGGTGTGAAAGGCGATATGACGGTTTATGGCACCAGCGGCGTGTTGCCACTGCGCATGTGGCTCGATCAGGTTCATCGCGGTTTGCTGCTGGGTGATATCGGCCGTAATTACAGTGAGCTGGCGGCGTCGTGGTTATGGGTAGCGGCATTGGGCGGCATCGTATTGTGGCTGGGCACACGTCCCCGTCGTAAGGTCAAAAAGACAGGGGCTGGTTTTGCTTTAACGCGTTCCTGGCACGTCACACTTGGCTTAGTGCTGTCGCTGGGTCTGGTGTTTTTCTCCGTAACGGGATTAACCTGGTCACAATGGGCTGGCAATAATATCGATAAAATGCGTAGCGACTTTGGCTGGTTGACGCCTCAGGTCAGAACCGCGTTAAACGGTGATGCGCCAGCGGTGCCTGCCGATCCTCACGCCGACCACCATGCCACGATGGACGGTATGACGATGAGCGGCGCTATGCCAGCCATGTCAGATCACCAGGCCCGCACTCCCGCCATCCTTAATCAGCCCGATGCTGACTGGGACAGGGTTGAGGCCGCCGCACGCAGCGCAGGCCTGGAGGCGGCAAAAATTGAATTACGTCAACCGAAAAGTGGGGGTCAGGCATGGACGGTGAGTGAGATTGACCGCCGCTGGCCGAGCCATGTCGATTCGGTTTCTGTTAATCCTGATAACTTTAGCATTGTCGACCACGTAGAGTTTGCCCATTTCCCTCTGGTCGCAAAACTGACGCGCTGGGGCGTGGATGCGCACATGGGCGTGCTGTTTGGGCTACCCAATCAACTCATCCTGGTGCTGTTTGGCGCGGGCTTGTGTGCGATGATCGTATTGGGCTATCGCATGTGGTGGATTCGCCGTCCGGCATTACCGCAGGTTAATCCCGTGCAAACCCTGCTGTCAGCATGGCTGGTCTTACCGCGCTATCTTCAGGGCGCAAGCCTGATGCTTGCCCTGGTATTAGGTTATGCGTTGCCGCTGATGGGATTGAGTTTACTGGCCTTCACCCTGCTCGACATCCAGCGCTGGCGAAAAGCGCATCGCGCCACACGTCAGGATACTGTCACACCGCTGGACAAACAGTCCCCGCTGGCGATTGTGCAATCCCGTTTTGCCGTTAAGCGTAAAGAGATGCGTTATTTTCTGCGCAGTGTCGTCATTCTGGCGATAATAGTGGGAACGGTCATGGCGCGAGCCATGGTGAGTGGCGTCATTGAACAATACAACATCCCTTTCAGCGACTGGACGCTAATGATGTATATCACTCAGGCCATGATGATTTTGCTTTATACCACGGTATTCACCGGCTTGATGTCTATTCCACTCTGGTATTTCTTCCTGGGTGAAAGCGACGAGCAGGGCAAATAAATACGACGCCCGCCTGGTGCGGGCGTTTTATTGATCATAACGATATACCGGGTAATTTCAGTCCACGTATTTAATCATGGTGGACAACATGGGCACGTTGCAGCGCATGTTTAAACTGACTGACATCCTCTCTCAACCAATGGCGTTGCGTCAGAGGCAGGTGCTCCAGCGCCTCGGGAAGAGGCACACCATTTAATTCGCCTTGATTGCAAAGCGCCCTGACCAGACTTGCCTGAGAAATGCCCAGGTAGACCGCCATTTCAGCTAATGTCATAAGATCTGAGTGCATGCTTACCTCCTGACCCTGGATTGTTGATGCATTTTTGTTCAATCCCATCCCACCGTTATTGATCTAAAACAGGAATGGGCATAAAACAGTCAAAGGGTTGATAAAATTGCTAAGCTGGTAAGATGGCTCCCAATAACCAGAGATAACACAGTGCAACATTATGGATTGATGGCGCTTTTGCTCGTTTCCTGTTGGGCAAACGCCCATAACATCGTTGTCGGGCAGCCTCTACCGTCGGTTTTTATTGCGGATAAAGGTGAGATGCGGCTCGATAGCGGAAAGATTGACTATCAAAAATGGAACAGTCTGACGCTGACGGGGAAAACACGTTTAATTATTCACGTTGCGGGTCGATTATCGGCAAAAGAACAGTCGGCAGCTCTCATTGACGCTCTTCAGCACGCCAACCTGCCTAAAAAACAATTCCAGACCACGACCATCGTCAATACTGATGATGCTTTACCTGGCAGCAGTCTGTTTGTGGTCAATAGTATCCGCGCCAGTAAAAAAGCATCGCCATGGGAACAGTTTATTATCGACAGTAGCGGTGTGGCACAGCACCGCTGGCAGCTTAAGCCCGAAGGTGCGGCAGTCATTGTGCTGGACCAGAAGGGACAGGTGAAATTTGCTAAAGACACGGCGCTCAGTGCTAATGACGTTTCTCAGGTAATTGCGACATTACGTGCACTGGCAGGCTGAACCCCGGGCGCTGAGGAAAACCTGTCACGCCACAGGCAAATACGACGGAGGTTTATGAATTCTCCACCTTTTCCACAGGCTCAACTAGTATTAATTATGTGGATTTAGCGAGAAAAAACCTGAAACCCTAAATGTAAAAATAACGGGTAAGCCTGCCAACCATGTTATGGCAGATTAAGTGTTTCTTTAAAGGGCAGCGCACTTTTAGCGTTGTCATAAATGTATCCGTTGATAAGGACAGCCCGAATGACGGTCTGCGCAAAAAAACACGTTCACCCCACTCGCAGTGCTGCTGAGCAATTACTGGCTGATATTGATCGGCGACTTGAGCAGTTATTGCCTGTCGAGGGAGAACGGGATTTTGTAGGTGCCGCGATGCGTGAGGGCGCGCTGGCACCGGGTAAACGTATTCGCCCGATGCTGTTGTTGCTCACAGCACGCGATCTGGGCTGCGCTGTCAGCCAAGAGGGATTGCTGGATCTCGCCTGCGCCGTGGAAATGGTGCACGCGGCATCGTTGATTCTTGATGATATGCCCTGTATGGATGATGCGCAGATGCGTCGGGGCCGCCCTACCGTTCACTGTCAGTACGGCGAGCATGTGGCAATACTGGCGGCGGTCGCCTTACTGAGCAAAGCCTTTGGGGTCATTGCCGATGCAGATGGCCTGACGCCGCTGGCAAAAAACCGCGCAGTGTCAGAATTATCAAACGCCATTGGTATGCAAGGTCTGGTACAGGGTCAGTTTAAGGATCTGTCAGAAGGCGATAAGCCGCGCAGCGCTGAAGCCATTTTGATGACGAACCACTTTAAAACCAGCACCCTGTTTTGCGCGTCTATGCAGATGGCCTCAATTGTGGCGAATGCCTCCAGCGAAGCACGCGATTACCTACACCGTTTTTCGCTTGATCTCGGTCAGGCGTTTCAGCTGCTGGACGATTTAACGGATGGCATGGCTGACACGGGTAAGGACATCAATCAGGATGAAGGCAAATCGACCCTGGTCAATTTATTAGGCTCCAGAGCAGTTGAAGAGCGTCTGCGGCAGCATCTGCATCTCGCCAGTGAGCACCTCTCAGCCGCGTGTCAGAACGGTCATTCTACTCAACAATTTATCCAGGCCTGGTTTGACAAAAAACTCGCTGCCGTCAGTTAAGGATGCTGCATGAGCCACTTCGCGGCGATCGCTCCGCCTTTTTACAGCCATGTCCGTGCACTGGAAAACCTCGCTCGGGAGTTAGTGGCTCGCGGTCATCGGGTGACCTTTATTCAGCAACAGGACATTAAACCACTCATTCAGCATCCCCACATCGGATTTCATGCTGTAGGAGAAGAAAGCCATCCGTCTGGCTCATTATCGCGCTTGCTGCACTTAGCGGCCCATCCTCTGGGGCCGTCAATGCTTCGGCTAATCAATGAAATGGCGCGCACCAGCGATATGCTGTGCCTGGCGCTCCCCAGAGCCTTTAACGATTTGGCGATAGATGGTGTCATCGTTGATCAGATGGAGCCAGCAGGCGCTCTGGTCGCTGAAGCGCTGGGGCTGCCGTTTGTCTCGGTTGCCTGTGCACTTCCGCTTAATCGCGAACCGGATTTGCCCCTGGCGGTGATGCCTTTTGACTATGGCACCAGCGATGCCGCACGTGAGCGCTATGCTGCCAGCGAAAAAATTTATGACTGGCTGATGCGTCGGCATGACCGCGTCATTGCCCATCACAGTCACAGGATGGGCTTAGCACCCCGGGATAAACTCCATCAGTGTTTTTCGCCATTGGCACAAATCAGTCAGCTTATTCCAGAACTGGATTTTCCCCGTAAAGCGCTACCGGCTTGTTTTCATGCTGTTGGCCCCCTGCGAGAAACGCAGACGACATCAACCTCTTCGCCGCTTTATTTTTCGCCGTCTGAAAAGCCCCGGATTTTCGCCTCGCTGGGCACGCTGCAGGGTCATCGCTACGGTCTGTTTAAAACCATTGTGAAAGCCTGTGAAGAGATTGATGGTCAGCTTCTGTTGGCGCACTGTGGCCGCCTGACTGCCTTTCAGGCCGAAGAGCTGGCGCGAAGCCGTCACACGCAGGTTGTGGATTTTGCCGATCAGTCGGCCGCGCTCTCGCAGGCGCAGCTTGCCATTACCCATGGCGGGATGAATACGGTGCTGGATGCCATTAATTATCGTACGCCCCTTTTAGCCCTTCCGTTGGCATTTGATCAGCCCGGCGTGGCCTCACGTATTGTTTATCATGGGATAGGAAAACGTGCGTCCCGTTTTACCACCAGCCATGCGCTGGCGCGTCAGATGCGTGCATTGCTGACCAACGTCGACTACCCGCAACGCATGACGAAAATCCAGACCGCCCTTCGTTTAGCCGGCGGCACAATGGCCGCTGCAGATATCGTTGAGCAGGCCATGCGCACCGGCCAGCCCGTTTTGAAGGGGAGCGGCTATGCGACCGCATTATGATCTGATTTTAGTGGGCGCCGGGCTGGCTAATGGCCTCATTGCCCTGCGCCTTCAGCAGCAGCAACCTGACATGCGTATTCTGCTTATCGAAGCGGCCCCCCAGGCGGGCGGTAATCATACCTGGTCCTTTCACGACGCTGATTTAACCGAGAGCCAACATCGCTGGATAGCACCGCTGGTGGTATATCACTGGCCCGACTATCAGGTCCGCTTTCCCACGCGACGTCGTAAGCTGAACAGCGGCTATTTTTCTGTGACTTCGCAGCGTTTTGCCGAGGTTTTACAACAGAAGTTTGGTCAGCATTTATGGATTAGCCGCGCGGTGGCAGAGGTTCACGCCGACGCTGTTCGACTGAATAATGGTCAGGTCATCAGCGCCAGCGCGGTGATTGATGGGCGAGGTTATACGCCAAATTCAGCGCTGAACGTGGGATTCCAGGCGTTTATCGGACAGGAATGGCGACTCAGTAAACCGCACGGTTTATCCTCACCCATTATTATGGATGCCACGGTCGATCAGCAAAATGGTTATCGCTTTGTTTACAGCCTGCCGCTATCTGCGACAGAACTGTTAATCGAAGATACCCACTATATCGATAACGCGACACTGGAACCTGAACGCGCGCGACACAATATTCGCGATTATGCTGCCCAGCAGAATTGGCAGCTTCAGACTCTGCTTCGTGAGGAACAGGGCGCATTGCCAATAACCTTAACGGGCGATAGCACCGCGTTTTGGCAGCAACAGCCTTTAGCCTGCAGTGGACTGCGTGCCGGACTGTTTCACCCCACAACCGGTTATTCACTCCCCCTTGCGGTTACGCTGGCCGATCGGCTGAGTGCGCTTGATGTCTTTACATCGTCCTCAATTCATCAGGCGATTACCCACTTTGCCCACGAGCGCTGGCAGCAGCAACGCTTTTTCCGCATGTTGAATCGCATGCTGTTTTTAGCCGGACCCGCCGATTCACGCTGGCGTGTTATGCAGCGCTTCTATGGTTTACCTGAAGATTTAATCTCCCGTTTTTATGCGGGCAAACTCACGCTGACCGATCGGCTACGTATTCTGAGCGGCAAGCCGCCTGTTCCGGTATTAGCGGCATTGCAGGCAATTATGACGACTCATCGTTAAAGAGCGACAACATGAAACCAACTACGGTAATTGGTGCAGGCTTTGGTGGCCTGGCATTAGCAATTCGTCTGCAGGCGGCGGGGATCCCTGTCTTACTGCTTGAGCAACGCGACAAACCCGGTGGCCGGGCTTATGTCTATGAAGATCAGGGGTTTACTTTTGATGCAGGGCCTACCGTTATTACCGATCCCAGCGCCATTGAAGAACTCTTTGCCCTGGCGGGAAAACAGTTAAAAGATTACGTTGAACTGCTGCCGGTTGCGCCGTTTTATCGCCTGTGTTGGGAGTCAGGAAAGGTTTTCAATTACGATAACGATCAGGCACAGCTTGAGGCGCAGATTCAGCAGTTTAATCCACGCGATGTTGAAGGCTATCGTCAGTTTCTGGACTATTCACGTGCGGTGTTTAAAGAAGGCTATCTGAAGCTTGGCACCGTGCCTTTCTTGTCGTTCAGGGATATGCTTCGCGCCGCGCCCCAACTGGCGAAACTGCAGGCATGGCGAAGTGTTTACAGTAAAGTTGCCAGCTACATCGAGGATGAACATCTTCGTCAGGCGTTTTCTTTTCACTCGCTGTTAGTGGGCGGCAATCCCTTCGCCACCTCATCCATTTATACGTTAATACATGCACTCGAACGCGAATGGGGCGTCTGGTTTCCACGCGGTGGCACTGGGGCATTAGTGAAAGGGATGATAAAGCTGTTTCAGGATCTGGGTGGCGAAGTGGTACTGAATGCGAAGGTCAGCCACATGGAAACCACGGGGGATACCATTGAAGCCGTGCATTTAGAGGACGGACGCAGATTCCCGACCCGGGCTGTCGCTTCCAATGCGGATGTGGTTCACACCTATCGCGACCTGTTAAGTCAGCATCCTGCCGCCGTGAAGCAGTCAAAAAAACTGCAAACTAAGCGCATGAGCAACTCATTGTTTGTTCTCTATTTTGGTCTGAATCACCATCACGATCAGCTTGCCCACCATACGGTTTGTTTCGGCCCTCGCTACCGTGAGCTGATTCATGAAATTTTCAATCATGACGGACTCGCAGACGATTTCTCACTTTACCTGCACGCACCTTGTGTCACGGATTCGTCACTGGCACCGGAAGGTTGCGGCAGTTACTATGTGTTAGCTCCCGTGCCACATTTAGGCACAGCGAACCTCGACTGGACGGTTGAAGGGCCGCGACTGCGCGATCGTATTTTTGAGTACCTTGAGCAACATTACATGCCTGGCTTGCGTAGCCAGTTGGTTACGCAGCGAATGTTTACGCCGTTCGATTTTCGCGACCAGCTCAATGCCTATCAAGGCTCAGCCTTTTCTGTTGAGCCCGTTCTCACACAGAGCGCCTGGTTCCGACCGCACAACCGCGATAAAACCATCAATAATCTTTACCTGGTAGGTGCAGGCACCCATCCCGGCGCGGGCATTCCCGGCGTGATCGGCTCGGCTAAGGCAACTGCAGGTTTAATGCTGGAGGACCTGATTTGAATAATCCGTCGTTACTCAATCATGCGGTCGAAACGATGGCTGTTGGCTCGAAAAGTTTTGCGACTGCCTCAAAGTTATTTGACGCAAAAACCCGGCGCAGCGTACTTATGCTCTACTCCTGGTGCCGCCATTGTGACGACGTGATTGACGATCAAACCCTGGGTTTTCAAACCGATCAGCCGTCATTGCAAACGCCTGAGCAACGCCTGATGCAGTTGGAGATGAAAACGCGCCAGGCCTATGCCGGATCGCAGATGCACGAACCGGCGTTTGCTGCGTTTCAGGAAGTGGCGATGGCCCACGATATTGCGCCCGCTTACGCGTTTGATCATCTGGAAGGCTTTGCCATGGATGTGCGTGAGGCGGAGTACATTCAGTTGGACGATACATTACGGTATTGCTATCACGTTGCAGGCGTGGTCGGCTTGATGATGGCGCAAATTATGGGCGTACGCGATAACGCCACACTGGATCGCGCCTGCGATCTTGGGCTGGCATTTCAGTTGACCAACATCGCCCGCGATATTGTGGAAGATGCGCATGTGGGTCGTTGTTATCTGCCGGCGAGTTGGCTGGAAAATGAAGGACTAAATAAAGAAAATTATGCGGCACCGGAAAACCGCCAGGCGCTGAGCCGCATCGCCCGACGTCTGGTGCAGGAAGCCGAACCTTACTATTTGTCCGCTACGGCGGGACTGGCCGGGCTGCCCTTGCGCTCAGCCTGGGCCATCGCCACAGCGAAGCAGGTTTATCGTAAAATTGGGGTGAAGGTTGAACAGGCAGGAACAGAAGCCTGGGACCATCGGCAGTCAACCACGACACCCGAAAAATTATCGCTTCTGTTGATGGCATCCGGTCAGGCCATTACTTCCCGGATGCGGCCTCATCCGCCTCGCCCTGCCCATCTCTGGCAGCGCCCGATTTAGCCGAATGTCGTTCTCTTAGCGTCGCCTGAAGTTTTGATAGCGGCGGAGCATAGAGAAAACCAAAAGAAACACAGCCTTCTTTGCCTCTTACGGCATGATGCATGCGGTGGGCCATATACAACCGCTTCAGGTAGCCTTTGCGCGGAATATACCGGAACGGCCAACGCTGATGCACCAGCCCGTCGTGAACCATGAAATAGAGCAATCCATAGGCCGTCATGCCCGCACCAATCCACTGAAGCGGCCACATTCCCGTACTGCCCAGATAAATAAGCAGGATCGATAATCCAGCAAACACAACGGCATAAAGATCGTTAACTTCAAACGCGCCTTTGCGTGGTTCATGATGGGAAAGATGCCATCCCCAACCCCAGCCATGCATGATGTATTTATGTGCCAGTGCAGCAACCACTTCCATGCCAATCACAGTAATCAACACGATCAGGGCATTCCAAATCCACAACATAATTTCTCCAGTAGAGACGTCCGGCATCAGGCGTGAGGATTTAATTTTAACAGAGATTAGCCGCGCTATTGGTGGGAATGAAAAAAGGCGCGCCAGAAAGGCGCGCCGGAGATTAGAAATCGGCTTTCAGAACCACACGGTAGTTGGCTTTACCTGCGCGAACATGTTCCAGTGCCTCGTTGATTTTGGACATGGGGAAATATTCCACCGTCGGCGCGATATCCGCGCGGCCAGCCAGTTTCAACAGAGAACGCAACTGAGCAGGTGAACCGGTTGAAGAACCGGTAACGGCACGGTCGCCTAAAATCAGGCTAAAGGCAGGCACATCAAACGGCTTCAATACTGCACCAACGGTATGGAACTTACCGCGTGGTGCCAGCGCCGCAAAGTAGGGTTGCCAGTCGAGATCAACCGCAACAGTGCTGATAATCAGGTCAAACTGACCCGCCAGCCCTTTTAACGCTTCTGGATCACGGCTGTTCACCACGTGGTCGGCGCCCATATCCAGAATGGCTTGCTTTTTATTGGCCGAGGAGCTGAACGCGGTAACTTCTGCGCCCATCGCATGCAGAATTTTGATGGCGATATGACCCAGACCACCAATACCGATCACGCCGACGCGGCTCATCGCGGTGATGTTATGCATCAGTAAAGGTTTAAATACGGTGATCCCACCGCACAGCAGCGGACCGGCCGTTGCCGCATCCAGCTTTTCAGGTAGTGGAATGACCCACTGCCAGTTAGCGCGCAGCTTATCAGCGAAACCGCCGTTGTTACCGATGGTCGTTGTGGTGCCATTGGCACAGTTAACATGATCGCCGCTGATGCACGGATCGCAATGCTGACAGCTTTTCGCTGTCCAGCCGATGCCCACGCGCTGTCCCAGCTTCAGGCCTTTACTTTTGGCACTGTCGCCAAGCGCAGCCACGCGCCCAATCACTTCGTGACCGGCAACCACGGGATAGGCTGAAATCCCCCATTCATTGTCGATCATCGACAGATCTGAATGGCATACACCGCAGTATTCAACTTCGACTTCGACATCTTCTGCGTCTAACGGGCCTGGATCATAGTCGTAACGCTCCAGTGCTTGTCCCGCCTGCATGGCTGCGTAACTCTTAATTGTCATTCTGTACCTCATTTAACGCGTTGATTTGGCAGTCAGCGTGTTCGCCACCGTCACGAACTGGCCACCGCCAAGGTGATGTAAAGTATGTAGGGCTGAGTTACTGTCATCAAAATGCCAGCGCCCATCGTAAAAGACCCGACTGTCAGCAGCAGCAGTGACCACTTCGCCAAACAAGGTGTCATATGCCTGCTGTGCTTCTGTTTCCGGCAGTAAACGGCATTCCATCCAGGCGACACAGCTCTCTTCCAACAGAGGCACACCGAAGTGCTGACTCTCACTGGCCTGAATGGAGAACGCCGCAAATTTGTCCTGGTCGCGTCCTGTCGTGCTGCCGACGGCATACGTGAGGTCGACAAAACTTGCGGCGGGCACACAAATACCAAATGCGCCGCTGGCTTCGATCAGCTCACGTGACCAGGTCGATTTATCCACAATGATGGCCACCCGCGGCGGCGAAAACTCTACCGGCACTGACCAGGCCGCAGCCATGATGTTGCGACGCTCAGACTGACTGTCCCGACTGGTAATTAATATCGTCGGCCCATGATTCAGCAGGCGGCTTGCATGTTCGAGCGCGACCGGACGAAAATGCGACATTCAATAATCCTTACGTCCCGGGCCAGGAAAACGCGACGCCCGGTTCCGGGTTGATAAACGGGTTACTCTAGCGGTATTCAACTCGCATCAGTTTGCCGCTTTGTGCCTTCGCGTTGCAAAATAGTGTTTAAGATCATGATTTAACAATCCTGAAACCTTAAACGTTGTGCACATAAAGCGAAACCGTTGAAGGAATAATTTTAGTCTGATTTGCCGTAACGTAAGAGAAATGAGACTAATCCTTATCAGGGTGGATAAACGGCTCCTGAGGTGAATACCCGGCAGAAAACGCGTAAAGTTGCCACAGTCAGTGAACCCGGAACTTAACTAGCTAATGGGAGTTGGGATGAACAACGAAAAGCTAAGAGCAGAACCTCTCACCTGGGGACAGGGACCTCACCTGTTCGAAATTTTTATTGAGCCCACCTGCCCCTTCTCCGTACGCGCGTTCAATAAACTGGATGCGCTTTTAGAGCAGGTCGGTGAAGATAAAATGACGCTTAAAATTCATCTTCAGTCTCAGCCCTGGCACATGTATTCGGGCGTGATCGTTCGCTATATCCTGGCGGCTTCGGTGGAAAGCAAAGCGGCGGCTAAAGCGGTACTTCAGGCCGTTGCCGACCATCGGGAAGCATTTGAGTTTACAGACCATTGCCGGGGGCCAAATATGGACGTCACGCCCCACCAGCTTCTTGCCAGGCTAAAAGAATACAGCGGCATTGATGCTTACGCCGCCTTTGATCGTCATGATTTGCAAGACCTGGTGAAATGGCACTGTAAATATGCCCGTCAAAACGGTATCCATGTTTCACCGACCTTTATGATTAATGGCCTGGTACAACCGGATATAAGCAGTGGCGATTCGGTTGAAGAGTGGGCACAACGTATTCTGGCCTGACGTAATGCTCCAGCCATTCTGGCCCCGCGGTAAAAGGACTGAGTATGACGATGACGCTTGAACAGATTAAAGCCAAATATCCTGACGCACTTTGCTGGTCATTTGGCGATTCTCCCGAGATGGCCAATGCGCTGGCGACGCTGGTGCTGACCGGCAAAAAAATCGCCACCTGCAGCTCTCTGCAAGGCTGGTATGAAGATGATGTGAAGCCTCAACCCGGCAGTTACAGCATCATTTTAAACGGCGCGGATAAACCGGTTTGCGTCATCAGAACAACAGGGTTGTTTGTGACGCGCTTTGACCGCGTAACGCCAGAAATGGCGATGATGGAAGGCGAAGGTGACCTGAGCCTTGAGTACTGGCAACGCGAACATCAACGCTATTTTCAGCGTAACGGCGGGTTCAGCACCGAAATGGAACTGATATTCGAAACCTTCCAGCTGGTAGAAGTGATTTAAAAAAAGCCGTTAATTCGCGCCAGCATCCAGCGCGGATTAACGGCTCAGGCCGTTCAGATGACGCGCCCAAAAGCAGCAATGCTAAAGCACGTGGTCAAGTAGCGTGGTGCCATAGGAATTATCTACGGTGCAGCGCCATTGATTATCACTTTCCAGCCGAAACACATAAGTGGCACGCCGGGTGTTTTCTATCGGCTGTCCCTGCCCATCGGGATAGCGGAGCACCGTTTCCATGACAACCAGCGCGGTTCCTGCCCCTTCAATGACCTCCATCCTGCCCTGCTCCACCACGAGCTGATGCTGAAAATAGTTGGCAATCGCCTCAAAGGCACGGCGAATAGCTACGCTGCCCGTCACGGTCATTCCCGGCTTAATGACCAGGCTGGCATCGTCTGCATAGTGTTTCATCAAGGCATCATAATCACCGGCTGATATCGCCCTGTCGCATAACCTGACAACCTGTAAAACGGGATGGTCATTCATCGGAACCTCCTTACGCATAGCTGGTCAGCAATAAACCGGATGTGATAAGTATATCCCTACCGATGTTAAAAAGGAGTTAAGTATGTTTAGCCATATGGTTGTTGGTACTGATGATATTGAGCAAGCTAAAACGTTCTACGATGCTATTTTCGCGGTTATCCGTTGTGACGATCAGGGCATTGATGCCATAGGTCGCCCTTATTACATCAAAAATAACCAACGTTTTATCATCACCAAACCCATCAATGGTCAGCCCGCCACCTTTGCCAACGGCGGAACCATCGGCTTCACCATGCCCTCATCCGAGGAGGTGTTTCGCTGGCATCAACAAGGGATTGAAAACGGTGGCACATCGGCAGAAACACCGCCGCAGGTCAGAGAAACTGATGGAAAATGCATCGCCTATCTCAGGGACCCAACCGGCAATAAGCTGTGTGCGTTTTATAATCCGACATAATTTTTGTTAACGCATTTCGTGCACGCTGTGAAAAGACGTTATGTGCGGGTGAAAGATGGACATTAATCTGGCAGGGTTTCTGCCCGCGCTGCTCCCCATTGCGCTTTCACCCGGCGCAAGTTTCACGCTGGCAATGAACAGTGCACTTACGGCTGGTCGCAAAGGGCTGTTTAAAACCCTGCTCGGCACCGCACTGGGGATTTATACCCATGCTTTACTGATCGGTCTCGGCCTGTCGACGGCACTGGTTGCTTCACCCGCGCTGTTTGGCCTGTTAAAAATGGCTGGCGTGCTCTATTTACTGTGGCTGGGCGGCCTTTTATTTATCACTGGCGTCAGGACGAAGACCTTTGCGCTGAACGCGACAGAAAGCGCGGTTACAATCAAAGGTGCATGGCTGGCCAATGTCGCCAATCCCAAAGCTATCCTGTTTTACCTGACGGTGGTTTCACAGTTCGTTGGTAACAGAGCAGGTATTGATGCCTTTCTGACGCTGGCCACAGTGCACATTGCGGTCATGGTTATCTGGCTGGCTCTCTTTAGTCAGGCGCTGGTGTTCTCGGCGCAAAAACTGAACCCGGTATCGCTGAAACGCTACGTGAATATGGGGGGCGGATTACTGCTTATGGTTATTGCAGTGCGCAGTCTTACAGGCTGATGTTTTAGCGAAACGGTTATCGACAATCTCACTTAAATCGGGAAGACAGGGGGAAAACTGATGGCACCTGTTCAGCACTGGCACAAAGACGATTATCGCATTACGACGGATAAATCGCAGATGGATATTGAGGCCATTCACCGTTACCTCACCCGCTCAAGTTGGGCAGCCGGTATCGATTACGCCACCGTGGCACTGTCGGTAGAAAACAGTTTAAATTTTGGGCTGTTTCATCACCACCAGCAGATTGGTTTTGCGCGATTTATCACCGACTCCGCGACCTTCGCATACCTGTGTGATGTCTATGTCCTTGAAGAATACCAGGGTAGCGGGCTCGGCGGATGGCTGATTGAATGCTGTCAGTCCCATTCTGTCATTAACACATTGCGCCGACTCTTGCTGTTTACTTCAACCGCCCCCTGGTTGTACCAGAAATTCGGTTATCAGCCAGTGAACAGACCCGATTATGCCTGGACTATAACCCGACCCGACATTTATCAAACCAACCGCAAAGACCAGAATTAATCATCCCGCTTTTTCGTCTGTGTTATCGGTCTGCAATGATTGCCAGCCGCTGACAGCCCCGCGCTTCCAGAGCCAGAGCAGCCTGGGCGGCACGAATGCCACTGGCACAGACCAGAACAATGCGTTTGTCCGCGGGCGGTTGCCAGCTGGCGATATGCTGGGGCAATATCCGCGTCACATCGGGAATAACGCTAACAGGTGCTTCGTCGGTCCCGCGCAAATCGACCACACAGTCGTTTGGGGTTAACAGGGCCGAATCGATAAACGGAATTCCGGCTTTTTCAGGTTCGGGCGCATTGTCGAATCGGAACTGACGCAGTTGCCAGGACACAAAATCACAATTAATCATGCAACCCAATGGTGAAGGCGACAAATTCAACAGGATACTGAGTGCCATCTGCGCCTGTAAAGCACCTAAGGTGGCGACTGCCGGACCCAAAACGCCTGCAGTGTTGCAGTTGCCTGAGGCTTTGGGTAAGTGTGGAAACAGTGCGCGATAGCTTGGC
Source organism: Pantoea allii (assembly GCF_002307475.1). Lineage (GTDB taxonomy): Bacteria > Pseudomonadota > Gammaproteobacteria > Enterobacterales > Enterobacteriaceae > Pantoea > Pantoea allii. Next base: position 31,428 of record NZ_NTMH01000032.1, on the reverse strand, counting down.
GCACCGCCGCAAAATCCGCCAGCATAGCCCTGTCGCCCCAGCACCGAGGCGCAAACCAGCGGAACACCCCGGGCAAAGCAAATATCGGAAAGCAGGTAAGTCACCGCGAAGTTATCCGCTGCATCGACCACCAGATCGATATCCGTCATTGCCGCCTCAACAATACTGGCGCGCAACGCCACAGGATATACTTCAACAACCGTATCCGGGTTACGCTGTGCCAGCGCGCGTTGCGCGCAAAAAACCTTCGGCTCGCCAATGTCGGCCGTGGTAAACAGCGTCTGACGATGCAGATTATGCAGCGCCACAACATCATCGTCATAAAGCCGGATATAACCGATGCCAGCGCCAGCCAGCAGTGGCAGCAGCGTGGAAGCCAGCCCACCTGCACCGACCACTAAGACACGCGCAGCTGACAGGGCCTGCTGCCCTTGCTCCCCGACGTCTGGCAGCATTGTCTGTCGTTGATAACGCGACATCACCGCTCCTTAGCTGAACTGGGCCAGCCCGAAAATGGGCGTGGACGCCGCCGCCATGTCGCGGCGTTCCATCATCCCTGCCTGACGTGCCTGATGTCCCGCGTCAATGGCGCCAGCAAAGGCACCAGCCATGCGCACCGGATCGCTGGATTTCGCGACGGCGGTATTCAGTAACACAGCGTCGAAACCTAATTCCATCGCCTGGGCCGCCTGACTCGGCGCACCGATCCCGGCATCAATAATCAGCGGAACGTCTTTAAACCAGGCACGCATCGTGCGTAAGCCCTCAATATTGCGTAATCCCTGCCCGGAACCGATGGGCGCGCCCCATGGCATCAGCACTTCGCAGCCAGCATCCAGCAGTTTCTCGCCAACAATCAGATCTTCTGTGGTGTAGGGAAAAACATGAAAACCCTCGGCACACAAAATACGCGCCGCTTCAACCAGGGCAAAAGGATCGGGCTGCAAGGTGTCGGCATGACCAATCACTTCAAGTTTGATCCACGACGTGGCGAACAACTCCCGCGCCATATGTGCAGTGGTAACGGCTTCTTTAACCGTATGACAGCCTGCCGTGTTCGGTAATACGCGTTTATTCAGCGTTTTCAGAAGGTCGCGAAATGCGCCGCCCTGGCTTCCTTCACGACGTAAACTGACTGTAATAATGTCTGCGCCCGATGCGCTGACGGCCTGTTGCAAAATATCTGGCGAGGGATAACCCGCCGTGCCCAGTAAAAAACGTGACTGCCCGCTATAGTCGTAAAACATCGTTAACCTCCCTGCATCGGTGATAACACTTCCAGACGACAACCGGCCTCAAGCGGTTGGGAGGAATAGCGTTCCCGGGGAATAAAGGTGCCGTTAAGCGCGCTGGCGACACAGCCCGCATCAATATCCTGTTCCGCCAACAATTCAGCCAGCGTCCGGGCCTGAGTCTCAATAGCAAGGCCGTTCAGTTCTATTTTCATCGCATTCCCTCTGACGTAAGTTGTTGCATAAGCTTCTCGGCCATCATCGGGGCCAATAAGAAGCCGTGACGATACATACCGTTGATGGAAAAAATGCCATTTTCATAACGAACATCGGGCAGATTATGAGAGTAAGCCGGACGCAAACCCGTACCGCTTTCAATGATGCGTGCTTCGGCAAGGGCAGGATGGATGCTGTAAGCAGCGCTCAACAGTTCCATCATTGCGCGCGCGCTGATCGGGCTGTCATCCTGGCTTTCGACCATGGTCGCGCCGAGCATAAAATGCCCTTGCGCTCGAGGTACCAGATAACAGGGAAAGCGCGGGTGCAGAAGGCGAACCGGCCGGGAGAACGTTATCTCATTCGTCTGCAGGATGACCATTTCACCGCGTACGGCACGGAGTGCCGGCAGGGATTCCTGGGCATGGATACCACGGCAATCAATAACGTTCCCACTGGGTTTACCGCTGTGAAAATTCACGCCAGCATTGATTAAGCGCGTTTGTAACTGTTGCATTGCCAGACGGGGATCAAGATGGGCTTCTGCAGCGAAAAATAGTCCACGCGCAAAACGGTTTTCCAGCGCGGGTTCGATCTCTGCAGGCACCACCCACTGATGTTCAGACGTTATGTTCGCAAAACGGGTTAATTCAGCACGGTCGCGCGGCGGCGCAATCACCAGCGTGCCCTTTTGTTCAACGCCGCTGATGCGGGCCGACCACCATGCGGCGGCATGCTGGCCCCAGTCCACCACCTGCTGCGGCGCACTTTCCGCTTCGCACCAGGGGGCCAGCATACCGCCAGCCCAGTGGGAAGCCGCCCGGCAATCGGGTAACGTGATGATTTCGACATTTTCGCCGCGCTCCGCCAGTAACGTAGCAATGCACAGCCCGGACACACCACTGCCCAGCACCGACCAGCGGCTCATTGCCAGCCAACCTGACAGCGTAAAATCAGAAACAGGATTTTCACTTTGGCCTCTCTGTTTAAATCAGAGACCCGTGATACGAGAAGGGAAAAAGCATGAGCACAGTAAAAGCAGGCTCTGCGGCAAGTATCTGCACTGGGCGAAGATACCCGTCTTCCTACGCCAGTATCAACTGGGTCAGGTTCTAAGGGTCGCTAAGCCGCGCATTGCGCTATTAGCCTCTCAGTCTCTCTGGCGAGACTCCCCTGACGGGTTCTAGTTGTATTTTAAGCTGCGTCTTACGTCAAGGCTGACGCAACAATTTGTCATCAGCGTCTAAGGCACATTCAGATAACGCAGCAAGGCGGTCATACAGGCCGCGCCCAAAATAATCACGATAAGCGGGGCTTTACGCCAGGCAAGAAAAAGGGCAAACGACACACCCAACAACCTTGCCATCCCGGCAAAATGCGGGCCTTCAAACAGGGTGGTGGTGGCCGCTACGGCCAGTAACAGCACGGTTGCCGCATCAGATAGCATATGCTGCGTCCGTTCACTGACAGGCAACCTGTTACCCAGTTTGACGCCGGCATAGCGAATGGCATAGGTCCCGGCGGCCAGCACTGCAATTCCTGCAATAATCATCGGGTGATTCATTTACGCGATCTCCACGTCAGCAGCCCTAACAGGGAAAACAGAACCGGCATCCCTGCGGGAACAAATGGCGTGACCACCAGCGACACCAGCGCACCTGCAGTCGCAGGGATACAGGTGCGGGGTTTACGTAGCGCCGGGAAAATCAGGGCGATAAGAATGGCGGGGAAAACGGCATCCAGACCGATAGCGGAAATACTCGGGATAAACTGACCAATCGCGGCCCCAAGCATCACGCTAAATGGCCAGATCAATCCAATACCGATGCCACACAGCCAAAAGGCACTGCGGCGCTGGGCCAGTGTTGGCTGAGAGATGCCAAACACCACACTTTCATCGTTCATGATGTGACAGCCGAGCAGGCCTCGCCAGCCCTGACCCACCAAATCTTTAACAGCAATACCGAAGGGGAGATGGCGTGCGTTAACCAGCAGGCCCGCCGCCGCCGCAGTCAACGGGCTGCCACCGCCTGCCACGATGCCAATAAATAAGAATTCTGATGCACCAGCCAGTACGAGAGTCGATAACGCCAGTGGCACCCAAAACGGAAAGCCATCCGCAGTAGCAAGAGAACCATAAGACAGGCCTACAATCCCATCTGCGATACAGACCAGAAAAATCGCTTTAATCACGCCCTTATCGAGCGTCGTTTTTTTTGCCGGCATCAAAATCAAATCCCATATCGAACGTTTTATCCATTATAATGAACATCCAACATGCATTACAAGATGAACGATACGTTCGTTTTAATGAACAGGATGAATGATGAGTACGCCCATTAACATCATTGCCAATAGCTTAGTGAGAGAACGTCAGCGTACTGGCCTGACGCTCGCTGAGGTGGCACGTCGCGCAGGTATTGCAAAATCGACCCTGTCTCAGCTTGAAGCCGGTAATGGCAATCCCGGCATTGAAACATTATGGTCACTGTGTGTGGCGTTGAATATTCCTTTTGCCCGCCTGATGGAGCCGGAAGCGAATCGCCTGCAGGTTATTCGCCGCGGCGAGGGTCCAGCGGTAGCCGCCGAGCAGGCTGACTATAAAGCGGTGCTGTTGGCAACCTGCCCACCAGGCGCTCGACGGGATATCTATTTGTTGCACATCCAGCCCGGTAGTGAACGCTGCTCACAGCCGCATTCGCCCAATACCATTGAACATTTAATTTTAACCCAAGGGCGTGCGCTGGTGGGTCCGGTCGATTCACCGGTTGAACTGGCGGTAGGCGATTACATCAGTTATCCGGGCGACAGTGAGCATATTTTCCGCGCGCTTGAGCCCGACACGCTGGCTGTGTTGGTCATGGAGCACGTGTGAAGGCAGGCTTCCCCGCCTTCGTTTACCCATGCGCTGTCATGACTGCGGAACCCTGTCTGAGGGAAGCCAGTGAGATGACTCGATGCGCGCTCTTCTCCAGTAAGGCGAGGTCATGGCTGACCAGCAAAATGGCACAACGCTGCTTTGTTGCCAGCCCGGTAAGTAGCGCCAGCGTCTGCTGCTGAACAAGCGGGTCCAGACGCGACGTCGGCTCATCGGCAAATAAAAAGACAGGGTCCAGTAGCATGACCCGCAGCAGGGAAAAACGCTGAAGCTCGCCACCTGACAAACCAGAAGCCGGACGGCTCAGTAAATCATGCGCTAATCCCAGTTGCAGCATCAGTTCATCACGTCGCTGAACCGTGGCGTGATGCAGACGCAGCACATCATCGATAACCTGTGCCATCGACACGTCAGGTGGAAAAATGGCGGAGGGATCCTGATACAGTTTTTGGTAACGTAACTTACTGATATTGCCGGGCCGTATGACTCTGCCTGCATCCGGTTTTACCAGACCACACAGCGTATCTCCCAGGCTACTTTTACCACAGCCGCTTTCGCCGTAAAGCCCTACGATTTCACCGGCCCGAAAGGTTAAAGCCGCATCGTGAAACAGCCTTTTTCCTGAACGTTTCAGCGAAAGGCCTTCTGACTGTAACACGACGGTTTCATCACAGGGCACCCGCAAGCCTGTCGCCCAGGCCTGCGGTTCCGCCGCCAGCAACTGTTGCGTGTAAGGCTCTTGTGGCCTGCTCAGCACCCGCCTGGCACTGCCCTGCTCAATGACCTGGCCTTTATGCATCACCATGACATCGCCAGCCAGCTGCCTGGCCAGTGCAATGTCGTGCGTGATCGTCAATAAGGTTTCGCCCCGAGCAACCGCCGTGTTCAACAGGCGACCTATTTCATCCCGTCGAGCGACGTCCAGCCCTTTAGTGGGTTCGTCTGCAATCAACATCGTGGCCCCACCAGCACGAGCCGCCGCAAAACAAACGCGCTGGGCCATTCCGCCTGAAAGCTGCCAGGGAAAACGCGCTGAGGCCTGCGTAAGACCCAGATGATCGAGCGCTTCTGCAGTGGACTGCTGGGCGTCATGACGCGGTAAACCCCGTACGTAACGGTAACCTTCTTCAACCTGAGCATTAACGCGCATCGTCGGATCGAGCGCGAGCCAGGGTTCCTGCGGCAGTGATGCAATGCGGTGTCCCCACAGCGCCCGAAGATGAAGCAAATCGGTTTGGAGATCATAGTGTTGCCCGTCGATCTCAACGGTGCCTTTTGCGTACAGCCCCTGAGGTAATGCGCCCATGATGGCCTGGGCGAATAAGCTTTTCCCCGATCCGGTTTCCCCGACCAGCGTCATGGGCCTGCCTGGTTGAATGACCATGCTCACAGGCTCGACGATGCAGTGTTCGGCGTAAACGGCGACCTGTTTTATCACCATGCCAGTCATATACGCTCCTTGTTCACCAATAAATTCAGGCCGATAAATACGATAAAAAGCGCCATTACAGGCTGCAGTAAAAGCCAGGGGGCTTCCCAGGCATAGGGAAAGAGTTCTGTCATCATCAGTCCCAGCTCTGGCGTTGGCGGTCGTACGCCCACGCTGATGAATCCCAATGCGGACACCGCCATAATGGCATTGCTAAACGCATACACCGTTAATGTCAGCAGCAAAGGCGCCATTGCTGGCCACAAGTGTCTGCGGAACAGATAGACCATCGAGAAACCAAGCAGTAAAGAGGACTGGACTGCCGGAGACGTAACGACGGGCCGCAAGGCGGCTCGCGTCACACGGAAAAACTCCACCCACAGTACCAGTGAAATACCGAGCCACAACATGCCTGGCGAGTCTGGCGCGATAGCGGCTAACAGCAAGACCAGCAACAGACCGGGAAGCGCCAGGCACATATCCGCTAACGCATTGCATATGCGGTCAACCCAGCCACCGTGCCAGGCACTGATGATCCCCGCCAGCGTGCCCATCGTCAGTGCCGTAATGACGCACATCGCCGCCAGCCCCAGCGACAGACGAAGCGCCGCGCTTAAACGGGCCAGCATTGAACGACCAAGGTGGTCATAACCCAGCCAGGCCTCTCCAGTGGGAAGCTGTAACATCTGCAGCAGGTCCTGTTGCACGGGGTCCCCGGAACTCAACAGTGGCACCAGCCAGGCGAACGCGAGCAACAACAGGAGGAGAGTCAGACCCGTTTTTTGACGGTAGGTCATGCGCGTTTCCCCCTTGGGTCCAGTACGTAACACAAGCCATCGACAAGCATATTTAAAGTGACAAATGTCAGCCCCAGTACCAGCGCACAGGCCTGAATTACGGGCACGTCCCGGGCAAAAATCGCATGCACCAGCGCATGGCCAATACCCGGCCAGGCGAACAGCGTTTCGACCACCACTACACCTTCCACCAACCAGACAAACTGCATGCCGAGCCAGGTCACGACCGGCACGCTGAGGTTGCGTAGACCGTGCCGCCAGAACAGACGCGAGCCAGACAGTCCTTTCTGTGCCCCCCAGCGATACCAGGTTGCGGTGACGGCCTGATGCGTTGCCTCACGTACCACACGTGCGCCCACGGCACTCAGCGACAACGCCAGGGTCATTGAGGGCAGGATGAAATGTCGCCACTCCCCCTGCCCTGCACTGGGCAGCCAGCCCAGGCGCAGCGCAAACAACACGACAAGCAGCAGGCCCAACGCAAAATGTGGAGTCGATTTGAGTATGGCTGCCAGCAAGTTAATGAGCCGGTCCAAAAAGCCGCCTGGATGGCAGCCCGCCCAGAGACCAATCGGTATAGCCAGCAACAAAGTCAGCAACAGGGAGAAGCCGGCAAGCGCAAGCGTTTGTTTTAATTGCCAGGCCAGTTCGTTGCTTACCGGCTCACCCGATACCAGTGAATGACCAAAATTGAAGCGCAGCAGATCCCACAGCCATTGCCACAGTGCGCTTCCCTGAGCAGTGAAATCCGCCAGTTGCTGTTGTACTTTGGCGACGGCGGCCAGATCGACCCGATCATAACCATAACGCCCCGATGCAATGCGCCAGGCCATATCACCTGGTAACGCCTGCACCAGAACGAAGGTTAAAATGCCGACGGCGAGAACGACAAAAGCGGCCTGGCACAGGCGCCAGCTGAGTTGTTTAAGCATCACTTCACCCATCTCATATCACGCAGACCGAAATGGCGTTCAAAGGGATCAAGCGTGACCGAGGTAAGATTGACATTGACCGCTGCCGATTGCTGATACCAGGCGATGGGGATCACAGGCAAATCACGCTGTAAAGCCGAAGTAATGACCTCTCTGGCCTTTTGCCTCATCGCAACATCATAACGGCGTGATAGCGTATTGAGCGCCTCGCCAAAGGCCTTGTCATGCCAGTTCATCGCGCCCCAGTCACCGCCCTGGGTGCCGTAATCCTGAAGCAGCGTGCCGGTGGGATCGGGTGTTAAGGCAAAATTACGGGCGAACAGCGCCATCTGCAGGCTCCCGTCATGATGACGGGCAGGGATTTCACTGGAGTTGGTTGAATTGATGACGACATCAATTCCAGTCTGACGCAGTTGCTGTTGGATCACCATGGCGATTAACGGCAGTTCCGGGCGATCCGGATAGGTTAACAGCGTGAGCGTAAACCGCTGCCCGTCGCGCACCAGAATCCCATCCTGGCCGGGCTTCCAGCCTGATTGTGTGAGTAATGCTGTTGCGCGCTGTGGTGAGAAATCCAGGGCCGGTAATGCGGGATTGTGCCATTCCGCCATTGAAGGCGGAAACATCTGTGTTGCTGCGCCGGGATAGCGCAATATTGCATTGGCCAGTGCGCGACGATTAATTGCCAGGCTTAACGCCTCTCGCGTGGTTTGCTCTTTGAGAAAAGGATGAGCCAGGTTCAGTTTGAGCATGACCGTTCGCGGCACGGAAACGGTAAGAAGTTGCAGGGATTTTTTTTGTGACAGGCGTTGGCGGCTGGCTGCATCAAGGTTAAAAACATAATCGGCGTCTCCGCTTTCGGCCAACAGTGCGCGGGTTTCTGCACGTCCTGCGGATAAAAATTCAGCGTTAACAACGGCGGGTTTATTCCCCCAGTATCCCTCAAATCTTTTTACGCTCAGCGTCTGAGGCGGTTGGAAACGGACTAACTGGAAAGGACCGCTACCAATGATGCGCGTGACGGCGTTTGCGTTATCCCATGATGCCAGCGCCAGAATTTGTGAACGGCTTTCCGCCAGTACCGCCAGGAGCGGCGTAAAGGGTTCACTGAGTGTAATGGTGACCTGTATGTCTTCGCCGACGATCGATGTTATTGGGGCTTTATCCAGTAAACCCGGCTTACTGCGGGCGATATTCAGTGATTTTACGACACTTTCAGCGGTGACCAGAGATCCATCGTGAAAGTGCGCGTTCGCCCGCAGCCTGAAACGCCATTGCAGACCGTCAGGAGAAGCCTGCCAGCTCTCTGCCAGCGCAGGAACAGGCGAACCTTTGATATCTGTCTCCACGAGTGTTTCAACGACATCCATGCGAAGTAAAATATCACCGGAAAGCGCAGGATCGGTCCCTTTAATTTCGAAAGGGGCCGCAATTCGAACCGGTCTGGTTTCGTCAGCATAAGCACTCAATGAAGCCACTATCAGGCCCGCAATCGCGCTGTAAAACAGGCTTTTAAGTTGTGTCATGATATTTCTGTTTACCACATAATATTTCCCAGAATGTATAATGTTATAACATATCATTTAAAATCAAAACCCATTAAAGCGCAGGGAGATTAGAAACGGGTCAGCCCCGCTTCTCGCTGCCAGTGTGCGTTTCGATCATCCTGACAAACAGTGTTGAAAATTACCTTCATTTTGTTATGTTATAACATTATATATAAAACTGATTTGAAGGATAACGCATGGCACACCATTCCCTCCCCGACTTCCAGGACACTCGTTTACCGGTTTCTGTGCTGTCGGGTTTTCTCGGCGCAGGTAAAACCACGCTTCTTAACCACATTCTTAACAATCGTGAGGGGCGGCGTATTGCTGTCATCGTTAATGACATGTCTGAAGTCAATATTGATGCGGCGTTAGTGCGCAACGGCGGTGCTGAGCTGTCGCGTACCGATGAAAAGCTTGTAGAGATGAGTAATGGCTGCATATGCTGCACACTTCGTGAAGATCTGCTGCTGGAGGTCAAACGGCTGGCGCAGGAAGGTCGTTTTGATCATCTGGTCATTGAATCAACCGGCATATCTGAACCGCTTCCTGTGGCAGAAACCTTCACCTTCGCCGATGAGGACGGTGAAAGTTTATCCAGTATTGCCCGACTGGATACGATGATTACTGTCGTTGATGGTTATAACTTCCTTCGTGATTATCGTTCCGTCGACTCACTGCAGGCGCGCGGTGAATCCCTGGGCGAAGAAGATGAACGGTCTGTCGTAGATTTACTGGTTGATCAAATCGAATTTTGCGATGTACTGGTCGTTAATAAAACAGACCTGATCAGCGAGGAAGATCAACAGACGCTTAAAGCAATGTTGCATTCATTGAATCCGCGAGCGCATATCATCACCAGTCATTTTGGTAACGTCCCACTTGATCAGGTGCTGGATACCGGGCTGTTTGACTTTGATCAGGCAGCGCAGGCACCAGGCTGGCTAAGAGAACTTCGTGGCGAGCACCAATCAGAAACAGAAGAGTACGGTATTCGTAGTTTTGTTTATCGCGCCAGGCGGCCCTTTCACCCCGAACGTTTCTGGCATGCTGTTAACCACCAGCTTGATGGTGTGATTCGTTCCAAAGGCTACTTCTGGCTGGCCAGCCGTCCGGAATTTGCTGCAATGTGGTCACAGGCAGGCGCGGTTGCCCGTCATGGACATGCCGGAAGCTGGTGGGCCAGCATTCCACGTGAGAAATGGCCTCAGGATACTGAGTCTCTTAATTTTATTGCAGAAAACTGGCTGGATGGTATTGGAGATGCCCGACAAGAACTCGTATTTATCGGTATAGAAATGGATGAGAAACAGGTGCGTAGTGCGCTTGACGCCGCGCTCTTAACGCCACAGGAAATGGCCCAGGGGCCCGCATACTGGGTGACGCTTTCCGATCCGATGCCGGGCTGGTTTGAGGATGCGGAATCCTGAGGGTCAGATCCGGGGCGCTTCAGATAACCTGCTGTGGTGAACAGTCAGTCAAATCATTCTGTCGCGCAGTCCTTCAGAATAAACCGGCGCACAACGATGCGCCGGTTTTAGCTGTGAATCCGCAGAACAAACTTCAGTAAGGCTCATTAACGGCGGTTTTTCCATACTGTCTGCACATTACAGAATTCATGCACGCCAAAGTGTGACAGCTCGCGGCCGTAGCCACTCTTTTTGACACCACCGATAGTAACGCGCGGATCGGAAGCGCCATTGCCGTTAATAAAGACTGCGCCCACTTCCAGCTCATCACTCATGCGTGCGGCAACCTCTTCATCAGCGGTCCAGACTGTTGCACTCAGCCCAAAATCGCTGTTATTGGCGATTTCCAGCGCATGCTGAGCATCGTTTGCCACTGCAATTGCCGCCACGGGACCAAACAGCTCTTGTCTGAAAGCGGTCATGTCGTTGGTGACATCCGCAAGGATGGTTGGGGCGTAATAATTGCCCTGCCCTGCTATTTTCTCGCCGCCTAACACCAAACGGGCACCTTCACGCAAACTGGCTTTGACCTGCTCATCGAGCTCATCGCGCAGATCGGCTCGTGCCATCGGACCGATGAAAGTCTGTTCATCAAGGGGATCGCCAATTTTGAGTGATTTGACTGCGTCAACAAAACGCTTTTCGAACTCATCAGCGATGGATGCTTCGATAATAAAGCGTTTAGCAGCCATACAAACCTGTCCGGTATTTTGATAGCGGCCTGTTACTGCCGATTTTACGGCTTCATCAAGGTCAGCATCGGCCAGCACGATAAAAGGGTCCGATCCCCCTAACTCAAGCACCGTCTTTTTCAATGCCGCACCTGCCTGTGCTGCGATAGCTGCACCGGCACGGACGCTACCTGTTACAGCAACAGCTGCGATGCGATCATCTTTGATTGCAGCTGAAACGCCTTCGTTATCAACATTAATCACATTAAAACCGCCTTTTGGCAGGTCAGTCGCATCAAACAATTCTGCCATCAGCGTAGCGCTGCCCATGACGTTGGGGGCATGTTTGAGTAGGTAGGTATTGCCAGCAAGTAGCATGCCTACTGCGCCGCGCAGAACCTGCCAGAAAGGGAAATTCCACGGCATGACGGCCAGAATAACGCCGATTGGACGAAATGACTGCCATGCATCAGGAACCTGCGAAGGCTGGTCTGCCAGCATTGCAGGTCCATGTTCCGCATACCAGTCGCACAAATTCGCGCATTTCAGGATCTCTCCTCTCGCTTGTGCAACGGGCTTACCCATTTCAAGGGTAATCATCCGTGTCAGTTCAGGTTCGCGCTCACGAAGCTGTTGGCTCAGTTGACGAAGCACGCTTACACGGGTTGCCATGCTGCTTTGCCGCCACTCTTTGTAAGCCGTTGCGCTGGTATTTAGCGCTTGCTCCAGTTCAGAAGCGTTTTGCATTGGGTATTGGGCAATAATCTCGCCTGTTGTGGGATTACGTGAAATCGCAAAGTCAGTCATGGACTTGATCCTTTATCAATAAGAGACCCGATCACCTTACGCTGGGATGATGCTGATGAAAAATGAATAATAGTGAGCAAGTTGTTTATAAAAAATGAAAGGGAAATTTATAAAGAGAATGATCCTTTGAGAACACCGTTATGATCGACTTTCTCGCTATGCTTTCATCAAAGGCTGTGAGGATACTCGCAAGGTGTGCGCAGAGAGGCTGTTTTTTTGAGTTATCCACTTATACAGTGATTAGTTCCTATATAACGATCATAAAGAGATCCCTTATAGATCCAAAGAGATCCCCGATCGCCGCAGGCCGCACCACACAAGGGCTGAGAGGGTGTTGTCATTCACTGTAATCAGTAAAGTATTCACTGTAATCAGTACTTTATTCACTACACACAGTAGAAAGTTCACTATAATCAGTGCTAATGTTCACTGTAGTCAGAAAACGATCCTTTTCATCCACAGAATGAAGATCTTATCCAATGGCAGATAAAGATAGTGAAAACAAAGCGTTACTAGAGCCTTTTCTGTCTGTGACCAAAAACAGTGGCGAAGTTATCCAGCTTCATCCAAACAAAAATAATACCGTCCAGCCTGTGGCTTTAATGCGCCTGGGTTTGTTTGTGCCCACGCTTAAATCCACAGCGCGCGGCATCTCGGGTGCGATGGCTTCAACCGATGCGACTAAAGAACTTAAAAACCTTTCGCTGGTTAAAGCGGAAGGTTATGAAAAGATTACCATCACCGGTGCCAGGCTGGATATGGATAATGACTTTAAGACATGGGCAGGTATTATCCAGTCATTTTCCCGCTATCCGACACAGGGAGACACGGTGACGCTGCCCTTTATTGATTTCGTGAAGATGTGCGGAATACCTTCGGCGAACTCCTCTGCTGCGTTACGCAAGCGCCTTGACGCCTCATTACGTCGTATCGCGACGAATACGCTTTCTTTTGAAGGTAACGGTAAAGCCTACCATACGCACCTTGTCCAGTCGGCCTACTACGATCGTGAAAAAGATATCGTGCGCATACAGGCCGATCCTAAGCTATTTGAGCTCTACAACTTCGACCACAAGGTTTTACTGCAACTACGCGCCATCTCCCGCCTTAAGCGTAAAGAATCGGCTCAGGCGCTTTATACGTTCCTTGAGAGCCTGCCAACCAATCCTGCTCCTATTTCTCTTGCGCGTTTACGCATGCGCCTGAATCTGGGATCAAAAATTACCACTCAGAACCATGTGGTGCGTCGCGCGATGGAACAGCTCAAAGAGATTGGCTACCTTGATTATTCTGAAGTTAAACGCGGGCGTTCCGTGTTTTTCATCATTCACAGCAGAACGCCAAAGCTTGATGGCATAAGCAATCTTGAGGGGATCGATACGCTCGAAGACATCGATTTTGAGGACTAGCCCGAAGGTTCACTGTAATCAGTACATCCTGCGTTGCAGTGTCACTTTTGCCTGAAAGTGACATCCGCATTCTCTTCTTCACTATTCCCGTGCGATGTAGTGCGCAAGGTGTTCACTGTAATCAGCGCCGTTCACTGTAGTCAGTAAAAGCGTACTGCCTAAAACTCTCTGTTCAAATCCCTTTTTTTAAATGTGATATTAATCAATTACTTATATGTTTGTAGGCGCTCACTATTATTATTGTTAGTTCCTGTTTCCTCTTCCGAACACACAATTACTGATTACAGTGAATGTTGCCTCTGGCGTGCACATCAGCAGACAGGACTGATTATAGTGAATCCCCGCACGTTATCTATCAAGCTGATTACAGTGAATTTTAAATGTATCCCTCTGTTTAAAAAGAGCTTTTTTTTCGGGGTTTTTCGAGTCCTTCTCCTCGTTTTGGCTTTAACATTCCAGATAATGACACGTGAAAAAAGTGACAGGGTTAGTTGGATTGCTGATTACAGTGAACGTGATGTTACCTGTAGAGCGCGATAGTCATATCTGCCATCACATTTACTGATTACAGTGAACATCTTGACTCATTACAGTGAACGTCCAGCCGGTAACGCGGTACCTGAAAACACAGGTGCTGATTACAGTGAACATTTCGCCTGTCGGTGCCCTGCTTCCCGGTTTGGTGCGGATTCTCGTTTTTTTCATCTACTGATTACAGTGAATGTTTTACTGACTACAGTGAATCTTCAAACTGCGTTCAACCATTTTTCACAGGTAATGACTAAATGTGGTGCGGGGGAAGAGACATTGTTAACTCCACTGACTACAGTGAATGTTTTGACGAAAACGCCTCTGGCGGCACGGGCTTCCTTGATGCTCTGTTGATGGATAACAAGGCATGGATTACCGGCAGACGGTATCCCCTACTGATTACAGTGAATGTTTTAACCCGGGTACGGCATACAAGCGTTCTGGAGTGTACCGTCATGGCACTTGATGAGGGTGGCGGTGTGCTGAAGAGTGCTGCTGCTGAGCATGAAAGCCAGACATAACATGACTGAGATTACTGACTACAGTGAACGTTTATGCGAACCGGGCAGTTTTACTGATTACAGTGAATATTATGGTTTCTTCCCTTGCTGACTATAGTGAATTTTTAGCCCTGCTGTAGTAAATCAAAAACTGTCTTTACCTCCCTCACTCACTCCTGTTCTTTACTGCCTGGTGCCTGCTGTAGAGAGCTGTCCAGTAAGATGAGGAGTTTCGCATTATCACTAAGTCATTACTGACTACAGTGAATCTTCTACTGTTTATAGTGAATGTTTTAAGCTTGTTGGGTTTCCTGTTTCTGCTAACCACAGTGAATGCATTAGAGCGTCCTGATTGAGCGCGCTATGACGCTACCTTAACCTGTTTACTCTTCTTCATGCCGGGCCAGCTAGCCTTTTTCAGGGGAGATTGATCAATGTAAAAACCTACTGATTACAGTGAACGTTATCACTTCTGTTCATTGTTCTGGTTGCCCGTTTCATACATATGGGGCGCGGGAGTGGGATTCGACAGGGCTGTGTTCGGGCTTATCAGGTGGAATAAGCTCGGACTAGACGCGTTTTACACGATGCCTGTCCGGCGCGACACACGCTCATTACAGTGAACTGTGCGAATAGCGTCACAAAAATCAGGAGTTTCACATCTAACACAAGATTACGTTTATAGGATAAATTCTTGCCTCATGTGCAGGATTTAGGTATAAATTCATAAATCCTACATGTTTGGAGTAAGTATGGCTAACGATGATAGTCAGGTCATGAAAGTTGCTCAGCGTTCAGAACGCATGTTATTGAGCCTTACTGAACAAATTCAGGCACAAAAACTTGAGTTGCAAGAAAACAGTTACTACCAAATCTATGCCAAGGCTGCGCTGGCGAAACTGCCTAAGTTAACGCGTGCCAGCGTAGATTATGCAGTGAACGAAATGGAAGAGAGTGGCTATCAGTTCGATAAACGTGCAGCAGGTAGCTCCGTCAAGTACGCGATGTCCATTCAGAATATTATTGATATTTATCATCATCGCGGCGTGCCTAAATACCGCGATCGCCATACTGAAGCCTTTACTTTGTTTGTGGGTAATCTTAAAGGTGGAGTTTCAAAAACCGTTTCTACGGTTTCTCTGGCTCACGCGCTGCGAGCGCACCCTCACCTCTTGTATGAAGACCTGCGCATTCTCGTTATTGACCTTGATCCACAGTCCTCGGCCACCATGTTTTTAAACCATGAGCGTTCTGTTGGACTTGTTGAGGCCACGGCCGCTCAGGCGATGCTGCAAAACGTCACGCGTGATGAGCTGGTGAATGAATTTATTGTGTCATCCATCATCCCCGGTGTGGATGTGCTGCCTGCGTCGATAGATGATGCATTTATTGCATCAAGTTGGGATCAGCTTTGTGCCGCACATCTGCCCGGGCAAAATATTCATTCAGTGTTATACGATAATGTGGTTTCTAAGCTTAAAAAAGATTACGACTTTATCTTCATTGATAGCGGGCCACATTTAGATGCCTTTTTGAAAAATGCGATAGCCGCGTCCGATCTGCTGATGACGCCTGTCCCGCCTGCACAGGTGGATTTTCATTCCACACTCAAGTACCTGACCCGTTTGCCCGAGCTCATTGGCATTATTGAAGAGTCCGGCGCGACCTGTCGACTTCAGGGCAACATTGGGTTTATGTCTAAGCTTTCAAACAAAGCAGACCACAAACTTTGCCACAGCCTGGCGAAAGAAATTTTCGGTGGCGATATGTTGGATGCGACGCTGCCGCGTCTGGATGGTTTTGAGCGATGTGGTGAGTCTTTTGACACCGTGATATCTGCCAATCCGTCTACCTATGTCGGCAGCAGTGAGGCGTTGAAAAATGCCCGTTCCGCCGCTGAAGACTTTGCTAAAGCGGTTTTCGACCGCATTGAATTTATCCGCCTGAACTGAGGTTTATATGAGTGCAAAAAGAATAACGATCGGCAGAACCTTCAGCCAGACACCGTTAAACACAGAAAAAAGCGCTGATAGCCATTCACAAACGTTTGTACTGGCAACAGGAAAGCGTGCCTTATTTCGTTTTGAACATATTCTTGCGAATGACGTTGAAGCCAAAACGTTTGTGACCATGGAAACAAATGGGCGTGATCAGTCTGGACTCACACCGGACTCGCTACGCGATATTATTCGCACTATTAAGCTTCAGCAGTTCTTCCCTGCCATTGGTGTCATGCAAGGTGAACGTATTGAGATCCTGGATGGCTCACGACGTCGTGCGGCGGCGCTGTACTGTAAAACCGGGCTTGATGTGCTTGTCACAGATGCGGCAATAACGCCTGATGAAGCCCGCCGACTGGCTCAGGATATCCAGACAGCACGTGAGCATAATTTGCGTGAAGTCGGTATGCGGTTACTGGCACTCAAAGACGGTGGTTTGTCACAAAAAGAGATTGCTGAAAACCAAGGGCTTTCACAAGCCAAAGTTACGCGAGCCCTGCAGGCCGCTAGCGTTCCTGCTGATTTGATATCCCTTTTTCCGAATCAATCTGAGCTTACTTATCCTGATTATAAGGCGTTGCTCCAGGCGGCGGATAAACTCAGTGAAACAGGCCAGACCGTCGATGCACTGATAAACGCAATCTCAGCGGAAATTGATGTAGTGAGAGCGCGTGAGGGTTTAGCTGAGGATGAACTGAAAAATACCATTCTCAGGTTGATTCGTCAGGGCAGTCAGACACTGGTGAAAGAACCGGAAAAAGATAAAACAACGGCAGTCACCCTCTGGTCTTTTGCAGATAAAGATCGTTTTGCACGTAAAAAAACGCGCGGAAGAATGTTCAGCTATGAGTTTAACCGTCAGTCCAAAGAGCTACAGGATGAGCTTGATAAGGTCATTGCTGAAACCTTAAAGAAATATATGACGCGTTAAAACGTACATCAAACCAGGCAACCTGTATTTGTCTGGTTTGCGCTTTCCCCCCTTCTTTTTTTCTCCGCCATTCACGTTTCAGTACGCTGTTAATAGCGAATTTCAGGCTGAAATCGCCAAAGAAAACTGCCTCAGTTGTTTTTAACCTTATGATTTAAATAACCATTTAATTTTTACTAATCTGAAATTCGCCAGTTTTTTGGTGCTTGTAAAAACCTAATCAGAACATGTTGAAGATTGGACAAAAATGACAAAGAGTGTTTTAACGCTGAGAGTTTTCATTGAAGGTCGATGTAAGGCCTGAGCGATATTTGCTCAAGCATTCTCCTGTCTGGAGGTCTCTCTTAACAGCTTAACGATCCGAGATACCATTTTAACCGCATCACGCAATATGCAGAGTCGCTAACAGCATAACGGGATGGCGAAAGCAGCGCTGTTTTTGAGATTATACTATTGATAAATAACGTTTTTAATCTGGCGATTTCAGGCTGAAATTTCATCCGAAGTTAAAGTTTTGTCATCTTTGAGGCGATAAAATCGCTCAGATTTACAGATTTTATTGGCTTTAGAATGCGAAAAGGGAAAATGCTAAATATCATTGAGAATGATATACAGAAAATATCCCTTACTTATCCACAGAAAAAGTGGATAAGTAAGGGAATTCTGAATAAACCCTATTGAACGTAGGCTGTCATCCTGTTGCAATCAAATGGTAAAAAGTGGATGACGAAAGTCACACCTTAGCCAATTCATCTGATCTGTAAGAGCAAATGCCTCTCTGAATAAACGATATTGCTTAGGTGCAAAACTGAGGTTTTGACGTGTCTGGAATACTTATCGGCGAGTGCAACAGGTTCAGGCCGCGCCAGACCGCCCTCAATATCTGCACTTATGTACCTGGCCCTTCTTCAAACATTACTGTCGCTCTCTCTTAACTGGGTTTGGTCCGACGATGGCATTGTCATGTTGAACAAAAAAGATTTTGCGACGGATTGCTATTTATCCGTGCCTCCGGAGCCTGAATGTAAGGGTTCACTCAAGGCCGTTCTTAATATGTGTCGCATGAATCACGTCCCAACTCGGTCAGTCTAACGTTCCCCCTATCAGACGCAAAAGCCCTGATGCCATTTGTCCAAAGAAAACAGTATCAGCCAATGCCAAACTGGTAGTTTCTTTAGAGGATAACGGCGAAGAGATTGCCCGTACTTTTATTCACTGTAATCAGAAACGGCTGCTCTGGAGCCGATCGCTTCCACTTATCCCTTTAAAAAAGTTGCCACTCAGTATCATCTACTTATTGCAGTGAATGCTTCAGCGTTGGCATACGTGAGTGTGCATTCTTACGGAGCGGGTGATATTTCCCGTTCAGCGGCAGACAGGATTACAAGTAGAGTCAGCGCAATCCGGGGTTTAACCAATGGGGCTTAAAGGGAAGGTTCGTATCTGTGTCGGTGTTGCGCTGATTACAGTGAATACATGCATAACGTTCACTGTAATCAGTAACAGTAAAGTGGCCTGTTTGGCGATTTCAGCCTGAAATCCTTCTTCACCTCAGATTCAATGAGTCAGAATGGTGTGAAGAAGTCGGTAAGAGGATACCTTTGGGAGAATATCTGGCTCAGGCATACGCGCACGACCACTCAATTTTTAACGACCTAAAAACAATGCTCATATCATTCACGCGTTGCTGCCTGTTTAAAGGTCAGTATTTAATGAGCCAAAAAACACACCATCATTCAACAGATAACGTTGCAGGTACCGTCGTTACTTGGATAAATGGGTAATCCCGTGCGCTTTTAAATGCGTTCCTTATCTGGATTAACAAGGTCTGCGAGGCAACGAGCCATCATTACACCGCAAAAAGAGTCTTTACTCTGCTACGTGGTAGTTCTCAGCTTTAACTCAGTACCCTGACTGGGGTCGATTTATTGATGCCATGGTTATTTAACATAATACAACACGCCGTAGTGAACCCTATATGCTGATACCCGATTATTTGCAGCCACAGCGTGTGCTGTTTTTGTTTAGCTGCCTGATTACAGTGAACAGAAATTACATTCACTGTAATCAGATATGGGCAGGATGCTTGGCGATTTCAGGCTGAAATTCAGGTGCTGCCCTGCGTTTCATCGGCAGGCTGAATATCTATCTGGCACCTGGAACAGGAGAAACGAACGTTCTTCATTATGATAAATTGCGGAAGACTACTCTTGCGGCACCGTGCATTCCCCAGACGAAAAGCAAAAGTGTTCAGCTGGTTGTGGGGCACCTTCAATGACGGTTCACGTGGAAGCTAAATGGCTGCGTTTGACTCACCATTACATAGATCGTGCGGCGGAATATTCCGGCGAAGAAAACCTTCCTTTGTGGCGTTGAGGAGCAGCAGCTGACCTGTCCCCGCGAGCAATGTGCACCCTAAAATCATTATGTTGCGTATAGCGGGAGCACATGAAAGCTAAAAACCGTTCTGATAATCCAGAGATAACATCCATATGATAAAAGGCGGGCAGGGCGCGTAGCCTTGCTTATCCTCTGCTTAACAGCGAGAGAGCGACAACATTAACCGTGCTGGAAATGAATTGCTGTTCCCTTCCAATGCACAGAGACCAGCATCATCAAGAGGATTCGTGCTGATAGTTACAATCAAATATAAGTGCCATGCAGTAGATAGCATGGTTAACACGGGCATTGGGCGCATCAGATATCCATGTGTCGGTCATCATGATTTCCCCTGAAGGCGAAATGTTGGGCGAGCAGCGTGCAAGAGCATGCCATATTTTACTTTGATAGGTTGTTATCACTGACCGGCAGTTCAAAGCTAATCCTGTCCTGCAAAATATCGTCTGCCTGCTTAGCAAAATAAATATCCATAACGCTGCGTTTTGATGGTGGTGAAGCTAACGGCGGACATCGTATGAAGAAGAGGAGTTATGCACCGCCGATAAGAGTGTAGTTAACCTGTATCACAACGTGCGTGCAGTATTTATAAAATCACAGGGCGATGATTGCGTCGATTTCAATGAGCAAGTCTGGCGAAAACAGGGCGCTAACCTGCACCAACGAGCTGGCAGGTAAGTGGTTACCGTATCGTTTAAACAACACATGACGCAGCGCATCAATATCGGCAAAGGAGGTAATAAAAATAGTCACTTTGATTAAATTCGCCAGTGAGGTGTGCTCCGCCGCGGCTATAGTTTCCAGTTGATCGAAGATGACGTCTGCCTGATCCGCAATATCACTCTGATGCGCCGTAGTACCGAAGGCCGTTAAGCCTGATACATAGAGCGTTTGATTGTGGCGGACGGCATGGACGTAAGGGGCATTTACCTGCCCCAGTGCGGGATAGTTTTTCCGTTCTGGCATCATAGTGCTTTGCTCCTGATGAATCATTTCTGCGCACGTATCAGTTGTGTGCACTGGCTACTGTTATGTGACGCTTGTAGTTTCTGCTCAGGCGTCAGCGTCTTCCAGTCATTAATGACCCGGTTTGCGAGGGCAGGGATGAAATGGATTTTTTGCAACGCGTAATCTGAATTACTGCCCTCTATCACGTTTTGCATATCCTTATGTAACTGATGTTCATTCTGCTGAGATACCGCACAAAGGACGGAAATGTAATAGGCCTCATCTTCAGCATTATAATGGGGGATTAACCACCATCCCAGGCCGCCAATGGCAATGGCTGCCGGAATAATGAATTTACGTTTTAAAGCTGTCATGTATTTATCCTGACTTATTCATATGACTGGTGTGAGTGGCCTGAGCCCGGGCGCGTATCCTGCCATAAATGCGTTGCATAGTTAAATCCTCGCTAAAGTGAGCCGTCTCTGCCGTGGATATGCCATAAGATTAGGAAATTTGTGGAAGAAAAACCGGTTGTAACAGATGTTTACTTTCCATGAAATCCTGGCCAGAAAACTATAAAAATTAATACAATTAACAGGTTACAGACCCAGACTTATCTGTATTAACCGCTATACATTCGAAAGCGTACTACCATTAGATGGCGGGGTTTTAGTTAACCCGGGGGAGAGATATACACTTTCATAGGGGAACGGCGTGCTTATAAAAAAGAAGAAGATAAGATCTCACACAGAGGACCGCTATCTGGCCCTGGCACTGGCAACAACCGCCGGCATACTTAATGCTATGGCATTGGGCGCATTTGGTTTTTTCCCGTCGCACATGAGCGGGAATACCTCTCAAATTTCAACAGAAGTCTTTACTTCCGATCTGGATAGCCTGCTTTTTCTTGCCGGTTTGATCTCGGCATTTGTCATCGGATGCACATCCGCCAGGTTAGTCATTATCGCAGGAGAACGGCGTAAAATCAGAACCATTTTCTGCCTGATCATACTGGCAGAAGGTTTTGCCCTGACTGCCGCATCGCTGTTTGAAAAATTATTTTATTCACCCAGTTACAATGGTGAGGTCCTGTTAATGCTTGGATTCCTGATGGGGCTCCACAACGCGACCTCGACGCAATTATCAAACGGCCGCGTCAGATCGACACATATTACTGGCACGTTAACTGACGCCGGAATCGCATTCGGTTCTTATCTGTCGTCGTTTGTATCACGTGCTGAGCCTTGTGACAGACGATTTGCACAAAAGCAGTTATATACGCATTTAACTACGGTGTTGTCTTTTTTAACCGGTTGTATTGTCGGTCTGCTCCTGTTTAAAACCTATGCCTTTAACGCTATGATTGGGTTGGGTATTTTTCTCATTATTCTCTCAGTAAGCGCAATTGTGATGACGTTATATAATGCAAAGAAGTTGTAATAGTTAATTTATCGGAAAGGCGGTTTTCGTTGATGTTTATTTCGTTAACCGCCTTTTGTTTATTAATGAAATGCTGATCACGACAATAAATAATATTTTATATTAAAACTTGGAATCGCTATTCAATGGATTGGGAACGTTATGCGAGCATACATTCCGATTAACTGACCAAAAAAGAAATAAATCTTTACGTTTTATCTGATTTTGTAAGATTTTGAGGGTGAGTATAATTTTTTAGCAGGAGTGAAAATAAATAGACCCAAAAAAATCAATAATATAACGCTGTACTGCCGCTTCGCTTAAGGTTTATTTTCATTATCCGCTTTGTTTTCATGATAACAAAGGTGTTAGTCTGTATATACATACACCAGTTGGAGGTTATGTGAATAGCCATGAAGACAACGATATTCGTGCGCTGATTGGGAGAGTGGTAAGTGAACTTCTGAAGGTGGGTGAGCCCATACAGTTTCACCAAATCACAGATGCATTGTTTCGTTTGAGTCAGGACAGCCGTGATAGGCGATTCAAAGTACTTTGCCAGCGCGCAATCCATTTTTTTTCACGCAAAATGCACTAATGCTGACCTGTAACCTCACCATTTTGCAGGATAAAACAAAACTGACGTGGGCATTACCTGCGTCATCCATTACTGAATCACGCAGGTAACAGAATCAAATACCTGCATCGTCCGGCGTACGGCCGACAACGATTTCCAGCGTTCTGCGTAACAGCTCAATCCGGAACTCATCATCAGTGCATTCAAGCTCTGCAATCAAATACAGGATGATGGCTTTATTGGTTACGCGTTTCTCATCGCTAACGATATTTCTGATAACTCTGCCAAGCAACTCAGTTTCCTGAGCAAGATGCTCTCCCTCACTGCGAAAAAACTCGATGATGGCTAAATCTGATGTGCTCTGTTGCATAGTCATAATTCTCTAGGAAAATCGTCAGTTGCATCTTTGGGAGTCAGCCGACAGTGTCATTAAATATTAAGGTTAATCGGGCGTAACACAGGTTAGTTCTTACACTTTACGATTGCTCAATCGTTAGGCAATCGTCTTGAACTCAATGTTTTTTTGAGCCTTCCGGAGGGCCATCGTTGTTTAAGCGATGATTATCACGTTCGGGAAGATCGACTCTTCGGCGGCTGTTGGCTGAGGCTATTCCTTTTTGGACTTCAACAATCGCAACTTTAATAGCCTGAAGCTTCGTTGCATCGTCGGTTTCGCCTGCCATCGCTTCTAGCTGAGCAATTAACGCATTACTGGATATCGGACTTTCCGATTTGAGTAAGGTCAGAACAGCCTCACCTATCATCACGTCCGTTATTTTTTCTTCTTCACTTCTGTACATACTGGCTTCTCTGATTACGATTTGTGGCCATGTTCCGGTCACGATGACGGGGACAGCTAACCTTCCCGCGTCAGCTGTGGGCAGTACTATCCCTTTGAGTAAATGTGGTACTGCCCGATCAGAAATTACTTTCGGTAACGAATTAATATTTAAAGATTAAAACCTTCTATTCGCTTTCGCGACTAAACAATAATCCAATCAACTCCTGGTAATGACGTTGTTGCTCCGTGGCATCACAACTATCAAGACGGTGAAGTAATTTACTGCAAATTGCTTTACGAGAAAGGGTTTGACCTGCGCGCAGTAGCTCAACAACAATCTCTCCCAGCGTTTCTTGCTGCGAGGGCAAATTTGCCTGGTTGAAGTAACGGGCGATGTCGCTGGTATTATCCGGTGCATGTCCGTTCTGACGCATACTGTTATCCTCAAGTGGTTAAAATGTACTTTGCCATAGAGCGAAAGTTATACAAGTTTTAAAAACTTGTACAGAATTTTGATGAACTTGAGAGGTTTTTTTTGTGCAAAAGATGCTAACGCATTTAAAACAAGAAGTTACAGAAGGATAGAGCATGTGTGGAGGTTATGTTGCCTGAACGCTAAAAGGCACAAGGTCAATAACCTGCTCTGAAAGGAGCATAGTACTATTTTAAGAAAATGTCATCGCAGTCATTATCTGCGGATGGTGAAAACACGGACTTACGTGCTGACCAGCCGGAACCTGCTGCCAGGCGAGATCCAATTTTCCTGAAACCCATAAGCCATTTCGTTGCATCATACAATTGTGACAGTCTGGCCTCATCGACTTCAGATTTCGTCATCACGTTAAGCTCATCGACCAGAGACTCGACGCTGACATCCTGATTAATTGCAATCAGATTCAGGGCGGCTTCGCCAATGATCGTGTTGGTCAGTTGCTGCTGGGAAAGTAACAAAAGAGCCTCCTTTGATCGTTGTTCGATGAGGGTAATTTTAGCAAAGAATACTGTTCCCTTTTACCTTAAGAGCTATCCGCTGTGAGGAATCGGTTGTGCACCGCGCATTGCGTCGAATTTTTGCATATCGGGTTGCGCCATATTGCCCGAATTTTGCTTTTAGAATAACTATTTAGCCACTCTGCATTACAAAAGCTCAAACTTCCATTCATTTCATTAAAAAACTTCACAAAGTGTTTCTGTGTGTTCTTTTATAGCCTGTGCTATAAAAGTTAGCTAATGCTAAATTATGAAAATGGTTACATTCAAACGTTGGGTGGCGAATATGGTGAGAAAAATATCAGTTACTACACTTGGCATCTTTTTTAGTCTGTTCCTTAGTGTTCACAGCTATGCGGCGGAAAAATTTAAGGTTGTCACCACCTTTACTGTTATCGCTGACATGGCAAAAAATGTGGCAGGTGACGCAGCTGAAGTCACGTCGATTACCAAACCCGGCGCGGAAATTCATGAGTATCAGCCGACGCCGGGGGATATCAAGCGTGCACAAGGCGCGCAACTGGTGATGGCTAATGGCCTGAATCTGGAGCTCTGGTTTCAGCGTTTTTATCAGCATCTCAAGGGCGTTCCTGAAGTCGTCGTTTCAACAGGCATAACGCCGATGGGAATAGGGGAGGGGCCGTATAACGGCAAACCTAATCCTCATGCATGGATGTCGCCAGATAATGCGCTCATTTATGTGGATAATATCCGTGACGGCTTAGTCAAATACGATCCAGCCAATGCCAGTACCTATCAGCGCAATGCTGCCGCCTATAAACAAAAGATTGTCACAGCGCTCGAACCGGTTCGTCAGCAAATTGCCGCTATTCCTGAAAACAAACGCTGGATAGTCACCAGCGAGGGCGCATTCTCCTATCTGGCTCGTGATTTAGGACTTAAAGAGCTTTATCTCTGGCCAATCAATGCGGATCAGCAGGGAACCCCGCAACAGGTTCGCCACGTTATCGACCAAATGAAAAAAAACGCCATTCCCGTCATCTTCAGTGAAAGTACCGTTTCCGATAAACCAGCCCGTCAGGTTGCACGTGAAACCCATGCGCATTATGGCGGCGTGCTGTTTGTTGATTCCCTGAGTACGTCCAGTGGCCCGGTGCCGACTTACCTTGACCTGTTGAAAGTGACCACTCAAACCCTGGTCAACGGCATCAACGATGGGATGAAAACACAATGAGCCCAACAATTGTTGTTTCCGACCTCTCGGTGAACTACCGCAATGGACACACCGCGCTGCATAATGCCAGTTTCAGTGTGCCAGCGGGTTCAATTGCGGCACTCGTCGGTGTTAATGGATCGGGAAAATCCACGCTTTTTAAAGCGATGATGGGATTTGTGCCTGCCCACGCCGGTCAAATCAGCATACTGGGTATGCCAACGCGTAAAGCGCTTCGCCGCAGCCTGGTGGCCTACGTACCCCAGGCGGAAGAGGTGGACTGGTCTTTTCCGGTTCTGGTGGATGATGTGGTCATGATGGGACGTTACGGGCATATGGGCCTGATGCGCAGACCTAAACAGCACGATCGTGACCGCGTGACTGACGCCCTGGCCCGTGTCGATATGCTGGCATTCCGCGAACGGCAAATCGGTGAGCTTTCTGGCGGTCAGAAAAAACGCGTTTTTCTCGCCCGAGCGATTGCCCAACAGGGTGAGGTGATTTTACTGGATGAACCCTTTACCGGCGTTGATGTTCAGACTGAGGCCAAAATTATCAGCTTGTTGCGTGAACTGCGTGATGAAGGCAAAACCATGCTGGTTTCGACACACAACCTCGGATCGGTTACCGAGTTTTGTGATTACACCGTCATGGTTAAAGGCACCATTCTGGCCAGTGGACCCACAGCCACCACATTCACGCCCGAAAACCTTGAGCGTGCATTTAGCGGCGTGCTGCGTCATGTGATGATCGACGGCGGCCACAGTCAGGTTATCACTGATAGTGAGCGTCCTGTGATTGCACCGGCATGCGCTAATCCATCGCGAGGCCAACCATGACAACATTACTGGAACCTTTTGGTTATCAATATATGGTCAATGCCATGGCGATCTCAGCCATGGTTGGCGGCCTGTGCGCCTTTCTTTCCTGTTACCTGATGCTGAAAGGGTGGTCGCTTATTGGCGATGCACTATCACATTCAATTGTACCCGGCGTGGCGGGCGCTTATATGCTCGGCTTGCCCTTTGCCTTGGGCGCTTTTTTATCCGGGGGATTAGCCGCAGGAAGCATGTTGCTGCTTAACCAGCGCACGCGACTGAAAGAGGATGCCATCATTGGTCTGATTTTTTCCTCGTTCTTCGGTCTTGGGCTGTTTATGGTTTCACTGAATCCCACTTCCGTGAATATTCAGACCATCGTACTTGGCAATATTCTGGCCATTGCGCCTTCCGATATCTTTCAACTGGTTATTATCGGACTCACCTCTGCCATCATTTTATTTTTTAAATGGAAGGATTTGATGGTGACCTTTTTTGATGAAAACCATGCCCGCGCCGTGGGTTTACATCCCGGACGTCTGAAGATCTTATTTTTCACCTTACTGGCTGTTTCAACGGTTGCCGCCCTGCAAACCGTGGGAGCCTTTCTGGTCATCTGTCTGGTTGTCACACCGGGGGCAACGGCATGGTTACTGACCGACCGGTTTCCCCGTTTACTGGCTATCGCTGTCGCCATCGGTAGCATTACAAGCTTTCTGGGCGCGTGGGTGAGCTATTACCTTGATGGCGCGACGGGCGGAATCATTGTTGTGGCGCAGACATTACTGTTTTTGCTGGCCTTTGTGTTTGCGCCTAAGCATGGTCTGTTGGCGAACCGCCGTCGTGCCCAAACGCAGTCCATCCGGGAGGCATGATGATGTGGCTGGAACCGTTTCAGTTCGATTTTATGAATCATGCTTTACTCATTGCCGCCGTGGTCGCGGTGCCTTGTGCGCTGCTGTCCGTTTTTTTGGTGCTGAAGGGCTGGGCATTGATGGGGGATGCCATGAGCCATGCCGTTTTCCCCGGCATTGTGTTGGCCTGGATGCTGTCGTTACCTCTGGCTGTTGGCGCATTCAGTGCCGGTTTTTTCTGTGCTGTTGCCAGTGGTTATCTGAAAGACAACAGTAGAATCAAGCAGGACACGGTCCTGGGCATTGTTTTTTCCGGTATGTTTGCCGTGGGTTTGATCTTATATATTGCTGTAAAACCGGCGATCCACCTCGACCATATTTTATTCGGCGATATGCTCGGTATCAGTCGCAGCGACATATTCCAGACCCTGGGCATTGCCGCCGTAATTGTTGTCATGGTCAGCCTGAAGTGGCGCGATTTGATGCTGTTTAGTTTTGATGCACAGCAGGCGCAGGTCTGTGGTTTACCGGTGCGCTGGCTGCATTATGGGCTGTTATGTATGGTCTCTCTGACCATTGTGGCGACATTGAAAGCCGTCGGCATTATTTTATCGATTTCTCTGCTCATCGCCCCAGGTGCCATTGCCGTTTTGCTGACCCATCGATTCTCCCATGCCCTGATGCTGGCGACGCTGATTTCGCTGATTGTGTCACTCTGTGGTGTTTATCTGTCTTTTTTTATCGACAGTGCCCCCGCGCCGACGATTGTCGTGTTGTTTGCGCTGGTCTTTATCGTCAGTTTTCTGATAACTAACCACAAACTACCGCGCTTACCCCATTCATGATGCTGATGAACGCGCTGGCCGCCGTGTAAACCCAGGCGGCTGGCGCGCCCTAATCACGCCAATCTTCGTATTTTTACCTCGCCTCCTGAAAATAAGTGCTAAACCTAATGACGTACATACGCATGTAAACATCAGGGTTATCCGACTTTCCCCGTTCTTATCTCGCCCGTTATGTATAAGCAACAGATCACCTAACCGGCTCTGCAATCATGGGAAACAGACAATGTCAGAAAAAATACCGTTAACGATGCAGGTCAATGGTCAGACCCGACAGGTAAACGTCGATCCTCGCGTAACCTTATTAGATGCGCTGCGCGATCATCTTAATCTGACCGGCACGAAAAAAGGCTGCGACCAGGGGCAATGTGGTGCCTGTACTGTCCTGGTCAATGAGCAGCGGGTGCTGAGTTGTCTGACGCTGGCTGCGCAGACGCAAGGTAAATCCGTGACCACGATTGAAGGTCTGGAACAGGCTTCAGGTGAACTGCACCCGGTGCAGCGCTGTTTTGTTGAGCATGATGGTTTTCAGTGCGGTTACTGTACGCCAGGGCAGATTATGTCTGCGGTTGCCTGTATCAAAGAAGGCCATACCGGCTCCGACGATGAAATTCGTGAATACATGAGCGGCAACCTTTGTCGCTGTGGTGCTTATCCTTTCATCATTGATGCGATTAAGCAGGCTGCGGCTGAAATGGCGGAGGAGGCACGATGAATGAATTTCACTGGCAGGTTGCGCATTCCATCGAGGATGCGGCAGGAGCCAAAAATCAACCCGAAAACCATCTTATCGCGGGTGGCACGACGCAGCTCGATTTAATGAAATGTGGTGTTTTTACGCCCTCCCGCCTGACCAATATTGCTGGGTTATCCGGCCTGTCTGACATTGATTTCAGTCAGGATACCATCACGATTGGCGCACTGGTTACCATGAGTGACCTGGCCAGTCATCCGGCCTGTGAGCGAGAAGCGCCCGCGCTGTATGGCAGCTTATGGCAGGCGGCATCGCCGCAAATTCGTAATATGGCCACCCTTGGCGGTAACTTATGCCAGCGTACCCGCTGTGCCTATTATCGCGATCCGGCAACCTTCTCCGCGTGTAACAAACGCGTTCCTGGCTCTGGCTGCGCCGCGCTACAGGGCGTCAATACCAATCATGCCATTCTGGGAAACAGTGAGCACTGTGTTGCCGTCTATCCCGGTGATTTTGCTGTTGCCCTGACAGCATTCGATGCAACGGTGGTGGTGCAAAACAGCCAGCAACAGAGACGACGTATTCTGGTTGAGGATTTCTTTCTGCTGCCAGGGGACACACCGCATCATGAACATGCTCTCCTGGCTGATGAAATTATCGTGGCCATTGAAATCCCGCAGTCTGCCGCGCTGAAGCACTCCCACTATTTAAAAGTCCGCGATCGCACTTCCTACGAATTCGCCAGTGCCAGTGCAGCCGTTGGACTGACTCTCAATCAGGGCCGGATTGAAACGGTTCATATCGCTTTGGGTGGTGTGGCAACAAAACCCTGGCGCGCACGCCGCATTGAGCAGGCGCTGGCAGGTCAGCCTTTCGAGCAGCAAACGCTTTATGCGGCTGCCGAGTTGATTACTCAGGAAACCCAGGCGCTCTCTGGCAATGCGCACAAAATAAAGCTTACGCCACGGGTCATTGCGCGCGCCTTGATGGCGGCAGGAGAAATGGCATGAAACATGACAAAAACGACCTGCCAGGCAATGAGAAACATGTCTCCGCAGCGGGCGAGCATAACGATCACTATCGCCGCGCACCCGCCAGCCTTTCGGGCCTGGGGACACCACGTTCCCGGGGTGATGGCAAGGTGAAAGTGACGGGAAAAGCCCGTTACGCGATTGAGCATAAACCTGAGAATGCTGTGCACGGTGTTGTGATTCAGTCCACTGTCGCCAGCGGGCGAATCAAACATATGGATACCGCCAAAGCCGAACGCGCTGATGGCGTTATTGCGGTCTATACGCACCTCAATTCTTTAAAGATTAACAAGCCAACGCCCATCGCCGACGGTGGCGCTGCCCAGACTACTTATACGCCGATCCAGGATGATGTCATTATCCATAATGGTCAGAATATTGGCCTGGTCGTGGCCGACACGTTTGAGCAGGCAACATACGCAGCCTCACTGATCGAGATTGCCTATGAGACGTCGCCTGCGCTGATATCCCCGACAGATGAGGGCGTAGAACCTAAACCACTGACGTCCCAGGATATTACTCTGGGGGACACGCAAGCGGCAATGCGTAACGCTGACGTCCGTATCAGTCAGCGTTACACCACACCACGTGAATACAATATGCCCATGGAGCCTCATGCCTGTATTGCCCAGTGGGATAATGGCCACATGACGGTCTGGGAACCCAGCCAGTGGGTGATGGGTGCCCAGGTGGAAATTGCGGAATGGATGGGCATTACACCAAAGCAAGTGCGTATCATTTCACCCTATGTTGGCGGCGGCTTTGGGTCTAAACCCGTGCCCTATACGCATGTCGCGCTGGCCTGTGTGGCATCACGCGCGCTTAATCGCCCGGTTCGTGTGTCACTGACGCGTCCACAAACCTTTACCGGTCTGGGCGGGCGTCCGGCGACCTCACAACAGCTTGAAATGGGCGCGACGCGGGAGGGTAAAATCCAGTCCGTTATCCTGCGCAGTTTCAGTGAAACGTCACTTATCGATGTGTTCGCCGAAAACTGCAGCAAGGTGACCGGCCGCATGTATGCCATCGAAAATCTCTCTGCCCAGCATCAGGTCAGGCCTGTCAACATGGTGACGCCTGGCTGGATGCGCGCACCCGGTGAAAACCCGAGCGCATTTGGTTTGGAAGTGGCGATGGATGAGATGGCCTATGAACTCAATCTTGATCCGCTGGCTTTTCGTCTCCTTAACTGGGCCGATCGTGATTACCAGAAGGATCTTCCGTGGAGTTCGCGCCGCCTGAAAGAGGCGTACCAAAAAGGCGCTGAGGCGTTTGGTTGGGACAAGCGCATCATGGCACCGCGATCGATGCGCGAAGGCCGAGAACTCATTGGCTGGGGAATGGCTTCGGGTACCTATCCGGTGAATACCATGCCGGCGGAAGCAAAAATTCTGCTGTCTTCTCAAGGACAGCTCGTGGTGCAGTGCGCCGGCGCGGATATCGGCACCGGCACCTATACCATACTGGCGCAGACCGCCGCCGATATACTGGGCGTTGATTCACAACGCATCGACGTTGAGTTAGGGGATACGCAACTGCCTCGGGCGGGCGTGG
>NZ_NTMH01000031.1 GCF_002307475.1 Pantoea allii | reverse complement strand
CTCAGCTGGCAGGAAACCTGACCGCCGCCGTAGACGATACCGCGAAAAAGCTGCGTGCGCGTTTACTGGCGCTGGCCAGCCAGACCCAGGGTTCTCCGCTTGCCGGCGTACCACAGGATCGGCTCACGCTGGCGAACGGGGGGATACAGCTCACCGCCAAACCTTCCCAGGCCGTCAGCTTTAGTGAACTGATTAAGCTGGCTCACCTGGACGGGCTCAGCGTGGAAGGTGGCACCTTCTCTCCGGAGATGTCAGCGCAGGAGCGGGACAGCGTCACCGGTAGCCTGAATGAAATGAGTCGACCACAGGACGTGTCGGCTCACAGCTGGAGTGCGCAGTTTGTTGAAGTAAGGGTGGATGAAGATTTTGGCACCATACGTCTAAAGCGCATGGTCGCGGCTTTCGACAGTGGCCGGCTCTATAATCCCAAACTCGCCCGAAGCCAGTGGGTGGGCGGCATGATTATGGGCGTAGGTCAGGCATTACTTGAAGGCGGAATTATTGACCCGCGTAATGGCAGAGTGATTAACAACAACCTGGCCGACTACCTGATTCCAGTGAATGCAGATATTCCCGCCATCACCACCATTGATGTTGGCGAACCTGACTACAAAGCCACCAGCATGGGCGGCAAAACGGTGGGTGAACTCGGCATTGTGGGCGTTGCTGCGGCCATCAGCAATGCGGTTTATCACGCTACCGGTAAACGCGTCAGGGATTTGCCCATTACGCTGGACAAGATCCTTTAAGCATGCACGGCGATGTTGGCAGGAGTGCGGGTGTGAAAACGGCAATTGTGCTAACGGCGGCGGGAATGAGCCGCCGGTTTCGACAGGGAAATGGCCACCACAAACTGCTGGCGGTACTGGAGGGAAAACCCGTTTTGCAGCACACGCTGGAACAGGCAAAAGCAAGCGGTATGGATGTCATTGTCGTCACGCGTCCGGAAGATAAGGCCATTCATGCGTTGCTGCACGACGTAAGACCGGTATTTTGTGTCAGTGGCGGTTTGGGTGAGTCGATAGCGGCAGGCGTCAGCGCCTGTCTGGACTATGATGCGGTCATCATTGCACTGGGAGATATGCCTTTTCTCACCGCTGAAAGCTATCAGGCGGTGAACCAGGCTTTGCATTTTTATCCGCTTGCGCGCCCGCAGGTTGAAGGCCAGCCCGGTCATCCGGTTGGCTTTCAGCGATCGTTTTTTCCCGCGTTGCAACAGCTGACAGGCGATGTGGGTGCACAAAGCGTGCTTAAACATCAGCAAATCCGCTATGTGCCGCTCAGCGATCGGGGTTGTCTCGACGATATTGATTACCCGGATGACTTACGGCACGTCAGGAGCCACTTATGATTACATTGGATCAGCGGGTTATCGACACGGCCTTGCGCTGGCATCATGCGGGGCAGGCGGTCTGGTTGTGTACCGTACTGCGTACCTGGGGCTCTTCGCCCCGGGCGCCCGGCACGATGATGGTCATCAACCAGGAGGGCGAGTGTTGTGGTTCGCTTTCGGGTGGCTGCATTGAAGAGGATTTTTTGGCGCGTCTGGCAGAAGGACATTACCGGGTAAACAGCCAGGTCATCCGCTATGGCGAGGGTGGACGGCAAACCCAGGTACAACTGCCCTGTGGTGGCAGGCTGGACGTGCTGGTGGAATACCTGCTCCCTGATACTGTCAGCGGCGCGCTGTTACAGGCCATGCATCAGGCGCTCATCGGTAAATCCCGGCTGATAAAAACGTTGTCCGCAGGCGAACGTGCATCCTGGGACGTTGTGGCCCTCTCGGCCGTGTTACCTGTTCTCAGCTATCAGGACCCTGACATCGTGTTGCCCGTGGGTGCCATTCCCGAACTGTTGGTGGCAGGCTATTCTGCCGTTGCGTTTGAATGCATTCGTTTTGGCCAGCTGTTGGGTTTTCATGTACGGGTCTGTGAACATCGTCCGGAGATGTTAAGTGAGCTGGAACGCCACTTTATGGGTGAAGATAACATCACGATTGTGCCGCAGCATCCTGCACGCTGGCTGGAGTTAAACGGTGCCCATGCTTCAGTTGCCATCGTATCGTTAACACACGATCCCCGTATTGATGAGTTAACCATGATGGAAGCGGTCAACACGCACGCATTTTATATCGGCATCATGGGATCGGAAAAAAACAGCGCTAAACGAAAGGCTCGCCTTCAGGCGATAGCGGGATTTGATCAGGAGGAACTCGCCAGGATTAGCGCGCCGATTGGCATAGCCATCGGCAGTAAAACGCCTGCGGAGATTGCGTTGTCGGTGATGGCAGATATCGTACGGATTAAAAACCAACATGGAGCTTAGGTCAGCAGAGGGGCCGGCGGCGCTACGTGCAGCTTGCCGCCGGTTCGCAGGTTACTGCGACTCTTTCTCCAGCGAGTAAAAATAGGTGCCTGAATAGGGAACGGGAAGGAAATCGTTAAAGATCTGCCGCAGGGTTTGTTCCGGATTAACGTCATTAAACAGGTCTGGATAAAGGGTTTTGGCAAAAAACTCTGCTGCGGCAACATGCCAGGGGCTGAGATAAAAATTATGCCACATTGCCGCGGCATGACCGTTATGCAGCGCACGCAGCTGCTTCAGGCCATTTTGTTGCGCGGTGAGCTGCTGCAGGGACGCACGCGTTTCCGCCTGACTGATGGCGGGACCGATACGAAGGTCTGAAGCATCGTCGCTGCCACCGCTACCGGTCGCAAAATAATAATCCGGATTCGCGGTAATCACCGTTTCTTCATTCAGCCGACCGAATACGCCAGGCACCTTCTTACTGGCAATATTGTCTCCGCCCGCAAAGGACAGCACATCGCCAAGGCTTCCGTTCACGGCGGTCACGCAGCATTCATTTCGGCGGCCCAGGTGAAGCTGTAACAGCACGGTGGGTTTATGGCCCTGAAAACCGGCAAGGCGCTGCTGAATAGTCTGCATATGTTGCTGATAAAACTGATTGAAAGCCGTTGCCCGCTGACGCTGATTCAGCACCTCTCCCAGAATGGCAACACTGCGCGTCGTGTTTTGCAGGAGGTGTACGCGTAAATCGATTTTCACCACGGGAATATTGGCTGCTTTTAATACCGCTTCCAGCCGTTGCCCCGCCTCACTGCTGCGAGCCAGTTCGGGCAGGATCACCACGTCCGGTTTTAACGCAATCACCCGCTCAGGATTGATATCATTGGTGCCATCTAGCCCTGTTGACGGTATGTTCAGCATCTCGGGAAACTGGTGCGCGAAAATATCCCATGTCTGCCGGTCGTACTTTTTCAGGTCCTGCGGCCAGCCAACCAGCCTTTTGAAAGGATTGCCGGCCTCCAGCATGGCAAAGGTGTACAGCATCCTGCTCTCACCCAGGACGATTCGCTGGGGATGATCGGGCACAGTAACCCGAGTGCCATTGATATCGGTAATCGTTTTACCCCAGGCGAGCGTGCTGATTGTCACGGACAGCAGCAGGAGCGTGCGCAGCCAGAACTTCATAAAAGAATCAGAATTCAACACGGGCTTGTACCATCAGGTTGCGGGTTTCACCTTCACGTACGCGCAGGTTACCGCCGCTCGACGTGTAATAGTGTTTGTTAAACAGGTTATTCAGATTAAGCCTCAACTGAGTTTTTTTGCCCAGCAGGTGGGTGTTCCAGGCAATGAAGCCGTCAGCGACAACGTAATCCGGTAAAGTAAAGCTGTTGTCAGGATCGCCCGCACGACTGCCGACATAGCGTGCACCACCACCGACACGAAAATCGCCGGGCAAACCCGGTATGACCAGGTTATGACTCAGGTAAAGCGCACCGGCATGTTCAGGCGCATTTTGTAAGCGGTTGCCGTTGTTGGCCGGATTAATCGTGTCATCGACGATCTCGGCATTGTCATAACTGTAATTGGCACTGATATCCCAGTCGGGCGCAACTTCGCCATTCAGCTCAACTTCCACGCCCTGAGAGCGCGCTTTGTTAACAGGACGGGTCGTGCCATTAATGCTGAGTGACATCTGCTTTTCATCAATTCTGTAAAGCGCGACCGAAGCGAACAGGCGAGGGGAGATTTGCCATTTGCTTCCTACTTCCCAGGTCGTTCCCTGCTCGGGCTTGCTGACATTACCTTCGTCATCCACATCCGTTGAGGGCGTGAAGGATTTACTCATGCTGGTGTAAAGCGAAATATCAGGCGTTAGTTTATAAATCAGCCCGGTTTGTGGCAGGAATTTATTCCCTTCATCATCCAGTGTCTGAATCACCGGGTTGAAACCTTTTGAAGCCCGTTGCTCGTAATGTTGGTATCGCCCGCCAACCACCGCGATCCAGTCGGGACTCAGCGAAATGCTGTCTTTCAGATAAACCGAACGGCTGTGAATACGGTTCAGGTTGTTGGCATTCGCGCTATTTTCAGTGGTGCTGTCGGTTACGGGAGACAGCATGTCATAAACCGGATTGAAATAGTTGAAGCGCCGGTCATTTTTGCCCTGATACTGATGCGCACGATAGGTTTGATTCATTTCATAATCTGTGCCGAATACCAGCGCATGTGTCATGCCAAAAAGTTCTGGATTACCCAGCACATCCCACGACAGGTAGTTGGTTTTTTGATTAAATCCGCGGTTGGCATCGGCACGCCGCGTAACCACGCCGCTGGCAGGATCAATCGCCGTCACCCGCACTTCATTATTGTCATAACGGCGCTGATTCCAGCCAAGGGTCAATCGCGTACTCCAGCTGTCATTAAACTGCCAGTCGTAATGAGCGTTGAGTGCCTGATTGCGTCCCCAGGCATGATTGGCTTTGTCATCCAGTCTCTGCTTGTAGGGCAGGTCGACAGGAGAGCCGTTAATAAAGGCGGTGCCGCGGTCGTAGGGAATGTCATAACGATAATCGCTGTAACTCACTAACAGGCTGGCTTTTTCACCATACCATTGCAGCGACGGGGCCAGCAGCGAGTGTTCATCACTGCCAAAATTACGCCAGTAATCCTGACGTTGTTTTTCTGCGATCAGCCTGAAGGCAAAGCCATTGCC
Source organism: Pantoea allii (assembly GCF_002307475.1). Taxonomy (GTDB): domain Bacteria; phylum Pseudomonadota; class Gammaproteobacteria; order Enterobacterales; family Enterobacteriaceae; genus Pantoea; species Pantoea allii. The sequence continues at coordinate 177,018 of NZ_NTMH01000031.1, read as the reverse complement.
CAACGGCCCCGTCACATCCAGCGTACCGGCACCGCCGCCTTCACTCGCGTAGCGACCGCTTACCGAGGATTGCCATGAATATTGAGGCTTTTTGCTGATGACGTTGATCACTCCACCAGGATTCTGAATACCGTAGAGCAAAGACGCCGAGCCTTTGAGCACCTCAACGCGTTCCGTTGTGGCATCCAGATTTAACCCCTGGCTGCTGCGGATGCCATCACGATAAATGGAACCATCGGAATTGCTACCAAACCCACGGCGGACAAAACCATCTTCTGTTCCCGCCAGTGTGTTTGCCTCAGCAACGCCACTGACAAAACGCATCGCGTCGCTCAGGCTGCTGGCCTGGTAATCGTCGAGCTGTTGCTGTGTCACGGTACTGACAGATTGCGCCTCATCCAGACGAGACACAGGGGTTTTCGTGCTAACGCTGCTGGTGGAGGCGGCATAGCCGTCATTGCTGTTAGCGTCGCTGGTTACTGTCACCGTATCATCACTGGTCGCCGCCAGGCTTTCACCCGGTGCAAGCAGCGCGCCAGAACAGATCGCCAGCATCACCGCCTGCTGGATTCCCAGGTGTTTAATATCGTTGGAACGTTTTTTCATTATTTGTTTTCGCTGATCATCAAAGAGAGAAATAAAGTAAATAACCACATTGACTGCGTGTATTTATTCAGCGACGAAGGAAAAGCATAAAGGATCTGTTCACGCGCTGATTTGTAATTGATAATCATTCAACCATTGCGCGGTGTAGTAGTAAACAGAAATACCGGAATTTTCACTACATGTTAAAATGCACACCGCAATGCTTTGTCCTGGCTGGTTTTTGCCTTTTACTTAATGAAATTAAAGATAATTATCCCTTTTCCAAAACGGATTTCGGCAGGCGATGGGTGGTAAGCAGACGGCTGCTTTCCGCATTGCTGGCTTTCTGACTACAGTTTGCAGGTTTACTATCAGTGGAAAGCGAAAGAGAAAACCGGGTCCTTAAAAGCTTTACTGAGCCTCAGGCAATGGGATTTTCTCACCTGTGCTTAGTTAACCGGGAAAACGAAAAGGGTATGTCACAGTGTTTTTGCTATTTAAAAAAGGCGGACGATCATCGGAATGCAAGCTAAAAGCCGCGTTGACATATTGGGTGAGCGTTTACGTTCACGTGAGCAACAACTCTCTCCACGCCTTCTGGTGGTTGCACATTATATAAATGACAACCGGGAAACGGTGATTGACAGTACGGCAATGGAAATTGCTACTGCTAACCATACGTCTGACGCCACCGTTATCCGTGCCATCCAGGCGCTGGGTTTTTCAGGTTTGCGCGATCTCAAAAAAGTGCTGCAGGCCTGGTTCGGGCCTGGCATGTCTTCTGAAGAGAAGATGATCACCACGGTGAATGACGTGACGCGTGATGTCTCCTCCTCAATAGACTTTGTTTTGCAGGGACATCTTCATGCGTGCCACGTTTTATCTTCTGAGCACAACCGTCAGGCGCTGGCTGAGGCGACTTCATTGATGATCGAAGCCCGTCAGGTTGCCATTTTTGGGATCAATGCCTCAGGCATCCTCGCTGATTACAGCGCCCGGCTGTTAAACCGCATTGGCTTACCGGCGTTTTCACTTAATCGTGCAGGCATTGCGTTGGCGGAGCAAATGTTGGCTTTGCAACGGGGCGATGTACTGGTGATGATGGCGCAGAAGTCAGCGCATCGTGAGGGCAGCACCGTGATACGCGAAGCCAAAAGGCTCAGCATTCCTGTTATTTTACTCACCAATGCCACCGACTCGTTTTTTGCCCGGGAAGCTGACGTGGTGATCCACGTTCCGCGCGGGGGAGAAAATGGCCGCATCCCGCTACATGGCACCGTCATGGTTTGCCTGGAGATGATGATTTTATCGGTTGCCTCTTCCCTGCCAGACCGCACAGTGAAAACGATGAAACGTCTGCAGGATTTCTACAGAGGGCTTAAGCCTGCGGCTAAGAAATAGCGCATCCGTTTTGGTGTAACAAAGCTGGACGATAATCTGGCAAATCCCGCGTTGCCACGGCCCAGGGCTGAACAGTCGCCCTCAACCGTTAAGGCGCATTTTTGAACGTATCCCGGCATCAGCGATGAGCAGGGGGCTGGCATTTTTCGGAATTTTAAAAAAAATTTCTGTTTTTGCGAGCACACGCCTGCTTTCGCCTGGAGCGTTCTTCAATCAACGGCTATTACTCTGCCGTGACGTTATTTGCTGTTCTTCGATTTATCCATCCTTGTTACGTCCCTGAACGGAGCTAATCATGAAGAAAGATCGTGCATGGTTTCCTGTGTCGCTAGTGGCCCTTGCCACCATGAGTGCCCTGATAACCCCGCTGCCGGTAATGGCATGGGACAGTCTTACCGTATTTGGTGACAGCCTGAGCGATACAGGAAACGTCGGCCGGTTTACGTATAATTCCGCAAATAATCTGCTTTATGATGAAATTATCGCTCGCGAAGCAGGGCTGACATTGCAACCCTCTTCCGCTGGCGGTAGCAATTACGCAGCAGGAGGCGCCGTTGCTGTGCCTGCCCTTAATCCACAATTTAATACTCAGGATCAGGTTGCCCGTTATCTGGCTTCTACCAATGGTCGGGCCGATCCCAATGGCTTGTATATTCACTGGATAGGCGGCAACGATCTGGCGGCGGCGGTTGCTCTTCCGCCATTGGCCACATCGATTGTAGATAACAGTGCAGGCGCGGCAGCCAGCCAGGTCAAGGCGCTACTTGATGCTGGCGCGGGCACCGTGATTGTGCCGACGGTACCCAATGTGGGGGCGACACCCGCATTAATAGAGGCGATTCTTCAGCCGTTCAGTTCCGCTGCCGTGGCTGCTGCGTTTCAGTCTCTGGACGCGGCAGCCACGCCTGATAATGCAGCGCGACAGCAGGCCATTCAGGCTGCGTTTAATCAGGCCGCCGCGCAACTTTCAAGTGTGCCCGCGGTTCGCGACCTGATTGCGCAACAGTTATTTGCAGCATGGCAGCAGCTGAGCGGTCAGGCGGCAGCACTGACCGCGCGGTATAACCAGCTTGAAGAAAACGCACTGGCAACCACCCAGGGAAATATTGTTCGGGTGGATATCAATGGACTCTTCAGTGAAGTCATCCAAAATCCCGCCCTGTACGGGCTGAGTAATACGGCAGGCATGGCCTGTCCACCCGGCACTTCTTCCGTAAACTGTACCTCAGCAACAGCGGGTTTTTCATCCCAGCAAAATTATCTGTTTGCCGATCGTCTTCATCCCAGTCCTGCCGTACATGCCATTATCGCTGACTACATCCAGTCGATTCTGGATGCGCCCGCCCAGGTGGCTGTGCTGACCCAGGCACCCCTGGCCATGCTGCATGATATGCACAACACACTGGATGGTCATTTACAGCAACAGCGCAAGCAAGCTTCAGAAGCAGGTCAGTTCACGGTGTTTGGCGGTTATGCCGGTCAGCACGCCCGCAACAAAGATGATGTTTTTAACGATGGCGACACCGATACCGCTAATCTGTCTGTTGGCATCGGTTATCAGCTCACCGATAACTGGCAGGCGGGGGCATTGCTGTCGACTGCCAGTCAACGGCAGCAGCCCTCTGATCGTTATGATTACCGGCTTCGTGGCAACATGGTCGCGCTCTGGAGCCAGCTTCAGCTATTGGATCAGCTGTGGGTGAACGCCGATGTTCACTATGCGGATCTGGATTATGACGGGATAGAACGTCAGATTAAACTCGGGCCCGCTACCCGCACAGAACAGGGAAGCAGCGCAGGAAAACTCATGGGGATGCGGCTGCAAACGGGCTGGGATTTACCGTTAGGCAATGTGGTCACCACCGGGCCCGTTGCCAGCTATGCGCTGGACTATGTTAAGGCGGACGGTTACCAGGAGCTCGGCGACAGCAGCAGTGCGATGCGGTTCTCCGGGCAAACCCGGCACTCACAAGTTGGCGCAGCAGGTTGGCGTGTCGACACCAAAGGCTTATGGATCAATCCATGGGCGCAGGTGAGTTATAACCATCAGTTTGGAGATACTGACTCCTCAGTGAGCGCAGGTTTAAAATCGACCCGTACTGCCTTCCGACGTAACAGTGCAGGCCAGGATAAAGACTGGGTGGATATGGCTGTTGGCGCGAACGTACCCTTCGGCGATACGGTAACCGCTTATGCCGCCGTATCGACGGTGGCGGGTGCCAGTGATTATCATGAAGTCACATGGAACCTGGGTCTGAGCGCACGCTTTTAGGGTGAGTGATTCGCAGGGACGCGAGACATTTTATTCTTACTTATCAGACTGAGCCGGGCCAATTCATCCGTTGCAATGACGTCATGGCGTGCAATGATAACTTCCGGTGGGACAGGGCAGGTGGCACAGAAAGTTTGACGCCACCCGCTTCGCAAGCGTGTTTTGGTAAGGTATAGTTCGCGTTTTTGGAGGAACCATGCTGACCAATTCATCTACACGGCTCAATAAATACATCAGTGAGAGCGGAATATGCTCTCGTCGCGATGCCGATCGCTTTATCGAACAGGGTAACGTTTTCATCAATGGCAAACGCGCCGCGGTGGGTGCCCAGGTTTTTGCCGGCGATGTCGTAAAAGTGAATGGTCAGTTAATTGAGCCACGTGATGAAGATGATTTAGTGCTGATTGCACTGAACAAGCCCACCGGGATTATTACCACCATGGAAGAGGGTGAGCGCGATAATATCAGTGACTTTGTTAATCACAGCAAACGCGTGTTTCCTATTGGTCGTCTTGATAAAGATTCCCAGGGCTTAATTTTTCTGACCAACCACGGCGACCTGGTCAATAAAATTTTACGTGCCGGCAATAACCACGAAAAGGAATATGTGGTTACCGTCGATAAACCTGTTACCGATGAGTTTATTGCGGGCATGGCGGCAGGCGTTCCTATGTTGGGAACGGTGACCAAAAAATGCAAAGTAAAGAAAGAAGCGCCTTATGTGTTTCGTATTACGCTGGTTCAGGGGCTTAACCGGCAAATCCGTCGCATGTGCAAACACTTTGGCTATGAAGTGACGAAGCTTGAACGCACGCGCATCATGAACGTCAATCTCAAGGGCATTCCCTTGGGTGAATGGCGCGATCTGACGGATGATGAATTAGTCGAGCTGTTCAAATTACTGGAAAACTCATCCTCGGATGAAAAACCAGCGAAGAAAACATCACAAAAAAGTCCGGCGGCGAAAAAGCCGATGAAAAGTGCACCTAAGCAGGGTGATAAGACCGAGGATAAATCTGCGTCGCGCAAGCGTTTCAACCAGCCCGGCCGTAAGAAAAAAGGGCGTTAACACAGGTGCCTGTCAATGCGTCCACGCCCGCTAATTATCAGTGAATACCGGCCTGAATGGGCAGATCACTTTTCAACTGAAGCTGCCGCTGTTGCGGCGGCGCTGGGCGACACGCTTGTGACTATCCATCACATTGGCAGTACAGCTGTGGAAGGCTTAGCGGCAAAACCCGTCATCGATATGTTGACAGAAGTGTTAAATCATGACTCCCCGACTGCTGAGGCGCTAATACTGATGGGCTACCAATCGCGCGGAGAAAACGGGATGCCGGGGAGACGCTATTTCACGAAAGGTGCGGAGGCGCGGACCCACCACATTCATGCTTTTATCTCTGGCAGCCCCGATATCAGGCGGCATCTCGCCTTTCGGGATTATTTACGTCACTCTCCAAAGGTACGGGATGAATATGCGGCGGTTAAACGCGCTGCACAACTTGCCTGTCAGGGCGACATCAAGATTTACGGTCAATTGAAACATGATTTTATTGCCTGTCATCAGCAACGGGCATTAGCCATATTCCCATTCTGATTTATCCGCTCAAATTTTAACGCTATATCCGCTGACGCCCGACAACCGTTTCAGCCCTGCGTGTGCTTGCCTGCTCAGGAAATAAGCGCGCCTGAAATCCGTAGCCTCATACAAAAACAACGGACAGGATGGGGTGAAGATACCTGTGTAGCGCGCGAGTGATTAAAGCATTACTGAAGCCGTGCTTAACGCCGCACAATCAGAGGACGCCACCTTTTCAGGATGAAAACGGCATGGCAGGATAAGCCAAATAACAAAGGAGTGGGCCTGATGTTACTGAAAGGTATGAATGATCCGTTGCTTAAGGCGTATCAGAACCCGAAATCAAGGTTGATGATCAGCCGTTTCAGAGGATTAGCCGGGGATCGACGGCTCAGTGACTGGCAGGTATTTTGTATTCTCGTGAATGGATTTACTAATTACTGGTATGTGCACTCAGGTCATTTCACCATCAACGTTGAATTAACTAAAACCCGACAGTTCGATTTCATGCAGGATTTTTTGCATTTTTCCGTCACGCTGGACGGCTTATTGAGTGATGAGAATTTTCGCTGTCCCGATTTTATTTTGCCGCATTATGATGTGCCTTATGAATTTTGCCGTTGGCGCAACAAGCGTGGCTACGATTCACAGGTGACGTATGTGGGTAACCACGGTGTAAAAACACATAAAGGCCTGTTTATTGCCACCCATGATGTCGCCCGAGATGAATATCATATGAAATGGGAAGGTACTATTACCGTTTTTGATAAAGCCTTTTTTAAAATGGGAAGTTTCAATACCACGAGCGACTTTTTGGTCAATGACATCACCAAAAACATTCGTGAAGGCGTGATTAAACATCTGGGCCTGTATCGTGACCTGTTTAATTATATTTTCCCTTCGCCAACGGCCGCGCGTATTCAGGCTCGTGACAGTAAACGTTACCTGGCAAGGAAATAAAAAAACGGCGAGCGCGGAGTGGGCAGAAACCTGCTCTGGTTAAAACGTCATTATCCAGGGTCTCAGCCAGGCAGCTTCCATTTAAGCCAGGTATCAAGCTCCGTCTCAGCCATTGGCTTTATATTAAAATACTCACGTGCAACATCGTCACGGTCTTCTAAAGGCGGAGAAACCGATGGCGGGTAATCTTTTCCATCGGCCAGCACAAGGGTATTGAGCGCTTTTAAGGTAGTAAAAATGCTGTGGGCAATCAGACGTGACGTGATCCTGGCATTAAGTTCTTTTGCCAGTACGTTATCAAGTTTTATGACTTCAGGCGGGCTCTGTCGTAGGTAACGTATTTTGCTGTAGCCCTTAGCCGTATCTTCCCATGACATGCTGAAGCCTGAAAGCCTGAGCATTTCCAGTCCGAGCATAGCGGTTGGACTGTCAATCATATGCTCGGTTTTCAATATGTTGATGATAAGCATTGATGTGGGAAGGGCGGCCTTGAGCATTTTTTCAGCCAGTTTTTCTGCAAACGTGCTGTCAGCAATATCTCGCTCATTAATACTGATTGTTATTGGCAACTGGACATGATGATGTCGTAAACGTTTAAGGCGGGAAATGGCGCTGTCGACCTGCCAGGTTGTCAGTTGCGTATCAAGTTCCGTCCCTTTAGCCAGAGCGACAAAGTGATCTGCTAACAGCTCACCGCGTAACGGATGATGCCAACGCACCTGTGCTTCAAGACCAACGGGTTTACCACTTTTAATACAGACTTTGGGCTGAAAAACCAAGAATAAGCCGTGATTGTGCCGTAAGGCTTCTGCCAGGTCGCTCATCAAGGTGACATCAGTCGCGCAGCTTATGTCGCTGATTTCATCAAAACGAACCTGAGATAATGTCTGTCCGCTGATGTACTCCAGCGCATTGACTGCCCGTCGGAGGACTTCATAAGGCGGCGCATCGCTGGCAATAAAATCAGTTTGCTCCGTATAGGTCGTCAGCGCCATGGTCAGACCGTCGCCCATATCAGCGCTGATCGCTCCCAGTCGCTCAGCTACCCAGGTTGCACTCACGGGGCTGTCAGCCTGGGTTAAAATAGCAAAACGTCCTGTTGCGATAGTGTAAAACTGGCAGCCATTAGTTGGCCGAAGGCGTAACAGCAATAGTGTCGCGACATCTTTCAGCAGTGACTCCAGCGCGGCCATGCCCAACGATCGGGATAACTCAAACGCGCGGGACATATCGATACAATCAATCAACACCAGACGGCGCAGCGATTTATCCTTTTGGGTGGCAAGGTGCTGTATATCGCGAATAAGACGTTCGCGGTTGGCTAACCCGGTAACCGGTTCGATGAAAGCCGCGGAGTGCCAGGCATCAAGAAAAGCGATGATTAACCCAGCCAGGGATTCTGTTATTTTTTTTTGCTGGTCATTGAAAGGGCGCGGCACTGTATCCGTCAAACACAGCGTGCCCAGTATCTGGCCATTGCGGTTTTTTAGCGGCGTACCTACATAAAAGCGGATGAAAGGTGCATGCCTGATCAGTGGATGATGGGCAAAACGTGAATCGCAGGTGGTGTCCGGTACAATGACCGTTGCGCCGCCTTCCACAACATATCGGCACAGCGCTTGCTCGCGTGACGTATCCTGCAGCTCAATATTATAGTTGGCGCGAACAATATGCTGGTCATCGTTCAGAACAGTAATGTAACTTCCATTGATACCCAGCAGTTGACTGGCCAGACGCAAGAATTTTTTCAGCACCTCATCCCGGCCCCGATCGGAAAGACTAAGTGCTTTTGTTGCACTGGTGCGGTGATGTTCCTTGTCGCTAGATTCCGTAGACATTTCCGCTCCTGCCCGTTTGCTCAATGAAACTGCAAAAGAAGAGTGTACGATAAATAGCGAAAATAAAGCCCAATCATTATAAAAGGCAAAAGCAATTAAATTAATTTTTTCTTTAGAAGGGTCAAGGCGTAATTATTTTTTTATCCCTGCCCACTTAACGCAAATTAAAATTATCATTGGCGTCAGTGTCATTTTTAAAAGGTTTTTTCTGGCCAGTAAGGTTAAATAACATTGCAGTTATTTAATTAAACAGGGTCGCGTTCACTTAATATTGTGCGCTAAATTAAATTAACTCTATAGTTTGCTTTTGTTAATGTATGATCGGGCGTGAGAATAACCGGGTAAACGTCATAAGTTAGTGTACCACATCGCCGCATTCTGGGGTTTTTGTGAAATTAGCCGTTAATACAAGGGATTAATCATGATTAACAGCGGGCAGGGGGTTATGAACAGCCCTGAGCCGCAGCATTATCTCTGAATGCGTGAAATGGGAAATGCGACATTAAATAAATAAAATTAATCATTGAGGTGATAACCTTTTTACAGGGCCAACCTGTGCGTTGTCTTACCTGAGAATCATTTCTGTTGCATATTAATGTAAATTATCGTGCTCATCTCCCAACCGATACCTGCATATCAGGACAATAACTGATAAGCTAACAGCCTCAATCACGATGACGTTGGAGCTGCCCTTTGCTGACCACAATTATTTATCGCAGCCACATCTCAGATGACGTGCCCGTTAAGACGCTTCCTGACATGGTGGACGATGCCAGCATATTCAATGCTTCCCATGAAGTGACCGGCATTTTGCTCTTTAATGGCACCCATTTTTTCCAGTTACTGGAAGGCCCTGAAGAGGGCGTGCTTGCCGTTTACCAGCGCATCTGTGCCGCTCGCCGCCATCACAACGTGGTTGAATTGATGCGTGACTACGCACCATCCCGTCGGTTTGGTAATGCCGGTATGGAGCTGTTTGATTTACGCCAGCACGATCGTTCAACCGTGCTTCAGGCTGTACTCGATAAAGGCACGTCTAAGTACCAACTGACCTACGCTGACAGGGCGTTGCAGTTTCTGCGTACCTTTGTCGAAGCGCGTGAGAAAGAAAACTATTACGAGGTTTTGCCATCCGAATACTGGGAGTTTATTCCCGATCGTCCTGCGATGAGTACGGCAAAACCCGCTTCCTCCGGTATTAGTTTCCGCCCGGTGGTCGATCCTCTTGCCAGACAGGTCACAGCGATTGAGGCAATCACGGATACGCGTCATCGTGGCACCGACCAGAACGGCTCCGAGCAAGCGTTACATGATGCTGACCTCGAGGCGGTGATCAAGGCTTTCGACATGGCGGGCAGGGCCTGTCCGGATGAAATGACCCTGTATGTCAGCCTGCTTCCCATGACGCTGGTGGTGGTGCCGGATGCGGTTGCAAAGATTGTCTCGACAATCAATGCGGCCGGATTAGTCCCGGAACAGGTGGTGCTTGGCGTGAGCGAAACCGAAGTCATCTCCAGACTCGAAGCGTTTTCCGTTGCCGTCAGGCAGCTCAAAGCCGCAGGTATCAGTTTGTCCGTCGATAACTTTGGTGCGGGATCAGCTGGCCTGTCGTTACTGACACACATCCAGCCCGATCGCATTCGTATCGATTCCAGTATTACAACGGATGTTCATCGGAGCGGCCCTAAGCAGGCGGTTGTCCAGGCGATTATCAAATGCTGTTCTGCCTTAGAGATCACGGTGATCGCTGCTGGTATCGTTAAGGCCGAGGAGTGGATGTGGCTTGAAGCGGCGGGCATTATCAACTTCCAGGGCAGTCTGTTTGCCTCTGCAGGTTCGGGTCATGCCGATGCGGTTGCCTGGCCTGAATATCGTGATGCTATGTAGTGTTGCCCTATCGCCTCGCGGCGAATAGCGCAGCTATTAAACGCTTTGCGATATATCAACAGCAGCATGGATCGCTGCTCTCATTCCCCTTTGACTTCAATCATGATGCTCCCCACGTTGTACGCTCTACATTCCCCTTTGATACCCAGATAAAACCTGCTCTGGATATAACGTTCGCCCGCCTGTTTACCGAGATAGCTGTCTTTATTCGTGCGTTATAAGCGTTATATGAAAAGACATACAGCTGAGAAAATACCGGACTTTTAAACGGCAAATAAAATTAGCCAGGCGCACCGACATTATTTACGGGATTAATTTTCCTGAAAAGAGCGGGATGTTTTCTCTTCGCTGCACCTAATGCCGTCTTTCGCATTTTGCGAATGAGCCGTTGTGCCAAAACAACCATTCACACTTACAAATGCGTCGGCGCAATCCTCTTTTCCGAGATTGCCTGGACAGAAAAAGCACAGTTTGCGATCATAGCGGCATTACGGAAAATAAAAACCTTATCGGGCATTTATAATATGAAAGAAAACAGCCGTTTAGAATCGATAATGAATTACCTCAAAGGGAATAATCTGGTCACAGTTGAGCAGCTTGTTACGGTAACGGGTGCCTCACCGGCAACGATCAGACGCGATCTGATTAAACTCGATCACGAAGGTGTTGTCAGCCGAACACATGGCGGTGTGACACTGAATCGGTTTATCCCTTCTCAGCCGACCACGCTGGAAAAGTCCTCGCGTAATCTGGTGGAAAAACATGCTATCGCGCGCGTGGCGGCCAGCTTTGTTAAAGCCGGCGATGCTGTCATTCTGGATGCGGGCACCACGATGTTTGAACTGGCCCGGCAAATTACCCATATGCCGTTGCGCGTGATTACCAATGACTTACACATCGCCCTGTTTCTCTCAGAGTTCAAACAAATCGAAGTGACAATAATCGGTGGGCGCATTGATGAGAGCAGCCAGTCCTGTATTGGCGATCACGGGCGTAAAATGCTCAACAATATTCATCCTGATATTGCGTTTCTGAGTGGCAACGGCTGGGACCTCGCTAAAGGCGTAACTTCCCCGACAGAAGAAAAAGCGGCACTGAAACACGATCTGATAATGAACGCTCATCGCCGGATTTTACTGGCGGACAGCTCAAAATATGGGGCATGGTCACTCTTCAATGTGGTGCATTTAAATGAGCTCACCGATATTGTCACCGATGCTAATCTGGACGTTGAGATCAGGCAAGCGCTTCAGTCAAAACTGACGCCGACGCTGACCATCGCAGATCCGTTATAAACAGCCTCATTGTGCTAATCAGGCAGCCTGCTCAACAGGTATTCGTGGAGGTAGCCTGACGCAGTGACGGCTCGCTTGCGTGAATATCGCTGAAACCTTCGCGCCCTGGTGTAATCCTCGTCTGTAAAAGCGAACGGCAGCACAGCGCAAGGCGTGAATGGTGATGGTGAAATTAATGGGCAATCTGAAAGATGCATGTTCTCTCTGATCCTGAAATAAGCCATCTGTCATGGCTACTCTGGCGCATTGGTGCAACGATCAGCATCGCAGTGTCACCACTAGGCTTCGATACGGGGTTTCAGATACAGACAGGTGTCACCTTCTTCAACATGTTTTGGATGCCAGACCATCGCCGCATTTTCGTCGCCAATATAGGTCATTCCCAAAGGCTCTATGACCGCGTAAGGATGCGCAAAAGCGGCACGGTACGCGAGTAACTCTTTTGCCATTGCCACAACCTGATGTGAAACCCCATCCGGGCGACTGACAATATCATTCAACTGTTCTTCGGTAAGCATACTTCCATTCCTGAACAACCCTGACCAGCAACCCTGAAGAGGCGCTGGGGGTTTAAATCAGTTAATCGTGGTCAAACAGGCGCCCGTGAGTATTCGTCGTTGCAGAACGGTCAGGGGAAGATAGCCCATGTTGGCTGTAAGGGCGTAGCTTACTACGTGAAGGGAAGATTTCGAAGTCTGTTCACACAGAGATCTAAAGGAAAGTGAGGGGCGATGACAGAAGGGCTGCTACAGTCTGCATCGACAACCGCCTCCGCGCACAATGGAAAAGCCGCCTTAAGCGGCCAGGCCTTGCTCCATCCGCAAATTATTTATGCAGCTATGCACACACAGGGGCGCGGTTATGGATGTTGGCTTCACTAATCCTTTACTGCGCGTTGTGATCTTGTCACTGAGCGACGATTTTGACTTCAGCAACGCAATGAAGATGTCGCGGTAACAGGTTGGGCAACACGACCCAAAGAGATCAATTTCACAGAATTAACAACTTGAATTAAAAGGATTCTGGTATTATCTCTCAGGCCATCAGGATTAACGGCAAGCGCCTTTAAGGGATTGATGGTAATCATAAAAGTAATAACAATTGTTATTATTTGCGCGATTATTTAATTACCGCTTTTATGGGTTATTAATCGCCACTGTTGTTCAGAGAAACGGCAAACCCGATGCTGGCAGCACGGTATCATGTTAAAAATTTCTGAAAACAGTTTCGCGCATGTTATACAGTCGCACATGGCCCCTGTTTGCTATAAATTGTCGGTTAATATGGCGCTAAATATTTAAATTTAAGCTAAATTGTTTTTCTGCGTTTTTTGCACCCGCACAAGGGGAGGCTGTTGTGCACGATAATCAAAGTGGCAATGACGAAAATCGTCTTAAAGCGGTTAAAGCACTTTTGTCACCTGATATTACCAGGGATGAGGTGCTGGAAAAATTTGTTCATCTTGCCGCGCAGGCGCTGGGTATTTCAGGCAGTTTTATTTCAATTATTGATGATAAAAATCAGTATATTAAGGTTTCCCGCAACTTTAACCTCAAAGAATCAGCACGCGAAGTTTCCTTGTGTCGTCATGTTATTGATGGCGACGGGCAGCTCGTTGTACAGGATACATTGCAAGACAGCCGCTTCACTTTTCATCCCTTAGTTGAGGGTGAACCTCACATCCGGTTTTATGCGGGCGTGTCGTTATACAATCTGGAAGGGCTGGTGTTAGGGACGCTTTGCGTGACCGATACGCAGCCTCATACGTTTAGTGATGAGCAGTTGGAAACACTGAAGTCGCTGGCAAGACTGGTGACATCCTTTCTGGATGCATGGAATCTTGCCAGTTTCACCGATCTGATTACGCATCTACCGAACCGGCCACGCCTGATTCGCGACATGCAACAGCTGGCCGTCAGCAATCCCGATCGTCGTTTTCGCATGATCCTTATCGACTGTATTGATATTCCCCAGGCATATGAGTTATCACGTACCTTTGGCATTGCGCCAGTGGAAAACTTACTCAGGCAAATTGCCGGGCTGGTCAGCGCTCGTCTTCAGCTTCAGCCAGATGACATGCTTTATTCATTTGCACCGGGGCGCTTTGCATTAATCCAGCCTTATTTTGGCGGCTATAGCGCGCAAAGTACCATTGAGGTGTTAACCAACCTTAAAGCAGATTTAGCGGATAACATCACCATTGATATCGACGTTTATGCAGGCGAGACCGAGTTTGTTTCCCGCGATATTGATGCAAATGAAGTTGTCCGTCAGGCGGTCAGTGCGTTGCACGAATGTATTCACCAGAACGGTGGTGCTATGACGTTCGATCATGCATACGATTCGCGGCGCACGGAAGATTTCTTGATTATGAACGATCTGGCCCAGGCGCTTAAAAAAGACGAAGGCCTGTACCTCGCGTATCAGCCAAAGGTGTGCTTAAAGACGGGAAAAACCGTTGGGCTTGAGGCATTAATTCGCTGGCACCATCCGGAAAGAGGCGAGCTGTTTCCCGTCGACTTTATACCGTTGGCCGTAAAAACTAACCTGATTTCGGTGCTGACTGACTGGGTTATCGATCGCGTCATCATTCAGTTAACGCAGTGGAATAAAGAATTTGAATTAATCCCGGTATCCGTCAACGTCAGCGAACGTGACTTTTCCAGAGCGGAGTTTGCTTCCAGTTTAGCCAGTAAGATGCAGGCTGCAGAATTGCCAACATCATTAATGGGCGTGGAATGTCTGGAAAATGAGTTGATAACGGAAAGCGATGTGGCGATTAATGGACTCGAAGCGCTTAAAGCCCACGGGTTTATTATCTCACTGGACGATTTCGGTACAGGCTACAGCAACATTAGTTACCTGCAGGAAATTCCGTTAGATGTGATTAAGGTCGATATGTCTTTAATCAGTCGGATGGATAGCGATTCTGCCTCCAGAATTATCGTCAGAAGCATTATCCAGATGTTGAAGGAGTTGGACTATACGGTGTTGGCAGAAGGTGTAGAAACAGAAGCCACACTGAGTTTGCTGAAGCAATACGGCTGCGATCAAATCCAGGGTTACTTCTTTTCGAAACCGCTTCCAGCCAGCGATATCGAACACTGGTTACTGCAGAAGTAAACGCGATAAAGGCGACAGTATCTGTCGCCTTCTCAGTACGGTCAGTCAAGCTGAGTACAGGGCGTTTTGCACAACGCGCACTCGGGCAGCAATAAGGTGAATGCGCGTTGTGCCGTCAATCCAGATCGCTGCCGTTACTGGCAATCACTTTTTTATACCACCAGAAGGATTTTTTTCGCCGCCGGGCCAGCGTGCCTTGTCCACGATCGTCACGATCGACATACACAAACCCATAGCGTTTACTCATCTCACCCGTTGAGGCGGCAATCAGGTCAATACAGCCCCACGTGGTGTAGCCGATTACTGGTATCCCATCACCTATCGCCTCTCCCATGGCCCGAATGTGCTCACGCAAATAGCTGATGCGATAATCATCAATAATTTCGCCCTCATCATTGACCTCATCGCGTGCGCCCAGGCCATTCTCCACCAGGAAAAGCGGCTTCTGGTAACGGTCGTACATCATGTTCATGGTGATGCGGAGTCCAAGCGGATCGATGCCCCAGCCCCATTCACTACGCTGAATATGCGGATTCGTAAGGGATTTCACCACGTTTGCCGCGCTGCTGTTCTGCTCATTCATATCGGCGGACGCACAACGGGAAGCATAGTAACTGAATGACACGAAATCGACGGTGTTCATGAGTACATCAGCATCATCTTCTGCCATTTCAATCTGGATGCCTTTCTCGCGGAAAAGGCGAGCAGAGTAGGCGGGATAGGCACCCCGCGCCTGAATATCAATGAAAAACAGATTCTCACGATCTTTTTGCAGCGCCGCCCAGACATCGTCAGGTTTGCTCGACCAGGGATAAAAATTGCCGCCAGCCAGCATGCAGCCAATCTGATTATCCGGGTTGATTTCATGAGCTATTTTTGTCACCCGCGCGCTTGCCACCAGCTCATGGTGAGCGGCCTGATATTTAACCTGCTCACTGTTTTCACCCGGTTCAAATACCAGTCCTGCGCCCGAAAAAGGGCTGTGCAGCATGATATTTATTTCATTAAAGGTCAGCCAGTACTTCACTAAACCATCAAACGCCTCAAAACAACTGCGTGCATAACGGGCAAAAAAATCGATCATTTTACGATTGCGCCACGAACCGTATTGCGTAACCAGATGCATAGGTACATCAAAATGGCAAAGCGTCACTAAGGGTTCAATGCCGTACTTGCGACATTCGGTAAACATGTCACGATAAAAAGCCAGCCCCTCTTCATTGGGCGTGACTTCATCGCCGCGCGGAAAAATACGGCTCCAGGCAATCGACGTCCGAAAAACCGTAAAGCCCATTTCTGCCATTAAAGCGATGTCTTCACGATAACGATGATAAAAATCGATCGCAGTGTGGCTGGGATAGAATTCATCGTCCCGCAGTGCGTCACGTTTTTCCTGACCCAGCTTGACCGGCATACGTGCAGGCCCGATGGGGAGCATGTCAACGGTGGTTAATCCTTTCCCGCCTTCAAGAAAAGCGCCTTCTGACTGATTTGCGGATAAGGCACCGCCCCATAAAAATCCTTGCGGGAATCGTGATTCAGACATGAAATCCTCTTTAACACAGTCATTAATGATCAGCTAGCGTTAGCCGCTTTTGCTTTTTCAGGTGAAACCTTAGGTTGTGATGCTGCCAGGCTGGTGGTTTCAGGAATATCGTCAAAGCCCAGAATCAGGGTAAGAATAAATGACAGCACCACAGAGAGCACCATCACCGCGACAACCCAAACAATGGACATCGGGTTGGCTGGATCAAAAAACTGAACGCTGGTAAACAATCCGGGTGATGCCATCGAATGGCTGGCCAAACCGCCTATGCCGGCGACGGCACCACAAATAAACCCACTGATCATACTGGCAATCAAAGGGCGTTTTAAACGCACAGCGACACCGTAAAGGGCCGGTTCAGAAATGCCGGCCACAATGGCAGAGGCTGCTGCTGCCAGCGCGGTTTGACGTAATTCCGGGTTTTTCGTTTTATAGGCGACGGCGAGTGAAGAGCCGCCAAGGGACAGATTAGCGCCAATTTCCGAAGGCATAACCATGCCCTCTTTACCGGTTTCAGCAATGGTCTGGATAATAGTGGGTGTGAAAACCCGATGCATGCCGGTCATCACCAGCAAGGGCCAGAGCGCGCCCATAATCGCAACCGAAAGCCAGCCCAAATAACCGTGAATGGTGTAAACCACGGCGGAGATTCCACTGCCGATCCAGATACCAATCGGGCCAATCAAGACAATCGCAATCGGTGCGGCGATCAGCACAATCAACATCGGCTTCAGAAAGTTTTTTGTTACCGCAGGCGTAATACGGTCCACACCACGTTCAATGTGAGACAAAATCCACGTCATCACCAGCGCCGGTATTACCGTATAGGTATATTTCACCGCCGTTACCGGGATAAAAGCAAACTCGACGGGTTGTCCCTGCGCCGCTTTAGCCATCAGGTCAATAAAGTTGGGATGCACCAGGACGCCAGCGATGGCTATCGCCAGTGACATGTTCGTCTTGAATTTAAGCGCCGCTGACGCAGCCACCATAATGGGCAAAAAGAAGAAAGCACCATCTCCAATCACGTTCAATATGACCAGAGTCGATGAGCCTTTCTCAAACACACCGGCCATATCCAGGATCATGGCCAACAGCTTGACCATTGNGGCGGGAATCAGCGGTGACATGGTGCCGACCAGCGCATCCAGAATACCGGCCCCCACGCTTTTTAGCGTGAGTCGCCGTTTCCTGGGCGCAGTACCGTCTGACTGCGGATCGCCCAATGCCAAAACTGCCTCATAAGCTTTCGACACATCATTGCCAATAATCACCTGCAACTGTGTATCGGTATGCACAACGCCCATAATGCCATTGAGGGTTTTTAATCCGGCAAGGTCAACCAGGCTATCGTCTTTCACCACAAAACGCAGGCGAGTCATACAATGCGTGACGGCACTGATATTGTTCAGACCGCCCAGCTTATTAACGATAGCCTGTGAAATCTCTGCATAATTTCCTGGCATGATTTTATCTCGTAGGGTAGAGGAAAATGCGCTCGGGTTTCCGCTGGAGCCGCCGCTTTATTGTTATACGCCTTCAGTCAGCCTGACTCAGGTTGTATCTGACCGAAGGGGCAGCTAAATAGGAAACCGGTTTCACAAAATCATGAAGATGTTTTACTGTTTAAACAAGAGCGTAAAATGACCATCTGTTATTTTTGTGATGGCAATCACTCGAAGTGGAAAAGAGCGCCATGCCGGGCTAAGGGCAAATATTTTAAATAATGAAAGGCTTAGGTAGACTGCATTTACTCTGAGGACACGGGCAGCGAGAACATGACAACAATATCTGAAGTAGCAAAACGCGCCGGCGTCTCAAAAGCGACAGTATCGCGAGTGTTGTCGGGCAATGGTTATGTGGGGCAGGAGAAACGAGATCGCGTATTACAGGCCATTGCAGAGACAGGCTATCGGCCAAATCTGCTGGCACGCAACCTGGCGAACAAAAGTAGCCAAACCATTGGGCTGGTGGTCACCAACACACTTTACAGCGGTAACATTTTTAGTGAGCTGATGTCGCACTCTGCCAGAATTATGGAGCAGCAAAATCGTCAATTGATCCTGGCCGATGGTAAACACACCGCGGAACAGGAGCGTGCGGCTATCCAGTTTCTGCTCGACCTGCGTTGCGATGGCATTATTATCTATCCGCGCTTTCTCAGCATTGACGAGCTGGACGCGATGATCTCGCAGCACAAGCAACCTGTCATGGTCATTAATCGTCGCCTGCGTATCAATGACAGCTTCTGCGTTTATAGCGATCAGCACATGGCCAGCCAGATGGCCGTCCGTTATCTGATGGAGCAGGGCCATCGTAATATCGCGTTTATTACGGGATCACTGGATTCACCTACCAGTCAGGAACGGCTTTCGGGCTATCAAACCGCGCTACGCGAGCAGGGAATCGCCATCAATCAGCAGCTTATTGTGCACGGAAAGTGGACCGCGCAAAGCGGCATGCTGGCGGTGAAAACCTTGCTCGCAAGGGGACAATCCTTCAGTGCCATCGTTGCCAGCAATGATGAAATGGCTATTGGGGCCATCAAACAGCTGACGGAAAATAATATCGCTGTGCCAGGGACAGTCTCCGTGATTGGCTTTGACGATATCCCGCTGGCGGCCTACATTATTCCTGCGCTTTCCAGCGTGAAATTTCCCGTAACCGATATGATTAACGAGACCATTAACCGGCTGGTTTCGATGCTGGATGGCGGCGAGTTAACGACGTTAACGCCTTTTAAGGGCAGCCTTGTCCTGCGCGACTCCATCACCGTTGCCCCCTGACGTCTCTGCCTGCAAGGCGGCGATCCCGACCTGCATCAGCGCGATACCTTGCTCAGAAAGCCGGGCCACCACGTCCGGGGAAAGCCCATCCTCTGTAATAACATGGCCAGGCTGATAACCGGACGACAAGGGATAAGGATGTATTTGCCCGAATTTAGATCTGTCGGTCAGAACATAACTGTCTGCGCCTTTCGCCAGCACGGCGTCAACCACATCACATCTCTGCATATCGCGACCGGTAAAGCCGGTTTCCGGATGCCAGCCATCTGCGCCAACAAAGGCTTTGTGAAAGTGAATCTGCTGAATACAGTAACGGGTTAACGGGCCGGTTATGGATTCGCTGCTCTTTTGCAACATGCCACCCAGAATAATCACGTCACAAGCCGCATCTTTAAGCAGGTGACCGATATAGTGGCTCACCGTGATTAACGTCAGGCTTTTACGGCTGGCCAGCATGCGTGCCAGCAGGGCATTGGTGCTGCCGCCTTCAATCAATACAGACTCGCCATCATTGATCAGATCAGCGGCATAGCGAGCGAGAGCCAGCTTAATACCATAACGGGTGTTCATGCGCGTGCCAACATCGTCGCTGTCCAGCGACTGGGCCGCGCCATGAACCCGACGCAGAACCCGCTGTTGCGCCAGTTGGTTGAGATCCTGACGTACCGTGACCTCTGAAACACCGACAAGCTGAGCCAGCTCGCTGACGGCGATGCTGCCACGTGAATTAACCAGTTCGATAATTTGTTGCTGACGCGTATTCATCGTGGTTCTTTGCATCCATGGATTAAGCTGACGTTAAGCGATACGGGTTTCAGGCTAAACCCAGCCCCCGTTTTCCGTTGAGATTAAGATCGGCGAGGGTAAAGCGATTTTTCCAGCCAGCTTCGTAGTGCTCAGGAGGAAAATCAGCAGGGGAATGGCCTTGCTCAAGTGCGCGCGCGACAAGGTGCGCGTAGGCCCGGTTTTTATCACACATGGGCGCAGCGGGAATATACATAACATTGCCCCAGCCCTGCTGGTTTTCAACCGGTGCGACAGCGTGAATGAGGTCACAGTGCCACCAGACAGAGTCGCCCGCCGTAATCGCCGGTACCGAGCATAATCCCTTTATCAAATGTGGGTGCCATTTTTCATTTACTGCAAGCACGCGCCCCGGCTCAACGCCACACAATTCATCGTCAGCCACATCCGATAACAGCGGTCGAAGCAGGACATAGGTGATGGCTTCCGGCACGGGAACCACGTGCAGTAAGCCCTGACCGGGCATCATATCGGAGAGCGCAGTCCATCCCTGAAACGTGCGGAAAGCCGAGCATTTTGTGGTATCGGGAACATCAAACTCGTTCACTTCGCTACGATGGGCCGCATTCCATGGGTCGTAACGCTCAACATTGCCGTCAAAAAGCGAGCGAAAGACGCGTTGATACGCGGGCAACAACCAGCGTTCAAGCGCACCGGAATCCGTATGCGCGCCCAACCCTTTCGACGTTGTTCCCGGCGGACGTCGGCGAATTCGGTCCGGATAGATAAGATTCACATCCGGATCGAACCATTGCTGACCTTCGGATTCGAATCGCCACAGGCGATTTAAAAACGACTGCACCTGTGCCATTTCATGACTCTGGCGCGCCTCCATTTGCGCCTGAGACCAGTAAATCGGATAAATTTCAGGCCGGGAGGCTTCGAGACTTCCAAAAAAATTGTCCCCGGGACCGCGATACTGTGCATCGAACTGATTTTCATCCAGATAACGCAACATGGCGGCATCCCATGCCAGCGCCTGTTCTCGAGGAAAATGCTGCTTTACGACCACACAGCCACGACGTTTTATTCTTTCTCGTGTCTCAGGGGTCAGCGTGCCATCTGTAATCTGTTCGGGTGAAATCACCGGCCAGGAACTGCCGCTCTGTTGTTCTTCCGCTTTGGCCTGGCTTATGGCCTGCTCGATTTTATTGCAAACCTCACTGAATAAGCCTTCAACATCGCCGATCTGCTGACGCACCTGCTGCTTAAACTGACGGATCGCTGCTGGAATATCGTGGGGTAACGGTGTGTGTTGAAGCTTCACAGTCATAATTGTGGCCCTTAACAGATAGTTTATATTTCAGATGAAGATTTTTTTCATTACATTCGAAAGATGAACTTATGTTTAACAGATTGCTGATGGGTAAAATCGCGACTGGCGCACAATGTGAGCTAACAGAAGGATATTTAATGATTGGAATTCTCATTAATCCCTACAGCGAGTAAGCTTGAAGCAACATTCAGCCTATTCAGGCCGGGAGACAAGGGGGGAACGACAATGGCAGTAAGGATGATTGCAGTTGATATGGATGGGACTTTTCTGGACGAAAATAAGCAGTACAACGTTCAGCGCTTTTCACGCCAGTACGCCCTGCTAAAACAAAAAGGCATTCGCTTTGTTGTCGCCAGTGGCAATCAATATTATCAGCTACAGCGCTACTTTCCTGACATCAAAAATGAAATCGCCTTTGTCGCCGAAAATGGCGCGTGGGTGTCAGAGGGCGACCAGGAAATTTTTTGTGGTGAGCTGGCCAGGGAAAGCGTGCACCGCGTGTTGGAGATACTGGCAAAAGAGCCGGATATCAGCACGGTCGTTTGTGGACGTAAGGGCGCTTATGTTCATTCTTCCATGCCTGAAAGCGTTATTCAGATGCTCAATAACCATTATTATCGGCTCGAAAAGCGCGATAATCTTTATGATATTGACGACACCATTTTTAAATTTTCGCTTAATCTGGCGCACGAAGGCATTGAAAGCCTGATGGATCGTTTGCATAACCAACTCGGCGAGATCGATCATATTATGCATCCCGTATCGAGTGGCTATGGTTTTATCGACCTGATTATTCCTGGTTGTCATAAAGCACATGGCATTGCTTTGCTGCAACAAAAATGGGGCATCAGCGATTGTGAGGTGGTGGCGATTGGCGACAGCGCGAACGATATTGAAATGCTGCGTCAGGCCTGTTTCAGTTTTGCGATGGCCAATGCCGTAGAGCCGGTATCCGCCGTGGCGCGTTTTAAAACTGAAAGCAATCAGGATGAAGGGGCGCTAAATGTAATTGCCCGGATTCTGGCGCGCGAGTTTCCCTTTGAATAACGCCTTAACGCCGGGATTTGTGCTGTGCCCATAAAGGCAAATGCCGTGTATCAGATCGGTGTGACAGTGTCACATCAATGATGTTATTAAAGGTGTATGATTAGCTTTTCACGACGCTGGCAGCGTAAGGTGCCAGCGTCATCGCTGTACCAAAGCATCATAAAAGTTGTCGCCTATAGTTACAACATACTTTAAGTGACAGTAGTAAAAGCCCAGAGTCAGCATCCGGGTGGTTTTCAGGTCTTGCAGAATAGCGATCCACAGCCCGGCTTACACCGGGCTGATGGGGATTATTTGTCGGCTTTCTTCTCTTCTTCGGTGCCTGACGGTTGCGTTTCAGCATCCGATCGCCAGGGCTTCAGCAGCTGAATATCCAGAATCACATAAACCATCGTGCTGATAAACAGGGAAATCACGCTGCCAAATACGCCGCTGGTGGTGAAGGTCAGATAGTTATAGATAATCAACCAGGTGAGACAAATGAACATCGACAGGGCTAGCATGATGGACGAGAGCGAGTAGTTACTGGTGCCGGCGCCTTGCTGATGCGTCAGTTTAAACAGGTTTCCAGTCGTGTATCTTTCTAAAATCAGGATGGTTTTTTGCCAGTTACGACGTTGTCGTGAACCCGTGCGTACAATAAACAGATACAGGACGGAGATAAAAAAGCCTGAAAACGCAATCAGGACTGGAACGGCTTCCAGCGCATACTCAATACTTTTGTGGCTCGCCCCGGCTGGACTCAGATCCAGCGTCAACGAGGCACCCAGCGCGGCATAAAGGAACACGAACAACGCTAAAAAGGTTATCGTGCGTTTCCAGTCTGCCTCGGTTTCGCGGTTCTTTTGCTGAAGCGCAACGGTGAAAGCGCGTTCGATATGTTCAGCCTGGGGCGAGTGCATTTCAATCGCGTCAACCTTTTCATCCAGCAGGGCTTCGATAAAGGGCTTGTGGTCACTGTGCAGGGGAATATTCATTACGTGGATTCTCAGTAAAATTTCCGCTTATTTTAGTCTGCCTGAGAGGAAATGATACAAGCTTCACACGTTAAAAATCTTCAGGCTGAGTCAGTTAAGTATCAGGTAATGCGTTTTACGACAGCCGCATGATGTACACTGCTAGTGAACTTACCACGAGGAAAGCGATTATGAATGACAAGAAGATGATTTCCATCGATCAGTTCAGTGATGAAGAGCGACTTGCCGTTAACGAAGCCCTTCAAAATCTGATGGAAAAGCACCGTCAACGCACCGGCAAAGAGCCTGACAGCAAAAAAGAAAAAGAGCTTAACACTGAAGCCCGCCAGCAGGTGATGGCCGATAAACTGCTTAATGAAAAGTTAAAAGCAGAAAAAGAGAGCAAAAAACCGGTCAGGAAAAAGAAACCTTCATCAATGGCCGCGAGTGAAGTTAGCGACTTTAACTGGTCTGCTTCAGTCGCAAAAGGCCGCAGAAGATAACGACAGAATAATGATGCTGACGCCTGACGATATAATTCTGTTTATCGTTGGGCTTATGCCACTCTCACTAAACTGCCTGTACAAAATCAGGATCAAGCAGAGTAAAAACAATAATAAATAAAGCGGTAAAACGCTTAAAAATTTATGCGGTTTACATTTTTTATGGATAAACTGCGCTGAATATACCGTCAATTACGCTTGCGAATGACTTATTACTCCCCCGAAGATCATCATCTTAAGATGCGATCCACGCGATTTGTCCGTCGCATGTTCGCCATGCGCCAACTTGGCACGATTTTATGCGCTTTGCCGGTTGCATCCGTTTTGATGGAGCTGGGCAAAAAACCCGCCATTTTGGTCTTACTGATTAGTAACGTTATTATCTGGCCCTGCCTGGCATATTGTCTTGCCATTACATCACGTGATTCAACCGCCAGAGAGCGAACCAATTTAACGCTCGATGCCGCCTTCGGCGGTATTTGGGTAGCACTCATGGCCGTGAGCCCGATGCCATCCTTTGTCATTATGGCGGTACTGGTCTCCGACCGTTATGCCGCCGGAGGCTGGCCACAACTTCTCTCTGCACTGCAGGCGTTTCTGTTTGCCTTTATCATGGTATGGACAATAGAGGGCGCGCCGGTTTTGATGGAATTTAGCATCCGTTCGGCATGGCTTACGATACCGCTGGCCACGTTTTATCTGTTGGCGCTAAGC
Organism: Pantoea allii; assembly: GCF_002307475.1. Lineage (GTDB taxonomy): Bacteria > Pseudomonadota > Gammaproteobacteria > Enterobacterales > Enterobacteriaceae > Pantoea > Pantoea allii. Next base: position 152,446 of record NZ_NTMH01000031.1, on the reverse strand, counting down.
GTGGTATCCCATAATCTGACGTTTAATCTGCGCCAGAAGAACCGGGAGCTGGAAAGGATCGCCTTGATGGACCCCAGTTTGCAAATCCCTAACCGACGCCTGTTTGAACGGCGGCTTGAAAGTGAATTCCTGCGCACCCGGCGTGGAGACAGCAAGGCATACCTGATACTTATTGATGTCGACCATTTCAAGAACGTCAACGATACCTTTGGTCATGAAGCAGGGGATTTTCTATTGGCTGAAATTTCCGGGTTGCTGCGTGACAGCGTAGGCATGAAAGATATCCCGGCGCGCTTTGGTGGCGATGAACTGGGCGTGATCGTACGTGACTCAAATGACGTTAACATCGTCAGGCTGGCCGAAACCATTCAACGAAACATTGCGCAATTACGCTTGCCTGCTTCTGCAGAGTTCAGATGTTCAGTCAGCATTGGTATTGCCTGTGCGGCAAAAGCCAGCTCTATACATGAATGGCTGCGACGCGCTGATGAAGCCCTGTATGAGGTTAAGCGATCGGGGCGTAATGATCTGAAATTATGGCAGATCTGAGGTTATATGAAGCGGTGTAGCACGGGCGCTTTTTTACTGGTTTAACATCAGCATACCGATACTGTAATCAGCCAGAAATTAACGCCGCCTTATCTTAAGGCGGCTTTTGCTATCAGATTGCAGGATAGTCGCCAGTGCCTTCAGGCCAGGGCGTAAGCAAATCAAACCCTGTCTCAGTCACCGCCACCGTATGCTCCCACTGGGCTGAAAGCGATCGGTCTTTCGTGACCACAGTCCAGCCATCAGAGAGGACGCTGGTGCCGGCTTTGCCTGCGTTGATCATGGGCTCGATGGTGAAAATCATCCCTGCCTTCAACGGCATCCCTTCGCCAGGGGTACCATAATGAAGAACCTGTGGATCAGTATGATAAATCTCGCCCACGCCATGACCACAATATTCCCGCACCACCGAAAAGCCGGCGTTTTCAGCAAGGCGCTGAATGGCGGCACCAATATCACCCAGTGTCGCACCAGGCTTCACCGTTTTAATGCCCGCGACCAGGGACTGATAAGTAATATCGACCAGGCGTTGGGCGCGTACGGACGGTGTGCCAACAAAATACATTCGGCTCGTATCGCCATACCAGCCATCTTTAATAACGGCTACGTCGATATTCACAATATCGCCGTCTTTTAATTTTTTGGCAGCAGGGATACCGTGGCAAACCACATGATTCACAGAGGTGCAGGTTGTGCGCGTGTAACCGTGATAGCCGATGTTGGCTGGCGTAACCTTAAGTTCATTCACGATAAAATCGTGACAGATATCGTCCAGTTGTTCAGTCGTGATTCCCGGGCGCACATGCGGGGTAATCATTGCCAGTACCTGGGCTGCAGCATGTCCGGCAGCGCGTGCTTTTTCAATTTCTTCTGCGGAATGGATCTTAACGGTCCCCATTACACTTCTCCTTGTGAGGTTAAATCGGCGTTATGTAGCACCTGGCGAATATCCGCGCCGCCGTTCATTTCGATACGGATCAACGTTTGAGCCAGCTCATGTTGTGTCAGTTGAGGATACAGCTCGGCCAACATACCGAGTTTTAACCAGTGCTCAGCCTGAGCGTTGATCGAGCGGCTCATCGCCTGGCTGGCGAGGCGCAGGTTTTCATGCATCAGATCGGATATTTTGACAATGCCCATGCGAAGCCTATATGGAATATATACGTTTTGTATACAGGCTACGCGTTATGAAGGGAGAGTTAAAGAAAAAAATCACAGCGGGTCCGAACGTTTCAGTAACATTCATCCGCCAGCGCACCTGTGTCAGGCCCGTTTTCCAGATTGCGATTTTTAAGCCCTCTGGCAGATCCTGAACCATACTCTACATCTGAAAATCGGCAACAGAGACGCTGAGTGCATTATGTCGGCGGTACAAAGGTTATCCGTGAAGGCTAAATTTTTTATCACCGCTGGCCATACTGTCTGATTCGGCCAGGTCAGTGCTGGATAACGGTAACCGTCTTTTCAGCAATGGGCCGACTCCTGAGAATCCGCCTTCACTCGGCACATCAGTTAAAAAAGAAGCGGTTCAGATTAGTCAGGATGATTACGATAGGTGAGATGTTTAAAGGCAGATGATGATATTTTAATGACGGGCACGAAGGTGCCTGAACCGCATAAAACGGCATGATGAAACGGTCACGCTTATCCACTTCTTACTTCGTAATTACCGGGAACAACGTTATGAGAGCATTCTTCATCACAGGCCTGATGTTCGCGTTAACAGCATGCTCTAACTCAGTGGGACATAATTTTGATACAGCCACCGTTCAGAATATCAGGCCAGGTCAGACAACACGTGCGGAACTGATCGCGATGTTTGGCCCGCCTGATACGGAAACACCTTACCCCAATGGGCAGCAGTTACTGATGTGGAAATACAGCAAAGCCAGAGTGCTGGATACCTCTGCAGGTGAAACACTCACAGTGCAGACAAAAAATGGCAGAGTGTTTAACTACACATTTAGTAAAAGTTGACGTCCTTTTAGGGAGATATCAAGTCTTCTGACAGAAGCATGAATTTTTACTTTGTTCGAACGATTGCGGATTCACATATTGATTTACGCTATGCCTCTTAATTCAGGAGGGATGTGATGAAAAAACATTTCATTTTTACCTCATGCCTTATGGTGATGAGTTTACTGTGGGCCGAGAGTTCTGTCGCAAAGGCTCTCCGGCAGACGGATGACCAAATTCGTCAGCTGATTATTGAGGATTCAATCGCGTCCTATCCCGGTGTTTGCGCGTGCCCGTTTAATTCAGCGCGCAACGGTAGCAGTTGTGGCAAGCGTAGCGCATGGAGCAAGCCGGGCGGCTATTCTCCCCTCTGTTATAAAAAAGACGTGTCCCGGGAAATGGTGGAGGAGTGGCGTAAAAGTCATGGTGCCTGATGGCGTCCTGGATTATCGGTTCGCTTTGTTGTTTAAACGACATTTACCGTTGAGCATTGCTGTTCAGGTCAAACAGAGCGCAAGATCTTTTCTGACCTCGCCAGCGTCTCCACAGTTTGGCACTCAGCGTCATAACTGAGAATGCAAAACCGCATTTAAGAACAGATCATCATAAAACGCGGTGATGATGACGTCTGCGCATCTAACAGGCGTGGTATGTGCGTATGTGTTCAGTATTTAACGGGCATTTTTTCGTTTCCTTCTATCTTGTCAGCGTTGATCCGCTGTTGCCATTCAGGGCTTATATCAGCAGCGCAAAATATCCCATGCATTTTTATCAGAATCCGCGTAGCGGCATCATTGTGACTCCAGACTTAATAGGTCTGGAGTCACAATCATCTGAAGAGTAGAATCCGCGTTTCAGCTTTATCATCAGGGAAGGGCAGTGACAGAAATCCGCACAAAAACCGTTTCGCCCCATGTCGGGCATCACGTCATGGCGTGGCTTAATCAGGTCAGAAGTGCTTCGTTACCTGAGGTAGATAACTTTGGTGATGAAGGCACAGTTGAGCAGGTCATGAAAGTGTGGGTAAAACTGTCATTACTTGTGACGCGTCGTCGTCCCGAAATTGCGGTGTCCTCCCTGCTCAGACATGTATTGCCCAATATCGGTGCGCTGCCGTTAAAAGATCTGACGCGGCTGCGGCTAAATCGTTTGTATAACATACTGATTTCAGAGGGTAAAAAAGAAGAGGCGCGCCGGGTCTTTGCTCTAACGAAACAGTTTTTATCCTGGGCTGAAATGCAGGGTTATCTTGAACATTCTCCCGTTGCGTCAATGAAGAAACGCGATATTGCCGGTCGCGCTGCGCCGCCGCGAAGCCGGCAGTTGTCGGATGCGGAGATCTGGGTGTTCTGGCATGGTCTGGACAACTGGGCGCTTTCTGAGCAGGCACGGTGGGCACTGCGCCTTTGCCTTGTCAGTGCGCGACGTCCTGATGAAATCGTCCAGGCACGCAAGTCAGAATTCAATTTGCAGTCAGGGCTCTGGAAACAGGGAACGCGTAATAAGTCTCATCGCGAACATACTTTGCCCGTCTCGGCATTAATGCGACTCTGCATCGAATCATTACTCAATGCCAGCGATCCCGCTTCGCCCTGGCTGGTGCCGGCACCGCGCGATGTGATGCAGCCGCTGTCTAAAGGCGCGTTAAATCAGGCTTTGCGCCGTATGCTGCGCGCACCGCGTGGGTTGGGGCTGGAACACTTTACGCCACGAGATTTACGTCGAACGGCACGTTCGAAATTATCTGCGCTGGATACGCCCAACGACGTGGCAAGAAAAATTATGAATCATGCGTTAGAAGGGATAGACCGGGTTTACGATACTCACGACTATCTTGTGCAAATGCGGGCTGCGCTGGACAACTATTCGGCATCGTTAGAATTAATTATAAACAGTGATGATTACCATTGTTTACGTCATCGTTTTGAGGGCGAACCGCTAAAATTAGACGGCTCATCTGTTATGACTATGAGCCCGTAAAGCATGATTGATACGGTTTCCAATAAAAAGCGGTGTTGTTATCAACACCGCTTTTTTTATCAGATCAGGAAGTCATCAAGAGAACCGCCTGCATCCAGCGCCTTTTTAATTGGCGATGGTGTACGACCCTGACCTGTCCATGATTTAGTTTCACCGTTTTCATCGGTATATTGGTATTTAGCCGGACGTGGTGCACGTTTAGCTTTTGTTTTCGTTTCTGTTGGCAAATCCACCAGCTCAGAAATATCAATGCCGTCATTCATCAGCATTTCTTTATACTTAGCCAGCTTGTCTGCTTTTTCACGCTGCAGGGCTTGCTCGGCTTCTTCTTCTTCACGACGTTCAGCGACAACGACAGAAAGCTTTTCGAGCATCTCATTTAACACATCAAGCTCAATTTCCCGGGCTTGTGCGCGTAAAATACGAAGGTTATTTAATGCTTTGAGCGCATCCATTGATTAATCCTTAAATTACAGCGAATATTTAAACAGGGTCATTCTACGAAAAATATTCCAGGAAGGAAATATCTCTTCAGTCTGAAATGTACAAATTTGTTACTGTTAGGATTATTACCACTTCTTTGGGGCGCAAGCAGACATAACGTATTAAAAAAACATTGATGTTATAAACCCTATTTAGGCAGCACAGCCATGCTCAGGAGTGAGCATCTTCTGCGCAAGACGTATTATAAACTTTATTTATAAATAGAAAAATCAATTAAATCATAACCTAAAGCTATCTTGCCTCTGCCAGTAGTAGTGCAGATCCCTTAAGATAACGGGTTTCATCGGCGCCGCAGAAAAATGATAACGTATAGTGAATAATATCTGCCATTTAATAGAAAAACATTCGCATCGTCAGAATGCACCAAAATGCCTGTCGCTGACAGCGACATTTGTCATAAGTAAACCCTGATATTCATGTTGGAATCTGCTTCAAATTGGCTTAGCCCATTGGCTCTTTTATCGCGGCTTTTTTTTGAACGAGGTATAAACGTCTCATCCAGCCGGAACCCAATATCAATACATTTTTTGTGCCTAACAGAGGCGTCAAACGTGACATACATGACGTCTTATGCTGGCCTGACAGTTAATCACACTGTATCACAGCCATAAGTATGGCGAGCTAAATCATAAGCGAAGCGCCAATAAGGTTAAGACAGAATAAAAATTCAATCACTAATAACCGCTTTAGATAACGTTATACCTATATCGCAGCGGAAACCCGATGGGATTTTTCCTGGCATTTACCCAGGCATTCTCCGGGGGACTGAAATCAAAACAGGAGTGGAACCCGGCAATCATTTTATTCATAAGATGACATCACTCGCCGTACAATAAATTACCAGCCTTTTAAAAACGCCTGTGTTGTTGTGGCCTTTGTCTGGTGACCCTACACCTCATCTTTCAGCAAAACTTCCGCGTTATCAATGCCGTACTCCTTTCAGCTTTTCTGGAATCATTACTTATAAATATTAACAATAACTTGCAATGATAATCTAAATGCGTATATTTCTCATTTGCTTTTGTGTTTGATGGCTTTTGACTTATTCATAATGCTCAGGCTGTGCGGCAGTTTTTGGGGACTGATTCGCTGCAGTGGCAAATAAAAAACGAAAACGAGGCGTTTACAATGCTTTTGAGTACACTTCATGTTCAACGGGATCGCCTGCAGTCGATTTTCCCTCTGGTTCCCTCTCGCTATTCACTTTTGACGACGTTAATTACTGGGATCGTGTCACACAACGTGTTTGCAACGACAGCGCCTGTTTCGGCAGTGAATAACCAAACACTCATCGTCACGGCTGCTGAACCCCCTGTCGTCGAAAACACAGCGTCGGATTACAGCGTTCCGGTAACCCGGGCGGGCAATAAATTGCTTTCGACGGTACGTGATATCCCCCAATCCGTCAGCATTATCAGTGAGCAGCGGATGAAGGACCAACAGCTCCAGTCACTGAATGACGTTCTGGATAATACGACAGCCATTCAGACCAGCACCGCGGATATGGATCGCAAGACCTATTATTCTCGCGGGTTTTTAATCGATAATTATCTGATTGACGGTATTCCCACCGTATTTGAAGAGCGCTGGAATCTGGGCGATGCACAAACCGATAGCGCACTGTACGAACATATTGAAGTGGTCAGGGGCGCAAACGGGTTATTGACCGGGGCAGGCAATCCTTCAGCGGCCGTTAATATGGTGCGTAAACATGCTGACAGCCGTCAGCCAGAGGGAGAGGTGTCTTCCAGTTTCGGCAGCAGGAATAAGCAGCGTTACGTCATGGACGTACAGTCACCGCTGACAGCGTCAGGCAATGTGCGGGGCAGAGTGATTGCGGGTTACCAGGACAATAACAGTTTTGTTGAGCGGTATGGCGCGGAAAAGAAATTTATCTATGGCGTGATCGATGCGGACCTGAATAATACCACCACCGTTTCTGCGGGCTATGAATTTCAGCAACTCAATACTGACAGCCCAATGTGGGGCGGACTGCCTCGCTGGTATACCGATGGTACAAAAACTGATTACCGTCGCGGCTTTAATACCGCGCCTGACTGGACTTATAACGATAAAGAGAGCAGAAAGCTCTTTGCCCGGCTGAAACACACCTTTGACAGCGGCTGGCAATGGACATTAAACGGAACGCACGACCAGTCCACGCTTAACAGTAAAATGATGTATATCGCTGGCTATTTCGACAAAAATACCGGCGCAGGCGTTTCGCCTTATGCGGATTATCCTGTCGTAGGCGGCACGGGATATAATTCGGCAAAACGTAAAGTCGATGCCGTCGACACCTTTGCCAGTGGCCCTTATCAACTCTTCGGACGTAACCACGAATTAATGCTGGGTGTCAGCTACAGCAGGCAGAAAAACACCTATTACGGTACCTTTGCCAATATCTCTTCAGCGGAATTAGGTGACTTCAATCTCTTTGATGGTCAGTTCCCGGAAACGGACTGGGAGCCACGCACGCTATCCCAACAGGATATTACCCGCCAAACTTCAGGTTACCTTGCGACACGTATTTCAGTCGCCGATCCGCTAAATCTGATACTGGGCGCGCGTTATACCCGTTGGAGCAAAAACACCCTGACCAATGATATGGAAAAAAAAATATCACGCCTTATGCCGGTTTGATTTATGACATTGATGAGAACTGGTCAACGTACGCCAGCTACACCTCTGTGTTTCAACCACAATCCTATCGTGATATCTCAGGCGCCTATCTGGCACCGGTTATGGGTAAAAATTACGAAGCGGGCGTCAAATCTGACTGGTTCGACAGCCGTTTAACGACGTCGTTATCGGTGTTTCGTGCCGAGCTGGATAATGTCGCGCAAACAACGGGACGTATTATTCCGGGCACCACTGAGTCAGCTTATGAAGGTAAAAATGGCACGGTCAGCCGCGGGGTCGAGTTTGAAATTAATGGCGCAATAACCGATAACTGGCAAATGACATTGGGTGGCACCCGTTATATTGCAGAACAGCGAGAGGGCACGGCGTTAAAGCCCGATCTGCCACGAACGCAGTTGAGCGTCTTTACAAGCTACCGTTTATCCATGCTGCCTGACCTGACGGTAGGCGGCGGTGTGAAATGGCAAACCCATGTCTGGAGTGATAACTCCGCACCAGAAGGCAAGGGGACATGGCGTGCAGAGCAGGGGAGTTATGCCTTAGTGAATGTGTTCAGCCGCTATCAGGTCACTAAAAATTTTGCTGTCCAGGGCAACATCAATAACCTTTTTGATAAAACCTATGACACCAACGTTGCGGGAGACATCGTTTACGGCGAACCCCGTAACGTGTCTGTTACCGCCAGCTATCGCTTCTGAACAGTCTACAGTCTCTTCAATACGCGCCTCATGCGAGGCGCTTTCAGCAATCAGTGTTTTGCTCGCCTCTGCCAACTGCAAATCCATGATCCATCACGTTTTGATGCAATCTTCACGTCAGAAAGCCCCGGATTTGCGCTACACTGACCAGCGTTAACCCTGTGTTCTGCCGCTATCATGGTGCTGTTTGAGGCAAACTAATTAACCTGGAAGAAGTATGAAAATCAGATTCCTTTCGGCCAATGAACAAAAACTGGCAGAGGTTCGCGGAATACTGGAGCCAGTGGGCGTAGAAGTATTACCGATCGCACGTCGCATAGAAGAAATTCAAACGGAGAACGAGCTGGATTTAGTCCGCGATAAGCTGACCAAAGCTTTTTCTATTATAGGACGTCCTCTTTTCGTAGAGCATACCGGGCTTTATCTGGATGGTCTGAATGGCCTGCCAGCCGGTCTGACGCGTATTTTCTGGAACCGACTGGATGCCGACCGTTTTGCCTCCCTGGTTAACGGGCTGGACAGCCAGGGTGTCACGGCCAAAACGGTACTTGGCTATTGTGATGGGCGCAAAATGTATCAGTTTTACGGTGAATTGCGTGGGACGATAGCGCCAAAGCCTGCGGGTCCCCGGGGATTTCAGTGGGATTGCGTCTTTATCCCCGAAGGTTACGACCAAACCTTTGCTGAGATGGGCGACAAGAAAAACGAAATTTCAAACCGTCGCATTGCGCTGGACCGCTTCGCGTCCTTCCTGAAAACCGCACGAGGCGTGGCATGAAACCTGAACTAAAACGGGCTTATGATTCCGGTAAGCTGATACTGTTTGCCGGTGCGGGCCTTTCCCGCAATCTCGGCCTGCCGGAATGGCATGAACTCATCGCCCATCTGGCTAACGAGCTGGGTTACGATCCCAAGATTTTTAATACCTATGGGACGCATCTCTCTCTGGCGGAGTACTACAAGCAGAAAAAAGGATCGCTTGGCCCGTTAAGAAGTTGGATGGACCGCGAATGGCATCGGCCGGATATCGATGTCCGTAGCTCTGAAATTCATACCATGATTACTCAGGGCAATTTCTCCCGTATTTATACCACCAACTATGACCGGTGGTTAGAGGCTGCGCACGAGGCGCACGGCGTACCCTATTTTAAAGTGGCTAACGCGGCTGACTTGGTCTCATTAACGGAAGATAAGCGCCATATCATCAAACTTCATGGTGATTTCGACGACGATACCTCCATTGTTTTAGATGAAAGTAGCTATTTTGAGCGCCTCTACTTTGATTCGCCACTGGATATCAAGCTGACGCATGATGTGATGGGCAATTCCGTATTATTTGTGGGTTACAGCATCAGTGATTTTAATATTCGTCTGTTGTTTTATCGCCTGACGAAAATGTGGGGACGCACTGGGCTGGCCACCGCACGCCCTAAGTCCTACCTCTTTACTAATCGCAATAACCCGGTGGCAAAAGAGGTCTTGGGTCAGTGGGGCATCGAAATGATCGTGTCAGAAGAGGACGATCCCCGCAAAGCCCTGGCTGACTTTATGGAAGAGCTACTGGCTTGATAACCGAGACCAGTTCAACCGGTGCGCGGTAAAAACGGCGGACGACCTCCGTCTTAGCGGTTGTGTTTATTCTTCTCTGGAAAACGCGGACTACTGTGATAGACTGTATAAATACACAGTACCTGAGGGCAAAAACTATGGCTGTCGAAACAAAATTTGTAGTGGTCAGAAAAGGTGAAGAGAAGATGACATTTGCCAATAAAAAAGAGGCTGATGCCTACGACAAGATGCTGGATATGGCGGAAGCCTTCACCGACTGGCTGCTGACGCATCAGGCTGATATGGACGAATCGCAGGCTGAATCATTAGGCTTGTTGCTGGCAGAACAAAAAGAGGCGGTGCAACATATCCTTCGCACCAGTAAGTTACCCGAGTCCGTAACGGTCGACAGCGCAACGGATGTTGCGGATGCTGATTCTCCTGCTCAAAACGACAAAAAGGTGCGTGCCGTTAAAGCCGCCTGATCCTTTACGCTGGAAGTCAGCTTCCAGCGTACCGCTTTACGTCTCTCGCGTTCTGATATCATTCGTAACTCACTTCCGCAAAAATGTTTTGTATGTCAGTCATTAGCGTATCAAGTGCGTCACGGCAAAAGCATAGTGATGAAGATATCTGGCAATGCACGTCAGGCAAAGCGCATAGCCATGAAACCTGCCTGGTTTGTTAAGCATGGTGAATTTCCGGTTCAGGTATGTCCTGTCAAAGGGGTGACATAAACTGACATATTATTCCTGATGCGGTATTGTTTCACATCAATACTATCGATATTAGTAATGGATTGATGCGCATTTCCCGTCAGTAACTCAGGTTAAATCTGTGCGATCGCCTCGCGTGGTAGGCTGGGAGATGACTAAAAAAGTGACGCTGTCACTGCTGTCGTTTCGTGCCTGGTGACGGGCTCCCGGCGGAATTTCAATCCCCTGCTGAGCCTGCAGGCAATGTACAACGCCCTCAATTTCCATCGTCAGCTGGCCCTCAAGGATAAAAAAGAACTGACGGGCGCGGCTGTGAACGTGCCGTGTTTCAGAGGTGGCGGGCGGCATATGCTCATAAATAATGCTCAGATCCTGGCTTTTCACAAAATGCCAGCCATCACAGTTATTTCCCCACACATAATGTTCCGCGTTGTCTTTTGAAATCATACTTCCTCACGTTACGTTCGACGGGCTATGTGATCCGGCGCGGGTATGCATCAATCTTATTAAAGTTCATTTATGACACGCCGATAGTTCTTCCAGGGACACGACAGATTGTATCTGACAGGGTGGTCAATTTAGCCGGTATATTCCAGGGGAATCAGTATGACCACTCAACCCGTAAAAAAAACGATGAGTACCCGCACGCAGATGCTGCTGGCGGGCGGCTTAACCATCACGCTTGGATTTACCGTCACAATTGGTGTTCTGAGCTGGCAGTCGGCGAAAGAACAAAAAACGCTGGCGGAAAAATATCTGCAGCAGATTGCGCAAAGTCGTGGACTGCAAATTCAGCAAGAGCTGAGTTATGCCCTTAATATGGCGCACAGCTTAGGGCAAAGCCTTATCGCATTACCGAAAGCGGGCGTTAACGATCGTAAAATTGCCGACAAAATCATGGAATATACACTCAGGGCCAACCCTGACTATCTCTCCATGTCCGTTATTTTTGAACCCAATGCTTTTGATGGTCGGGACGCAGATTTTGCCACTCAGAAAGGGCAGGCGCCTCAGGGGCGATATGCCTGGTTTGTCGACCGCGATCAGTCCGGTAATTATTCTATGCATCCGTTACTTTCTTTTTTGACGCCGGGCCAGGGCGATTATTATCTGGTGCCGCAGCAGACAAAGAAAGACACGCTGATTGAACCCTACAGTTATGCCTATAACGGCGTGCCGACGTTGTTGACCTCGGTGGCCTCGCCCATTATCGATCAGGGCAAACTCTACGCGGTCGTTACTTCCGATATATCCCTGGCCTCGTTACAAAAGAAAGTGAATCAGATTAAGCCGTGGCAGGGTACTGGCTATGCGTTACTGCTTTCTAATAGCGGTAAAGTGGTTTCCTCACCAGATAAAGATGAGGCTGGTAAAGCCTGGAAAGGTGAGAAAGACAATTTCACTCAACAGATCGTGGAGCATGACGATCCGTTGCTGGGTGAGAAGGCCATGTACACCTGGTACCCGGTAACGGTGGGTAACAGCGATAAGCCCTGGTACGTCGGCATTGTGGCACCGGTCAGTCAGGTGATGGCGGCGGCGAATCGGCAACGCTACTGGGCCATCGGACTGATGCTGGTGAGCATTCTGCTGGTTGGGGCTGTCCTGGGGTTATTGTTCAATCGCAAAGTGATGCGCCCGCTCGGCGGTGAGCCAGCCGAAGCGGCCAGAATCGCGCTGGCCGTTGCGGACGGTAAGCTGAGTAACGCCATCACGGTGGCACCCGGCGACAATGCCAGCCTGTTTTATGCTCTGCATACGATGCAACGTCAACTGCAATCTATTGTGGGTCAGATTAAAGATGCCAGCGCATCGGTACGAGAAGGTGCAAGCGAGATCGCCAGTGGTAACCTCGATCTGGCATCGCGCACCGAACAACAGGCGGCAGCCCTGGAAGAAACCGCGGCCAGCATGGAGCAAATCAGTGCAACGGTTCGGCTGAACGCCGACAATGCGCAGCAAGCCACCAATCTGACCGAAAATGCTACCTCTATCGCCAGCCGGGGTGAAACGCTGGTTGGGCAAGTGGTGCAAACCATGTCGCAGATCGATGACAGTTCGAAGAAGATTGGTGATATTACGACCATGATCAACAGCATTGCCTTCCAGACTAACATCCTTGCGCTCAACGCGGCGGTCGAGGCGGCGCGTGCCGGCGAGCAGGGCCGTGGATTTGCTGTCGTTGCCTCGGAGGTTCGTAATCTTGCGCAACGCAGTGCGAGCGCGGTTAAAGATATCGCGGCCCTTATTGAAGAATCCAGCGTTCGCGTACAAAGCGGTGTGAAACTGGTCAACGAGGCGGGGAAAACGATGCACGAGATGACGAAGGCTGTCTCTTCTGTGCAAAGTATTATTGATGAGATTGTGTCGGCCTCAGATGAACAGGCGCGCGGTATCGGTCAGGTCACGATCGCGGTTAACGAGATGGACGGCACGACACAGCAGAACGCCGCACTGGTACAGCAGATGTCCGCGGCAGCCAGTTCACTTGAAGACCAGGCCCAGCAGCTGGCGCAAACGGTAGAACAGTTCCGTTGATATCGGGCAAAACGGAAAATAAAAACAACCCGCGCGCTGCGGGTTGTTTTATTAGAGGGGATTAGCCTGGATAGATACCGCGATCTTTACGTGCCATGAGAATACGTTCACAGGCGACGATATAGGCTGCGGTACGCAGAGAGCAGTCCTTCTCTTTTGCTTTTTCCCAAACGTGAACCATGGCTTCCGTCATGATCTTGTCTGAACGTTTGTTAATTTCGTCTTCGCTCCAGAAGAAGCTGGCCATATCCTGCACCCATTCGAAGTAACTGACGGTTACCCCACCGGCGTTACAGATAACGTCGGGCACCACAATCACACCGCGGTTGGCCAGAACATCATCGGCGTCCGGATAGGTCGGGCCATTAGCGCCTTCAAGCACCAGCTTACAACTCAGAATCTCCGCACGTTCACGGGTAATTTGACCTTCAAGGGCGGCAGGAATCAGAATATCCATTTCCGTGTGCCAGAAGGCGTCTTTCTCAATGCTTTGCGCGCCCGTAAAGCCTGCAATCTGCTTGTGTTCAATCTGCCATTGCGTCAGCGCATCCATATCAATACCGTCGGCATTGAACAGCGTAGCGGTATGATCCTGAATCACCACCACGCGTGCACCGGCCTGGCTGAACAACCGCGCGGCCTCACTGCCTACGTTACCAAAGCCCTGTACGGCAACGCGTGCGCCTTCAATTGGAATACCTGCACGGCCTGCTACTTCACGGCCTGTGACAAATACACCGCGACCTGTGGCTTTTTCACGACCCAGAGAGCCGCCCAGGTGAATAGGTTTGCCTGTGACCACGCCGGTCACGGTGGTGCCGAGATTCATAGAATAGGTGTCCATCATCCAGGCCATGACTTTACCGTTGGTGCCCACATCCGGTGCCGGAATATCTTTCTGTGGCCCAATGATGATGCCAATTTCACTGGTATAGCGGCGTGTTAATCGCTCAAGCTCGCCTTCAGACAATTTGAACGGATCAACGCGAATGCCGCCTTTTGCGCCACCATAGGGCAGATTGACGGCGGCACATTTGATGGTCATCCAGGCTGAAAGGGCCATCACTTCATTTAAATCGACATCGGGATGATAGCGAATGCCGCCTTTGCCCGGACCGCGTGACAGGTTGTGCTGAACACGATAACCCTCAAAATGGCGAATAGAGCCGTCATCCATTTGCAAAGGAATATCAACGATTAATGCACGTTTAGGATGACGTAAAGTGTCAATCCAGCGAGTGAGGTCGCCTAAATAAGGCGCAACGCGATCGATTTGTTGTAGGTAGGTGGACCAGGCTGAAGTACTACTGTCAGACGCGTAAGATAACTTATCCATACAAAACCTTTCTTATCGAAGTTATTTATTGTGTTGAACCGTGGAAACGACACGCGCTTGAGCGCGCCGACATAATTTATCACCACCAGAAAAAATTTGATGTCGACCAGGCAGGGATTATCCCCATGCTATATCGATTCCTGGTGAATAAGAGTGAATAATAACGCCCATTACCTGCCTTAAGGTCGGCTGTTTTGTGCATAAAGAACGCATAATTAATGCATAAATTAAAAATTTGACGATTTATCAGTTCTTTGAAGAGGGTCAAAAAGTTAAGGAATTGTTTCAAATGATATTGACTTTGTTGCACCAGTAAGGTGCATAAATAAAAGTAATGCGAAGCGTTGTTTCGCTAATGCGAAGAGGCGCATGAATAACACAACGTGATTTGTTTTACGCCGTCATCTATTCAATTAAGTCTCCAGCGCACCCTTTTACATTAAGCGCAGGACAGGGCGAAGGTTCTCTTTACCTGAACTGGAATACAGGTTTTAACGTTAAAAATGAATCTTGCTGACGCGCGGCGTTGTCCTGGCTGTGCACGGTTTACGCCGGCAGTGAAGACTACGCGGTGCCTCAGCCTGTTTGCAGCGATCCATACCAAACCGGCATAAATACCCGCACAGCGCACTCTTTGTTCATGCGTTAAATAATGTGTGACCTGCACATCCTGCGTTTTTAATAAAGCGGTAGGAATTTATGTTTCGTAAAAGAATGCCCGCGACCGTCTCTGCTGAAAATTGCGCAATGCGCAAAAACGACCGGGAAGATAAAACAGAGTGATATTGCTAATGGTGTTTTCATCCGGGTTCACTAATATGTTTAAACGGATAAAGACAACGCTATCCGCCTGTATTCAGGGATGGTTAACCAGCAAGCTGGCGCTCTGTTAACGCCTCCATCAGCCTGTTTTTTCGCCCTCGGCCATCAGAGACAACAGGTGGTTGACCGCTTTGGATGTATGATTACGTCGCCATGCAAAAGCAACATCTGTGAACAGGGTATTATTTTCAATTTCGCGAAAGCACACCTGTGGATTCTGAACGCAAACCATCGATTCCGGGATAAGCGCGATACCGCAACCTGCGCCCACCATGCCAAGAGAAGAACTGATTTGCGGCGCCTGCTGGAAAGACGAAGGGGTGAAACCCGCGCGTAAACAGGCACTGACGATAAGCTCATAAAGGCTGGGTGAAACGTCGCGCGGGAAAATAATTAAGGTTTCCTGCGCCAGCTCACTCAAGGCAATACAGGGATTTTGCTGCAGGCGATGCGCCGCCGGTAAGGCCAGCACCATCCGTTCGGTAGAAATAACGCGTAAATTAAAGGGCTTACTGCTTTCGCAGGGGAGACGAATAAAGGCCGCGTCCAGTAATCCTTCCTGCAGATCCTGAATAAGTAATGACATATTCTCTTCCCGTGTCATTAATTCCAGCGCGGGATAACGCCCTTTAAACCGCCGTATAATCTCAAAGACGCGAGGATTAAACGCCACCGAACTGGCAAAGCCCAGCGACATTTTGCCGCTAATTCCCCGGGCAACACCTTTCGCCTTCTCCAGCGCATGATCGGCGAGTTGAATGATTTCAATCGCATCCGTCAAAAACGTTTTTCCTGCATCCGTCAGTTCCACGCCGCGCGTCAGCCGTTTCAACAGCGGTGTACCGATTTCATGCTCCAGTCGCTGAATTTGCTGGCTCAACGGTGGCTGCGAAATGCCAAGCAGTTCGGCCGCGCGGGTGAAATGCAGCGTCTGTGCGACAGCAACAAAATAACGAAGGTGGCGCAGTTCCATATTAAAAACGTCTCAAAGTTAACAGGTTTTGCTATTGGATTCTGTCATCAAACAGGGCCACCATTATGTTAACACGGCTTAACAGTTAACCTATGAGGCATCCGATGAGCAATTTTGTAACTGATTGTTCCTGCGAGGATCAACTAAAAGATACTGTCCAGAGACTGCAGAAAAACATGCCAGAAAGCGTTATGTATCAAACCTCTCTGATGAGTGCGCTACTGAGTGGGGTTTATGATGGTGAAACCAGAATTGCGGACTTATTGCGTAAAGGCGATTTTGGCCTGGGAACCTTTAATCAGCTGGATGGCGAACTGATTGCTTTTGACAGCAACGTTTATCAGCTGCGCGCCGATGGCAGTGCCCGGCCTGCCGATCCCGATCAGAAAACCCCCTTTGCGGTAATGACCTTTTTTCAGCCGCAGCATAAACATGTCTTTGAACGTGCGGTGCAACGCGATGAGCTGCATCAGCTTATTGACAGTGAAATCACGTCAGATAATCAGTTTTGTGCACTGCGTGTAAGTGGACATTTTTCGTCAGTCCAGACGCGTACCGTTCCGTGCCAGTGCCGCCCCTATCGATCGATGCCTGAAGTCCTGGGCAATCAACCCGTATTTGAATTCACCCACCGCAGCGGTGAACTCATTGGTTTCCGCACGCCGCAGTACATGCAAGGTATCAATGTTGCGGGCTATCACGAACATTTCATCACAGACGACAGAACCGGTGGCGGCCATATCCTGGATTATGTGCTGGAGCAGGGCACGCTGACCTTTGGTGCCATCAGCAAACTGGTCATCGATTTGCCAGAAAACAGCGACTTTCTTAATGCCAACCTGACGCCAGAAAACCTGGATGACGCAATCCGTTCTGTCGAAAGCTAATGACGAGGTCTGAATATGAAAACTCTCTCTGATACGAATCTCTGGACCTGCGGTGCCGACCTGGTTGTCGCACAACTTGAAGCGCAGGGCGTCAGCCATGTGTTTGGCATTCCAGGGGCAAAAATCGATAAAGTGTTTGATTCTCTGCTGGATTCGACTATTCAAACAATCCCCGTGCGGCATGAGGCCAATGCGGCTTTTATGGCCGCTGCGGTGGGCCGACTGACGGGTAATGCGGGCGTGGCGCTGGTGACATCCGGTCCTGGCTGTTCAAACCTGGTCACCGGTATGGCTACCGCCACCAGTGAAGGCGATCCGGTGGTGGCCATTGGCGGCGCGGTCAAACGTTCCGACAGCGCCAAGCAGGTTCACCAGAGCCTGGATACCGTCTCCATGTTTCGCCCGGTGACAAAATATGCGGTCGAAGTGACGGATTCTTCTGCGCTGGCGGAATGCGTGTCGAACGCGTTCCGTCATGCAGAGCATGGACGCGGCGGCGGTGCATTTGTCAGCCTGCCGCAGGATATTGTTGATCAGCCGGTAACGGGTAAAGTGCTCACCAGTAAAGGCCGCATCACCTTGGGCGCGGCACCTGACATCATGATTGATGCGGTCAGCCGTGAAATCGCCAACGCGAAAAACCCGGTCATTTTACTGGGCCTGATGGCCAGCCAGCCTGAGAACAGTGAGGCGATTCACGATCTGTTAAACCGCAGCCATATTCCGGTCACCAGTACCTATCAGGCCGCAGGTGCCATTCGCCAGGAACACTTTTCCCGTTTTGCCGGTCGCGTTGGGCTTTTCAACAACCAGGCCGGTGACAAGCTGCTGCAACAGGCGGACCTGATTATTACCATCGGTTACAGCCCGGTTGAATATGAGCCAGCGATGTGGAACAGCGGTAATGCGACGTTAGTCCACATTGATGTGGTGCCCGCAGAAACGGATAACCGCTACCTGCCTGATGCGGAACTGGTCGGCAACATTGCCGAGACTCTGCGTAAACTGGCTGAACGTATCACCCATCCTTTACAACTCAGCCATGAAGCTGCAAGCGTACTGGACGATCGTCAGCAACAGCGGCAGTTACTTGCCTTGCAGGGGGCAAGCCTCAATCAGTTTGCCCTTCATCCACTGCGCATCGTTCGCGCGATGCAGGACATTATTAACAGCGATGTCAGTCTGACCGTCGATATGGGAAGCTTCCATATCTGGATTGCCCGCTATCTCTACAGTTTCCGTGCACGGCAAATCATGATCTCCAACGGACAGCAAACCATGGGCGTTGCTCTACCCTGGGCGATCGGCGCCTGGCTGGTCGATCCACAGCGCAAGGTCGTCTCGGTTTCGGGAGACGGCGGCTTCCTGCAATCAAGCATGGAGCTGGAAACCGCGGTCAGGCTGAAAGCGAATATTTTGCACATTGTCTGGGTCGATAATGCTTACAACATGGTGGCGATGCAGGAAGAGAAGAAATACCAGCGTGTTTCAGGGGTGAACTTTGGCCCAATCGACTTTAAAGCTTATGCAGAGGCATTCGGTGCAGCAGGGTTCGCGGTGAACAGTGCATCTGAACTTGAGCCAACGTTACGCAAAGCGATGGATGTGCAGGGGCCGGCTGTGGTGGCGGTGCCAGTGGATTATGCCGATAACCATTTGCTGATGGGTCAGCTACACCTCAGTCAGTTGCTTTGATTTCAATGGAAAATGGAATAAGGAAACGATGATGAAAAAACGAGTTGCGCTTGTTACAGGTGCGGGTCAGGGCATTGGTGAAGCCATTGCCTTACGTCTGGCTAAAGACGGTTTTGCGGTTGCAGTGGCTGATTTCAATATCGAAACCGCTTCACGGGTCGCAGAAAAGATCGAAAAAGAAGGCAGCCGTGCGCTGGCCATCAAGGTTGATGTGTCAAAACGGGATCAGGTGTTTCATGCGGTAGAAGAAGCACGCCGCGTTTTGGGTGATTTTAACGTCATCGTCAATAACGCGGGTGTCGCACCCTCCACGCCGATTGATGAAATCACCGAAGACGTCATCGACAAGGTTTACAACGTTAACGTCAAAGGTGTGATTTGGGGCATTCAGGCGGCGGTAAAAGCGTTCGCATCGGAAGGGCACGGTGGGAAAATCATTAACGCCTGTTCTCAGGCCGGGCATGTCGGCAATCCCGAGCTGGCAGTTTACAGCTCAAGCAAGTTTGCTGTTCGGGGCCTGACACAAACTGCCGCACGGGATCTGGCACCGGTGGGGATCACCGTGAATGGCTTTTGTCCTGGTATTGTTAAAACACCGATGTGGGCGGAAATCGACAGGCAGATTTCCGAAGCGGCAGGCAAACCCGTGGGTTATGGGACTCAGGAGTTTGCGAAAAGAATCACGCTTGGTCGGTTATCAGAACCCGAAGATGTCGCAGCCTGTGTCGCCTTTCTTGCCGGCCCGGACTCTGATTACATCACCGGACAGTCGTTACTGGTCGACGGTGGCATGGTGTTTAGCTGATCGGATAAAAGTCTGGCGCCAGTGCGCCAGACTGCCCGTAGTCCACACGAGCCTCAGCCCGAAACGCGCTTTGCTGCCGTGATTTATCCTGCCATGACCACTCTGGTTACCTTTCCCATAGTTTACTGACAATTTTAAGAGCATACCGAGCGTTTGCGGGCTTCCATCATGCGCTGAAACCGCTAAAATGATGCGCTCATTTGCCAGGGAGTCAGACAGCTATAATGCGTTATCGTAATCTTTTTGCCGCACTCGCGGTCGCCACCACATTAGCCGGATGTGCTAAACATCCTGCCGCCAATACCACTGCTGATGCTGCCGTTGCTGCCGATGATTTTACAACCGGTCCAACGCAGATTGATGTTTCACATGTCATTACGCGTGCTGATGACGGATCGCATATTTATCTGACGGTAGATGGCAAAGATGCAGGCGAACTGCCAAATGGTGAAAGCAAGATTGTTCATGTTGCTGCGGGTAAACACGAAGTCGGTGGCTATGTGCGCACGCTGTTTGGCCTGGGCCGCGTGACTATCGATCCACTTGAGGTGACAACGTCACCTGATGATGTCAAAAAAGTGGCTTACACGGTGACCCGTAATAAGGCGACGTTTGTTGAACAGCCAAAACAGACTGAACAGCCGCAACCACAGCCGCAAGAGCAGGAACAGGGCTGATTTAATCTTGAGGGGCAGAGAGAGCTTAGGGCACCCAGCAGAAGCCTGATGTTTGCATGAAGACAGATAATTTCAGGTTGCTGTCGTCATCATGCTGATCGCTCAGCAACCGCTTCCAGCGCTTCTGGCCACCTCATTCTGTAACCGTTCTTATCGTCTGCATCAGACCGCCCTGTGACGACGATTGTTCTCTTTTTAAAGAGAATAATCTGCTCATATGGCGTACCGGATAACAGAAACGGCTCAGGGATGCGTGGCTAAAGCCCCAACTCGCTGAGTGAAGGATGATCGTCCGGCCGACGGCCCTGAGGCCAGTGAAACAGTCGCTGACTGTCGGTAATAGCTACATCGTTAATGCTGGCATAACGTTTCACCATGAAACCATTCTCATCAAACTCCCAGTTCTCATTGCCGTAGGAGCGGAACCAGTTGGCCTGGCTGTCGTGCCACTCATAGGCAAAACGCACGGCAATACGATTCGCGTGAAAGCTCCATAACTCTTTAATCAACCGATACTCGGCTTCGCGTTGCCATTTGTCTTGTAAAAATGTCACGATTTCGGCCCGGCCCGTGATGAAGGTATCTCGGTTGCGCCATGCGCTGTCGGGTGAATAGGCCAGAGAAACGCGTTCCGGATCGCGGCTGTTCCAGGCGTCTTCTGCCAGGCGAACTTTCTTTATCGCATCCTGTACATCGGTAAACGGCGGTAACGGCTGACGTTGTGCTTCCATTGGGTCTCCTGAAATCCTGACAGACTCAGCGGCACCACAAAAGCAGGGTGCCGGCTGAATAGCGGGGCTGACGAAATAGCGCCTGTTTTAGAGCGAAATGGCGTGAACCTGACAGACCGCGCGTGCTGCTTCTTTCCCTTTTTTCACGAAATGCGCCGTGTAGAAATCAATGAAGTCGTCGGAAGGCTGAAAATTATGTGGCGTCAGTGAGACAGAAAATACCGGCACATTCGTTGCAAGCTGTGCCTGCATTAAGCCACTGACCACGGCCTGAGCAACAAAGTCGTGGCGGTAAATTCCACCATCTACCACCAATGCCGCACAGACGATGGCGTCAAACTGACCTGTTTGCGCCAGGCGCTGTGCCAGTAACGGCATTTCAAAGGCACCAGGCACATCCCAGGTTTTGATCGCGTAAGGCGTGCCACTGTTCTCCATTTCCTGATTAAAGCCAACCAGGGTTTGAGAAACAATGTCGCTGTGCCAGTTTGCCTTGATAAAGGCGACTCTTAACGGTTGCATAACTTACTCCAGTAAACGTGACATCCGGCTCCCGTGAAATCGCAAAACGATCGCCTTCTCCCAAATAAAAAATAAAGCTGTCTGATGAGCAGCACGACAGATTCGCTCAGCACTTCTTAATAAACCTAGCCGCCTGAGGGCGGAATGCAGGTGAAGTCACTAACGTAAGGGCGACATTATAAGCTGATGTCAATAAACCCTGCTTACCTTTAATGAGCTTTTACAGCCATCCACTGTTGCAATAGCCAGGGGCTTAGTGCAGCAAGGGGTGCTTTTGCAGCAGCCTTAACAGCGATGTCGTAACGCCCTTTTTGCGTAACGCTTTCCACTTATGTGTCTGCTTAAAAATACTACTGGATATTTAAACAGGTAATTGTATAATTATTCCACTGCCCGTTGGGTGTTGTCTGGAATGATTAGGGGGTAAAGCCCATGATGATGTCGACAGAAATCTTCAAAGCAACGGATCATGCCATTACCATGACCAGCCGTGAAATTGCCCAAATGACCGGGAACACGCACGGTGAAGTCAAACGTTTAATCAAAAGCCTTGAAACGGCGCAGCGCCTGTCCCAGCCGCTTTTAGTCAATCTCTATGAGCGCCAGGGTGAGATGCGTCAGGAGTTCTGCCTGAATAAACGCGACTCCCTGCTTGCCGTCGCCCGGCTTTCGCCCGGTTTTACTGCCGATGCGCTTGACCGTTGGCAAGCCCTGGAAGAACGCATTCATCTGCCTGACTTCACCAATCCCGCTGAAGCGGCGCGTGCCTGGGCTGAACAGTTTGAACAGCGGCGGGCCGCAGAGAAACAGTTGGCGGAGTCAGCACCTAAAGCCGCTTTTTTTGACGACTTTGTTAACGTCGAAACCTCTCTGGGTTTTCGCCAGCTGTGTAAAATGCTGAAAGCCAAAGAGGCTGATTTCCGTCAGTTCCTGCTGGAGCGTAATATCATGTTCCGTGACAAGGGAACCCTGACGCCTCAACATTATCATCTTCAGGCGGGTTACTTTACGCTGCATTCAGGCACGGCGGATAATCAGCATGCTTTCTCTCAGGCGCGTTTTACTGCTAAAGGCGTCAGGTGGATTGCCCACCTGTGGGCCGGGCATCTGTCGACACAAACCAAAGGTGCGGCGGCTTAGCGCTTGCCGGTGTTGTTAACAGGCCGCCGATTAAGCGGCCTGCTCCGGCAGGCTGTTTACCAGCCCTTAATAGCATCACCTTTGTAGACTTCTTCAGCCTTAGCCGCGACTTCTGGAGACTGTAAAGCAGACTTCAGCTTTTGAATCTTATCGCTGTCTTTATTGTCCTGGCGTGATACCAGCGCATTGACGTAAGGCGATGAGGCGCTCTCCATAAACAATCCGTCGCGATGGGCTGACAGGCCCGCCTGAGCAGAGAAGTTGGTATTAATAATTGAAAGTGTGACGTTCGGGTCGTCGAGAGTACGGGTTAACTGCGGCGTATCAACTTCAACCAGCTTCAGGTGCTTAGGGTTCTCAGTAATATCCAGCGAGGTGGGCAAGTAACCAACGCCCTCTTTGAGCTTAATCAAGCCCTGCGCCTGCAACAGCAGCAGACTGCGGCCCAGCGTCGTGGCTTCATTAGAAAGGGTGATGGTATCGCCATCTTTAAGTTCACTGATGTTTTTAATTTTGTGAGAATAAGCAGCGATGGGGAAGACAAAGGTTTTACCTACGACGGCAAATTTGTAGCCACGCTCTTTGGATTGTTCTTCAAGGTAAGGAAGACTTTGAAACGCGTTGGCATCCACTTCTTTATTATTGAGCGCTTCGTTTGGCAGCACGTAATCGTTGAAGTTAAGGACTTCAACATCCAGCTGATACTTGTCTTTAGCAATTTTTTGCACTTCCTGCCAGATCGCTTCATCGGGACCGGTGTTTATCGCGACTTTAACTTTATGATCATTATCAGGTGAACAGGCGGACAATAATAATACGGAACTGGCGATTAGCGCCGTAAATAAACCTTTCATTAGTAGCTATTCCCATCAGTAAAAGATGTCAAAAGCCTAATACAAATTCTCAGCCTTGCGTACTGACGTGGCGATATAAGATATAACCATTAACGCCTGATTTGTTTAAAAAATCATCACAAGATAATCCATGACTCAACGACCTCTGCATGAAAAAATCCATTATGAAGTCAGGCCGCACCACGCTAAATAATCAGCTACGTTTAAACACGTCACTCATTTCGGCATCGCCGACTCGCTGTCAGGAGCAAACATGTCAGGGAATCATCCCGATAAATCATCAGATTCAGAAATCGTCGCCGTGCAGGTATTAAAAAGCAGTCAGGCGTGGAACGGTCAGCGTATTGAAGCCTATCCGCAAGGGGAGCCCGAACTGACGGTGATGCGCCTGACCCTTCCGGCCCATACCTCATTGCCGTGGCATACTCATCCCATGCCGAATGCGTGCTTTATCTTGTCAGGCACGCTTGTGGTTGAGGATAAAGAAACCGGTGAACAGCAAACCTTTCAGGCTGGCGAAGCGTTAAATGAAACGGTAAACAGCGCACATCGCGGCTTTACGCTGAACACGCCTGCCGAGCTGGTGATTACCTATGCGGGGGTGAAAGGGATGGAGCTGACCGACCCGCTTCCCGGCGAACCTGAAGAATTTTAACGGGAAGAGGTATGCCGTTGTCGGTGAGCACTGGCAGCGCGGTGCCGCCCAACCATAAGGGAGCAAGGCCGTGAAATCCTTCGGGGAGCAGGCTATGTCGATGACGTCATTCAGGGTAATGACGGATAAAAAAACCAGCCGATAAAGGCTGGTTTATGTTGTTATGCGACACACTTCAGGCTTTCAGCGATGCGCCCCCACAGATGACCAGTTCCTGACCGGTAACAGGCGCGGCAAGTTCGCTGAGTAAATAACCCACCAGCGAGGCCACTTCTTCTGGCCGGATTAAGCGACCAATCGGGGGCACCATAGGTGCCGAAGCGGCGCGCTCAGGTTTGGTGAGCATCGGCGTTTCTGTTGCGCCAGGCGCGACGACGTTAACGGTAATGTTACGCGGTGCCAGCTCCATTCCCCAGGAGCGGACCATACCGACCAGCGCCGCTTTGGTTGCGGCATATTGCGAACGGTTAGCGGCACCCCGGGAGGTACGGCTACCTATAATGACGATCCGGCTGCCAGACTGCATCGTTGGCGCAAAGTGATTGACCAGGACTTCCGCCGCGTGAACGTGCAACGACCACAGGCGCGCGCTGGCCGCGCCATCCAGCTCACCCAAGGGTGCGGCCACTATCATCCCTGCGGCATGTATCAGCGCATCCGGCGTATCAAGATGGCTGATAGCCGATTTAAGCTGGTCGGCGTCCGTTAAATCAACGGCAATCCAGTCAAGGTTCGGTGATGTCATCTCACCTTGCGTTCTGCTCAGGCCGGTCACTTTCCAGCCATGACTCAGCAGATGCTGTGTGATGGCTTTGCCGATTCCGGAGCTGTATCCAGTGACGATAGCGTGACGCATCTCAGCCTCCCAACATAGATTTTGGTACTTTAAATACCGCTTTGCGGACCGTCATCGGTTCGTTTACCGCACACAGTGCCTGATGCGGTTCACCGGGCAGAAATACCGCAAAATCTCCTTTTTTTAGCACAATGCTCACCGGCAAATCGCTTCGGTTGGTGATAAACAAATCGGGTTTTTTCTCTTCATCCCCGGCATCGGCCACCGACTGCATTCCCGCGTTGATCATCTCTTCCCCTTCCAGCATCACCTGAATATCAGCCCAAAGATGATGATATTCCGTATGTCGTAATGCCGCATCCTGAGTGCTGGCCTGCTGGATATTACAAAACCACTCAGCCTTTTCCGGTTGCCACTTACCGATGTCTTTTGCTGCTAATGCCTCAAGTGAGCATTCGGGTAACTGGAGTAGGGCTAACAGTTTATCCGGTAACCCTGCCATTGGCAGGGCGTTCAGGTTTCCAATCATCATCTGACTATTCCTTCACCCACTCTGGCGTGACGCGAGCATATTTGATCGCCTGACGGAAATACGTATAAGCGATATGCAATGTGCCTTCAGCATCCTGTTTGATACTTGGATAGGAAAACTCACGGTTAAGCTTCTCCTGCGAGTTATTGGTCATGCAGTAACCATCGCCCTCATCCAGGTTTTTCTGCCATGGCCAGCTCTTGCCGCCATCAGCCGAAATAGCCAGGGTCATGGGCGCGCGTGGTGCCCCCCAAAATGCGGCACGGCCGGTAGTTTCTGGCTCTTTTCTGCCATCACCATCATCGATCTCATCATACAAAGAGGCACGACGTTCCGTGGCTCCGGCCGCGCTCATATTGTTAAACACCAGGGCCAGTTCGCCGCTTTGAAGCGTTGTCACCTGAATTGAGGAGTTGTTGTTAGGCAGAACGGTGGCTTCAGGCGCTGACCAGGTTTCACCGCCGTCGGTTGAGCGGCTGAGATAGATATTATCTGCCCAGCGACTGCGATAAAGGGCAACAAGCGAGCCGTCCTTTAAGGCGGTGATGTTCATGTGCACGCAACCCAGGCTGTCCGGCACCACCACATCCCGCCAGCTTTTGCCCTGATCGGACGAAATTTTCACCGCGCTGATATCATCATTACCAACCCACTTTTCGCCCGGCTGAGTGCGGCAGTAGAAGACGGGCAGTAACCAGTTACCATTCTCAAGCACGGTGATAGGCTGACGGATGAACGTTCCTGGCTTATCTAACAGGGTGTCAATCGGCCCCCAGGTTTTACCCAGATCGCGGGACTGGCGGTATCTGACAATCGCGGTATCCTGATTGCCGGATACCTGCGCTGTCCATAACAGCCACAGCACATTATCGGGCGCGAGAAACAGCACAGGGTTCTGCTCAGAACGCGTTGGATCGTCAGACAGTTTTACCGCCTCGCTCCAGGTCTCACTTCCCGCCGGCAAGCGCGAGCACCAGACGGAGATATCAGCAATCCCTTCCTGCGTGCCGCCGAACCAGACACAGAGCAGGGAACCATCGTGAAGCGGCAAAATATTTGCCGCGTGGTTTTGCGGGCACGACGAAGGCAACATTGCCGTCAGCACTCGGCCATCTTTTTCCCATGGCTTCACATGGCCATCACGAATTACGGTTACAGTCATTTTATTCTCCTTTGCTTGCTGCAGTTTTTGCGTCTTCAGCGGCTTGGGTTCTGGCTTTACTTGGGATCATATGATCAATAGCCATGATTAACGCAGGCGTCAGGAGCGCGATATACATGTTGTTAATACCAAACGGATCCCCTAACAGATACCAGATGGAGGTGACAACACAGGCGCCAATCAGTCCCGCGTTTGCGCCACGGGTACTTCTGTAAAATGGCGCGTAGAAAGCAATCACCGCGACAACGGTAATAGACAGACGAATAGCACGTGTAAAGAAAGAGAGCTTCAGGACTTCCGGTACGAACAGAACAAAAATCAGCGGCAGGAAGCCAATTAACAGCGATAACCAGCGGGTGGTTTTAAATTCCTGCTCAGGTGACGGCTTGAAGTAAGGCACATAAAAATCTTTCACCACCAGTGAGGCAATCGCCAGGGCTACAGTACTGACGCTGACAAAGATGGAGGCAACCAGCGAGGTCGTCACCAGACCGGCCAGCCACGGGTTCATGTCCTGCAGGAACACGGGCATTGCATACAGGCTGTTAATGTCGGGATGCAGATACTTAGCGGCCACGCCGATCACCGCAATCGCCAGGGCAATCGGCATACAGAACAGGAAAGCAATCCAGGTTGAACGCTGCGCAGACTTAACATCTTTGGTTGAGGAGATGGCCTGAATCACAAACTGCGTGCAGAAAATCGAACCAATGGTACCGATGAGCCAGGCAAAGATTGTTGACGCACCAATATTCCCGTCCCAGGTCCAGTAATAAGCGGGCATTTCGTCGATCATTGGCTTGAGGCCGCCCGTTTGCGACAGGGCAAACCATAAAATGGCCAGCACACCAAAATACTTTAATCCGCTGTGCAGCATGGTGACCCAGGCAATCCCTTTCAAACCACCAAACGCAAAATAGAAGGTACTGACCACGGCCGTAATAAACGCGGCAACAGGTAAGGTGACGTGTAATACCGTCGCGATAGCAGCGGCACCACTCACATAATTTCCCACATTGACCAGGAGCAGGGCATAAATCATGATCAGTGAAATGATATTTTTAGTACTGTTACCGTATTTTTCAGCGATAGCACCTGAAATGGTAATCTTGCCGGTATTATAAATACGTTTTACCAGGAGCATACCAAATAACGGGAAACCAATTGCGGCACCAATAACAGACCATGACGCGGCGATACCGCCTTCGAAAGCGGCCTGAGCAGTCCCAATAGTGGATTTTGCGCCTATATATTCTGACATCAGCAGAATACCAACGATAAAGGCTGGCATGGCTCTGGAGCCTTCCATAAAATCGCCAGAGTTTTTACTGCGTAATCGGAATGTCAGCCAGGTGGTAAAGACAATATAAGCCACCACAATGCCAATAATTATCAGGGTGTCCTGAGCGTTGAAAGTTTTCATTATAGCCTCAGATATAACAAGATAAATTCGGGGAGCAGGGTGTACTCCCTGTATTTACGATTTATTACTTCTTATTATCACTTCAGGTAGAGGTTGATGATTCTGCGGATTTCATCTTCCTGAGCGGCATCAAAATGAATCGCATAACGACTTTCGCCCACGTTATGGCCCAGAATCTGCAACGCTTTTTTTACCGCTGCAGGTGAAAAGGCCACTTTATAAAGGTCGGTGCGTAAACCCGTTACCTGCTCTTGTGCCAATCGCGATCCGTCGATATCTCCGGCGTGGAACCGGGACCAGATATCATTTATTTGACGGGGCGCAACGTTAGCCAGACCTGAAATACAGGCTGAACAGCCGTCTACATAACCCTGATGGATAAGCGAATCCGGCCCGTTCAGGACAGCAAAGTCTTTGCTATCCTTCACCGCATCCAGATATCCACTCAGGCTTTCGTAGCTTCCCGCACTGTCTTTTACGCCAATAATATTGGGATGCTCAGCCAGTATGCGGGCCGTTTCTGGCGCAATGGTATTGCCCGTTCTGGCCGGAATGTTGTACAAAAAAACCGGGACGGAAAGGGCATCGGCGATAGCCGTATAATGGTTAATCAGTTCGCGTTGATTGAGGGGAACAAAGTAAGGCGTAATAACCGAAACCGCGTCTACGCCCAGTTTCTCAATTTGTTTACCTAAGCGAATGGTTTCACGGGTAGAGATCTCACCAATATGTGCAACGACGTTTCCGCGTCCTGATACTTCATCGACACAGGTTTCAGTAACAGTAAGTTTCTCTTTTTCATTCAGAACAAAAAACTCACCGTTAGTGCCGCCGCAGAAAATCCCATTGCCCGCATTCAGTTGACGAATCACCTGACGTTTAAGCTCATCAAGATTAAGCTCACCTTCTTTGTCAAAAGGGGTAACAATCGCTGTTAGCACACCTTCAATTTTTTTACTCATTGCCCACTCCTTTTTAAATTAAACCGTTGGGAAAAGCGTCCGGTAAATCGCAGCCACGTCCTGATGGCTGACCACGCAAGGCGCATTGTTCATCAACCGCTTCACATTCAGAGCCGCTTCGCTAAGGGAATCAATGTCATCTGAAGGCACACCTAAGGCTTCAAGGTTATCCGGCAGGTTGAGTCGTTTAACTAATTTGGCGAGATAGTCGACCAGCGCATGGGATTTCTCTTCCTGGCTTAGCGTGGTATCGGCATCCGGAATCAGGTCCCAAACGTTGGCAAATTTTTCCACGGCAAACGGGCGCACGACTTTCATGCAGGGTGCCAGCAGAATGGCGTTGGCGACACCGTGAGGCAGATGCCAGGTCCCGCCCAGCGGATAAGAAAGCGCATGCACAAGGTGAGTGCCGGCATGGGCAATCGCCGCGCCGCCATAATAAGAAGCCCACAGCATCTCCAGCCTTGCGTTCAGGTTATGCGGCTCATTAACGGATGTTTCGAGATTACGGAATAATTTATGCAGACCCATTAACGCCACGTTGTCGCCCACAGGGTTAGAAATGGTGGCGGTGTAGCATTCAAGTAAATGGCACAACGCATCAATGCCCGTTGAAGAGGCGATGTGCGCCGGCATGCTGGTTGTCAGTTCGGGTAGCAGGGCAACATAATCGGGCAGCATCACAGGAGAAATAATGCCCACTTTGGTATTTTTCTCTGGAATGGCCAGAATCGCATTGGGTGTCGATTCCGATCCGGTGCCCGCAGTAGAAGGAATGAGCAGCGAGGGCAAACGGGCTTCGATTTTCTGACCGTCCAGCAGCGCCTTAAGCGACGGGCTGGAAGCATGGCATAAAACAGAGAGGAGCTTCGCCACATCTAAAACGCTTCCGCCGCCAATGCCCACCACCAAATCATAGGTTTTGCCTGTCGCGCGCGTCAGCACGGCCTCAACATCGGTATGCGTTGGCTCAGCGGGAACATCATCAATAAGTTCAACATGACGGTCATCCTGGCCCAGCAGTGCCAGAATTTGCTGAGTCGCGGACAAATTCACAATGTTCTTGTCTGTCAAAACCAGCAGTCGGTTACGGCCCACCACGACTGGCGTGAGGGCGTTTATCGCGTTGGAACCGCTTAAGATTGTACTGTTAATTAATGCCACGTTTTTCTCCCCATTTTTGACTGAAATTCTTCATGCTGCTGTAGCGCATTCACTCAGTGACTAAATTTATAAATAAAATAAGGCTTTATTAAATTGATCTTGCTCACATATAATCGATTGTGATTGAATATAATCAAATGACGGATGAGTAGCATTGGAGATCCAATGACGGTGCAGGCGGGTAATCAAAAAAAATGCATTGTGCTGGCCGATGATTTCACCGGCGCGAATGATGCCGGTGTTTCGCTGGCTGAAGCGGGCATGGTCGTGGATGTCATTTTCCAAAAGCCCTATCTGAGTAAGGCTCAGGCGATTGTGCTGAACAGCGACAGCAGGGCGTATTCAGCGAGCGATGCCGCACAGCAAGTCACAAACCACATGACTGCACTTTTGGCAGACCAACCCGGTATGACCGTGGAGTGGTTTATCAAAAAGATCGATTCGACGATGCGAGGTAATCCCGGAGCCGAAACAGAGGCAGTGTTGCAGGCAACCGGCATCAATCTGGCGGTCATTGCGCCTGCGTTTCCGTCAGCAGGACGAACAACGCAAAACGGTGAATGTCTGGTTTCCGGCAAGTTGCTCACCGCGACGGAATTTGCCAGCGATCCAAAAACCCCGATCGTGAGTGCAGATATCAGTGACATTGTGCAAAAACAGAGTGGCATTAGCTGCATTAACGTCAGGTGCAGCGATCTTGCCCGGCACGCGCAAGAGGTGCGCGAAGGAATGACCGCCCTCATCGTTGATGCAAAAACTGATGCTGAGTTGGATCACATCGTAGAAATATGTGCATCGTTACGGCCAAAGCCGTTGCTGGTAGGCTCAGCTGGGCTGTGTGATGCTTTTGCTCGCTATTTTACGTCAGCCAAAAAGTACCCAGGCCTGTTCGCTGTGGTGGGTTCAATGAGTGAAGTCGCTCAAAGACAACTGGTGCTAGCCGCAGAACATCCGCGAGTTGAACACGTCTATATCGATACCGCTGAACTGCTGGAGAAAGGTAGCGATCGTTTCAGAGAGGCCATTACCTGCATTCTTCGTCATGGCTCACATTGTCTGGTTCATACCTGCTGTGACAGTGGCGACAGGCAACATATACAGAGGCTGTGTGAACAACGTGGCATTACCCGTAAGCAACTGGGTGAAAAAATCAGTTTTCTGCTTGGAGAACTGGTCCATTCGGTCATGCGCATCACGCCACCAAAAGCACTGTATCTCTCCGGTGGTGATGTCGCGACTGCAACCGCAACCGCATTGGGCGCAACAGGATTCAGAATTCGGGGCAGGGCTGCAGGTTGTGTTCCCTACGGGCGCTTACTTGGCTGTGACTGGAATCAGACTGTATTTACTAAAGCCGGTGCTTTCGGTGATGAAACCACCCTCTTAAAAATTTTGAGTTTCGTTGAGGAGAAAACAGGTGACTAATACTGTTGCTATAACAATGGGCGATCCTGCAGGGATCGGTCCTGAAATCATTATCAAGGCTTTAGCCAAAGGGCCATTGAATGGCTCACCCGCGGTGGTTATCGGCTGCGCACAGACTTTCCGCCGTATACTGGCAATGAATATCACACCTCAGGTTGAACTCAGAGTTATTGAGCAGGTGGATCAGGCACAGTTCGCGCCGGGCATCATTCACATTATTGATGAGAAAGTTGCCCATCCGGAGGCGTTGCAGTGTGGTGTGGTTCAGCCCGAAGCCGGTGATGTGGCCTATCGGTGCATCAAGCGAGCAACCGAAATGGCGATGCGTGGCGAGGTCAAAGCGATTGCTACCGCGCCACTGAATAAGGAAGCGCTGCACCTTGCAGGACATCATTATCCCGGCCACACCGAGTTACTCGCGATGTTGACGGACACCAAAGATTATTCGATGGTGCTGTACACCGATAAGCTGAAGGTTATCCACGTCACCACGCATATTTCGCTGCGTAAGTTCCTGGATACGCTCAGTCAGGAACGGGTGGAAACGGTCATCAGAATCGCCGATACCTTTTTACGCCGGGTTGGCTTCACCCAGCCGCGTATTGCGGTTGCAGGCGTAAACCCACACGCTGGCGAAAATGGTCTGTTTGGTGATGAAGAGATTCGAATCCTGACGCCGGCTATAGACGCAATGAAAGCGCAGGGCATTGATGTTTATGGCCCTTGTCCGCCGGACACCGTATTTATGCAGTGTAATGAAGGTATGTATGACATCGTTGTCGCGATGTATCACGATCAGGGACATATCCCACTTAAGCTCCTCGGTTTTTACGACGGTGTGAATATCACGGCAGGATTGCCTTTCCTGCGCACCTCAGCCGATCACGGCACCGCATTCAATATTGCCTGGACAGGCAAGGCGAATCCCGAGAGCATGGCGATATCAATCGATATGGCGATGAAAATTACCCGAGAATAAATAACGCATCGGGTGTTAATACGTTCTGATCACTCAGGCGATGGTCATACATCGCCTTTTCTTTAGTGATCATATTAGTGATTGCTGTAGCCAGTATTGCCACAAAACTGTTATCTCAACAGGTGACACTGATAGCCTTAAATGCGGCAGCAGTAGCTCGTTGATATTTAAAGCTTTACGCTTCAGGGCATCGACCGCTCTTTCCATAAATATCGTACGCGCAAGCGCGTTACGGCTCCTCCTTTAGTTAGACCAGCCCGTACCCGCCGACGCAGTGCCGGATCGCGGAACCAGTCGAGCATAAACAGCGTTCGTTCAATACGGCCAGTTTCCCTCAGTGCTTTGGCAGGCACTGTCAGATAAAGACTCTTCGCAGGCCGACCCGATTACCGGCGCCGTGATAACCGCTATAAATAATATGCTTTTCGATCTGATGGCCGTAATCTCGCATAAGGACTGGCTGAGCCGCCGCCAGCGGCAAAAACAGGAAATTGAACGCGTAAATACGTTGGGTAAATATAGAGGAAACAGGCCGAACAGGAGCGTCATCATAAAGTCCTGTACTACCGGCAGGTCAAGAAACTCAGTATCCGGGAAACAGCGGATGCACGGAGTACGGTCCTTCGCAAATCTGCCGTATCCAGGCATGGTACCGGTAATCATAAGCCGAAGATTTTGGTTAAGACATGATTAAGGTATGATGCGCTGATTTTATAACCATTACATTCATGAGGGATTATGACTACGGGATTTTATCTGTATCACCTGGATAAAACCACCTGCGGGGGACGGATCCTTTCCGGTGCGTCTGACGACACCTACGAAATCGGTGGCATAGAGCGGCAGCAGGTCAGGGAGGGCGACCCGGTGACTTGCGGTAAGCACGAGGGGCGCTTCCGGGTGTGCGGCGGCATGGGGGATTCCTATGAAGTGGGCGATGAACTGAAAGAGTGGGCAGGTTCACTGGACAGCTATAGTTCCTGCCCTTGCCGCGCCCGATTTATTCCGTCAGTTCAGACGCACACCTACGAGAGCGACTGCAACGCCGGACGGCTGGCCGAACGGTCTGAGAAGGCGAAAAAACAAGCCCAGCAGTCAGAGCCTGAACAGCGAGCGCAGGTCGCGAAGAAGAAACGGGATATCACGCTGACCATCGGCGTATTCTTTGATGGCACTGGCAACAATGCGAATAACAGCGGTGCCCGTCAGGCCGCCTGTTCCGGTGAACATTACGGAATGAATGATGCAGAATCTATGTCTGCGCTAGAGCAGTGTGTCCAGCTGAATCGCGGAGTCAGCGGTACTGCCGCCGGAAGCTATATCGGCTACTACAGTAACGTGCACTGGCTCTATACGCTTTATAACCCGGAAATAAAAACTGATACAGGGGCAGGACAGTACGCCATTTATATTGAAGGTATCGGTACGGAAGACGGGGCTGGCGACAGCACTTACGGAATGGGCACTGGCCGGGGCGATACCGGCGTAGTGAGTAAAACCGATAAAGCAGTCGCAGCATTGGCTGCCGGTATTCAGGGCTATTTAGACAGACACACAGATGCCCGGTTCTGCACCATCAAAGAGTTGCAATTTGATATTTTCGGCTTCAGCCGGGGAGCGGCGGCGGCGCGCCACTTTGCCAACCGGATATTCAGTCAGGACAGAGCCATTGTATCGGCGATTAAAGCCAGTCTGAATGGTATTGATTTTTCCGGTACGTCCGGGGGCAAAACCCGCTTTCTGGGGATATTTGATACCGTAGCCGCCATCGGGACACCGGTTAACGGCCTCAACCCGCACAGCGCCGATACCGGGGATGTCAATCTGGCGCTGCGTCCGGGCGTTGCTGATAAAGTATTCCATATCACTGCGCAGCACGAATGCCGCTTCAATTTCGCGCTGAATAGCGTGAAACCGGCGTGGCCGGAGCTGGCCCTTCCCGGGGTGCATTCTGACATAGGCGGCGGCTACAATCCCGATGAGCATGAATTATGTTTTCTTACCCGACCCGATTTTGAAACCGTTCCCCTTTCTACACCAGACACAGAAACGCGGATTTATCAACAGACCTGCGGGGAGCTTACAGCGATGGACGGTTACCCCGCGATAGCGCCACTGCTGAATGCGGTGGAGGTGAATGTCGATACCTGGCATGACGACAGACTGCCAGCAGATCGTTACGGATCGCTACAGAAACGCAGCGGCGCTGCGCTGGTTATCGATCGCCCGACGCGTAACGACTGGTCGAAGGTGGTGTTGCGAGTGATGCTCGATGCGGCGCAGGATGCCGGGGTGGAATTTTCCCCTATTTTACCTAAAGACGACAACCTGTCACTCCGGCCAGAACTGAACAGCCTGTGTGAAAAAGCAATCGTGATGGGCCGTGCCATAAGGAGTGGTAAGTCAGCCCCCGGCTTTACCACGCCGGAAATTCTGATGCTGGCCGAAAAATATATCCATTGCTCAGCCAACTGGAACAGCGTGGTGAGAGACGGTCGGGGAAGTATCAGCGGTGCAGTCAGACCAGCGAAGCTGGTAACATTTACCAACCGGCCAGACGAGCGCTGGCAGCGGACAGTTTATAATATGGATGGGAATAAAATATGGAAATAATTCGTGTGGCCTGGCTGTTTCCGTTGCTCATTCTGACGGCCTGTCAGGGGCAGTCGTTGCCCGGAAGTGACCCTCAAAACGATGAGCCAGTAGAGTGGACCTTTGATTTTTTCACACCTAAGGCGCTGCCCGCACTGGTGACGTACGCCGTTGTTCAGGATGCCGATGGCAAAGTTTATGAATTTAATACCCTGAACCGTACATCTGTTCTACCCGACGTTATCGGTGAGTGGAACGACAAAGACCGTGTGTCTGGTGGCTACTGGAATCACGTTAAACGACCTCCCAGACATATTATTTTTTGCTGGGACTCTATTATCGATAAAAAAGTGTATGAGACCGCACTGACAATCCCTAAACCCATACTGGAGAAAATGCTCAGGCCGAGTGATTACAGGAATTATCGGGGAAGAACTGCGTATTACGACAGAGTGCAAATTGGTCTGGCTCCGGAGGGAAAAGTCGCCGTCTGGTTGCAGGGGATTAGTTCTGAGCCAAATTATCGCGTCAAACCGTCAGTCCTTAAAACCGTTTCAGGGGACAAATTAGATATGTGCAAAGGAATAACGCGGTTTTCTAACGGCTATGAGTACGGAAAAGATACCGAGGAGTTTATCAAAGGGAAAAAGTATCCTTATGGTAGCTGGTAAGCTTGCTATTGAGCCCTGGGGGATCTTCCCAAGATCCTTTGGGACTTGGAGGTCAAGTTTAAGCCTTAACGTACAATAATTTCCAATACCCAAATTGACCCCAAACATATTGTTCCCACGCATCAAGGGCGCGGAGCAGAGAACCTGCTCTCGCAGCTGGCCATTAAGCCCGGTCAATATGTTGCGGGGAATATGTATTTTACAACGACCCGATTCCATCAGGAAAAAAACGGCGCAACCTTTGTGGATATTGTTCGTGACGAAGCGCACGACGCTGGCCTGAAGGTGCCTTTCAAAGGCGATATTGACCTCAATAAATTAGCCAAACTCATCGAAGAAAAGGGCGCGGATAACATAGCCTATATCTGCCTGGCGGTCACCGTGAACCTGGCAGGCGGTCAGCCCGTTTCAATGGCAAATATGCGTGCCGTACATGAAATGACCCGTCAATATGGCATTAAGATTTTCTACGATGCGACACGCTGCGTTGAAAATGCCTATTTCATTAAAGAGCAGGAAGCCGGATACGAGAACACCAGCATCAAAGATATCGTTCATGAAATGTTCAGCTATGCCGATGGCTGCACCATGAGTGGCAAAAAAGACTGTCTGGTGAATATCGGCGGCTTCCTGTGCATGAACGATGACGAGATGTTCCAGGCCGCGAAAGAGCTGGTTGTGGTTTATGAGGGGATGCCGTCATATGGCGGATTGGCCGGTCGTGATATGGAAGCCATGGCTATTGGGTTGCGTGAAGCCATGCAGTATGAATACATTGAACATCGCGTGAAACAGGTGCGCTATCTGGGAGATAAGCTCCGTAATGCCGGTGTACCTATTGTCGAACCGACGGGTGGACATGCTGTATTTCTTGATGCCCGTCGTTTTTGCCCCCATCTGACGCAGGATCAGTTTCCGGCACAGAGTCTGGCAGCCAGCATTTATATGGAAACCGGCGTGCGTAGCATGGAACGTGGCATCGTTTCCGCCGGGCGCAGTAAAGAAACGGGGGAAAACCACCGCCCCAAACTGGAGACAGTACGCCTGGCTATTCCACGCCGTGTTTACACCTACGCACACATGGATGTTGTTGCTGATGGCATCATTAAACTGTATCAACACAAAGACGATATTCGCGGTTTGAGGTTTGTTTATGAACCCAAACAGCTCCGTTTCTTTACTGCCCGCTTTGATTATATTTAATACGATTCAGGTCCCCTGACAGGGGCCTGTTTTTTATAAACAGGATTTTATTTCGGACCTGCCTTAATGACAGGTCAGCTGTTAACAGTTTAGTATCCACATCATCAAGAATGACGCCAAAATGATAATAAAGAGTCAACAGGAGCATTTTTTCATGGATATTAATAAAACAACACCCGGTTTGCTCAGTGGAACAATGCTTATCATTGCCACCGTTATCGGTGGAGGAATGTTCTCTCTTCCTGTTGCTATGGCTGGCGTATGGTTTCCGGGAGCATCGGTTATTTTAATCGTTGTGGCGGTAATGATGCTGTTAACCGGTTTAATGCTGGTCGAGGTTAACCTCCATTATGGTGGTGGCGCGAGTTTTAACACCTTCACCAAGGACTTATTAGGTCATAAATGGAATGGGGTCGTCGGTATTGCATTCGGGTTTGTATTATATATTTTAACTTATGCTTATATTTCTGGCTCCTCTGCTGTCCTGTCCCAGACAGTGGAAAAATATAGCGATTTTCATCTTCCGGCCCGGTTATCGGTGGTTATCGTTAGTCTGCTGGTCGGGGGCATCGCCTGGTACAGTTCGCTTTTAGTTGGTCGTATCACAACGGTGCTCATTATCGGTAAGTTTCTGGCGTTTTTTGCTACTTTTTCCGGTCTGGTATGGCATGTCGACGGGGCCAAACTGATCGACAGTCCCGCGCTGGCGCTGCCTGATACGCAATACCTGCCTTATGTCTTAATGACCCTGCCTTTCTGTATTATTTCTTACGGTTTCCACGGTAACGTACCTAGCCTGGTGAAGTTATATGGCACACAAGGCGTTAAGAATATCACGCGTTCGATTTTTATCGGTTCCGCTTTCGCACTGCTGCTTTATCTGTTCTGGTTAGCCGTCACAATGGGAAATATCCCTCGCGCCGACTTTCCACCCATTATTGCCAAAGGGGGAAATATTGACGTCTTCGTGGACGCCCTGAGTGGGTTATTTACCCATCAGTATATGGATATTATTCTCACCTTCTTTGGTAACTTTGCCGTAGCCAGTTCATTGTTAGCCGCAACGCTTGGACTTTTCGATTATATTGCCGATCTTTTTCATTTCTCTGACGACCGTCCAGGCAGGTTAAAGACCGCACTGGTCACTTATTTGCCTCCTGCGGCCGTTTGTTACTTCCTGCCTGATGGCTTTATACGCGCAATTGGCTATGCCGGGCTGGCATTTACCATCTGGAGTGTCATCCTTCCCCCTGTTCTGGTCAAAGCGGCCCGTAAGCGTTTTCCAACCGCAGCTTATACAGCGCCTTGTAATAACCTGATTCTTAATCTGGTGATAGCCGCAGGCAGTCTCGTCTACCTGACGGTCATCCTTGATGTCTTGCGATGGCTACCTTCGTTTGGCTAAGTAAGACGTGCGGGAAACAGGCGCCTGGCCGGGCAAAGTCTTAGCCGGTCATGGATGCCAAACAGGCGTGCGAGGGGGATTTTATCGTCACCCTGTACCGCGAACGCGGTCCGTTTAATCTGCTGCCCTTTGCCGGATGAGGGGTGACAAACGGCAACGAGAGGACGTTAACGCGATGTTTTTGACACTGCTCAGTCTTCAGCAGCCACTCATCTCAGTTACCGTTTGGCGTAAGCTCAGGGTGAGGGTGCTGAGAAAGCTCAGACTGCGTCGGCGGCTAAAGCGCAAACAGCGTCATCGACAGAATTGCGATAACAGATAGCAGGGTGAGTGCGTGACACTTTGCGGCTGTATCAACGACGTTGCACGGAATCTTGCCTGAATCTCCAGAAACTCATCTCTTCACCACCGCATCTACATGCCAGGTTAGAGTCGTATGAACCAGGGGCTGTAATAAGAAATGCCCTCAGACAGAGCAATCAGAGGGCCAGAAAAAGTCAGGATAATGTCGATAGTTTTTCTGCCTTATTGGTATTTTTTACCTGTTCAGCGTAAAGGAAATTTTCGAGTTCATAAAAATTCATGGTTCTTAAGGAAGTGGGACTAATATCTTTACAGGGTAGGAGCCGGGTATCCCCCGCGTTATTGACAAATACGAGGTAAGGGTTTGTCCCTTGCATATCAATCACTGAATTCAATTTCCACATGATGTCCTCCTGGGTTCATGAATGTCATGAACACAGGTAAAATTATGCGTTGTAACCCGACGACGCATTGAGGAATCAGTGCTACCTGATGCTATTGATGTCTCAAAAAAACAATAAAATTAAAAAATGTGACATACATCCATGCTATAAAAATTTAACAATATGAAGTTAATAATTTAGCGGAGTAAGTAATTAACATTCTAATGCACGGCTTGTCCCTGAATCAGCGTTCTCAGACGCAATGTTAATTTAATGTGTCCTCTTCGCCAATTGTGGCTGTACTTTATCATCTGTTAACTTCCCTGGGCAGAATGCATCTTACTCCGAAAGGATTTACCCGACCGAAAAAGGGTGATCGAAAAACGCCTCCTGCTAAAAAGTAAATATTAATGTAATCGCCTGAATAGGGTCAGCTTAACCCATCATTTAGCCCTGTTAACTTATTTTGATTGATAAAAACGATGCGAAAGGTGTGACCTCAATTTGTTGGGCGCATATCACCATTTATTCGTTGCATCTGGTATGGTAGTGGGCGCATGTGTTGAGGCGGTAATTATTATGATCCAGGTTATGGCTGGGATCATATCAACGCACTTCTCATGCCACTCCTGAATGACTTATTTAATACATCCCATTAACTTTAATAATAACGAATGTTAACTATGTTGCTAAGTCAGAAAATTACACATCTATTCAACAGCAAAATAACCAGAAATTAATCGAGTCCAAATTATTAATTAACAGAGAGATTACAATGCCAAATAAATTACGCCGGGCTAACGCCACCGTTCCCCAATGGGATCGTCATAAACTGATTCCGCGAATCGTGCATCTCGGATGTGGTGCCTTCCACCGTGCTCACCAGGCCGTCTATGCGGATATCCTTGCTGCCGAACAGGGTAGTGACTGGGGCTATATCGAAGTCAATTTGATAGGGGGAGAACAGCAGATTGCCGACCTTAAGCATCAGGACTTTCTTTATACCGTGGCGGAGATGTCCTCGAATGCATGGACAGGAAGGGTTGTGGGCGTCGTCAGGCAAGCACTGCACGCGCAGGTTGATGGCATTGAAGCCGTACTTGACGCAATGTGTCAGCCACAGATCGCCATTGTGTCGTTAACCATCACCGAAAAAGGCTACTGCCATTCGCCAGCTAGCGGTGAATTGATGTTTGATCATCCCCTCATCCTGTCTGATTTACAGCAGCCCCATCAACCGCTTTCCGCACCCGGCATCATCGTCGAGGCGTTGGCCCGGCGCAGAGCGGCGGGACTGCCTGCATTCAGCGTAATGTCGTGTGATAACATTCCTGAGAATGGTCGGGTGATCAACAACGTGGTTTGCGCCTACGCCCGGAAAAGAGCGCCCGAACTGGCAAGCTGGATCGAACAGCACGTCACGTTCCCTTCCACTATGGTGGATCGTATTGTGCCCGCGGTGACACAGGAAAGTTTGCAAAAAATCGCACAGGTGATCGGGGTTGAGGATCCGGTGGCGGTAGCCTGTGAGCCCTTCAGGCAGTGGGTAATAGAGGATAACTTTGTCGCAGGACGGCCGGCGTGGGAAAAGGCCGGGGCAGAATTAGTTAAGGACGTTGTGCCTTATGAAGAAATGAAGTTACGTATGCTGAACGGCAGTCATTCATTTCTGGCGTATTTGGGTTATCTGGCAGGCTATGAACATATTTGTGACTGTATGCAAGATCAATACTTTCGTCTTGCGGCCCGGACATTGATGCTGGAAGAACAGGCACCCACGCTAAACGTGCAGGGCGTTGATCTTGCCCGTTACGCTGACCTGCTGATTGAGCGCTATGATAATCACGCCCTGAAGCACCGCACCTGGCAGATTGCCATGGACGGTAGCCAAAAACTGCCTCAGCGTTGGCTTGACTCCGTTCGCTGGCATCTCAGGAACGAAAGTGATTTTGACCTGCTTGCCCTGGGAATTGCTGGTTGGATACGCTATGTCTCAGGCGTCGATGAGCAGGAAAAAGCCATTGACGTGAGCGATCCGCTCCTGCCGGTGTTAAAAGCGGCTGTAGAATCCAGTGCCGAAGGCGAGCCGAGAGTCAAAGCGTTATTAAATCTGGACGCCATTTTTGGTGAGGCGCTGCCAAATAATGCGTACTTTGTGAAGCAGATAACCGCTGCCTATCTGCTTCTGCTGGATAAAGGGGCGAAAGAGGCGGTAGCCATGTCGGTTACGCAGCGTTGTTCAGGCTAAATTGCCCCTCTGCCAGGCAGGCCACGTTGAGTGGCTTGCCTGTGCGTCAAAGCGTGCTGTTTGGATCGGTAGATGTATCAGTTACTGCGCCAGTTTCTGGCTTGAGTTCACGGGTAAACCAGTTCACAACCTCATCGATCACGGCAGGCTGATACCAAACCAGGTCACCATGCTCTGCACCTTTTACGACGACGTAGTCTACCTTCTCGCCCGCCTTTTTAAGGGCATCAAATAACTGTGCACTTTGATGGGGCGATACCAGCGAATCGTTATCACCGTGCATAATCAGGAAGGGCGGTTTAGGGTTACTCAAATGCCCCATCGGGCTGGCGTGACGTGCTTTAGTCGTATCGTCCATGATACTTGCGCCAGCAAAGTCACGGAAAGCCGCGCCATGCACCAGTAGCGCCTCGGTCACGGCGGGAGACTGATGAACCTTTTGAATGTCATCGGCGTACCCTTCGCCAATATTCAGGAGATCGGATATACCGTATAAGGTTGCGACCGCCTGGACATCGGAGGATTTATCGGTGAAATCGCCGCGATCGAATGACGTTTCCCCCTGGGTGGTGCCGAGCATTTGTGCCAGCCAACCGCCTGCCGAGTCGCCTAAAACACCAATGCGTTCAGGGTCAATGCCGTAATCCTCGGCATGCTGTCGCAGGTAGCGGACCGCCGCTTTACCATCCACCACCGGCGCCGGGAAGGTATCAGGTACGACCCGATACTCTGCAGCCGCCACAACAAAACCAGACTCTGCCAGCGCCATACGCATCTGAATAAACTTATCGTGATCGGCACTGGTAAAACCGCCGCCCGGAAAATAAATGATAGCGGGCTTTAACGCCTGCGTCCGTGGCACCAGAAGCGACATATGCAGCTGCCTGACCGATCGCAGAGTGGTGACTTGTGAATAGACGACGCCGTTGAGGGAATCGATCTGGTTACGTACGGGTTTTACCTGAATCACCTTTGCGCCCTCACGGTAACCCGTCAGATCATGATGTTCTGTCGCCATTGCACCTCCCATCGTCATTATCGCTGCCAGTCCACCCATTAAAAAATTGTGGCATAGATTCATAATTATTCCCGGTTAAGTTAAGAGAAAAGCCAGGTGTTGAGAAATATAAAAGGCTGTTGACGCTGTCATTATCAGCCGTCAGACGGTAATGCAGAAATGGCAAGGATGAGTTGAGCGAGATTATAAAAGCAGGTTTTTTTGGGCGTCGGTTACTGTGTGATGTGGAAATGGCCAGATGTGGGTATTGTCTGGCCACGCATGAATTAACGAATCACGATGGTAAGCAGGATAATGACGACCGCGATAGCAACCACCTGAATAAAAATCTGGTCGAGCGTAAATTTACGCATAGCGCTACCTCACTGCATCAGAATTTGCCAAATACCCAGCACCATGACGGTGAGGCCGATTAAAAGAAAAATTAACGCAATCGCGTTTTCAGGTGAACGATTCATGAGGCGCTTCCTTGTCATCAGGA
This sequence comes from Pantoea allii, assembly GCF_002307475.1. Taxonomy (GTDB): domain Bacteria; phylum Pseudomonadota; class Gammaproteobacteria; order Enterobacterales; family Enterobacteriaceae; genus Pantoea; species Pantoea allii. The sequence goes on along the minus strand of NZ_NTMH01000031.1, from coordinate 109,470 downwards.
TGACGATTAATCACAACATTCAATGTGGAAAACTGATATCACGCGGTGAGGTCTTGTCCCGCTAATCCATAGCGAAATGCAGCTACCCTTAACCTCATATTTCAACGGCAGGCAGGATAATCTTTATCATGCGCGCGTCTGAACGGCTCTTTATCAATGTTCCATCAAAGGATGAGCATGTCTGGCTGACGATTTGCTGTAAATCACCTTCGTGTGCAAGGTTTGGCCTGAGGCTTACCAGCACGCTTTCCGCTAAAAATCTGCGACAGTAGCCGGTTTAGCCTTGTTACCGACGCAAGCATTGCTACTACAGAAAGCAGGCGTTTTACAGCGATGGCACGTGCCAGTCGGGGGGAGGGAATAGCGCGTTTTTGAACAGTAACATGACCCTGGTCCTCATCGTCTTATGGATGGCTGACTGACCCGAAGGGCAATTATCGCCAGCTGAACTGATGCCGGCGTTTCCGGTAAGCAACACCGCCATGAAAGCGTTAGCTCATCGGGATAATCATACAGATGCCACGATGCCTGAATGAATCCGCGCTCAGTATAATCAGGATGCAGGTTGAGTAAAGGCAGGAACGGCGGGTGAGTGAGGATTGGTTTAGGTTACTCAGTTGTAATGTTAGCGAATCAGCAGCCTGTTATTTCCCAACGTCTTTTGCCGCATCGCGTGATTCAGGACCTACTCCCGCCATTGTCCATGCGCATTTGCGAAGGTGTGAAGCCCGTGACCTGCTTAAAACGATTACTGAAGTGGCTTAAGGAACTGAAACCATTATCCAGCGCTATCTGGGTTAACGACAGCGAGGTTGATCGCACCATCTGTTGTGCGTTTTCCATGCGACGTTGCATAACGTACTGATGCGGCGCAACGCCCAGCGACTGACGAAACATGCGGGCAAAATGGTATTCACTCAGGTTTGCCTGCGTGGCCAACGTATCAAGCGTCAGCGGCAACGCCAGATGCTCATCAATAAATGCCAACGTATTGCGCAAGACATAGGGCGCCAGCCCGCCGGTTACTGCCGGGAGCCGCCACTGCACGCTGGAATAATGCTGGATGAGGTGGGTTAGCAGCAGGGTGCTGGCCGTGCTCAGCATTAACTGATTCGCAGGCTGTTGCCAGTCACAGCTGAGTAAGAACTGACGATACAAGGCGGTGATTTTAGGATCGCTGGAAAATATTTTCTCATCCAGCGTAATCGACAACGGATTGCGATCCCACACTTTCTCGCCGACCTCGCGTAAGTGTTCATCGGTGCAATAAAGATGCACAAAGGTGAGGTCATTACGCACATCCCAGCTGGATTCACTCTGCTGGGGCATCAGACAGAATTTATCTGGCCCGCCACCGTTGCGCCATCCGCTCGCCGTTTTGTGATAGCTCTCGTAACCATCCGCCACATAAAGGCTTAACGTGTGATGATTACTGTTTACCGTGACCCGGTCTTGCTTGTTGTGCCATGCCGCCAATCTGATGCCGGAATTGAGCATGACCGATTCGCGCAGCACGGCCTTTTTTTGACGCAGCGTTTCAAACGTGTCGTAAACGCGAGACATAACTCTTTTCCGCCAGATGAACAGAGGCTCAGTCTAAGGCGAGTTCAGGCCGGTAGCCAGATTTGTTCCATTAAATGCGCAAGATTTTGCAAGTCACCCGCAAGGCCATGAAAGCCTCCGCCCGGAAAATCCGACACACTGTTTCCTCTCTCGCTCAAAGGAAAACGCATGAACGCATTACTTTACGCGGTGGTGGTGGCTATCTGGGGAACCACCTGGATCGCTATTTTTATGCAGCAGGGGCCGGTGGATGTCACCGTTTCTGTGTTCTGGCGTTTTGCTATCGCCAGCCTTTTACTCCTGTCACTGCTGAAGGTAGTGGGTCGTCTACGTGCCTTGTCACTTCGCGATCATCTGTTCTGCCTTCTACAGGGATGCTGTGTGTTTTGCTTTAATTTTTGGTGCTTCTACACGGCAGCGGGCTATATCAATACCGGTTTAGAATCCGTGATTTTTTCCATGGCGGTGCTCTATAACGCAGTCAATAGTTACCTCTTTTTCGGGCAGCGCCCCCAACCGCGTTTCTGGTTTGCCGTCACCCTGGGATTAACCGGCATGATCGTATTGTTTTGGCAAGATCTGGACGTCAGCGGCTGGAACAAAGGATTGTGGACAGGAATCGGCCTGTCGGCGCTTGGCACCTTTGGTTTTTCTTTGGGGAATATGATTAGCCTGCGGCACCAGCGCAGGCAACTGGAAACGATGACCACCAATGCCTGGGCCATGCTGTACGGTGCCATCGTGATGGGCGGCATCGCCTGGGCGCGTGGCGTGAATTTCTCGCCGCTATGGACATTACATTATCTGAGTGCGCTGCTTTATCTGTCTGTATGCGGATCGGTCATTGCGTTTTGGGCTTATTTTACCCTGGTCAGACGCACGGGTGCCGCAAAAGCAGCCTACACAACGCTGATGTTTCCGCTGGTCGCACTCACCTTGTCAACAATGTATGAAGGTTACCAGTGGCAAAGTCACAACGTGGCCGGATTGCTGCTTATTTTAGGTGGTAACCTGGTGATGTTTGCCCGCCCGTTGCACTGGCTGAAACCGAGAACCGTGACGGATACGGTTTAGCCTGGCCTCAGACAGATCGCTTATTGAGCGCTTGACGGAACGCTCTGCGGTTGAAGCTGGTAAATCCATGCGGTGACGCTGTCACCGTTTTCACGGAACGTTTCAACCCTGATGCGATCATAACCTGCCTCAAACTCATCCAGCATTGGCCAGTGCAAGCTCAGGTTGTCAGAAGAGAAAAGAAACCCATTAACCCGCGGAGCCTGATCATCCACGACGATACCGGGAAAGCCCGTAGCGGCGCCTCGTCCTTCAGGAAAGTAAAAACCGCTGACAAAACCAGTCTGCCATATACCGCCAATGCCCTCCAGGATATGCGCATTACTGCGGCCCGGACATAAGGTGCCGTAAACAAACAACGTTTCCATAGTCATCTCTGTCACAAAAAAGAGTCACCTTACTCTGACCGGATGTCCCTGTCATTATGGATAAACTGCTGGCTCCGCGCCTGCTTATTCTCACTGATAAGCCAGCCCGGAGCGTCATAAAACACTTCACGGCTGAACGCTCAGGGGCAACAGAACAAAAAGCGCGAATCAAACCCAAAAGTTTAACAAACCAGCCCTAATTATTTTAACCACAATTTAACGCATAGCGCTTATTTGGTATTTTTCAAGTTTCGGAACCGAAATATATCTGAAATTAACAGGTAAAGCTGCTTTGCGCTGTGCCGATAAGACTGTATTGCGATAACGAATCTTTTATTAAACATCCAGGGGTTTTTTTATGACTATTACACAGCGTTTAGTGCTGGCATTTTCGTTGCTGGCATTATCACTATGTGCGCTTGTTGCTGTTTCATTATCGGTAATATCTGGCTTCCAGTCTCGTTTTGAATATGTTCAGGTTAATGCGATACCCAGCATTAAAGATCTGAATAAATCCATTAGCGCAACTAACCAACTGGGTCTCGCATTATATCGCCACCAGTCAATGACCGACAGTACAAAACAGGTGGCAGCCGAAGAAAAAATAAACGGCGTTCTTGATAATATCAAATCGTTAACTGATTATTATATGGCGAATGATATTTCCAGCGATGATGATAAGGCCATGACGGTTCAGGCACTGCGTAATCTTGATGCCGTTCGTAGCGCTTTACCCGCATTTCTCGCGGCTTCACGTAGCCATAATAATGCGCTTTCTCTTGAACTGCTTCAGAGCGACAACGGCATTGGTGCCGCAGCGCGCAAAATGGAATCTGACTTCACTAAACAAATCGATCTGAACATTCAAATTGGTGATACGTTAAGGGCTGAAAATAATCATGTTTATTCTCAGACCATCTGGGCGATGACCAGCGCATCTGTACTGGTTATTTTATTACTCGGTATATTTTCAGTCAGCATTATTCTGGGTATTAAAAGAAGCCTGACCAGCATGAAAGATACGATGACAACGGTCAGCAGTAATCTTGATCTGACAAATTTAGCACCGGTACTAAGGAATGATGAAATTGGGCAGACAGCGATAGCGTTTAACGATCTGCTTAAACGTGTTTCCACCACGCTGTTGTCAGTCAATCATGCTGCGCAGTCCGTCAGTACGGGTTCCACTCAAATCGCCGCAGGCAATGAAGATTTGTCATCGCGCACCGAGCAACAGGCGGCATCGCTGGAAGAAACATCGGTAAGCATGGCGACGCTGAGTGATACCGTGCGTCAAAATGCGGAAGGTGCCGTACAGGCCAGCAACCTGGCGAATAATGCTAACACCATGTCTAAACAAAATGGTGGCGCAGTCAGTCGGATGCTGACAACCATGGGCGAAATTCGTGGCAGTTCTGCAAAAATCTCGGAAATTACCGGCCTGATCGAAGGCATTGCTTTCCAGACCAATATTCTGGCACTTAACGCCGCCGTGGAAGCTGCACGCGCCGGTGAGCATGGTCGCGGGTTCGCGGTTGTCGCCTCAGAAGTTCGTAATCTGGCACAACGTTCTTCCTCTGCGGCCCGCGAAATCAAAGAGCTTATTACCGCATCCGTTTCACAGGTTGAGCAGGGGCTGGAGCAGGCAACGAGCGTGGGCAGTAACTCAGATAATGTCAGCAATGCTATTCAGCAGGTTGCCGACTTAGTGAATGAAATTGCTGCCGCTACGGCCGAACAGAGTAAAGGCATTGAACAGGTCCATCTGGCTATCGGGCAGATGGATGAAGTGACGCAGCAAAACGCCTCTTTGGTCGAAGAAGCATCCTCAGCGTCTAAATCGTTGCAGGAGCAGGCAGAAACCCTGTCGAGACTGGTTTCTACTTTTAAAGTGAATGACAGTGTCGCGCATGCCCCTGCATCGATCAGCGCACCGGTGAGCCAGCCGTCACTCGCCTTGAAAAGGCCAGATTTAAAAGCAGTAAACGTAGATAAGGTCAACTGGGAAAGTTTTTAAGGCGTTATGTAAAAATCTGACCCGTTCAGGATCTTGTTGATTAGAGAAAGCGCTGTAGTAATACAGCGCTTTTTTTATTAACCCAGTCGTCAGCGGAGGGTGCTGTCGTGCGCTATTTCGACGGGCCAGCCGCATAACAGTCAGATCGTCTGCTGAATGCCGGTTATCGGTTACTTAGTTACAGACAGCATCTCTGTTGCGCCTGGCGGGTGACAGATGAACATCACCCGTTTATCGATCCTCTTTCTTCCCGCTGACAGGACGCATTCAGAACCGCGTTTTTTCCCGTTCCATCACCAGACTGAGCGTGGCAGGCAGCAGTGTTAAGGTGACCAGCGTTCCGGTAACCAGACCGCCAATAATGGCGTACGCCATCGGCCCCCAGAACACCTGCTGGGAAATGGGCAACATACCGAATATCGCCGCACAGGCCGTCAGTAATATGGGACGGGCGCGATGGATAGCGGCACTGCGGATAGCCTCATTATGTGCCATGCCTGCCTGGGTGTTACTGTCCACCTCACTGATCATTATCACCGCGTTACGGATAATCATGCCGGCCAGCGCAATGATCCCCAGCAGCGCAACGAATCCCATTGGCGTACCGCTCGGCAGCATGGCAATAACAATGCCGGGTAAGCCAAAAGGGGCCATCAACAGCGCCAGCAGCATTCTGGAAAAGCGTTTTAACTGCAACATCAACAGGATAAGCATAAAACACAGCGTCACCGGCAACACGGCAAAGACGGAGCTGTTTCCCTTGTTCGATTCTGCAACGGTACCGCCTTCTTCAATGTTATAGCCAGCCGGTAAAGATGCACGAAATGCACCCAGGGCGGGCCTTAACTGGTCTGATACCGTTTCAGCGCGTTGCGTGGGGGCAATATCGGTTTGCACCGTAATGTAAGGCAAGCGCTGACGCCGCCAGATAACCGGATCGTCAAGCTGCCATTTTAATGTCGCGACTTGCCCAAGGGGAATTTTCTGCCCGGAAGCCGTATTCAGCATCAGGCCGTTCAAAATGTCGGTATTTTGCCGCTCGCGATCGTCTCCCCTTAACACCACATCAATGAGCCGGTTATGGTCGCGGATGGTGGTTACTGTACTGCCAGACATCACAGTATTGAGCATCGAAGCTATGCTTTCCGAAGAGACACCGACCGCACGCGCTGCCGTTTGGTTCACATCAACCTTGATGGCCCGTTCTGGCTCGCCTGCGGTCATGTTCACTTCACGTGTATCCGGCGAGCGTGAGATCTGGGCGGCCAGCGTTTCCGCGATGTGACGAACGTTGCTGTAATCGGGGCCGGTGACACGGTACTTGAGCGGCCAGCCAACTGGCGGGCCCAGTTCAAGGGGCGAGACGCGCGACGTCACATCACTAAAATCACGCGCCAGAATGCGTTCGAGCTTACGCCGCACTCTGTCTCGCGCTTCAAGGTTCTTCGCCACCACTACCAGCTGTGCCGTGTTTTCATTATCAAGCAGGACTTCCATCGGCAAATAAAAGCGCACGGCACCAGAACCGATATAGCTGGAGAAATGATCGATATCGCTATCGCGGCGCATCACGTTTTCTAGCTGCCCGGTGCGCCGCGCCGTTTCGGTCTGAGAGGCATTAGCCGGCAGCGTCAGGTTCACCAGCAGCTCTGGACGGTCGGACGCGGGGAAGAATTCGCCCTGCATCAGCGTCGTCCCGAACACGCCCATTCCCAGCAGCAGCAGGGCGCTTATTACGGTTGCCCAGCGATAACGTAACGCCTGATCAAGCAGGCGGTGATAAAGCCGTGCCATCCGTCCCGGTTGTTTATGCCTTGCACCGGCACCCTCGATCAGCAGCCAGGTTCCCGTAACGGGTGAAAACAGGATAGCGACCACCCAGGAACAGAGCAGGGAAATGAGGACGACCGCAAAGAGTGAGTAACAATATTCACCCGCACTGGACGCCGCAAATCCCACAGGAATAAATCCGGCAATCATCACCAGTGTGCCGGTTAGCATAGGAAAGGCAGTGGTTTTAAATGCATAGGTTGCCGCCTGCCATTTGCTGTCTCCGGCTTCAACGCGCGAAACCATGGTTTCCACCGTGATCATGGCATCATCCACCAGCAACCCGAGCGCAATAATCAACGCGCCCAGCGAAATACGTTGTAAGCCAATCCCTGCAAATGTCATCCCGACAAACGTCATGGCCAGCACCAGCGGAATCGCGGCCGCAACCACCAGCCCGGCACGAAAACCCAGCGAAAAGAATGATATCGCCAGCACAATAATGACCGCTTCCGCCAGCACCCGAACAAACCCACTGACAGCCGTTTTCACCACCGTGGATTGATCGGCGATCTTTATCATATTGATGCCATGAGGTAGCTGGCCGGCAATAACCGTCATCCGTTGATTGAGCGCCTGACCAAACCTGAGCATATTGCCCGAAGGGGCCATGGAGACGGCAAGGCCAATCTCCGGTTCGCCGTTAATACGGAAGGTGGAAGACGGCGGCTGCGCAGGCTGGAGTGTGATTGTCGCGATACTCGACAGCGGGATAAAACGCTGCCCAATACGCAGGGTAACGGCCTTAAGGCTTTCCACCGTCGTCAGCGCACCACTGACGCGAAGCGCGATATTCTCTTTATCGGTGCGTATTTCCCCAGCAGGTGCCACTGCGTTCTGAGCGGTTAAGGCATCGCTCACCTGCTGAAGATTAAGGCCCATGCCGTCCAGTTGCCTGGGTGAAAAGGCGACAACGATCTGTTCTTCCTGTTCACCCAGTAGGGTGATTTTGCCCGTATCGGGCACATCCATCAGGCTACGACGAATCTCGTCGACCTTATCACGCAGTTCACGCGGGCTAAATCCGTCGGCGGTAAAACCATAAATCGTGCCAAACGTATCACCAAATTCATCATTAACACTGGGGCCCTGAACCCCTTGCGGAAGGGACGGGGCAATATCCTGCATTTTTTTACGGATTTGATACCAGATAGTTGGCACCTGTGCCGGTGGCGTATCATCGCGCAGATTGACAAATATCACCGACTTCCCGGCGCGCGTTTCACTTTCAATAAAATCCAGCGAAGGCGTTTCCTGAAGTTTCTTTTCCAGCGTATCGGTGACCAGTTGCATGGTGTCCTCGACCGAAGCACCGGGCCATTGGGCGGACACCACTGCGGTTTTAATAGTAAAGGCCGGATCTTCATTACGGGGCAGATTGATGTAACTGAGTACGCCGGTTGTCATCACCAACAGCATAAAGAAAATGACCAACTGCTGGTGAGCTAATGCCCAGGCGGACAGATTAAAGCCGTTCCGATTGCTGTCCGACCTCATTTTTCACTCTCCTCAAGCTGAACGCGTTCACCCGGCAACAGCGTTTTTACACCTGCGGTAACCACGCGCTCACCGGGTTGAACCCCGGCACTGAGATAGATCTGCTGTGCGTCAAAGCGTGCCAGCGTAACGGGCCTGACCTGAATCTGTTGGTTTTGCGTGTTCACCACGAGTACGGCGGGGCGATCCCCGGCCCGCGTCAGTGCACTGGCTGGCAGGGCAATCACCTGGTCGGCTTTTCCAGAGAAAACGCCTAAAACGGTCGAACCCAGTGCCATCGCGGCGGGCGGATCGGTCAGCATAACGCGGAGCCGCCAGGTGCGTGTTTGCGAATCGGCCTGCGGGCTGATATCGCGAAAACGGCCCTCTGCCGTTACGGCGGGGTTTGATAACAGCGCAATCTTAACTGGCGTGGTCGTTGCACTTTCAGAGAGTGTAGGTTCGGCAAGGTCAAAAACGGCATCGCGATCGCCGTCAGCAGCCAGCGTCATCACCGTCTGTGCGGCACTGACGACCTGCCCGGGTTGAACATTCACCGCCGTAATCACACCGGCCCCTGGCGCAGTAAGCTGTGTCCAGGCCAGATTATCGCGCGCGTTTTTAAGTGCGGCCTCACTGCTCTGGCGACGGGCGACTGCAGCCTGCCAGTCGCCTTGTGCGCTATCTAACTGCGCACGAGAAATGGCACCGCCCGGCATGAGCAGTTGCATACGGCGGAGTGTGAGAGCGGCAACGTGTTCTGATGCGCGTGCGCTGTTGAGGTCGGCAGTGGCACTGCTGAGCTGATTTTGGGCGGCATTATTCTCTAACGTGGCAAGTACCTGGCCTGCGTTAACGTGCTGACCAATATCGACGGCTCGGGCAATCACGCGGCCATCCAGCCTGAAGGCTAAGGCAATCTCCTCATGCGCCCGGATTTCGCCCGTCTGCGTCATCAGGCCCCCCGAGGAAAACGGCGGCACCGTTACGGTCCGAACAGGTCGTAGTGTTTCGTCCTGAGCAGGCTTTTCGTCTTTACAGCCTGCAAGCACCAGCATGCCCACCATCACGAGCAGTGACGGTACAACGTAATTAAAGATGGCAAGGTGACGCAGTGCCTGACGAGCAAAAGAAGGAAAAAAATCTGTCATAACCGTATTCCTTAAATGAGACAGGCTCATTTAACGTGGGTTATGTCCAGAAACCTTTTATGGATCATCAAGAAATGGTCAAGGTAAGCAAAAAATGCCTGACCAGGTTGGCTGACAGGCAGACTCGCGCGGTATTTTACGCAGTCTGCATGGCGTCATGTAAGGGCAGGGTAATGGTAACGTGCAGTCCGCCCTCTGATGGCAGCCGAGCCTGGATACGACCGCCATGAGCCTCAACGATAGCTTTCGCAATGGACAGTCCCAGACCGCTGCCGCCGGAATGGCGGGCGCGTGAAGACTCTGCCCGGGTAAAACGGTCAAAAATAACGGCTAAAAACTGAGGTTCGACGCCAGGCCCATAATCACGAAACTGCAGGGTGATCGCTGTGGCGGACGCCTGAGCATAAACGGAAATTCGTTTGCCTTCTGCAGCATAGCGCAACGCATTCTCCATCAAAATCGTCACGACCTGACCTAAGCGAGAAGCATCTCCCGTGTAAGGCAGCGATGCGGGCGACTGAACTTCTATTGCTACCTGCCCGGCCTCGGCCTGAAGCGCCAGCCAGGCGGTTCTCTCACGCAATAACTCAGCAAGGTTAAACCGGGTCAGACTCAGGCTGAGCTGACCTGCCTCTGCTAACGACAGTAAATGAAGCTCATCCGTCAGACGACTCAACTGCGTCAGCTGTTTCATGATCATGGAAAACTGCTGGGGTTCGGGTGCAAATACCCCGTCCACAATGCCTTGCAGGCGTCCCATTGCGGCGGTCAAGGGAGAACGCAGTTCATGAGCAATCGCGACATGCGACGCTTTAAGTTCACGTTCGTAACGCACCAGTTGCTGTGTCATCAGGTTGAAGTCTTCTGTAAAACGCACTAACTCTTGCGGCGCGCCATTAACCTGACCGACCGAGGTGCCGAATTTACCCTGTGCCACATCCCGTGCCGCGTGCGCCAGTTGACTAAATTGTTTCGCCAGTGGCAGGGCAAAGCGCAATCCCATTACGACAAAAAAGGGAATAATCACCGCGACCAGCACCGCTACGGTAATCCAGTCCGCAGACGCGATAGAGGGATCGGAGAAGCCGACGCCCCACCACTGATCGACAATCTGATGGAAACGAGCCGTATCGCGCTCCGGATGCACGCGCAGTCGAGAAAACTCCTCCCACAGCGCGGTTGGCATCCGGTAGTAAACCCAGAGCGTTTGCAGGGCAAACCTCAGCCACATACAGAACGCAATAAGAATGACGCTGCCTAAGCCGAGAATGAGTATACGAATGCAAATCCAGCGCCACATGGAGTCATGGGTTTTCTGCTTCATGGTTGTCTGAACCTGTAACCTACGCTGCGAACGGCGGGTAAAATTTCCGACATCCCTGCAGCTTCAAGTTTGCGACGCAAATTATACACATGCGTATCAACCACCCGCTCAAGGGCATCACTTTCTGGAAGGCAGTTCTCAAGTAAAAACAAACGGCTGAAAGGACGCGTGGGCGCGCGCATCAGGGTAACCAGAATAGAAAATTCCGTTGGCGTCAGATCGAGCCTGTGGACGCCATTAACCACGGCGGTAAGTGATTCAGGATCAACCTCCAGTCCCGCCCAGCAGAGCTTTTCATCTGGCACTTTCGCCTGCTGTGTGCGACGCAGTACAGCCTGAACACGTGCGACGACCTCTCCGGGATTATAGGGTTTGACGACATAGTCGTCAGCGCCATAACGCAATGCGCCAATCCTGTCGGGCGCTTCCCCCATCGCGGTTACCATGATGACAGGCGTATCACCGCTGCGCCGGATGGCAGCCAAAACTTCGGTGCCATTCATCACCGGCAGCATGACATCCAGCAGAATCAGATCGGGCTGCCAGCGCTGGGCCTGTTCCAGACCGGTCATGCCGTTGCTGGCGATCGCCACGTCATAGCCATCCCGTTTCAGATAGGCTTCAAGTACGCCCGCTGCATCAGCGTCATCTTCAATAATCAGCACGCGTTTCGTTTTCATTTGGGCCACCTTGACCGTTTCTCCATCGTTTCCTGGGCTTACGTTGACACGTTGTTTTTATACTCCAGCCTGGTCGCGACATCGTCGCCTTAGTGACACAACCTGATGAGATCAAGCAAAGTGATAATAACCGGAAAACATGCGCTTCACATGGTCAGTTTAATGCTGACGTTAAGTGTTCTGGCTAGAACCAAAGGAGGCAATTGCCTCCTTTGGCGCCCCTCGTCATCAGGCACGACAACGATCGTTCCATGAGTCTCTGTAGATAATATTACCCTCCGTATACTTCCAGGTAATTGCCTCATAACGTAATTCGAGTGTTTCCAGATGGTTGCTGCTCATACCTGTAGGGGCAAGGTAAGGGGAAACTGTCGTGATTTTGACGTTTTCCAGGATGATATTGAAATATTCAGACTCAATGCCCGATTCCAGTATTCGGTACATCTTGATCGTTGCTTTTTTCAATGTGCGGCCTTCACAGACGGCGCGATACAAAATAGGTGTCGTTTGGTCAAATTCTTTCACTATCGTGATCGGACTATGAACGCGCGTTCCGGTAAGTTTTCCCCAGCTTGGGTCAACTGGAATAGTGACACCGTGAGAGAATGATTTTAACTCGATAGAACCCAGACGGAGTGGCATCATGCAGCTACCGACTATCGGAGATCCGTTCTCATCTTCAAGCCATAAATGTGCGGGTGTAGACATATTATTTCCTTATAAATAAATTTACGATGATGCTAACGTTTGAACTTTACAATCTCACATATTGATAAAACAACCATCACAAATACAAAAAATACGGGGATAAGCCAGATTGGGCTGTCAGGAAAAAACAAACCCTGAACTAAAGCGAAAATTATTGTCAGCACTGCCGGGCCATAATACGAGATCAATGATCTGAATACCCGTCTGAAAAACCTTTTAATAAGATTCATCATGATTATCGAATCATCCTGGTGATGATATCTGCAATACCATCATCCGATGCCCATTGTGCTTTAAACGCCTCAGCCCGCTCAAACAATGGCTCTATGAGGAAGTACATCATTTCTAGTTGTTGCATGTAGAGTGCAGAGTAATAGGCTGGGTATTGGACGTGTAGGCGATGGGCACTATCTGCCGCTTTCTGTACCACGCCGTATATCCCAATAGCCCCTACAACCTCGCCCGCTCTTCGCCCTGCCAGTGAACTGAGTTCAAGACTTAGATTCATGCCTGCTGCGACAAATGATGCTGTTGCCAGAGCAAACCCAGCGTTTGTGAGTGAACTGGCGGCAATATGGATATTAACAGCCATAAGCATTTGTTTGATGCGCTCCAGTTGATCGGGGGTTTTATATTTAAATATTTCTTCGAAATATATTTTAAACATGTCATACGCAACATTGCCATGTTGCAAAAGATAAATAACGCTGTTTTTGAATCGAATGTCTTCGGTCTTTTGTTTCTGGCAGACATCCTGATATTCATCAGTAAAACAGGATGTGTAATACAGTGCTCGCGTTGTACCTGCAGCGATCGTCTCAATCTGATTTGATACGGCTTTTCCTGCACCCGCTAATGCATGGTCGAGTTTTAACGCAAGAATTTTATTAGCCTGAAAATAGCTGATAACTTCATTGCTGTAGTACATAAGTGCTCCTTGCTTATTTCATTAAATCCTCTTGCTCATTTTTGTCCAGGGGAAAGCGTCCGATAGACAGTCTGCCGCGAAACGGAAAATAATTCGGCCAGATCGCTTATTGAGTACTCACCGCTTCCGTGCATCCTGCAAAGCTCTTTTTGCTGTTTATCTGACAACTTTGGCTGTTTTCCTCGCCGTTTCCCTTTTGCCCTGGCGATGGCCATACCTTCGCGTGCAGAAAAATTCGCACTGTATGGCCTGATTTTGATGAAGGCCAGCAACTGGAGTATTTGGTCGCTTACGTCAGATGAGCTGGCGCTCGCAACCAGCCGCCCCGGAATACTGGCGCAAATTTATTGTATCCTGCAGACGAGTTATTTTAAGGCCAAACATGCTTTCTTTCATTTTCTACCGAAGGATGTGGAAAGTGATTTCGATTTTGTGATTCAGCGTTACTTTCGTTAAGTATCACTCACCGACAAAATCATTACCGGTCATCAATATTACGCCCAGCGTAAGCTTACTACCGACTTCTTTGGGTACCATCAGTGGTCAGGCTCTGTTGGTCTACAGTTAGATGCCCGTGCAGCGCAGATTGTGCGTCGTGATATCACTCCTGGATTTGTTGCCACCGAACTTATCTGCTGGCTGAATAAGAAAACCGTCCGGCCAGGATATTCCACGCTTCAGAACATCACCAGTAAAGCGCTGTCAACGGAACGTTAGCGCCTTTCCGCGATACAGAAACACAAAGTGCACTGAACTCACTCTTCTGCGCGGATGATCCAGAATGTTATAAAAGATGTCTTATCCAGCCTTTAGGCCAGATAAATCAGAAGGTTATCATCGATGAGAAACTTCATCTGGACCAGATGGTCTCCACGCTGGGGATGAAAGACATTACTCAGGGTGCCCTGATTCGCAAATGCCGTATGGCAAGCCCGCAAAATTTTGGCGGCTTCCCGCTCACAACCCTTAATGCGGATCAACATGCCCGTAGCGGATACAGTCAGTACAGTGCCAAGGGGGGGGGGTTTACGGTACGGATACCAGCGTAACGTGGAGTCACCAGTTTGCGTCAGGATGGGGGACCAGTTTAATCGGCGACTATCGTTGGCTGGATAAAAATGCTGCGGACAGTCCTGTGGTATTCCGTCACAATGATGCCTCTCTGACGGCGGCGATAACCTATTCTTTCTGATAGCGTTTGGACCAACAGCATAAACCTGACTGCTACTGGTCCATCATATCCTGTGACGATTAACTAAACCGTTGAAACAGGCGAGTAACAGCTTCAGCCTTTATGGCATGCCACACGTTCATAGCCTGTCGGCGATGTTTTTGAAGCGGCTTTGCGCTTTCTGCTATTGATTTTAGGCAGCCAGATTTTGAACTGTTCAGCCAGCAGTCTCGCCTGTTGTTCATCAACCGTACGGCAAATAAACAGCTTGCTCTTGGTTTGATGGGTCACATCGGTGGCGTAAATTTCGTAGCTACTGCCGCGCTGATCGTACTCAATATCGGTGAAATGCATGTGTGGCCACAGGCCTGTTCTGACCTCAAACTTACTCAATTCCATATTTGTTACCGTTCTGTTATTACTATGATTAATGTCGTTATCCCTGGTCGGGCCAGTAACTGTAGAACAAATTAGGATTTGTGCCACCGCCGGACAAATTTTTTACCTGACATTCCATTCTGTTGTATAAAATCAACGCATTATCCTCAAATGAAGACGGCTTTTAAGGAGAAGACGATGATTGTAAGAACGTGGCACGGATGCGTTCCGTTAAAACATGCAGAAGGGTTTGCCAGACATCTTCAAAGGACCGGCGTTGAACACGCCAGCGCGACATCGGGAAACAAAGCCGCATTCGTCCATCAGGAAACACAGGGAGAGTGGCAACACTTCTTTCTGGCGACGTACTGGGAGGATTTAACTGCGGTGAAAAATTTTGCTGGTGAGAACTACCACGTCGCAGTGACCTGGCCGGATGATGAACAGTTTGGGTTAATCTCTGATCCTTACGTTTTTCAGCATCAGGTGGACGAGATCGTGCCGCTGTAGATGCTTAAAATGGGCTCTATTCATGAAGAGGAAATGTGTTTGTCAGGGGCGAATACTGGCCCTTTGATATTATAAAATCCTTAACTTGATGGGCCCATTATCATCCTGTTTATGCGACAGACCTTTCCACGGCTAGCTGGATTTTCCTTCTGAATCCTGGATCAAAATGGCATATCAATAACGCCATCAGCGATGCCTTGTGCCAGTCCTTCACATTTATTTTGTAAAACGAAAATGCAGGCAAATGGAGCCCATCTGGACTATTGAAACGCTGGTCATCACCCGTTTGATGGCATCAATATAGCCATAATAATAGTCATAACAGCCTTGCAATAACTGAGCATCATCATGTTCAGTCAGAGGAAAGCGGCAGACATAACCTTTGCCTGTGGTCCAGCCGAATTTTTTATATCCTGATTAATGTCTGAGGAGGCATTCGCCCCGTCTGATGCCTTCTTATCAGGCAAAATAATGGTCGTTCCACGAATCATTTCCTTCCATATATTTCCAGGTGATCGCCTGGTAACGCACTTCAACCATCAGCACCCACTGTTATCGAATAAAACGATATGCACCACCCTGTTTGGACACATCCAGACGTAGGAATGCGCCAGCGCGACGTCGTGAAATTAAGCAGCCGGAAACACAGGGAGAGTGGCAACACTTCTTCCTGGCAACGTACTGGGAGGATTTAACTGCGGTGAAAAGTTTGCTGCTGAGAACGACAACGTCGCAGTGACTGACCTGCGTGATGATATGACGTTTGCGCTAACCTCGAATTTCAGTGCTGCGTCTGCTGAAAGTCCGTGCGTTTAACGGCTAAGGTGATCCACCGCCAGGCTGAAAAAATCGCAGAAGATAGCCGTCAGGGTCCTGAACCAGGAATTCTTTCTGACATTCATATTGAGCGCCGGTGTGATAACAATTTTCGCGCAGGGGACGAAAGAGGGGCGTTCCGTGCGTAAGCAGTCGATTGTAGAGCGTGTCGATATCCGCTACTTCAATCTGAAAATTGATCCCCCGTCCCAGAGGTCGGGCCAATTTTGCGGTCTGCCAGCCTTCTTCATGCATCTGCTCAATCATTAACTGTGCTTCACCATAACACAAATAGGCGAAGTCCGGCTGAGCACGTCTTATCCTGACTTTCCAGCCGATAACGTCAACATAAAAAGCATAAGACGCGGCAAAGTCCGCGACGGTCAGCTCGGGAACCATAGGGTTCCAGTAGAGAGTATCAGCTACGTTTTCGGCGCACATGGTTACGGGTAACTTTATGTAAATAAATAAAATAATGCGACTTGCGTTTTTTTTCAGCAATTGCCGCAACGCTATTTGTTTAAATAACAACAGGATTCTGCCGTCTAACTTTCAACGATATCAAGGCTTCTGTCAACCACCGCATATACCGAACACGCCCCTCAAAATTCTCTTTTTAGTACCTTCACGCAACTGTCAAACATATCTGTTTATTTAAAGTGATTAGTCTGGTAAAAGTGATAAATATCATGTCAATTTGTTAATTACATAAGGTGTTTAATGTTCGGTTAAGGTTGCGGGCGTATGATTTGATACCGGTATGAAATAAAGGTTTTGCTAATAATTTATTTCACCAGGCAGATTTTAATGATTTTGCTTGTTTTTCGCGGATTTTGGCGATTTTTGATGAACGTATACGACATTTTTTTCATTATTTTATTTCAAAATTGCGCTCAATTTGCTGGAAAAATTGCAAAACAGTTTAAGGATATTACTTAATGGCATTTCTTCCGTTTTCACGACCTTCTTTGGGTGAAGCTGAACTGTCTGCAGTGCGTGATGTGTTTGCATCTGGATGGATTACTACCGGGCCAAAATGTGCCGAACTGGAACGTGCATTCTGCCAGCTGACCGGGAATCAACATGCTATTGCCGTGACGTCTGCAACAGCCGGTATGCATGTGATGTTAATGGCGCTGGGCATCAAGGCAGGTGATGAGGTCATTACCCCTTCGCTGACCTGGGTTTCTACTCTGAACATTATTACCTTGCTGGGCGCAACCCCGGTAATGATTGATATCGACGTTGATAATCTGATGGTAACGCCTGAGGCCATTGAAGCGGCGATAACCCCTAAGACCAAAGCCATCATCCCTGTCCATTACGCCGGCGCGCCTGCCGACATCGATGCCATTTATGCCATCGGTAAACGCCACGGGATTCCGGTCATCGAAGACGCCGCACATGCCGCAGGCACTTACTACAAAGGCCAGCATGTTGGTGGACATGGCAATGCGATTTTTTCTTTCCATGCAATCAAGAATATGACCTGTGCTGAGGGTGGGCTGGTCGTCACGGATGATGCCGCGCTTGCCGATCGAATTCGCAGCCTGAAGTTTCATGGTCTTGGCGTTGATGCCTTTGACAGACAAACCCACGGCCGTCAGCCACAGGCTGAAGTCATCATGCCTGGGTTCAAATACAACCTGCCTGATATCAGCGCAGCTATTGCGCTGGTCCAGCTCGAAAAGTTGCCTGAAATTAACCAGCGCCGGGCGGCCATTGCGCAACGCTATCTGGAGGCGCTCAAAGACACGCCGTTCAAACCGCTGGTTCCGCCAGCCTGGCAGCATCAACATGCCTGGCATCTGTTCATCATTCGTGTTGATGAGCAGGCATGCGGTTTCTCCCGTGATGCGCTGATGCAGAAGCTTAAAGATCAGGACATTGGAACCGGTCTCCATTTCCGGGCGGCGCATACTCACAAATATTACCGTGAACACTATCCGCACCTATCACTGCCCGCCACCGAGTGGAACAGCGAGCGTATATGTTCGATTCCGTTGTTTCCCGACATGACCGACGATGACGTTGAACGCGTTATCAGCGCACTACGTGGACTGACTGGGGTTTAAATGTTCGACGATAAAGAGATTGAAAAAGTATCGGTGGTTATCCCGGTCTATAACGAGCAGGAGAGTTTACCGGCGTTGATTCAGCGTACCAATGACGCCTGTAAAACCCTTAATCTGGACTATGAAATCCTGCTGGTCGATGACGGTAGTCAGGACGCCTCCGCCGTGATGATTGCGGATGCAGCTTCACTGCCGGACAGCCATATTGTGGCTGTGTTGCTTAACCGAAATTACGGTCAGCACTCTGCCATTATGGCGGGCTTCAGCCATGTCAGCGGTGATCTGATTATCACGCTGGATGCGGATTTACAGAATCCCCCTGAAGAGATCCCGCGTCTGGTTGCTGCCGCTCAGGAAGGCTACGACGTTGTGGGAACCGTGCGCCAGAACCGCCAGGACAGCTGGTTCCGTCGTCAGGCCTCACGCACTATCAATCAGATGATTCAGCGCGTGACCGGCAAATCGATGGGCGATTATGGCTGCATGCTGCGGGCTTACCGCCGCCACATTATCGATGCCATGTTGAATTGCCACGAACGCAGTACGTTCATTCCAATTCTGGCTAACACCTTTGCACGGCGCACCATTGAATTACCCGTGACGCACGCTGAGCGTGAGCATGGCGATTCAAAATACAGCTTTATGCGCTTAATTAACCTGATGTATGACCTGGTGACCTGCCTCACCACCACACCACTGCGCATGCTGAGCGTCCTCGGCAGCCTGATCGCGCTGACGGGGTTTGCCTTTTCCCTGGTGTTGATTCTGCTGCGTCTGTGCTTTGGCGCAGCCTGGGCTGGTGATGGCGTCTTTATGCTGTTTGCCGTGCTGTTCATCTTCATAGGTGCACAGTTTATTGGCATGGGGCTGCTTGGCGAATATATCGGCCGTATCTACAACGATGTCCGTGCCAGACCTCGCTATTTTATTCAACGTGTTATCAATCCTCAGAAAGACCGTTCTGTACAGGAAACCGAGTAATGAAAACTATCGTCTTCGCTTATCACGACATGGGTTGTGCGGGCATCAATGCGCTGTTGAAAGCAGGTTACACCATCAGCGCCATCTATACCCATGCCGACACGGCGTCAGAAAATCACTTTTTTGGCTCAGTGGCGCGAATCGCGGCTGAAAATTCTATCCCGGTTTATGCTCCGGATGAAGTTAACCATCCTCTGTGGATCGATCGCATCAAATCGTCTGAACCCGATGTGATTTTCTCTTTCTATTACCGTAACCTGCTGTGCGATCAGATTCTGAACAGTGCGAAGCAGGGTGCCTTTAACCTTCACGGTTCACTGCTGCCAAAATATCGCGGACGCGCACCGTTAAACTGGGCGCTGGTTAACGGAGAAACCGAAACCGGTGTCACCTTACATCGCATGGTTAAAAAAGCGGACGCGGGCGAGATCATTGCTCAGCAGCGTGTCGCCATCGCCGATGAAGATAACGCACTAACGCTGCACCGCAAGCTGGTCGACTGCGCCACTGAGCTGCTGGAAAGCGCGTTGCCTGCCATGAAGCAGGGCAATATCGTCGGCACCGCGCAAAATGAAGCGGAAGCCACCGTAGTGGGTCGCCGCACGCCTGAAGATGGTCGGATTAACTGGGCATTGCCAGCCAGCCAAATCAATAATCTGGTGCGTGCGGTAACTGACCCATGGCCGGGCGCCTTTGCTTTTGCTGGCACCACCAAATTCGTGGTCTGGAAAGCAAAAGTATTATCTACTGCGCATAATGTTCGTCCTGGCACCGTGCTGTCTGCGGAACCTTTCGTCGTCGCTTGCGGCGAGGGTGCACTGGAGATTCAGACCGGACAGACCGCCAACAGTGTCTACATGAACGGTATCCAGCTGGCTCAGCATCTTGGCATGGTGAATGGCGCGCTGCTGTATTCCCAGGCCGTTGCAGCCGTTAAACGTCGTACGCGTGTATTGATTCTGGGCGTAAACGGCTTTATCGGTAATCACCTGACCGAGCGTCTGTTGCAGGACGACAACTTTGAAGTGTTTGGCCTGGATATCGGTTCAGACGCGATTAGCCGCTTTGTCGGTCATCCGCGCTTCCAGTTCGTTGAAGGCGATATCAGTATTCACTCTGAATGGATCGAATATCACATCAAAAAATGTGATGTCATCCTGCCATTAGTGGCCATCGCGACACCGATCGAATATACCCGTAACCCGCTGCGCGTTTTCGAACTGGATTTTGAAGAAAACCTCAAAATTGTGCGTGATTGCGTCAAGTACGGCAAACGCATCATTTTCCCATCGACGTCTGAAGTGTACGGCATGTGTACCGATGCGAACTTCGATGAGGATCACTCCAATCTGGTTGTCGGCCCGATTAATAAACAGCGCTGGATTTACTCCGTTTCCAAGCAACTGCTGGACCGCGTCATCTGGGCTTATGGTGAAAAACAAGGGCTACGCTTTACCCTGTTCCGTCCTTTCAACTGGATGGGCCCGCGCCTGGACAACCTGAATGCGGCGCGCATCGGCAGTTCACGCGCAATCACACAACTGATCTTAAACCTGGTGGAAGGATCGCCGATCAAGCTGTTTGATGGTGGCCGTCAGAAACGTTGCTTTACCGATATCAGCGACGGTGTAGAAGCGCTGTTTAAAATTATTGAGAATAAAAACAATAATTGCGACGGACAAATCATCAACATCGGTAATCCGGATAACGAAGCGAGTATCAAAGAGCTGGCCGAACGCCTGCTGGAAAGCTTTGAACGTCATCCACTGCGTGCCAGCTTCCCACCGTTTGCCGGTTTCCGCGAAGTGGAAAGCAGCAGCTATTACGGTAAGGGCTATCAGGATGTTGAACACCGTAAGCCATCCATCCGTAATGCAAAACGCCTGCTCGGCTGGACGCCAACTGTGGAAATGAACACCACGATTGATAACACACTCGACTTCTTCCTGCGTACCGTTGAGCTTCAGGACGACAAGGAATGAAGAAAGTTGGTCTGCGTGTTGATGTAGATACCTGGCGCGGGACAAAACTTGGCGTCCCCGCGCTCTTGGATCTGTTCAATAAACATGATCTTCAGGCGTCGTTTTTCTTTAGTGTCGGACCCGACAACATGGGACGCCATTTATGGCGTCTGATGAAACCGCGCTTTCTGTGGAAAATGCTGCGCTCACGCGCAGCATCACTTTATGGCTGGGACATTCTGTTAGCCGGAACGGCCTGGCCTGGAAAGCGGATCGGGGCAGGGATGCGCGATATCATTCGCTCAACCGCCGATCGCCATGAGGTCGGTCTGCATGCCTGGGATCATTTTGCCTGGCAAACCTGGGCGGGCGTCTGGAAAGAGCCGCAGCTCATTCAGCAGATTGCTATGGGCCGCGACGCGCTGGAGGCGATAACCGGTCAGGCAGTGACCTGCTCAGCAGTGGCTGGCTGGCGGGCAGATGGCCGGGTTATTCAGGCTAAAGAAACCTTTGGCTTCCAGTACAACAGCGACTGTCGCGGGACGGCGCCATTTCGACCGCAGTTAAGAAACGGCGAACTGGGTACGGTCCAGATCCCCGTCACGTTACCGACATGGGATGAAGTGGTCGGACCCACGCTCAGTGCCGAGCGTTTCAACGATTATATTCTGGAAAAAATCCAGGCTGATCAGGGCACGCCGGTTTATACCATTCATGCCGAAGTGGAAGGTATCAGTCAGCTTGATGCTTTTGATACGTTGTTGCAGCGTGCCCGTGCGCAAGGAATACAGTTTTGCCCACTGAGCGAACTCTTACCTGAAGACCTTGATACTTTACCCGTGGGTAAGGTCGTTCGTGGTCATATCGCTGGCCGGGAAGGCTGGTTGGGTTGTGAGAATTTAACAAGGTAAGCACCATGACTGCCACCAAAAAGACCCTTTTACTGGTTTCACTTTTTATCCTCTATTATTTAGTTCCTCTGGAGTTCCGTAATCTCTGGCAGCCTGATGAAACACGCTATGCCGAGATCAGCCGTGAAATGCTGCAAAACGGTAACTGGATTACGCCCCACTTCTTCGGTCTACGTTATTTTGAAAAACCTATAGCGGGTTACTGGATCAATACCGTGGGTCAGGCCATTTTTGGTCACAATAACTTTGCGGTCAGGATTGGTTCCGTCTTTTCTGTGCTGATGAGCGCGGTATTAATTTACTGGCTGGGATGCCGTATTTTTGTCCAGCGTAGCGTTGCTTTAACGGGCAGCGTCATCTTTTTAACGTCCCTGCTGGTGTACAGCATTGGCAGCTATGCTGTGCTGGACCCGATGCTGACGCTGTGGATGGTGGCTGCCATGTGCAGCTACTGGTTTGCCACTGAGGCGCAAAACACCCGGCAACGCATCGTGCGCTACCTGTTGTTGGGGCTGGCATGCGGCATGGGTTTTATGACCAAAGGGTTTCTGGCGCTGGCCGTGCCGGTGCTGGCTATCCTGCCGTGGGCCGTCTGGAATCAGCGTTTCCGCGAACTGATTATCTATGGCCCCCTTGCCATAATCAGTGCGGCGTTAATCAGCGCGCCCTGGGCGATAGCCATTCAGCAACAGCAGCCTGATTTCTGGCATTACTTCTTTTGGGTTGAGCATATTCAGCGGTTTGCCGAAGATAATGCGCAGCATAAAGCCCCTTTCTGGTATTACCTGCCTGTTCTGGTTGCCGGCTCGCTTCCCTGGCTGGCGTTGCTGCCGGGGGCATTGCGGTCGGGCTGGCGTGAACGTAAACAGTCCCCGGGTGCGGTTTATCTTCTGAGTTGGGTTGTTATTCCTCTGGTGTTTTTCAGTATTGCAAAAGGCAAACTGCCAACGTATATCTTGCCCTGCTTTGCGCCACTGGCCTTGCTGATGGCTGAGTATGCCTGGCAAAAGGCCCGCAATCACACGCGCGTGTTTAAAGTCAACGCGTGGATCAATGTCCTGTTTGGTAGCGTCTGCGTCGTGGCGTTGTTAGTGGTCTTTGCGCCCTGGGGATTAAGCCATCGACCTCTTTATGGTTCACACCAACTGCTGGCATTGACGATGGCCGTGCTGTCCTTTGCCGGCTGGGCCATCGTGGGCGTTTTCAGCCTGAAATCGCCACAACATCGTTGGCTGGCCGCAGCACTGTGTCCTTTAACGTTGGCGCTGTGTGTCGGCTCGGCCATCCCTGAAGGGGTTGAAAACACCAAGCAGCCGCAGGTGTTTATTCGCAGTATTGAAAGCAGCCTTGCTAACAGCCGCTATATCTTAAGTGATAATTCGGGTGTGTCATCGGCGATTGCCTGGACAATGAAACGCAGCGATATCATTGCATACAGTGAAAAAGGCGAACTGCAATATGGCTTAAGCTTCCCTGACGCACGATCAGCCTATGTCAGCAGCGAAGATTTCCCCCAGTGGCTTCAGGCGCACCGTAAACAGGGCAATGTCTCGCTTATTATGATGCTGGATCGAGGAGAAGCTACACCAACAGATTTGCCGCCAGCGGATGCCGTTTATCGCAACGGTCGGATGCTTCTGTTGCAATATAACGCGGCGGAGTAGCCGTGAGCCTGTTGTTGGTCTTACTGACCAGCCTGCTGACCTGCGCGGGTCAGCTCTGCCAAAAGCAGGCGGCGCGTCAAACAAACCGGGCTAAACTCACCGGCTGGCTGATTGCCAGCCTGGCGATGTTGGGCCTGGGGATGATCGTCTGGTTGTTGGTGCTGCAGCGTTTACCGGTAAGCCTGGCGTACCCGATGCTGAGTATCAACTTCATCTTAGTGGCGCTGGCTGCACGCTTTATCTGGCATGAAAAAATGACCCGCTGGCAATGGGCTGGCACCGTCCTGATTGTCGCGGGCGTCGCTATCATAGGGAGTTATGCATGACGGGCTATCTGCTGGCAATGTGTAGCGTTTTACTGGTGACGGTTGCTCAGTTGATGCTGCGCTGGGCAATGCACCAGTTGCCCGCGTTGTCTCTGCTAATGACGCACTATTCCTTCCACTGGCTACCGCTGCTGGTATTGTGCGGCGGGTTAACGGCTTACGCCTGCTCAATGGTGTGCTGGTTTTTAGCATTACGCCATCTACCGCTGAGTCGGGCTTATCCGCTGCTAAGCATCAGTTACGTACTGGTATGGCTCCTGGCTATCAGCCTTCCGCTGTTCGCTGAGCCATTCCATGCAGGCGCGATGGCGGGCGTGTTTCTGATATTGGCCGGATTACTCTGTATGTGCGTTAAACCTGGAAAAACAACATGAGCACCGCTCTGTCTCTCGGCAGATAAATCAGCCTTGCTGTTGGCTAATGGCAGGGCGCTTTTGCTGGGCATTGGGCGTGGGGAGCAAAGCGACGCTTTGGCCGCGCAGTCAGCATATTCGGATGGAGAAGGGCGCTTTCGCCTGAATGAAGCAGAGAAGGGATTGATCTTCTCTGTTCAACGGGAATCAGACGGGCTGGACAGTCATGCTGAATGTAGATGCGCCAGGAAGGCAAACGCCGGCATAAAGCCGGCGTTCGTTTTAGCAAGGATCAGAAAGTCTCCCAGTTACCTTCTGCCGTGCTGGGCTGACGTGGAGAGATCAGCGTCTTAGGTGCAGACTTCGGTGCGCTGTGGCTAATGGCCATACCACTTCTGTTCGCAGGCACACGGAAGACAGCGACGGTTTTCTCCAGCTCTTCCGCCTGGGATTCCAGCGAGCTGGCGGCGGCCGAAGACTCTTCAACCAGCGCGGCGTTTTGCTGCGTTGTCGTATCCATCTCCGTCATGGCCTGAGCGATTTGCGATATTCCGCGGTTTTGCTCATCGGAGGCTGCAGCGATTTCACTCATGATGTCTTTCACCTGGGTCACAGACAGTACAATCTCATCCATTGTGCTTCCCGCCTGATCGACCAGCGTTGAGCCTTCATTAACGCGGTTCAGCGAATCACGAATCAGTGTTTCGATTTCCTTCGCCGCAACGGAACTGCGCTGAGCAAGGTTTCTGACTTCGCCTGCCACGACCGCAAAACCACGGCCCTGTTCACCGGCTCGTGCCGCTTCAACAGCCGCGTTGAGTGCCAGAATATTCGTCTGGAAGGAGATCCCATTTATTACGCTGATGATTTCACCAATTTTACCCGAACTGGTCGTAATACCTTGCATGGTGGTGACAACGTTACGGATGATGTCACCGCCTCGCCCAGCGTTGACAGACGCTTCCGTTGCCAGTTGGCTGGCGTGGTGGGCGTTCTCGGCATTTTGCTTCACGGTTGAGGTTAACTCTTCCATGCTGGCCGCAGTTTGCACCACGGCAGCAGACTGCTGTTCAGTGCGCGATGACAAATCCATATTACCGGCGGCGATCTCAGAGGAAGCGCGTGCCACGCTGTTCACACCATCGCGCACGTTGGTGATGATGTTTTGCAGGCTCTCATTCATCACACTGACGGCCTGCATTAACTGCCCGAGTTCATCACGACGCGTGGTTGAAAGCGTAGCAGTGAGATCGCCTTCAGAGATACGCTGGGCAACGCTCAGGGTTTCTTTTAACGGAACAGTAATTGAGACGGTGATGCGCCAGGCCACTAACAAGCTAAGCAGAACACAAATAGCCGCAACGATTGCGATCTGGCTTTCAGCGCTACGTAATGCGTCAGCGGATTCAGACGCCTGATAGTTAAAGAGTCCAGCCACATATCCATTCAGCTTTTCTGCTGTAGCACTGAGCTCCGTCGATGCCGTTGATTCCTTACCCATGGCGGCAATGTAATCCACGAAAGCCTGTTTAAGTTTCGCTAAATCCGTTTTTTGCGTATTCAACACCGCCTGGATTTCGGGGACAGAAAGCGCTAACAACTGAGCACGTATCTGTTCGACAGAGGTAATGTTGCCATAAATTTCGGTCTTGCTGGACTCACTGGGTTTATCAATAAAGCGTTCTACATCACCCGCAATTTCCTTGAGGAGTGAGGCCAACCGCAATACCTGTAGCATCGCTTCGGGCTGAGCGGAAAGATTCAGCCCATCAAGGCTTTGTCCAAGAGAGAGGAGATCATTATCCTGAATCAACGTAGCCGCCGCTGAGGAGCTTTTCGCCGCACTGTAAAATGCCTGCCGCAGCGTCTGATAGTTTTGTATAGCGGTGCCTAATACACTGAGTTGTTCTTTGCCTTCGGTGTTCCAGTCAAATTTTTTCAGCTTATCAAAGTGGGTGCTTAACTGGTTGAGTGCACTGGCGTTAACCTGAGCATATTGATCATCTTTAGTATATTGATACAGCAGACGGTTCGTGCGTGCCTTGCTGAGAGCATTGACCATATCAACAGTAATATCCTGCTTTGCTGCATTCTCTTTGATGCTTTGAAAGCCTTTAAACGCTAAGAGAGCAATAGCCAGAGTGGCAACAATCAGCACACAAAAACTCAACCCCAGCTTTTTACCCATTTTCATATCGGAAAACGTACGCGTAATAGACATAATTTCACCCTGATAGGCCGATACAGAATTATTATTTTGCAGTCTGTATTTACACCACACTGCTTAATAAAACTTATCGACTGTCACAATGAAAACTTTAAAGACATTTTGAAATATAAATTCACAATTGTGACATGAATGCATTTATGTGGATTTTTATGTCTATTTCAGGCTTTGGTGTTAATAGTAAGGGCCAGGATAGTTAGGGAGCGAATAATTTATGGCGGATTTTTGCTGACATACTTTTACATTTATGGCCAATGTAAGCATAAATATTTAATATGATCTTAAGCGGAAGCCCAACTAATAATTTTATTAATATCAATAACATACATATAAATCCGTGCTCCATCAGTAAATTAACAGCTTAAAGCCTTAATAATCACTGGCGAAACCGAATCATTCACAAAAGATACGTTAACTTCTCTTAACATGTGTTAGCTGTTATGTAGCATTCTGGTTATAATTTGTATTAGTTAATTACAGAGATTAAATAATATTTCACCGACACTCCATCTATGAGAGGGACGTTTAATCTGATTAATCTTTTTCAACTATTTGGAAACAGGCTAACCAAACATGCAATATATGACCTTTCTTCTTGCTGCGTTAATTTTTTGCGGCTCTGCTGCTGCTGCCCCGTCGGCGTCAGAACCCGTTTCGCAACTCTCGCGTGCGCTTCATGAGAGAATGTTATTAATGAAGGATGTCGCCGCCTTCAAAAAAACCCACAATAAGCCGATTGAAGACCTGCCGCGAGAGCAGGATGTACTGGCAGAAGCCAAGGAGAAATCGGCACAAGCCGGGCTTGATCCGCAGTCCGTGACGGTGTTTTTTCAGGGTTTAATGGATGCCAGCAAAGCGATTCAGTATCGCTATCTGGCTGACTGGTTGGGCGCACCTCATTCCGTGCCGCCCGCAAAAGATCTGGCAGACCTGAGGAAGCAAATTAACCTGTTAGACGGACAAATTTTGCAAGCCATCAATCAGCAACTGTCACAGGGTGGTTTCACAAAAGATGAGCTGACCCATCTGCATCAGCAACTCAACGTCCAGCATCTGACGGATAACGATATCAACCACGTTTTACAGGGGCTTGAGCAAATCAAACTCAAAGGCTAACGCGTCGCAACGGGCCGACAAGCACGTTGAATACTTATGAACGCCTTCTCATACTTTTCGCAATGCCATCGTTAACACGCTATCCGCCCGTTAAGGCGGATAGCGTAAAATGTCGCCCGGTTAATTAGCCTGGCGGCTCTTATCACTTATTGTCCTAAATCGTAAATAGCGCGCCTTATCATGCTCAGCCTGTCGGGCGAGATAACGTACCCGGAAAATATCGTGCCGCGTGATCACCCCAACCACCTTGCCAGATTGTGGCACCGTCACGACGACAATACCGATTTCCTGATCTGCAATCTGACTGCACACCGTATCCGGGCAGGTACTGACAGGTTTTTCATCTTCCACCAGATCTTGCCAACGACTGTCTGGTGACTTGTTCTGCCTTTGCCAGTGAGTCCTGTCTTTACGCGACACTACAGATAAAAACACGACCACCGGGTAATGATGATGTGCATGGCGATCTGACATCCGTTCAATGACCTCACTCAGC
This sequence comes from Pantoea allii, assembly GCF_002307475.1. Lineage (GTDB taxonomy): Bacteria > Pseudomonadota > Gammaproteobacteria > Enterobacterales > Enterobacteriaceae > Pantoea > Pantoea allii. The sequence goes on along the minus strand of NZ_NTMH01000031.1, from coordinate 81,366 downwards.
GTGAGCGATGCATCCAACGTCGCGGGCGACGTTGAGATAATTTGCCGGGCTTTTGTGGTTTCTGGCGTATCGGTCGTATATTCCTGCTCGATGTGCGTGCGATGACACCGATGATAAGACGGTGCGGCCAGAATATGCAGCGCGTTGGCATTTCCCGACATCGGGTTTTCAGCAAATGAAAACTGTTTGTACCAGAACACATTCGTCATCAGTGCAATGAGCTTAAGCAAGGCAATGGCACCGAAAGCATTACCCGCGCCTGGCAGCAATCCCCTTAAAGTCAGTATAATGACGCGTTTCGTTACAGTGTGGTCGGCTAATTTGAGCCTGGCAGGTAAATCGACAGCGAGCTCCTGCATAATGTCTTCCTGAGCAAGGTAAAGGCGGGGAATTTACATCGCATCGCGACCTGGATTTAATGACAAAAGGTTATTGCATGTCACAGCCGAAGATGAAAGATGCTGATTACGCCTTACTGGCAAACTTCCGCGCGACGTTACGCACGTTTATCGCGTTTAGTGAAAGTCAGGCTCGCAGCGTTGGGTTAACACCACAGCAGCATCAGGCACTGCTGACCATTCGCGGTTCAGGAGCGGCAACCGCGACGGTGGGGTACGTTGCCGAGCGGCTGATTTTAAAACCGCACAGCGCATCAGGATTGATTAGTCGGCTGGAGGAAGCGGGGTTGATTACCCGCGAAGCGGATGCCGCCGATCAACGTAGGATGGCCCTAAAATTAACGCCTCAGGCAGAAGGCTTGCTTGAGGCGCTGTCTCTGGCGCATATAGAAGAGTTGAAAACCTTAAAGCCCTTGCTGGTGAATCTGGTCGATGATTTTGGTGGCTAAAACAGCCTTAAACGTGGCGGCAGAATAGCGGCGTGTTTCACCGTAAACTGTCTATATATTTCTGTGCAGATTGCATCACGACCTGTTTCGCATTGGGCGCAATGTCGCGTCCTTCAAACGCACTGTAAAGTCGTTCGAAATCATAGGGATCAAGGCGAGCGGCGATGTCGCTGATTTTAGCCGCCGGCAAAGGGAGCATATTGGGGTAACTCCACATAAAGGAGACGGCGTTCGCGCCAGCCGTGACCTGCACGACATCGCCTGACAGTAAGACGCCATCGTCTTTCGCCCAGTGCAGCACCGTGCCACCGTCGAAATGCCCTCCTAAACGTAACAGTGTCACTTCAGGCATGATTTCTTTGGCCTCGCCCTCCCATAACCGCAGGTACGGACTGTCGCGCATAATCCACTCGCTATCGCTGGCGTGCAGATAAATCGGCGCATCAAAAGCCGCCGCCCAGTCTTGCATCGTGCTGTAGTAATGAGGATGAGAAATGGCAATCGCACTAAGGCCGCCAAGTGCGCGAACAATATCAATCGTTGCATCATCAAGGTTAGGAATACAGTCCCAGAGGACGTTGCCCTGTGTGCCTTTCACTAAAAAAGCGCGCTGATCGATAGCAAATCCTGGCACCGTTTTCAGGCTCAACAAGGCTTTTTCATGCTGATACCATTTATTGCTGTGGCCTGCATGCAGTGCCTCAGGTGAAATCCATTGTTGCCCCTGTTTAGGGACATACTGACGTTCATCTTCACAAATTTTACAGTGCGCGATCTGAACATCCAGCTGTTGATAAGACGTGCCGCATGTGAGGCAAATTTTAATCATCACGGTCGCTCCGGTTAACCATTCAGATTAATTTTAGCGTTTTTACCCGGTGCAGGTTTCAATTTGTGCGAGGACAGTCGTCTAAAAACATGCCGGGCTGTATATCAAAAAGTCGCTGCCGTTCAGACTAAACCGTCCCACTTCACGCATTCCAAGGCGCTGGTGAGCCTGAATGGAATGATAATTGTCAGCCTGAATAAACAGAACGGGGGCTTTATTACCGTAATATCGGCACATTTCATCGTACAAACGCGCCAGTAAGCCCTGACCACGGGCGGCCGTGCTGATGCAGACCGGGCCGTAAATCCAGCACTGCTGCGCGGGCGGCCAGGCACGAAGCATCGTTTTCACGATCTCCGGACCTTGCTGGAACGATGTGGTGCTAAATAACACGCCGGCGATCCCAGAAGCGGATTGCGCGACCACCACAAAGGCCCCCGGATGATTCAACATCCCGGCAACCTTTTCGCCAGGAAAATCCCCGTTCAGCGTTCCGCCATTCCCCGCTGAGTTTTCCTGAAGCAGGGCAGTGATGCCTGCCAGGTCCTGCGACGTTGCTTGCCTGATGACATATTTATCCGAACTGACCATGCTCTCTCCCTCCTGAACCGGTGTTGCGGTGGCGTGTTATCACGCCTACCTCTTCGATGTGTTCCCTACTGTATCCCACGTCGCCCGCGACCATTTTAACAATGTCACGTTTACTGCCGACAGCAGGCAATGGCGGCGCGCTGGATTGGCGATATGTGATTTTGCACGATGTACCTGTGGAGGCGGAATATAAAGCCAGCTAACACATTCTCATAAAAAACCTGCTTCTAATCGCATAGAATACGCATACGCTTCCCCAGGTTTTTCGGGGATGATTTTAGCCATCAAAAAGAGGAAAAATGATGTCTGATAAACCGTTGAAAATCGTCACGCTACTGGGAAGCCTGAGAAAAGGTTCGTACAACGCAATGATTGCACAGGCGCTACCGCAACTGGCCCCACAGGGCGTGCTGATTGAGGCGCTTCCATCCATTCGGGATATTCCACTTTATGACGCCGATATTCAGCAAGAAGAGGGGTTTCCTGCCCCTGTTGAAAAGATCGCTGAACAGATTCGTCAGGCAGATGGCGTGATTATCGTCACACCGGAGTACAACTATTCTGTCCCGGGCGGATTGAAAAATGCGATCGACTGGTTATCCCGCGTTCCCAATCAGCCGCTCGCGGGAAAACCGGTGGCGATTCAGACCAGCTCCATGGGCGCGATCGGTGGCGCGCGTTGTCAGTATCACCTGCGTCAAATTCTGGTGTTTCTTGACGCCATGGTACTGAACAAACCGGAATTTATGGGTGGTGTCATTCAGAATAAAGTTGATGAACAGGCGGGTAAGGTGATTGAGCAGGGCACGCTTGAGCATCTGGCCAGGCAATTAGCGGCATTCAGTGATTTTATCCGCAAAGTTAATTAGCCTGGTTTTCCCGCAGGCGGTCTGAAAAAAACCACGCTTAAAAAAAGCGTGGTTTTTAAATTGAGGATTAGCGCAGTAAAGACAGCATGGTCTGTGGAACCTGATTGGCCTGTGCCAGTACAGATGAACCCGCCTGCTGCAGGATCTGTGCACGTGACATATTTGATACCTCGGTCGCATAGTCCGCGTCCTGAATACGGCTACGTGCAGCAGTCAGGTTAGTCACGGTATTATTCAGGTTGCTGATTGTAGATTCAAAGCGGTTTTGAGACGCACCCAACAGGCTACGTTGGCTGTCAACGGCCTTAATCGCTTTATCGATATCCGCCAGCGGGGTGCTACCAGAAGCGCTACCACTACTACCACCAGTGACTGCACCTTTCAGCACGTCGAAGCCGATAGCCGCGGTGCTGCGGGCTGTACCATTAACCGTCTGCCCGGTTGTCACACTGGTGTTCTGCACAGTACCTGAAGACGCGTTACCCGCTGCAGCCAAATCGAAGCTGTCACTTGAGCTAATGGTGATACCGATAGTCTGCCCATCCTGAGAACCGACCTGGAAATTATAAGTGCTGTTGCCTGAACCCGTGTTCAACACTTTAATGCCGTTGAAATCCGTCTGTTTCGTGTCACGGTCAATTTCCTGCATACGCTGGTTAACTTCGGCCTGGATAGAGTCGATATCAGAGGCTGAGTTAGAGCTATTCTGCGCCTGAACAGTCAGGTCGCGGACGCGCTGCAGGTTGTTGTTTATTTCATCCAGCGCGCCTTCAGCCGTCTGAGACAACGAAATCCCATCATTGGCGTTACGCGCCGCAACCGTCAGACCGTTGATATTTGACGTAAAGCGGTTAGCAATGGCTTCCCCCGCGGCATCATCTTTGGCACTGTTGATGCGCAGACCCGATGACAGGCGCTCAATCGCCGTACCGAGAGATGACTGAGACTTATTCAGGTTATTTTGAGTAATTAACGACAGGACGTTAGTGTTGATGACTGACATGGTAAATTCCTTCTTATGAGAACGTATTATTTACGCATTATTATTATCGAACCCTTCCTGCTAAACTTTAATAAAAAAAAGCCAGATAAGATTAATTATTGAATAAGTATTTTGTTGTAAAATCTCAGTTGTAAATATAAGAATTAACCGGAAAGAAATGATTATAACCCCACACAAAACCCAACCAAAAAACCAATTTCCTTAAGGTTAAACACGTTTTGTTACAGCGTAAGGCTTTAAAAAGCACAGATGATTAAAGGGGTTGCTCAGTATTCCACAAAGCGCTTATCTGCGACCTTTTCGCTAAAAGATGCTTTCATTAGAGAAACTGCATTAAATATTTAAAAATACATTGGGTAAGATATATCATTAACGAAATATAAAAAATGAATACTCACGTTAATGAGGTTTGTCCAGGCGCGAGGTTAAAGCAGTGGCGTTGACGATACCGCGCGGCATAAAAAATTCTGCATTAGTTTTTGGCTTATGACAAAGGCGATGTGTCTTGTCAGCGTGCGAGCACTCGCCTAATGGATATTGGCGCGGCAATGCGACGAGGTTCTGGATAAAGAGTTACGCCAAATTCATGGCTTATGGATGCGATAAAAAAGTGCTATTGAGGGAGTAACCAAATACCAGAGAAAACCAGGGCCTTATAATGGATAAATGCTGATGGCGCAGGAGCACCATCAGCATGAGAGGCAGGATGTTCAGCCTTGTGGCAAAACGGCGTGAGGCAGGCGTTACATCTTCGCGAACTGGGCAGACAGATAATCACCCGTCTGCGTCATTGAAGAGACCAGCGTACTCAGATTGGTAAATTCCGTTTTGTACTGTGCCATCACCGCAGTGATTTGATCGTTGACGGTATTGTACTGATCGGACAACTGTTTTAACGAGGTGTTAATCCCCGTGGTCGCATTTGATACTGTGCCGTTACTTGCCAGCATATCATTCAGTTTATTGGTCACCTGCGTGGCGAAACCTGTTGTTTTTCCATCCCCCGTCAAAAAGCTTAAAACATCTGCGGGTTGGTTGGTTAAGGCGGCATTCAGCTTCGTACTGTCTACCGTCAGATCACCTTTATCGTCCTGCGTTATTCCGAGCTGAGAAAGTACCTGAATACTTCCCGTACCCTGAGGATCGGAAAATTGACTGCGCAGACTGGTCTGGATATTCATTAATGTATTATCCCCCAGCAAATCGCCATTATCTGTACTCTGCGCCTGTCCTGCCTGAACCGGGGTATAGTTTGTCTGGTCAGCGATGGTTTTCTGCAGCGAATTATACGCATCAACATACGACTGAACGGCTGTCGCCATTGGCGAGGTATCTGTAGCAATGGATAAGGTTTCAGGCGATCCGCTGTTAACTTTATTAAGATTCAGCGTTACGCCCTCCGGCGCATCCGTCACGATGTTGCTGCTGCGCGTGATAGATAATCCGTTAACCTTCAATTGAGCATCCTCAGCGGCAACCTGCTGTGTCATACCGTTATTACTCCCGCCCTGGCTATAGTTAATATATTGCGACAATGTGGCATCATTTGTACTTACGGTCATGGCATTCGCCGTGCCGCTATCGCGCGCCGTCAGGGATAAATAGTAGGTATTGTCATTGGCCATAATCACACTGGCATTGACGCTACCTTGTTGCTTGTTAATCGCATCACGGATATCAGACAAGCTGGTCTGATTCTGATTTAACGTCACGGTTAACGGCGATTTCTGTCCAGGCTGGCTGATCGTAATCGTGCGTGAAGCCATGCTGCTGTCGCCCAGATCGGTCGTTTCGTCGCTTGCCGATTTGGAGAGCAGGGACTGCGACGCCGCTAGCTGGTCAACTTCAACAGAATAATTTCCGGCTGCAGCACCGCTGGCAAGCGTAGCCGTAAAGGCCGAATTCGAGCTGGTCACTTTTGTTGTCGCAATGCTGGAAGCATTTTCCAGCGCAGAAGCTGCAGTCTGCAATTTCGACATTGAACTTTGTACCACGCCCCAGGCCGTCAGTTGCGCATTATAAGACGCTTGCTGATTGGTTATGGGTGTCAGTTGCGCCTGTTCGGCTGACTGTATGTTGTCATATAAGGTATTGAGGTCGAGGTTAGTACCAGCGCCAAGTGTGCTTATGCTTGCCATATTCTTGTCCTGATGAAGTGACACCAGTGATTAAAATACAATGCATTAATTAGGTGTTTTTCTGATTTTAACGGTTGTTGCAAATCGGTTTATTGTCATTACACGACTATCAATTTTTTGTTAAGCCGGTAAATATATGTTAACAGAATAACAAATTGTAATTATTTGGTGGCAGCATTTGCCGTATTTCCTGACACCGTTATTCTCTCGTGTAAAACACCGTGATTATTAATCAACAGGTTATAGTCACGCCGCGCAACTTAAGTAAAATTCAGGCCAGCTAATCTCCAACGCAAGGTTATAAAGCATCCTTATAAGTTCCTGATCATCATTTCTGTCGCACGGATGCTAAACAGCCTGGTGATACTTAATACAAATTGCCTGTCACCTTAAAATTATCATCAATTAATCAATGAGATTACGTAGGGTTATCGCATCTTTCTTAATGCTTTTATTAAGTGCGACGTCTTCATCACTGCATAAAATATTTTATGAGCCCGAAACCTTACATTTGTTACATGGATTTACAGCTCATATCGAAAGGCTAACAAAGCGCTGTATCAGGGGGCAGTTTGGTCATCAAAAGCCTTATGCCCGTCAGGTTTGGGAGAAGTAGTAAAAATTTCTACTAATTGCCGTAGCTGCGCGTAGGCCAGTAGGAACGCTGCCACTTTAAAGTGACAGCCCTGCACAAACTGTGAAGAGAAGGGTTACAAAAGTAATAAATGGAATGACCTTCCCACTGTATTAGATACAACGATCAGTTAGTCATGTCGGGTTGTTTACCTTCTATTTTTACATGTTTCCAGCTTGCTGCTAAAAATCTCAATAAATCCGTTCTGGGCCGGCTTGCCCGGCTGGATAAGACGCAGTTCCACGCCATGCTCAAAGGCCCATTGATCCCGTGCGAGGCAGGTGAATTCCGGTCCCTGAACGGTTCTTATCTTAGCCGGATAGCCACGTAAGAGCGTGATACTGTCCAGAATACGCGAGACCTGAACGCCTGAAATACCGAAAGCAGCGGTGATCGTCAGACGCATATTTGTAAAATTACTAATAAAATTCAGTTACTTAAATTTACGGTTGCTGGTAAGTGCATCCATGGCAAATTCCATTGACCAGGTCCGGGCGAAGAAGCGGAAGCCGCTCAGGCGCCAGGCCCTTACGATGTCGTCTGCGCTTCACGCCCAGACCGTTAAGGTGGTAAATGCAGTATATCTGGGATGGGATTTTTTCTGACGTGTCAGAGGCAGCCTCTATTTTCAGATAATCGGGGATGAAGAGTGGCAGATGGCACGAGATATGCCATAAGTAGCGAAGCCATGCTATCTGTGATTTTGCCGACTGGCTCGCAACGTCAGCCGTGATTGTCTAGGGCATTTTTATACCGTTCATAAGCGGACAACCGGCAGGAAAAGCAGCCAGCGTTCTCCTAAAACGAACAGGATGTACAGCAAAAACGCCCGCGAGCCGTGGCTGCTTTTTACCAGCCTTATGGGATATAAGCCGCGGGTGATAATTAAAATATACAGCCGCCCTATGCAAACAGAGCAGAACTTCAGAGATGAGAAAAGTGAGCGGCTACGGTCTGGGACTTCGGGCAAGTAAAAGCTGGGGAGAAAAGCGGATATCGATGCTTTGCCTGGTCGCGACACTTTACAGCATCATCATGTGGCTGACAGGGTATTACCCTGAAAGTAAGGGAATAAACAGATGGTTTCAGGCTAACAGTGTGAAGTCGCGGAGGGTATTGTCGTATCTGACATTGAGTGAGAATGTCATCCGGCAGTCACCGGGGAGCCTGTCAGGCATTAACCCCGACAGGGTATATGCCGAGATGGCGAGAACCTATTGAAACATCATCATGGTGTATTGATGATGTTTCTGGGGATCCTTCAGACCGTAAGGGGCTTACTGATTTGGCCGTTCAGGTAAAACCTTACCGATCAGATAGACAACCGCGATAGACAAACCAATCGCTATCAGTCTTTCATGCCAGGTTTCATAGTGAAAGAACCAATAGCAGCACAGCAGGAGAAGCAACCCGCCTATGATTGCACCTGACGCTTCTATAAGGCTATACATGATGCGTTTACCTAAGCTCAATTTGGCAGGCCTATTATCTCTCATTAGCATTAACCTCCTTTTCTACCATCTCAATGATCCTTTCAAAGGCAGTGACCTGTCCCCCAGTATTAGATACAACCTTCAGTTAGTAATGTCGGTTGGTTTTTCTTAATGTTTCCCGTTTCGCCAGCCTGCTGCAAATTCAGACGGCGTTTGGTTATTCAGCGATGAATGAGGTCTGGAATGGAATGTACTGACGTTAAGGTTTATGGCTCCGGGGAGGATAATTTATCCGTACGAGCTGTACATGACGCTGCAATTAGTCATTTTTCGCGCCGTACGCCTATTTCTCCGTACCCGAACGGGCCTGCTTATTCGTAGCACCAGCGTCCTGCGTGGGCTGATTCGATTAACATTGCAATGGTAAAGTCAGGAACTTCAGGAACGCTTCGCCGACGGCGGAAAGGATTCAGTATCGTCAGCAGTGGCGGCTCGGGTGGATAGTACGTTTCAATAGAGAAATTCTCCCTGCTGACGTTGAATTGCATAAAAAATTCATTCATCAGCGACTGCGCCTCGTCTTTACTGAGATGGAGATCCGCATCCAGATCGGTTTCTGGCCTGAGTTCCTGCGCTGTGAAAACGCCGCGTCCGTTATGACGCTTAACCAGTGCGTAAATTTTCTCATCCAGTTCGTCGATTACCATAGTTTGTCATCCCCCCGTGCTATCCGGTTGTATTCCACAACGCTGTGATAACCAATCTGTGAAACATCAGCAGCCAGAATGACCCAGCCCGGTCCAGGTACCAATCTGCGCCACCATCCGTATTCTGAGAGTTGAAGGCGGATAACCTCCGACAAAGGAAGGGAGCTTTATGCCCCAGGGGAATTTGGCATCACCAAATACGCGCCTTGCAGCTTTTGAAGCATACGACGTTCCGGTAACCGTACCGCCAGGTTTTCTGCGTGTGGCGATGATATTGCGTCCTGAGAGTATGGCCACAATGGCACTGAAATCACGCACACCCAGTTGAAGAGCGACCTGTTCACAGAAAATTATAAAGAACAGTTCACCGGCAGAGAGATTCGGGCGCCCGGCATAGAAATAGGTCTGTCCCAGCTCCTCAGTTGTATCCACTTCCTGCTCCCGTAATCGCAGTTGCAGCTATATTCCTGATGTGAGTCTGAAGATACCGCTGAGAATGATGACTGGCAACCTGACCGTCAGGTATGCATGACCCGCCATCTGCGGGACTGACATCAGTTTCCTTCTGCCTTTTCCTCTTTCTGGTAAACCGGATCGGAGCCCTTTGGCAGAGTCAGGGAAATCTGGTGGTAACAGGCGAGGCGCTCACGGAAATATTCCCGCAGCGCCTCAGGATGCTGCAGTTCTGTTTCCATCGGGATGACAGGTTTATTCATCAGCTCTTTCAGGCAACGCCCGAGGCAGCATTTTCAATGAGGTAACAGATGGACGACGTTTACTCGACATTTTTCGCATAAAAAAATGACATTACTCGCCCGGATACCCGCCTTCTCCTCACCACCATTATTTCGGATCAATACAGCCCATAATCAGTGGGGTCAGGGATTCAACCAGCTTGCTGTATCACGAAAGCGACCTGAAAATCAGGGAGCACTGCACCGATACTGCTGGTTTCACTGATCATGTCTTTGCCCTGATGCATCTGCTGGGATGTGTGTTTTGTCCGCGAATCAGGGATCTCCACTTATAAAAACCCGGCGCTTCAGTCACTGATATCAACGACCACACTTAATCTGGAAGAGATCGAAATTCACTGGCGTGAAGTGCTGCGTCTGGCAACCTCGATAAAGCAGGGGACCGTGTATATAGAAAGAGTGATCGATGCCCTGAAACGTAAGGGGCTGAAGCTCAACGAACAACTGTTGTCGCATCTGTCACCATCAGGATGGGAGCATATCAATCTGACAGGCGATTAGATCTGGAAAGCAACCGTATACCGGCTTCCGATAAATTTCGTCGGCTGAGACCAGCTAAAGTCGAAAGGTTAAAAAAAAGCCTTAACGTACAATAATTTTCGATATCCAAACTGCCCCCTGTCAGGTATTAATTCCCCTGATCTGGACGCTTATTTTAAAACGCTCGGTCAGAAGTGACCGGGAATGACAGAGATAGAGAGTGTTAATTTTACAGGCGTTTTACCTGCAGCGGTTCAGCGCTACCGCAAAAAGCGTGCGTCAAACCGGAAGGGGATGTCGCGGGCCTGCTTAACAATCGCATTGAACGCGGGATGTTCAGGATTAAGCAGATAGTTTGATTCCACCGGCGAGAGGGCGCTAGGCACGCGTAATGCCACGGAACCACCACTTTGTACCCAGGCATCACCGAACAGGCGCAGTGCAGCAGGCCCTTCCGGTGCAGCCCAGTCGGCGGGTAGCTGATTGATATCAACCCACTCAATCAGTCGATCGGGAACCTCTATACTCAGGAGTGTAAAAGAGTCCAGCACGCTGGCGCTTTGCAGATGGATCAGCGTCTCCAGCATGGTCAGCGAGGCCGTTTCAGAAGCATAAACCATCGACACACCGACGCTGTTCCAGCGACCGCCACCTTCACGCGCACCAAAACCACTCCAGGCCGATCCCAGATAACGCGTCTTAGTCATGCGGTAGAGCTTCACGAATAAACACCGTGTTCGAGTCGGGTAATGAGTTTCAATACTTCATAAGCCCCGGTTTCAGACGCCACCAGATCGGCCGGTTTTTTATTGCCCAACGCGCGTGCAGGCTCATTGAGCCACTGGCGTGCTTTTTCTTTATCGCCCTCAAACAGCTCCACGGCACGATCCATCACGCGAATAAATCGCACCAGCCGTTCGCTCTGTTCTGCAGTGAAGCGACTCTTTACGCTACGAGTAAATGTCGAGCCGGCGATGCCGGTCATCCGGCGCAGCTCTGCCTGAGAAATTTGCGCCCACGTGACAATGCGACTGGCGACCGTACCGTCAAGGCCATCATCGATTTGATCCATCAGCACAACGCCGTCCGCACTGCTCAGACCGGCAAACTGCCACAGGCGATCGGGTTCTGCCGCGGATGCGGGTAATGTGAATTGTTTCATGATCACCTCCATTTGGTTATTTGATTATAGCCAAATGGCGATAGGGTTCAATGCACCATTTTTGCGCTGTCATATTTAGAAAATAAACCCGGTTTATTCTTTTATTGGCGGAGAAAACGGGGAGGGTAAGCAACACATCCTCTGGTTTTGATCTGGCATTCTGTGGTCAACAGCTGACAGAAGAAAGGGACATGCGCAGTAAGAGGGATGAACAGGGGCGATAACAGCCGAAGTCGCCTGTCTGCATGCGGCTGACGACAAACAGGTCGGTCAGCTGAACGTCATCATCACAGGTAAGCGGCACTCTGTGCTGTCTCTCGCTGTTTCGCATGACTTTTGCCATGACAGGATAGTCACCGTGACGAAAGATTGTCGGTGACTGTGATATATTGCCGCTCTTAGTAGTGCAGGCGCTGGGTTCAACCGATAGGGACTATCCGTTATGAAACGACACGATATCAACTCTTCAACATTATTTCGCAGTGCGGGATTCGATCCGACGTCTGGGGTGCTGGAACTTGAGTACCGCAACGGTACGTGCCGACGCTGGCTTGCTGTTCCGGCCCATACCTATCAGGGATTCTGTGCAGCCGTCGATCAGGACGCGTTTTTCCGCGAAAGCATCGACAATCGCTTTTTTTCTATGTATCAAAAGAGCGATGCATAGCGATACAAGATGACGGCTCATTTTTTCAGGCATGGCGGTGAAGATAAGCGTCAAACGCCGTCTTTCTCGCTAAGTGGATAGGGCGACGGCGATAAGGTGATTTTGCGGGTCCGTGCGAATTATCTTCCCTTCAAGGCAATCATTGAAACACTCACTGATTGCCTGAAAAAGACCGCTCAGATAACCCACTAATGGGCCACTCACCGCCGCTGAATTACATCATTTGCGGTTCGCGAATCGCATTACCTTTCTCGAAACGTGAAAGACGATAAGGTGCGATGTCTGTATAAACGGGATTATTCGTCAGCAATTGTGCGCACAAAAGCCCTGCGCCAGGACCAATGGCGAAACCATGTCCACTGAAGCCGGAAGCAATAAACATCCCTGGTATTGCACTTACCTCATCAATGACGGGCACTAAATCAGGTGTGGTGTCAATCCAGCCCGCCCAGGCATAATCAACTTTTATCCCATTCAATTCTGGAAATAAACGGGTCAACTCCGCAAGACCATTGCGAATGATGCTGTTATCCGGGTTGGGATCAAGGACACGGATTTTTTCAAACGGTGAACGGCTGTCATGATGCCAGCTTCCAGCCGCTTCAGGGCCCGAAAAGAACGAGCTGTTAAGCCGGACCTTGAGCTTTTTAGCCACTTTACTGCGATACATTGGATAGAACTTTGCAGCATAACGGATGTTTTGCGGTGCCAAATCAATTTGTCCAAGACCGGGCACGGCAACGGTATAACTGCCATCCTCACGGCGGCGAAGGCAAAGGTTAGGTGTGCTCAGACATCCTTTCACCACTTCAGGCGCAGCGGTCGTTTTGAACACCGTGCCCAAAATATTCGCTGCTGGGAGTTCAATGCCATATTGTCTGCAAAAACGTGAACTCCATGCTCCACCACAACAGATAACCCGGCTGGCGTTTACCCGCCCGCGTTCTGTCCATACACCTGAGACCCGGCCCGCACTAATGTCCAGTGCGCGCACCGCGCAGTGCTGAAATATGCTGGCACCCAAATTTTGCGCACCGCGAGCGATGGCCGGTGCTGCCTGCGAAGGTTCCGCGCGACCATCGGTAGGTGACCACACGCCGCCTCGCCAGGCCGTTTTATCTCCAATCCGTGCCTGAGCTTCCTGCGCAGATAAGAGATGACTGGTAAAGCCCATTTGCTTCGCTTGCTGACCCCATGTTTCCCAACGCGCCAGATCAGCATCGTTGACTGTGCCATAGAGAATGCCGCTGCGCCTGAAACCAAGATCCATTCCGATTTCGGCACTCAGTTCATCCCAGCGCTGTAGGCTGCGCATCGCCATAGGCAGTTCATACAAGTCACGATTCTGCTGGCGCACCCAGCCCCAGTTCCGGCCAGACTGTTCACCGGCAATAACGCCTTTTTCAAACAGGGCCACTGAAACGCCCTGTTTCGCCAGTTCATAGGCCGTTGACGTACCAACAATGCCACCGCCTATCACAACAACATCGACAGTGGTGGGGAAGACGGAGCTGTCATGGACGCTATCGACCTTGATTCGCATGGGTTAACCTTGTTTCAGATATGATGTCGCGGCGGAATATGCATAATCCACAATACACGGGCTTCTGTGTCGCTATCGTTGAAAATATTATGCGGGAGATGGCTTTTAAACTGAAAACTGTCACCCGCTTCGATTAAGGTTTTCCCCCCCTCTACTTCAAGGGTAAGTTTACCTTCCATTACTACACCTGCTTTTTCACCCGTGCCTGTCAGCATCTCTTCTGAACGTGTGCGCGGAGGAATACTGATATACATAAACTGAATATCGTGTTCGCCTGAGGGCGATAACATCTCTTTAGTTATCCCCAGTTTGCCAACATGAAAGTGCGGCCGCTCATGCCTGCGTCGCACGTAATGCTCTGCGCCCGGCCGCATTACGTCATCTTGTTCAAGGAAGGCTGTCAGTGGCACATCTAAGACCACACGAAGTTGCTCCAGAACGCGTATCGTAGGGTTAGCCAGATTACGTTCAATCTGGCTAATTGCGCCCGCTGACACATTAGCCTGTTGCGCCAGCTCTTTGATCGTCATGCTACGAGACTTACGAATTAATTTTAAACGTATACCAATGTTAGCCTCTGCTGCACTCAGCTCCTCTGCGTGCATTACCGCTGTTTTCATAACCATGCTCCTTAAGGTTTGTCGCGTCCCTGTGTGAAAGCGCGATCAGGGCATTCCCCATTTAGCTTTAATTTTTTGCAGTGACCCATCTGCTTTCATTGCTGTCAGCGCGTTATTAATATCGGCAAGCAGCTTATCGTTGCCTTTTTTCACACCAAACGCCATGGGCGAAATATGCTCGGGTTTATAATCATCTACAACATGCATACCTTTAAAAGATCCGGTTTTTTCCTGAACTTTCAAAATAGGATAATCATTCATGCCTGCCGCGATACGACCCAGTGACAAATCGCGCATCATATCTGAAGGGCTATCGTAGACTTTGACTTCTTTAGCAATGCCGCTTTTTATAAGGCTTTGCGTGTAGTCAGTGCCTGTCATAGTACCCACGATTTCGTCCTTAAGATCTTGTTGCGAATGGTAGGTTTTTTTATTGTCATCACGCACGACGAGTCCAGGCCCAAATGCAGTCACCGGCTGAGAAAAGGAGATGCGTTTTTCCCGCTCTGGCGTCGGTGTCATTCCCGCCACGATCATGTCAATTTTGCCTGCAATAACAGACTGAATAAGGGTGGAGAAGGGCACAGCGCTAAAATTAATCTCCAGATGCTGACGCCTGGCCACTTCGGCGGCGACATCGGGCATGAATCCTTCGATTTTTCCCGTTTTTGTATCCAGAAAGGTCGTTGGCGCACTGGATGGCGGGGAGCCCGCCGTCAACAACGCCGCATTAACACTGCAAGTGAAGCCTAATGCGGCAAACAACAAAGCCACACTTACGCACGATCGGTTAGACATGACGCACTCCTGCTTAAAACGGGGACCATTAACTTCAATATAATGAAATTAATTATCCTGCTGTCAATCATTTCTTTTCTAAAAAAAACCCCCCCTCACAAATGAGCATCAAACCCTTTGATTTGCGACTATAAGCGATCTTAAATGAAGGTTGTCGTACAAATAAGTTAATGCTATGACGCCATGAGAGGAAAAGTTTGACAGTATTTAACGGGGGAATATTCATTAAAATGAATTTTTAGCATGCCACCTAACACCGGCTGGAGCGCATAATGGACTGGAGCAGCATTCATGTATATCTCCCTTTTCTCTTGAAAGGGGCTGAAATGACAATCTACATCACACTGTTGTCGTTACTTATCAGTACGCCGCTCGGCCTGATCTTTGCTGCTGCAAAAATGTGCCCTTTTAAAATCATTTCATGGCCTGTCGCTGTCATCATTAACATCACCCGTGCGTTGCCCATGATTGTGGTGCTGTTTTACATCTACTTCGTTTTTCCCGACATTGGTATCACCCTTACCTCTTTTCAGGCCAGCGTGATCGGTATTGCTTTCTGTTTTTCTACCTTCCTCGCAGAGATCTTTCGTTCTGGCATTGAATCCGTGGATCGCGGTCAACTGGAAGCTGCACGTTCTATGGGAATGAGTTTTAGTAAAGCGATGCGGCGGGTCATATTGCCTCAGGCCTTTCATGTTGCACTGCCGCCTTACAGCAACACCTTGGTGATGATGCTTAAAGATTCGGCTCTTGCTTCAACGATCGCGGTAACCGAAATGACACGCCAGGGACAGCTTCTTGCTGCCTCGACCTTTGATAACACAACGGTATATACCCTGGTGGCGTTACTTTACCTGACGTTATGCATGCCATTGCTGGCCTTTACCAAACACCTTGAAAATCGTCAGAAAAGAGGAGCCTGAGATGATTGAAATTATTGATGTTCATAAGCGCTTTGGCTCAGTAGAAGTGCTTAAAGGGGTCAGTTTTCGCGTCGAAGAGGGCGAAGTGGTCTGTCTGGTTGGACCTTCAGGCTCCGGGAAGTCCACGGTGCTGCGCTGTATAAACGGGCTTGAGACGTATGAAAACGGTCAAATTCGCGTTCTCGGTCAGCATGTTGATAATAAAAGCAAAAATATCAATTTGCTCCGACGCCAGATAGGTATGGTTTTTCAGCGCTTTAATCTCTTTCCCCATCGCAATGTGCTTGAGAACGTAATGGAAGGCCCGATTTACGTTAATGGCGAATCACGCAATGCCGCAGAAAAACGCGCGAGAGAATTGCTGGAAAGAGTAGGGCTGGCAGACAAGGTTTCCGCGTGGCCTGCGCAACTTTCAGGTGGTCAGCAGCAACGTGTGGCCATTGCCCGAACACTGGCGCTACAGCCCAAAGCAATTCTTTTTGACGAACCCACCTCCGCCCTGGACCCCGAACTGGTCGGTGAAGTGTTGCAGGTTATGCGTAATCTGGCACAACAAGGCATGACAATGATCGTTGTCACACACGAGATGCAATTTGCACGAGAGGTCGCGGATCGCGTTTGTTTCCTGCATAGCGGTCAAATTGTGGAACAGGGGCAAGCCGAACAGGTCTTGCTGCGTCCTCAGGAAGCACGCACCCAGGATTTCTTGCGTCGGGTTCTGAGGGACTCCGGCGTGTCGAATATGATGAATGCGTAAACGTCAGAAAAGCAGTTCTGATCACGTAAAAATGGTTATTACGCGTTGTCAGTGCTGCGTCTTTCTGGCAGCTGCGGGGCCGGGAGAGTAAATGAACATATGAACGGGGGATCGGTGAACCTGTGTTGTGTTCATTCCCACGTTCATTTACCACCAGACCGTTCTGCTTTGCTGCATGGTCCTTTTAAGACCGAAGCTGAATGCCTTTGATAATGATGTCCTGAACACTCTTAACCGTTTGTTCAAAAAACACCGGATCGCTGAGCGTTTTACCGGTGATCGCCTCAACCTGCACGCCAAAATCCGCGTAATGCTGCGTAGTTGCCCACAGCATAAAAATCAGCTGCATCGGATCGACCGGTGCGATCAGCTCGTCTTTAATCCAGCCGCGAATAACATCCGATTTATCTTCCACCAGCGTTTTCAGGCTGCCACCCAGTTCCTGTTTTAGCAGTGGCGCGCCCTGCACCATCTCCAGACAAAACAATCTCGACGCCTGCGGATGGTCACGGGATACGCACAGTTTCAGACGGATATATTCGCGTATGGCTTCCAGTGGATGCTGATCGGACTGCAATGCTTTAAGCGGTGCTAACCAGATATCCAGCAGCCCTTTCAGCACCGCAATATATAAATCTTCTTTCGAGGGAAAGTAATAAAACAGATTGGTTTTTGAGACGTCAGCACGTTCCGCTACCTGCTCCAGTCGGGTGCCGTGGAAGCCATACAACGAAAAAAATTCCAGTGCAGCCGCCATGATAGCGCTACGTTTGGCGGCGACCGCCCGCGAGCGGCGCGTCAATGATTTCGACGCTGCCTGAGGGGACTTGCTTTCGCCGGCGGCAGATTCCGGGCTTTTGACCAATGGCTTCACAACGTCTCCATGACATAAACATCAAGGTGGAAAGCATAACAAATAGGGATAGGGGCGACTATCGTCATGCACGCCATTTATGAAAGCGGCGAAATAAGATCCCGCTTAACCGACTATTTAATAAATTTGCACCATTTGCGCTCAATCCTGCCTGATTTATGTGCAGTTATTTTTGAACAGGTGGTCCAAAACAGACCATCTGCTCCATAAAAAAATCAAACTCCGCTTTAACCTAATGAAAATAAACACTTTTAAAAACATGGCATCCACTTTGCAGTTGTTCTCTCGTCAGGAGATTTCAGCACGGTGCAATCAGTAACCCGCAGGACGCACTTAAGCCGCGCAGATATTTTCGCAAGCCCTTGTTGTGGTCCTTATTATTTTCAATCGAGGTGAGCTATGAAAATCGGTGTCTTTATTCCTATCGGCAACAACGGTTGGCTAATTTCAGAAACTGCGCCGCAGTACAAACCTACCTTCGAACTGAACAAAACCATTGTGCAGAAAGCCGAGCACTATCATTTCGATTTTGCGCTTTCGATGATCAAACTGCGCGGCTTCGGCGGTAAAACTGAATTCTGGGAACACAACATGGAATCGTTCACGTTGATGG
Organism: Pantoea allii; assembly: GCF_002307475.1. Classification (GTDB taxonomy): domain Bacteria; phylum Pseudomonadota; class Gammaproteobacteria; order Enterobacterales; family Enterobacteriaceae; genus Pantoea; species Pantoea allii. Next base: position 63,123 of record NZ_NTMH01000031.1, on the reverse strand, counting down.
CCGGTCTGGCTGCCGTGACCTCCCGCATTCAGCTTTACGCGACTGCCGCTACGTTGGTGATGCCACCGGCAATCGTTGCACGTATGGCTGCCACTATTGATTCCATCTCCAATGGCCGGTTCGGCGTGAACGTCGTCACCGGCTGGCAGAAACCGGAATACGAGCAAATGGGCATGTGGCCAGGCGATGACTATTTCAGCCGCCGCTATGATTACCTGACCGAATATGTCAGCGTGCTGCGCGACTTGTGGGGCACGGGCCACTGCACGCTCGACGGTGAATTCTTCAAAATGGACGACTGCCGCGTCAGCCCGCGTCCGCAAAGCCAAATGAAAGTCATCTGCGCCGGGCAAAGCGACGCAGGCATGGCGTTCTCCGCCAAACACGCCGACTTCAACTTCTGTTTCGGCAAAGGCGTCAACACACCCACCGCTTTTGCGCCGACCGCCGCGCGCATGAAAACGGCGGCAGAAGCCGAAAACCGCGACGTCTCCTCTTACGTTTTGTTCATGGTGATTGCCGACGAAACCGACGATGCCGCCCGTGCCAAATGGGAATTGTACAAAGCCGGAGCCGATGCCGAGGCGCTCTCCTGGCTCACCGACCAGAGCAGTAAAGACACCAAATCCGGTGCGGATACCAACGTCCGCCAGATGGCCGATCCGACTTCCGCGGTCAATATCAACATGGGCACGCTGGTCGGTTCTTACGCCAGCGTCGCCAGAATGCTCGATGAAATCGATACGGTTCCCGGCGCAGGCGGCGTGCTGCTGACCTTCGACGATTTCGTCAACGGTATCGAAAACTTTGGTCGTTACATCCAGCCATTAATGAAAACCCGCCAGCACATCGGCATTGAGCAGAAAGAGGTCGCATGATGAATGTTGTTGAGAATCAGACAGTGGTCCGCCGCGCGCCCCAAAATACCGGCGAGGAAACGATCCTCACAGCCCGTCCTGAAGCCATTGCCTTCACGCCGCAGCAAACGGCGCTGATTGTGGTGGATATGCAAAATGCCTACGCGACTCAAGGCGGTTATCTTGATCTGGCAGGCTTTGATGTCTCTGCCACTGCGCCAGTGATTGCCAATATCAAAGTGGCGATAGCCGCTGCACGCGTTGCGGGCATCAAAGTGATTTTCTTCCAGAACGGCTGGGACAATCAGTACGTCGAAGCCGGCGGTGCCGGTTCACCGAACTACCATAAATCCAATGCGCTGAAAACGATGCGCAAACGCCCGGAACTGATGGGTAAACTGCTGGCGAAAGGCGACTGGGATTATGACCTGGTCGATGAACTGCAGCCGCAGCCGGGCGATATTGTATTGCCCAAACCGCGCTACAGCGGTTTCTTTAATACGCAGCTCGATAGCCTGCTGCGCAGCTACGGCATTCATCATCTGGTATTTACCGGCATTGCGACCAACGTATGCGTCGAATCCACCCTGCGTGACGGCTTCTTCCTGGAATATTTCGGTGTTGTGCTGGAAGACGCGACACATCAGGCCGGCCCGGAATTTGCGCAGAAAGCCGCCATTTATAACATCGAAACGTTCTTTGGCTGGGTCTCCAGCGTGGGTAACTTCTGTGACGCGCTAGGTTACAAAACTGAACAAAATGCGGCCTGACCGCTTTATAAAAAGGACGATTAACGATGCCTAAAAGCGCCATTATTCCGGCTGGCAGCGGTGTTCCGCTGGCGCCTTTCGTTCCAGGTACTCTCGCCGATGGCGTGGTGTACGTTTCGGGTACATTGCCTTTTGATAAAGACAATAACGTCGTGCATGTCGGTGATGCCGCCGCGCAAACCCGTCACGTGCTGGAGATCATCAAAAGCGTGATCGAAACCGCAGGCGGCAGCATGGATGACGTCACCATGAACTCGATTTTTATCACCGACTGGGCAAATTACGGCGCGGTGAATCAGGTGTACGCCGAATACTTTCCGGGTGAAAAACCGGCCCGGTTCTGTATTCAGTGCGGCCTGGTGAAACCTGATGCGCTGATCGAAATCGCGTCCATTGCGCATATTGGCCGGTGATCCGTCCGAGTGTCCCCGTCCTCCTGAAGAGGAAACAGCATGTATTACAAGGTACTGGGTAGGAAAAATGCCGATGCAGAAACCGTGGTGCTCTCATCCGGGCTGGGGGGTTCTGGCAGTTTCTGGCAGCCGCAGTTGGCGATGCTCGCGGAGCATTTCCGGGTGGTGGTCTATGACCAGCACGGCACCGGGCACAGTCAGGGCACCGTGCCTGCCGGTTACCGGATGGAGGACATGGCCGACGAGCTGGCGAGTATGCTCAATGTGCTGGAGATCAGCCGCTGCCATCTGGTCGGTCATGCTTTAGGCGGCATTATTGGCCTGCATCTTGCACTGCGTTATCCGATGCTGTTGCAAAGTCTGGTGGTGATTAACGGCTGGACGACGCTTAACAGTCAAACGCGTCGCTGCTTTCAAGTCCGGCAGAATTTGCTGCTTAACAGCGGTGTCGATGCCTACGTCCAGGCGCAGCCGCTGTTCCTGTATCCGGGCGACTGGCTGTCTGACCATGAGGCGTTATTGCAGGAAGAGCACACGCACCAGGTCGCGCATTTTCAGGGAATGGAAAACCTGCTGCACCGCCTGCAGGCACTAATGGAGTCTGATCTGACGGCGTCGCTCAAAGAGGTGATCGCGCCGACGCTGGCTTTCAGTTGTAAAGACGATTTGCTGGTGCCGTGGTCGTGTTCGGTCGATCTTGCTTCACGTCTTCCTCATGGCGAGCATCGACACATGTTGTACGGCGGTCATGCAATGAGCGTGACCGACCCCGATACGTTTAACCCGATTTTACTGGATTGGTTACTACGGCACTCATCACAAGCGTCCGTTACGCCGTCCGGTTACATTTCCACGGAGACATCATGACCGATGCATTAACCGCCAGCGCACTGGCTACCTTATTCACTGAAGCCCGCACCCATAACGGCTGGCTGGATAAACCGGTGACAGGCGAACAGCTGAAAACGATTTACGCACTGGCGCGCATGGGGCCGACGTCGGCGAACTGCAGCCCGGCTCGTATCGTGTTTATTCAGAGTCAGGAAGCTAAAGAAAAACTGGCACCGGCACTTTCCAGCGGCAATCTGAAGAAAACCCTGAGCGCCCCGGTGACAGCGATTATTGCCTGGGACCCGGAATTCTATGCGTTATTGCCTGAGCTGTTTCCTTCTGGTGATGCCCGTTCATGGTTCACCTCCAGCCCACAACTGGCCCAGGATACCGCGTTTCGCAACAGCAGCTTGCAGGCTGCGTATCTGATTATGGCCTGCCGCGCGATCGGCCTGGATACCGGACCGATGTCCGGTTTCGACAACGCCAAAGTCGATGAAACGTTTCTGGCGCAGGAAGGCTGGAAATCCAATTTTCTGATCAACATCGGTTACGGCGACAGCAGCAAAGTGTATCCGCGCGCGCCGCGCCTTGATTTCGACCGCGCCTGCCGCGTGTTGTAAGCATCATTGATTAATTCTGAGGACCGGACCATGCAATCAACCCTGAACGCCACACTGCCCGCCATCGATGCGCCTGAAGTTGCAAAACAGGCGGCTGTAGAAAAACAGGAATACCGTGATGCGATGGCGTGCCTCGGTTCCGCTGTCAATATCATCACCACTGACGGCCCTGGCGGACGGGCAGGGTTCACTGCCTCCGCCGTGTGCAGCGTAACCGATGCGCCGCCGACATTGCTGGTCTGCCTGAATCGCTCTGCGTCGGTGCATCAGGCGTTTACCCAAAATCAGGTGTTATGTGTAAACACACTGGCCGATTGTCATGAGTCGCTGTCCGGTTTATTTGGGGGGAAAACGCCGATGGAGCAGCGCTTTGCCGCCGCCGAATGGACAGGTCTTGCCACCGGTTCACCGATCCTCACCAACGCGCTGGTGTCGTTTGACTGCACCATTACGCAGATCACCCGCGTCGGCACCCACGATATTTTGTTTTGTGAAGTCGTTGCACTCCAACGCAACGATGACTGCCACGGACTGGCGTATTTCGATCGACGCTATCATCCGCTGATGCGTCAGACAGCCTGTTAACTCAGTCCTCCCTCAACACAGTAAGGGTCGTGCATGGCAAATACCTGGTTTCCGCAATGGCGTAAAAGAGAAGGCAATCTGGATGGTGCGGTGATCGCGCCGGATGAACGGCTGCCGTTGGGCGCAACGGTGATCATGGGGCTGCAACATACGGTGGCGATGTTTGGTGCCACCGTATTAATGCCATTGCTGATGGGGTTTGACGCCAATATGGCGATCCTGATGTCGGGCATCGGCACGCTACTGTTTTTTCTGGTGGTTGGCGGGCGCGTACCCAGTTACCTCGGTTCCAGTGCGGCGTTTGTCGGGCTGGTGATTGCGGTAACCGGCTACAGCGGTCACGGCTCGAATCCAAATATCGGCGTAGCGCTGGGCGGCATTATTGCCTGTGGCCTGATTTATACGCTGATCGGTTTTGTGGTCATGGCGGTCGGCACGCGCTGGATTGAGCGCCTGATGCCGCCAGTGGTGACCGGGGCGGTGGTGATGGCGATTGGTCTGAACCTCGCGCCCATTGCGATTAACAGCGTATCGGCTTCATCGTTTGACAGTTGGATGGCGGTGATGACCGTGCTGTGTATCGGCTCGGTGGCGGTATTTACCCGTGGTCTGGTGCAGCGGTTGTTGCTGTTGCTGGGTCTGGTGGCGGCGTACCTGATTTACATGGCGATTACCAACGGCCTTGGGCTGGGCACACCGGTGAATTTCAGCGCAGTAGCCCAGGCACCCTGGTTTGGCGTACCCACCATTACCACACCGGTATTCAGCACTCACGCAATGCTGATGATTGCCCCGGTGGCGGTAATTCTTGTAGCGGAAAACCTTGGCCATATTAAAGCCGTGGCAGGGATGACGGGTAAAAACCTTGATCCTTATATGGGCCGCGCCTTTATCGGTGACGGCCTGGCGACCTTACTTTCGGCTTCAGCGGGCGGCACCGGCGTGACGACTTACGCTGAAAACATCGGCGTAATGGCCGTTACCAAAATTTACTCCACGCTGATTTTTGTCACCGCAGCGATCATCGCCATTGCCCTGGGCTTCTCACCCAAATTTGGTGCGCTGATCCACACCATTCCCGGCCCGGTGCTTGGCGGCGCGTCGATTGTGGTGTTCGGATTAATCGCCGTGGCGGGCGCCCGCATCTGGGTACAAAACCACGTCGATCTGGGGCTGAACGGCAATCTTATTATGGTGGCGGTCACGCTGGTACTTGGCGCGGGTAACTTTACCCTGACGCTTGGCGGCTTCAGCATGGGCGGTATCGGCACCGCGACTTTCGGCGCAATTTTGCTTAATGCGTTTTTGAGCCGTAGCAAAATGGCAAGCGCACAGCCGGAGATAAAGACTGAGGTGGTGGTGAAGGAGTAAGCCTCTAATTGAGAGTTAAGAAGGGCGGGCAGGGAGTGTTTCTGAATGAAGAGCCGGGTGTTTTCGTCACGTCTAAAGCGTGGTGGGAAATGCCCGGTTTTTGCTTTTAGTAGTAGGGGGCAGTTTGGATATCGAAAATTATTGTACGTTAAGTGACCTGCCAACCTTCAGTTAATAATGTCGGTTGGTTTTTCTTGATGTTTCCCGTTTCGCCAGCCTGCTGCAAATTCAGACGGCGTCTGGTAATTCAGCGATGAATGAGGTCTGGACTCGTTATAGTCCTGCCGCCAGTCATTGATCATTTTCCGGGCATGAAGAATATCGCTGAAACAGTGCTCATTCAGGCATTCATCCCGAAAGCGACCGTTGAAACTCTCAATAAATCCGTTCTGAGTTGGCTTGCCCGGCTTGATTAAGCGCAACTCAACACTATGTTCAAAGGCCCATTGATCCAGCGCGCGGCAGGTAAATTCCGGACCCTGATCGGTTCTTATCGTCGCAGGATATCCACGAAACAGCGCAATGCTGTCCAGAATACGCGCGACCTGAACACCCGAAATCCCGAAAGCGGCGGTGATCGTCAGACACTCCTTCGTGAAATCATCCACACAGGTCAGGCACTTCATCCTGCGGCCGCTGGCAAGTGCATCCATGACAAAATCCATCGACCATGTCAGGTTCGGCGCATCCGGGCGAAGAAGCGGAAGCCGCTCAGTCGCCAGTCCCTTGCGGCGTCGCCTGCGTTTTACACTCAGGCCGTTGAGATGATAGATGCGGTATACCCGCTTGTGGTTGACGTGAAGGCCCTCCCGACGCAGTAGCTGCCAGATGCGCCGGTAACCAAAGCGGCGGCGCTCAAGTGCCAGCTCTGTGATGCGTAGAGACAGCTGCGCGTCAGCAGCCGGACGCTGAGCCGAGTAACGGCAGGTCGACAGGGACAAACCTGCCAGCCTGCAGGCACGACGTTGCGACAGACCTGCGGCCTCACACATGACTTCCACGGCTTCCCGCGTCTGGTCTGTCGTCAGAACTTTCGGCCAAGAGCTACCTGAAGCGCCTCCTTATCCAGCATGGCTTCAGCGAGCAGCTTCTTGAGGCGGGCGTTCTCCTCTTCAAGCGACTTGAGCCGCTTCACTTCGGGAACTTCCATGCCACCAAACTTCTTGCGCCAGGTGTAAAAGGTAGCGTCTGAAATAGCATGCTTACGGCAGAGTTCCCGGGCTGAAACCCCGGCTTCGGCCTCGCGGAGAATACTGATGATCTGTTCGTCGGAAAATCGCTTCTTCATGGGGATGTCCTCATGTGACTGATGAAGACATTACTAACATCGCGGTGTGTTAATCAACGGGGAGCAGGTCACTACAGCCAGATAAGCCCAGCGTTTTCCCGTCCAGATATAAGTCACATCACCGCACCAGGCCTGATTAGGCTCGGTAACAGCAAACTGGCGATCCAGATAATTAGGGATCTCAATGTGTTCCTTAGACACCTTCTTATAACGATGGCCAGGTTGCTGACAGCTGATAATATTGAGCGCTTTCATTAGCTTTGTTGCCCGCCAGCGGCTCAGTTTTATACCTTTGGTGGTGACCATCGCGGCAATGCTTCACGCTCCTGCTGAGCCGTTACTTTCGCGATAAACTTCACGCACAAGGCTCAGTAATGCCACTCTCGTGGCGTCAGGCTTCCTGGGCTGCCGCCAGTATTTATAACTGCTGCGATGAACCCCAAACACGTTGCACACAACGGCAACAGGAAACCGCGCCCTGAGTTTCTCAACTAATGAGAATTGTTCAGGGAGTCTGACATCAAGAGCGCGGTAGCCTTTTTTAATATATCCCTTTCCATTTCAACGCGTTGAAGTCTTTTCTTTAGCTCGCGTATTTCAATCTGCTCAGGTGTCATGGGTGAAGCAGTGGGTGATTTTCCCGCTCGCTCTTCTTTCAATTGTCGAACCCATTTGTCCATTGTGGATTTGCCGACGTTCATTGCCGTAGCAGCGGCGGCAACGGTGTAATGCTGATCGAGTACAAGCTGGGCAGCTTCGAGGCGAAACTCGGGGCTAAAATTGCGTCTGTTACGTCCGGTCATAATGTCACCTGTTTTTACTGTGAGGTGATGATATCACCTCTATTCAGGTGGCCAAATTCAGTGTGCCACTACATTTACCCGGTATTCATTCTGCCGGCGTTAATCACAGAGACAGAGAAATGTGGCGTGGTCGATTACCAGACGGGCAAAATCTGTATTCCTGTAGCAGGTTTCCAATAAACCAGAGTTTTTATATGGAAATTTCATGTAACAGCGAAACAATAAACATGCATTTAGTTTATATTTTAATTGCGGTGTATCTTATCAATAAAACATCTTGTAAACCGTTTTACTAATCATTTTTACTCCTGAGATTTTTCTTATTTTTCGAAAAAAATTCAGTTTTAAAAAGACTGAAAACGTTAAGAAATTGATTAATATGAAATTATTATTCAGTTATCAGCTGTTTATCTGTAAGGGATTCCCGTTAAAGCCTAAAAAAAAGCATTTAAAAACATAAGCGTAACGACAAAATTTAAGCTTTTCTTATTGATTACTTTCCGTGATCCATTAATTCTTGTTGATGATGAAAAAAAATTAATCTAGATTGGACTTCGCTTAATCCTCACCAAGAAAAGTGTTTTTATGTCATCCATGAAAGAGCCCGTTGATTGAACTCATCTGTCTGGAGGTAAGTGTGATTTCAGAATTTGCTAAATCTTTTGACCTTGAGGCCCATTTCGCTGGCTGTGAGGCGGAAATAGTTAAATGGAGCAGTAAATTTCAGGAGCTCGGCTTTGTCAGTATGGACAATTTTATTCCTGAGCAGCTCCGTTACCTGATAGAGCTGGAAGTGGCTAACTGTCTTACTGAAACAGCAAAGCGGCGGGATACCAAAGTATCATCAACAGACAACAGCCCCCGCAAGTACATGAGCTGTAGTCGTCATGATATTTTCGCAATGGCCCGCCTTCTTCCGGCTTTTTACAGCGATCCTGCTCTTTTCAGAGTCCTGGAGCAGATTACTGCCGACAAGGTAATCAAAGTACCTTTCGAACCTGAGGAAATTGTTATCAACAGTCAGCAGTTACCTCAGGATGAACACGGGTGGCACTGGGATGATTACCGGTATTCATTGTTATTCATTGTCAGGGCCCCAAGAGAAGGTAACGGGGGGCTGGTCGAATTTGTTCCAAACACGGAGTGGGATAAAGAGAATCCTAATATCCAGGCCTACCTTGATAAGGGACCTGTATACCGTGAATATGTGCCGCAGGGTAGTTTCTATTTAATTAACGGTGCCGCAAACCTGCACCATGTGTCACCTTTAAAAGAAGCAGACTTAAGGATCATCGTATGTTTCTCCTATGCCGGTGCTGATGAAATTGATCGGGTCGTGTCACACGAGTCGATGGAAGAGATATATTCCCTTTAAAGGTATCTCTAACATCATTCAGGATTAAATATCGAGGTTACTTCAATGCCTACAGAAATTTATCCAAATTATTATGGCCCTGTTCAGGAAAGAAAAGGGCAGAATCTTTACGAATTATGGGAAAAGGGGATCCCGTTCGGTGACTCAATTACACCATCCGGTTTCTCACCACAATACATTTCCCGCATAATGGCCATTATTACTGCTAACACCCCCAAGGGGGCTCGTATAGTTTCCCTCGGGAGTGGTAACGGCTTCATCGAAGAGCGACTGATGAAAGCGGGCTATCAGGTAGTGTGCGTCGATTGCAACGAGGAGGCTGTGGCGATCACCACCCGAAAAGGTCTGGAGAGCATCTGCGCGGACTTCTTCGAGCTTTCCCCCCATATTTTAAAGGATGCAGCAACGATATATGCTGATGGCTTTTTTGGTCATTTATATGATTCCTGCAGCGGCCTGACACGCTCGTTACACCACCTGCAGGCATTACATCTTGATGATAATGCTAAAATTATCGTTTCAAATGATGCCCCGATAAAGGAGGGAGCGGATGTTGAGCCACATGGTTCGGTACCGAACTTCAGTTATTTATCATCAGAATATCTCAGAAAGCAGTTTAAAAAAATTGGTATTGATGAGCTGAGATCTGAAATATTTGAATATCACCGGCCAATATCAGGAATTCGCAAAAGAACGATTTACGTCGGAATATTAAATCGTTAAACAACATAACCTCCTGGTATTTTATAAAATCTAAATATGTGAATTACTATGACCCAATATAATAGCAGTGCCGCTCATAGCGAAAGCGCGGTACAGGGGGCCATGCCTCTCCTGTTTGTCGAGCTGTCTGAAGCTCTTGGGAGATATGACCATACTGTTTTAGATTCCATCGCGATATCTAAAATTATACCGCCAGGGAAATATAATAAAATCTTAGACGTTTGTTGTGGTATCGGCAGGGTGTCGCACGCGCTTGCAAACCTTGGCTATACCGTCACGGGGATTGATTTATCCTCGGAGCAACTTGACGTTGCAAGAAATCTGAAATCTGATGCTGTGTTTCAGCTTTGTGATATGGCCAGTCCGCCCGCCGGACCGTTCGACGCAATAGTAAATGTTTATACGAGTTTTGGTTATGCGGAAAATGAGACTGCAGATCAGAAAATCCTTTCTTCATGGCTTCAGTCACTGCGGACTGGCGGGCGGCTTATAATGGAACTGTCAGATATGGAAAGAGCATCGTGCGTTTTGGAACAGGACGGCCATACGCACAGAGAAAAGAACGGTGTTAAGGAAACTCTGATTGTTCAGGATAAGATGCTGACAGTAGATTACCGGTACAAAGGTCAGCTTCTGACGTGTAAAACACGTCTTTACTGGAAGGAGGAGCTTAAAGAAATGCTGATTAAGGCAGGATTTAAGGACATCCGCTTCTACGGCAGTTTTGACTTAACGCCTAAGTCTCCCGGAGACAATCTCGTTATCGTAGCGGAGCGTCCATGAAGAAAATTGTAATCTGTGATGCTTACTCCACTGGTGCCAAACTCGCATCCCTGTTTCGGGAGCAGGGTTTTACCGTTACGCATATCAGGTCCGGCGAAACACCTTCTCCTCATTATGAAAAAACGTTTCGTCCGGGCGACTTTGAAACCGACTTTGGTTTTTCGGGCGATGATTACTTGCAGGCTTCAGAAAAAATCTCACGGTTTGCCCCCGACTTTGTCATTGCAGGAACAGAGTCTGGCGTGGTTTTGGCTGAAGCGATAAGCCATCATCTTTCGCTGCCAAGCAATACGATCGAGAAAAGTGAAAGCCGGCGCGATAAGTTTGCCATGATCGAAGCAGTTAAAGATGCGGGATTAGATGTGCCGATGCAAGTTAAGGTAATGAATGCAGAAGACTTAAACTATCTGGATTTTAAAAATTTTTCATTCCCTCTTGTTGTAAAACCGGCTAACAGCGCTGGAGGTGATGGCTTCAGAATTTGCGACTCACGAGAAGAGGTTATTGCGCATTCAGGCCTGCTTTTCGGGCAACAAAATGCAATTGGGGAAACGAATTCCAGTGTACTGATTCAGGAATATCTGCAGGGGCAACAATATTTTGTAAACTGTACGTCTGTTAATGGCCGGCATTACGTTAGCGAGATCTGGAAAGATGATCGCATGCCCGGCCATAACGGATCACTCGTCTGCTGGAAAGAAGACCTGATGGAACTGACGGGGCATGTCCAGGCTGAACTCATTTCTTATACAACCGGCGTACTTGACGCACTCGGTATCAGAGAAGGAGCCAGTCACACGGAGCTCAAATATACGGACAGAGGTCCGGTTCTGATCGAAACCGCAGCCCGTTTACAGGGCACGATAGATGAGAGCGCGGTTCGTCGATGTACTGGGACGGATGTTGTCTCTCTGACGGTACTGCGTTACTCACAACCCGAAGTTTTTTCAGAATTATTTATTAAGTCATGTCCACGGCGCGCTTCCGTTTCATGTATCAGCCTGATTTCGAATCAGGAAGGCCGCATTGTTAACGCTCAAGGACTTCAGCACATCCGCTCGTTGCCTTCATTTCATTCAGCCATTCATCTCCCTCAGGTAGGCTCTCGTATATCAAAGACCCGCGACCTTTTTACTTCCCCGGGCATTATTTATCTTGTGGGTGACGACGCGACAATATCAGAGGACCATAAACGAATAAGGGAAATGGAGCTGGCCGGAGAAATTTTCCATGTTGTTGAATGACAGTAAACAGGTCAGTGAAACGCTGGCCAGACGTTACTCCTCCACGGGCGCGATATTTGTCCTTATTTATTCTGTGATGTCAGCGGCCAAAGAAGTGGTAATTGGTCATGTGGTTCAGGATACAGACCCAAATCTTCTTGTATTTCTATCGTTTGGTTTAGTGACCTTAATCTTTAACGCTGACATTATTTTTAACTTCCGGTCGTTCAGGAAAGGGTGGTCGATCTTTTCGAAAAGCTTCAGGGAAATTGCGCTGCTTAACCTGGAGACCGCTCTGGCCTGGGGATGCTTTTTTTGGGCAGTCAGGTACCTTGAGCCCGCGGTTGTCAGCGCTGTGACAGTAGGCATAAGCCCACTCTGCTCACAACTGCTCGGGATAGAATGCGATAATAACCGTAATGTTAAAATCCGGGTGTTTTTTTCGGCACTTACCGCCTTCTTTCTTCTGAGTTCAACCTACCTGGGGGTCAGCGCGATTGGAGATATAAATTCCGGCGCATTCTGGACTGGCGCATTGTTGTGCGGGCTTGGCGGTGCTGCAATTGCGCTGGTCACGTCCCGCTCCCGCCGACTTTATAAGCACGGGTACAACGCTTTCGATTTGATGCGTACGCGTTTTGTTTTACTGGTATGCCTGTCGGGTATATCTGCCTTCATGTCTGGTGATCTGACCCCCGGGTCCGGTACTTTCATCCTTGCCGGGATCATCGCGGTTCTCGGAATCGCTGTTCCGATTTTTGCTCTGCAGAAAGGGCTTGAGCGTTGTGGTTCAACGACCGTACTCCTGATCATTGCATGTGCTCCCGGATTTACGTGGCTGTTCCAGTTATTCGACTCGAGGCTCCACTACAGTGTTTCAACGGTGGTGGCAATCTGCTCACTTTTTCTTATTGCTTGCTGGAACGTTGTCTCTGAACAGAGGCAGTTAGACAGGAAAAACTGATCGCCCATCATTTTTCAATAACCACTGAGAGATATGCTCATGCCAATGTCTGGAACATTTCATCAGCGTTTAATACCACAACTCAGGGAAATAGCGCTGGAGTTTGGAACGCCTTTCCACATTTATGATGAAACAGGCATTCGCGAGACCTGCCGACAGTTCAGGTCTGTCGCAAAGGCAATTCCCTTTAAGCAGTACTTCGCTGTTAAAGCACTGCCAAACCCCTACATACTGGCTATCCTTCAGGAAGAGGGGATGGGATTTGACTGTGCCTCGGTCCCTGAAATTGAATTAGCATTACTGGCTGGTGCCCGAGGCCATGACATCTTTTTCACCTCCAATAATACGCGACCCGATGAATTTGAGGCAGCTGTGAGAGCCGGTGCAGTTGTCAATCTTGACGATATCTGTTTCCTCGACACCCTGCGGCCATTCCCTGAACGCGTCTGCTTTCGCATGGCTGCAGGCGCTCTTGATCAAAAGTGCACGTTCATGGGGGCGGCTGAAAACAGTAAATTCGGCGTTCCCCATTCTGAACTGGTGCAGGCCTTTCGACGTGCAAAAGACTTAGGCGCAAAGCGTTTCGGCCTGCATGCAATGCTGTGTTCAAACCAGAGATCGGCAGAGAGGGTGCTGGACGTCGCCGAATTAGTTATCACTCACGCCTTACATGTTGCAGAGAGTGCTGACGTCGCTCTGGATTTCGTTAACATCGGTGGCGGCATTGGCATACCATACAGGCCCGATGAAGAAGCATTTAATTTCCCTTTTTTTTCTGACGGTCTGGCAAAACTTCACGGGAAACACTTCGCTGATACCACGCAGCTCTACACAGAATGCGGCAGGTATGTGACGGGCCCACACGGGGTTCTGGTAACGGCGGTAAATACTGTCATGCACAAGTTTCGGACTTTTATTGGTGTCGACGCGGGAATGAGCGCCCTTATGCGTCCTGCTCTCTATCCTGATGCCTACCACCACATCACTGCTCCCTTTGTAGAACGTCCTCCCGTCACCGCTGATATCGTCGGATCACTCTGTGAGAACAATGATAAATTTGCCACCGGACGCCTCCTTCCGGAACCACAGCGAGGCGATTTGATAGTGATTCACGACACCGGCGCACACGGTGCAGCCATGGGTTTTAACTACAACGGGCGTCTTAGGCCAAAAGAACTGCTGCTTCAGCAAAACGGTACAGTGAAATTAATTCGCGAAGCCGAAACGACACGACACTATTTATCCACAATCCCTGATTTTGACCGGTTTTCTGCGTCCTTAGCTGAGGAAAAAAATTATTAAAGCTTAAAGCTGTCATCTTTCCTGATGTCGTCCATGAAACGAAAAAGGGGCCGACCGTCTTTATCAACAGCGTACTTTTTTGAATTCCCTGTATGAGTGATAGGACGGTTTATCAATATCATCAGTCCGGATCTCAGGAAGGGTATGAACACTTTCCGGATTAATCCCCGCGAGGAGGGAGGCAGTGCGGCCATCACGTTGGCGCGCACAGTTTGGTCTGAAATGGCGAAGGCTGAGACGCAAAACCCAACATTACCTGATCTGTTCGAGCTCCGGGAGTATACGATGCAACCTGAAAAAATTGATGAAAGTTTTTCTGCCTTCGAGCGCCTTCGACAGCTTTTGCATGGCGTTATGCCGGGTGCGTATCCGACACGACTGGACCTCGGTGAACCCCAGCAGCAGCTTCCTCCTTTCATTCAGGCCGCATTGTGCCAACATTCACATCTTCTGGCGAAGTATCCGGATAATTACGGTTCAGATAATCTATTACATGCAATATGTGACTGGATAGCCCGCCGCTACGAAGTCCGCTTATCAGAGGAAAACCTGCTGGTCCTTAACGGAAGCAGAGAGGGACTTTTCACCGCCATGCTGGCTTTATGCAAAGGAGGGCATGGTTCACGGGTTCTTATGCCGAATCCGGCTTACCAGGCCTACCGTGCTGCGGCTCTGATCATTAATGCTGAGCCCGTGCCAGTGCCTGCCGATCCGGCGTCAGGGTATATGCCGGATTACGGGGCTCTGCCTGACAGAATCCTGAACTCAGTTGAAGCCGTATATATATGTTCACCCTCCAATCCCCAGGGCGGAGTGGCATCAGCAGAATACCTTCTTGAGCTGCTGGCCCTGGCAGAGCGTTATGACTTCCGTATCTTTGCTGACGAATGCTATTCAGAGCTTTATGCCGGTGAACCACCAGCCGGCTATCTCGGGCTGGTTTCAGGAACCCAGTACAATCCGGAACGGATAGTCGTATTCAATTCGCTCTCGAAAAGGTCAGGTCTGCCGGGTCTACGCTCAGGCTTCGCCGCAGGCGGAGTGCAAAGCATAAGGCGAATGAGGAATCTCAGAGCAAAAGGGGGGGCACCTGTGCCGGGTGTGCTGCAAGAGATATCGGCCCTGGCGTGGGCGGATGAAGCACATGTGATTAAGGCACGTCAGGAGTGTCAGGAAAAATACGCACTGGTCGCTTCGGTTCTGGGGGATGTGTCAAATTTTGTCATCCCCAGGGCCGGTCTCTTTACATGGCTGAACGTAGGTGACGGAGTCGCCACAGCAACAGAGCTCTGGCGACAGAGCGGCATCCGTGTGCTTCCCGGTGAGTATCTTGCCCAGACTGTTGATGGCCGAAATCCCGGTCATGAATTCATACGCATCGCTCTGGTTCCTGAAATTTGTGTACTGGAGCAGGCTCTCCATAAGATAAGAAATGTGCTCTGTCTCTAACAGGGGACGCATTGACCGGGAGGAGAATGGAGTATGCCTTATCTGAATAATTTTCGATCTGGTCATTCAGTACAGGGAGAATCGCCAGCTTTTACGACGCGCGACAGGGTACATGGGCGGACCGAAAATAAAACCATATCAGTGCAGACACCTTATCTGTAAACGGTGTCTGCAGGTTTCAGTTATTATGCGTTTTCATCTTCCCCACAACCCGTACCAAGTGAGGGATCGTCACAGGCTTTATTAATCTCCAGATGGTGATGCCACGTAGCCAGTTTAACTGCACCTTCATTAACAGAAACATCAGGTTATATAAGAGGCATTGAACTAGTTGAACCTGGACCCAAATTTGCCGGAATGCGAAATAATGAGAAAAAAACAGTTGCTGCCTGTATTTTTATCTCCAGCATCGAAGACAAGACCGACCCTCAGTTATCTGATGTAGCTTATGCCATTTTTAACTCCCACAACCCCACCAAAGTATTTGTAGGTGACATTTATTCTATCCCCTTATCAAGACTGAAGGTCAATTTGGATAATGGCACCGTCGAAGAGGCATTTTCAGAAACTGAAATTGAAATGTTATATTCTGACTTTTATTTCAAAAACAGTACTGAAGGTAATGCTTAACAGCTAAATGCAGTTTTAACGGTGACTCATTGCTAAACTTATTTAATTGAATCTTATATATAAAATGCAGTCTTTATGGCCGTACCTAATGTGCAAAACAGTCCAAATCGCCAATTTTTGCTCAGTAATATGTAACTGTCTTTGTCGAAATTTTCAGGGTTGCTAATAAAATAACAGCAACAGAAGTGCACACTGACTTTTATGCCCAGATGTCGTGAGGACAGGCTCAGCCCGTGAACAGTGCCGCTGGTAACAGCAAACATGTAATTCGAAAGGTGCTTAGTTTTTGGTTTATACGTTAAAAGTTGATTATTTAACATAAATAGCATTTCCCGCTCTGCCTTAACGAACAGTGCACCTGCATCACGAGCAGGGATGCTCGCCATCTGGCAAATCATTACCGCCTGTTTCTGGTCATCCGGCAGTCTGACAAGCTGAATACGTGTTTCAGGTTGAGTGCGACCAGCTGCACCTTGAAATCCGTCCATAAATCAAAAAAACGAGCCTTGCCAGTGTGTGTCCGAAGTGTATACTTTTAACTCACACTCTGGAGGTGCGCATGAAATACAGAACTAACGTAACCATCGATAAAGAAGCCTATGAGGTTTTTTCATCTGCTGGCTTAAATCTCTCTGGAATGGTTAACGAACTTGTCATCAATGAGGCCCGCAGAATCCGAGCCGAACGCTGGAAAGAAGAAAACCGTGAAAGCATGAAAGCTTTCTCTGACTTTGTGGGAGAAGAGGGCTCGCTTTCTGATATGTACAGGAACTGGTAACGATGCAATTTGACGTTTACCCGCACATAAACGGAATAAAATACCCCTATCTTGTTGAAGTACAGAGCTATCTAATAGAAACACCAGGCCGTTTAATGGTTGTACCACTTGCACGTCCGAGCGAGTTTAAGGGGACAGGTGAACTTTATCCTCAAGTGCTTGTTAATGGCATCAAATACCGGGTTGTGACAACCGACGTGTCATCAGTCCCGATGAAAGCGTTAGGGGATAAAGTCGATGATGTCAGACAGTATGAAGAAATAATCAAAAACGCGATTTTCAGGCTCTTTTGGGGGTTCTGACACGTTTTCTCATCGCGCCGATGGACGGCGAAAAAACCTGCCATTGTTCTATAGGCCTGAAAATGTCATGTCGACGCGTCCACACAGCAGCGTTACGTCTGGTTGAATTTAGAATTCGCTGGAGCTTTTTATCTGCCGCAAACAATTGCTCGCGGCAGAAAATCGAAAACACCGCAACGCTATTCGGTAATAAACCAGAAAGCAGAGATTACGTAATCAGGCTGCGATCGTTCCAGAGTCGAAATCCACCCTCGAACGCCAGAGTGTTGTCGCCTTTGCGGCACTTTGGCGGAAGTGAAGCGAGTTTATCCACATTGCCGCCACCCAGCACCACGTAGTCAGGCTCCAGGGCTTTGGTCAGCATCTCCACGACATCGAAAACCCGCTCCTGCCATTTTTTGTTTCCCTTATCTTTCCGATAGGCTTCGCTCACATAGTGTTCGTAGCTGTTGCCCTTGCGGTAGGGTAGATGACCAATCTCCATGGGTTGAGCGACATTCTCGACGATCATGGCAGCACCCAGTCCGGTGCCGAGACCGAGGAACAGCATTCGTCCTCCCTGATAGGAGCCGAGCGCTTGCATCAGGGCGTCATTGACGATACGGACAGGGCAGCCAAATGCGTCCGCATAGTTAAACCCCACCCAGCCCTCACCAAGGTTGGCGGGCTCACTGAGCGGTTTATCGTGTGCCACTGGACCGGGAAAACCCATCGCGATCACATCGTAAGTCATGCCTTCAGCCATGGCCTTGACCGCCGCAACCATGTCAGCTGCAGACATGGTCTTTCCGCTTTCTGCCTTCTTTTCTTCACCGCCAGCGCTGGAGAGGATCTTCACATGACTTCCGCCGATGTCGATGGACAGAACGATAGGCTCTTTCTTTTTTAAAGTATGCTTTGTCATTTATATTTATCCATCAGCTCAAACGGGGTCAAACCAGCCGCCGGGGGGCGCAAAGTCCGCCATCGCGGCGGGTCCCCATGTCCCTGGCTTGTAGGCAGCGGGAACGGTTTTCTCATCCAGTATCGGCTCGACGATCTTCCAGGCCAGTTCCGCTGCATCTTGCCTGGTGAAAAGCTGTCTGTCTCCAGCCATGGCATCTCCGATCAGCCGCTCATAAGGCAGCATATCGCCAATACCATCGTCAAGCGCCGTTAGCTCGACGGCTTCACCTCGCATCTTTTCGCCGGCAGCCTTGCGTCGCGCGCCAATGCCGATCGTAATATCCGGGCCGAGACGAAAGCGGATATAGTTGGCAGGCTCGTCGGTAATGTCATCGAAAAGGGTAACCGGCGGTCGCCTGAAGCGCACGACCACTTCCGTCGCATGTGCAGGCAAATTTTTGCCGGCACGGATATAAAAGGGAACGCCACTCCAGCGCCATGTTGCAATGTGGAAGCGAACCGCAGCGAAGGTCTCCGTCGGAGAGAAACGGGCGACACCTGGTTCGTCGGTATAGCCTTCAAACTGACCACGAACCACGTCAGCGTCTGACAGGGGCGGCATGGCCTTTAGCACCTGTACCTTCTCATCAACCAGATCGTCGGACGCGCCGGACGCGGGAGGTTCCATGGCAAGCAACAGCAGCACATTGACCAGGTGGTTCTGAATCACGTCACGAATGCAGCCAACTTCGTCATAGAATTTGCCGCGTCCCTTGATGCCGAAGTCCTCGGCCATGGTGATCTGAACGCTTTCGACATGATCGCGATTCCATATTGGTTCAAGGAAGCTGTTGGCAAAGCGAAAGTAGAGGAGATTCTGGATGGCTTCCTTACCCAGAAAGTGGTCGATGCGGAAAATCGCGTCCTCATCGAAAACCTTATGAAGCACGTTGTTCAGTTGTTTTGCCGACGCGAGATCGCGTCCGAACGGCTTTTCCACCATCAGGCGGGCACCTTTCGCGATTCCGGCCTCTTCCAGACTGTTGGCGACAGTTTCGAAAAGGGAGGGCGGAATGGCAAGGTAATAGAGCGGATTATGATGGCCTGCCAGCGCATCCCGCAGCCCGTCGAATGTTGACTGAGTACGATAATCGCCGGAAACGTAGGACAGTCTGTCCGCCAGCTCGGCAAAGACCGTCTGATCGATCACATCGACATGCTTTTCAACCGCATCTCTTGCCCGCGCGATCAACTGATCGCGCGTCCAGTCCTCAAATGCCACACCGATGATCGGCGTCTTGAGCGCGCCATGCTTCACCATTGCGTAGAGCGAAGGAAAAATCATCTTGTGGGCAAGGTCGCCGGTGACACCAAACACCACCAGCACGTCTGAACGCTGCTGCGCCATTGCTGTGCTCCTCTACGTTACCTGGTTTTTTCCAAATGGCCGCCGAAGGCATGCCGCATGGCTGAGAGAACTTTTTCGGCAAACTGTGCTTCGCCACGAGAAGAGAAGCGCCCGAAGAGGGCCGATGCAAGAACCGGAGCAGGGACGCCCGTTTCCACCGCCGCCTGCAATGTCCAGCGGCCCTCACCGGAATCGGACACACGGCCATCATAATTGTCGAGATGCGGGTCCTGTTTCAATGCCTCGGCTGTGAGATCCAGCAGCCAGGAGCCAATGACCGAGCCATGCCTCCACACCTCTGTAACGGCGGGAAGATCGACATCGAAACGATAATATTGCGGGTGGGAAAGGGGTGCAGTTTCCGCATCAGCCTCTCGCTCGACGGTCCCGGCATTAGCGGCTTTCAATATGTTCAGGCCTTCGGCATAGGCAGCCATCACACCATATTCAATGCCATTGTGTACCATCTTGACGAAGTGTCCGGCGCCTGCCGGTCCGCAATGAAGATAGCCTCTTGGAGCCGTGCCCACGGCCGGGTCTTCCGCGATGCTCTGACCCGCACCGGGCGCAAGTGATGCAAAAATCGGGTCCAGGCGTTTTACAGCCGCCTGCGGGCCCCCAATCATAAGGGAATAGCCACGCTCCAGGCCCCAAACGCCACCCGATGTGCCGACGTCGATATAGTCGATGCCAAGAGATGAAAACTCCTCGGACAGGTCGATAGCCTCACGGTAAAAGGAGTTGCCGCCATCAATGATGGCGTCGCCCTTGGTAAGCGTTGATGCGAAGTCCCGCGCAATCTTCGGTGTGATCGCGGCAGGAAGCATGAGCCAGACCGCGCGCGGCGTCTCCAGCTTAGCAATAAGATCCGCTGGCGATGACGCGCCGGTTGCTCCCTCTTTGATGAGTGCTTCAACGTTATCGGCGTTCACGTCGAAGACGACGCAATCGTGGCCCTGTTTAAGAAGGCGGCGTACCATGTTGGCGCCCATGCGCCCGAGACCTACCATTCCAATCTGCATATCATTTTCCATTATCGATGCGTGTTTGATCTTCCTGTTCATTCACGACGTGAACGGTAAAGTCGGTGTGTTCCCAGTGTCCGACGTCAGGCCAGTAGAAGGTGAAGACAACGCAGGTTCCTGCGTCTTCATGTTGCAAAGGCAGGTCGACATAATAGGTTTTCAGCCCGGAACTGACTGCAGGCGTGTCAGAGACGGTAGCCCAGCCATCCGTGCTCCAGTGCACCAGGGCGTTCGCTTCCGTTTCCAGCCTCAGTTGCTTCCCGACAGGAAGCGAGGTCAGGCGGTTGTTAAAGCGCCATATGCGCAAATGCGATGCGGTCTTATTTCTGATATAGCGCTCGACGCCTTGCGGTGGCATATCGAAGACTGCGCCATCGTGGAGCGATCGCAGGAGTTTGATATGTTCGGAATGCGCCCAGACAAGCGGCATGGCGCTCCCGGAAGGCCGCCCGAAGAACAGTTCCTTTTCGGGAATATCGGGGCCGTCCCATATCTGTTCCGGTAACAGCCCGCCCGGGCCTGCCGATTTTTCCAGCGTGGATAATAGCGCCTCAGCCACATCATGCCTGCCCGCTGCCAGCTCGTAATGCGCACGTTCGCCCGCCAGCAAAGGCCAGGGACGTCCCTGGCCGATACCATCAAACGGCGCGCCGTCTTCATGCTCGCCATAGCCGTCGCCGGTGTACCGATACCATAGTGGACCCTGGGGTAGCTCGACACGAAGACTGTGGTCGATTGCCTTTATCGTATCAACGATGTGCGGGTCATCAGCGGCGCGCAGTCCAAAACGCACTAACGCCAAAGCATCCGGGCTCAGTACATCGGTGGTCGACAGAAGCGCCCGATCCGGCGTCTGGTTGCGGATCTCGGTATTGCCGGATGCACTGGCCTCATCCGTTACGCCCGACGGAGCAATGCGGACATAGTGACCGGAAATGCCGATCGAGCCGCAGAAATTTGGCTCTCCCGCAAAGGTCCATTTTTCAATCTGTTCATTCCAGCAGTCCGCAGTTTCTCGCAGGTGATTTGCCGCCGCCTCGTCTCCATCGACAGAAAGCAGGTCCGCGGCAGCAAGAAGGGCGCTAACCTCTACCGCCAGGGTAAAGGGGCTGTAGCCCGAGTCTTCCTCCCAGCGGTCCTCGCTGGTCGTCGGGCCGTTGGTCAGAATGTAGCTGGCCGCGCTGCGCAGCATCGGCATAAAATGTTTCTGCGCTTTCTTGTCGAGATGACCGAGTCGACGCAACATATCGGTAAGCAGAATGGGGAAGGCGCACTCATCCATCTGGATACCGGGCCAGTAAGGTTTTCCATCGAGCCACAGGTTCTGTGGCCAGCGCCCGGAGGGCTCTTGAACGTGCCGGAGATATTCGAGAATAGCGAGTGCTGCGTCGGCGTCGCCAGCGGCCAGGAAACCCCCTGCCGTTTCAACCAGGTCCCGCGGCCAGACCAGATGATAGCCGCCAAGATCGTCATCACCCTTCGAAAATCCCCAGGGTATTGTCAGGCTCGCGACAACGGCGCCGGGGGAATCGGCGTCTCTGTGCGAGGCCAGAACTGCTGTTGAAACCCGGTATGTATTTACGCCGTCCCGCTCTTTCTGGTCGAGTGGCATGAGCTTGTCCTGCCACGCTTGCCAGTTGCCGATATAGTGATTCCGCGCGGTGTCAAAGCCCGCTTTCAGACTGGCGGTTGCCGCCGCTGCGGCCTCGAATTCCGTTTGGCCGAAACCAACAGCCAGCGTGGCTTCACGGCAGTTGCTTGTGAACACCAGTTCCCCAGCAAGCGCGACATTGCCGTCATCCGCGCGCTGATATTGGTTGGCGAGGCGTCCGTGTTTTTTCAGCTGTTGCCAGCCGTCTGAAGTACCGACAAAACCCGCGCTCACTGCTGTCCAGGGTAGGTCGCAGACGAGCGCCAGGTAGCAAGAGCGACCCGTGGCAAAAAGCACGGGCTTGTCTTCAAATTCGCCGATCCATGCAGCGTTCATTTGTCCCGCATTCACCAGATGGGGTGCAAGCAGTGCGGTGACCTTGTAATCCTCGATATCACCCTTCAGAGCGGTGAAACGGACGCGTTGCAGCACGCAGGCACGAGCCGGATCTGTAATGATGTCCTTTTCAAGCCTGTAACGTCCGTCACGGGACGTGTTGCTGATTGAAAAGGCCGGAATGCCTGGCGAGCAGGTATTGATTTCGGTTGAGCAATCGCGCTTTTCTTCGGAAAAATACCCTTCCGGCCCCGTGATGACGAAAACGAAATCACGGGTGCAGGCGCTGTCGACGCGCGGATAATAGATTTCGTTGAGAACACCATGGCTTAAGGAGAACCAGACAGGGGAGTCTGTTGAAAGGGCCGTGCCGATTCCGCTCTTGGCACTTGATGTCCAGCGGGGTGCGATACCCGGCGCTCCCGGGGCGGAATCAACTTTAGCGCTTATTTGCTGGTCGCCCTCTCTCATGCACTTTTGCAACTGCAGGGCATCGCTGTCAGAATCTGCCATTTTTAGGCTACCTTGGCTGTATGCGTAGAAAAAATCTCAACCACGAGATTGCGGATAAAATCCTCTCTTCTCGCGGGCAAGACTGAAATATTTCTATACCAAAGCAAATTGCTTCAACGTAATTTTTTGCGGTTTTAATATCAGAGACAATATTGTTATAGCTGGTGTAGCTTTTTGGGTCAACTACCTGAAAAGTTTCAATACAATTGAAAGTGTAAAAACAAAAAAACATCTTAGTCATTAAGGATAAATAATCAATTAAGTATTAACTAAGCCTTTCGCACTTAAGCCAGCAGCAGGGAGAAATCAATTTTATTTTATCTCATTGACTAATGGATGGTTACTGCAGGGGCTATACGGACACACTGACATTGTTCTGATATGACGGAACCTGTACGCCAGGAGGCTTAAATGTGGTTTTTTGCACAAAAATACCCTCAGTCTCACGGGTATGTATTTCGCTTGAATTTATGATGAGCAGATGTTCGGTTCCACATCAGATGTAAATTTCAGTAGCGCATTTTTACACTCTGAATTCAGACGGGTTCTGTTTTTATCAGCGTTAGCTGAACCAGCGATGCCCGCTACATTATTTTTCGCCTGGGCCACCATCTTTTAAGCAGTGGCAGGCACCCGATGCAAAATGACGCCTGTTCATTTCAATATTATTTAGTCGGGATTGTCTGAAGCCATAATCGGAGGCGCACTGAATTCAGAACAGGAGAAACATTGTCGATTAATTATAAGGGCAGGGTGAGTAATACACGGATGAATAGCTTCTTGATCATTTTATATATCCTGATACGACTATTATTGAGTCAGATAATTTTTGAGTCATCTTCGATGAGGCGCTTAAATTATTTTAAGGATTTGATCGTCCCTCGAAATTTATTGCTTCAAAACATAAAAATAGAAATCGTTAAGTCGTTAAATACCATTAAAAAGAAAACCTATCACCGCTTTAATCACTGTCTGATAAGGCAAGGCATCACAGAACAGTGGGCCTGACGCATGAGCGGGGATACTCGCCATCTCGTGGGTCATAACCGCATATTCACGCTCATCTGGCACTCTCACAAGCGGGATAAGTCTTTCCGGTCGGGTGCGAGCTGGATACTTTCAACGGGCAGAAGAGGGATAGCAATCCTGCGATTTCACTGGCCAATAAGTCGCGGATTTTATCACGCAGAAAGGAATAGAGAGTACGTTTGCCCATATTGCGGTAGACAGTGAACTAAATTATTAAAACGCCTGTAATCATCACTGAAGCAACTATTTTCATCGTGAAAACAGTTTAATGCATCAAGCGCTTCAGTGTTTTCTTCCTGGTACTTGCGTGCTTTATATTGACGCAGTTCGGCGTCAAGCGCGGCACTAA
This sequence comes from Pantoea allii, assembly GCF_002307475.1. Lineage (GTDB taxonomy): Bacteria > Pseudomonadota > Gammaproteobacteria > Enterobacterales > Enterobacteriaceae > Pantoea > Pantoea allii. The sequence continues at coordinate 38,857 of NZ_NTMH01000031.1, read as the reverse complement.
GATTGATTCCGGCCTCACGTGCACGGCCAAGTAAGTTACGTACGTTCTACTGTCATCGTGACAATTTGTGGGACTCGCTGTTTTCCAGACATAATTAGCTCGCGTCTGACTCCGTCCAGACTACACGGCTTATTTAAGCGTAATATTAACGCGGCTGACAACGCTATGTGAATTCTGCGAAACCCGCAGGGGATTTATGGGCCATTTTTCGCGTAGCGCGATCGGTGCAGAACAGGCTTTAGAACGAAAAGGTACGCAGGTGAGGAGCCAGTGATGCCGGGGAGTCATCTGAGTACGTAATTAGATATCTTATTTAACATAAGATAGATTATGTGCACCGATATGATAATGGCTAAATTCAGATGTTCGCCTCTGGTTATATTGAGATGTCCGCATTATCGTCCTTTTTCCAGGCTTTCACAGCTGAGAACGCAACTGATGACGGCTTAGGATTCGGGGTGCATTACAATGAATGACGTTCCCCGCCTTAAAGTGGTTCATGACTTTGCCACCTTTTCTCATGGAACTCTGCTTAAGCACCTGCGCCCGCTGACGGATATCGGTCAGCAGGCGCAGGATATTTAGACCTTTGCGACAATTCGTCGCCAGGGATAGTCAGATGTACATCAGATCCCAGCCAGGTTAAGCATTATCCTCAATAATCACCGCTACGCACTGTCCTGCGCGTACTGCGCTGCCCGGTTGCACATTAACCTGCTGGATCACGCCGTCGCAGGGTGCCAGAAGCGGAATCTCCATCTTCATCGATTCCAGCACAACCAGAACATCGCCCGCGCGCACCCGGCTACCCACAGTGGTTTGCACTTGCCATAAATTGCCGGAAACAGGGCTTTCCACCCCCTGTTCACCCGGCTGTAGCGGCGCATCGCCGACTTCATCAGCCACAATCTCCTGACTGTCAAAATGGGCCTGACCGCTGGCGATCCAACGGTCGCGTTCAGCATTAAACGCCTGCCGCTGATGGTCGCGAAACGCAGTGATGCTCTGTGCTTCGCGTGCGAGGAACTGCTGATATTCTGCTAACCGTAGCGTGCTGTGTTCAATACGCAGCGGATAGCGGCCAAGTGGAAAATCACGACGAATATGCAAAAGTTCCTCTGCCGATACGGGATAAAAGCGTAGCTGATCGAAAAAACGCAACAGCCAGGGTTGACCAGCAAAATCAGCGACGTCGTGATATCGATTCCACATCTGAAGCGTGCGGCCCACAAACTGGTAGCCGCCAGGCCCTTCCATGCCGTAAACGCACAGATAGGCACCGCCAATGCCAACCGAATTCTCTGCCGTCCAGGTACGCGCCGGATTGTACTTGGTGGTTACCAGACGATGGCGCGGATCAAGCGGCGTCGCGACTGGCGCACCGAGATACACATCACCCAGCCCCATCACCAGGTAGCTGGCTTCAAACACCGTATTCCATACTGCTTCTTCATCAGGCAGATCGTTTATCCGGCGGATAAACTCAAGGTTACTCGGGCACCACGGCGCGTCATGGCGTACGGTGGTCATATATTTCTCTATGGCTTTCCGGCAGGCCGGATCATCCCAGGAGAGCGGCAAATGCACCACGCGTGTGGGTACCTGCAGGTCGTCGCTAACGCATACTGCCGCCCATTCATCGCGCACCCAGGTCAGCAGCGAGGCCAGCGTCAGGGTTTCAGGCTGAAAATGGATTTGCAGTGAACGAATCCCTGGCGTGATATCAATTACGCCCTTTCGGGATGGCGCTTCCAGTGCCTGCATCAAGGCGTGAATACGAAAACGCAGCACCAGATCCAGCTCCGGCTCGCCTGCCTCAAGGAGCAAATGGGTGTCGCCGGAAAGGCGCGCTACCAGGCGTTTATCTCCCTCGCCGCAGGTCATGATGATCGGTGACGTCAAGGGGGCCGGTTGCCAGGTGATTTTCTGCACCTCGAGTGTGGCTAACTCGTTGCGTCGTCCTTCAGCCAGTCGGCGGGCGGTAGCTAAATCCACGGCCACAAAACGCACTTTATCGCCGGCTTTAAGTTGCCCTAACTGCCAGAGGTCGGCTTCTATCACTGTCACCGGACAGACAAAACCGCCCAGGCTGGGGCCATCCGGCCCCAGAATCACCGGCATATCGCCTGTAAAATCTACGGCACCGACGGCGTAAGGATTATCGTGAATATTTGACGGATGCAACCCCGCTTCTCCCCCGCTGTCGCGCGCCCAGATCGGCTTTGGTCCGATCAGGCGCACACCGGTACGGCTGGAGTTAAAATGCACTTCCCAGTCTGTCGCAAAGAAAGTCGCAATATATTCTGGCTCGAAGAACTCCGGCGCGCCATGCGGGCCATAAATCACCCGCAGCGTACGCACCTGCGGGAGTGCCGTACGCAGCGCGATGGGCAGCGTTGCGCTGGTCTGGCTGGCAGCTCGCGGAGCCAGATGCAACACATCGCCGCCGCGCAGCGCCCGTCCGGCGTGACCGCCAAACTGACCAAGCGTAAACGTGCTTTTACTGCCCAAATAATCCGGCACCTGAATGCCGCCGCTCAGACAGAGATAGCTTCTGACGCCCGCGTGGCTAATCGCACCCAGCTTCAGCGTTGCGCCAGCCGGAATGCTAAAAACACAGTCCATCGGCACAGCAACATCCTCTAGCGTGGCAGCCAGGGGCGCACCACATATCACCGCCTGAACATAGGCATTAAATTTCAAAGTTGGCCCCATAAGGGTGATTTCCAGCGCGGCTTCCCCTTCGGCATTGCCCAAAAGCCGATTGCCGAAACGCAGGGCGCGGTCATCCATCGGTCCCGACGGCGGCACGCCCACCGCCCAGTATCCCAGCCGCCCAGGGTAGTCCTGAACGCTGGTTTGGGTTCCGGCACTCAGCACCTCAACCGTGGCGGCTCGATAACACAGTTGCTCAAGACAGCGGGTCCAGGGTTCGCCTGCGGCAAAGGGAGCGAACGCCAAAATTTGCATCAGGTACAAGCGATTAGTTTCTACGCCGTATAACCGGGTCTCCGCCAGCGCCTGCGTCAGCGTGGCGATAGCCTCATCGCGGCTGGGACGCCAGGCGATGGTTTTTGCCAGCATAGGATCAAAAAACGGCGGGACTTCGCATCCCGCTTCGACCCAGCGGTCAATACGTAGCGTTTCACCATCGGCAGGCGGGAAGACGACTTCGGTTAACAGGCCGGGCGAAGGCTGGAACTGTCGGCCGGGATCTTCCGCATAAATTCTTGCCTGGATAGCATGCCCCTGTGGTTTTAGCCCGGCAAACAAGTCATCCAGTGGGGGCAAATCGCCCGCCGCCAGTTCAATCATCCATCGCACCAGATCAACGCCCCAGACCTGCTCCGTTACGCCATGCTCCACTTGAAGGCGCGTATTTACTTCAAGAAAATAAAACTGCTGCGCCACGCTGTCATAGACAAACTCAACCGTTCCAGCGCTGCGATAGTTTACGGCTTTGCCCAGCGAAATGGCCGCCGCGCAGAGCGCCTGCGCCATGCCTTCAGGGAGATTGGGTGCCGGTGTCTCTTCAATCACTTTCTGATTACGCCGCTGTACCGAACAGTCACGTACGCCTAAAGCGATAACCTTCCCCTGCCCATCGCCAAAGATCTGCACCTCAAGATGACGGGCGCGCTCAATGTATTTTTCAAGAAACACGCCGGCATCGCTGAAATTGTTTTGCCCCAGCCGCTGGACCGTTTCAAACGCCTCCGCCAGTTCCTGCACATCCCGGCAGACGCGCATACCAATTCCGCCGCCTCCGGCGGTGCTTTTGAGCATCACTGGATAGCCTACCGCCTCTGCTGCGCGGCTGGCGTCGTCGATATCAGCCAGCAGTTCACTCCCTTCCAGCAGCGGCACACCTTCTGCTTTGGCCAGGGCTCGGGCGGTGTGTTTCAGGCCAAAGGTACGCAGCTGCTGTGGCGTTGGTCCGACAAAAATCAGCCCTGCTTTTTCACAGGCTTCGGCGAATGCGGCGTTTTCTGAGAGAAAACCGTAGCCAGGGTGAATCGCGTTGGCCCCGCTTTGCTGCGCCGCGGCGATGATTTTTTCAGCCACCAGATAGGTTTGCATCGCCGGGCCGTCACCGAGGCTTAAAGCTTCATCCGCATCGCGGATATGCAGACTGCTCAGGTCTGCTTCAGAGTACACGGCGATGCCCTTCACCTGCATGGCGCGCAGGGTACGCAAGATGCGGCAGGCGATCGCGCCGCGATTGGCAATCAGTAAGCTATCAAACATAAGCGGAACTCTCAGGGAAGCGGGCCGTCCCGCAACATTCGATGTTCCCCTGGGGCCGTCCCCGGGGCCAACCGGCACGTAAGATGGGTGCGTCGGTGTACGTGTTCAGGTGGTCGGTGCTAACAGCGAAAAGCCGGAAGGCCAGACATCGCTGTTACTGCCGTTGACTCAGTTCCATACCAGCACCTCTGCAGGCGTAGGGTTCCAGCCATTGCAGGGGTTGTTCAACTGCGGACAGTTGGAGATCAGCACCACGGCGTTACATTCGGCAAACAACTCAACGTATTTTCCTGCGGCCGATATACCGTCCTCAAAGGTCAGGCTGCCTTCCGGCGTCACGGGGACATTCATAAAAAAGTTGATATTGGCCCCGATATCGCGCTTATGCAGGCGGCCATCGTGTAGGCAGGCACAGAGAAAATTATCCCGGCAACTGTGCATATAGCGTTTGTCGTGGGCATAGCGCACGGTATTACTCTCCTGCGCGCAGGCACCACCAAGGGTATCGTGGCGTCCACAGGTATCGGCAACGATAGTCAGCAGCGGATTGCCGAGATTTGAATAGAGGACGCTGCCCGCCGTCAGGTAAGCGTTACCTTGACGACGTAGCGTGCGCTGCGGATCGTAGCGTTCGCGTGGGTTATCAGCATTGTAAAACAGCGTATCAATCGCCTGATTACCTTCGAGGTCGAGCAGGCGCAGCGTTTGCCCTTTCTTTACCTCAAATAGCCAGGGCTCTCCCGCCGGGATCACATGGCGATAAACGGCATCTTCAGGACGACGGTTACTGTTGATAAGGGTCATCACAGCCTCCTTACAGGGAAAAGAGTTGGGTATTGAGGAACGCGCGCTGATTTTCATCGCGTGTGAATAGCGCTTCCGTCACTGCCTGCACATCGTCAGCCTGATACCAGCTCAGTTGGATCGGGCGCGGATCGTATTCAGCGGCGGGGTCCTGAGGATGTGGCAGCGCAGTCAGTACTATCAGCGCATCCATAGGTGAAAACAGCTCGACGTAATCCCCCGCGCGACTATTGTCCCGGTGAAACGTAAAGCGGCCGTCTTTATCAACACTCACTTTGCTAAAGAAGTTGACAACCATCAGCAAATCTTCAAGGCCCAGATCCCATTTGCCCATCTCCACCAGGAGATTATCGACACCGTTACGGTAGAAGCCGTTACGCAGTTCCTGGTAGCGGCCCGTACCGTACTTATTACGCGTTTCCTCTGCATTGAGTACCCCGCCGAACGGGTCGTGCCAGCCGCAACTATCCGCGACAATACCGGCCAACACACGGCCCATATCGGAATAGAAGCAATGCCCGGCTGTCAGGCGAGCGGTATGTTGGCCCTTAAGCGTATCCGGCAGATTCAGGCGTTCACTTTTTTCGTGAGGGTTAAGCATCATCATGCTGACGTTAGCCCCGCCGTCGATATCGGTCAGGCGCAGAATTTGCCCCTTGCGCAAAATGAACGAGGTATGCGCCCCGCCGGGAAGCCGCTCTTCGCGCAGGCTGGGTGAGGAGTGAAAAAGTGCGGTCATCAAACTATCTCCTTAATGCATAAAGATTATTGTTACTACCGGTTACCAGTTGCGCCATGCGCGCTTCATTGAGCGGGATGTCGTAAGTCACGCGCGCGCCCCATGCGTTGGGTGCCTGGGGGTCAAGGCGCACTTTGTCGAAAACCAGCAGCCGGGTGCCCAGGTTGAAGCCTTCCGCAAGATCGTGGGTGACCATAAACACCGTCATTCGGGTTTCGCTCCACAGCTGGAGCAGCAACGCATGCATATCTTTGCGAATGCCGGGGTCCAGCGCGCCGAAAGGCTCATCAAGCAGCAGCACCCGCGGCTGCATGACGAAAGCCTGAGCAATCGCCAACCGCTGCTGCATCCCGCCGGAAAGCTGCGCCGGGTATTTATCGAGCGCGTGCCCTAGCCCTACTTTCTCCAGCATCAGTTGCGCCCGCTGACGGGCATCGCGTTTTCTTGCGCCAAACAAACGGCCAAACAGCGGTGAAGCCGCCAGTTCGAGACCAATGGCGACGTTATCCAGTACGTTAAGATGCGGAAATACTGAATAGCGCTGGAATACCACGCCACGGCTGCGATCGGGTTCCGCCGCCAGCGTCTTGCCATCGAGCATGATTTCTCCCCTGGTTGGCTTTTCCTGGCCAAGCAGCAGACGTAAAAACGTCGATTTACCGCAGCCGGACGCGCCAACCATTGAGCAGAACTCGCCCTCTTTCACCTGCAAATTGATGCGCTCCAGCACCACGTGGTCACCGTATTCCTGCCAGATATTTTTGATATCGATAAAACTCATCCCTGGCCTCCTTCCGCCCACTTGAAGCAGGTTTTATGCAATTGCCTTAAGGCCAAATCCATCAGCCACGCGATGAGCGTTATCCAGATGACATAAGGAATAATCACGTCCATCGCCATGTAGCGTCGAACCAGGAAAATGCGGTAACCCAGACCGGCAGTAGCGGAAATCGCCTCACCGGAGATCAAAAACAGCCAGGCCGATCCCAGCAGCAGTCGCAACGAGGTAATAAGGCGCGATAAAAGCTGGGGTAGCACTACCCGCAGGACGACCGTCCAGCTATTAGCACCAAGGGTTTGTGCTTTGATAAACAGCTCTGCGGGGATTTCGCGCGCGCGCTGTTCAAGGTCACGCGCCAGCATTGGTGTAATGCCGATAACGATGAGCATGACTTTCGATAGCTCATCTAACCCGAAAACGATAAACAGCACCGGCAGGATAGCCAGCGGTGGGATCATCGAAATCACGGTCATGAGCGGCGAGAGCGCCGCGCGATACAACGGGAAGACGCCAGCGGCGATACCAATACACAAGCCAATCAGCGAAGAGAGCGTCAGGCCAATCAGCAAACGGCTGAGGCTAATCAGCGTGTCAGCCCACAGCAGATACTCACCACTGCGCTTATCGGGGGTCAATGCCATCCGGTCAACGGCTGCGATCATTTGTGACAGACCAGGCAGCAGCTTGTCCTGCGGATTAGCCTCCAGCCGCACCGCCGAACCGATAAACCAGGTGGCGATCAATAACACAAACGGCAATAGCATTAGCGTCAGGCGCATCCCCTGTCGGGGATGGCGATTGATGTGGCGCATGACATGAACTCCCGAGATCAGTTATTACAGCTTGCCCGCAGCAGCCATCTTCAGATAGCTGTCGTCGAAACGCAGTTTGATGTTTGCTGTATTGCCGACGGTGGTGTTGCCGGGAAACATCATGCCGATAAAGTCAGCACTTTGTGCGCCCTCTCCCAGCAATCCTTTATCGAAGGAAAATGTCGCAACCCGCTGCATGGTTTTCGCCAGATCCGGCGAGGAGATAAAGGTCAGCGTGTCGGCAGGGGTCCAGAACAGATGGGTCGTTTTCAGCTGTGCTTTGTAACCGGCGAGATCAATGCCGGAATCGGCAGCCATGGCACTCAGCGCCTGCGTATCGCCAGCCTGCATTTTGCTCATCATTTCAAACCAGGCACCGGTCAGCGCTTTGCCCAAGGCGGGATTATCTTTTAAGGTTTGGGTATTCACGACCATCATATCAATCAGTTCGCCGGGCACTTCCGAAGAGCTGAACACTTCTGTGGTTTGCGGGGTCTTTTTGATAACCGAAAGCTGTGGATTCCAGGCCACTGCCGCCCGTACGTTGCTGGTGCCGAAAGCCGAGACAATATCCGCATCTGAGGTATTGACGACTTTAACGTCTTTTTCCTGCAGTCCGGCTTTTTCCAGACCACGGACCAGCAGATAGTGCGACACCGAAAGCTCAGGCAGATAAACCGACATCCCTTTCAGATCGCTGAGTTTTTTATTCACCCCTTTTAGCACGACACCGTCATTACCATCGGAATAGCTGCCGGTAATCAGTGCTGTCGTATCGACGCCGCCTGCTGCTGGGATGGTCAATGCATCCATATTGGTCATGGTGCAGCCGTCAAACTGACCCGCCGTGTACTGATTGATGGATTCGATATAGTCATTGAGTTGCACGATATTAATTTTGATGCCGTATTTACTGGCCCATTTATCGATGATTTTTTCGTTGCTGATGGTGCCCCAGGGCATCCAGCCCGCATAGATAGTCCAGCAGATGTTGAACTCTTTTTTTACTGCGGCGAAAGAGGGAAAGCTGGCCAGCAGCGCCAGCGACAGAAAAAGTGAGCGGAGGAGCGGCGATGTCTTCATGGTTAACCTCTGGTTGGCACAAAAAAAAACGGGAGCAGCGCGACACCCAAAGGTGCTGCTGTCTCCCGGGCTTTTGTCCCGCCGTGTAACCTCGCAGAGGTCGCCTGCTCTCGGACCAGACGTTCACCTGTGTGAACCGGAACCCTAGCTGGCTATTCGATAACAAATTGTGTGATGCGCTGCTTTCTTTTAAAACTTTAGCAATTGGCGTGCCAGAAATTAAAGGGTGATAAATCAGTAGAATGCATAATTTAAGGGCATCATGAGCACCAGAATGATGAGCGTTGAATGTGCGTTGCACATAATCAGTGCTGAGAGTGGCTTGTTTTGATAAAGAAATGGGCGCGGCCAGGCGAGATATTGTTCACTTACGTGCATACTTCCAGTGCCATGCTCCTCGTCATCAACTACAGTTAACTGATTCAATATTCAGTCAAAACAGGATTACCATGTCCTCTTCCCTGACATCACATCTCTTTGCTCGCCTGCGCCTGCTGATCTCCATCGCCGCAGGCGTAATCTGTTATTTCTTCTTGCCTGAGCAGTTAGGGGAATTACAGCGTTTGTTGATCGGCTGGAACGTGCTGGCATGGCTTTATCTGTGGTTTATCTGGTTTCGTATGCTGCGCACGGAGGCAGACCAAATCAAGCACATCGCCCAGATGCAGGATCAAAGCGCCACGTTGGTTCTGGGGATGGTGATTGTTGCCTGTATGATCAGCATCGTCGCGATCATGAGCGAGCTACCAACGCTAAAAAGTCTCACGGGTACGCCGCGCGCCCTGCATATGTTACTGACTGCATTGACGCTCATTGCGTCATGGGCCTTGCTGCCCAGTTCATTTGCTATGCACTATGCTCATCAGCACTACCTGCATCGGAGCCATGGCGTTATCCCGCTGATCTTCCCGGAAAAACCTGCCAATCCCGCCTATTGGGATTTTCTGTACTTCTCATTTACCATCGCGGTGGCATCCCAGACGGCTGATGTGGCAACGGGCATGATGGAAATGCGTAAACTCGCGCTGTTACAGTCGGTCATCTCGTTTATTTTTAATCTGGCTATTCTGGGGCTATCCGTCAATGTGGCAGCCAGCTTACTGAGCTGAGGTACTGCGGCGAAGGAGAAAAGAGGACAGCAATGCGTGGAGGAGCTGAACAGGGTGTGACAGGACAGAGAGGCGCGGGCGACCAAACCTGTGTAGCCCGTTCCTGCCGCCTCTCAGAGAGGGGCAGGAATAAACAGGAGGATTAACCGCCCTGCTGTTGCCCCTGCTGTTTACTGTCAGCCTCTTTCTGTTTCTTTTTGGCCATATGGTGGCCAACTGCGCAGCCTGCTGCTGCACCGGCAACGCCGTGATGTTTAACGTGACCCGCCACACCGCCCACGGCCGCGCCCTTCAGACAGCCTTTTGCCTCTGCCTGTGAACTCATCGCCATAAGCAGACCTGCGGTAACAAGAATAAGTGAAAGTTTTTTCATCGAATGACTCCCTGATAAATAGCGAAAACGGGTTACTGTCTTCTGAGCATAGCTAACCAGAACACTTCTGCTGGCCGGGGTGAGTAAATCTTCAAACCGTTTAACCGCCGTTAAGAATTTTATTTATCGTGGCGCAGATCGTTCATTTTTAAAGCGAAACGGTTAACCGGTAAGGAAAGATGTGATGGCAAACCGCGTTAAAAATGGGCATTAGCGATGCGATGCACATACCGTCTGAGCCGCGCAGGACAATATTAAAAAACCGCCCTTCGGCGGTTGAGATCCAATCGAACCATCACTATTCAGCTCAGGAAGTGCGGCAGGTCGAATTCAGGACATGTCATCCTGAGTGTCATCGTGCGGGCAGGGTTCACCGGTATCATCACAGGCAGTATTAATACGCAGACCGCTTGACAGCTTTTGATGTGCTGCAAGCTCAATTTTACCCGTATTATCCGGCTTGTTTTTCTGGAACAAAGAAGAAACTGGCTGTTGATCATTTATTGAAAATAAGTGATGCGCGTCGGGAGCCGCTAATGCTGCATTCTGAAAAGTAACAAACGTCGCGATCGAGAATACCGTTGTTTTCAGTGCCATTTTGACGGAGGAATTTTTCATAGCTTACCCTTAAGAGATTGCTCCTGGGATGACAGAACGCTCTGCTGTTCTGCTCTGTGCTGTATCTAACCTCAGCAGTGGCAAAATAGATCCTTTATATTTCCATTGTAAGACGGACCTAATAAATCAGATTATTCCTTGCCAGATCGTGACCTGTTTACATCACGCTTAAATTAAAATTATTCAATAAAATCATATAATAAATCAGATTAATGTCGTTTAACCTGGCTGCGAATACTCTCAGTAACGCACCGCGAATAACGTACCAAACCCAATTAGAGCAACGGGGAATAAAAGGCTGATGTTACCGCCTGGCTCCAGTCTTAAACGTGGCTTCAAACCGTAATGCCAACATCCGCGTGCGTGTAAACCCTGTGCCCAAGGCTGTCAGAAATTTCATGCTTTTACGGCGATCTTATTTGCGCATAACTTTCATGAGGAAACGTTAAAGACGCGCTTTGTTTTTCTGCTTTTGTTTACCCTGAAGCATCATTCACTATCAGGCCGCATTCGTGGCGGCTGGCTCGGGAAGCCTAAAATGAAAGTACAAAAACTTGAACAACCTGCTTCACTCAAGACACTTGAGCCATGGGGAACCGTGGAAGGTCTGCCTGGCTCACCCGAAATCGCACTGGCAGGACTGCAAAAGGTGATTCCGGGCCATGAAAACATTGATATGGGAATTTTTGAATGTACGCCTGGAAGTTATCGTCGCGGCGTTAAGCAAGCAGAGATGATGCATTTCCTGTCAGGAACGGGGTCGTTTACAGCAGATGGCGAAGCGCCGCAGCATTTTAAACCCGGTGACACCTTGTTCTTCGAAGCCAATACCGAAGGCACCTGGGTGATGGACACAACCATGCGCAAGCTCTACGTTATCTTCGACACGCTTTAAACGCCTGTGCACTGATTCACTCTGTAAGGGTGAATCAGGACAGCATGAAATTCACCGCATCGCTGGCATGAATTTTGGTGGTATCGAACACCGGTAACGCACTTTGCTGTTCTGGAATCAGCAAGCCTATTTCCGTGCAGCCAAAAATAATGCCTTGTGCGCCTTGCGTAGCCAGTTGCTGTATCACGTCAAGATAATAGTGCCGGGAAGCGTCCGTAAATATCCCCATACACAGTTCATCAAAAATGATGCGGTTAATGACCTCACGTTGCTCCGCATCGGGTACGACAGTGTTTATTGAGAACGACTTAGTCAGGCGACCCAGATAGAAATCCTGTTCCATCGTATATCGTGTGCCAAGCAAGGCAACACGGTTCATTCCTTTGCTCACTATCTCACGGCCCGTCGCGTCGGCAATATGTAAAAACGGCAAATCACAGCGAGATTCAATCGCGCCGGCAACCTTATGCATGGTATTGGTGCACAACACGATGGCATCAGCTCCGGCCATTGCCAGACCTTGTGCTGCCTCGGCCAGTAACTCACCTGCCCGATCCCAGTGACCACTGCGTTGGCAGGCTTCAATCTCATGGAAATCGACGCTGTGCAGAAGCAGTTTTGCAGAATGCAGGCCGCCTAACCGGGACCTGATCCCCTCATTAATTAAACGATAATAAGGGATTGTCGATTCCCAGCTCATGCCGCCAATAAGCCCAATCGTCTTCATCATTATCCTGTGAAGGGTTTTGCTACAAAAGCCATGAAACTGCTGATAATAGCGGCCTTAGCCCAACGGGCTATGGCCGTTTATCAGGCATTCACGTTCTGCTTTTGCCACTAAGATTTTTTGCCTTTTTCACTTGCCTGCTGCAAGGCAGTAATTACCGTTCCGGGGGTTAATACCTGAGGCAACACCACCGGTTTTCCGCCATCAGCCGGATAAACCACATAAAGCGGCAACCCACCACGACCAAAGTCACTGAGCGCCTGTTCAACGTCAGGATTGTACTTTGTCGAGTCTGCAATCATATAGATGGTGTTCGTGCGTGCCATGGCTGTTTTTACCGCCTGGGTAGACAGCGAGGTGCGTTCGTTTACCTGGCAGGTAATGCACCAGGAGGCGGTAAAGTTCACCAGGACCGGTTTACCCTGCCCTTTAATGGCATCAACGTTCTGAGGTGACCACGCAACCGCCGCCGCCGCAACAACATCTGACGAATCCGCTGCCGCCGTTGAGCCCTTAAGCGTGACTAAAGGGGGAACCAGCAAAACGATCACGACAGCCGTAGCGATGTGTAAAGCCCAATGCCGCCTCCCCATCATCTGCCGCTTCTGTGCCAGCCCATACAGCCAGGCGGCAAAACTCAGTAGCAGGCAGCAGGTTAGTATCGCCGCCAGCGCGGTTGAGCCTGCCTGGCGCTCCAGTACCCAGATTAACCAGCCAGCCGCACCTAACATCGGAAATGCCAGGGCATGTTTTAAGGTGATCATCCAGGCGCCAGGCGATGGCAGTATCCTGGCGACGATGGGGAAAAAGGAAATCATGGTGAAAGGCGCGGCAAAGCCCAGCGCCAGCGAAAGGAAAATAATAAAACTGATAAAGGGCGGCTGCGTCAGCGCATAACCTACCGCACTGGCCATGAAGGGCGCACTGCAGGGAGTGGCAACAATGATGGCCAATGCCCCTGTCAACGCGGAACCAATCAGCCCACCCTGGCTGCCCCCGACTTCGCCGACCCGCTGAAGTGATAATCCCACTTCAAACAGGCCGAACAGATTGAGCGCCGAGGCCAGCATCACCAGGACTAACACTGCAATCACCAGAGGTGATTGCAGTTGAAAGCCCCAGCCCACGGATGCCCCACCCAATCGCGCCAGCAATAACAGACTGACCAGTAAAACCATGGTGACAACAACGCCAACCAAAAACGCGAGCCCTTCTGCGCGAGCATGGGCTGGCCGGGCGTGATGCCGTATCAGGCTCAACGCTTTGAGCGAAATAACCGGAAACACGCATGGCATAAGATTAAGCATGATGCCACCCAGAAAAGCGGCGGCGATAGCAGTCAGCATGATTTATCTGTCCAGATCTGAGATTAAGCCGGGTTAGCCTGGCGGTATTTTTTCACGGCATCCAGCGTTTTCTGGATATGGGATTCCGGGTTTTTATCCGTATAGCTCAGTAAAATTTTGCCATCTGGCGCAATAACATAGGAGGTACGATCGGAAAGCGTTTTACCTTTCATCTCCATGGTACTTTTATATTCCGCGGCCACTTTTGCACCCGGATCGGCGGCAACGGTGAATTTATCGCGGCATTCAAGCTTTGAGAATTTCTCAATCTGGTCGGTGTTACCTGCGGTCACGCCGATAACTGTCGCACCCTGTTTTTTAAATTCATCGGTGGCTTCAGCAAATGCGTGTGCTTCTAACGTACAACCGGCACTAAACGCCGCTGGGAAAAAATAAAGCACGACCGGGCCTTTTTGCAGCGCCTGCTGCAAGGAGAAGGTTGTTTCTTTACCTGCCAGTGCGGCTTCCAGTTTAAAATCTGGCGCATTTGCACCGACCGGTAATGCAGCAAATGCGGAGGTCATCGGCAGGCTCAGTGCCAGGAGCGTTGCGGTCGTCAATATTTTCAGGTGATTCTTGATACGCATTATTTTTTTCTCCGTCGACAAGCAGGCAAAAGTGCCCTTGTACTTTAATACTAGGTTCGTTAGCTAAAAATGGAAAAATTAACGTCATGTGATAACGCGACTGCGTTGCCAGCGTGGTGATACGAAATAGTCTGGCATGTACTGTAAGATAGCCACACAACCGGTCATTTAGATATCCGGTTAACCGATAATTTTGTGTCAGACGGTAAATAAGGCACATTTAGGGAAAAGAGAGACGACCAACCTCGTAGTGTTGCGTGTGCAGTGCATTTTGCGCAGGCGCTTTTGTCCACAGGCAAAATGCTATGCGCCGCCAGTGAAAGGTATCCAGAGCAGAGACGCGTGCTACAGCCACGGATTGATTTGTGCACTGAGTAAGCCCGGAAAGTTCGCTGTATGCAGGAACGCGACTCACCGCCAGGGATGCAAAGCCAGCATGCGAGATATCTGGCCCTAAGTCAGCCGATAAGACCGGAAAGGTGTGCACCTGTGGCCAGCCGAAGTCCTCGGTAAGTTTTTTAAAACCGGCCCCGGACAGAAAACGGTGCAGGCTTTCTGCGTTCTGCCACAGATAAAATGGCGCATAGCTGTTTTCTTCACTGTATGTCGGGCTGTTGGATTTGCAGGCATAAAGCCAGGCTTTAAACAGGAGACCCGGAAATCCATCTTATGCCCATGGTCATTAATCCGGCGTTTAATGATTGTCATGTCGTAATCAGCAGGAAGAACAAACCGATATTGCATAGCAAGCATACTTTTCTCCTTAAGCGTGTGGAATAGCCGTCAGGCTAAACATTTTCCCATGACTGAAAGACCAGTCTTCAGATTGTGTGAAATGAATAATGACCATGACATCGCGGGGGTTTATGCCAATCGCTTGTTCAAGACGCCCGATCAGATCGCGATAAAAAGCCTGCTTTTGTTGAGTGCTGCGCGCTTTACCGGCGGTAACAGTAAACATAAGGAAGTCATCGCTACGGCCCGCTTCCCCGTCACACAGATAGTGTCGATCAAAAATGCGGCTACGATCGTCATAACAATCAAAAAACTGAAAGCAGTCACCGCGTGGTACGGCAAACGACGCTTCAAGTGACTGCTGTAAAGCATCAGAAACAGCCTCTCGCCACTGCTGAAAACGCGGTGTTGAGATAGCGATACGAGTGACAGGCATACAGGCTCCTTACTCAGGCTGTGCATTTTTGAAGACGGTCAACGCAGAAACGGCATTTGGCCATCCGCAATAAAAGGCAAGATGCGTTATCACTTCTGTTATTTCCTCATCAGAAACACCATTCTTCCGCGCGAACTGAAGATGCCAGTCCAGTTGCTCATGTCGAGACAGCGCAATAAGTGCACTGACCGTCACTAAACTTCTGTCCCGCGGGGAAAGCGCTTCCCGCTGCCAGATATCGCCAAACAACACCTCTTCACTGAGCAATGCCAGCTTTGGGGCAAGTTCAGCCATGTTTTCTCGGGTCACCTTTATAGCGTTCATTTATCTTCCTCTGGTGGATGTGGTAAAAAGATAAAACGCCTCAATAATTTATAAAATCAGAAATAATGGGACACTTAATCCCAAAAAACAGGACAGATAATGGCTAAAAGACCCGTTACGTTCGATGCGGAAACCTTACGCACTTTTGTGACCGGCATTGAGCTGGGTAGCTTTGCTTCCGCCGCTGAACGCTTAGGTCGTTCAACATCGGCCGTGAGCGCCCAACTTAAAAAGCTCGAACAACAGGCAGGTGCAGCGCTGGTGCAAAAGTCAGGGCGACATCTGGTTCTTACAGCCCAGGGTGAAATTATGCTTGCTTACGCGCGCAGGCTCATGAGTTTGAACGATGAAGCTTATGCAGCCGTTAAGGCCGTTGGTATCCGTGGCGAGCTACGTCTGGGTTTGCAGGAAGACTTTGGAGAGTCACTCCTTCCCACCATTCTTGGACAATTTTCACGTACGCATCCCGATGTGCAGATATCAGCAACGTTCACCCGTAATAAACCTCTGTTAGAAGCTATTCGCCAAAACGAACTCGATATCGCACTGAGTTGGCAGGGTAAAGAGAGCAGTGCTTATAGCCAGTCGCTTGGCACGTTACCGCTATGCTGGATAGGCGCAAAGGATCTGGATATCGGCACATTTTTCTTGCAGAACCGACCGTTGCCGTTACTGGTTTTTGATGCACCCTGTATGATGCGTAGCGCAGCGACAGCCGCACTGGACAGCATGAATATCCCGTGGCGTATTGCGTTTACCAGCAGAAGCCTGAGCGGTATATGGGCGGCGGCCGCAGCGGGGCTGGGCATTACGCTACGCACTGAAACAGGCATGCCGTCATCGTTAGGGATTATTACCGGGCAAAAATTGCCTGATGCAGGAAGCATTGGCGTCACGCTGCATTACGCAGAAAAAAATGTATCCGCAGCAGCAGCTTCACTCTGTCAGATGATAAAAGTACACTTTCCCGGTGCTCAGGCGCACTGACAGATTAAGGCGTTATTTTTTACTCTCCGTTATAAATATTCATGCTGTCCTGGTGAGTATGAAAACAAGAGACAATATTTCAGCGCGACAACGTATCTCTGTCCCACCAGCCGCTGATAGCACGATGAGCCAGGCGGAAAATATATAGCCAGGGTCTGAATGACACCACATTCATTTAATCGATCGATGAACGGTTAAGCGGAGCGTTAGCGCACGCTGGCTTAACAGGGTTCGCCGTTTCAACTAAGCGCCTTCATTCTCTAAGTCGCCATTACGCTTTAACTTACCCGCCGCTCTGCGCCTGATTCGGGCACCTTAATGATTTCACCTACAGTATGATGTAACTAAATCATCTTTAAAAAGAGGGGAAAAGAGGTCTGATTAGGAATGGTGTTGATTAAACGCGATTTAATGTCCTTGAGCAGTGGCTTACCTCTCCCTCAAAGCCATGTAACCTGAGTGTGTTATCGTCTATTTCCACCCGCGCAAAGGGCGCATCTGACGGACCATTCAGCATTCCTTTCATAGTGAAAAACTCGGTGTGCCCGATACGTGCATAGCCGCCACGATGATCGTGCCCGGCAAAACAGGCGCGTACCCGATAGCGAGTGAATAAATCCACCAACTCTCCGGCATTCATCAACATATGTGTATTCTCGGGTGCCAGAGGATAATGCCCCAATACCACGACGCTTTCCCCGCACTGTTGGGCGGCCTGTAACTGCTGCTCAATCCAGTCCAGTTGCTGTTTACCCACTGCGCCATTCCAGGGCTGTGCCTGGGGCTGCTGCTGGCGCTGGAGTCGGGCCAGCAACGCCGCGGCCTGTTCACGGTCTGTGCCGTTGAGTGCATTGCAGTAAACACTGATATCGTTGCCATCGTAGACAATGAAACGCCATCCGTTGAAACGGAAGGCGTAATAGCTCTTAGGTAAGGGAAGCTTTCCCTCAAGCCGTGCGGCTATAGTCTGCGCATCGTGATTACCCAGCACCACGGCATGAGGATGCTGTAAGCCTTGATACACAGGCAGCACCGCCGCATAGCTTTGCCAGTCGCGATCGACCAGATCGCCCAGCGTGACAACAAAATCGAGCGGCTGCGCGTTAAGCACCCCGATGGCCCGCTGTAGCTTTTGTAGTCCGTTGCGATAATAGAGATTATTGTCGATATCCGGCTCGATATCCGCATATTGCGGATCGGCAATCAGACCAAAACGAACCCTGTTATCCCCTGCCGCCACCGTCCGCAGCGACGGCGGTTGATAAAGCTGAGCGACTTCCGCCAGTAATGCGCGTTGTGGCAGACTAAGCGAGTGAGGCATTAACATGCGGGACACCTTAACGTATGCCAGCACGCATAAACGACTGGATAAACTGGCGCTGGAAAATCAGAAACAGCAGCAGTAACGGCAGCGTTGTCATGATCGTCGCCGCCCCAATAAGCGCCCACTGAACGCCCTGCTCCGGCGAAGAAAATAACTGCAGCCCGACCGTTAATGGCCGCACCTTAACAGAATCGGTAATCACCAGTGGCCAGAGAAAATCATTCCAGTGGAAGCTAACAGAAACCAGTGCAAAGGCGATATAAATCGGCCTGGCCAGCGGGATATAAATTTTACGTAAAATATAAAACCGGCTGGCACCTTCCACGACAGCCGCTTCTTCCAGTACCACAGGAATGCTTTTAAACGTCTGGCGCAGCAGGAAGATGGCAAAGGCCGAGGCGAAATAGGGTAAGGCAATGCCAGTCAAGGTATCGCGCAACCCGAGCGCGCCAATCGTTTTGTAATTGTTGAGGATCAACACATCGGGGCTGATCATCAGCTGTAACAGGATAAGCGCAAATAAAACCCCCGAATACTTCAGGCGAAAACGCACCAAAGGGTAAGCCGCCATGGTGGCCAGCACCAGCTGACATACGACGATCATTAACACCAGCAAAATGGTGTTGAGAAAGTAGCGGGCAAAGGGCGCAGCGTGCCAGGCGTCAATAAAATTCTGCAGCGTCAGGGGAGCAAAGAGCGTAAAGCTCCCCTGCTCTGCCGCCGGATGTATCGCCACCCACAGCGCGACCAGGATGGGAAGTAACCATAGCACCGCCGTCAGCCAGATAACGGCATTCAGGCACAGGCGACCAACAGCACATTGAGGCTTCATTGATAATGGGCTCGCTTGTCCAGTAACCTAAACTTAACCACAGCAATGGCCGCTAAAATCAGCAGTAACACCACGGTCATTGCCGCCGCTGCCGGTAAATCCCAGTAACTGAATGCGGTGCGGTAGATGTAAAACAGTAACAGGCTGCTGCTGTTGTCCGGGCCGCCATTGGTCATGGCAATCACCTGATCGACAATGCGAAATGCGTTCATTGATGCGTTGATTAGCACAAATAACGTGGTCGGCATCAGTAATGGCCACTGGACGCGTCGGAAGAAGTACCCGTGAGATGCACCTTCAATTTGTGCCGCTTCACTCAGTCGCGGATCAATCTGCTGCAGAGCGGCCAGATAGAAGATCATAAAGAATCCGGCTTCACGCCAGACGGAGACCGCCATCAGACACCACAGCGAGGTGCCTGGCTCCCCGAGCCAGTTAATGGGGGCAAAGGAAAACAGCGCCAGCAGCTTGTTCAGCAGGCCAAGCTGCGGCGTGTAAAAAAACAGCCACAGGTTGGCAATGGCAATCATTGGCAGCAGAGAAGGAATAAAAAACGCCGCACGAACCATCGCATTCCCTGCCAGCCGCCGGTTAACGGCCAGCGCCATCAGTAAAGCCAGCGTGACCGCCAGCGGAATAGTGATCAGGGCATACAGCAGGTTATTCCACAACGAGCGGATAAACACATCGTCATCCAGCAGCGCAGCATAGTTATCCAGCCCAACAAACTGGGCCGGATGACCATTACGTGAGACGCTGAACAGACTTTCCCACACCGTCGCCAGTGCAGGATAGTGGGTAAAGAGCAGCAAAAAAACCAGTGCCGGTAAAATCAGCAGATAGCCACACAGCTGTAATGACCCGCCACCAGAGCGAGAGGCTGACGCTGCCGGTGTAAGAATGCGCATCGCCATAGTGTTACTGGTAAGCCTTCAGCAAACGATCGGCCTGTTTCTGCGCCGCTTCCAGAGCTTCTGCTGGTGTTTTAGCCTGGGTAATGGCGGCTTCAATGGCGTGGTTCAGCGCCTCCTGAATTTGTACGCTGTTGTAGGTCGACAGTTCTGGCTGGGCATATTTGAGTTGCTCACGAGCCACCAGCGCCTGGGGTACCTGTTTCACATAAGCTTTCATTGCCGGTGTTTCCCATGCGGCGGGAGAGGTCGCCACGTAGCCGGTGGCAATACTCCAGCGAGCGGCCTGTTCAGGGGCGGTGACCCAACGGATAAATTCCATTGCCGCTTTCTGCTGCGCTGCCGATGCATTTTTGAAGACGTAGAGATTTCCGCCGCCGGTTGGGCTACCGCGCTGGGTTTTTTCAGGAAGCATTGCGATGCCAAACGGGAATTTGGCATTTTTGCGCACGACACTCAGGTTCCCGGTGGTCGTCACCATCATCGCAGTTTTGCCACTGAGAAAATCCTGCGGCGTCGTGCCCCAGGCGATAGCGCCTTTCGGTGAAACGCCTTCTTTCTGGCCTAAATCGGCCAGCCATTGCAGCGTTTCACTATTTTTAGGTGTATTAAAATAGACGGCGGTGCCCTTGCCGTTATCAAGATGCGCGCCGTTTGTCGCAGCAAACCCCTGAAACACCCAGTAGCCATTGGGCGTAGTCGGGATTTCAATGCCCCACTGGCTGACGTTATCACCGTCTTTCACGACCAGTTTTTTACCAAAGTCCACCACCTGCTGCCAGTTCGCCGGCGGTGTATCCGCATCCAGACCCGCTTTTTCAAACGCCTGCTTATTCCAGTACAGCACCACCGTCGAGCGCTGAAAAGGAATGCCCCACACTTTACCGTTGATATGACGCAAAAAAGCAGGATAGAAGCTGTCGATCCATTTTTTACCGTCATCGTCCTTTGCCAGGTCGCTGGCCGCCACAATGGCACCCGCGTCCATCAGTGAATAGGCTTCGATATCACCAATGACCGCCATTTGCGGTGCATTACCGCCGCGAAACGCAGTCAACGCTTTGGTCACCGTCGTGGCGTAGTCACCGGTATATACCGGCTGAATACTGACTTCAGGATGAATTTTTTCGAAATCAGCGACCAGTGCTTCGACGGTGTGGCTGATTTCTCCGCCCACCGCGATGGGATAGTACATCTGCAACTTAACCGGATCGGCGGCAAATACCGACGCGCTCGTTGCGATAAGCAATGCAGGAAGCAGATGTGACAGACGAATGGCAGACATGATTTTCCCTTAGGTAAAAAGACCGTTAAACCGCATATTTTTTGGATGACACAGACATCAGCTGCTCAGCGTGCAAACAGCGTTTACCGCTATCAGTTGAAAACAGGTATTGCTTATCGGCAGGCCATTGCAGCCCGGTCTGGCTTCCCTCGATAAACCGTTTCATTCCCGGGACCGTGACGGTTAACGACGCATGGCTGTGAGCAATCTGGCACTGTAATAAGGTGTCCGCCCCCATATATTCATAACTCACGACGTTGGCCGTCAGCGCCGCGCCATCGGCGTTAATGAGCTGGATATCTTCTGCCCTAATCCCAAGACTGAGCGCGCCATTGCTAAAACCTTCAACGACGGGCTGCGTAAGCGGGCTCAGGTAGTGATTCATGTGGTCAAAGGTCAGCGGTAAGATATTCATGGGCGGTGCGCCTATAAACTGTGCCGCAAACACACTGGCTGGATTGTTATAGAGGTTATCTGGCGTGTCATGCTGCTCAATTCGCCCCTCATTCAGCAAGATGATGCTGTCGGCCATGCTCATCGCTTCTGTCTGATCGTGCGTCACGTAGAGCATCGTCAGCCCCAGTTTTTTCTGTAAGGCACGAATTTCACGACGCATGCTTTGGCGCAGTTTGGCATCAAGGTTAGAAAGGGGTTCATCCATCAGGCACAGCGTATTGTTAGCGATAACGGCACGGCCTAACGCCACCCGCTGTTGTTGACCACCGGACAGTTGGGACGGTAAGCGATCCAGCAACGTCTCAAGTTCCATCAGCTTACTGACCTGACGCAGACGATCGGCAAACGTGAGTTTATCCTCGCCGCGGGCTTTTAAACCGAACAACAAATTCTCTTTGACGCTCAGATGAGGAAATAACGCATACGACTGAAACACCATGGAAAGCTTGCGCTGGGAGGGCGGTAAGTGGGTGATATCCAGATGGTTAAAACTGACCGATCCGTTGTCGGCCGTCTCCAGCCCGGCAATGGTGCGGAGTAAGGTCGATTTACCGCAGCCTGAAGGGCCCAACAGTGCAACAAACGTCCCTTCTGCGGCGTCAAAATTGATATTATCCAGCGCGATTTTCTCGCCCCAGCGTTTGGTGATGTTATGAAGCGCCAAATGGCTCATACATGCGCCGCTTTGCAAATGAGAATTGCAGTAAGCTAGCGGAGAAAAATGAACGATTTATGGCTGAAAAATGACAGAAAAATGATAAGCCTGCTTTTAATCATCCAGGCTTATCCTTCATCAGTTGCCCGTACCCTGTTTATCCCTTCAGACAGGTATCCGCCTTTCCCGTGTGGTGGCGAGGCCTGCCGCACCCTTCCCGCCAGCGTGCCACTCGCCAGAGTGGTAAAAACGCAAACCGGGTGTTATCTCAGGCACATTAGTCATGCTTAACGTCTCCAGGTTGCCTGTCCGTTAAATTTGTTATTAATCGACAGGTTAAGGCCAGTGCGGTTAAAGAGTGGCAGACATAAATTTGTTATCCTCAGGCAACTGAATTTTAGGTTAACGTTTTGGAGCAACGATGAGCGATATTATTAACCTGTTTACCAGCCATAAAAGTGAACGCAGCTTTACCGACAAACCCGTCGACGATGCCATCCTGGATCGCATCATCAGCACCGCCTATCGCGCGCCGACTTCTGTTAATTCACAGCAGGTTTCACTGGTCGTCACGCGGGATGCCGGGAAACGTCAGGCGATCTCCCAGATTGCCGGTGGACAGCCGTGGATTGCTAAGGCCCCGGTGTTTATTACCCTGGTGCTCGACATGCATAAATCCCGTATGGCAATGGCGGCAGTAGGCAAAGAGCAGGTTGCTCAGGAAAGTATTGAGAGTATTGTTTCTGGTGCTACCGATGTCGGCATTGCGCTGGGAAGTATCATGGCCGCGGCCCGGGCAGAAGGCTTAGGCATCGTGCCCATTGGGGGGATTCGCCGCGATCCTGACGCGATGATCTCACTGCTTAATTTGCCAGAATATACGTTCCCGGTGGCGGGCGTGGTGATTGGGTATGTCGATCAACCCGCATTTCAAAAACCACGCCTGCCGATGCAAACCTTCCGTCACGAAGAAAGCTATCACACCGAAGGTCTGGAGCAGCAAATCGCGGCTTACAATGCTGAAATGGTTCAGCACTGGCAAGCAACCGGGCGTGCGGACGGCGAAAGCTGGAGCGACAGCGTGAGCGGATATTACCAGCACATCTATTTCCCCAACGTCCTGCCAGCGCTACACAAGCAGGGATTCGGTAGCGACAAATAATCTTTACCCGCCCGGGCAATGCCCGGGCGGTTTCCCTGCCAGATCGGCTCGACGTGAGCTAGATGCTGGCCCCGTTTCGTCCCTGGTGTTTGACACGATAGAGCGCTTCATCCGCGCGTTTAATCAATAATCCTGCGCTTTCCGGTCCTTCCCCGGACGCCGAAGACGCCACGCCGGCGCTTAACGTTACGCACCCCGTCTCCAGCCCCGTAGAAGTATGCGGTATAGCTAACGCTCTGACCGCCTCAACCACACTCAACGCCATCCTTAATGCATCCTCGGCGCGAGTATCGGCTAGCACGATGGCAAATTCTTCACCGCCATAACGGGCAGCAATATCGGTCCGACGCTGGGCGAACGTTTTCAGCACACGGCCCACCTGTTGTAAACAGGCGTCACCTGCAACGTGACCGTAGGTATCGTTGTAGCGTTTGAAATAATCGATATCGAAAAGTATCAACGATACCGGTCCTCCGCTACTGCGTCCGTGCAACAGGCTTTTTTTCAGAAAGTGGTCAAAATAACGACGGTTGGCCAGTCCCGTTAGCCCATCGGCGTTCGCCAGATTTTCCAGCGAGTGGTTGGCGGCGGTGAGTTCATCCCTGAGATGGGTTAATTCAATTTGGTAGCGTAAACTGCGCCGGGCTTCATGCCGCATTAACATCCACAGCAGGATGATCGCCATCAGTAACACCAGACTCAGTACCACTCCCTGCACCCTGCTTTCAGCCCAGTGCACGAAAAGCCCTTGTTTATCAAAGCCGGCGGCAACGACGAAAGGATAACGGCTTGAGCTAGCGAAGCCAAAAATGCGCGTTATACCGTCAACTTCAGCCTTCCACTGACCACTACCGCGCTGTGAATTTTCGAGTAACTGATGGAAAAGCGGGCTGGATGAGAGGTTTTTACCAATGTAGCTGTCTGGCAAAGGGCGAGCATAAAGCACAGTGCTGTCTGCCAGCATCAGCGCCAGTAAATCCTTGGGGCCAATGACAAAATAATCATAATAATGGCGAAAGTAATCGACACTCACCGTGGCAAGAAGTACACCACGGAAATCACCGTAGTTATCGCTGACGCGCAAAGAAACAGGGATCACGTAGCGTTCCGAACTGCGGCTACGTAAAGCGGGCCCGACGTGCACGCTGTTACGGGGATTATTGCGATGGTAGGCAAAATATTCCCGATCGGCGTTATTTGCTGAAGGTGTCTGCGTTAAGGAACTGGCTATCCATTTACCCTGCGCGTCGTAATAAAAGATGCCATCCATCTGAGGCAGACGGCTCTGTAAGGTGCGCATGATGTTATTGATTGCTGAAACATCCACGCCGGTCTCAGTCTGGGACTCAATTTCTCGCTGGACTTCACGCAGTGACAGTTCTGTCTGGAGAAACGTGTCTTCTGCCTGACGCGCCTGTGCCAGAGAAAGATCGATCGCGCGCTCTTCAGCTAATCGAACCGTCCTTTGCCAGTCCAGGTGAAGCGTCCAGACATTAACAACAATCACGCCAATCGTTAATAAACTCCCCGCCAGGGTAATACTTCTGAGCAGCGGCGAAATGCGCATCATTGCAACATCTTTTTTTCGACGTAATTCCATGCCGGTTTACCATTCTCTCGCTACGGGATAATGCAAAATATCAGAAACAGCGTGTTATCAATCACATCCTGACGGAATACTTATATCAGCTGTTTTCAGTTTAGAGTAAAGGAGAGGCTTCAGTATAGCGTTGCGCGCGGTCAGAAATGTGTTCAGAAGGCATGTAGCTGACTGCCGTAATAAGCAGCCGGGTCTTATCCGGGGACCACACCGATGTCACGGCGATTCTCCACGTCCACGGGGACGTGGAGAAAAAGCGACTAGCGTCGGCGACGCCACCACCAAAACAGCAGCAGTACGACCGCCAGCACAGCCACCGCTATGCCTGCGCGGGCTAGCGGCAAGAGTAGTGATGGCTCGCCGCCCTGACGCAGTGATTTCACCCGGTCCGGGGTAATGCGCACCGCACTGTTACCGATATCCTGCATAACATAATTGGTGACGTCAGCAATTTGCGTATCATCCAGCGTATGGGCAAAGCCAATCATACCCTGCCCCTTCGCTGGCCAGACACCGCCAAGCACAGCCATCGCAACGTTATCCGCCGTAGGTTTCTCTAATACCGGATGTTTAGTCAGAGCGGGGAATCCTGTTAAGCCCTGTCCTTCCAGGTTATGGCACGAGGCACAATTATTGCGGTAAACACGCTCGCCATCCGTCATGTCCGATAACATATCTGGCGTATCATCACCGGTTACTGGTGTGAGTCCGCTGGCCGGTTCCTGTACATCTGACTCGGTGTCGGCATCGCTGTCTTCCTGCTCGGCGACAGGCATCAGATAGGTCGCAATCGCGTTCCGGTCTTCCGGCGTCATCCTGGAAAAGCTTTTATCGATGGCTTCAAGCATCGGCCCCGCTGCGGTCGCCCCGTTATCGGCGTGACCGCTCGCCAGGTAGGCAGCCAGCGATTCTCGTGACCACTGATCGTCACTCTGTAAGGTATTCGCCGTGATATCCGGCGCAAACCAGGTTCCCAAAGAAGCACCCTGTAGCGATTTGCTCTGTTGCTCCGCCATCAAAAAATTCCGCGGCGTATGGCAGGTGCTGCAGTGGGTTAATCCTTCGACCAGATAAGCGCCACGGTTCCATTCTGCTGACTGGCTGGGATCGGGCCTGAAGGGTTTGGTATCGAGGAACAGTACATTCCATGCAGCCATACTAAAACGCAGGTTGAACGGAAAAGGCAGCGCGGTTTTTTCCGGCTGTGTGTCAACGGCTTTGACGCCATGCATAAAGTAAGCATAAAGCGCCGAAACATCGCTGTCGCTCACTTTGGCATAAGCGGTGTAAGGCATGGCGGGATAAAGATGGCTGCCATCGGCACGCATGCCCCTGCGTAGCGCATCGGCAAACTGTTTCTCGCTGTAGTCACCTATGCCGGCCGTTTTTGATGGCGTAATATTGGTGCTGAAAATGATCCCTAACGGGCTACCAATGGCATGTCCGCCGCTAAAAGGTGCCTTGCCTTCATCTGTGTGGCAGGCGGCACAATCCCCGGCGACAGCAAGGTATTCACCCCGTTTTATAAGGTCAGTCTGGCTTTCTGCCTGCGCACTGCCCTGGGTTGCAGTGAGCATGAGCACCACTAAAGGCAGTAACCGATTTAATCGCTTACCCATGCTGTGTCTCCTGCAAAATCTTGTCAGCGGTGCGCAGCGCAAGCGCCATGGCGGTGAGCGTAACATTACAGGTACCAACCGTTGGCATCACGCCGGTACCAACCATGAACAGGTTTTCATGATCGTGCGCCCGTCCCCAGGCATCAGTTACGCTGGTGGCGGGATCGTGCCCCATCGACAGGGTGCCGGTGATATGTTGGCGATTGGAGAATTTGCCGCTTTTGCTGTGCTGGATATTGGTTGCGCCAAGCTTGGCCGCTATCGCGTCATAGCACTCACGCGTTTTTTCTGTGCCTTTCTGCACATAGTCATCCACATCCCAGAACAACGCAGGTGTGGGTAATCCCAATGCATCTTTATTGCGGCTTAAGGTCACGCGATTGTCAGGATTGGGGAGCTGCTCCAGCGCATTTTTAATGCTAAGACGGCGTGCCGCACGGAAACGGACTTGCTCCTGGAGTTTTTTACCAAAGTATCCCTCTTCCAGCACTTCTTTTGTCACCGCCGCCACCTGCGAGGCATTGGAGATATCCAGACGGAATGGCGCATGTTCGCGGCGGAATTCGCCGTCTCTGAACTGACCAATCGAGCACGGGCTGACAGGGCCACGTCCCGGCCAGATCTCCTCATCTACGTCGAAGGTGACGCCAATCGCGGGATGATCGCAGAGATGACGCCCGACAGTATCCCGGGCATTGGCAATTCCCTGCGGAAATTTATCGCTGGTGGACATCAGTAACAGCTTCGGCGTTTCAATCGCGTTGGCCGCGAGGACAAATGTCTGTGCCGTGATGCGATGGCTGGTTTTATTCCAGTCATAATAGTTCGCGGCAACAATCCTGCCCTGCCCATCGTGTTCAAGCTGATAAACCACCGCCTCGGTAATGACCTGGACGCCGCTGTCTTCTGCCTGCTGGGCGGCCAGCCCGCCATGATACTGGGCATCGATCGGGCACAACGGCATACAGTTATTGTTGCCGCAGCAGGCTGGTCGACCATCATAACTACGGCTGTTGCGCCCCGTGCTGTCATCCAGCACGGTGAAATCTGGCGCGAGCCGTGCCGTTACACGCTGCTGTAGCCATGACGCCGGTACGCGCTCCATCGGGAAAGGCTTGCTACGTGGCGATCCGTTATCCGGCGATCCCCCGACACCAGCGATAACTTCAGCCTCATAGTAATAGGGTTCCAGATCCTGATAGCCAATCGGCCAGTCTTTTCCCACGCCATAACGTGTGTATTGCTGGAAATCATTGGGCACAAAGCGCCACAGTTGGGCAGCCCAGTGCCAGCTGGTGCCACCAAAGATGCGGATGTACTGTGCATTAAACGCCTGCGGGCCTAATTGCTGCAGATAGTCGTTGGGTTCAGGTGTATATCGCGGCTGCGGCGCCATGGGCGAAAAGGGATAAGGGGACATAAAGTCAGACTTAAAGGCGGAGCTACGGAAGCGCTCGACCAGCTCATCCCGGCCGACTTTCGGCCCGGACTCAAGTAATACAACGGTTTTACCGGCTTTAGCCAATCGGGTAGCCAGTAATGCGCCATTCACGCCCGCGCCAATCACGACGACATCAGCCGACTCATTCTTCTTCATTGATGACATTACTCTTAAAAAGGATCACGGTTGACTCGCCCAACTGCCACAGACGCCATATGAGAAGCTCGGCGGAACCAGTTTGTCATTGACGACCTGATTCGCAAGGGTATTGATGTAGGTGATGTATCGCGCATTTTTACCTTTCCCCACCACCCCGGTGTACCAACCGCTAAGAATGGCGCCCGCCAGCTTCGCACAGCCCGCATCGCTCTCGGCAAACTGCAAACGTTCCTGTTGCAACAGATCGGTCTGACGCGTCAGCAGGTTACTTAAATGTACCAGTGCAGCCGAGAAATTCTTTTGCGTCTGGCTTAAGGTGTCATAGAGCGCACTGCCCACGGTTTCGTTAAGCTCATCCCGCTGTGTGAGTTGCTGAGAAACCTGCATGAAAACGTCCAGCTCATCTGCCTGGGCGTCCGGTTGTGCGGCATTAAGGCGGGCCAGGGGGAGCAGATGTCCGGCGGCGCTGGTCACAGCCACCAGTCCGACCATCTTCAGCACGCGTCGGCGTGAATAGTGATTCATGATATCTTCCAGTAAAAGCCGCCTGTCGCTGGCAGCAAATCAGTCTGCGGAATACGGGTTATGATGAGGGTAGTGCCCATGATGTCAGACATGTCGCCGCCTGGGTTAAGAGCGAAAGCCTGACGCGTTCGCGCCTGAACCTGCGCGTAAGAGAAAATCAACTGAGGTTGCAGAATCACGTCATCCGATTCTCTCCATGCCTGCGAATCATGGACGTCTCTTTTTTAATAATCCACTGGTAATTAACCAAATCATAACAATCTGCAGAGGATAAACCTGATAGTTGTTTGGGTTATAAATATATTAAATCGATATTAAACAAATTTGATACAAAGCGGAACTCACCCGCAGGACCGGCCATGCTGCACGGCATCACGATCTCCGCTTAGCCGTCAGCCTGTCCTAAGGCAATTGCCTCTGGGGCTGGCTGAAGTAAACTGCTCTTCTGTCCTACTGTAGCGGCAGAATTTCTCAAGGAAACGGAGTTGATAATGCCCCCTTTGCGTTTACTGTTATCAGAATCGAACGATCCCTGGTTCAACCTGGCGGTGGAGGAGTGTATTTTTCGCCAGATGCCGGCGAGCCAGCGGGTACTGTTTTTGTGGCGAAATGCAGAAACCGTGGTGATTGGTCGGGCGCAAAACCCGTGGAAAGAGTGTAATACGCGTCGAATGGCAGAGGATGGCATCAAACTGGCGCGGCGCAGCAGCGGGGGCGGAGCGGTATTCCATGACCTGGGAAACTGCTGCTTTACATTTATGGCGGGCAAACCCGAGTATGACAAAAGTGTCTCAACCGCCATCATCCTGCAGGCACTGGCAAAGCTGGGCGTGAATGCCCAGGCGTCCGGACGCAACGACCTGGTGATCGATACGGATGAAGGCGTGCGCAAAATTTCCGGTTCGGCTTATCGTGAAACCCCCGATCGTGGCTTCCATCATGGCACAATCCTGATGAATGCCGATCTGTCACGCCTGGCAAATTATCTCAATCCGGATAGCAAAAAATTACAGGCTAAAGGGATCGCCTCGGTACGTGCACGCGTAACCAATCTGCAAACCCTGGTTCCCGATATTCGCTACGAACATATCTGCCACGCTATCACTGAAGCCTGTTTTGAACATTTTGCCACGCGTTGTAAACCCGAGCACATCTCACCCGACCGGCTGCCCGACCTGCCCGGCTTTGAACAACAGTTTGCCCGGCAAAGCAGTTGGGAATGGAATTTTGGTCAGGCGCCGGACTTTTCACACGTACTGGATAATCGTTTCGTCTGGGGCGGTGTGGAAATCCATTTTGACGTTGAGCGCGGCACGATTAGCCGCTGCCAGATTTTCAGTGACAGCCTGAATCCTGCGCCTCTGGAAATGCTGGCCTCACGCTTACAGGGTGCAGCCTATCAACCTGATGTGATGGCGCAGCACATTGAAGCGTTAAAAGCGGAATACCCACTGCAGCAGCATGAACTGGACGAACTGACGCCATGGCTGGTGGCAAGCGTCAGTTAACAGGTGATGCGCGGCTGCCTTTGCCAAAGCCCGCCAGCATGTGGGCAACGACAGGCGACGTTACTGCCGTGCCGTTGCCCCTTTCGCGCTTAGCTTCCTGTATTCACGCGCTGACCTATATCTTTGAGTTGCGAGTATTTTTCAAGCAGGCGCGGCCCGTCATCCAGGCTCATTGCGAACATCCACAGATAGGTCATCACGGAATAGATATGTCCTGCATCACCAATCCCTTTTCGGGTCATGGCGAGGATCGTAAAGGCAAACAGCAGCGCCGCAGCCGTACCGATGGTCAAAAAACCCAGCGCCTCACGATCGGAGAGTCCAATACGTAATCGCGCCAGCACAGCGTAGTGCTTCGCCAGTGTGGGTGCCTGCGCCATCGTCACCAGACTCACCTCTTTTTCAAGCCGGTTATTCAGACGACCAAACAACGCCTCATTCTTGCGTGAGAAGCCGGGTAAAAAACAGGCAAGAACCAACAAAATGATCACACAGCCCACGCCGGTCCAGAATTCAATCACCAGCAGCATGATGGCTGCGCCGCTGATCGATGCCAGAGAAGTGATCAGCATGGGCAGATGAAGTTCGAAAAAGTCCACAAACTCACGTGACAACGTCACACGAGCGGCAACCGTTGACGCATTATGCTTTTCGTGACGCTGCGCCACGATAACCGGCACCGCCAGTTCGGCATAAATACGGGCGAAGGTGCGGGTATCGACGCTGCGTCTTGCGGCTCCGATGACCCACATCGTAAATACCATGACCGCATAGAGCACAGCATAGAGCGCCTGCCCGGTGACAATGGCGTTTATGGCAAACCCGGCTAATAGCGGATAAAGCAGGTAGGTGACGTTTTCTGCCACGACTAAAAGCAGAGTGAGCGCGAGCTTTTTATTGTGACGTCGACCTAACCTCTTTAAGGTCGCAATAGCGTTTGGTGGTGCGAGATCCGGTGGTGTCGTTCGGGTAGAACACATGATTTTCTTTTCTTAAACGGTTAGAATTGAGCGAATGCTCAAGTACCAGCGCATCGTATTTGAGCGTTTGCTCAAAGTCAATTCGGGAGTGATGATGAAAGCACCAATGGCAACATCTGGGGAAACCTTGAAAGAAAAAATCCTCACAGGCGCCGTCGCGCTTTTTATCGAAAAAGGCATTGAGAAAGCCACGACGCGGGAATTAACGGAATCGCTGGGTATATCGCGTAGCCATATTTATCACTATTTCCCTGACTGGCACACGCTTACCTTAACCGCGCTGGAACACTTCATGCAGCGCGAGTTAGAGGAATTTACCGCTGAACTGGCCGGCCTGGAACCTGAGCAGCAACTACACTGTATGATTGAAGGCCATATACCTGATACTTCAGATTCGGTCTGGCGGCTCTATGCTTCTTTCTGGCAGATGGCGGCACATAACGCCGATTATGCAGACTTAGCCGACAAGATTACGGCGGGCTGGGATGCGTTGCTCTGTGACATTATTCGTGCTGGCGTTGCACAGGGTTGTTTTCATACGGATGATGTCGCGCGCAGCGCGCGCCAACTCAATGCCATGCTTAATGGCTATGCTGATATGTTGAGCATTAAATCTTCGCCAGAAAAAATTGAGCAGGTCATGGCCGACATTAATCACTTTATACAATTTATGCGTTAACGGAGCGGGAAGGACGCAAAGCGTCTTTTTCTCGCGTATTGGCTTTAATGGAATGTTAAATAGAAGTTATACGAATATTCATTCTTAGCTTTTTAGTGTGTCATTCAGATGGCGTGCGTTTTACATTTTGTTGGTTGATTAATCTCAAATTTTATCGCTTATCTGTCCTGAAATGCTTGCTAACACACTTTATTTTTCGCTGGCAGATTCTCACGGGAATGCGGTAAGCAGGTGTTTTTAGGCGCTTTATTGTTTACTCATTTTAACATAAGCGGTTTACCTCGCTTCCCTTTTCGGGCTAAGTCGCTGGTTTATAAAGTAAATACATCCACAAATCCTTATAAAATTAATCATTGAGTCCTGTGTTAAAAAACCCTATATTGGCCGCGTTTTTAACACCAGCTCTAAATTTTATTCACTTATCCAACTGCAGCGTGATGCCACGCCCGGTTGTAGGAGAGATATGATGACGGATAAAGTCCGTATTGATAGTTTGAATGCGAATACATTAAACGGTAACAATGAGACTTATCTGGCCCGCCAGGCCGAGTTTGAATCAAATGTTCGAAGTTATCCGCGTAAATTACCGTTAGCGATTGCGAAAGCTAATGGTGTCTGGATCACAGACGTCGAGAACAAACAGTATCTTGACTGTCTTGCCGGTGCCGGAACGCTTGCGTTAGGTCATAATCACCCTGACGTACTGCAAAGCATCCAAAATGTCATTACCAGCGGCTTGCCGTTACATACTCTGGATCTGACCACGCCATTAAAAGATGCGTTCTCAGAATATCTGCTCTCCCTGTTACCGGGTCAGGGCAAAGAATATTGCCTGCAATTCACCGGGCCTTCCGGCGCGGATGCGGTCGAAGCGGCGCTCAAGCTGGCGAAGAAACACACCGGCCGTTCAGGTGTGATCAGCTTCTCCGGCGGTTATCACGGCATGACGCATGGTGCACTGGCTGTTACCGGCAACCTGTCACCTAAAGAAGCCGTCAATGGCATGATGCCAGAAGTCCAGTTTATGCCTTACCCGCATCTGTACCGCTGCCCGCTGGGCATTGGTGGTGACGCCGGTGTGAAAGCCCTGACCTACTACTTCGAAAACCTGATCAACGATGTTGAAAGTGGTGTCCGTAAACCTGCTGCTGTGATTCTCGAAGCGGTTCAAGGTGAAGGCGGCGTGAATCCGGCACCGGCTGAATGGCTGCAACGCATCCGTAAAGTGACGCAGGAGCACGGTATCCTGCTGATTCTGGATGAAGTTCAGGCAGGATTTGCCCGTACCGGTAAATTCTTCGCGTTTGAGCATGCCGGCATTGAGCCCGATATTATCGTGATGTCAAAAGCGGTAGGCGGCGGTTTACCGTTAGCCGTGCTGGGGATCAAAAAGCAGTTTGATGCCTGGTCACCGGGCCATCATACCGGCACGTTCCGTGGCAACCAGCTGGCGATGGCGACGGGCCTGACAACGCTGAAGCTGCTGAAAGAAAACAATATCGCTGACAGCGTCGCGGAAAAAGGTGAGTGGCTGAAAGGCAAACTTGGCGAACTGCAGCAACGCTATCCGGCCATCGGTAACGTGCGTGGTCTTGGCCTGATGCTCGGTATTGAAATGGTCAAGCCAAACGACGCGCAGGATCATATGGGCTGCTACCCGGCTGATGGTGATTTATCCGCTCTCATTCAGAAGAAATGCTTTGAAAATGGCCTGATCCTTGAGCGCGGTGGACGCCACGGCAGCGTATTACGTCTGCTGCCTTCCCTGCTGATCAATCATGATGAAATGCAGGTCTTCCTGGATAAATTTGAAAGCGCCCTGCTTGCCGCTGGCGTCGAAGCAGTTTGAGTGGAGTAAAGTCGATGTCACGGTCAAATCCAATTCTGGCGTCCTCAGTGCAAAGCACTGAGGCTTACCAGCAGGCTATCGCACAAAGCAGTGCGGCAGTCGTTAAGTGGCTGGAACAGCCTGAGATGTATCAGGGTAAAACGGTTGCAGAACTGCGCGAACGCATCAAGCTGGACTTTAATCCAGAGGGCCTGGGCAACCAGGTCGCCATCGAACGCGCGATTGAGTATTTCCTGAAAGACAGCCTGTCGGTGCATCATCCGCAGTGTGTTGCGCATTTGCATTGCCCTAGTCTGGTGATTAGCCAGGCGGCTGAAGTGCTGATTAACGCCACGAACCAGAGTATGGATTCGTGGGATCAGGCACCCTCTGCCACCCTCATTGAAATGAAGCTGATCGAATGGCTGCGTTCCCAGGTTGGCTATCAGGCGGGCGATGCCGGCGTGTTCACCAGCGGCGGAACCCAGAGCAATCTGATGGGTTTGATGCTGGCGCGTGACGCGTTCTTTGCCCGCCAGGGTCATTCTGTACAGCAGGACGGTCTGACTGGCGATCTCAGAAAGATCAAAGTCTTTTGTTCAGAGAATGCCCACTTCTCAGTGCAAAAGAACATGGCGCTGCTCGGCTTAGGCTACCAGTCCGTGACGTTGGTGAAATGCGATGCGTTTGCACGCATGGACATGACCGATCTGTCGGAGAAACTGGCACAGGCCAGGGCCAACAACGAACAGGTGCTGGCCATTGTCGCGACGGCAGGCACCACCGACGCCGGTGCTATCGATCCGCTGCGTGATATCGTCAAACTGGCCGCAGAACAACAAATCTGGGTGCACGTTGACGCGGCCTGGGGCGGCGCGCTGCTGCTGTCAGAGAAATATCGTCATTACCTGGATGGCCTGGATCTGGTGGATTCCGTGACGCTGGACTTCCACAAACAGTTTTTCCAGACCATCAGCTGCGGGGCGTTCCTGTTAAAAGAAGCCCGTCACTACGAGTTGATGCGCTATCAGGCTGCGTACCTGAACTCTGAGTTTGATGAAGCGCAGGGCGTGCCAAATCTGGTCTCAAAATCGTTGCAGACCACCCGCCGTTTCGATGCGTTGAAACTGTGGATGGGGCTGGAAGCCCTCGGCCAGAAACAGTATGCCGAGATCATCGATCATGGCGTAACCCTGGCACAGCAGGTCGCTCAGTTTATTGAGCAGCAAGATGCGCTGGAGTTGGTAATGAAACCACAGCTGGCGAGCGTGCTGTTCCGTTATCGTCCACAGCCGCTAACGGGCTGGAGCGATGCAGACGTTGCCCTGTTCAATCAGCGTATTGGTGATGCGTTGCTGGAATCGGGTCGCGCCAACGTTGGCGTAACCGAGCACAACGGTGTGACCTGTTTGAAAATGACGTTGTTGAATCCAACGGTCACGCTGGAGGATATTACTGTCCTGCTGACGCTGCTGGAGAAGACCGCCGAGTCATTGCGCTAAGTGCGATAACCGTCCGGTGACACTGTCACCGGACGGTTGCTTTCTGCCAGACCTGCCTACTGCCATTATCGCCTTACCAACTGTCGCCGATATTAAAGTGGCATTTCCCCTGGTACCTGTTCCATTTTACTGGCTGACAACCGTGGCGTCGTCTGCTGTGTGCTCTGGAGACAACACGCTCATCCTTCATTGCAGCCCTCATGGACGTCCTGAAGGGTAAACCGTCTTCCCCTCGGTCTTTTTCAAAGCGAAGAGCCGGCAAGATGCCGATGTTGTGTATTCCTTTCCAGGCCCTGCCACCGGGAAAAACGCGCCAGGTCAATGCTGACCATCGCTGACGTCAATCATCTCTGAAACGCACCTGAAACAGTTCTGTTAACGCAGGAAGGACGTTATAGCACTGCGAAAAAACGTCATCCTCCAATGGCTTCACGCAGCGATCTCTGTGGCCGCAAACAGCGAGTACTTCCGACCAACAAAGGATACTGTCCGTCTGTTAATTAGCGGAGGATGAAATGAAATACCGAATCTCAGGCCTGAAAGCCGATCCCTTTATCCATCTTTTTGGACAGGATGAAGGCTATTTAAAACAACATGGGGTGATAAGAAAAAAGGTCGATAGTCATCCTGGCTATCCCGACAGAATTTCCCTGCGCGATATCCCGGCAGGCGAAACCGCGCTACTGATTAATCATCTCTATCAGCCCGCCCAAACGCCCTATTTTGGTTCTCATGCGATCTATCTTTGGGAAAACTGGACCCAGCAGGGAATTTACACAGATGAAATACCTGCGGTCATGACGCACCGGCTGCTTTCGTTACGGGGTTTTGATGCGCATGATTATCTGACACAAGCAGACGTCTGTGAAGGAAGCGCCGCAGACGAGATGATAATGCGTTTTTTTGCCAACCCGGCGGTCTGTTATATCCAGGTGCACAATGCAAAACAGGGATGTTATTCCTGTCTGGTTGAGCGCATTACGTAACCTCTTTACCGCATCCGTGCAGCAGATCTCCAGGGCAAGCAGGGTTTATGTTCAGTAAACACTTGCGCCATGCAACGCCATCCCGCAGGATCAAGGTTTGACAGCATTAAGCGGAAAGACGATGAACGTTCACGCCTCTAAAGATCCCCTGCATGGCATTACGCTTGAAATGCAGGTCAACAGCCTGGTCGAACAGTATGGCTGGCCTGAACTGAGCAAGCGTATCAATATTAACTGTTTTAAAAGCGATCCCAGCGTAAAGTCCAGCCTGAAGTTTTTGCGCCGAACGCCCTGGGCGCGTGCCGAAGTGGAAGCGCTCTATCTGGCTTCATTGAGTGAATCTGAGCCGGATTCTGCGCCCCCAGCCACTGATGATCCCTGG
The DNA here is from genome assembly GCF_002307475.1 of Pantoea allii. Taxonomy (GTDB): domain Bacteria; phylum Pseudomonadota; class Gammaproteobacteria; order Enterobacterales; family Enterobacteriaceae; genus Pantoea; species Pantoea allii. The sequence continues at coordinate 2,419 of NZ_NTMH01000031.1, read as the reverse complement.
GCTAACTGGCGCGGCGATAAAACCTGATAATTTTTACCGCATTGTTTAGACGTAAAAAAAGCCCGCGTCATCAATGACGCGGGCTTCGTTTTTTCTCAATTACAGCATTACAGCGCCATATCGTGCTTAGCCGAGGCTGGAGCAGGTGCTTTTTCGCTTTTGGCGGCAGGTGCTTCAGTTGGCTGATTTCCCATCTGAATAACCGGTGGCTTGGTCAGCTGCAGCGTTGCTGCTGTTTCATCCCAAACCTGCTGCGTGAGCGCAGGATTGTCGTTAAGTTTCTGACCATAGGCAGGAACGATTTTACGGATTTTTTCCTGCCATTCTGCTGACTTGAATTGTTCAGGGAACAGTTTCTGCATCACATTGATCGCGATGGGCGCGGCGGTCGACGCGCCAGGCGATGCGCCCAACAAGGCGGCAACGGTTTTCTGCTGATCGGTCACGATTTCCGTACCCAGTTTCAGCACGCCGCCTTTCTCCGCATCTTTCTTGATGATCTGTACGCGCTGACCGGCCTGAATCAGTTTCCAGTCTTCTTTCTTCGCGTCAGGATAGTACTCTTTCAGCGCGGCGAAACGGTCATCATCGCTCAGCATAACCTGACCGATCAGGTATTTCACCAGGTCGAAGTTATCCATGCCCACGTGCGTCATCGGCATAACGTTGCTGGTGGTCGTAGTGCTCAGTAAATCAAACAGCGAACCATTTTTCAGGAACTTGGTTGAGAACGTTGCAAAAGGTCCAAACAACACTACACGTTTACCATCAAGATAGCGGGTATCCAGATGCGGAACCGACATCGGTGGTGCACCTACCGACGCCTGGCCATAGACTTTCGCTAAATGGCGATCGGCAATGGCAGTGTTCTCTGTGACCAGGAAAGAGCCCCCGACCGGGAAACCTGCATAGTTGTCGGCTTCCGGAATACCGGTTTTTTGCAGCAGTTTAAGCGCACCACCACCTGCACCAATAAACACATATTTCGCGTCGACAGTACGTTCGCCGCCGTTTTTGGCGTCTTTGATGGTAACGTGCCAGGAATTATCACCGTTACGTTTGAAATCGGTCACTTCTGAAGAGGTTTCCAGACGGAAATTATCGTTCTTCTTCAGGCTGCCAATTAACTGACGGGTAATTTCACCGTAGTTAACATCGGTTCCCACTGGCGTCCAGGTTGCTGCCACTTTTTGTTGTGGATCGCGCCCTTCCATGACCAGCGGTGCCCACTGTTCAATCTGCTTGTGATCGGTTGAGAATTTCATGCCCTGGAACAGCACGGTTTTCTGCAGCGCAGCATAGCGTTTGGTCAGGTAATCAACGTTATCACCCCAGACGAAGCTCATATGCGGCGTTGAGTTAATGAACGAGCGCGGGTTATTTAACACGCCATCTTTAACCTGAGAACTCCAGAACTGGCGAGAAATCATGAATGCTTCATTGATTTCCAGTGCTTTGGTCACGTCGATAGAACCGTCTGCACGCTCGGGCGTGTAGTTCAGCTCCATGTTGGCAGAGTGGCCGGTGCCGGCATTATTCCAGCCATTAGAGGATTCCAGCGCAACACCATCAAGCTTCTCAACCATGATCTGTTTCCAGCCAGGCTGCAGCTCTTCCAGCAGGGTGCCCAGAGAGGCGCTCATGATACCGCCGCCAATTAGCAGGACATCTGTTTTTTCTGGTGAATTTTCAGCGTGGGTAACTGAAGAAACGAGTAACGCTGCAAGCGACAATGCAGGTACAAATTTAGTTGATTTAATCATTCGGGATCTACGATTTTTGTGGAGAACTGGTTAAAAAAAGTCCCGAAATTTTAAAATATTGTTATTGCGTAGTTAATATGAAAATAGTTAAAAAATTAAAAGGCAGGATGGTGCAGTTAATTTAGTTACAAAAGGTTAACTTTGTTATCGATATATTTTAACCACACAATAAACGGGCGTTTCGCAATATTCAATGCCTTAACACAAATATTCTGTGTGAGGCTAAAAAACAATAATAAGAGCAGCTCCGGCCTTACTCTGCGTCTCTATTAGCCTGGCAGGCAGCCTGAAGGGCTTTTACAACTGTTTGCGAATAAACGCCGAGGCTATTGACGTTGTCTGGCAATAGCCTGCCGCTATGGGCACCGCTTAGTGACGGATCAGCGCGAGGTCGTCTTCGTTCAGCCCGGTCATTTTCATTACCGTCTCACGATCAAGGCCGCTTTGCAGCATTGTGCGGGCAATTTTCAGTGTCGCTTCGCGTTCCCCTTCAGAGCGACCTTCTTCGCGACCCAGCTGGATGCCTTTTTCCATGCCTTTTTCAATCCCTTTTTGTTCAAGCTGTTGTGCAATGGTCATCAGTGCATCTCCGTGTTGCGGCACGCGATGTGCCAGTTCTCTTACCAACGCCTCAGCATCGGCGGTTTCGCCCGCCT
>NZ_NTMH01000030.1 GCF_002307475.1 Pantoea allii | reverse complement strand
CCCCCGCCGTACCGGTGCTGCCGTAACCGGCGGTGAGATCGCTGCCTTTCTGCGCGGTCTGCGTGCTGCCGTAACCCGCCGTCTGGCTGCTCTCTTCCCCGGCCGTCTGGGTGCTGCCATAGCCTGCGATCAACGAACTGTCGGACCCCGCCGTACCGGTGCTGCCATAACCGGCGGTGAGATCGCTGCCCTTCTGCGCGGTCTGGGTGCTGCCGTAACCCGCCGTCAGCGAGCTGTCTTCCCCTGCCGTCTGGGTACTGCCGTAACCGGCGATCAATGAGCTGTCATCCCCCGCCGTGCCGGTGCTGCCGTAACCGGCGGTGAGATCGCTGCCTTTCAGGCCGGTCTGCGTACTGCCGTAACCCGCCATTTGACTGCTCTCTTCCCCGGCGGTCTGGGTGCTGCCGTAGCCTGCGACTAATGCGCTGTCTGCCCCCGCCGTACCGGTGCTGCCATAACCGGCAATTAATGTGCTGTTATCGCCCGCCGTCTCGGTACTGCCATACCCGGCGATCAGCTGACTCTGATGCGTGCCGCTGAGCGTACTGCCATAGGTTCCGATTTCAATTTTTTGCGTCGGCTGAGTGCTGCCTGATTCGATGGTTGCATCAATATCATCGACTACGGGCAGCGATCGCTCCCCTGCCTTTATTTCTGAAGCGACATCAGGAATAACCGATCCGGCCTGCGTTTCCGTACTGGCAATATAATCAGCGTGATGGTGCAGGATAAATTGCATTGCACTGGTTTTCGTTCCGACGTGAAGAACCTCAGCACGGGGAAATTTAACCCAGCCATGGGTTTCTATCGCGATACATTCATCGAAAGGGACTTCAGCGACAACCCACCTGGCATCGGCATGCAGGCTTAGCGGTGAATCCGATCCTTTTCCCCAGGCCAGTCCCGTCAGCCCGTTCTCAAAGCCTTTGACAGGCTTCCAGTATTTGCACTCCACGATACCGCTCAAGGGCCAGATGATTCCGCCGTGATCGGCCATATTATTAGCACAGGTACGCAATATTAAAATCTTGTCATCTTTCATGTCTAAACCTTCATTTCATCAGGGCATCAAAATAGTCTTACTCCTGTAGTTAAAAAAGGACCTAATTATAATTATTTAAATATCGCCTAACTCACAGATATTAATTCGATCATGAAATATTAATAAATAATAAATTATCAATACTTAATTTTCAGGATCAAAATAATAACTACATAATAGAATTAAACACTGATAACTCTTTATTTTTTTGAAAAACAAAAACAGAAAAAATATAAGAATTGCCCAATTAAATGACTGGTTTTGAGAGTGCAGGCAATTAATTATAATTATTAATTACAGTAGTAAGCTATTTATATCCGGGAGAGAGGGACAGTATAAAATGCGGCATCTTGATGCGTCAGGAGGGATTTTTAACCTTGAGAATCTTTCAGGCACCATCCCGCGCTGAAAATCGGGATGGTGTAAACCGTGAATAGCCACGTTTCACTGAGCGAACGGGATCAGAACTCAACGTCTTCCAGACTGAAGAATTCGGTCTGATCATTATAAGAGAAGATCTCCGCATAGCGGCCCCAGTTGATCACGCTGTCCAGGGTCTCTTTGGCGGCGCTGTCAGCCAGCGAGTCTTCCAGCTCCTGCTCAAAGCGCACGCGCGGTGCACGATGGCCCGGGCGCTCATCCAGAACAGTTTTAATCAAGGCCGCCAGCGGTACATAACGCAGCAGATGATCGGCAAACATGATTTTGCGCTGCTGCGTATCCGACTCGGCAAAAACCCGGGCGGGCGGTGTCAGAAAAATGTCCCCTTCCCGCACGTCGGCAAAGCCCAGCGACTGCAGCACCTCGGCTATCGGGAACAGCTCATCCACCTCCAGATGCAGCGAACGGGCCACATCTGGCATGTCTGCACGACCGTGATAGGGCGCGGCCGCGAGGGTTTCAATCAGGCCGGCCATCAGGTTAGTCGATACGTGAGGCAGACGTGTGCCCAGCCTGAGGCTCTTTTTCACGTTATCGCTGGTTGGTCTGGCCGTCATCTGGGTGTACACATCATCGACCAGACGACGGAACGCAGGGTCCAGGCGATTGCGGGGATGACCAAAAGGAACCTTGATTTCCGCGACCACACGTCCGGGGTTAGACGACAGCACCAGAATACGGTCGCACATAAAAACAGCTTCTTCGATGTTGTGGGTGACGATAAGCACCGACTTCATCGGCATCTGGCCTTCGTTCCACAAATCGAGTAAATCGGTACGTAACGTTTCGGCGGTTAATACGTCCAGCGCAGAGAAAGGCTCATCCATCAATAACAGTGTGGGATCGACCACCAGCGCGCGCGCAAAGCCGACACGCTGGCGCATCCCGCCGGACAGCTCGCGCGGATAGGCGTTTTCAAAACCGTCCAGACCGATCAGGTCGATGGCCGCCAGCGCGCGTTTCCTGCGTTCCGCTTTTTCCACGCCCAGCGCCTCAAGGCCAGCTTCCACGTTTTGCAGCACCGTCAACCAGGGAAACAGCGCAAAGGTCTGAAACACCATTGCGACGCCTTTGGCTGGCCCGTTGAGCGGCTTGCCCAGATACTCGACTGAACCGGAACCCGGCGTAATCAGGCCCGAAATGATGCGCAGCAGTGTCGATTTTCCTGAACCGGAGCGGCCCAGCAGAGCGACAATCTCCCCTTCCTGCAGGGTGAGATTGACGTCATCGAGGATCAGCACTTCGCCATGCGTTTTATCGTAACCGTGCTTAATGCCTTTTACCGACAGGACCGCTTTGCGCCCTTCTGGTTTTCTGTTCGACACGTCTGCGTTCAGTGTGGATGGGTTGTTTAACATCAGGTGTCCCTTAATTAGCACGGAATTTTGATTCGGCGTACACGTACAGTGGTCGCCACAGCAGACGGTTGAACAGGGTGACAAACAGCGACATCACCGCGATCCCCAGAATGATTTTGGGAAAGTCGCCGGCGGCGGTTGTTTGTGCAATATAAGCACCTAAACCGTGCGCCGTGACCTGAGTATTTCCCCACTGCACAAATTCAGACACGATGCTGGCATTCCACGCGCCTCCGGAGGCGGTAATCGCCCCTGTAATGTAGTAAGGAAAAATGCCGGGTAACATCACCTGACGCCACCATTGCCAGCCGCGGATGTGAAAGTTCGCTGCGGCCTCTTTATAGTCATTGGGAAACGCCGTGGTCCCCGCCACGACGTTGAACAGAATGTACCACTGGGTGCCCAGCACGATGAGCGGTGACAGCCAGATGTCCGGATTAAGATGGAAATGCACAATCATAATCACGAATACGGGAAACATCAGGTTTGCCGGGAAGGCCGCGAGGAACTGGGCGACCGGCTGGATTTTCCCCGCCAGGGCAGGCCGCAGGCCGATCATGACGCCCAGCGGTACCCATACCAGCGACGAAATCAGGATCAGTATCGTCACACGTAATAAGGTAATCAGCCCCAGCGTAAAGACGTGTTTCACCTCTTCGAGCGTGACGCCGAGTTGAACATAAGTGATGACCCGGTAAACCACATACAGGGTCAGTAAGATCACAAAGGCACCCCAGACCATGTCACCCCACCGCGAGGCGCGTTGCGTACGGCTCTCAGTACGTACCGGTCCCCTTGCTGGCCAGCGCCACGAGATACGCGCCAGCGCTGACAGCAGCAGCCGTAATGGCGTAAAGATTTGGTGAATCAGACGCGTCCTGCGCATCAGGTCACGCACCCATGATGTGGGTGCATTGCCTGAACGCGTGTTTTCCATACGGAATTTATCCGCCCAGGCGACCAGCGGCCTGAACAGCAGCTGATCATAAGCCAGAATCACAATCACCATGGTCAGTAATACCCAGCCCACTGCGTGAATGTCTTTATGCAGAATAGCCTGCGCCAGGTAGCCACCCACGCCGGGCAAGGTAAAGGTGTTATTGCCCACGGTAATCGCTTCAGAGGCGACAATAAAGAACCAGCCGCCTGACATCGACATCATCATGTTCCAGACCAGCCCTGGCACGGCAAAAGGCGCATCCAGCTTCCAGAAACGCTGCCATCCGGTCAGATGGAAGCCGCGCGACACTTCAACCAGGTCGGCTGGCACCGTGCGTAGCGACTGATAAAAGCTAAAGGTCATATTCCAGGCCTGACTGGTGAACAGGGCAAAGATGGCCGCCAGCTCAACACCCAGCACCTGCCCCGGAAAGAGCGCAATAAAGAAGGTGACAGTAAAGGAGATATAGCCCAGCACCGGCACGGACTGCAGGATATCCAGAATGGGCACCAACACTTTTTCAGCGCGACGGCTTTTGGCGGCCAGCGTGCCGTAAATCAGGCTGAAGACCAGTGAAGCCAGCATCGCCACCAGCATGCGCAAAGTGGTGCGCATGGCATATTCTGGCAGATTAGAAGGATCGAGCGAGATCGCCTGCGTTTTTAAACTGTCTATCGGCATCAGCGTTTGATGAAAGCCCACCGCCACCATCGCAATCAGGCAGATAATCAGGGGAAAAGCCACGGCATCCCAGACGTTAGGCAATAACCGTCTGTTGGCCGCCAGCATGGTGAATCGGAAGTTCATGAACCCTCTCTTCTTTTCATCACGGGAGCGACTGAATTATTTCAGGTGAGGGATTATCAGGCAGGATTATTAAACGTATGCTCACCTGATGACGGGGTTTTTGTTAATTTTTTATGAAGGCAAAACCCCGATCTGATCGCTCATCTCCGAATGCATTAGTTTCCCATCAAAAACCGGCCCGGCAATGTCGTCAGGACGCCTTCAAACACCCAATGCCTACTGAAGCATAGAGTAGATTTATTGCTACAAATAAAACACGCGACGGCGCTACTAACGGCGATGGCGAATTTATCATGCCCTACCACATAAGTTTCTGGCAGGTGAGCGCCCTGCTTGTGAGATGGCAATCAGGAAGAGAGTGGCATAAAAGCATTAGAAAAGTTAAACAAGATGATGATTGCGTGCAGGCGGCTTAACGAAGGCGCTGAGTCAGGATCAACACGGTTGATCTCAAAACGGATGCCTGGTCACTCACGCAACGTCTGTGCTTTGCGGCGGCAAGACGGCTCGGGAAGGGGAAAACATCTCACGCTGCTGATGCTGAGCGATTGCAACGTGAATATTCAGATCGGGTTCGTGCCACTAAAATGGGTACAACCGTTGAAAGAAACGCGCGTTCAAGACAGGAAACCACGGGATGGGTGTTTCTTTGATTTATTGCGAAAGGCGAACCGGTAAACGGAGATTCCCTGCCCGAAATACAGGCAGGGAAACGGTTTTTAGTTATGTACTTTAACTGGCGTACATTTTGGCACGGTGACGACCGGTTCCTGGCCCAGGATGCCGGGGATCATCTGAGACTGACAGTCAAAAATACGGCCTTTATCTGTGGTTGCACGATAAGACAGCATTTGAGATCCCAGCGTATCTGGTTTTGTCGCGGACACGTTGGTTACGGTCAGCTCATCAGAAGAACTCAGACCCAGCATTTTTGCTGTCTCGGTCTGAAGGGGAGGAATGGCGTCATTAGAAGACATCGTGCTACAGCCACTCAGCGCAAGGAGAGCAAAAGCAACAAGTACCCTGTTTTTCATGATTTTATTTATCCCAAATAAATGTAAAAGGAGAGGTTAAAAAAACTCAAGCATTTGATTAATTCCTGCACGATAGTTTTAAACCTTTCCGCTACATTAAAGCAACAAATTATGTCGCTTTGGTGCTACGCGTTTTGTTGATAAAACGGATATAACCTGGCTGACAGCGCATAAGTCGCGGCATGAAAAGGTTGCATTGTCATGAAATGTAAAGCAGGGTTAATCACTTGATAAGCCACAAACTTCTTACAGAGGGATGACTGGCATGGATGGCGACATCGACACATTGATGGCTCTAATGGATCATTAAGACTATTCCTAATTAATTCGTTTCCGCTGCGCTTTACCCTTGACGCTTCATAACCCGGTCATCATCAGCAAGGAGTGAGCTAATGGCCTTATCAGAATCCTATTCAAATAACCTTCCGGATTACGGCCTTGGCCGACGGATGGGCCTGGTGTCCGCAGATGACATTGATTTCACCGCCCTGGCCAATCGTCTGGATTGCACGCGCGATTTTAGTCAGGTGGGCATCATCTATTCCGATGGCCGCGAACAATGGCTTGTTCGCCCTTCTCGCCGCTACGCTTCGCCAAACCGAAGTAGTGTGAGTCATGTGGTGATTACTAAGGTCCCAACCGTCATTCCGCAAACGGCGGCGAAGACCTTAACAGATACGTTAAGTAAGCCCTCGCTTGCAACTGAAATTACGTCGACGGCATTTTCATGCGGTGCGGCCGTTGCTACAGTTGTCTTAGCATTAGGAGCAGCGGCAGCGGTGCCCATCACGGCAGGCGCATCTGGTATTGTTGCCGGTGTTATTACAGCAGGCGGAGTAGCCACTGGCTTGCAATGCTTCGTAGGCGCAGCAAGGCTTTTTTTAATTGCAAATGATAAAGAAGAAACGTTGACATGGTTTGACTCTCAGGAATGGTATACGGCAACGATTACTGCACTTGATATTATTTCTCTTGCCGGAGCGGGTGCAGGATTAAAAAGTACCATAGAAACTTATAAGTTAATGAAAGCAACCACGTCTTCAGGAAATTTAATTAACTGGCTTAAATCACTAAGCAGGTCTGAACGCCGGCGCATTACTGAGGAAATAATACGTTCGCAAAATCCCGGCATCTCTAATGCAGGCATAAAAGCTGTAATGAAAGCGGGTATATATCCTAAGCGTTACCCTGCAGAAGCATTGCAAAAATCTTTGCAACGGGAACTTTCTTCAGCATTCGTCAACTCTTCAGCATTCGTTGGCAGTGCCCTTACCGGCACAATAAAAAACCCCCAGACTATTTCCCAATCTGGGAAATATTTGATTGGGATGATTCAATCTTTTTCTACAAATTAATTGTGTATATTATGCTGATACAACTGAAAAAAAATTTAGAACTTAGCAAAAGTACAACTAAAAGAATGGTAACAAACGATCTTGATGAGCTCGAACACATTAAAGACGATATGAAAGAATTAATGGAAAAGCCCATAGGTTTTCATACTATGGGTTTACCTTTAGTGGTGAGTTTCATTCTTACTCTGCTTAGTTTTGCAATGCCTCAGGCGTTAATTTGGGAGGCTGTATTTTCCTTTATGGGGTGGCCTGATTATGCTTTACTAGGAGGAATTATTCTCACGGGACTACCTTATTGTCTAATTATGTTTCCATCTTTATCATTGATAGCGAGAGGTAATTACACGGCGCTTAAAGTTTATATCTCTCTTATGTATTTCACCAGCGCAGTCGCACTCTTATATCTTGGTCATTCACTATGGGCGCTCATGTTTGGTGAAAACACCTCGACTTTAACTTTTCTATCATCCTGCCTGGGCGTTATCTTTATGCTTATTGCATTTAAATGCATAAATAGCCTAATGTTTTATAAAAGCAATGCCTTCTATTTGCACAATCGCATATGGCGAAAACAGCTTGAAATTCAGAGGAAAAGCACAAGCAATCTCAAAAAATGAAAAATCGCCCATTAGTTTTTATTATAAATTTAAAGAGAAATTTATAATAAAAGCAACTTTATTTTTTATAACCCATAACTTCAAGTAAAAAACACCTTTAGAAACGGGAATGATAATGGCTGTTTAAATGCTACAACCCATTAATTCTAAGCAATATCTTTTTAATACTCCAGCATTTCTCTTTATAGGTATAACAAATGCTACGCCAGTTAAAAAAGACATTAAACGTCAGCCTTACCATTGGTAATAAAATAAAAAATGGTGATATTAATAAGTTAGAAGAAGTTAAAGAAGATATGACAGATGAGATGGACGTGCCGATTGGATGGCATACTATGGGCCTTCCACTAATAGCAAGTGTCATGCTCACATTGATAAGTTTTTCTCTTCCTCAAACCTCTCTCTCGCATGGCATTTCAAATTGGATGAACTGGTCAGAACATGCTTTTTTGACAGGAACAATAATCACAGATTTTATATATTGCATCATCATAAACCCTTTAATGATTCTGATAGCAAGAGGGCATTACTGGGCACTTAAAAGCTATGTTTACTTAGCCTTTAGCACTACCGTGTTAGTCGTGCTATTTTTTATATATACCACATTTGGCACGTTACTCGGTGCAGAGATAAAAACCACTCATTTGGTAGCCTCAATCATTGGAACCATTTTAATTGCATTGAGTTTAAGATGTCTTAACAGCATGATTTTTTATCGCATGATTGCTTACTGCTTGCATAATCGCGCATGGCGCAAGCAAATTGAATCAGAACGCAAGCACGCGTCGTAAGCAGGAAGTTTACATTAATCAGATTGAACAATCTCAAGCCTTTTCCCAGGGCCTGATTAAAAAACATTAGCAAACGCTGAGTACAAAAAAATTATAATATTCAACCCGTAACAAGATACACACCTGTTAAATTAACCTCATCTTAAATCCTTTAAGTTAAATTAAAATAAGACTAAAAGCCTCAATATTTAACACAATATTCCGTTTTGCTGACCTGACTGAGCCCGGCATGCGTCGGGCTTTCTTCGCTCACCAATCACCGACACACCGCCAGCCGGGCCATACGCCGGGCAGTTAATAACACTGTCATCCTGTGCCCGGCGACGGTTTATCCCTGCAGTTTTCTCAGGCAGCGATCCATGGCACTGACCACCCAGTCGATATCGCCCGTCTGGAAACAGAGCGGTGGTCTGATCTTCAGCACGTTGCCGTAAGGCCCGGCGACAGACGTCAGCACACATTCCTCGCGCAGCGCCTCAACCAGATCGAGCGCCAGCCTTTTGTCTGGCTGCTTAGTTTCTCTGTCCGTGACCAGCTCAAAGCCGATAAACAGGCCTGCGCCGCGCACGTCGCCTATGCAGGCATAACTATCCTGAAGCGACTGCAAGGCCGATAACAAGGCTTGCCCGGTTTTCAGGCTGTGTGCCTGAAGTGCCTCCTGCTCAATCACATCCATCACCGCATGCGCCGCCGCCATTGAAACCGGATTGCCGCCAAACGTATTGAAATACGGCAGCGAATCACTGAAGGCCGCCATAACCGGCGCTTTCGCCATCAAACCGGATACGGGAATACCGTTACCCATCGGCTTGCCCGTCGTTACCACATCAGGCACCACGCCGTGGCGCGCAAATCCCCAGAATGCTTCCCCCGTGCGGGCAAAACCGGGTTGAACCTCATCGGCAATAAAAATCCCGCCGTTTTGATGAACCACTTCAATCGCCTGCTTTAAAAAGCCAGGCTCGCCGGGTAATACCCCATCAGAAGAGAAAATCGAATCGGCCAGGAACCCCGCAAACTTGATACCGTGCGCGGCCATATCATCGATCTGTTTCTGAATTTCGTGGGCAAACCAGGCACCCTGATCGGCGGGCTGAATGCGATAAAAATCGGGCGATGCCACCAGTCGGGTATGCGATGACAGCGGCTGACCGCTGCCCAGTGCCGGTGATACGCCGGACGTAAGCGCACTGGTACCGTGATAGGCCTCTTTCGAAACGATAATGCCCGTGCCGCCGCTCCAGGCGTGCGCCATGCGTATTGCCAGATCGTTCGCCTCGGAACCCGTACACATGTACATGGCCCGATCGATGGCCGCTGGCATCGTTGCCAGAATTCGTTCGCTATATTCCAGGATAGACTCATGCAGATAGCGCGTGTGCGTATTCAGCCGCATCATCTGCTGATGCACGGCCTCCACAACCGCCGGATGGCAGTGGCCGATGCTGGCGACGTTGTTATACATATCCAGGTACTGGTTACCCGCCTGGTCCCAGAGATACTGACCCTGTCCCCGTACCAGATGCACGGGATTACGATAAAACAGCCGATACGACTCACCCAGCACCTTACTGCGTTTATCGGTTAACTGGCGAATCGCCGGGGCCAGCGCTTCCGCGTTCTCTGCACGAAAGCTGTTGGTATCCATAATGGTTGAACGTACCGTCATCATTGCTCCTCAGGTTCAATGCAGACGCTGGCGCACATCAGCGCGCGGCAGCGCCTGTCTGCGTTAGTCGATCTCCGCCGCGACAGAGGTTTGCGCGATCGTGCCGCGCCGGGAGTGGGTGGTCAGGAAATAGAGGTAACCCACGACCATAAAGGCCAGGAACAGCGCGCCAATCTCTGGGTTAAACCACAACATCGCCGCCAGGCAGATCAGCGAGCCGCACAGGGCAATCGCGGGGATAACCGGATAACCCGGCGCGCGGTAGCTGCGCTCCAGCCCAGGGGCCGTGCGACGCAGCTTAAACAGGCTCAGCATGCTCATGATGTACATCACAATCGCACCAAACACCGACATGGTGATCATGGCAGCGGTCAGGCTCATCCCCTGAAAGCTGATACCGTCAGAAAAAATGGCCAGAATCCCTACCACGCCACCGGCCAGAATCGCACGGTGCGGTGTGTTAAACCGCGACAGCTTCGCCAGAGCGGGCGGCAGATAGCCTTCACGGGCCAGCGCAAAGAACTGGCGCGAATAGCCCATGATGATGCCGTGAAAACTGGCAATCAGACCGAATAAGCCAATCCAGACCAGCATGTGCATCCAGCGTGAATCATTACCGACCAGCATTTTCATCGCCTGCGGCAGCGGATCGTTGATGCCCGATAATGTACGCCAGTCGCCTGCACCGCCCGCAAACACCATCACGCCAATCGCTAAAACCACCAGCGTTAAAATGCCGCTGATATAGGCGCGAGGAATAGTGCGGCGCGGGTCTTTTGCCTCTTCTGCCGCCATCGCGACACCTTCAATCGCCAGAAAGAACCAAATGGCAAAGGGAATCGCGGCAAACATGCCGGACACAGAAGCCCCAGAGAAGGTTTCTTGCCCAGCCCAGCCGTGGGCGACAAAATTCGCCAGACTAAAGCCGGGTGCCACAACGCCCATAAAGACCAGCAGCTCAATCACGGCAAGCAGCGTGACCAGTAACTCAAAGGTGGCAGCGATGCTGACGCCGACGATATTCAGCCCCATAAACACCAGATAGGCGCACACGGCGATAAGCTTTGGATTGATCTCCGGGAACTGCACATTGAGATAGGCACCGATCGCCATCGCAATAGCAGGAGGCGCAAACACAAACTCGATCAGCGTAGCGATACCGGCAATCAGCCCGCCGGTGTCACCGAACGCCCGGCGGCTGTAGGCAAACGGGCCACCTGCCTGAGGAATGGCCGTTGTCAGTTCAGTAAAGCTGAAGATAAAGCAGGTATACATGACGGCAACAAAAAATGTCGTAACCAGAAAGCCCAGGGTGCCTGCTGCGCCCCAGCCGTAGCTCCAGCCGAAATACTCACCCGATATCACCAGCCCCACGGCGATGCCCCAGAGTCGCAGGGTGCCCAGGGTGGGTTTCAGTTTCTCTTTCATCACTGCGTTCCCCGTCTGTGTTAATGGAAAATAGGCTGCACAAAAGCTGTCGGGTAGATGATGGACACAGTGAGGAGGGAAAAACTTGACCGCAGAAAACAGAACGCCGTGATTTAAGGTCAACTTGCCCCAGGCCAGGCCGCCAGGTGCCTGCCAAAGTCAATTTTCCTCTGCTTTCAGGTCAAGCGTGCAGACAGGGTTCAGCGCCATGCTGACTCTACACGCAGAAACCTGGGAGCCGGACATGAGCATTAAACAGTATGACACGCTGAGTAACGACACCATCCTTCAGCTTGCCCACCGGGCATTAATGAACTATCCCGCCTGTTCGCAGGCAGAGGTCAGGCTGCTGTGCCGCTCAGAAAACGCCACGCTTTCTGTCAGCACGCCGCAGGGCCGCTATGCGTTACGGATTCACCGCGGCGATTATCACGCGAAGCAGGATATTGAAAGTGAGCTGCTCTGGCTGGACGCACTTCAGGCGGCAGACATTATGGTGCCCGTCGCTGTAGAAGATCGGCAAGGTGACCGCATTCAGATCCTGCCGCTGCCCGATGGTGGCGAACGCTATGCGGTGCTGTTCCACTGGATAGAGGGCGATATGCTGACCGACAGCGTCGATCCGGCAGCGTTTCGCCAGTTAGGTGCCATCACTGCCCGTCTGCACCAGCACAGTCGGCAATGGCAAAAGCCGCAGGGATTTCGCCGCATTATCTGGGATCATCATACGATGGTTTCTCCGTCCGGCCATTGGGGAGACTGGCGTGACGTAGCAGGCTTACCCGCCGCCGAGCACGCGGTAGTGGAAGAAACACTGGAACATGTGCGCCGCCAGATGATGGACTTTGGCCAGTCACCCGCGCGCTATGGGCTGATTCATGCAGACCTGCGTCTGACAAACCTGCTGGTAGATAAAGGTGAAACCCGGGTGATCGATTTTGATGATTGCGGCATGGGCTGGTACTTACACGACCTTGCCGCCGCGATCAGTTTTGTTGAACATCATCCGAGCGCGCCGCAGTGGGTAGAAAACTGGTTAAAGGGATATGAACAGGTCGCGCATATCAGCGATCAGGAACTGGCGATGATCCCGGCCATGCTGATCCAGCGGCGCATCCAGCTTACCGCCTGGGTGGCTTCCCACCGTGAAACCGAGATGGCGCGCAGCCTGGGTCACCAATGGGCCAGCCACACCGTGCGGCTGTGTCATCGTTATCTTGAAGGCGCTGCGCTGCCGATTGGCGTTTAACGCACCGTCGCAGTGCCTGATTGCGGTGCAAAAATAAAAGCGCACCGGGTAAGCGGTTGTTATCACGGATATTCCAGCTGGTATGTTTTTTGCAGAATAACAAGACGTTCACTTTTTGCGGGAAACAAGATGACCATCAGAGTTCCAGAAGCCGCTTTAACGGCCATCTCCGGCGCAGGCAGTGGCCATCGCGGTGTGTTATCCGCCGCCGCAACGGGCTTAGGCGAATTTATCAATGCACAGGGCGGCGATGTCGATCGCATTTTCGGGATCAGCGGGATCGATCCCGATACGCTCGCCTGCCCCACGCTGAGTCTGGATTTGGTCAGCTACTGCCGGGTGCTGGAGGAAGCCGCAAGCCAGGCTGGCGTGGACAACTTTGGTCTGCAGTACGGTCACCAGTTCCGGCCACAGTCCCTGGGGCTGATTGGCTATATCGGATTGTGTTCCGCCACGCTGGAACAGGCCCTGCATAATGTGGTGAATGCTTTTCCCTTTCACCAACACAACACCTGCATCCGGCTGACAGAACGCAGCGACTGCTGGCAACTGGACTATCAGGTACGTCATGGTGTGATCCTGATGCGCCGACAGGACGCCGAGCTGACACTGGGCATGTTCCTCAACCTGATCCGCCATGCCGCCGGTCGCCACTGGGCACCGCGCGAAGTGCATTTTGAGCATCCGCGTCCGGAGCACTGGCATGAACACTGCAAAGTGTTTGATGCACCGGTTTACTTCGATCAACCCTTTAACTCGATGATCATCGCGAAAGCGGATCTGAACCGAAAAATGCCGGATCATGATCCTATGCTGCTACTGGTCATGCAGGATGCCATCCGCCGGCTTAGCCCGCCCGTCGTCCGTCAGGACACCGTGAATCAGACCCGAACCGACATCCACCTTCAGTTACTGAACGGAGAGCCGTCTTTAGAAATCATTGCGGAAAAACAGGGCTTATCCGCCTGGTCGTTGCAGCGGCGCTTGCGCGATGAGCGCACCTGCTTTTCAGCACTGGTCGACAGCGTTCGCAAAGAGATGGCTACCCATTATCTGAAACAGCATCATCTTTCTGTTTCCGAGATGGCGCTGCTGCTGGGTTACTCTGAAGTGAGCGCCTTTTCGCGCGCCTTCCGCCGCTGGTTCGGTTGCAGCCCGCGCGATTGCCGTAAATCACAAGAGGGGCTGTTCTTGTAGCCATTAAATGAGGGCGGTACGTGGCAGCACAGACGCTTTCCCTGCCCGGGCGACCACCGGCGCAGATACGCCAGAACAGGGTAAAATCTCCGCGCTGCTTTTTATCAATGGCAAAATGAAAAGCGCACCGACCAGCGCGTGTCCGATCGGTGCCCGATGCTGCCTTTCTGAATTAAGCGGTTTGCCAGCGTCCGTACACCGTCTGCGCCATCATAACCGCCTTGTCATACCGCACACCGGCTATTCGGTAAACGGGTCAGCGCGCCAGAGACTGACACAACGTTATGTTCTGCTTTGCTGACGGGCAAAGACATCACTGTGCCTTTCATTATCAGGCGGTGAGTCTTACTTCGGCTCATCAATAATCAGCAGCAACACCAGACCAATCACCGCGCAGATACCGAAATACGTAAACACTGAACTAAATTGCCCGGTTTTATCCAGTAAATAACCCGCTGCCATAGGTGATACAAAGCCGCCCAGATTACCGCCGCTGTTCACCAGTGAAATGGCGATAGGATAGTTTTTCCGGTCTACAACGCCCATTGGATAAGCGGTAAATGAAGGCCAGCCAATGTTGAGTAACAGCCCCACCATAAACAAGGCTCCCGCGACCATAGCGGTACTCTGCGGCACGTGAATCATCACCACCATCATAAGAATGGTCGCCAGTGCAGTGAAAATCATCGTGGGCTTACGACGTCGGCCAAAAATGTTGTCAGAGATCCAGCCACCAAAAATAGAGCCAATAAATCCGCCGATGAACGGCATGGCCGCGACGAAGCCCATTTTGACAAATGAGAAGCCTTTCTCATTCACCAGATAAGAGGGAATCCAGGTCAAAATACCGTACATGATACTGACCATCATAAAATAGGCGATGGTGTTTCCCCAGACATTGCGCGACCGGAAAATCCTGGCGGCGGAATCAAGCGGCTTAATTTCCCTTACCCTGATGATTTTATCCAGCGTTGCAAACCGGCTATGTTGCACAATATTCTCAATAGTGACCTCATCACCGGACTCTGTTTCAGACGCACGGATATATTTCAGCTCACTGGGAGAAACAAATTTACTCTCTTCCGGTCTGGATTTGACCAGGAAATACCATATGACGGCCAGTAATAGCCCGGGAATGGCAAACAGGAAAAACACCCAACGCCAGCCAAAGGTTAAAGAGATCCACACCACTAAAGGCGGTACAAGGATAGGCGCAAACATGGTGGAAGCGATGTAGATTCCTGTTGCAGTCGCCTTTTCTTTCGGTGGAAACCAGTTGTTAATGGTTGATGTTAACCCGACCGGCGTTGGGGATTCGGTAACCCCCAGACCGAGCCGTAACCATTTGATAGAAAGCGCCGAAGACGCTGTACCGATTAACCAGGTAAAGGCCGAGAAACCGAGGATGGAAAGCGTGACAATCCCACGCACACCGCGTTTAGCCAGCAGGAAACCGGCTGGAATCTGGCAAATGGCATAACCCAGGAAGAACATACTCGCAATTTGACCTGCTTCGAAATTGGTCATATTAAATTCTTCAGTAATAAAAGGTAATACCGAACCTATATTTGAACGATCTGCATAATTCACGGCATAAACAGCAAAGATTAATGCCAGCACCACCCAGCGAAAATTCGTGGCGGGTTTTACCTGTGACAGAGAAGAGGTTTTCATAATTTTCCCTTTTGCAAAAGAAAAAATAAAGAGACGTTATAAATAACGATTCCTGTTTGGTTATTATTTTAAAAAAAATTACAGTGTGTTTTTATTGCTCGCTAATGAATGCATGGTTGATTTAAGCATCGGGTAAAGTGAATCGTAAATACGGTAATGGTTGTGATAAAGGTCGATCAGTTTTTTATCATTACTGGGTTTAAAACTGGCTTCTTCCGTTTTTAATATCGGCAAGTCGGGATCGTTAATACCGCAAAAAAAGCCGGCCCCGGTTGCGCCTGTCATTGCCGCACCAAATGCTGCTGCATCACTGGTTTGGGCAAGGTTATATTCAATATGGAGGATATCTGCCTTTATCTGCGTCCATAACGCATTACGAGAACCGCCCCCTACACTTAAAATTTCATCAAGCCTGACGCCCCACTTTTCATAAGCGATTTCCAGGATCTGTTTCATGCCATAAGCGGTTCCCTCCATTGCTGCGCGGATTAAATCGTTTCGTTTGTGCGACAGTCTTAACCCCACCCAAGCGCCAGAAGCCCGCGTGTCCCATAAAGGGCTGCGCTCGCCCGCCAGGTAAGGAAGATAAATCAACCCGTTAGCGCCAGGCGCAGACATCGCGGCCAGTTTTTCCAGTTCGCCGATATCCTGCATTTCTGGCCACAAGGCCTGATTGAGCCAGCCAAAGGTGCCGCCGGTGGTGGACATTGCGCCATGGGCCAGCCACTGATTAGGCACAACGTGGTAACGATTCATGAAACGGCTGTCGAAGTTCGGCGTTTCAAGGCAAAAGGTGATGACGCCCGAGGTGCCGGTCGACTCAAAGGCCGTCCCGCCATCGATAAGCCCTACAGAAAAGGCCGCCGCCGCGGTGTCAGCAGAACCAAGAATAACAGGCACACCTTCCATTAAGCCGGTTCTGTGACTGACGGCTGCAGTGATATGCCCCACGACTGACGTGCACTGGTAGATTGGCGGCAGGATGTTATGGTCAAACTTCCAAAACCTGAGAAGATCGCTCGACCATTTTGGTGCAGAAGACAACACCACCGCGCCAGAATAGGCCGCCTGCGTGGGATCGATACCCGTTTTCTTCGCACCGAGTTGCAGCGCAAGATAGCCGTTTAACAGCACGACGTTGTGGACTTTTTTCATTAACTCCGGCTGCTCTTTCTGCAACCAGCCCAGCGTCCCCACCCAACAGGCAGACGGTCCGGGGCTGTTATGCGTTAATGAACGGACATACTCTTTCTTGTCTCCCAGCGTTTGGTTAATAAACGCCTCTGAACGCCCATCCAGATAAGTGATCGCGTTACATACGGGCTTACCTTGTTTATCCAGCAAGACCAGTGTTGGACAAGCGACGGAGAAGCCAATCGAGACAATATGCTTTACTTGCGCCGTTACCTCTCTAATCGCGTCTTCAACCTGTAACCCGTATTCCTCAACGGCTATTTCATGGCTCAAGGCGGTTTTCGATATAATGGTGACATCACGTGCGGCCTTAGCCAGCAACTCTCCGTGAAAATTAAAAGCGCAAACTTTAACGCCACTGCTTCCCGCATCAATACCAAGAAAGGCTTTTTCCATCGCTATGACCTCCATTGGCTGACGTTAATCGTTATGAATAATGATCTTCACCGCATCGCCATTTTGCGCATGGCGGAGCGCTTCGTTTATCTCCGATAAGCTAAAACGGTGCGTAATTAAGGCTTCGACGTTTATTTGCCCCGATGAAATAAGCGCAAGAGCCTTTTCATAACCTTCGCGGCTGAGCGCACTGGCACCGGTAATCACCAGTTCGTTGTAGTGGATCAGATTGACATCAATATCGGCCGTATCATCTTTTGAGAAACCGGCAAACAGATTGGCTCGACCGCCTTTTCTCAGTAATGCCAGCGACGGATTAACCAGCGCGGGAATGCCGATAGCCATGATCACCACATCTGCCCCCAGCCCGGCCGTCTCAGACAGTACAATGGCCTTCAGGTCCTGCTGACTGGCGTCAACGGCCTGGGTGGCCCCGCATTGCAGGGCGACCTGACGTCTTTTTTCATTGAGATCGCTGACGATGATTTTCGATGCGCCTGACAGCTTCGCCAGCGCGACGTGCATCAGCCCTATTGGGCCTGCGCCCATAATGACCACCACATCACCCAGATGGATACCCACGTTTTTCTGCCCGTTAATACAGCAGGCTAAAGGCTCTGCCAGCGCGGCGGCATCATAAGAGACGGTGTCGGGTAGTTTGAAAACATTGCCGGCCTCAAGGGCAATGGCCGGTATTTTGACGTACTCAGCGAAAGCCCCATCAAACTCGTAACCTATAGCCTGACGGTGCTGACAGACGTTTTCTTTTCCACTGCGACAATACAGACAGGAACGGCAAGGAATAACAGGATCAACAGCAATGCGATCCGAGAGCGCAAAGTGAGTGACATCCTGCCCGACATCAACCACTTCACCGGCAAACTCATGACCGATAACCGAAGGAAAACGTACCCCTTTTGTTTTTCTGCCGGTTATGATGCGGCTGTCTGTACCGCAGATAGCCGCTGATTTAACACGCATGACCAACTCACCTTGCGCCGCTTTAGGTGCATCAACGTGAATCACTTCAAGTTTGTTGGCCTCGAATAGCACTGCTGCTTTCATACTGATTTCCTCATTTATGCTGTCGCGGACTTAGTTGCCGCCGGCTTGTTTGTAAACCGCGATCGCCTCGTCTACGCTGCAATCGTCATTAATCATGGCGTCCAGTGCGCGAACGACGGCGGTGGGGTTGTCGTGCTGCCAGACAAAGCGGCCATAGGTGACACCGCCCACGCCGATATCCAGTGCTTTTCGGGTGTTGGTCAAAAAGCTCACCAGATCTTTACCCATGTCCCCACCGGCCAACGCCACCATTGCCGGACAGCACGCCACGACCTCTTTAAAGGTGTCAGCAGAACCGGACCACAGGGTTTTAATGATATCCACCCCCAGTTCAGCACCGGCGCGGACGCAGTAGGCCAGATTTTTGGCATCGAAAGGGTTGTCTACCATCGGCCCTTTGGGATAGATGTGTGCGACAACCGGCAGCCCTGCCGAGCCTGCTGCTTTGGTGATCTGCCCCAGAAAGGTCAGTTGCTTCGCCTGTTCCGGCCCACCCAGAATGCAACCCACCGAGATGGCGTCTGCCCCAAAGCGAATCGCTTCGTCTACATCCGCAACGGGCGTATCAAACGCCTCGTGATAAGGAATGGAGTAACTGGTGGCTTTCATGATGATGGAGACATCGGAATCGGCATAAGGCGCAAAGGATTTTTCAATGATGCCTTTGTGCATCGTAATGGCATCGGGTTTACCGGCGACAACCTTGCCCATGACCTCGTTTATCGGGCCAATGCCGGGTAAAACGCCGCGTGTAATAGGATGGTCCATGGTGATGGCCAGCAGACGTCCTGATTTTTTATTTAGCAGTCGTTTTAAGCGGATTTCTTTTCCCAAAAACATAATTATTCTCCTGGTGTTTTATGTGCTACGGGTTAACGATATTTATTGGTTTGCCACTCAGCCAGGCATTAATATTGTCGATGAGTTTGTCGGCTAATGATTGAATCGCTTCCTGGCTGGCCCATGAAATATGTGGCGTTAAGATAAAGTTCGGAAGTTGCGTGAGTTTCATGATCGGCGCGTCATTGTCTGGCGGCTCATGTTTTGCCACATCAAAAGCGGCCCCGGCAATACGCCGCGTCATTAATGCACGATATAAATCCTCTTCATTGACGATGCCACCGCGTGCCGTATTAATAAGCAGGACCTCAGGCTTCATGAGTGCAAACTCATTTTCGGTAATCATATTTTCCGTTGAGGGTAATAACGGACAATGAAGTGATAAGATGTCGCTGGTTTTCAACACTTCGTCAAAATCGGTATAAAGCGGCCCCATATTACTGACCCCTTTATACGCAGCAAAAAGCACCTTCATTCCCAGACTTTTCGCTATTTCGCCCACTCGCTTACCGAGTACGCCATCGCCAATAATGCCCAGAGTCGAACCGGCCAGATTTTTAATGCTGTAGTCGAAAAAACAGAACTGGCCTGCCTGCTGCCAGCGTCCTTTCTGCACGGCCTGATGATAGGCCGTAATGCTGCGGCGCAGGGCGAACAGCAAGGCAAAGGTGTGCTCAGGTACGGTATCCACCGCATAATCCCGAATATTCGCGACGGGGATATTTCTGGCTTTGCAGGCGTCGATATCAATCGCATCAAAACCTGTGGCAGCCACCGCAATAAATTTAAGATCCGGTGCCTGAGCGATCAGCTCTGACGTTAACTTGACTTTATTAGTAATGACCACATCCGCCTTTGCAATGCGTTCAGCGCATTGCTCCGGTGAGGTTCGTGCGTGCAAGATTAAATTATGCGCGCCATGAATCGTTTTTAACTTCACACTCCCGGGAAAGGTAGCGTAATCAAGAAAAACGATATTTTTATTGTCCATTGCATGAGCATCCTTTGAATGTCTTGATATTCAGCCATTATCCACACAGACATTCATCAGGCTATATGCAAAAAAACATAATAGTGCGCAATAATTATCATACTTCCTGTGTAATTAAACAAATCGCTGCGAGACTTCTCGCATAAACTTCGTTTTAATTAATTAAACCCGTAATAAAAAAAGAGGATCATTCGGTAAGGTTCGCTCGAATTTATCCTTTCTGTTTTTACCCGCCCTTCCCTTTTATTTAGCTGAACACGTTAATGGAATAGCCTGTTGGCCTCCGGTTGGCGGCTGCAATATTGCGTCAGCAAAGCGGAGGGCAGGAAAGCGGTATGAAAAGGCGGTAAAAATGGGTGAGGACAGAGAGGGAACGTCACCCTACTTTGGCAGGGCCGGGATGCATCGAGAGAGGCTATCAGCGTGCGGGCGGCCCGGGTAGTGAAGCGTGGGATTGCGCCGGGAGTGGCTGAAACGGCCGTTTCTGGTTAACGGCTAAACGCGCTGTTCAGCCCAATGCCTCAAAATTGATGGCGTCAAACAGGTAGCCCTGGAATGCCGCGGCATAGGGTTTAGCAAACTGAAAGTAAGTTTCCTGTTCAACGCCTTCTACAATAATAAACTGACAATAGTCTTTAATTTGCATCAGGGTATCCTTCCAGAGCGGGCTGTTATGATGCTTCCAGAAAAAAAACTTATCGATTTTAACGGCCTCATATAATCCCTTTTGCAAACAGGGGAAATGGGAAGAGGCACTGCCAAAATCATCCAGCCATAAGGTGTAATGATTATATAACTTTCGCAGTAAGGGATTATTCAGCCCCTCCGCCAGATTGGGGAAGTCTTCTGATACTTCAATGCGCAGAAAAGAATGCGCTGTGGCGAGTTCGTAAATATCCCGTTCTTCCAGCAGCGCAAAAGCCATCTCTACATCGACATTTACAGAACACAGCAACTGGTGACTTTCAAAGAAATGTCTTTTTTTATCAATCAAGAACAACTGGTCTCTTAAGAGACTTATTTTCTGTTCTTTATGCATGTTATTTATATGGAAAAAAGGCGTCCCTGGTGCGGCAAATCGGGTTAAGACTTCAACGGCAATACGTTCAGATTTCAGGTTTACAATAGGCTCAGCAATGAACCGCCAGGCACGGTTGTTATTATCAAGATTCTGGATGTCCATTCCCATGCTCTGATTAACGGCATTAAAGAAGATCGATTATTGATCGTCGCCAGCTATCAATCAAATGAATTTTAACGGATTGGTCTATGATTAAACCTATCAAACTTTAAAAATCGATCGTTAAACCCTTGTTATTTAATGAAGACTCGAAAACTGAAAAACTCCAGTTACGTCTGGATCGTATTGTGGTCAGGTTATGCAGGCTCAGCCAGGATACCTTTATTAATTCCTTTCAGAGTACAAGGGAAAGGAGTAATACGGCTCAGGTCGCCGGTCATCGCCGCATTAAGTCCAGCGTAAAACAGATGAAACTGGCAGGCCGATGACGCCAGGATGCCAGCGAAATGACAAAACAAGATTAAAAACGGTATTTGTAGAAAAGCGGCACCCCATGACGTTTTACGCCTTGAAACGCCGTTATTCAGGCGATACTGTTTGACCACCTGACATCGTCATTTTCATTCAGAGCTGCCATGCGCCTCTCATTTTCTAAACTTGAACCTCATCATCTTAAAGAAATATATGAAATACGCTTTTCCGTAACGGAAAATCGCCTGCACGCGCATCAAATCCACTATTTACAGCGCGAACAAGCGCTCGACGATATTCGTCAGGGCGGTGGCTGGATTTGCCAGGTGGACGGTGAGTATGCCGGTTACGGGTTAGGGATCAATGCGCCCGAACCGCTTATTGGCGGGCTGTTTGTTAAACCTGAATATCAAAAACAGGGCATCGGGACACAACTGCTGAACGCTATCACACAGTGGTTTATCGATCAGGGCGCGGAGGCCATCGTACTGACCACCGATCCCGGCTCGAACGCGGAAGGGTTTTATCAGGCAAATGGTTGGGTCGCAGAAGGCAGTGATGCGTTTGGTCAGCGGGTGATGCGTAAGCGCTTACCGCGTGGCTGACATGACGCCATCCGCCGCCAACGAAACCGCAGCGTTCCCGCCGCGTTGGGGAGAATGCGCACAGGATGTCCTGCTCATCCTGTGCGCGGTCCGCGTTGAAGCCGGGATTAGTGCGGCTGGGGTTTAAACAGCTGCTGCACAAACTCCACATATGCAGGTCGCCAGACGTCCATCTCATGCCCTAAGCCCGGATACTGGGTGTAATGGAAGGTTACGCCCTGCTTTTCCAGCTCGGTTTTGAGTCCGGCAATGTCTTTGCCTGTCACGATATCTTTATCGCCCACCACCAGCGTAACGTTTTTCAGCTGTTTATTCACGGTCTGCGGCTGGCTCAGCTGACGCGTCACGACCTCATTAGGCACGGTACTGGTGGTCACGCCGCTAAAACTGGCCAGCCAGCCAAAGTCGCTCAGGTGCGTCATGCCTGACACCAGCGCCTGATAGCCGCCCTGGGACAGCCCGGCAATCGCCCGGTCAGCCGGTTTGCGACTCACGGTAAAGCGTTTTTCCACCAGCGGGATAATGTCCTGCATTAACTCTTTATCCGCAGCGGCGGCATTGAGGGGATAAAAGTCTTTGCGACGATCCGCAGGCGGGAAGTTTTCAGGAATAGCCTGCACGATGTCGGTTTCGGTATCGGGCACCACCACCAGCATCGGCTTGATTTTGCCCTCTGCCAGCAGGTTGTCCATGATCTGCGGCAGGCGCAGTTGCGAAATGGCGGACAGTCCGGTATCGCCAAAACCGTGATAGAAGTAGAGCACCGGCAGCGGTTTATCATCGGCCTTGTAACCCGGCGGCGCCCAGACAAACACCTGACGTTCCGACTTCAGGGCGGTGGAATGATAGGTCAGGGTCAGCACATCGCCGTGCGGCACGTTGCGCTCATCCAGAATACTGCCCGGCACCAGAATCATACTGGTGTTCACCTGGCGCTGCGGTTTAGGGAAACGGCTGCCGGTATCCGGCGTGCGGAAACCGTCTACGTCGAAATAGTATTCATACAGGTTGGGCTTCATCGGCGCGCTGGTCCACGACCAGATGCCGGCACTGTCCTTTTTCATGTCATGCGATTGCTGGCTCAGCGGCGTGGCGCCGGTCACCACGGCAACCTGCTTCGCGGCAGGCGCAAAGAGACGGAAGGTAATGGAGTGATCCGGATTGAGCGCCGTAACGTAGCGGCTCACCGGGATACTTGTATCCGGGGTTTGCGGTAACGGTGCGGCAATCAGTACAGGGACATATCCCGTCAGCAGGCTTCCTGCCAGGAATGCAAAACAGGCTAAGTTTTTTTTCATCGTGGGTTCCGTTTTGTGTATGGCGAGGTAGTTATTACATCTTTCTGTCCCGGAAGAGAGAAAATGGATTCGCAAAAAATGCAGGGTGTGATGCGGTTCAAAAAATTCCGCCACGCTCTGGCATGCAAAACCTGCCCTTTTTTCTGCAACCATCGTGCAACGACTCGCATTTTCTCACCCGCCAGCCTCGCATTAGGGTTATCGTCGCAGCATTAACACCTTCCCCTTTATAAGGACTGAGTATCGATGCGTAAACTTCCCTTTCTGCTGGTCACACTGGGCCTTTTGATGTCGGTCGCCTCTCAGGCACAGGCCGAAGGCTGCCTGAAAGGCGCGCTGGTGGGCGGCGTGGCGGGCCATCTTAAACATCATGCGGTTGCCGGTGCCATGGCGGGCTGCGCGGCGGGGCATTACCTGGCGAAAAAGCATAAAGAAGAAGACAGTAAGCAAAGTCACTAGCGGTTCAGTTGGGGTTGCCGGTGGGCCGCCCCGCTAAAGGTCAGGCTTCGGCGTGGCAATGAAATCCACGCCTGTCTTTCCCGTCCTGCTTTCCTCCCCCCTGCCCGCCAATAGCCTTTGATCGACATCGCTTTCAACTCGCGTTAATGTGTCAAATCGTGTTTGAAAAGCCGAGAAGCGTGCCGCCCTGTCTGGCTGGCGCTGAGGTAAATCAGGACAAATGGATGAATGCTGATAAAATCAATCGGGCTAAAGGCGCATTAGTTGGGTTGGCGCTGGGCGATGCGTTAGGTACCACCCTTGAATTTCAGCCCAGACCGGCAAAACCGGTGGTAACCGACCTAGTTGGCGGTGGCCCCTTTATGCTTGAACCCGGTCAATGGACGGATGACACGTCCATGATGCTGTGTCTGGCTGACAGCCTGATCGAACGGGGCGAAAATGTACCTGCCGATCAAATGCGACGCTATATCAACTGGCGCGATTATGGTTATAACTCCTGCACCGGAACCTGTTTCGATATTGGCACGACCGTCGCCCTCGCGTTAAAAACATTCAGCGCTGAAGGCATTGCGCTGGCGGGCAGCACCGCCCCAGAAGTGCGGGCAACGGCAGCCTGATGCGCACCGCGCCTGTGGCATTATTCATGCATCACGCCCCTCTCACTGCGGTCTTTGAAGCGACGAAACTGGCCAGCGCCACCACTCATGCAGAACAGCGATGTATTGAGGCCTGCCAGTACATCACGGGCCTGATCCACATGCTGCTCAACAGCGATAACACGCCGACCAAAGCAAGGCTATTCAACGCGTTTCATTCTGCGCAGTACGCATGGATAAAAACACTGCATCCGGACTCCTTAGCCATTATTCAAGGTCGCTACCGTCTTAAATCGCGTGATGAAATCAGCAGTTCTGGCTATGTGATTCACTCACTGGAAGCCGCTCTCTGGTGTTTCTGGCACAGCGAGACATTTGAGGAAGGGGCATTACTGGCGGCAAATCTTGGCGATGACGCGGACAGTGTCGCCGCTATTTATGGTCAGCTTGCGGGTGCGTATTACGGTTACCATGCCCTGCCAAAATCCTGGCTTTCACGGCTGGCCTGGCACGATGACATCGTGCAACGGGCTAATCTCCTGATTATCAGACAAGACAATACCGTACTAAAACGCTTCATCGCTGACTGCCAGGACGATATTGAAAACAACATGCCGCTATCCGCCGAAAAAAATCAACTTATGCTGACGGGTTTTGGCTGGAACCAGTGGATAACCCACAATATGTCGCTGAGTGCCTGAGTCTGGTGACCGTTTATACTCGCGGCGATCGCTATATTGAGGGATTGCTCCATACATCCGCATCGGATGGGACGCTCGACGCCATTATTAACAGGCTGGCGATATTGATTCAGGATGAATATGCCCTTTGACGCCTTGCTTCTGCTTAAAGCAACGCGGCTTATTTTTCACAGGCCCTGCCCCTCTCGTTAAGTCAAAACCCTGCCAGATGACCTGGCGTTGAGTAGAGCGTGATCACTGCTCGCCGTCTTTGCCAAAGCGACCGCTCAGTTTCCCTGTATTTGTATCGCTGCAACCGTCAACGCAAACGGCGTCGGCGTGCACACCGCCAGACTCAGGCCGCCCACCTGCAGTGCACCGCCTGATACCATGATAAACGGCCGCAATGTTGTTATATTTTCTCTTTTAGTTCAACAGAATTTAATTAAACCGATTTATTAACGGGAAGAGGAAAAACGATAATTACGCGCCGGGCAAAGAGGTTAACCCGAATAGAAAAGACGATGACAGACGGAGAAAACGCCCCCGTCTGGATGAATCATTTTCTTTAAGGGCAATCGATGCGCCGATCATCCTGAACTGACGTTATCGGCCCCCTGCTCTGCCGATTACCGCGTTAAACGGTTTCGTACTGGTACATTTCACGTCAGCCCTCTTTAACCGAAGGTAAACCCTGTCAGCGATAACCGTCAGCGTGGGCTGCCACCTGGTGCAACCCTGGCTGGCCGCCAGGGTTGGGATTGTTAGCTTGCCTGCAGCGGCTTACGCACAAACAGGCCATAGCTCAGCGCGCCCAGCATCAGCAGCGCGGCACCGAGCAGAAACACATTGGTGAATTTCCCCGTGGTATCCAGAATAATGCCGGTCACGATGGGCGCCATCGCCGCCCCCAGGAAGCCGCCAAAGTTTTGAATCGCCCCCAGCGAGGCAACCTGAGACTTCGGTGCAATATCGCTGGCCAGCGTCCAGAGCGCGCCCTGCGGCATTTGCGAGAAAAAGTAGCCCAGGGACAGCAAGCTAATTGCCAGCGGCGTGCTGTCGACGAACGGAATCGGTGCCACGAAGCAGGCGGCCAGAGCAGCCCCTGAAACGACAGGGACTTTGCGCGCGGTGATGGCTTTGACGCCCCGACGCACCAGATTGTCCGAGAGCATACCGCCAACCAGCACGCCCAGAATACCGGCCAGAAACGGAATAGAGGCAATCCAGCCCGTGGCTTTCAGGCTGAAGCCCAGCGATTTTTCCAGATAGCCCGGCAGCCAGGTCAGATAGACCCAAATCGTGAACATAATTGAGAAATTGCCGATCACCATAAACCAGGTGGTGCGGTGTCGGAACAGCGACCGCCAGCGAACCGCGGTTTTCTCTTGCGGTGTGGCCGCGCTGTATTGTCCGGCATGCAGCAGCGCATCCTCACGGGCATTGGGATCGCGATAGAATTTCCACCACGCCAGCAGCAGGGGAAGCCCCATCACACCGATCGCAACGAACATGCCGCGCCAGCCCAACGTCAGTAACAGCACGGTGAGGATGGGCGGCGCAATGGCATTGGCAATTTGCGAACCGGTATTGATAATCGCGGTGGGCAACCCGCGTTCACTGTCACCAAACCAGCGGTGGGTGATTTTAATCCCCGAGGTAAAGAATGGGGATTCAGACACGCCCAGCAGCATACGCAGGCCATAGAAATAGCTGTAGCTGTTGGCAAACGCCGTCAGCACGGTAAAACCCGACCACAGTCCCAGCGCCCAGGAGAACATCTTTTTGGGGCCGAGTTTGTCCACCAGCCAGCCCGCAGGCAGGTTCGCCAGTGCATAGGGCCAGAGAAACGCCGACAACAGTAAGCCCATTTCGGTCTGGGAAAAGCCAAATTCCGCCGCAATGGTGGTGTTGGCAATGCTGAGGTTGGCGCGGTCCAGGTAATTCACTATCGCCGCCAGCAGTAACAGCGTAACGATGCCCCAGCGCAGTCGCCCTTTCAGCGTGCCCTGCTCGCTTACCGTCGTCTCTGACATCGTTGCAGAAGGCTTCATGGCAACGCCTGCACGGCAAACAGATCGAGATGAATTTTAATCACCGCCTTGCGGACAGGCTGGGCCAGCGGAGACGCGCAGCCAGGGCGATGAATATCGTGGGGAAAGAACAGCGCAAACTGCCCTGGCGTCAGCGCGATGCTGTATTCATCCGTGATGTCCTGATAAAACACGACATCGTTTTCAATCCGACGGTCTTCCGCTATCACATGCTGCGGCTGGGCACGCGTCACGCCGATCGTTTCACGTCCGGCCAGCAGGTACTGGATATCGACATAGCGAAAATGGGATTCGGCCCGGCGGGCGCTGGCAGGCTCGGTCTCCATTTCCTGCAGCAGGCAGAACATTTGGTTGTCAGGCAGCAAATCGTATTTTCCCGTTTCCATCTGGCTGAAATCGTTGGCCGCAATCCAGCGAATCGCCTGGTCAACGATGGGATGAAACGCATGGCGCTCGCGCGCCCAGTCAAGTTGATCGCATACAATCATGGTGTTTTCCCCTGTAGTAAACCGATGCATAAGCAGCGTAAAGCGATTGTTATAAAAGGCGTGACTGCCACAGCGCACTGCCTTCGCGAATCTGGTCAAGCAATACGCTCAGTCCCCAGCATTTCTCCAGCACGTTGTCCCGGTTGACGCGGCAGTGCTCGCTGGTAAAGGTGCCCAGGCGCTGGTGATAAATTTTGGCGTTTTTGGGATAGCCCAGGGTTTCGGTGACGGCGCTCAGTGACAGGAACAGCGACAGCTCATGGGCTTTTTCAGGCTGTTGTGCGCCCTGGTGATAAAGCCAGACATACAGGTTTGGATGAAAGTTAGTGAACACGCCGCTGAAACCGCGCGAACCGGCCTGGATAGCGGGCCACGCAATGGCCGCATTGGCGTTGATTACCGCCAATGGCGTGCCTTCGGCCAGCCTGACGCGACGCTGTACCGTGGGCAGATCGCAGCTCACGTCTTTCAGCACCACAAAGCGACCGCTGTTGGCGCAGAAGCTGAACTCTTCATCGCTGAGCAGGCGACGATACGGTGCCGGGCACTCGTAGAGTCCTAACGGAAGATCGGCCGGTAGCGCCGCCAGGAGATGATTGAGGTGAGCATAAAACGTCTCACTTCCCTGATGCTGCGGATCAAGGTGATTGGTGACGAGCACCAGGGCATCAATGCCCGTTCCGGCCATCGCCTGCAGCTCCTGAGTCTGTTCAGTTAACCCATCGCTGATGTGGCCGGAGGCAATCACCGGCACGCGGCCCTGCACTTTCTCCACCACAAAACGCGCCAGCGCAACGCGCTCCTCCAGGCTGAGAAACTGCATTTCACTCGACTGGCACACTGCAAACAGCGCGTCCACGCCCTGCGCCAGATACCAGTCGATCAGGCGTGACAGGCCGGGATAATCGATCTGATCATCCGGGGTGAACGGGGTCAGCATGACCGGGACAATACCTTCAATCTTTTTCATGGTTTCTCCTGCCAGCGCCAGCGCGCGGCGGTTGCGTTACGTCGGGTTATCGTTGATTAAGTCGGGTGACAGCCCGATGCCGTTTGGGCATAGTGCTTGCGCCTTCCCGCGCGACGGCCAGGGACGCAAAGGCCGATACCCAGGTGGCGGCCTGCGCGCCGTTAAAGGCATCGCCCGCGCCGGCGGTGTCCACACTGAGCGCCGGAAAAGCGGGAGCAGCAGGACATCCGCCTCGGTGAATGCGTGGGTTAGCCCGGCAATCCCGGCATCCGTCAGGGTTTTACTGGCCCCGGAACAGGCAGCAATCATGTTCTCGCCGTTTTCCTGCGAGGCATCGAGGATGGCGCTGCCCGTGGGTTCGGTATCGGTCTGGTATAAACGGAAAGAGTGAATGTCTGATGACTAAAGGTGATCAAACGCGAACTGGCTGACCCCTTCGGTGCCGACTTTGGCAACCAAATGAACGCGCGATCCGGCGCGGCTGGCGGCCATCGCCTGCCTGGCCCCCTTGCCGCCTGGCCCAGAGGTGCTGCTGTGCGCCATCGGCGATTCACCACGTTTAGGAAATCGCGCCATCCTGGCGACGCTATCCACATGACATGCGCCCGGAATGCAGACCTTGCCCTGTCTGCGCCTGGTTTTCCGCGTGACACGCCGCTGACTCGCCAGCCCGTTAACGGTGACGCGTTCATATTCGTCCAGCCATTGCAAAATCTGATTGCGTCGTTCTTCCAGAAACATTTCCGCCCCTCCAGCCTGGCCGTTAAGCGTAAGGGAGCGCACGCGGCATGAAAGTGATGCAGATCTCAGCACCCGGGGAAAAACGGAAGCAAACGGAAGTCAACGAGTCAGCCGCTACGGCATTATCAAGACGGGCAGTGTGAGGGCTGAAAAGCGGCAGGTGTGATTCGCGACAAACTGTCTTCGGGCGGTAACGGCGGGAAATACCCGCAAACGCGCGTTGAATAGAGATCATCCTGTTCAGGAAACGCCTGGCCGCGGTAAGCCTCTGTAAGTGCGTCCTGCCAGGCATGTGCGGCGGGCTAACGTTTTAGTTTTCGGTATCCCCAGGAGGCCAGGACAGCCAGCACGAGCGACAGTACGAACTTAACCACGATGAACGTAAACGAATAACTGTTCATCGCCTCTTCGCCATCGCCTTCGATGGTGATATGGCTCATAAATAACGTGTTGATCCAGCTATCCGGGATCAGCACAAAAGCCGCCAGCAACACAATAATGAATACCGCAATTTTCATCTCACACCACACTGACTAAAATCTGGAATGCCGCGCACATCAAGGCGGCCATAAGCCATCAGGTCTTTCCCGCCCGGCACTTTTATCTTGGGTATCCGCAGCAAAGCATTTCTGAGGGTTTGAAACTCCGATGAGCTGTACAGCGTTACGCAGCCCCATGAAACACCGGTGCCGTCGCTGTTCAAAGGATGGAGACGAAAGCTGCCCCGCCGTGTGCCATTGACGTAAACATGATCACTCATGGTTTCTGCGTTGTATAAACCAAACCATTCGGAATGATGATTTTTGTACAAATGATAAGCATCAATCACTTCTGCACGCAGTTGGTTTAGCACGCTCCCTTTCGGACGATCGACTATCCAGTATGTGCCCGGTGGGATCGCGGCCTTTTCGATATCTGAACAGTCAGGGTTATTGATATAGCGATCGATGCCTGACAAAACATCAAATGAACCGATGCCATAGCAGTCAAGCTTAACCCTTTTTCCGTCTGGCGAGAGACGATCGTAGTCCATCGTACAGATTTGCATCTCACGTCCTTTAGAGGTGGCACAAGCTGAAAATAATACTGAAACCCTGTTCAACATCAAACGACTACCTTTTAAGATTCCTCTTATAACGTTGAAGCGCCTTCCTGCAGGTTATTATGTTCACCAACGCTGAATGTTGCCCTTAATTTTTATTTTCTGTAAAGCATAAAAACACCTGCGCTGGCAGGTTAAGTTACCAAAAGAGAATAACATTTAAATGTGTATATAACGCCCCGACCTTATTCGCGTTAACAACTACAGACGGCTTTATTAACCATCAGACTTAAAACCCATCGTGATAATTAACGTAACGCCTAAAACCCGGCGAAATAAAAAACCTAAACAGCCCATCAACCTGTAAGGGACCTTCCCTTCTGCCCGCCAGTAAAAGGCTTTCGTCATGACGTTATGGCTGGAACAGCTTAGCGTTACCATGATGCCAAACCCGCATCTCGCTATTTAGTCGCTGTAGCCATGTCGGTTACGCCGATCACATTATTTACCGAAAGTTATTTTCACGATATTAAACAATGCGCGTAATCACACCACTCGATTATGCGTTTATTGCAAAATCGCTTACCCAATAATAACAAGATGCAATCATGAGATTAACTAACACTCTATTAATTAACCTACATCTAATTTAAGCAATCATGTTACCTGTTTAGCGAAAGCATGAGGAAAAGGTAACAATAAGGGAACAATCATGAAAACAATCCGCTATTACAGATGGCACATGATATTACTGGTGTGCTTTATTACGATCATTAATTACCTCGACCGCACAGCGTTGGGCGTGGCCGCGCCGACAATGATGAAAGAACTGGACATGACCAAGGAGCAGTATTCCTGGGTGGTGAGCGCCTTTCAGCTGGCTTATACCGTCGGTCAGCCGGTGATGGGATGGTTAATTGATACTATCGGCCTGAAGCTGGGCTTCTTTCTCTGCGCTATCGTCTGGGGGCTGGCCACCTTAGCTCACTCTCTGATCGGTTCCTGGCAGGGGCTGGCGTGTATGCGCGCCATTATGGGCTTTAGTGAAGCCTCGGCGATTCCGGCCGGGGTGAAAACCGCGGCCACCTGGTTTCCGGCCAGGGAGCGAGGCATTGCCACCGGGGTATTTAACATGGGCACCTCCTTTGGGGCGATGCTGGCTCCGCCGCTGATTGCCTGGTGCATTATGTTCCACAGCTGGCAGTTTGCATTTGTCGTTGCCGGCGGCCTGGCTATCGTAGCGGCCTTTGTCTGGTTTATCTTTTATAACGATCCTAAAGAGGCCAAACGGCTGTCGGCGGAAGAGCGCGCCTACATTGAAAGCGGTCAGGAAAAATACCTTCACACCGGGAAGAAAGAAAAGACCTCTGCATTACGCATACTGAAACAGCGTAATTTCTGGGGCATTGGCATCTCGCGGTTTCTGGCCGATCCGGCATGGGGAACCATCAACTTCTGGGTACCGATTTTCTTTGTGGAAACCCTGCACTTCAGCCTGAAGGAGATTGCTATGTTCGTCTGGCTGCCCTTCCTGATGGCCGATCTGGGTTGCCTTGCCAGCGGGTTCGTGGCGAAGTTTCTGAACGACCGTGGCATTGGCCTGATTAATTCTCGCCGCATTACCTTTACTCTCGGGGCGGTGCTGATGACCACCATCGGCCTGGTCAGCATTGTTGACAACCCCTATATCGCCGTGTTGCTGATCAGCATTGGGGGGTTCTCGCATCAGTTGCTCTCTACCGTGGCCGCGACGCTGGGTGCGGATCTGTTCAGAAAGGATGAGGTGGCGACCGCCGTGGGGATGGCAGGTGCCTGTGCCTGGTCGGGTCAGTTGATCTTTAACCTGTTTATCGGCGCGTTCGTCAGCATAATTGGCTTTGGCCCGTTCTTCATTGCGCTGGCGGTGTTTGATTTGATTGGCGCGGCGGCGCTGTGGATCTTGATCAAAGCGCCAAAGGATGCCGGAACGTCGGATGCAGAATTAGCCGTATCGCCGTAGTGGTGTGGCGTGATATGACGTGGAGGTGCGCTGCGGGGCGTGCCTCTTTTTTCTCGTCTGAAGAGAAGCGCTGGCGGCGTGAGAGTCCGATAAGGAAGCGCGGGATGATATCCGCCGGCGTCTGACGCTGATGCATTAATCTAATGCGTGAACCTGGCGTCAAAAGCCCATCTCAGACAGGCCATAATGTGTTTTTCACAGAATTATGTTAATACATTCTTACGGTTACGGGTCGGACGAATGGATGTGGGACATGTCTTCATTTTTTGCGGCGTTACTGATTTACACCATTGGCACCGCCTCGCCCGGGCCGGGAAACCTGTCCATTGCGAATGCGGCGATGAACTATGGCCGTACAGCCGGTCTGGTGCTGGCCACCGGCGTCATATCCGGCTCCCTGTGCTGGGGCTTGTTAACCGCCTTTGGCGTGTCCGCGATTTTGGTTTCTTCCAACGGTTTTATCATCTGGTTAAAACTGCTCGGCGCGGCTTATCTGCTCTGGCTGGCCTCAAAAGCGCTGCGCAGTGCCTTACGACCCGGTGAACTTTCGGCACGTCCTGCCCAGGCCCACGCGCGTTTACGCGGCTATTACCTGCAAGGGCTGGGATTGCACCTGACCAATCCGAAAGCCGCGTTAACCTGGTTCACCGTGACCAGTGTAGGACTGACGCGCAACGCGCCACAGTGGCAGAGCTATGTTCTGGTCGCCACCTGCGCACTGACCGGGGTGATGATATTTAGCCTGTATGCGCTGATTTTCGCCTCACGTACGGCAGAGAAGTACCTCAACCGCGCACGGCGCAGTTTTGATCTGCTCTGTGCGGGGTTTTATGCATTGGTGGCGGTGGGGTTTTTGGTGTCACTGGGTTAAAAAAAGCCCCTGTCACAGGCGGTTATTCGATCTGCCTGGCGCGTCAGCTTCGCAGATAACAACCTGATGATACGACTTGAAACTGACATGACGCAGGCTGCACTCATCCTAAACCGCAGAAAAGATGACGATCTCTGATTTAGCACCGCTCGCGGTTCAGCCGTTGGAAAACGCGTTCTGCCAGCAGGTTATCGCAACCATTAACGCGATGCCCGCTGACTGCATAGTTTCATTGCCACCCATGGCTTATGTCCTGACAGCCCTTACCGCAACTGGCTCACCTCATGACCGGCACTGGGCCTGTCCCCATCGGATGCTCAGCAAGATGCTGGCGCGACGCGGTTTCCACTCGCAATCTGCCGTTTTCTGCCGCGGGCCGAGCCATAAATAAACCTATAAATAAGAAATATTAACAGACCCGCGAGAGGGGTTTTTCCTGTAAAAGTTTATGTCGTGATTGCTTACATTTTAATTATCACGGCCGGGATAAAGATTGCCGAGTCTGCGCCGAAAGATCGTCGTCTCCCCACCCTTCTTCAGGAAAGATTTATGAAAATCTCAACACGGCTCGGCTCGGGTTTTGGTACGTTAATCGTCTTCTTTTCCCTGTGCATAGTCGTTGCTATTCATTCTTTGTATCAGTCCAAAAATGCCCTTGAATCCATCGTTCAGGGAGATATGAAAAAAACAAAACTGATCACAGACCTGACGCTTATCCAGCGCGACATGGCCATTACAGTAAGGAATCTGTCGTTATTTACCGATGAAAAAGGCATCGCGGAGCAATCTGCACGGCTCGGAAAATTAAAGACCCGCTTTGTCGACAGCAGCACTCAACTGGGGCAGATGATTGACCAGTCGGGCAACAATGAAGAAATAAAAGCGTTTGAAGCGATAAAAAGCAGTGAAAAAGATGCACTGGAATCATTCAGTAATACGGTTCCACTGGCGCTGGGCAAAAATAACGCCGCAACAGTGAAGTTTCTTCTGGATACCGTCAGACCTGCCCAGAATCCCCTGATTGACGGACTGACGGCCATGGGCCAGGTGCTCACGCAGCGATCTGATGACGCCGTCAGTGCCAACCGTAAAACGACGGAACAGGCTTACGTGATCTTACTGGTACTGTTAGCTGTCGCGGTCATTTTTGGCCTGTCCACGGGCATCTATTTGATTCGCAAGCTGATGAGTGAACTGGGTGGTGAGCCTGTGACCGCACAGCGCCTTGCCTATGCGATTTCTCAGGGGGATTTAACCTCAGCGGTTCAGCTACGCAAAAATGACACCCGGAGCCTGATGGCCTCTTTGTCCAGTATGCAGTCGCGGCTCCGCGGGGTGGTATCAGACATTAAATCTGGCTCTGCTTCCGTTGCGCTTTCAGCAAACGAAATCTCACAGGGTAACAACGAACTGGCTTCCCGCACTGAAGAGCAGGCCGCTGCACTCCAGCAGACAGCGGCAAGTATGGAACAGCTGACGGCCACCGTGCAGAGTAACAGCGCCATGGCCAGACAGACGGCCAACGCCGCGAGGGATACGGCTTTACACGTAAAAAATGGTGAAAACGATGTCCGCCGTATGTCAGGCACCATGGGCGAAATTTCACAAAGCGCGTCTAAGGTCAGAGACATTACCTCTGTCATCGAAAGTATTGCATTTCAGACGAATATTCTGGCGCTTAACGCGGCAGTAGAAGCGGCACGCGCGGGTGAAAGCGGACGTGGATTTGCCGTGGTGGCGGCGGAAGTCAGGACGTTGGCACAGCGAAGCGCCACGGCGGCAAAAGACATTAAATCACTCATTGAGCAGGCGGTGAGTCAGGTGGAATCTGGCGTTACGGTGGCGAATGAAACAGGTCAAAATATTCTTAAAGTGATCGATTTGGTTGACGAACTGGCCACATCAATGGATACCATCGCCCTGTCGTCCGCTGAGCAGATGCAGGGGATCTCTCAGGTGAGCGTGGCGGTAAGCCAGATGGATGGTGTGACGCAGAACAACTCTGCGTTGGTTGAAGAGTCTTCAGCCGCCTCACAGTCGCTTTCTGAACAGGCTCAGACGCTGCGTCTCGCCGTAGAGACATTCAACGTCTGAATGTAAAAACACTGCCGATTACAGACGTATTCGCGCTCGGCAGTGATCACCGTTATTCTGCAACCCGCTGACGGCATGGTCAGCGGTAACGGCTCCCTCCCCAGGATGGGCTGACCCGCAGCGCAGTGGCAGTGCGATGTTCTGATGGCAACCTGTGCACTGACCGGCGTGATGATATTTAGCCTGTATGCGCTGATTTTTGCTTCGCAAACCGCAGAGAAAGACCTCAATCGGGCACGGCGTAGTGATCTGATCTGTGCGGGGTTTTATGCATTGGTGGCGGTGGGGTTTTTAGTGTCGCTGGGGTAACGTCATTCAGAGGCCTTCGTTATATTCGCGGAGGCGTAATCCGCGCTATCCTTCATCCATCACCGGTTTATTGTATAAGAAGATCGCCGTTGGCTTATTAACCCGCCCTTTACAGAAGGCCAGTGAATTTCAATTTACACTTTTGTTACTGAAAAAATAGTTTTCACTCCTCATTATATGATTTACTGAAACAATTCTTATAAACCACTGACCTGATATACAACTCACACTATTCATTAATGAAAACCAAGAAACACAAAACCAATCCATTTAAAATAAAAATCACATAAAACTCATCAGTAAAGACAGTCCTTAACAAAGCAAATCGAAAAATCAAATGCACACCACATTAATTGAATATAAATTCAAAATCGTAAGGCTAAAGTTGATGACTTATTTTTTCATTTATATGATAAGCCACAAACCTCATCAGGGAATGGTATATCATGGCATTACACGGAAAGTTGACGCTTGATGGTGCAGATTATGCGCCTTTTAATTTATATGGGGTGGGTGTTTTCATGGCCTTTTCAGGCAATGGTATCTACCGTAATCACGGTGCATGTGGAGCCATTAAAAGTAATGGTCCGTTACCACTGGGTAAATACTGGATTGTAGAACGTGGCTCTGGTGGCGTATTTTCTAAAACAAAGACGCAAATTCAGGATGCATGGAATAAATTTTACCATGGGACGGCCTTTGGACGCGACGAGTGGTTTGCTTTGTACAAAGATGACCTGAGTATTGATGACGGAACATGGATAGAAGGCGTTTACCGCGGATTATTCAGACTCCATCCCGGGCAAGTCTCAGAGGGATGTTTAACCATTCCACATAATTCAGACTACTCGCGCATAAGAGATGCACTCCTCAAAACAGATCCTGTTCAGGTGCCTTGCATGCGGGATCTCATGGCTCGTGGCTGGATTGAGGTGGTAACGAATGGTTTCAGCGCTTGCCCGTAACGCGGTTAAAATCCTCTTTTTTTTGATTATAACGTTCGCTGTTGCTCGCTCACTCGGTCATCCCGAGAACTATGCAGACCATGAATTTGTCAGTCAGTTAGCCCTATTTTTAACGGGTGATGTTAATGCAGAATCAATCTACGATGCATATTTCTACATAGACTTTTTCACTGTCGTAACGATCAGTATTGCTTTTTATTTAATAACAATGATGTTAATCAGAAAAACAAGGAGAAAATAGTATGCCAATTCCTCCCTATATGTGGCTTAAAGACGACGGCGGCGCAGATATTAAAGGATCGGTTGACGTTCAGGATCGGGAAGGGAGCATAGAGATCATCGGACTGGGTCATGGCGTTAACCTCCCTGTCGATAGCACTAACGGGAAAATTACTGGTACGCGTCAGCATTCATCCATGATGATTGAAAAAGATGTTGATAATTCTACACCTTACTTTTATAAGGCTGCGGCTACTGGTCAAACGTTAAAAAGTGCAGAAATTAAGTTCTATCACATAAACGATGCAGGACAAGAAGTTTGTTATTACACAGTCCTTATGGAAAATGTAAAAGTGACAGGCGTCAACTGCGGCGTACCTAATGTCCGCTTAGCGGGTAATGATAAAATGAACCACGTTGAAAGTATCAGTTTGCAGTATGAAAAAATCACCTGGCGGATTGTTGATGGCAATATTCAGTTTACTGATGCATGGAATGAGAGACTCACGGCATAAAATAGCACACCTTAATCATTAGTTTTCCGCTGAAGTCCAGTGCACTCAGGTTCTCTCCATCACTTTCGCGTAAAGGAGAGTGAAGACGCCAGCCACGATAACCTCGCCCCTGCCAGCCGACACAGGAACATCGTGCCGACAGGTTTTGCCGGTGCAATAACACGCCAGCGATCAGGACTCACGCCACCTCTCAGGTGGCGTGAGTCTTTTTCCTCATCGCAGGTCTGGTCGTTAAAAAAGGCATTCCCCCGCAGGCTAAAACACGACAGATTTAAAACGGGCAGCATTCGATGCCGTGTAAATGACGGTGTTTTGAATATTCCTGTGACCTAAATAATCCTGTATCAGTCGCGTATCACATCCCTTATCCGCCAGGGCATAGCCGCAGGCATGCCTGAACATATGCGGATGCACATCAATGTTGATATTTGCGGCTTTACCGGCCACCTTGAAAATACGGTATAACTGCTGCCTGGATACTTTTTTACCGTGTCGCGATAAAAACAGATATTCAGAATCCGAACCCAAATAGCTTGAACGCTTCTGCATCCAGGCCTCTAACGCTAACAGTTCGCGATGCTGCAAAGGATGCTGGACTGAAAATCCATTCTTCAACCTCGATATATAGATGATTTTATTGGAAATCTCCACATCTCTCAGTTTCAGTTGCGACAACTCACTGACTCTGAGTCCGTGTATAAAGCACATCAGCAACATGCATTGGTTTCTTTCACTGTTTTTTGAGGTGCCCACGGCAGAGATCAACCTTTCGACCTCGTTCACCGTCAGGTATTTTCTTCTTTTCATCTTTTTATTTTTACTCTTCCATAAGATTTCAAACAAAAACTGTAGATAAGAATATAACCAACATAATTACGGCCTTCTTCCCTTCAATCCACCTACCTATTTAAGGTGATATAAACGCATAAAAAACACATAGCAAATTGTTACATCCGTTTATTGTTTCAATGTAAATTCATACAAGCATCATCGGTTGTGATGTAGCGAATCCGAATTCGGGTATTGTCATAAGCTTATGGGCCAAAGATTAAATCACACAGATGAATATATTTGGAAGTGTGTTTTTATAAAAACGGAATATTTAATCATCGGATTTGTTGTAAATATGAATATCAAAGAACTTAAACCCATAAAAAACAGAGCAACCAGAATATTAAACTGCAAAAATGATAAAACAGACAAAATAAAAGAATGATTTACCCCAATAACGTTAACAATAACAGACTGAAAGTAATAAATTAAAACTTAACGTCCGCTTTTAGGATTATTTATAATTCATATCAAACCGGCATTATTTTAATACAAATAAAACCCATAAAAACAGCAACTTAATCCAGGGTGCTTTGTCCAGAACATTTTGCTTTTGCAAGGGCGCATTCGTGTAGCCCCGCATTCAATCAGATACATTTATCTATGCTGGTATTTATCTTAAACCTGATGTTCCACAGGATGAGGGAAATGATCAGTCGCTAAATGGCAGTCTGACATTCAGCGTTCCCTTTTTAGTAGAAAAACGCTTATCCATTCTGTGCGGTTGTCACCTCATGGAATAATAAGCACCCTGTTTTTTCTGGCTCAACAGGTTCAACCTGCCTCATGGCTCACTGACGCTGCTGGACATGAAATGCGTGCGTTCTGTTGGTAAAAAAGGGAAAGAGTATGTCGATATTTTTGAAAAGGATAAGCTGAAAGAAATACGCATTGTCGAAGCCAAGCTTGCTCATCAGTGTTGATCGGACATGGTAGACTGACTTCAGAGATAAGCAGGCACGCTCAGAGATGGTCTGAATATCCTGGTCGGCGGCCAGGTATTTAATCATATAGCGCTCTTTTTTGGTTAAACTTGTGCATGGACTTTTCGCGATCCGTAATTCCTGACCGCAAAAAATGTCATTCAAATCACGTTCAAATTCGAAAAGGGCTTTTTTCTTCTCCACCAGAAAACTTTTGGCATGATCGACGGGAATAAAAGCGCCGGTTTTATCCCCTTTTAGCCAGATGATTTTCAGGAACGTACAGACCTCAAACATCCCCATCATCGATAACCACTCACCCTGAATAAAGATATCGTTATCAATAATTAATATGACTGAATCAGCATTACCCCATAACTTGCGATAAAGCGCTTCATCAAGAAACCTGACGTGGATAACCTTCGAATGCGGGTACAGTTGTGAGACACCGAAATACAACCAGTAATTATCAGAAAGGACGATAATCGGTGCCTTATTACGAACACATTGACACAGGCTGCTCAAATGCGCGTGTTGGATCATGAGAAATCGAATCCTTGATTAAACATAGTATTTAACTGTAGAAACAACTCTGCGTCGGTCCTGACATCGAGTTTTCGCATCGCATTGCATTTATGGGCACTAATCGTCTTGATACTTAACTGCTTCATCCGCGCAATCTGTTGCAAATCCATGCCATTAAAAAGGTGCCTTAAAACATCACGTTCGCTGCGCGTTAATTTCGACGGCGTACAGTGATGGGTTTCATTGATTCGCGCAAGGTCACAGCAGATTTTGGGGCTGAGTACACGCTTCTGCTCAAACGCCTGTTTGAAGAATTCCTGTGTATTGGCCAGGGATTCCCCGCGTGCGATCACGCTGATATTGTAGTGATTCAGTAAGGTCCGCAGTCCGTTACTGTCATGGCATGAGGTATACACCACGATATTCATGTCGGGGAACTGCGCGTTCAGCCGCAGTAAGAGGTCAATGCCTTCCTGGAGCGTCTCCTCCGCGCTCTGCAAGTCGGTGATAAGGATATCCACGGACTGGTACATCAGGGCATCGAACATTTTGCCCAGGCTCGGTTCCCGAATGATGATGTCACAGTCTGTATCGACAGACTCAATGAGCGTCGAGAGGCCAGCGAGCGTTAAAGGATGGCTGTCCATTAGCGCCACGGTGCGGGGCGATGTGCAGGTCTGATTCATCAGGCGGTTGCTCCTTGCAGGCCGGGGCTGCCGGCCGTTT
Source organism: Pantoea allii (assembly GCF_002307475.1). Classification (GTDB taxonomy): domain Bacteria; phylum Pseudomonadota; class Gammaproteobacteria; order Enterobacterales; family Enterobacteriaceae; genus Pantoea; species Pantoea allii. The sequence continues at coordinate 272,129 of NZ_NTMH01000030.1, read as the reverse complement.
ATCCATTAAGAAACACATCCAGAGGTAACGCTTAAAGTCCGGTAGCGGGACCGATTTGCGCCATCCAGGTGCCCTGCGCAAAGAGTTCACTGTCATTGTGAAAACCCAGTTTCACCATGGCATTCCGCTTATGGGTACTGATGGTTCGGATATCGCGATGAAGCGCCTGCGCCACCCGGGAAACGCTCAGGCCGGAAAACAGATAAGCGAGAACATCCAGCTCTCTGGCCGTCAGCGCGGTATTTTTCGGGGTGGTCTTTGCCAGCAACTGCTGCACTTTGGGGCTTAGCCACTGCCGCTCGCCAGCGAGACATCGGGTGACACCCTGCGCCAGCGCGAGTGCCGGTTCGTGTTTTAACAAAATGCCGTGCGCTTTCGAGGAGACAAGCATCTCAAGTATCCGGTAGTCGCTGAAATCCGTGCAGATAATGATCTTCATGGCCGGGCAGGTTTCATGCAGTTGCCCCAAGAGGCGCAGTCCATCCAGCATGCGCTCTTTTTCGCCGCAGATATCCATAATCAGTAGCGCTGGCGGCGCGCTGGCCACGCGCGATGAGATGCCCGCCAGACTTTGCACATAGCTGATGGCATCGGTTATTCCACATGACCCGACCAGGATCTGCTTTATGCCCAGCGCGGTCGCCGGGCAGGCATCCATAATCAGTACCCCTGATCCGGCAGGCGACGTGCCTGATGGAGTAGGGTCTGGCGTTAAATGAGTGACGACGTTCATCTTACCTCCTTGTTTTCTTCGTAACGCGCCCTGACGGCAGCCTCCTCTCGACCAGAAGATGGACTTGCTGTGTGGGTTTTCCTCTCTCTGTTCGTGCCCTTTCAACTACTGATAAGTAAAGGTGACCTGCATGGTTCCAACAATGGTTCCTGGCGTGGCATTGCCCTGCGCACTGTAGGCGCGCGCCTGCATCTCGAAGGTGGTGCCACGACCGGCGTTATCCACGCGCTGTACCCTTTGCGTGGCGTTGCCGAGCGGCACACCGTCACGGCTTTGCACCTCGATTTGTACCTGAGAGGCGGTACCTGTATTCGCGTACATCGTGCTTTCGACCTCATCCGCCACGCCGTTCAACGTCATCGTCGCCTCCCGCGTCGATGCCGGGCATTCGCTCAGGACAATCGAAAAGGGTCGCCAGTCGGTTGACGCGCCCGCCTCAGCCAGGGATGTCGCTAAAATGTTCTGGCCTAAATCCACATTCAATCCGCTGGCTGGCAGGTCAATGTGACAAGGCGAGGCTTTGATGTTGCCAGTAATATTAAGTTGAGTATTCGCCCTCACCGGCGAGGCCAGCATGATGGCCGTCAGCCACAGTATCAACGCCGGCGTTTTTGCTTTGTTGCTCAAACTGAACGCTGCTTCCTTAACCATTTTCGTTTCCCTTACGCGTTGCATCACGGAATTACTCTATTTCGGCGCGAATCGTCGCTGTCGCCGAAAAATCCCCGGTCTCAGGTGCCTGACCTGTGCTGTTAACGGGAAATAAGTTAATCCCCGAGGTGCCGACCTGCGAGGCGTAATCCATCCTCAGCGGCAAGCGTCCACTCAGCGGCACGATGGTTGTGCCAGCGGTATCCTGAATCCTGACGCCTACGTCGCGGTTGGTGGTGGACAGCAGCGTCGGATCGTTTGCATCTGGCGTTCCCTGGAAAGAGAGGCTGACCTTCACGCCCTCGGAAATATTGGTGCAGGCGACGTTGAAATTGACGTTCTTCGGCGTAAAGTTTTTCGCCATTTCCCCTTTGGTGGCGATATCCCCTGACATGATGTCGCCGAAAGGAACGGTGATCACGCCCCCGCCATTGATCTCGCAGGATTGCGGCACGGTTACCGTGCCGCTCATCCAGACGGTTGAAACCGGTACGCCAGACTGCGTTGTCGGATCTGAAGCGAGATAAACATCAACCACCTTCGTCAGAGGAATGGTTTGTTCGCCGACAAAGGGCCGCTGAAAATACAGTGAGATCGAACCGCGTGAGCCGGTGGCGTAAGGATACCTGCCGCAGTTGGTGGCGCTGTTCAGGTTGCTGACGCTGGTGAACGGTGTTGCCCTGTTTGCACCATAACCGCCGGCGATGTAAACCTCGCTGGCCACCGCCAGATATTCATTGATGCTGTAATAGTTGAGATTACCGTCGCTGTAGACCAGCCCGGTATCCGGTACTTTTGCCGTGACGTAGGCCCCGGTATAGCTGCCGGTACATGAGCAGGTCACGTTGTAGTTCCCGCTGAGATTCCACTGATAGGCATTGTTAATCACCCTGCCCGTGGTGTTCTGTGACGGGTCCGCCAGCAGGTAAGACATATTGAAGTTGTACGATTTTGTCCCGTCTGTCGGGGCGCAATCACTTGCCTGCGCCTGGGCACTTAACATGCCGCCCGCCAGCGCCAGGCAAAGCCAGGCTGCGCGTTTGCCCCCGAAAGAACGGCGCAACGAATTGCGGTGTGAGGTCGTGTCCAGAATAAAGGTCTGCATGCGTTCGTTCATATCCCTGTTCCGCCTTACCGGCAGGCTCCATTAATAAGTTGAATCCCCGAGGTGGCCGACTGTTCATTCAGGCGATAACTCACCCGGCAGGTCTGTGCCGCCGCAGTCCCCCATTTCACCGTCAGCGTTCCGCTATCCGGCATGCCCGACAGATAAACCTGCCCCCCGTCGCCGACAATGCTGCCAGTGCTCTTTTTGTCATCATCAATGCCCGCGGTTGCGCCAAACGGCACCGGCTCGCCGTTAGCGCGGGTGAGCGTCATCAGCACGCGTTGGCCCACGTTTGGCTTGAAGTCTGCACGCACCACAGCCCCTCGCGTGGGGATGACCGACGCACTGGTCAGCGTCATATCCACGTTGTCCGGCAGGGTCGCGGTATCAAGCGAAATCTGGTTACGGCGATAGGCGGTGGCGTAAGGTACGACGGCATAACCGCGCCAGTCGGTTCGTACCCCGGTATTGCTGGCGATGCTCACATCGTTCGCGCCCGGGGCTTTCACCAACACCAGCGTTTCGCTGAGGGGCTGTGAAAGCGTGACCCCATTTTCATGGACCACAATGCCGCCCTGCAGGCCATAATCCATGCGGCGCTGGCTGTGGTCATAGCCGTAACCGGCGTTCATTTCACCGTAAGTGCCTTTATAGTCGGCACTGGCATAACCGTTCGCGCCTTGCCCCTGAGTGGTGTAACCCTGACTGAGGCTGTAATTCAGGTTGTCGTCACGTAACGCCGTCCCGCTGAGGCCCACGTTATGCGAGGTATTGCCATTTTTGCTGCTGTTCAGGTTATAGGTGGCATAACTGCCCGGCAGCCATTTGCTCAATGGCACACTGAGGTTCAGGGCGATAATCTGGTCGGTGTAATAGGTGCGGTTGCCATTGCCGTCCATGCCGTTGCGGTTATAGCTGTAGTTCACACCGTATGAGATCCCTTTCCAGGTGTTGTTGTAGCCGATGCTGGCCGACTCACTGGAGCGGTTGTTATTCCAGTAGGCTTCTTTCACCAGGCTCAGCGAGAGTGCGCCACCCTGCTGCCATAAGTTCTGGCTGAGCGTGAGTTCGGCACGGCTCTTCTTGTGATCGCGGTTATCGTCATTGCCTCTGCCGTAGCTTTCGAGCGCTTCCTGCAGGGTATAAAATCCCGCCGTCGAATAACGGTAACTGGCAAGGCTGAAGTTGGTTCCGGTTTCAACGAAGCTCTTACCGTAGCGCAGGCGATAGGACTGCCCGTTTTCTTTCACGCCATTCTCCTGGCGGCTCCACGCCTGGGTCACGTCAGCAGAGAGTGCCCCGATGCGCCCCATATTTTGTCCCAGACCGAGGGCCAGCGACTGGTATTTACTCGCAGCCTGCAGCCCGCCGTAGACGGTCGCGCCATGCGGCAAACCATAGATGGCGGTGCCCTGCGTAAAGGGCATTTTTTCAACCTCATCGTTGTACGACCGGTACTGACCGCTGGTGAAGCTGTATTTCAGGTGCCCTTCACGCTGAAGAACCGGTACGGAAGCAAAAGGAACGATCAGGGTGCGTTCGGTGCCGTCCGCTTCTTTGATGGTCACATTCAGATCGCCACTGCCCGCCGTTGGATAAAGGTCAGAAATGGCAAACGGCCCGGCAGGAACATAGCTCTGATAGATCACATAGCCGTTCTGGCGGATGGTGACCTGGGCATTACTCTGCGCGATGCCGCGTACGACAGGTGAATAGCCCTTCTTGCTGTCTGGCAACATATCGTCGTCAGACGCGAGTTGAATGCCACGGAAAGGCACGGTATCAAACACTTCCGTTGGCGAGTTACTGTCGCCCAGCGTCAGCTGACTTCGCAGTATCTGGATATCGCGCTGCAGGTAAGTATTGATGGAGTTCCAGCTGTCTTGACCTTTACTGTCCCGGTTCCACGTTGAATAGTTGCGCAGACGCCAGGCACCAAGGTTTGCGCCGGAACGCAGGTTCAGATAATAGGTATTCGTGTTTCGGGCATCATTTTCCCGCGCTTCGGTGTTGGCACCGCTGAAGCTGTAATTGAGCAGCAATGCCGGAATGCCCGGGTCCCACAGCTCTGGCGAGACATAACCGCGCGCTTGCGAATTTAACGCCGCCTGCGGAATGCTCAGTTCCAGCCGCTGCTGATCAAAACGGAATATTGCGGAGGATTGCGCTATTGCCTCGGTAAAATTGGCGCAGGCATCCGTGGCCTGAATATCCGGGAACATGCCAATTCTTACGCCCATCTCTCGCAACTGCTCGCCACTCAGACAGGGCTGAAGGCGTTGCTTACCGGACGCATCCGTTGCAAGGGTAAAGGTGACATCCTGTGTATCGACCTCGGAACCATTAAGATAAATATCCACACGATAGGTGCCGGGTGGCTGCAATTCGCCGTCTTCGAAAATGGATAAATCCGCTTTTCCCTGTACAGGGTTATCGATTTCTAATAAGGCCGGGTTGAAGTATTCCGCTGCACTGACCACACCCGTTCCGCCGATGAACAGCGCAACCTGACAGGCCACGAGCTGTGCAAGACAGGACAGTTTGAAACCGGCTGACGCAGGAATATTTGTTATTTTTTTCATTGTGTTTGTTCCAACTCATCACGCAGTTTGGCGCCTGCGTGCATCACTTCCTTATAGGCGACAGGCGTAATGCGCCCCCCGACGACGAGATCAGAGACTGCCCGTCAGAACCTTGCTGGTACCGCCATAGTCATTGATAAACTGCCAGGTCAGCGATCCGCCGGCGACGCTGGCGGGCAAATCGAACATGGCATCGGACTCAGGGGCGACCAGGGTGGCATTTTTGACGTCAGTGCCGTTGATCCTGACGTTGAAAAAGGTGATGTAATGCGGAGAGGGATTCGTCACCTGAAGCTGGTTACCCACTCGTTTCCAGGTCAGCGTTTTGGCCGCCTCTTCCAGCGTGCTTTTCAGACCAGCCGGACGGAAAATCAGTTTGATACGCGTTTTCACCGCAATTTGCAGGGTGTTTTGCCGTTTCTCTACAGAAGGAATGGATTTGATATTGAGCCAGAACAGCGACTCTTTGTTCTCTGGCAGATCGCCACCCGCCCGTACCACGCGCAAAATGTTTTGCTGATTCCCGTCCAGACGGAATAACGGCGGCGTCACGATAAACGGGGCTTTATTCGCCTGTGCGCCCGGCGCGGTATCCCCGCTGTCCACCCATGACTGGATCAAGTACACGTTTTTGTCGGGATTACTGATATTGATGGATGACTCTTTGTTTGCACCGTCATAGATCAGACGCGTGCCGCCGACGACGACGCCAGCCTGCGCGATCGTGCAAAAAGTCGTTAATACCACTGCCAACGCTGTTTTGCGCCAATTCTTCATGGTGTCCCTACCTGCCCTGAAACATTCAAAAAGATCAGAGGCAACAGCGGCCTCTGATCTGCTACTACGAACGCGAAATTACTGATAAACGACGGTGAACTGGGTTACCGCGTTTGCATCACCCACGGTGACGGAATCTGCCACGGAGATGTAGCGCGCACTGAAGTCCAGGTTGTTAGGACCGGTGCTGACCAGAGGGTAAACCGAAGAGTCTTCATACAGCGGGACGACCCGGTTCTGGCTGTCAGAAATCTGCACACCCACACCTGTTGCTGTGCTGTCGCCAGCGGTCAGGGCCAGAATGCTGTTGTCGCCAGAAACCTGGGTACCGTCAAAACGCACGGTTGCACCCGTGACGGTGTCAGGGCAGTTAGTCAGGACCAGAGTGAATTTCTTCGGCGCAGCCAGAGAACCAGCACCCGCGAAAGCGGTACGTGCGATGTTGCCCAGGAACACGTCCTGGTTCTGAGACGCAGTGTCAATCGTACAGGCTGCATCGGTAATGGTTCCGGTGAAGTTCACGGCGCCATCAGAAGCGAAAGCAGAAGAAGAAATAGCGGAAGTCGCCATCAGAGCAATAGCAATAAGCGTTTTTTTCACGAGAATTATCCTGTAAACAATTAAAATCGATATGCCTATAACGCGGCGATCGAATTCGTTATGACAAAACCATCTGTCATTCCTTTATTTAGTTCATGAGACTCCGTCTCAAATTAATAAATCGCCGAACGGTTTTACCCGAAAGACAAACGATTCATTTTGAACTAAAGTGACTCCTTTGGTTTTTTACACCTTAAAGCAGGGATAACTCAGGATAAAACACTTAAAAACAACGATTTAAGAAGATATAGATATAGTATTTTTTAAGCTAACGTAATGCGGAATATAAAGGGGTGACACAGAGATAAGAAAAAACCGAGGGGTGCAGGGAGGTAATTAAACAGAAAATCTTCACATAACACTTTGAAATTTAAATAGTTAAAATAAAATGTTACTCGATAATACAAACAGTATTGACAGGAATATAACAGCTCACTAAAGTAAGCTCCAATTTAGTTCAAAATGACTCCATTGTAATAACTCGTTACAGCTTATTTACCACACTTCTTTGAATCGCTGCGCGTTACTTGCCGTATAGATAACGGTGTTCTGTATATTACGATGGCCTAAATAATCCTGAATCAAACGGGTATCTATTCCCCGGTCAGCCAGCGCAAAACCACAGCCATGTCTTAACATATGAGGATGCGCATTAATTGTCAGATTTGCCGCCTGACTATAATTTCGGATTAACCAGTAAATGCGTTGCCGGGATAATTTTGTGCCTCGGTTAGAAAGAAATAACCAGTCTGTTTCCGCACCACGATAATGATTTCTTTTATTCATCCACAGCGATAATGATTTACGTTCACGTCGGTAAAGCGGATGAACGGTAGAAAAGCCGTTTTTTAATCGATGAATATAAATATTATTCCCCTCTATATCGATATCGGACAGTCGCCAGCTGCTGATTTCACTGACTCTACAGCCGTGGATGAAACACATCCAGATCAGGCAGTAATCCCGCTCTGGGTGCTTGCCGTGCAGGGTCGCTTCAAGCAGCTTCTCGACTTCAGACGGCGTCAGGTATTTACGATTTTTCATAGTGTCTCTTCATATTCATGTGGTCTCAGATAAACATTCAGTCCGGTGGCACTCACCCAGAAATGCTTTTCTGACAGGGTCAATACGCGCGCATTAATACAGCGCGTGCGAAGGATGTTTTGTGCAATAATAGCGATCAGTTTTCCCGGCTGTTTATAAAACCTCCTTTACGTAACACGTGAATAACTTACGGATGTATTTTTAATATACGTCTTAACAGACAATACATCAAACAGAAGGCAATGAAAAAAACGGCGGGATTAATCCCCGTGAAACTGTGAGGATATAACCGAGGGATTTAATTACATTAACATTTTAAATTTCGCACAGCATTTAATCTACGGATTAATGGTTTTATTTAACATCAACGCCGTTACCGCACGACCTAAAACGCCTGACTAACGGCTTATGCCCACCCTTTCTGTGCTTTTCTGGCCGGGATGACTTATTTAGGCGCACGTATTTACAAGGATTTATCTCAGATCCCGCGCCGGATTCGATAAGAGCCGTGCAACGTTTTTTAGATGAGGCTGACTGACCCGGCGAAAGGCCCCTTTTGCCCGCCGCATTGAATGCCGTTGAGTGCAATCAGCCGCAGAAGGGACAGGTTAAGGATAGCCAGCAGGAAAGAGGCAGAACGCGCCTGACAAGTGGTCGTCAGTAAAAAAAACAGGACGGGTCACGTCCTGTTTAAGCAGAGCAGAGATCAGGCCGGGGATCAGGCAGAAAGACCGCCATCCAGAATGAGGGTTTGACCGGTCATATAGGTGCTGTCGTCACTGACCAGCCAGGCGACGGCACCCGCCACTTCATCCACTTTGCCAAAGCGTTTCAGCGGAATAGTTTTTCGCAGTTCCGCCCGTTTGGCGTTGGGGATGGTGGCCATAATCTGAGTGTCAATATAGCCAGGCAACAGACTGTTGACCCGCACGCCAAAGCGACCCAGTTCCACCGCTAAGGTGCGTGCCAGCCCAATCATCGCGGCTTTGCTTGCCGCATAGGCGCTTTGCCCGCTGTTGCCTTTCACGCCGGTCACCGACGACATCAGCACCACCGAGCCTGTCCCCTGCATCATCATGGGTTCGAGCAGATGATGATTCCAGTAGAAGAGAGTATTCAGGTTGGTGTCCATCACCTTACGCCAGTTCGCCGGGGTTTGATGAATGTGCAGGGCATCAAGGGTAATGCCGGCATTGTGGACCAACGCATAGGGCGCGCCGTAACGCGCCAGCAGATCGGTCGCCAGCCGGGTCACCGCCTGCTCATCCCCGCCGTCACATTGATAACCTTCCACCCTGCCGGGCAACGCCTTGCAGGCAAGCTCCACCTCGCGCGCTGCGCTTTCATCCTTGCACCAGGTGAACACCACATTCCACTGTTTTGCCAGCCGCAATACCGTCGCACGGCCAATCCCACGGCTTCCACCGGTGACTAAGATCCATTGATTACGCATGGCTTACTGGCTTTTTTCGCTGAGGTACTCGCACAACTCGCTCAGCGTCATGTTGACGTTACTGGCGAACATTTCGGCCTCAATCGTGACGCCAAACTCTCGCTTCGCCAGCACCATCAGTTCCACATAATCCAGACTGTCGAGTTTCAGCAGATACAGCGGCATGTCCGGCCGGAGACTGGTCATCTCCAGATCTTTTGCATCGCACAGCATCTCGCATACCTTGGTGTAAACTTCATCAAATTGAGCCATTTTTTATTCCTTTAGTTCAATGATTTACTTATGTTCAGATCGAATTTTTGGTTAGTGGTATAGATATGTTGTTATTCAGCCAGCGGCCCGGTTTTCAACGTTACCGTGACGGTCATCAGCGGCTCATTGATGCGCCAGGCCTGAATGCCCGTCACTAACACCAGGCCGGCCGCTTTTTCGCCCATGACCAGCGTCGGCTGGATGGCATAATGCAAAGGTTCACATTGCAGCGCGTTTCCCGCCGTCTGGAGCAGCCACGGCGAAAAATGGGTCTGATGATGGGTCTGCACCACCTGTACCCGGCTGAATATGTCCCCCAGGCAGGTCGCGTGATGATCGGGCAGAAGACGGTGTACGGTGTCGAGCGTTTCCGGGGCGTTCACCAGTTGACGAAACAGCACGGCATCAAAAAAGCTCCATAACGGGATAGGGAGATTTTCCACCGCCTGAAACTGGCGATACAGTGCCGCCAGCGCCGCCCCACGCAGGGTCTTCGCCTGGCTGACCGGCGATAACGCCAGCGGTTTCGCCTCGGTCAGCTTGCTGCTGATGCTGCTCTGCAGGGTATAGCTGTTAACCAGGTTGCCGCTGATCTGTACCCGGTCACCGGTGTGCGTTTCGTTTAACGACAGCTGATAGGGAACGCTGCACAGCACGGGATCGCGCAGCCGGCTGGTGAACAGCAGACCGTCCGACCACAATGTGTGTTTTTCCAGCGCCTGGCTGAGCCCGGCCTTCACATCCAGCAGCGCGCGCATACCGTGGACGCATAATCCGTCCAGGCCAAGACGTCTCGCCTCGGCGGCATCAAAATGAATCGGATTGCGGTCTCCGGAAAACGCGGCCCAGCGCTCCGCGTCACGCAGCGTATAACGCACCGACATGCTTTATTCCCCCCGACCGATAACCAGCGCCGCGTTCGCGCCGCCAAAGCCGAAACTCAGGTTGAGCGTTGTGTTCAACGCCGCCGGACGGTGTTTATTGGGCACATAATCCAGATCGCACTGCGGATCGGGCGCATCGAGATGGCAGGTGGCGGGGATAATCTGATGCTGCAAGGCCTGCAGGCAGATAATAGATTCAAAGCTGCCTGCGGCCGCGATCAGATGACCGCTATAGGATTTGGTACTGGAACAGGGCGTGGCATAAGCCGCCGCCTCACCCAGCGCCATTTTGAGCGCCTCGGTTTCGTTGAGATCGTTAAGCGGCGTGGAGGTGCCGTGCGCATTAATGTAATCCAGTGCGCTGGCGTCAATGCCGGCCTGGTTCAGCGCGCCGCGAATGGTCTGTACCCGGGCAATTTTGTCGTCAGCCGGTGCGGTAAAATCGAAGGCGTCCGAGTAATTGCCGTAGCCGAGAATTTCGCCCAGTATGGTCGCACCGCGCACTATGGCGGATTCCCGCGCTTCCAGGCACAGCACCGCCGCCCCTTCGCTCAGGACAAAGCCGTTGCGATGCTGGCTAAACGGACAGCAGGCACGGGTTAACGCCGTTTGCTCACTGGCCAGCGCCCCCAGCACATCAATATTCCATACCGCTGAATCCGAGCGCAGCGACTCGCCTGCGCCTGCCAGCATCATGTTGGCGCGCCCCTGACGGATCAGCTCAAAGGCATCGCCCACGGCGATGGTGCCGGTCGCACAGGCGGCCACCGGCGTGTTCTGGTATCCCCGAAGCGCCCACAACAGACTGACGGCCGCCGTGGCGGCGTTGGGCATGGAGAAGAAACAGCCAAATGGCGATCCTACGCCGGTGCGCAGGAAGTCCTCATAATGCAACTGGGTTTCGTCCTGCCCCGCCCAGCCGGTGCCCATGATGACGCCGCAATCGCGCAGATCGTAGTGCTGCCCGGGCTTTTCATCACCAAAGGCCATCTGCATGGCTTCCCGCGCGGCGGCCAGGGTAAGCCGCGCGAAACGCGGCAGGCGGCGGCGGATCGCGGCAGGAACGCCGTTGAGTGAAGGTTCTTCATCGATCAGCCCGTAAAAACGGGATTTGATCCCTGCGGCAGACTTGTCGCAATAGCGATAGCCGGGTTTGTAGTCCATGATGGCCGCCCAGCTTTCAGCGGCATTCATCCCCAATGGCGTGACCGCACCATAACCGGTGACCACCACCCGACGTGGCGCGTTCGCCGCCTGTAAACTGTCCATTTGCATGATTCATCCTTAGTGATTCACTGTGTCGTCTTCCCCGCCGCCCAGCGCCAGCCAGAGCTTCATCGTGGAATAGAGGTAGTTGTATTGCGTGTTCAGCAGCGCGTTTTCGCTGTCCAGCAGCGTATTCTGCGCATCCAGCAGCGTTTGATAGGCCACGGCACCGTGGCGATACTGGCTTTCCACCAGCGTCAGCCTTTGCTGGCTCAGTGCGAGGTTATCCCGCTGCCGCTGTTTTTCCTGCTGCCAGGTCAGGCGCTGTGACATCGCGTTGTCGATGTCCTGCAACGCGCTGTAGGCGGTTTTCTGGAACTGGATGGCCGCGCTTTGCACCTCCAGATCGGACTGTGCAATCGTCAGTCGCACCTTATTCCACTGGATAAAGGGCAGATCGAGCGCCGATCCAAGCGTTCGGGCGGGATTGCTGAACCACTGCCGGAACACCGACGCCCCGGCATTCAGGGAGGCATTGAGCGTCAGCGTGGGATAAAAATTCAGCCGTGCCACGTCCGAACCGGCCAGCGCCGCGCGCAGGTTCAGCTCGGCGGCCCGCACATCCGGCCGTTTGGCTATCGTCTCCAGCGGCAGGCGCTGCGCCACCGGCACAGACTGTTCGCTGTCCAGCGAACGGCGCTCTGCCGGATATTGCCCCGGCGGACGGCTCAGTAAAATCGCAAGGGCGTTACGGCTTTCCTCGCGCTGCTGACTGAGATCGTGCAGGCTGTTTTCCCGGTTCAGCACCGTTTGTTGCGCCTGCAGATAATCAAGCTGGCCGAGATCCCCGGCTTTCCAGCGCGACGTCACCCTCCGCAGCGTATCCCGGGCAATGTCCAGACTGCGCTGCAGGTTCCCGATTTGCTGATTCAGACTGGCTATCTGCCAGTAGAGCTGGGACACCGTGCCGATCAACGTCAGGGCGGTGGCACGCAAATCCTGTTCTGAGGCTTTGGCCTGCCAGTCCGACTGCTCACGCGTGCGCGCCAGTTTTCCCCACAGATCCAGTTCATAGGCTGCCGTCAGCGTGTTGCTGTAATTTTCCACGGAGGCCGTATCACGCCGTAAATTCTTACTGTTGCTGGCGCTGGCGTTGACCGAAAAATCAGGCGTCAGCGTGAGATCGGACAGGCCCGCCGCCAGCCGTGCCTGCTTAAGCTTGATGCCCGCCAGGGCTAAATCGTGATTACTTTGCAGCGCGGCGACGATAAGCCGCGACAGCTGCGGATCGCCAAAGTTGTCCCACCAGTGCGGGGTGAATGTCGCCACGCCTTCGCCGGTATCCTGTACGCGCCAGGCGTCAGGCACCGAGAGCAGGGGCCGCTGATAGTCGCTTTTCAGTGCCTGGCCGCAGCCGGTCAGCATCAGCGCCATCAGCGCCGTGGAGAATTGCGTCAGCCTGTTCATTCGCGTGCCAGCGCCTCGGTCGGGTGCAGCCGGGCGGCGTTGCGCGCCGGGAAAAAGCCAAACCCCAGCCCGATCAGCGCGGAAAACCCGCAGGCCAGAAGGATGGGCGGCCAGGTGAAAATCATGCGGAACTCCTGGGTAACCTGAGAAAAAATCAGCCCCGCGATGCCCGATCCGACAATGCCTGTCAGGCCGCCAAGCGTACAAATCACCATCGCTTCAATCAGGAACTGGCGCATGATGTCCACCGGACGCGCCCCGACAGAGAGACGAATGCCGATCTCATGGGTGCGCTCCGTCACGGATACCAGCATGATGTTCATCACACCCACGCCGCCCACCAGCAGCGAGATCCCGGCGATCGCCGTGATCAGCAGCGTCATGGATTCTGAGGTTTTGCGGATCGTCTTCGTCAGTTGATCGTTGGTCAGGGTGAAGAAATCGCGTTTGCCATGGGCCGAGTCCAGCCGTTGCTCAATCTGCTGCTGCGCCGTTTCAATCGGGTAACCGTCAGCAATGCGCAGGGTAATGGACTGCAGCGGCGTATCACCCGACATGCGTTCAAGCAGCGAGGTATAAGGTATCCAGGCACCTGGCTGCTCGCCGACAGACTTCGGCCCGTGTTTGTCCGCCACGCCAATGACCCGGAATGGCACCCCGCCAAGCTGGATAATCTCGCCCAGCGGTTCCTGCCCGTCGGCAAACAGCGTGCTGCGCACGTTGGGATCGATGATGATCACCGGCTCACGATCGTCGAGGTCGCGTGGCGTAAAACGGTTGCCGGCAACAAAATGCAGGCCCTGCACGCGGAAGAAACCGTTACTCACGCCCAGCAGCGATACCAGCACCTGTTTCCCCCCACGGATCGCCCGCACGGTTTTGCTCACCACCGGCGACAGGCTGTCGGTAAAGGGCTGTTTGCCCAGCAGCGCCACGTCTTCCAGCGTCAGCGACCGCTCAAAATCCGGGCGCGGCTGATCCCAGCCCAGACCGGGCTGGATTTCGATGGTGCTGGTGCCCAACTGGCTTATCTGGCTCAGAATGTTTTGCCGCGCGCCCTCGCCCACCGCCATCGAGGACACCACAGAGGCGATGCCGATAATGATGCCGAGCATGGAAAGAAACGCGCGGATGCGATGCCCCAGCAGCGAACGCCACGCCATGCGCACCGCTTCTTTGATGCTTTGCCAGACGGTGGTGCGTCCGGTCGCGGCAACCGTGGGTAATCCCTGCGGCTGGCCCTGTTGGCTCGCCGGGTTGGCATGGTCGGCGACGATCTGGCCGTCGTGGATTTCCACAATGCGCTGACACTGCGCGGCGATGCTGCGGTCGTGCGTCACGATAATGAGCGTATGACCGGCCTGGTGCAGACCATGCAGAATGCCCATCAGCGCCTGCCCGCTGGCGCTGTCGAGTGCGCCGGTGGGTTCATCCGCCAGAATCACCGGCGCGCCGTTCATCAGGGCGCGCGCGATACTGACGCGCTGCTGCTGACCACCGGAAAGCTGCGCTGGCCGGTAGTGCATGCGCTGCCCCAGCCCCAGGCGCTCCAGCAGGTATTCGGCACGCGACTGACGCGCCGAAACGGGCATGTCGGTATACAGCGCCGGGATCGTGACGTTCTCGATGGCGGTCAGATAAGGCATCAGGTGATAGCGCTGAAAAATAAACCCCAGATACTGACTGCGCAGTTGTGCCAGCTCGTCACTTGTGGCGACCTGAGTGGACACATTCATAATGCGCATCTCGCCTTCCGAGGGTTTATCCAGGCACCCCAGAATATTCATCAACGTGGACTTACCGGAGCCGGATGCGCCGACAATCGCCAGCATTTCACCGACGTGCACTCGCAGGGAAATGTCCTTCAGCACCGTCACCGCCGCGTTGCCCGTCCCAAAACGACGGGAGATATGAGAGAGTTCAATCACCGGCGCGCTAGCCATTGGCGGCCCCTGCGGTGTTTTGCGTGACCACACGTTCGCCTTCACGCAGGCCCTCTTTCACTTCAATAAACTGCCGGTCGTTAATCCCCACGCGCACCAGCCGCTGTTCGGTTGTCTCCCCTTTCACGACCTGCACAGCGTAGCGGCCATCACCCTGCGGCTGACCCAGCGCCATCACCGGCAGGCGTAATGCGTTTTTGGCTTGTTCGGTGACGATAAAGACCTGTGCCGTCATGGAAGTGCGCAGCCGGTGGTCGGGATTCGGCACGCTAAACACGCCGTTGTAATACACGGCGGAAGACTGCTGAGGCTGACCGCGCAGGCTGCTATCCTGTAGGGCCTCGTCAGGCGCGTCCTGCAACGCGCCCATCACGCTGTGATAACGATGATGCGGGTCCGCGACCACGTAGAACGACAGCGGCTGGCCGGGATGGACTTTCAGGATGTCGGTTTCTGAAATACGGGTTTGCACCGTCATGGTGTCCACGTTCGCCAGCACCAGGATCGTCGGCGCGGTTTGCGAGGAGACCACGGTCTGGCCCTCTTTGGTGACGATCCCCAGCACCTGACCGTCCATCGGTGCCAGAATGCGCGTATAGCCCAGGTTGGCTTTCGCCGTTTCCAGCGCCATCTGCGCCTGCACGATCTGCGCCTCATTCACTTTGATCTGTGCTTTCTGGGTATCCACTCTGGCCTGCGCCTGCTCCAGGTTGCTTTTGGTGCCTGATCCTTCACGATCCATCTGCCGCTGGCGTTTCAGCTCCTGCTGGTACTGGGTTAAGGTAAATAACGACGCCTGTTTCTGCGCCATCGCACTGTCCAGCTCGGCCTCGGATTTACGCAGTTCGCTCTGTTGCAGTGTTGGATCAATTTCCGCCAGCAACTGCCCTTTGGTGACCCGATCGCCGGCACGTACATAGAGCTTTTTTAACTGACCGTTGACCTGTGCGCCCACGTTCACCTGCACAGAGGGTTTAAGAATGCCGGTGGCCAGCACGGTTTTTTCAATATCACCGCGATCGATAACCTGCGAGACCTGCGGCACAACGCGGTCAGACAACATGCTGTGCAGCACCCAGGCGCCGCCCGCCAGCAGAATAAGCAGCAGCGCGACCAGCAGAAAAACGGGTTTAGAGAATTTTGCGGTCAGCACGGGACGTTTTTTTATGACGGCACTCACGCCGGTTCCCCCTGAGGCAGCCTGCCCGTCTCCGCCGCGTCCTGAACTTCTTGCATCTGTTCATTTCTCAGCACGCAGATGCGGTCAAACAGCGGCAGCGCCGTTTCACTGTGCGTCACGGCGATCAGCGTTTTGCCGTATTCACGGCAGTGGTCGATCAGGGTTTGCATCACCTGCAGCGCGGTCTGTTCGTCAAGGTTGGCGGTGGGTTCGTCCAGCACCATCACCGGACAGTCGCTGTACATGGCACGCGCCAGCATCAGCCGCTGACGCTGCCCCAGCGACAGGGCGGGATGGCTTTCGCGGATCAGCGCGTTTTGTTTTCCCGGCAGGCTGTCAATCACCCCGGTGAGCTTCAGGCCGCGCAGGGACGCATCAATGCGCAGCTGCTTTTGCGCATCGTGATGACGATCGAACAGCGTGATATTTTGCAGGACGCTGGTGTTAAACAGGATGTCCCCCTGGCTTTGCAGGAAGAACAGCTTCTGCGCCTGACGGGCGCTTACCTGCTCGCCATCCACAAGAATTTCGCCGGACTGGGGCGCGATAAGCCCGGTGATCACTTTCAGCAGCGTACTTTTACCGGCCCCGGACTCGCCGACAATCGCCAGGGTTTCCCCCCAGCATAACGCCAGAGACACGTTGCTGAGCACCGGCTTGCCCGGCTCGTAGGCAAACTGCAGCGCACGGTAATCGAGCCGCTGGGTGAAGTGGACGGGCGGTACGAGCGCCCCGGCGTCCTCGTCTTTTTCTGCCTGCGGAAACAGATCGGCAGCGCGCGTATCAATGACGTGCAGCTGGTTTTTCTGCAACACCGAGAAGAAAATCTGGGTGATATAGGCGGTAAAAATCTGGCGCACAAAGCTGTAGGCGAAGAACTCCCCCAGCGAGATGTGGTTGTCTTTCAGCAGCGGTAAGGCCAGCAGCATGAAAAACACCATCTCCAGGCTGCCAATCAGTTGGTACAGGCTGCTCTTGACCTGTTCGTACACCTTCTGCTTCTGCCTGACGTCAAACAGGGCCGCGGCAAAGCCAGCAAACGCCGTCTGGCGCTGGGCGCTTAAGCCCGCCGATTTCAGCGTGGCGAAACCCTGGATAGATTCCAGCAGAAAGTCACTTTGCTCCGCGCTTTTCACCTGCACCTGCTGGGTGTAATAGCGATCGCGAAAAATCGCCCAGACGCTGACCAGGCCCATTAAGGTCACGCCCACGGCGGAGATTGTGGCAAGCTGCGGGCTGATGTAACACATCACCGCCAGCGCAATCACGCCCACGATCCAGTCTGTGCGCAGACTGTTATCCAGCTCGATTTTCTGGGCCGCCGCCATCTGCCAGTTGGCGAAGCGACTGTAGATCTCACCCGGACTGCGTTTTTCAAAGTACGCGAGCGTATTGCTCAGCAGGCTGGCGAACCCCCTGACGCTTTGCATCACCACAAACCGTTTGATAAAGCGCTCGGTGACGCTGCGCACGACAAAGGCCAGCAGGGTTGATACCACAAACGCCAGCAGGTAGTAGAAGTACGGGAAATCGCGTTCACCGCCGGAGGAGAAGACATTGTTGATGGCCGAACTGACCATCACCGGCATGATGAACAGGGTCAGCGACACCAGAAACGCCAGCAGCATCAGGCGGTAAATGCCCGGAATCCCTGCCGTCTGTTTCAGGCTCATGCAGTCCAGCGCGCGGAAGCGCCGCGTGCGCTTGTGGGCTGCCACGGCGGGCTTTTCGCCGATGGCGTCTTTATCCAGCACCAGCGCATAGCCGCTGATTTCGGAGCGCAGCGCGGCGATGGGTAACAGTTGCTCGCCAATCGCCGGGTTCATCACGCACACATAGCTGCCCTGACGGTAGGCCAGCAGGACATAATGGCTGGCGCCGTAGTGCAAAATGGCCGGTAACGGCAGCTCTGCCAGCTCATCCAGGTCGAAAGCCACCGGATACGCCGGAATCCCCAGGTCGGACAGGATGGCGCACAGGGTTGACAGTGCGGTGCCGTGGGCCGACGCCGGATACTGTTCGCGCAGCACGTCCAGCGGCACATCCATTCCCTGGGTTTCCGCCAGCATAGCAATACAGGCCAACGCACATTCATTGGTTTCAGCCTGATAAACGATTTTTGGAATACTATTTTCCATAATTTAACCCCTAAAACGCCCTGTTCTTTTCTCTTGTGATGGCTGTTTAGTCATTAATAAAAAACAGTGAGTGGGAATGCCACAGCATCCAGTCAGTCGAATAATCCCGAATGCTTTGCTCGATAATGCGCGGCATATCATCCTTGAGTTTTCTGGCTGCAACGGGAGGGTGAATTACTATCTTTAATCCGTTATCAAAATAAAGATGATAAAACACCACCTGCGCGGACATCATTCTGGCCAACCGGATAATTCCGCTGTGTAAACTGGCCGGACGATCAAATAAGCGACAAGGTAACTTCTCGGCTTTGTCTTTACTGGCAAACTGGGTGAAGTCCGGCGTAATGTCGGGGAATAAAATAATATTGCGTTTATTCTCCGCCGCCGCCATCACCGAGGTCATTAAGTTTCCGGCAATATTTTTATTATCTTCATGAATCGAACAATAGGTGAGATCTAACCCACCCAGCCGCCGCTCGGCTTCGGAATGCGCATCCGCACTGCGGGAGGTGATCACCGTGGCTTTCCCCGGATAGGCCGCCGCGCCCACCATCGTGGTCAGGATGTCCGAGACCATGTGCAGCGGGGCCAGAAGCACCGGCTGCCCTGCGCGCTGGAGCGGCTCCACCACGTCGTTAAGCTGTGCCGAACAGGCCGCCAGCTCGCGCAACAACCGGCGATTCTGTCCGTAGGTCACTGCCTCAATCAGCAACTTTCGCCGCTGGGTCAGCCAGATATAATCAAATTTTCTATTATCCCGCAGCAGGCACTGACGGTTTGATTCCGCCACCGCTGCGCGCCATTTCACATCACGCGGAATTAATTTTAAAAAACGCCTGACGTGGGCAAACGCAAAAATAATACGGTAGTGGAAACACCGAAATAATAAACAATGCGCCCTGTAGCCAGCCAGCTGGAACTTATACGCCAGCCACTGACATCTGGCGGTGAGGTTCCGCCAGAACAGCGCGCACCACAGGGCATAAAATTTCATTATTACTCCGGTGCCTTACCTGTTTCTAAAATAGAGAGCAGTTTGTCAGAGAAGGCCGGGAAATCACGATCCTGAATCGCCATCCATTTTTTCGCGACAATAAAGGTCGGCGTGGCGTTGATATCGTAATACTGCGAAACGCGCGTCATATAATCCAGACGCGCTTTCACGTCGGCGGACTGACTGACTTTGTGATATTCCGCGACGTTAATCTTATTTTTTTCCAGCCACGCGTCACGCTGCGTCGCATCGCTTAAATCAATCTTGTCTTTCATCACCGCATCATAGGCGCTCTGGCGATGGGCTTCTTCAATCCCCATGACTTCCAGCGTGGCGAACACCGGGGCATAGCGCGCCAGCCCGGCCTGACTGTCCAGGCTGAGGTGTAAACGCACCAGCTTTTTACCTGGCGGCATCCGTTTTTCCAGCTCGTCTACGTTCTTTTCGTTGATCTCACAATAATGGCAGCCGTAAGAGAAGATCTCGATAATATCGTCGCCGTCGGCAATCGGGCTTTTATCCAGTTTCTCGGTAGAAAGCGAGGTCAGCACCTGCTGTTCTGCACTGCTGGTTTGATTTAACACGAAGATATGGAACCAGGCGGTGGTAATCACTGCTGAAATAACCGCAACAAAGACGGTATAGGCCAGCACGTAAGAAATTCTTTTTTTCATGGCGGGCTTCGATCCTGAATACAACAATAAGGCACATTCAGTATTTATCAGGAAGGCGTTGTATATAATACACAACGCCTTTAAGAATAAATATTACTGAAATTTACTCTTATTTAGTGATAAAGAGCGATATCTTAGCCTGCGTTTCCGCAGTTGATGATAGCGGCTGGGGTGAAAGTTTTCGTCACCACACCATTTTTATCGGTACAGGTTTTTACTGCGTTACATACCGTGGCGTCGCCCACCAGGTTCAGCTCAAAGCTGTTTACACACGTTGTTGTTCCACCGACAACTGCGCTTGCTTCAGACATATTGATTTTTTTCATCTGTGATTTCCTTATTTTATTATTACGATTAAGTAATATGAGCATGATATCAGATGGCATATTTCATGATATGCCATGCCAGGGTGATCGAGGGAATTGCCTCCCTGGCATACCGTAATGATCGTCTTACATAAACATGTTACAGAACGTCATTATCGGACACGGCGCATTCTAGTGGCGGTTTTTTAATTAGGCAATACACTTAAAACGCCGCATGTTAATTAAAAAGAGTTATTGTGTTATTAAGGCCATCAGATCTTTCTTATATAAGATACTGCCTTATTCCGAAGGCAGACTTTATTTCCCTATCTGACACCGATTTTATTTTTATCTACCAGGGATATTTCTGAGAAAAAAACAGGCTGAATGGATCGTAAAAAATAATTTTTTTTAAAATTTTTTTGATGTGGGTGGAGATGGAGTGGGTTTTGGGTGAGTGAGGGGCGCACTGGGCATGTCGCACAGAACGAAAAGCCTGAGAAAAGCGCTGGTCGCGTGAAGGAGATGAGGCGTTAACGCTCAGGACTGTGTTAACGAGCAAAACCCCTCCCTGTCTCAGGGGCTGGGTTCTGCGCGGACCTGGGTGAACCGCTCAGGGTGGACAGGCTGCAAGCGTTACCTTGAGGCACGGCGTTTATTTTCAGTAAACCTGTGGCTGGCAGCCATGTCTGAACACAGGACAGGCTGATTAACTGGCTTATGCTGAGGGACATGTGCCAAATTTTACGTTGGCTGGCCTGTGGATGCTCTGCTGTGCAGGTATCGGGCCATGCCTCACAAAATCTCTGCGCATCCTTCTCGCTCTAATTGTATAATAGACCGCCTATTGGTGATGAAGGTGTTAATCGATATGAAAGTAAGCGAAGTATTGAAAGCATCGACAACAGATGATCTCAGAAAATTTGGCTCCTACTTCGAGCTTAAGAACAGTTTTGAACAAGAACTGAATAATAAGCTCGAGGTTAATGGCTGGGATTCCTTCTTCATTAAAATTAAAAAGCTTAAGAACATTGTCTCTTCAAACAAAGAGGCATTAGAGTCTGCCTGTAATAAAGAAGACTTTAAGCAATCAAAACAAGAAGTGTCGGACATTCTGACAATCAATGTCAAAGCCAAAAGCTGGACGGAACTGAAGCAAAAAGTTGATTCATTCATTTTTGTTTTTTGTTCAGGCGTTTTTGATCCTTACGCGCATTACGAGCAAACAAAATTAAAAAAATTCAAAGGTAGCTCAAAGCTGGAAGGTATCGACATTGATATTTCAAATGAAAAACCATCGCTGGAAAGTGTCCTGAAAAAATACAGGAGGTAATGCTTATGGATAAGTATGATGCCGCTAATGATCATTACTGCTATCCGGGTAGCGCTGTATTAAAAAACAAGCTCAATATCGAAGAGACCGATGTGCTTGAAAAGGCTGAAAGAGAGATCACTGCGATAACAGTGAACGACATCGTGTTCAGCCAGCCACCCTACAACCTGGCTTATATGTGCCAGCTTCACAGACAGCTTTTTTCAAATCTCTATGAATGGGCAGGTACGCTGCGAACCGTAGATATTTCTAAAGGCGGGACACGGTTTTGTCATTGCGACAGGATCACCGCTGAAGCCAATAAATTATTCACTAAATTAAACAACGATAACTGGCTGTCGGGTCTTTCTAAAGATGCTTTCTGCGATAAAGCGGCTGAATACTACTGCGAATTTAACATGATACATCCCTTTCGCGAAGGGAATGGCAGAGTCCAGCGCTTATTATTTGAGCATCTTTCTCTTGCTGCTGGTTACGACCTTGACTGGGACCATATCGCACCAGAAGAATGGGTTCAGGCTAATATAGACGGTGTTTATGTGAACTACGAACCGATGTCTCAGATATTCAGGCGCATCGTTACACCTTACCCATGACAGCTAAAACAGCATTTTTCATGAACGCAGCACACATCCTTTAATGACGCGTCTTCATGACAGGGAAATGTGGTTATGCGACAGAAAACGCCCCCTTCCCTGACACCGGCTCAAATCGCGTGTTTTTAACAGTCTGCCCCAGCCTCAACCGCGCTTGAAACTGCCTTGATCTACCTGGATTTTCATATGTCTGTGAGATGGCAAAGAGGGAAGCTGGATACAGGTCGAAAATCGATGAACTTCTCTGAAATCAGCGAGATCTTTCTGCGTGCCCTTTCGCAGTTTTCTCTTTTCACACTCGATGCATTCCTGCCTCCCTGATTAAATCATCAGGTAATTTAGCGCGATACGAATGTGGGGCAACACATCCGCATCGCTGATCACAATCACTATTAAGTAAGGAATAGTAATCATGACTGCCAGCGATTGTATTTCAGGCCACCACGAAGCTAAAGAGACAAACTACACCCAGCGCTATGCGACCGTGGGTTATGTGACCCGCACTCCAGATTACCGCCGCATTCCGGCGATTACGCTTAAAGGCTGTTGGTTGAAAACAGCGGGTTTTCCCATTGGGGTGCAACTGGATGTGAAAGTGACCTGGGGGCGGATCATTATCAGCTTTAAACCCAGGGACGTGATCAACGGGACGCGGGTGAGATCGATCGAGGAACTGGCGTCACTGCCTGTGCATATGAGAAAACGGGTGATGAAGGCGATTGGGTTGACTGACTGGTAAGGATTGATGGGCTTGCCCCTGCGGAGGTGGGGGCGAGTGGGGTTTGTTATGTTGTAAGCAGATGCAGGGTTGCTATGACGGAAGCAGATTTAGCGAAGGTGTATAGTGCCATACGCAATCACAGGAAATTTCGTATAGATAGTTATAAAATAGTCAGTGAATAATTAACTCTAATCATACATTTTAAATGCAGTGAAATGAAAACACTCAATAGATAAAAACAGGTTAAAATTATTCTTGTTTAAAATCATAATTTTCAAGAAGTGAAAGGGTAATAACATGTTATTCCAATTAAATCACAACAAAAACAAAGCTTGTCATT
The DNA here is from genome assembly GCF_002307475.1 of Pantoea allii. Taxonomy (GTDB): domain Bacteria; phylum Pseudomonadota; class Gammaproteobacteria; order Enterobacterales; family Enterobacteriaceae; genus Pantoea; species Pantoea allii. The sequence goes on along the minus strand of NZ_NTMH01000030.1, from coordinate 249,148 downwards.
TAATATGAATAATGTATAATGGAAAAGTTTTAACCTTTATTCGGAAAGCCATGAAAGCATTAGATTTATTTGCGGGAGCAGGTGGTTTTAGTTTAGCTGCTCATAATTTAGGATATGTTGATGTTGTCGCTGCAATTGAATTCGACAAGGCTGCCGCTCATACGTATAAAGAAAATTTAATTAATCGTTTGAAACGAGAAACAAAGCTTTTACAAAAAGATATACTTTTAGTAAGCCCTAAAGAGCTTAGAGCTGAATTAAAATTAGAAAAAAAAGAATTATCATTGATTCTTGGTGGGCCACCTTGTCAAGGTTTCTCAAGCCACAGATTAAAAGATTCGGGCGTTAATGATCCACGAAATAAATTACTCTTAAGGTATTTTGCTTTTGTTGATGAGTTTCAGCCAAAAATATTCTTAGTTGAAAATGTATCAGGTCTTCTATGGGAGCGTCACAAAAGTTACTTAGACGATTTTAAAAAACTATCTAAAGACAATAATTATACACTTACTCATTGCTCCATATTGAATGCAAGAGATTATGGGGTACCACAGAATCGTAAAAGAGTTTTCATTTTGGGTGTAAGAAATGATATTTATAAAGATAAAAAAGAAATTCATTTCCCTCCTTTAAAAACACATTTTAGCCCATCTTCTTTTGAAGTTAAGTTTGATGGAAAAAAAGCGTGGCGTACAGCATCTTCCGTTTTCGAGAAACTGACTCCAGCTTTGATTGAAAGATATTTATCAGAACATTTTAGTAAAAAGAAAAACTATAATAAAGATGAAATTCTTAAAATGCTTGAAAGCTTAGAGTTTGAATCTAGTCCTGTAAATATAAATGATCCTTGTAACATACATATGAAACCTACTCCAAATATGGAGGCGCGTTTTAATGCTACAGTTTTAAACGGTAGTCGTGCTGATGCTGGATTAGAATTTCAATTAAAATGTCACAGTGACGGGTATGAAGGACACAAAGATGTATATGGCAGAATGATGATACATTTGCCCTCAAATACTATCACAACTGGGTGCCATAACCCATCTAAAGGAAGATTCGTTCATCCGTGGAAAAACCATGGAATTACCTTAAGACATGCAGCACGGCTTCAAACGTTCCCAGATGATTTCCTGTTTACAGGAAATACAACAGAACAAGCTAGGCAAATAGGCAATGCAGTCCCTCCTCTTCTCGGAGAAATATTAATATCATCAATCTCACAACTTATAGTCTAATTTTCAGAAAAATTAAAATAATCTCAAGAGGCGAAAATGGTTATTTCAGCTAATTTTCAAACAAGAGCAAGAACCATTGATCACTTAGGCAGAGAGCAAATAGCCGACTGTCCTACAGCTATTTCGGAGTTATGGAAAAATTCATACGATGCATATGCAACAAGTGTATCGCTTAATATTTTTGATGGAGAAATTCCTGTTGCCACACTTGTCGACAACGGTCATGGAATGTCAATTGAAGATGTAATCAATAAATGGCTAACAGTTGGCACTGAATCTAAAGCAACAAATAAAGAAGTTCCTATAGAAGAACGTAACGGTATAGTCGATAAAAGAGAGAAGCAAGGTCAAAAGGGTATCGGTAGATTGTCCTGCGCTGCTTTAGGCTCTTTGATGCTACTCATATCAAAAAAGAAAAATAATAATTATGTAGCATGTTTGCTTGACTGGAGATTATTTGAAAATCCTTTTTTAATGCTCAATGATATAAGTATACCCATTACCGAGTTCAATTCAAAAAGTGAGCTATCAAATATATTACCTGACATGTTTGATGCATTAATGAGTAATATTTGGGGGGATGGAAAAGATGCCTCACGTGATAAAAGAATTGAAAGTGCTTGGACTGCATTTAGCGAGTTAGAAACCGAGCAAAAGAAAGAAATTACGCAACTTGCAATTGAAAAAACCGCTATAGATGTTTATTTTACAGAAAAACATTTTCAATCTTGGCCCGTTTGGCAAAATAATTCAGAATGTGGTACTGCAATGTTCATTGCTGATATACATTATGATTTGACAGCCCAATTATCTTTAGAATCAGGTTCAGAGGCGGAAGGTTCTGAACTTAGAGCTAAAGAGCGCTTTATACAAACCTTAAATAGTTTCGTTAATCCATTCCGCCGTGACGATGAAAGTAAGGTTTCTGATTTTAAAACAAGCGTATTAGTGTGGAATGGTAACCTCCAGAGATTGATTATTGATGAGGTGAGAAATTTCGATATAACCGATTTTGAACAATTAGAGCATATAGTTGAGGGGAATATTGACGAAACTGGTTTTTTTAGTGGAAGAGTTAAAGCTTTTGGAGAGTGGTACGAAAATATAACTATAAAACCAAAAACTAATTATAAGACAAGAATTGATACTAGATTTGGTCCTTTCTTCATGAGGTTAGGTACATTTGAAGTACAAAAAAAGAATACGACACTGTCCGATGAACAACATACTAAATTTGATACAATACGTGAACAGTTTGGCGGCGTAATGGTATTTCGTGATCACTTACGAGTTATGCCATATGGTAGGGAAGATAACGATTTTTTTGAAATTGAAAAAAGACGTACTAAAAATGCAGGTCTGTATATGTTTAGTAATAGAGCCTGTTTTGGTGGTGTATCAATAACTAAAGAACACAACCCTAATCTCCGTGATAAAGCAGGGCGAGAAGGGATAATCGATAATAAAGCTTCCAAAATTTTTCGAGAAGTTGTAGAGCATATATTAGTTGAAGTTGCTAAAAAATTCATTGGCCGTTCTTCTCATATTAGAGAAGAAAAACTCGAAGAAATTAATGCAAAATATAATGCATCCAAGGCTGAAGAAGACAGGAAAAAACTTCTTAAAAAAGAATTAAAAAGAATTAAAGCATCCATACAAAATAATATAAACAAACTCAGTCTAATCAATAATAATTTATCCGAAATATCTAAAAGTTTAACCATCGAAAATAAAAATATAGATCAAGAAGAACTTCTCTTTTTACGAGAAGAAGTTGATAAACTCGATGCCGAGCTAAAATCTTATTCTTTAGGAGCTGTGCCACGGAGTTTAGGCAGTATTGAAAAAGATTACAGGGAATACAGAGATATAGAATTAGATGCAAAGCGCCAGTTAAAAGACATAAATAGCTCATTGAGTTTCGCTTTAGAACAATTAGTTGTTAAAGATGATATTGAAATAGCTGCGAAAGATTTTCGTAGTAAAGCGGCTATATTGCATGCAAAGATACGAAAATTGGCTACAAAAGGAAGACAATCTCTTAAAGATGAACAAGAGAGATTTGAAGAAACAGTTAGTGCGATAAATAAAGCTTTTCATGAAAAGGTATCAGCGTATCTTACTGATCTTGATAATAAAAAAATTGGTCTTAAACAAACCCTCGAGTTAATAGAACTAGATTATCAAATTCAAGATATAGAAGTAACACAAAAATTATCTCCTTATATTTCAGCATTCGAAAACCTCAAGGAACAAATAGACCTGGAAAGTTTAGCTATTGTTTCAGTTAATGAAAACTCACGTTTGAAAAAGCAAGTTGAACAAGTCAATGCGTTAGCGCAGTTAGGGATTACTGTTGAAATAATAGGTCATGAGATTGAAGGATTTGACATGACTATTGAGCGCGGAATCAAAAATTTGAGTAGTTCGTCACTTGATCCATTGCAAAAAAGTGCATTGTTAAGTATAACTAATGCTCATGAGTCTTTAAGTGATTCTTGGCGGTTTTTAAGCCCTCTTAAATTATCTGGAGAAAAAGTCCGTGCGTTACTAACAGGACTGGATATATACACATATGTTAACAATTTTTTCAAAAACAAATTAGAAAATGATAGCATCTATTTTAGATGCACCAGCGATTTTGAAAAATTAGCCATATATGAGCAACCATCACGCATATATCCCGTTTTCATTAATTTGGTCAATAATTCAAGATATTGGGTAAAGGAAACCGAAACACTTACCAAGGAAATATTATTCGATGTTAAAGATGGCATTGTATATGTTTCCGACACTGGTCCTGGCGTTGACATGGATGATGTAGACGAGTTATTCACTATATTCTTTTCGAAAAAGCAAAGAGGTGGTCGTGGTGTCGGACTGTATCTTTGTAAACAAAATCTTGCAGTCAGTGGTCATTCAATTTTTTATGAAACCCGTGATGAAAAAAAGATTTTAAATGGTGCTAACTTTGCCATCATTTTTAAAGGATTGAAAAATGCAAACTAACATTGCTTTTGATTACAGGCCACATTTAAAGATAGCCTATATTGAGCCGATCCGAACGGTGACTGTAATTGATGATGAATATCCTACTTTAGATGAATTAATCTCAAGAAAGCCGAATAATTTCAAAGAAGAAAATATTGGAAGGCTTAGAGATATAGTAGAAGTGAGCCGCGATGTAAAATATAACTGGCTACTAGACATATACAATGGCCAAGAGACAAATATAGAATTAGGAACAGTCTCTAACAGACTTCACCATAGCGACCTTTTAATCCTTGACTATCATCTCGATGGTGAAGATTCAGGATATTGTAAAAAATCAATCGATATAATTAAAAACTTATCAAGTAACAGGCATTATAATATTGTTGCCGTCCATACTAAAGGTTATACAGGTGATAAAGGTACGGTTCAAGATGTACTGATTGATATAATTATTTCGTTACAAGAAAAACCTAAAATTTGTATAATTTCTGAAAGAGAATTAGCAAAAATAAATTCAGCTCTTGATGATTGGGAAATTGAAAACTACAACATAAAAGAAATGATTCTTTCTTCAATATCCACTATCGATTTGTTATTTATTATCAATACGTTCAAGAATAAAATTCAAGATCCTCGTTTTGAGCATGTATATTTAGATGTATTCAAATCTTTATATGATAGCAAGCCTGAAAGTATTGAAATAAGCAAACGAGACCTCTTGAGGTGGTTGTCGTTTGAAAAATTTAAATTCCATGAAAATTTCTTTTCGGAAAGCACATCAAAATTTTTCGAATGGGGAAAAAATGAAAAATGTAATTGGGTAAAAACTGAAGACTTATTTCTAACTGTGTTAGGAAAAAAAGATACACCTATTAGTGAAATTCCAGATCAACTTATTGAAGCGATGGCAGAGTCTAAACCTCACCCGCATAAATTGGTATTGTCTAAACTTAGACATGAAATTGAATCTAATGGCAGTTACGCTGCAAGTAATATTCTTAATAAAAAGTTACTTCAGGCGGCTTGGCTTAAAGAACTTTTAAACAATGATAATCTCGCTATCAAAACTTCTGCCTGGCAAGCGGTGACCAAATTGTGGGAAGAACTTGCTTACGAAATAAAACATAGCCTTGATGATTTCACTATTAGTTTAGTTAACTCAATAAATAAAATGGAAAATCCTCTTGACTACTTTATTGAAAAAGAGACACTTGAAAATATTACTGACCAAGTTATTCAAGCTAATTGTTTCAGTTGTTCAAAGAAAATCAGCACACATCACTTAGTAACTGGTCATATATTGACTTTTAATGGAAATTATTGGCTTTGTTTAACACCAATGTGTGATCTTGTTCCCGGCCAAAAAAATAGTGATAATGATCTTATATCTGTGACTTTAGTACAAATGTATGATGCAAGAATAGCCTTGAGGAACATGCGAGAAAGTATGTGCGATTCCCTTGGAATTTCTCAATTGCCAAAACTATCGAAAATAGATGAAACAAAAGAAATACTCAAATATGCAACACAGAATAATCTTCTTTTTATTCGTCATCATAACAAAGATGAAGAAATAAAAATACTTAGCTTTACTTATGGTCTCGATGGAAAAGCAAATCCTAAGGCGAGGGATTATTATGTTGATAGACAAGGCGTATTTAATGAGGACGATAAAAAGGTTACTTTAAAATATGCCGAACCCTCTCCTAAAGGTAACGATGTGAATATTTTGACCACAGACGCAGAGATAATAGCTGAGTTAAGATATGAATATGCCTTGAACTTACTAAGTAGATTAGGAGTATCAAAGTCAAGAATAGGCTTAGACTTTATTAATTAATAATATCATAGGACTACACTGCTGTTTTCAAATAAGAAAGCTGCAGTGTAGTCCTAAACATTTATCACTATAATTTTTAATTTTCAATGCTTTTCTTATTTTTTTATAAAGCCCTTAACTATTGAAATTTTTTTAAAAAAATATTATTTCATCAAATGGGATTATAAATATTTAATCAGGGCTATATGATTTCTGATTTACACTGCGATATGAGATACAATCCGGAATGCCTTGATGGCCGCATAGTATTTATTAGATTAATTATTGAAACATACAAATTAGGTTAATTTAAAAAAATTTATGCATAAAAATATCGAACTAATTTCTAATTTCTAATTTCTAATTTCTAATTTCTAATTTCTAATTTCTAATTTCTAATTTCTAATTTCTAATTAATGAATTATGTACGTCCTCAAGGTTATAATTAGGTATTTGAAATAATTTTCAACTAAAAATTTATAATTTCAGACACAAAAAAAGCCGCCCTCAGGCAGCTTCTTAGTCCTACAACTCACTTCACTTGGTGCCGAAGGCCGGACTCGAACCGGCACATCTTTCGATGGTTGATTTTGAATCAACTGCGTCTACCGATTTCGCCACTTCGGCACTGAAGAGGATGCGGAAAACGTTGGGGATTATACCGTTACGTGCCCAGCACGCAACCCTATTCCGCTGTGTTGTGCGCTAAGCGGCGAAAAAACACACGGAACCCGGCAAACCCGCCCTTTCACGCTGCCAGAATCCTCCCAAACCGCCTTCCCCTCATCATACCGTCGGAACTTTCTCATCCGCACCGCCTCTTAACAGCATGAAGCATAAAACCAAACCGAGGTCGAAATGAAAAAGCGCCATATTCTCTGCACCCTGGCAGCCCTGCTGCTGGCGGGCAATGCGTCAGCAGCAAGCTGGCAGGATCAACTCAGCAGCGCCGCCAACCAGCTGAGCCAGCAAAATAACGGTGCATCCGGTCAGCAGAACGGCGGGCTGTCGATGTCCTCCATTACCAGCCTGCTCAACAGCAACGACAAAGCCATGAGCGCCAACAGCATGACCAACGCCGCCGGCGTCATGCAGTACTGCGTTGAGCACAACGTGGTGAAAAACAACGTGCAGTCGGTGAAGGACCAGGTGCTGAGCAAGCTTGGCCTGGATACCACCGCCGCACAGCAGCAGAAACCGGATTACACCCAGGGCGTGGCCGGGCTGCTGAACACCGGCAATGGTCAGCAGCTGAACCTGCAAAGCCTCAGCAACTCCCCAATGGGCGAGAAGCTGAAAACCAAAGCCTGTGACGTGGTGCTGAAACAGGGTAAAAACTTTATCTCCTGACAACCACCTGCCAGCCCCGTGCTGGCAGGTCAATCGCCTCTTCCCGCACGGCATTCTCCCCGCGCATTCCCGCCCTGTTTACCGCATGCATCACCCTGAATCCCAACACCTTTAGCCATAAGTTTCCCTTCTTAATGCGTTGAGCGTTATAGTGATGTTTTGATTTGAACAGGACAGCACGCATGAAAGGTATCAACATCGCCATTTACTTCGATCCAGACCTGATCACAGCCTGCGTAAATGCGTCAGAAGGGAGCTTCGTTAATAAAAAGTTCGAGTACGACGACGGCGTGATCGAAGAGATCTACCAGTGGCTCGAACAGTACGATCCTAACCGCACGCATATCTGTTTGATCGAAAACGAAAGCGCCGAACTGCTGGCCGACGAACTGGTGGATCAGGGCTATCACGTCCACCAGATTACCAGCCACCAGATGCTGACCTGGTTCGCAACCGAACCGCCCTCTTCGCCCGACGGCACGCCGATGCGCGCCATGCTGCGTTATCTGGAGCAGGAACATCCGCGCGAATATGAATCCCGCACGCCGCAGACCGAAGCCCTGATGGAGATGTTCGACGAGCTGGATGCGCTGGAGATGGTGGAAGACAGCGAAGACGAAGACAACCTGCCCGCCGACCTGCTGCGCAGCATGAAAAAGCACAAGATCAGCGCCAGCGATGCCGCACAGCGCCTGATCCCGGACGTGAATGAACGTATCCGCGAGCACCTGATGCAGTACCCGGAGCTGATGACGCCGGAGATCCTGCAAGACTTCTTCCCGGAACTGCTGGAAGCGCTGGAACGTCCGAAACATTAAGCGGGTTAAGGTATGCTGGAGTTAATCAAAGCGATCGGGTTGGGCTTAGTGGTGATACTGCCGCTCGCCAACCCGCTTACCACCGTGGCGCTGTTTTTGGGCCTGGCCGGTGAGATGAGTTTTCAGGAGCGCAACCGTCAGGCGCTGCAGGCGAGCATTTATGTGTTCGCCATCATGATGGTGGCCTGGTACGCGGGCAGCGCAGTGTTGCACACCTTCGGCATCTCCATTCCGGGGCTGCGCATCGCGGGCGGGCTGATCGTGGCCTTTATTGGTTTTCGCATGCTGTTTCCGGCGAAGCCGGTGGGCCACTCAGTTGAAGCCAAACACAAGCACGATGAGCTGGAAACCGCGCAGGAACCGGTGAACATCGCCTTTGTCCCGCTGGCGATGCCAAGCACCGCCGGGCCGGGGACGATCGCGATGATCATTTCATCGGCCTCCACGGTGCGCAGCGGGGTAGATTTTCCCGCCTGGGTACTCAACGTGGCCCCGGTGCTGACCTTCCTGGTAGTGAGCGTGATTTTATGGATTTCCCTGCGCAGTTCGGGGGCGATCATGCGGCTGGTGGGCAAAGGCGGCATTGAGGCGATCTCGCGCCTGATGGGCTTCCTGCTGGTGTGCATGGGCGTGCAGTTCATCATCAACGGCGTGCTGGAAGTCATTCACACTTTCCACTGACGGCCTGAGCCGCCCGCTGTTGGGCGGCCTGTCACCTAAGACAAATCGGCTAAGACGAAACTGGCATAGCTCAGAACAAACCGGCATTTTGACCTGCTCTGGCGCGGGTTAAAGTAGGGTTATCAATCATTAAGGATAACCGCTATGCGCAAACCGCTGCTCCTGCTTACCGCCCTTGCTCTCTCCTCTGCCGCCCACGCGACGACGCCGAAAGATACCTTCGTGGTCGCCGTGCCGCTGGACGGCATTATCAGTTTCGATCCGGCGGAAAGCTTTGAAACCGTCAGTACCGGCAGCCTGCGCAATATCTATCAGACCTTACTCCAGCCGGACAATCAGGACCCGCAAAAACTGTCCCCGCTGGCGGCGCTGCGCTGGCAGCCGGGTAAAACGCCGCACAGCCTGGTGTTTGACCTGAACCCGCAGGCGCGCTTTGCCAGCGGTAATCCGTTAACGGCGCAGGATGTGGTGTTCTCTTTAACCCGCGCGGTGAAGCTGAACAAAGCGCCCTCGTTTATCCTTGGGGAATTTGGCTGGACGCCGGAAAATATCGACCAGCAATTCACCATTATTAACGACCATCAGGTGGAGCTGCGCTGGCCGGCAGAGATCGGGCAGGATCTGGCCCTGCACCTGCTGACCGCGTCCGTCTCCTCCATCGTTGACAGCAAGCTGGCGCAGTCGCATGCCGCCAACAACGACTTCGGCAATGGCTGGCTGAAAACCCACTCGGCGGGCAGCGCGGCCTATGCGATCAAACAGTTTGTGCCCCTGCAGGCTCTGGTGCTGGAGGCCAATCCCAACAGCACGCAGAAATCGCACCTGAAACGGGTACTGCTGAAAGGCGTGGCCGATCCGGGCACCCGTCGGCTGTTGATCCAGCAGGGCGATGTGGATGCGGCGTACCAGTTGGGGCCGGATCAGCTTGCCTCGCTGAAAAGCGATCCCAACGTGCACATCGCCGCCTTTCCCTCCAGTCTGATCTACTACCTGGGTTTTAACACCAAAAGCCCGCAGCAGCCTGCGCTGGGCAATCCGGCCTTATGGCAGGCAGCGCGCTGGCTGGTGGACTACGACAGCCTGGCGAATCAGTTGCTGAAAGGGCAATACCGCGTGCACCAGAGCTTCCTGCCGCAGGGTTTTGACGGCGCGCTGGAGACCACACCGTTCCACTACGATGTCGAAAAAGCCAAAGCGATCTTAGCCAAAGGCGGCATTAAGCCCGGCGCGCATATCGCGCTGTCGGTGGTGAATCAGCCGCCTTATATCGATATCGCCCAGGCGCTGCAGTCGAGCTTTGCCAAAGCGGATGTGAATCTGGATATCCAGCCGGTGGCGGAATCGGAGCTGTGGAGCAAAATGCGCAGCCGCAACTTCGAGTCCATCTTTACCTACTGGGGCGCGGACTATATCGACCCGAACACCAACGCCAGCACCTTCGCCTATAACGTACCCAACGGCAGCAAAACCCTGGCCTGGCGCGTGGGCTGGGATATTCCCGAACTGAGCGCTCTGACCCGCAAAGCCGCCGGAGAAAGCGATGCCGCACAGCGTCGGGCCGATTATGTGTCCCTGCAACAGCAGTTACAGCAGAACTCGCCTTACGTGGTGATGTTGCAGGGCAAGGTGCAGGTGGCACTGCGCAAAAACGTGACGCACGCGCAACAAGGCATTGGCGTCACGCTGCTGAATTTTGAAGAGGTGGAGAAATAGAGGTTCAGAAGTAAAGGAGCAGACGTCAATCTGAGGGCGGCGGGCAATCCTGCCTGATGCCTTGCCCATTCTCAGGGCTGACGGCGGCTGGCTTTTAAATATCCGCACGCCCCAGGCCAGTCTGTTGGCAACCCTGCCAGCGGCAGTCGTTGTGCGCCTGGGTAAGCATGGCCCAGCGCCTGTTATTGACGCTGGCCGCGCCCTGTGCGGTGCCCTTCTCAGGCGGTCGCCATCGGTAAAAGTCGGTGGCAGCCAGGCCGCCACCTTGCGATTACTTGTGTTTCCAGCTGGTGGACACCGGATTGGTCACGGTGTTCTTTTCCTGCGTATAAGTGCCGTTCTGCTGGGCAATCGCCTCGCCGGTATCCACAATCGCGTTCTGGATAAACACGTTCTGCTTGTCGCCGCGCACAAAGGTTAACTGGTGGAAGGCGGTTTTATTGCCCCAGTCAGTGGACGGCAGTGAGATAAAGCGCACGGTAAAGGTCTCATCATCGAACTTACCCTGCATCACGTAAACGCCGTAGTGGTTTTCGCCCTGCGAGATGATTTTATAGGTGCCGTTGTCGTAGTAATAAATCTCGGCATCGGGGAAGGGTTTTTTGTCGTACATTTTACGGTAGTGCAGCACCTGCTTGATGGTGGGCTGGCCGAAGCTGACGGTCAGGTTTTTACCATCCGCCGAGGTGGTGAGCCCTTCTGCCTGCGCGGTCACGCCACTCATTAACATCAACAGACTTGCGGTTGCCGTTGCGATTGCTTTCACGTGATTCTCCTGGTCTGGTTCCATGGATAAGATGCGTCAACGTATTGAGACTGCACCCGAAATGTACCCTGGTGTAACTGTTTATCAGAGTGGTAATTCTCACGGTGATTAGTTTTAGGAACAGTCCGATTCGGGGAGCGTTCGCCGAATAACAGGGTAGGATTCAGTACCATTCTGACCTGTGGCGCACGGGCGCAGTCGGGCATTTTTCACTTACTTATCAGGCAAGCTGCTAAGATCAGGATATGGATAAACAACTCGAACTAAAACGGACGAAACGTCTGGCGCTGTCGCTGCTGCTGCTTGCCGCCGCCACCTTTGTGGTCACCCTGTTTCTGCCGCCCAACTTTTACGTTAGCGGCATCAAAGCCATTGCCGAAGCTGCGATGGTCGGTGCGCTGGCCGACTGGTTTGCGGTGGTCGCGCTGTTTCGGCGCGTGCCGGTGCCCTTTATCGCCCGTCATACGGCGATCATCCCGCGGAATAAAGATCGTATCGGGGAAAATCTTGGTCGCTTCGTGCAGGAAAAGTTTTTAGATACCGATTCGCTGCTGAACCTGATCCGCCGTCACGATCCTTCTCAGATGTTAGCTTCGTGGCTGAGCGCCCCCGGCAATGCCGATCGGATCGGCCGCCATCTGTTACAGGTGATGCGTGGCTTTCTTGATCTGACAGATGATGCCCGGATTCAGCACTTTATCCGCCGGGCCGTGCATAAGGCGATCGACAAGGTGGATCTCAGTCAGAGCGGCGCGCTGATGCTGGAAAGCCTGACCAAAAACAACCGTCATCAGGAACTGCTGGATGCGGCGGTGGATCAGCTGCTGCGTCTGCTACATAAGCCCAGTACCCGGGAGTTTATCGCCAGCCAGCTGGTGCGCTGGCTGAAGCGCGAGCACCCTATCAAAGCAAAAATGTTGCCAACTGAATGGCTGGGCGAGCACAGCGCAGAGCTGGTGGCCAATGCGGTGGATTCCCTGCTGGACGATGTGGCGCTGGATCAGGGCCATGAGCTGCGTCTGGGTTTTAACCGTGCGGTGGATCGTTTGATTGAGAAGCTTAAAAACGATCCCGAAATGGCCGAGCGCGCAGAGGTGATCAAAGGCTGGTTAAAAGACGATCCTACGCTCAACCGCTATATCGGTGAACTCTGGGGCGATCTGCGTAACTGGCTGAAAGCCGATCTGAGCAGCGACGATTCAAAAGTGCAGGACAAAGTCCGTCTGGCGGCGCTGTGGCTGGGTGAAACCCTGGCCGCCGATGAAGGGCTGCGCAGCTCCATGAATCAGCATCTGGAAGACGCCGCCCGCAGCGTTGCGCCTGAGTTTGCCGGCTTTCTGACGCGCCATATCAGCGACACCGTGAAAAGCTGGGATGCCCGTGATATGTCCCGGCAGATCGAACTCAACATCGGTAAAGACCTGCAGTTCATCCGCATCAACGGGACGCTGGTGGGCGGCACCATCGGCCTGATTCTCTACCTGCTGTCGCAGATTCCGGCGGTGCTGCCGGTGGTAAAAGGCTGGCTGGCCTGAGTTACAACGGCGCTGTTCCTCTTTTCAACCGCCTTGTTAAAGGGAGGTGAATATCACCTCCCTTAGGTGCGGCCTGAACGTGATTTACCTGAAGGTCTTCACGATAATTTCAAGCAGTTGCAGTAGCGCAACCATGAGCTTCAGAAATACGCGTGCGATTTCTATCCATCTCATACGCTGACTCCTGTGGTCAGGAGCACTTTCAGCCTGCGTACCTTTCCGCTGCCTGTGACAGGCTGATCAGGTTGATACTGCATGATGTGCCCCAGGAGGTTAAGGCACTGACGGCACCACCCGTTTCAGCCAGGACTTGTCTGTCATGGAATGCCGCTTTCACAACCCGGTGCGGCCTCAGAGCACATCACTATCAACGTGGAAAAGCATAACAAAATAACTTTATAGACAAAGCGTTAAGACCCGTTATTACGAGCGCTGCCGCATAACGGCTAAGGAAGAACGAACAATAAAACCTCACCCACTTGCGCTATAGCGGATTTGTTCGTATATTTCAAAACGTTGATACTGCATGGTGTGCACCGCACTTAACCGTGCTGATGTAAACAAAAAACCTCGCCTCACCAGCGGGGTTTTTTGTTGTCTGTGGCTGGCGCTAAACGGCGGCTACGCCTTATCCAGCGCCGCCTGCGCCACGGCCATAAAGTGTTTCACCCTTTCCAGATCCACATTGTTCCACCACACGCCATCCACCTTGAGCGCGCTGGCGACAATCACGCCCTGGGTGCGGCCCAGAATCTGGCAGACATTGGCTGGCGTCACGCCCGAGCCCACCAGCAGCGGCAAGGCGGTGGCAGCACGAATGTCGTCGATCTCGTCCAGGGTGGCGCTGTCGCCGGTGCGCTGTCCGGTGGCGATCACCGCGTCCGCGTCAAAGAAGTCGACATCGCGCGTCAGCTCCTGGATAGAGCGGTCGGCCACAATCGCATGGCTGCCGTGTTTGACGTGGCTGTCGGCAAACACCCGGATATGTTCGGCGCGCAGCTGGCTGCGATAGCGCAGGGCTTTGGCGGCAGCGCCTTCTATAAAGCCTTCATTGGCGATATAGGCGTTGGCCCACTGATTAACGCGGATAAAATCGGCTCCGCCCGCCAGCGCGGTGGCAAAGGCCGGCAGTGCCGCATTGGCTAATACGTTAATCCCCAATGGCACACCGAAACGTTCACGCACTTTTTCCGTGATGACCGCCATCAAAGCGGACGTTTCCGGGCCAATATCCTCGGGTTTTGAAAACGGAATATCGCCGTGGTTTTCAATGATCAGGCCATGAACGCCACCGCAAATATAATTTTCCGCATCCCGCAGGGCGCGCTCAATTATCGCCTTAACCGGTTTCCCCCGATATTGTGGCGCACCGGGAAACGGGTCACAGTGAATAACGCCAATCACCGCTTTAGGGCGGGAAAATATCGCTTGTATTGCATCATTTTTTCCTGCTGATATAGCAACCATCTTTTCTTCATCCTGTTCAGGGAAACACTATGCGTGTGTATGTGGCCGGAAATATCACTGTCGATGAAACCTGGTCCATTGCCGATATTCCGCTAAAAGGCGCATCCATTCATGGAAATAAAATGTCGCAGGATATCGGCGGCAAAGGCGCGAATCAGGCCATTCTGTTATCCCGCTGCGGCATTGAAACCCATTTAATAGCCGCAACGGGAGAAGACAGTAATGGAATATGGATTCGCCAGCAGCTCACGCAGGAGCCGCTTTATTTGCTGCCGGCTGAACCTGTTCACCCCTTTAGCGATACCTCGCTTATTTTAAACAGCGCGGACGGTGACAACGCCATTATTACCAGCACCGGGGCCGCCGAGGCGTTGAGCCTCGACACGATCGTCAGCCATCTGGCGGCGGCTCGCCCAGGCGATATGCTGCTACAACAGGGCAATTTCTCGCCAGAGAAAACCCATGCGCTGTTCCGGCTGGCGAAATCGCGTGGCCTGATCACCGTGTTTAATCCTTCGCCAGTCCATGCCGGATTTAGTGCCTGCTGGCCGCTGGTGGATATTGCCGTGGTGAATCAGCACGAAGCCCGGCAGTTGCAGCCTGAAGCGGTCAAAACGTTAGTGATTACTCACGGTAGCGCCGGTGCCTGGCTGATTCAGGGCTCCCAGCGTACGTTTTGCCCGGCCCAGCCCGTTCAGGCGCTGGATACCACCGGCGCAGGCGATACCTTTCTTGCGGTGATGCTGGCGTCGGCGCTCATCCGTCAGGTTCAGACAGATAAGTTAGCGCTTACTCATGCCAGCCAGGCCGCCGCCATAACGGTGAGTCGCCGTGGCACGCTAAGCGCCTTCCCCTCCGTCAACGAACTCGCCGCGCTACTGCGTGCAGGCGGCGAGGCATCGGTTACTTAAACATCGCGCGGTAGCTGTCGACGTTAGCTTTGGTCACGACCGTGGCCGGTACCAGTATGGTTTTGGGTACGCTTTTGCCTGCGGTAATCTGGTTCAGCGCCTTCACGGCTTCTTCCCCCATTTTTTTCGGGTCCTGCTGCAACACCGCCGTGACGTAACCGTTATCAATGCCGGTGATAGCCTTTGAGGTCAGATCCCAGCCGAACACCTTGATGTCTTTCTGGCGTCCCTGGTTCTCCACGGCCGCAATCGCCCCCAGTAAGGCCGGTTCGCCGGTGGCATAAATGGCCGTTAAGTCCGGGTTCCCGGTGATCAGGTTCTCAGCCGCCGTCATCGCGTTATCCTGCACGTTCTGACCGTCAACCACATCGGCCACGGTGATGCCAGGATTGCTCTTGATGGTGTCTTCAAAGCCTTTTTGACGCTGGTTTTGGACCGCAGAATTCAGTGCTCCCACAATCCCCAGCCGTGCTTTGCCACCCATATTTTTTGCCACATAGTCGACAAAATATTTACCGATAATCTTACCGCCTTCCAGATTATCCACGCCCACCTGCGCCGCCTGTGGACCAGCCGGTAATACCGCATCAATCGCAATCACCGGAATTTTTGCGGCAGCCGCTTCTTTAATTGCAGGCATGATGCCGTTCACATCAATCGCGTCCACCATAATGCCCTTTACGCCCTGCTGAATATAATTTTCAATGGCGTCGTTTTGCGATACGGGATTATCGTTGGCGTTAAAAATCACTACTTCTTTACCGCTGGCTTTCGCCGCCTCCTGTGCGCCCTTATTCATCTGATTAAAAAACAGGGCCTGCTGGTTAATCTGTACCAGCGCATAAGTCGGTGCTGCGTGAGCCAAAGAAAAAACAGAACCCGCTGCCAGTAAGCCCGTTGCCAGCGCAACAGAACGCAATTTTCTGGTGTTAAATGACATCATCATAAAATTCCTCGTCGGGAATACGCGATAACCAGTCGATCTCCGCATCGAAATGCAGAGGGATTATTGTTGGCGGGCAAATATCGTAGGAAGGGCTTATTCAGCCTGAACCTGAATAACGTCGTTTCTGTTCACTGTCCATTATGGTGAACACCTGAAACGGGTTAAGCCGGTTTGGGAGTGACTCCCGGGTAATGCGGTAAACTCACTCTACCATTCTCTTCCGCTCAGATTTTGTCAAGCGAATATTTTATCGCCAGGCCTGACGCAAAAATACTGTATCCGGTGCGCGTAACTGTGTTACAGATAGCCGATTCTGAGCAATATGGCTGTGGATATGAGTAAAAAACGGGTGCTGTTATCCGACGTAGCGACGCTGGCCGGGCTGTCGAAAGCGACCGTATCCCGCTATATGAATCAAAGCATTATGCTGCCGCAGGACACCATCGACCGTATCGAAGCCGCCATTCGCCAACTGGATTATCGCGGCAACAGCCTGGCGCGCCGTCTGAGCAAGGGCGGCAGCGAAACCTTAGGCCTGGTCTTGCCCGATATTACCAACCCCTTCTTTGCCGAACTGGCCGATGCCGCCGAAGAAGCCGCCTCGGCCCACGGCTACAGCCTGGTGCTGTGTATCACCCGTAACCATCCCGGCAAAGAAAGCCAGTTTATTCGCTGGCTGGATACCTGCCAGGTGGATGGCCTGCTGTTTACCACCAACCACCCGGATAACGGCCTGCTGCGTAAGGAAATTAACCGCCATCAGCGCATCGTGCTGCTGGATGAAGATATTCCCGGCAGCCTGGTGCCAAAAGTCTTTGCCGATAACGTGCAGGGCGGTCGCATTGCCACCGAAAAACTGATCGCTGCCGGTCATCGTCATATCGCGTTTGTGGGCGGGCCGGATGAACTGATGAGCGTGCGCGAACGCTATCAGGGTTTCTGCACCGCCATGAAGCAGGCAGGCCTGGAGGTTCCGCCCGAGTGGGTGATGTACGGCGAATACCAGCGCACCTTTGGTGAACAGGCGCTTCAGCATCTGTTCAGCCGGACGCACCGCCCGACCGCCGTGTTTGCCGCCAGTGATTATCTGGTGCTGGGCTTGCTGGATGGCCTGCGCGCGCGCGGGCTGCGGGCTCCCGAGGCGCTGTCGCTGGTGGGATTCGACGACGCCACCTATGCAGATTTTACCCAACCCCGCATTTCCACCATTCGCCAGCCCGCCCGGGAACTGGGCCAGACCGCGGTTAACATCATGCTGCGCATCCTGAATGACGAAGCCGATATCCCCGCCGAAACCCGTCTTGCGGTGGAATGGGTGGCGCGTGATTCCATACAAATTTGCTAACTGCGTCCCAAAATGGCGCAAAACCGCACAATTTTAGCGCAAATAACGAGCTTTTTAATTTCTCAGCGTTATAGTTAGTAAACCGGTTTACCAGAAATTAACATTTAAACGTGTTTAAAAACAACTGGTTAAGCCGCGTGTGTAATGCCTGTGTTGCAGGCTGGCACGGATGCTGCAATAGCGTATCTGGCAAGCAAATATCGTTACAGCGGTTGTTCAGAGGTTATGTATAAAGGCTTTATCTGGCAGGTAAACCGGTTTACAAGGGCGTAAACCGTGCAGGATAACGCTTTTTTACCTCCGTTCAGCTTTTCCCGTGAGTGGTGATGGGAGTTATCGAATGCAGCAATTACATACTGCCCCGGCACGGGTAGAGATGGTGAATATCACCAAAACCTACGGCGCGATACGTTCCCTGCGCGGCGTCAATTTACAGCTGGCGCCTGGCGAAGTGCTGGGCCTGGTGGGCGATAACGGCGCGGGCAAGTCCACGCTGACCAAGGTACTGTCTGGCGCAGTGGTGCCCACCAGCGGCACGATTCGTATTGATGGAGAACCGCAGCATTTCAGTAATCCTGCGGATTCACGCCGTTGCCATATCGAAATGGTTTATCAGGATCTGTCGCTGTGCGACACGGTCGATGTGGCAGGCAACCTGTTTATGGGACGCGAGCCGATGAAATCGATTCTCGGCATCCCCTTTCTCGATCAGGAAAAAATGCATACCGATGCGCGGGAAATGCTGAAAGGTCTGGGCATTTCCATTCCCGACACACGTTTGCTGGTGCGCAATCTGTCTGGCGGACAACGCCAGGCTATCGCCATCGCCCGCGCGGCCGCCTTTGATCCTAAAGTCTTGATCATGGATGAACCCACTGCGGCGCTGGCCGTGGCCGAAGTCGAAGCGGTGCTGGAACTGATTCGTCGGGTGTCGGCGCGCGGCGTCAGCGTGATCCTGATTACCCATCGCTTACAGGATCTGTTCCTGGTCTGCGACCGGATCATGGTGATGTACGAAGGTACGAACGTGGCAGATCGCCGGGTGGCGGACACCGACCTGAGCGAGATCGTCAATCTGATCGTGGGCGAAAAATTTGTCGCCCGCTCTGCGGCGACGCACTGAGCGAGGTAACAGGATGACTATCATGAATCTGAGCGGTTCCCGTATGGCCCAACACTCGTTGCCGCGTCGCCTGCTGCACAACCACTCTGGCGTGGTCAGCATCGCGCTGTTTTTTGTGTTCTGTTGCGTGGTGTTTTCCCTGATCACCGGCAATTTTCTCAGCAGTGCCAACTGGCTCAATATTATTCGCCAGAGTGCGCCCTTGCTGATCGTGGCCACGGCCATGACGCTGGTGATCACCACCGGCGGGATCGATCTTTCCGTGGGTTCGACGCTGGCGCTGGTCGGTGCACTGTCGGCTATCGCACTGAATAGCTGGGGACTGCCCTGGCCGGTCGTGTTGCTGGGTGGCCTGCTGCTGGGCGCGCTGGTCGGTGCCATCAACGGGTTCTTTATCGCCTATGAAGGCATTCCCGCCTTTATCGTGACGCTGGCGACCTTAGCCGTGGTGCGCGGCGTGGCGCTGCTGATTACCCAGGGCTATTCCATTCCCATCCCTGCCGACAGCCTGTTTGCCTTGATGGGCCGCGCTAAGGTGCTGGGCGTGCCGATGCCCGCGCTGATTGGCATTGTGGTGCTGATTGTCGGCCATATCGTGCTGAACCATATGCGTTTTGGTCGTTATGTGACGGCGATTGGGGCGAATGCCGAAGGCGCGCGCCGCAGTGGGATTAACACCAAAGCCGTGACCATGAAGGTCTATATCATCAGCGGGATGGCCGCCGCGCTGGCGGGCATGATTATTACCGCCCGGCTCGGCAGCGGTTCGTCTAACCAGGGCGAAGGATTCGAGTTGCAGGTGATTGCGGCTGTGGTGCTGGGCAGTACCAGCCTGTTCGGTGGCTTCGGCACCGTGATTGGCACGCTGCTGGGCGCGCTGTCGATCGCCATTATCCAGAATGGCCTGATCCTGTCTCATATCTCCCCGTTCTATACCCAGATTGCCACCGGCACCATCATTCTGCTGGCGATCTGGCTGAACACCCGCATTCTTAACCCGACCCGCGCTGCGGCGAAAGGATAGCCGATGAAACACTCCATTTTTCGGCATCCGGACCCTCTGCCGCTTGGTATCCACAGCGGTTATGTCATGACGGTACTGGGGCCGCTGCCGCTCAGCGAGATGGGCGTCACGCTGATGCATGAACACATTCTGCTGGATGCGTCCGGCAAGTGGGTGCCGCCCTGCTGCTGTGGCGATCGCCACCTGGCTGACATGCCGGTGAGCATGGAAAACCTGGGCGAGCTCTCACTCAACCCGTTAATCAGCCGCGACAACTGTCAGCTGTTTGATGTGGATGTGGCGATTGAGGAGCTGATGAAGTTCCGTGCGCTCGGCGGTGAAACGGTGGTCGATCCAACCAATATCGGCATCGGACGCGACCCGAAAGCCCTGCAGCGCATCGCGCGTCTGACCGGGCTGAACATCATCATGAGTACCGGCCTGTACCTGGAACCTTCGCACCCGGAGTGGGTGAAAACCCTCAGCATCGAGGAGCTGGCTGACAAGCTGATTTACGACCTTGGTGGCCGGGAAGACAAACCCGACGTACTCGCCGGGTTGATCGGCGAGATCGGCGTGTCCAGCCGCTTTACCCCCAGCGAGGAGAAATCCCTGCGGGCAGCAGGCCGCGCCAGTGCAGCAACCCGGGTGCCGATTGAAGTTCACCTGCCCGGCTGGGAACGGCTGGGCCACAAGGTGCTGGATATCCTGGAACACGAAGGAGCCGATCTGCGTCATGTGGTGCTGTGCCATATGAACCCCAGCTTTGCCGACAAGCGCTATCAGCGTGAACTGGCCCAGCGCGGCGCGTTTCTGGAATACGACATGATCGGCATGAGCTATTACTACGCCGATGAGTCCGCCCAGTCACCGTCCGACGAAGAGAACGCCCGCGCTATCCGCGAACTGATTGATGACGGCTTTATCGAGCAGATTTTGCTGTCCCAGGACGTATTCCTGAAAACCATGCTCACCCGCTACGGCGGCCACGGCTATGGCTACATCCTTAAACATTTTGTTCCGCGCCTGAAACGTCACGGCGTCAGCGGCGAACAACTTGAAACCTTAATGATTGCTAACCCACAGCGCGTATTTGGTGGGTAAGGGAGAAGCGTAATGCTGAAGAACATTTTACTGGTCGGCGAATCCTGGACCAGCACATCCGTACACGTTAAAGGCTTCGATCAGTTTGCGACCGCCACCTGGCACAACGGCGCAACCGACTTTATGGCGGCGCTGGCAGACAGTGATTATGCCATCACCTATATGCCCGCCCATGCAGCGGCGACGGCGTTTCCGCTGACCCTGGCGGGGCTGCAACAGTGGGACGCCATCATTCTGTCGGATATCGGTGCAAACACGTTGCTCCTGCACCCGGATACCTGGCTGAAGAGCCAACGCACGGCGAACCGCCTGACGCTGATCCACGATTATGTGGCGGCGGGCGGTGCCCTGATGATGATTGGCGGCTACTTCAGTTTTCAGGGCATCAATGGCGGCGCGCGCTATCGCAATACCGCGGTGGAAAAAGTGCTGCCGGTGCGCTGTCTGGCCTGGGACGACCGGATTGAAACGCCCGAAGGCTGCTATCCCAGCGTGACGGAATCCCACGCGGTGTTTGCCGATTTGCCGGGCGAGTGGCCGTGGCTGCTTGGCTATAACGAGGTGGAAATGCATCCCGAAGGCAAGCTGCTGGCCACCGTCGCCGGCACAGATCATCCACTGCTGGCGGTGCGCGAATATCAGCAGGGCCGCTCACTGGTGTGGACCAGCGATATGTCGGCCCACTGGCTGCCGCAGGAGTTTTCCCAGTGGCAGGGCTATCGCCAGCTGTGGATCAACTGCCTCGACTGGTTAACGGTACGCCACTGATGGCCCTCAGCCGCACGGCGGATCTGGCGTTACAGCTCATCCGCTTTGATACCATCAATCCGCCGGGTAACGAAGCCGCCTGTATGCAGTTTTTTGCCGACTGGCTGGGTGAAAACGGCTTTGAGGTCACGCTGTCCACCTTCGGTGAAGGCCGCCGTAACCTGATAGCCCGGATGTCCGGCGAGCAAGACGGACCTGCGCTGGCGTTTACCGGGCATCTGGATACGGTGCCGCTTGGCAATGCCGACTGGCAACACGATGCTTTTGGTGAGATCGCGGGCGATCGGCTCTACGGTCGGGGATCGAGCGATATGAAGGCGGCCGTCGCCGCCTTTGCTGTGGCCTGCGTTACGCACCAGCAGGCGATTCGGCAGGGTACGGGCGTTGTCCTGCTGATCACCGGCGGTGAAGAAACCGGCTGCGACGGGGCGCGGGCGCTCATCGAAAACGCCACGCTGCCCGAGGTCGGGGCGCTTATCGTGGGCGAACCTACCGCGAATTATCCGGTTATCGGCCACAAAGGCGCACTGTGGCTGCGCTGTGAAACCCGGGGGAAAACCGCCCACGGCGCGATGCCGGAGCTGGGCATTAATGCCATTTACCTGGCGGCTGATGCGCTGGGTAAAATTCAACATTTCTCACCCGGCGCGCCGCATCCACTGATGAAGCAGCCGACGATCAACGTCGGGCGCATCTCTGGCGGCCTCAACATCAACTCCGTGCCTGACCGCACGCAGTTCGACGTGGATATTCGTAGCGCCCCCAATCTTGAGCACGCTACCATTCGCCAGCAGCTCACCACCTTACTGGGTGAAAGTGTGACGGTTTCCACGCTGGTGGATCTGCCTGCCGTGCTGAGTGAAGGCGATCAGGCATGGATTCAGGCAGTTTATCAACGATGCCAGCCACTGCATGATGCACCGCTGGTGCCGCGGATTGTACCCTACTTTACCGATGCTTCACTGCTGTTGCCCGCGCTGGGCAATCCGCCCTGCATTATTCTTGGCCCTGGCGAGCCGTCGATGGCGCATCAGACCGATGAATATTGCCTGCTGAGCCGGTTAACGGAAGCGGAGACGCTGTATGGTGCGTTGATTTGTGACGGGATAATGTGACTGAATGGAAGTTCGTTCCTCGCTTTGCTTCGTTACGCCTCAGCGATGTTCTGCGGCGAGCGACAACTTCATCCACGTGTTTCTGCCGTTTCTCGGACGACTGAAAAGAGGCAGATTCTGTCGCCAAATCCGCCATATTCGCGTTCTGTCTGACATATTCCGCGTGAGGCAGGCACAGGGCGTTCGTTAAATATCAGGTCAGAACTCATGAAAACTCACGCTTATTGTCTGGAGGTTATAGTCACTGAAGGGTTAACGACGGTCAGGTTTTTCAGCAATCAGATAGGTTAGTCCGTAAACCACCAGTCCCCCGACGAGTACGAGCAATGGAGCGATGATGCGCATGGCACCTTCATTCAGCGTGGCCGCCAGAAATATGCCCACCACCATAGCCATCAAGACCAGACCACCGGATACCTCGGCAATGAGCTTACGAATCAGCCTAATAATTTTCGATAGCATTGATCAATTCTCTGGAGGCGGAGGGGTTTTTACGCAGCATCTCACCCATTTTGATGAAGTTCTGTAGGGGCTCTTCAAACATAAAATAGAGCATGTCGTAATCATTAACCCGAAGCTTTCGCCACAGTTCAGGGTTTTGCATCTGAAGACGTCTGGATGCTTCACAGGCGCGGGAAATCACGCCCTGAGCGATGACGCCGCCCGTCAGACCACCGGTCAGTCCCCGGAGTGCCACGCGGGACATAAATGACAGCATGACACCACTGACGACCTTTGAGCCAAGATAAGAAGACAATGTCAGTTGCGTGGCTGTCCTGCTGGTCATTGATGTTGCGCTGCCAATCAGTTTGTCATAAATCTTACGCAGTACGGGTTCGGGAAGGTACTGCAGCGAATCATCAATGATGATCTTAACGATTTTCGCTATCTCATTTTTGTTCTTGAAGGCAGTATAAACAGCACGGCCAACGCGGATGTCATCATGCATATTGCGTGACTGTATCCGTCGGCCGCCATCAGAAAGATCCAAATCCTGAAAGGTTCGTTCCAGTCCCAGATAGAAGTCCATCGGTACTGAAACCACGCCCGATACGATTGAACGAGCGAGCATTGTTGCGTCCATTCCTTGTTCCCAGAAGCCGTGTCAGCTGATGAGTAAACATTAAAATATTGTAACTGTCAGGGCAATCTTTTGTCAGTTCAGTGAGTCCCTAAATGACAGCTCAGTGAGCCAGGCTTGTGAAGCAGCATCACGTTGACCCAGGCGCTTTTTGGTAACAGCCTGAATAACGGTAAGACGGTGAAGCTATTTATTCGACATGGATACTGAGCGGCGTCATCTCCAGGCCCTGCCGTTCGGGCCATGCCTTTGAGGCTTATTTTTTAATCACGCCATATCCCTTCCTGCTAACCTGTATCGCCGTTGCTAAATGCCTGAGCCGCAACCGGATAACCTGTCTGCTTTATTTCGTTGTTAAGGACGCCATGCATTTCCTGCCTATCGTTATCCCGGAGTTGCAGGCATGAGGAGCTAACAGGGTGGGACGGCGAGCACGCGTGATGAAACGTTATGTGTCAGCGCTTCGCGCTCGCTTTTCTGTTGAGACGGGGGACATTGCGGTGGTCAGCCACTACGATCTGGCATGTTGAGGCTGGTTATGACTGGCGCGATGCGCCTGCCAACAAAAAGGCCGCCCTTAAAGGCGGCCTTTTTCACTGTTGACGATCAGCGTCGTTTTATCAGCATAAACAGACTGATGGCAAAGAAGGCAAAGCTTGGCAGGATCGCGCCAAAAATGGGCGGCAGGCCGTAGACCAGGCTGAGTGGACCAAAAATCTGATCCAGCACGTAAAAAAGAAAGCCGAAGCTGATACCGGTGACCACGCGCACGCCCATCGAAACGCTACGCAGCGGACCAAAGATAAACGACAGCGCCATCAGCATCATGACCGCCACGGACAGCGGCTGGAAGATTTTGCTCCACATATTGAGCTGATAACGGCCAGCTTCCTGCCCACTTTGCTTCAGGTATTTACTGTAATCATAGAGGCCGGTAATCGACAACGCATCCGGGTCCAGCGCCACCACGCCCAGTTTGTCTGGCGTCAGATTCGTTTTCCATTCCCCGCCCAGACTCTGTGAGCCGGTAATTTGCTTCGGATCGGTCAGATTCGACTCATCCACCTGGGACAGAACCCACAGCTTCTTGTCTTTATCCCATTTGGCCGTCGCGGCATAGCGGACGCTCTGTAAACGGCGATCGTCATTGAAGCTGTAAATGCTGACGCCGTCGATTTCATTGTCGCCTTTCACGCGCTCAATATAGATAAAGTTGTTGCCGTCTTTGGCCCACAGGCCGCTCTGGGTTGACACCAGCGCACCACCGTAGAGCTGCTGAGCGCGGAAGTTACGCGCCATCTGCTCGCCCTGTGGGGCAACAAACTCACCGATAGCCATGGTCAGCAGCACCAGCGGAATTGCCGTCTTCATGACCGACAGGGCGACCTGCATACGGGTAAAGCCCGCTGCCTGCATGACGACCAGTTCACTCCGCTGCGCCAGCGTACCCAGACCTAACAGCGCCCCCAGTAAGGCCGCCATCGGAAAGAAGATTTCAATATCTTTCGGCACGCTCAGCAAGGTGTAATAGCCCGCATCCAGAGCGCTGTAGGCACCCTGTCCGGTTTTACGCAGCTGATCGACAAATTTGATAATGCCGGACAGCGAAACCAGCATAAACAGCGTCATCAGGATGGTATTAAATATCGTTTTACCGATATAGCGATCGAGAACGCGAAACATCAGACCGATCCTCCGCGTGTAAAGCGCGCACGAATTCGACGCATTGGCACGGTATCCCACAGGTTAAGCAAGATCGCCAGCGTCAGATAACTGAGATTCACCACCCACATCCAGATGGCCGGATCAAGGCGGCCTTTGGCACCGCTTGAGCGCAGCGAACTCTGCAGCAGGAAGAAAATCAGATACAACAGCATCGCGGGCAACATTGAGAGCACGCGGCCCTGGCGCGGGTTGACCACGCTGAGCGGCACTACCATCAACGCCATCACCAGCACGGAAAACACCAACGTAAGGCGCCAGTTGAGCTCGGCTTTAAACTCTGGCGTTTTGTTGGCTAACAGCGTGCCGAACGTGGCCTGATCCACATCGTTAGGATCGAGTATTGCCTGCTTATAGCCCACGTAGGCCTGATAGTTGGTGAAATCGGTGATACGGAAATCGCGCAGCAGCGCCGTTCCCTCAAAGCGCGTCCCTTTGTCCAGGGTCACAACCTGTGAACCGTCTTTCTTTTGTTCCATGTGCCCGCTGTCCGCCAGCACCACAGAAGGTCGGGCATTGCCTTTCGGCCGTAGCTGCGCCAGGAAGACGTGACCAAACTGATTGCCCTTAACGTTCTCAAGGAACAGCACGGCGCTGCCATCGCTGGACGTCTGGAACTGTCCCGCAGCCAGTGCGGCAGTACCAGGATTGGCCTTGGCATTTTGTGTAACCTGTTCCTGATAGCGCGACGACCAGGGGCCCAGCCAGATGACGTTCACCGCTGCCACCACCGAGGTGAACAGCATCAGCACCATCGCCGCCTTGACCAGCACCGCCTTGCTCAGGCCGCAGGCGTGCATTACGGTAATTTCACTTTCCGTATACAGCCGCCCGAGCGTCATCAAAATCGCCAGAAACAGGCTTAGGGGTAAAATAAGTTGCGCCATTTCAGGCACGCCAAGTCCTAACAGCGTCAGAACAAGGTTTGTCGGCACTTCGCCATCCACCGCGGCCCCTAAAATCCTTACCAACTTCTGACAGAAGAAGATCAACAACAGGATAAACAGGATAGCCAGCTGGCTTTTGAGCGTTTCCCGAACCAGATATCTAATAATGATCACGCTTAATACGCCTGTGAAAACTTGTCTTTTTGCAGGAAAATCGCTAATTTCAACGCTTATTAGCCATTTTTCTTCATAAATGGCCGTCGTCGACGCTAGAAATGTATGGTAATCGCGTTTGGGTGATGAAAAAACAACATCTTGTCACCCTGATTCATTATGACCTCCAGCAGCACGCTGTCATGTTGCTTAGCTTAATAAATGGGTCACGAACGCGCTACATTCTAGCGGCAGCCGCGGCCGTTGTCTTTAAGATTCAGGAGAGTGCATGGAGTTCAGTGTAAAAAGCGGTAGTCCGGAAAAACAGCGCAGTGCATGCATTGTAGTTGGTGTTTTCGAACCGCGTCGTCTGTCACCGATTGCCGAGCAACTGGATAAAATCAGCGACGGCTATATCAGCGCCCTGCTGCGCCGCGGTGAACTGGAAGGCAAAGTGGGTCAGACGCTGCTGCTGCATCATGTGCCGAATATCCTGTCAGAGCGTATTTTGCTGATTGGCTGCGGTAAAGAGCGTGAGCTTGATGAGCGCCAGTACAAGCAGGTGATTCAGAAAACCATCAATACGCTGAATGACACCGGCTCGATGGAAGCCGTGTGCTTCCTGACCGAACTGCACGTCAAAGGGCGCAACACCTACTGGAAAGTGCGCCAGGCCGTCGAGACCTCGAAAGAGGCGCTGTATAACTTCGACCAGTTGAAGAGCAACAAAGCGGAGCCGCGTCGTCCACTGCGTAAGCTGGTGTTTAACGTGCCCACGCGCCGTGAGTTAACCAGCGGTGAACGTGCGATTCAACACGGGCTGGCGGTCGCCGCCGGGGTGAAAGCAGCCAAAGATCTTGGCAATATGCCGCCCAATATTTGCAATCCGGCTTACCTGGCTTCTCAGGCACGTCAGCTGGCTGATGCCTACAGCAAAAACATCACGACGCGCGTGATTGGCGAGCAGCAGATGAAAGAGCTGGGCATGAACGCCTATCTCGCCGTAGGTGCCGGATCGCACAATGAATCCCTGATGTCGGTGATTGAGTACAAAGGCAACCCGGATACCGATGCGCGTCCGATTGTGCTGGTTGGCAAAGGGCTGACGTTTGACTCCGGCGGTATCTCCATCAAGCCTGCGGACAGCATGGATGAGATGAAGTACGACATGTGCGGCGCAGCCTCGGTTTATGGCGTGATGCGCATGGTCGCCGAGCTGAATCTGCCGCTGAACGTGGTGGGCGTGCTGGTGGGCTGTGAAAACATGCCGGACGGTAAATCCATGCGGCCGGGCGACGTGCTGACCACCATGTCAGGCCAAACGGTTGAAGTGTTAAACACCGATGCTGAAGGCCGCCTGGTGCTGTGCGATGCGCTGACCTACGTGGAACGCTTCGATCCGGAAGTCGTCATCGATGTAGCAACCCTGACCGGTGCCTGCGTTATTGCGCTGGGTCATCACGTCAGCGGACTGCTGTCGAACCACAACCCGCTGGCGCATGAGCTGATTGGTGCCTCCGAGCAGTCCGGCGATCGCGCCTGGCGTTTACCGATGGCCGATGAGTATCAGGAACAGCTGGAATCCAATTTTGCCGATATGGCGAACATTGGCGGCCGCCCGGGTGGTGCCATTACCGCCGCTTGCTTCCTGGCCCGTTTTGCGCGCAAATATAACTGGGCACATCTGGACATCGCCGGTACCGCCTGGCGGTCAGGTAAGGCCAAAGGTGCCACCGGTCGTCCTGTACCGATGCTGTCTCAGTTCCTGTTAAATCGTGCCGGTCTGAACGGCGACGATTAATCGTACGGATAACCGACCCCATCGGGGCGGAGTTTACTCCGCCCTTCTTTTCGTTAAACAGGCAATTCGATGAAAAACGCAACCTTCTACGTGTTGGAAACCGATGCATCCAGCGAGGGCTTAACCGCCGTTGAAGCGCTGGTGTGCGATCTGGCGGAAACACGCTGGCGGGCCGGTAAGCGGGTGCTCATCGCCTGTGAAGATGAGCAGCAAGCCATTCGCCTTGATGAGGCGCTGTGGCAGCGCCCTGCCAACGCCTTTGTGCCCCACAATCTCGCCGGGGAAGGTCCGCGCTACGGCGCACCGGTAGAGCTGGCATGGCCGCAGCGTCGGGGGAATTCGCCACGCGACCTGCTGATTAGCCTGCTGCCGCAGTTCGCAGATTTTGCTACTGCTTTCCATGAAGTGATAGACTTCGTTCCTTACGAAGACGCTCTCAAACAGCTGGCGCGCGATCGCTATAAAGCCTATCGCAGCGTTGGCTTCCAATTGAATACGGCAACGCCGCCACAGCCGCAAACGACATAGCAGAAATGGATAAGACATATAACCCGCAAGATATTGAGCAGCCGCTTTACGAGCATTGGGAAAAGCAGGGCTACTTCAAACCGAATGGCGACACCAGCCAGGAAAGCTTTTGCATCATGATCCCGCCGCCGAACGTCACCGGTAGCTTGCACATGGGTCACGCCTTCCAGCAAACGATCATGGACACCATGATTCGCTACCAGCGCATGCAGGGCAAAAATACCCTGTGGCAGGCCGGTACTGACCACGCAGGCATCGCCACCCAAATGGTGGTGGAGCGCAAGATCGCGGCAGAAGAAGGCAAAACCCGTCAGGATTACGGTCGTGATGCGTTCATCGACAAAATCTGGCAGTGGAAAGCCGAATCCGGCGGAACGATTACCCGTCAGATGCGCCGTCTGGGCAACTCGGTTGACTGGGAGCGCGAGCGTTTCACCATGGACGACGGCCTGTCCAATGCGGTGAAAGAAGTCTTTGTGCGCCTGTATAAAGAGAACCTGATTTACCGTGGCAAGCGCCTGGTAAACTGGGACCCGAAACTGCGTACCGCCATCTCTGACCTGGAAGTGGAAAACCGCGAGAGCAAAGGCTCTATGTGGCATATCCGCTATCCGCTGGCAGAGGGCGCGAAAACCGCCGACGGTAAAGATTATCTGGTCGTTGCGACCACCCGTCCGGAAACCCTGCTGGGCGATACCGGCGTGGCCGTTAACCCGGAAGATCCACGTTATAAAGATCTGATCGGCAAGTTTGTGATGCTGCCGCTGGTTGATCGTCTGATCCCGATCGTCGGTGACGAGCACGCGGACATGGAAAAAGGCACCGGCTGTGTGAAAATCACCCCGGCGCACGACTTCAATGACTACGAAGTGGGCCGTCGTCATAAGCTGCCGATGATCAACATCCTGACCTTCGACGGCGAGATCCGCGACAGCGCGCAGGTTTACGATACCAACGGCGAAGCCAGCACCGCTTACAGCGACGCGATTCCTGCCGCGTTCCAGAACATGGAGCGCTTTGCTGCGCGTAAAGCCATCGTGGCGGCGGTAGACGCGCTTGGTCTGCTGGAAGAGATCAAACCTCACGATTTAACCGTGCCTTACGGTGACCGTGGTGGCGTTGTTATCGAGCCGATGCTGACCGACCAGTGGTACGTGCGCACGGCACCGCTGGCCAAAGTGGCGGTGGAAGCCGTTGAGAACGGCGACATTCAGTTCGTGCCGAAGCAGTACGAGAACATGTACTTCTCCTGGATGCGTGATATTCAGGACTGGTGTATTTCCCGTCAGCTGTGGTGGGGCCACCGTATTCCGGCCTGGTACGACAATAACGGCAACGTCTATGTGGGCCGCACAGAAGACGAGGTGCGCAGCGAAAACAACCTGGCAGCCGATGTCGCACTGCGTCAGGACGATGACGTGCTGGACACCTGGTTCTCATCGGGCCTGTGGACTTTCTCAACGCTGGGCTGGCCGGAAAACACCGAAGCCCTGCGCACCTTCCACCCGACCAGCGTGCTGGTGAGTGGCTTCGACATCATCTTCTTCTGGATTGCCCGCATGATCATGCTGACCATGCACTTCATCAAAGATGAAAACGGCAAGCCGCAGGTGCCGTTTAAAACCGTGTATATGACCGGTTTGATCCGCGACGAAGAAGGCCAGAAAATGTCGAAATCCAAGGGCAACGTGATTGACCCGCTGGATATGGTTGACGGTATTTCACTGGAAGAACTGCTGGAAAAACGCACCGGTAACATGATGCAGCCTCAGTTGGCGGAAAAAATCCGCAAGCGCACCGAGAAGCAGTTCCCGAACGGCATCGAGCCATCGGGTACGGATGCCCTGCGCTTTACGCTGGCGGCGCTGGCCTCGACCGGGCGTGATATCAACTGGGACATGAAGCGCCTGGAAGGTTATCGCAACTTCTGTAACAAGCTGTGGAATGCCAGCCGTTTTGTGCTGATGAATACCGAAAACCAGGACTGCGGTCAGAACGGCGGCGACATGACGCTGTCGCTGGCGGATCGCTGGATTCTGACGGAATTCAACCATACGGTAAAAGCCTACCGTGAGGCGCTGGACAGCTATCGTTTCGATATTGCGGCGAACATCCTGTATGACTTCACCTGGAACCAGTTCTGTGACTGGTATCTGGAGCTGACCAAGCCGGTGATGAACAGCGGCAGCGAAGCAGAACTGCGTGGCACCCGCCATACGCTGGTCCATGTGCTGGAAGCGCTGCTGCGCCTGGCGCACCCGATTATTCCATTTATCACGGAAACCATCTGGCAGCGCGTGAAGGGCCTGAAAAACATCAGCGATGACACCATCATGCTGCAGCCGTTCCCGCAGTACGACGCGGCGAAAGAAGATGCTGAAGCTAAGGCCGATATCGAGTGGATGAAGCAGGCAATCATCGCCGTCCGTAACATTCGTGCAGAGATGAACATCGCGCCCAGCAAGCTGCTGGATGTGCTGCTGCGTGACTGCTCCCCTGCTGCCCAGCGCCGCGTTGAGGCGAACCGTAACTTCCTGTCACGCCTGGCGCGGCTGGAAAGCCTGACTATTCTGCCTGCGGGCGAGAAAGGTCCGGTTTCGGTGACCAAAATCGTCGAAGGCGCAGAGCTGCTGATCCCGATGGCGGATCTGGTGGATAAAACCGCCGAGCTGGAGCGCCTGGCCAAAGAGCTGCTGAAGCTGGATGTGGAAATCGAAAAAATCCAGACCAAGCTGGCGAACGAAGGCTTTGTCTCGCGCGCACCAGAAGCGGTCGTCGCCAAAGAGCGCGAGCGCGTTGCTGAGATGGAACAGTCAAAAGCAAAACTGATTGAACAGCAGGCGGTCATTGCGGCATTGTAAGCATCGTAGCTGACAGCTTATTCATAAAGCCGGGCTTGCCCGGCTTTTTTTTGACCTCGTACAAATCCGGAAGAGATGATGACGACCAGTGCCAACCCGCGTTTTGACCTCCTGGTGCGGCCGATTACGGCTGCCGACAATCCGCACATCGCCCAGGTGATTCGCGACGTATCGGCCGAGTTCGGCCTTACGGCAGACAAGGGCTATACCGTATCCGATCCCCAGCTTGACCACCTGTTTGAGTTGTACAGTGCCGAACAGAGCGCCTACTGGATTATTGAATATCAGGGCAAGGTGGCTGGCGGCGGCGGTGTTGCGCCTCTCGCCTGCAGCGCACCTGACATTTGTGAACTGCAGAAGATGTATTTTCTGCCGACGGTGCGCGGTCAGGGTCTGGCGCGCGAGCTGGCGCTGCGGGCGATGGATCATGCACGCCGCCACGGCTTTCGCCGCTGCTATCTCGAAACCACCGCCAGCCTGACACGGGCGATTAAACTCTATGAGTCACTGGGCTTTGAGCATATCGACAGCGCGATGGGCTGCACCGGCCATGTCGACTGCGAAGTGCGAATGCTAAAGGCACTATAAGCCGCGCTCGACGTAGCGCATGTCGTTAACGGACTCAATGACGAACTCTCCGCTATCTGTGTAGCGCAGCCGTGTAACGCTCGCATTTTCGAGCGACTGCTTTAACGACGTATCGCCAAGGGCTTGCAATAGCGCGGTAATCGCCATGCCATGGCTGACGACCAGCACATTACCACCGCCCTGCTGCTGAGCCTGCTGTGCAATTTCTGTCATGCTTTCGAGCATGCGTTTTGCCACCTGCTGATAGCTTTCAGCCTGTCCGGTGGAGTTGATGCCCGGCAGTGAGGCTGTACCCGACGCTTCGGCCCGATGAATAGCATCAATAATCCCGTCAATGTGAATCTTACCTGCGCTGAATGCGTTCATCATCGCCGCATCAGAGGTATAGCCAGCCTGAAGCGCCGCAGCAGTAATCATATTCTTATCCAGATCACCTTCATAAAGTCCAAAACAGACTTCGCGCAATCCTTTATGTTCATTAAGCGTGGGAATCCGCTTCCATGACTTCATAGCACGTTGCGCGGTTTCTCTGGCCCTGCCAGCATCACTGGACCAGGCTGCGATGAAAGTAAGAGGCTGAAGTCCTCGCCCTAACTGCTCCGCTACCGCCGCCCCAGAAGCGGTTAGCGGCGTATCGGACCAGCCCTGTGCGCGCTGCACCGTGTTAAACATTGTTTTGCCATGCCGCGTAACAAACAGGGTCACATCGGCGGCGATGGCTTCGCCTGCGAGAGTCCCCACCATCATAAAAACCAGCAATGCTTTAACTATTCTTTTCATCGTATTTTCCTTATTTAAACAGGTTTAATTTATACTCAACCGCAATCTCCGCAGACAGGTTGGGAGAACGCATATACCTTCCTTGCGCATTAAAAACGGGTGTTTCTTTATTATTTTTGTAGGACCAGCCATAGCCGAACAATGTAAAAATCGATAAATTCTTCAGGGCGGGATGAGGTTCAGTGAAACGATTGATGAGCGCAAATTCCCCCGAACGTATACGCTGATGACGATAAGTAAACTGTCCATAATTAATCTGAATGCCACTAAACACGCCTTTTGAGATTTCAAACATCGTCTGCGACACCAGCGCAAGTTCTTTATCGCGGGTGTAATCTTTTCCGGCAGAAGTCAGCGAGTTAAAACGACCACGGGTATTTTTGGTCAGCGGGCGTGCATAATATCCCACCGCATTATGTTTGGGCGCGGCGCTCCAGGCGGCAGCGAATTTATGTGTCCATCCAGTGTTAATCCATTCAGCTTCACCAACATAATGCCACGCGTTATCATCGAACGATCTTGTGCTGGCGGACATCCTTTTATAATTTTCCAGCCCCTGACTGCCATAAACTTGAGAGGACAAACGCCAGTGCGGAGAAAGGGAGTAACTCGCTTCGATAACATGGCGACGCTGGTAGGCGTCCGCTTCGCCAAATGCATAAGTGAACCGTCCGCGTTCACCGTTATAGCTCAGGCCGCCCGTATAGATCGCAGCAATTTTCCGTTTGTCCTGCGTTTGTAGGGCAAGACTGTCTGGCGAGTCGTGTCGGATCGTTTTCGTCACGTAAGCCAAATCCAGCCGCACCTTCTGTCCGCTGAGCATGCCGCTATAGCCTAAGTAACTATTGCGTGATAAGCGGTCAGTGGTGGTCAGCACGCCGGTATTTTTTAATGCCTGCCAGCCCGCTTTCCCTTCCAATCCTGCGTGCCCGTCGCCCAGCTTCACTTTCAGATAGCGCTGACCAAACTTGCTAAAGCCATGCGCATCAGCTTTTCGCTGATTACCGCCGCTGTCGTAAAGCAGGCCGCGCGTAGCAAAGTTGTCGCTGGCTGCCAGCCTGATCGCTCGGGTATAGGTTGCATCAAATCCCAGCCAGTCCCACAGATAGCCGGAACGAAAATTCAGACTGGCCGCCTGTCCCCAGGCATTATGAACAGTGACAGGCTGTGCTTCATTTTCCTTGAGATACTTCCAGTGATTACGCAGCCTGAGATTGAACTGAGAATCGCGCAGGAAAGCGGAGTCAGAGAGCGCTAACGCTTGCGAAGACTCAGCCCATGCAACAGGTGGCTGCAAAAAGGGCAAGATAAATAGCGAAATACAGGTCTTTCTCCTCATTTTATGAATCCTTCCATTAAACGCTTTTCAGGAAAAGTGGCCTCAAAGAAAGTCGCTAATTCTGTTTCCGGGTTATACCCGACGAAAAAAAACCCGATTCATAATCCTCTCTGGCAGAGAAGAATTATGAATCAGGTTTTGCTTGAAAAATAACAACCCTAATTCGGCAAGAGCAATATACTTATTCCGCAAATAAAAATCAGAGCAGAAAAAACATTCTGTGATGAGTGACGCAAATTATATTTATCTGAGATAACGCATTCGCATTAAACTAACACTTAATATTTATCTTTTTATTATAAATAAATTCTATCTGATTCCATTTACAAACAGTAAACGGTCATAGATAGAGACCGTTTACTCTCATCAGAACGCCGGCACACCGCTGTGAAAGCGCAGCTCCTTGTCCGGCTCAGCAATGAGCTTCGCCTCCGCCTCACCAATCGCCCGCACGCGCGCCGTAATATCTTTTGGCGAAATCTGCGCCGCCAGCGTCAGATAGTCCTGATAATGACGGGCTTCTGAGCGCAACAACGAGATATAGAACTTCTCTAATTCGCTGTCCAGGTAAGGTGCCAGGCTGGCGAAACGCTCGCAGGAGCGCGCCTCAATATAGGCACCGCAAATCAGCTTATCCACCAGCGTATCGGGTTCGTGGGTGGTCACTTCACGCAGCAGACCTTTCGCATAACGGCTTGAGGTGATTTTCTGATAAACCAGCCCACGCGACTGCATAATTTCCCACACCTGATAAAAGTGGTGCAGCTCTTCTTTGATCAGCAGCACCATCTTCTCAACCAGATCGTCAGCCCACGGCAGTTCGTTGCGCACGATAATGGCTTTGGTCAGCGTTTTATGCGCATTGATAAAATCGCTGTCGCCGTCCTCACGAAAGATAAAATTCTCGTAAGGCTTCAGCCAGGCCAGAATCTGGTCACCGCTGGGCTTGTCGGCAACGTATTTGCGGATCAGCCACACCGCGGTCTGGGCCGCTTTGAGTTCGCACACCAGATGATCGGTGAGCAGCAGAGTCAGGTTTTCCGGTTTGCGCGCCTCATCAATCCAGGCCTGAGGTGTGCGGCAGCGTAAAAACTGATGTATGGGTTCAAGTAAGGGTGCGTAATTCATGACGGTCAGACAACACAGGGGAACAGAAAAGGCGGAGCAGGCTCCGCCCGGCGTTAATTAATGACGAATACCGTTGTCGTCTTCGTCGATAGCCTCGCCGTCGTCTTCATCGTCATCAGGGGCATTCGGATCTTCGAAATAGGTGCCCCAGCCGTCGTAGTCAACGTTGTATTTCGCCACCAGGTTTACCAGCTGCTCTACCTGGGCATCGATGATTTCCGCTTTCAGCGCGCCTTCGCTGAGAATGTCCACGCACATCACGGTCGTGCCGTCTTCCAGCTCCAGCTCTTCTGGCTCGGTGACTTCATAGCCCAGTTTAAAGGCGTCCACCGCCGCTTTTTCGAGCGAGTCGAAGTTGTTACAGGAGAGATGGTGCTCAATGGTATAGAGCGCATCGGGATCGCTGCCATCCTCTAACAGTTCTTCGATGATCAGCCGCGTCTCTTCACGCTGCTCTTCCAACAATGCTTCAAATGCCATGGCGATATCCTCTCTGAGTTCGGCAATAAGTGATTATTTTCCCATACTGCCTGTCGCGCCACTACACAAAACATAAAAGATTATTCTCGCCAGGGTTGAAAATGCATATTCATACGGTTAGATTGAATTTTAATTCATTATGAAACCCGTACCGGAGTGCTGTATGAGTCAGTTGTATCAACGTCATTTCCTCAGGCTGCTGGATTTTACCCCGGCGGAAATTGACTATTTGCTGAGCCTGTCCGCCGAATTAAAACGCGCAAAAAAAACCGCCAGTGAAACCCAATACCTGAAAGGCAAAAACATCGCGCTCATCTTCGAAAAAGACTCGACCCGTACCCGATGCTCTTTCGAAGTTGCCGCATACGATCAGGGTGCAAACGTGACTTACCTTGGCCCAAGCGGTAGCCAGATCGGCCATAAAGAGTCGATGAAAGATACCGCGCGCGTGCTGGGCCGCATGTATGACGGCATTCAGTACCGTGGTTACGGCCAGGCGCTGGTCGAAACCCTGGCTGAACATGCCGGTGTACCGGTCTGGAACGGCCTGACCACCGAGTTCCACCCGACGCAGTTGCTGGCCGATCTGCTGACCATGCAGGAACACCTGCCAGGCAAGCCGCTCAGCGAGATGACGCTGGTGTACGTGGGCGATGCGCGCAACAACATGGGCAACAGCATGCTGGAAGCCGCCGCGCAGGTTGGCTTAGATTTGCGTATGGTCGCGCCACAAAGCTGCTGGCCGGAAGCCGGACTGGTGGCACAATGCCGTCAGGTCGCAGAGAAGACCGGCGGCAAAATCACGCTGACAGACGATATCGCCGAAGGCGTTAAAGGTGCCGATTTCATCTATACAGATGTCTGGGTTTCCATGGGTGAAGCGAAAGCAGTGTGGGAAGAACGCATTGCCCTGCTGCGCAACTACCAGGTGAACAGTGCAATGCTGGCGCTGACCGGCAACCCGCAGGTGAAATTCCTGCACTGCTTACCGGCATTTCATGACGATCAGACCACGCTGGGCCGTCAGATGGCGGAACAGTATGGCCTGCAGGATGGAATGGAAGTCAGCAATGACGTCTTCGAATCGGCACACAGCATCGTCTTTGACCAGGCGGAAAACCGTATGCACACCATTAAAGCGGTGATGGTAGCCACCCTGGGACAGCGCTGATCCGGCAACCGCAAACGTTTACCTGCTGCGCGATTTTTCCTTGATGCACATTCCTGATGGCGTATAATGCGCCACAATTTGCCGGAGGAAACATGCAACAGCATCGTGGACAATGTGACGCGCTACCTCGCCTCAATGCAGGCGGCACCGCTGTTTCTTTCCGTCATCGAACCGATCTTAAAAAAGCCCCTGTATAAGGGGCTTTTTTTTGTCCGTTATCCGGCCGCGCAGAGGAGAGAGCTATGGCTAACCCGCTATATCGCAAGCATATCATTTCAATTAACGATCTCAGCCGCGACGAGCTGGAGCTGGTGCTGCACACCGCTGCGCAGCTAAAAAACCACCCTCAGCCGGAACTGCTGAAGCATAACGTGATAGCCAGTTGCTTCTTCGAAGCCTCGACCCGCACCCGACTGTCATTTGAAACCGCGATACATCGCCTGGGCGCGTCCGCAGTGGGCTTTGCCGACGGCAGCAATACCTCGTTGGGCAAAAAAGGGGAAACCCTGGCCGATACCATTTCCGTGATCAGCACCTACGTGGATGCCATTGTAATGCGTCACCCGCAGGAGGGCGCTGCGCGACTGGCTACGGAGTTTTCCAATGGCATTCCGATTCTGAATGCCGGAGACGGGGCAAACCAGCATCCTACGCAAACCCTGCTGGACCTGTTTACCATCCATGAAACCCAGGGCCGACTCAGCAACCTGAACGTGGCGATGGTCGGTGATCTGAAATATGGTCGCACCGTGCACTCACTGACCCAGGCGCTGGCCAAGTTTGACGGCAACCGCTTCTTCTTTATCGCCCCGGATGCGCTGGCGATGCCGGCCTATATTACGGATATGCTGGATGAGCAGAATATTGCCTGGTCACGCCACGACAGTTTCGAAGAGGTGATGCCGGAGCTGGATATTCTCTACATGACGCGGGTGCAGAAAGAGCGGCTCGATCCATCCGAATATGCCAACGTCAAAGCGCAGTTTATTTTACGCGCGGCAGACCTGAACGGTGCCCGCGATAACATGAAGGTGCTGCATCCGCTGCCGCGCATTGATGAAATCACCACCGACGTGGACAGCACGCCGTACGCCTGGTACTTCCAGCAGGCCGGTAACGGCATCTACGCACGCCAGGCTTTGCTGGCACTGGTCTTAAACCGCGACACCGCCCTGTAAGGAGTGACAGTATGAGCCAGGATAACAAACTGCAGGTTGAAGCCATCAAAAATGGCACGGTTATCGACCATATCCCTGCGCAGGTGGGCTTTAAGCTCCTGTCGCTGTTTCGTCTGACCGAAACCGACCAGCGCATCACCATCGGCCTGAACCTGCCATCCGGTGAGATGGGCCGTAAAGATCTGATTAAGATCGAAAACACTTACCTTACGGAAGATCAGATCAATCAGCTGGCGTTTTATGCGCCGCACGCCACCGTCAACCGCATTGATGATTATGAAGTGGTCGCCAAGATCGCGCCCACGTTGCCGGACCGGATAGACCGGGTGCTGACCTGTCCGAACAGCAACTGCATCAGTCGCAGCGAACCGGTGTGCTCCAGCTTTGCCGTGAAGCATCGCGCCGATGAGGTGCACCTGAAATGTAAATACTGTGAGAAAGAGTTCGCCCGTCATGTGGTATTGGGTCACTTTTAATCGGCCCTGCCGCGCTTATAATGAACCGCGTTTTATGGCGGGCAGCGCCTTTGCTGCCACGGCCTTTATCTAAGGAGAAATGATGTCTCGTGAAATCAGTACGGAAAAAGCCCCAGCGGCTATCGGCCCATACGTGCAGGGCGTTGATCTCGGCAACATGATCATCACCTCGGGTCAGATTCCGGTGAACCCGGCCACGGGCGACGTCGCCGAAGACGTCTCAGCACAGGCGCGTCAGTCGCTGGAAAACGTGAAGGCGATCGTGGAAGCGGCGGGCCTGAAGGTTGCCGATATCGTGAAGACCACGGTCTTCGTGAAAGATCTGAATGACTTTGCCACCGTAAACGCCACCTACGAAGCCTTTTTTACCGAGCATAATGCGCCCTTCCCGGCGCGTTCCTGCGTGGAAGTGGCCCGTCTGCCAAAAGACGTGAAGATTGAGATTGAAGCGATCGCGCTGCGTCGTTGATAAAAACGTGCGCACTGCTGAGTGCGCACGCTGCTTTCGGCCTGGTGTAAAACGAGGGACCTGCCCTTCTCACCGCCGACCTGTTACTCTGCTTTCAGACCCGTCATCTTAAAAGCTTTGCCAGTTATCCTGCCCGCCTGCCGCCAGGGCCAGCGCCGGTCTGGATGCCACAACGGCTGCGGGTTTAGCCCGAGGCATGACTACCGCCGCCTGCGGGCCTGCGAGCGTAAACTTCCGCACCAGCGCAGCAAGCGTATCAGCCTGCTCCTGTAAAGAGAGCGACGCGGCTGAGGCTTCTTCGACCAGGGCCGCATTCTGCTGAGTCACATCGTCCATCTGATTAACCGCCTGATGAACCTGCGAAATGCCCTGACTCTGCTCGGTGGCCGCAGCGGCGATTTCGTTAACCAGATCGGTGACCTGACTGACCGCACCGCGCATCGTCTCCATATTGTGATTCACGTTATCCGCCTGGGACGTTCCCGATGCGATCAACCCATTGGACGTCTGAATCAGCGCTTTGATTTCACGGGCGGCGGTGGTGGACCGCTGCGACAGATTGCGCACTTCGCCCGCCACAACCGCAAAGCCGCGCCCATGTTCCCCTGCGCGGGCCGCTTCGACCGCCGCGTTCAGCGCCAGAATATTGGTCTGAAACGCAATGCCTTCAATCAGGGTAATAATCTCCCCCACCTTACCCGAGCTGTCACGAATCGCCTGCATTGTCTCCAGCATCGTATTGAGCGCGGCTGAACTGGTGTCGGAGAGATTGCGCGTGTTTTCTGCAAGGTGACTTGCCTGGCGCGTGTTGTCTGCGGTCTGCCTGACGGTTTCGCTGATTTGGGTCATGCTGGCCGCAGTTTGCTCCAGCGAGGCGGCCTGCTCTTCCGTACGGGCAGACAGGTCCTCATTGCCCGCCGCAATCTGGCCCGACGCACTGCTGACCGACTGTGAAGCGCTGCTGACCGCATGCAAGGCGGCGGAGATGCTTTCCATCAGACGATTATAAGACCGCGCCATAATGCCAACTTCATCACGTCGGCTGTCATCGGCCTTCAGGGAAAGATCAAGATGGGTGCTGGCACGCTCCATCAGCTCGCCAATGGCGTTCAGGCTGTGACGGACACGCATGATGGTTAAAATCGTCAACATGCCCAGGCCGATAATCGCCAGTGCGATACCGGCCACCATGCCCCATTTGGTCAACTGATAAATATGTTGGTTTTGCTGACGCAATGCTTCGCCAATTTTACTGTTGAACTCAAACTGATTGCGATAACTGCTTTTGAGCTGAGTGATGGCGCCACCAATGCCTTCACCATCACTTAACAACGACAGGCTGAGTGCATTCTGATGCGACCGGGAGGCCGTGAGAAACGCTGGCAGACTTTGTTTAACGGCATCGATCAGCCGGAGTGACTTATCCGTCATCGCCCGATCTTCGTCATTGGTAATATCATTATCGAAATAATATTTCGTTAATGTCGAAATATCCTCAATACGTTTTTGAATCACCGTTTCAAGGCTGGCCAGTTTACCGCTCTCATCTTCGGTCTGATGTCGATATAACGCCACAGAGAGGCGATTACTTTCATCTACCAACCGATTCAGCACTTTGAGCGAATCAATCGTGTTTACCTGCACATATTCAAATCTCGCCTGAAAACCTGAGAGAAGTGAAATAGTTACGATCCCTAGAATAATTAACGAACCTGCCAGAAGTGAAAAAGCCAGAGAGAGTCTTTGCGTCATATTCATTAAACCAAGCTCCTTTCTTTCCCCGAGTGAATTCTCAAAGGAAGCCAGAAATTAATCGGCAATAATAAATAAATATTTATTTCAAATTTTTTAACCTTGAATTCGATTTCAAGTTTAAATTAATTATTCATTGCAAAAAGTTATGGTAATTAAAATAAAATAACAGAAAAAAACAATAATCAAATAAACTATATTATTTTGAATAGTAAATATAAAACGTCGCCAAAAAAGAGACACCGTTTCACTGGCGACAGCGTCAGGAAGAGGAAGAAGAAGAGAGGGAGATAACGGCAGGGCCAGCGCGTCCTGCCGTTGTTACATCAGGTGCGGGAGGACGGACGCCACAGCCACAGTACGGTAATCGCCAGCGCAAACAGCGCGCCGAAGCCGATGCCGGTCGCCACTGCAGGCGCACCGGCCCGAATGGCTAAGGTATACAGCCCCAGCATCACCAACATGGCGGTGTTTTCAACCAGGTTCTGCACCGCAATCGCATTGCCAGCGCCGACGCTCTGTTTGCCTCGCTCCTGCAACAGCGCGTTAAGCGGCACTACAAAAAAACCGCCCAGTACGCCAATCACCAGCAGCAGCAGGTAAGCATTCAGCATGGTATGTTGCAGCGAGAAAATCACTACCATCACCCCAATCAGAACACCGGCAGGCATACAGCGGCGCACGGTTTCCAGCGTCACCAGCCTGGCCGCCAGCGCCGCACCGACCACAATCCCTATCGCCACCATGGCATTCAGCGTGGTCGGGGTTTTGTTATCCTGGATACCCAGCGCCACCGGCACCCACAGCACCAGCAGAAAACGCAGCGTGACGCCAGCGCCCCAGAACATGCTGGTGCCGAGCAGGGAAAAGCGCGTTTCAGGGTTATGCCACAGCACGCGCGTCGCGCGGCTAAAACTGCGCAGCATCGCGGCAAAGTTCCAGCTCTGGCCGGGACGTGCAGCCTGCAGTTTGGGGATAAACAGGTTTGCCGTTACCGCCACGGCATAGGTCAGGGCGCAGACCGCCAGCGCGGCAACCAGATTCCAGTCCGCCAGAATGCCGCCCGCGACAGAACCGAGCAGGATGGCCGCAATGGTCGAGGCTTCCATCAGTCCGTTGGCTTTAACCAGCTTCTCGTCATGGGCAATTTCCACGAGGATGCCGTATTTGGCGGGCGAATACGCCGCCGCGCCGATCCCCACCAGGGTGTAACCCAGGAAAGGATTAAAACCAAAGCAGATGATCATCGCGCCCAGCAGCTTCAGGCTGTTGGCAAACATCATCACCCGGCCTTTGGCAAAACTGTCAGCCATCTGCCCCACAAAGGGGGCCAGCAGGATATAGGTCGCGACAAACAGCATCTGCAGGACCGGTTGGCTCCAGTCGGGATAGAACTGGTTTTTCAACAGCGCCAGAGTGGCAAAAAGCAGGGCATTATCGCCAAACGCCGAGAAAAACTGCGCCACCATTACCGCTATCATGCCGCGCGACAATAACGGCGCATCACGTTCTACCATCATGCCTGTTCCTCTTCCGCCATTTTTTTCAGGGTGACATAGTCAGGTTTACCACTGCCGAGTAAGGGCAACGTTTTTACGACGCGGATATCGCGCGGCACGGCCAGATCGGCGGCCCCCAGCTCGCGGGCGGCTTTTTGCAGGCCGTCACGCGCCAGTGCGCTGTCGGTAGTAAACAGCACTAATGCTTCACCACGATTACCGTCAGGGCGCAGCGAGGCAGCATGCTGTTTATCCGGTGAGGCTTTCAGGGCGATTTGCTCCACCACCTCCAGCGACACCATCTCGCCGGCTATTTTCGCAAAGCGTTTGGCGCGCCCCTGAATCTGGCAGAAGCCGCCATCATCGAAGCTGACGATATCGCCGGTATCGTACCAGCCTGCTTCCATCTGCCCTTCGCCATTATCAGCCGCCGGGGTTTCCAGCACGCCGGGATTTTCGACCCGCAGATAGCCCTTCATGATGTTGGGGCCACGCAGTTGCAGGCGACCGCCGTTTTCAATACCCGGCACCGACATCAGACGAGAATCCATCCCGGGCAGGATGCGGCCAACGGTATGCGCTTTGGCGGCCATTGGTACGTTGATCGCCACCACCGGTGCGCATTCGGTCACGCCATAACCTTCCAGAATGCGGATACCGTACTTGTCCATATACAGCTGGCGCGTGTTCTCCTGCAGCTTCTCCGCCCCGGCCACCACGTAGCGCAGGCGCGCAAAGTCATAGGGCTGAGCAAAGCGGGCATAGTTGCCCAGAAACGTCGAGGTGCCAAACAGCACAGTGCAGTTACGGTCGTAAACCAGCTCCGGCACAATCCGGTAGTGCAGCGGGCTTGGATAAAGAAACACCTGGGCGCCGGTCATCAGCGGTGTGAACAGCCCCACGGTCAGGCCGAAAGCATGAAACAGCGGCAAGGCCGACATAAAGCGGTCGCGCGGCGTAAAGTCCGCCACGGTACGGATCTGCTCAACGTTGGCCAGCAGGCTTTTGTGGGAGTGCACCACACCTTTGGGATGGCCTTCCGATCCTGAGGTAAACAGCACCATCGCCGCCTCTTCAGGCTGCTGCGCCACCTGGGCCTGGCGCGGCACAATCAGGTGCGTCAGTATCCAGAGCTTGTCCTTGAGCGTCACGGTCTCTTTCAGATCTTCCAGGTAGATCCACTGCACCTCTGTCAGGCCCTGCGGCAGGTGCCACAGGTTACCTTTGTCCAGAAACTGGCGGGATGTAAACACCGTTTTCACCTGGGAGGCGGTGAGCGCCGCGCGCATCCCGCTGACGCCTGCGGTGTAATTCAGCATCGCGGGCACGCGCCCGCGCAGGGACGCGCCCAGGATTGCCGCCGCCGTGACCGTCGCGTTGGGCAGCAGCAGTCCGACATATTCTTTGGGCTGGCTGTAACGTTCCAGAATACGGCCAACGCCCAGGGCTTTTTTCAGTAAGCCGGTGTAGCTGTCGGGTTTGAAATTTAC
The DNA here is from genome assembly GCF_002307475.1 of Pantoea allii. Classification (GTDB taxonomy): domain Bacteria; phylum Pseudomonadota; class Gammaproteobacteria; order Enterobacterales; family Enterobacteriaceae; genus Pantoea; species Pantoea allii. Next base: position 205,069 of record NZ_NTMH01000030.1, on the reverse strand, counting down.
GTCTTCAATGCAGCGTTTAAAGGCGCCGTAGCGCTGGCGGGCATTGAGAAAGGCCTCGAACAGGGTTTCCCGCGGGCGCACGGCCATGCGCGCTTCCATCATAATATGGTGCAGGTGCTCACCGGCCAGCACGCGACGATCACGGGCGCGCTTCGCCTCAGGCATTGGAATATGGGTGCCGGGTAAAATGTTCAGGGTAATGCGGGGGAACAAACGGCGCTTAAAGACGCCCGCCAGGCGACCAAAGGGGGTAAATTCTGCGCCTTCAATGCGCATCGGCACCACGGTTGCACCAGATTTTGCCGCCACAAAGCCTGCCCCGCTGTAGATCTTCATCAGCGATCCGGTGACGGTAATGCGGCCCTCGGGGAAAATCACCACCGGGCGACCGCTGTCGATGAGCCGCACCAGCTGCTTCAGCGCCATCGGCTTCATGGGGTCAAGCGGGACGAAATCCGCATAGGGTTTGATCAGACGTAAAAACCAGTGATCGCTGATCGACGAATAGATCGCAAAAACCGGTTTGATGGGCAGAAACAGCGCCAGCAGCGCCCCATCCAGAAACGAGGTGTGATTGGGCGTAATCAGCACCTTCTGCTTATGCAGTTCAGCGGTATCGCCCCGTAATTCCACCCGCCACAGCAGGCGAAATACCAGGCGGAAAAAAGTGAATAACATGCCGGCTCCTTAGCATCATGAAAAACAGCCACTCACGATGCAGGATTTAGGCGGAATCGACAACTGATTATTGGCAGAATTCAGCGCGATGTCCGCCTTCAGGGTGCGGTATGCCAGCCGCCGCCCAGCGCCGCGATAAGTGCCACGCTGCTCACCCACTGGGTGCTTTTTAGCGTCAGTAAACTTTGTTGTGCGCTCAGGCTGCTGTTTTCCGTTGTCGCCACATCCAGATAGTCAATCATCCCGGCCTCATACTGATTGCGCGTGACCTGGGCCGAGGTCTGCGCGGCGGCGGTGGCGCGCTGCTGCGCGGCGATTTCGCCCTGCAGGGTATTCAGCTCCACCAGCCGGTCTTCAACGTCCTGCATCGCCGTCAGCACCGTCTGCCGATAGTTCGCCACGCTGGCATCATAGGCGGCGCGGGCCTGCTCAACACTGGCCGAGGTCGCGCCGAAGTCCAGCAGCGTGCCGCTTAGCTCTGGCCCCAACGACCAGACGCGGTTAGGTAAGGCGAACAGGTTATGCAGCGCAGAGGCACTCACGCCGCCGCTGGCGCTCAGAGTGAGATCGGGGTAATAACCCGCAACCGCCACACCGACCGCCGCATTGGATGCCGCCATTTTACGCTCGGCGTAGGCGATATCCGGGCGACGTTGCAGCAGTTCGGACGGTAAGCCGCCGGGAACCGCGGGCAGCGTCGCCATCAGCGTTGCCACAGGCAGGCTGAAATCCGCAGGCGCTTTGCCCACCAGCAGAGCGATAGCATGTTCCATTTGAGCGCGCTGCCACTGATAATCCTGCGCCGAGGCGCTGGCGCTCTCCAACTGTTGCTGCGCCTGAGCCACCGTGGCGCGCGATTCAGTCCCCGCCTGATACTGGTTCTGTATCACCCTCAGATAGCGTTGATAGGCGGCAATGCTCTGCTGATACAGCGCAATTTTTTCGTCCATGATGCGCAACTGGAAGTAGTCCTCCGCCAGCTCGGCCTGGGCGCTCAGGGTAATATTGGCCAGCTCGGCGGCGCTGGCCTGCGCGCTGGCCTGATTTTCTTCCCGCGTTCGACGCAGTTTTCCCCATAAATCCAGCTCCCAGCTGGCATTCAGTGCCGCCTGATGGCTGCTGCTGGTGGTGCGCGTACTGTCGGTAGCGCCGTGGCTGCCGCTCCGGGTCGTGCTGGCGTCATAGCCTAAGGTGGGAAACAGCGCTGCACGAGACTGCGCCGCCAGCGCCTGCGCCTGACGATACTGCGCCGCATATTCCGCCACATTCTGATTAGAGATGCTGACCTGGCTGACCAGGCTGCTTAGCGTGGCATCCTGATACACCGTCCACCATGCGCCTTTGTGCTGGTCGTCCTGCGGCGTGGCCTGCTGCCAGCCTTTCGCTTCCTTGTAGTGAACCGGCATAGCCATCGTCGGACGTTGATAATCAGGGCCGACAGTACAACCGCTCAACAGCACCACCAGCACGGCGGGAATAAGTGATTTCATGATTCAGGATTCCGCATGGCGCAGACGACGCCATTGACGTTGAGTGGCACGGCTCAGGCGATCGAGCCACAGATAAATAACCGGCGTGGTAAACAGCGTCAGCAGCTGGCTCAGCGCTAATCCCCCGGCGATGGCAATGCCGAGCGGGCTGCGTAGGTCGGCATCGCCGCCGCTGCCCAACGCCAGCGGCAGCGCCCCGAAGAAGGCGGCCAGCGTGGTCATCATTATGGGACGGAAGCGCATCAGGCAGGCCTGGGTAATCGCCTGCTGTGGCGACATGCCCAGCCGCCGCTCGGCATCGATGGCAAAGTCGATCATCATAATCGCGTTCTTTTTCACAATACCGATCAACAGGATAATGCCGATAAGCGCGATTATCGTGAGCTGGGTGTTCGTCAGTAACAGTAACAGCAGCGCGCCCACGCCCGCCGAGGGCAAGGTCGACAGAATGGTCAGCGGGTGAATGTAGCTCTCATACAGCACGCCGAGAACGATATAGACCGCCACCAGTGCTGCCACAATCAGCCACGGCATTGTAGCGGTCAACTGGTTAAACTCGGCCGCCGTCCCGGCATAGCCCGCCTGAATCGTTGAGGGCAAGCCAAGCCGGGCCATCGCCTGCTTGATCAGCGCCTCCGCCTGCTCCAGCGACACGCCGTCATTCAGGTTAAAGGCGATGGTGCTGGTGGCAGACTGTCCCTGATGTGTCACCGTCAGCGGGGCATTGCCGCCCGCGAAGCTGACAAAGGCCGACAGCGGAATGCGATCGCCGTTATCGTTAATCACGTAAAGCTGCTGCAGAATCGCCGGATCGCGGGTATCGCTGTCCTGCAGCGACATCACCACATGATACTGATTCAGCGTGTGGTACAGCGTGGCAATCTGGCGCTGGCTGAAGGCGTTATTCAGCATGGTGTCCAGCATCTTCACATTTACGCCCAGTTGGGTCGCCCGGTCGCGGTCGATAGTCAGCATCACTTCCTGACCGCCGGTTTGCGCGTCGGAATCGACGCTGTTGAGCTGCGGAATCGCCGCCAGCGCCGCCTGGACTTTGGGCGTCCATTCGCGCAGCAGCGCAAGGTCGTCCGCCTGCAGGCTGTACTGGTAGCTGGCATTGGCGCTGCGTCCGCCGATGTGCAGGTCCTGCGCCGCCATCAGGAACAGCTGCGCACCGGGGATCTTACTGGTTTTCTGGCTTAACCGGTTGGCCACTTCGCTGGCCGTGGCATCACGCTGATCAAAATCTTTTAGCCGGACAAAAAAGTCGGCGTTGTTGCGCGAGCCAAACATCCCGCTGCCCATGGACGACATCACGCTTTCAACCGCCGGATCGGACCGAATGATATTGGTGAACTGCAGCATCTTGGGCTTCATCGCCTGAAACGAAATATTCTGATCCGCCCGTAAGGCTCCCATCAGCAGGCCGGTATCCTGTTCCGGGAAGAAGCCCTTCTGCACCACCGTATAAAGAAACAGGTTAAGCAGCACGGTGAGCAGCAGGCTGAACAGGGTCAGTTTCTGATGGCGCATCACCCAGTTCAGGCCACGTGAGTAAGCCGCAAGTGCATGGTTTAACTGATTTTCAATCAACTGATAGAACGGATGCGGACGCTTATATACGCTGGGTTTCGGCTTCAGCAGCCGTGCGCAGAGCATCGGCGTCAGGCTCAGCGAAACAAACATCGAAATCAGCAGAGACACGGTCAAGGTGATGGCAAACTCCCGAAACAGCCGACCCAGCAGGCTGCCCATCAGCAGGATGGGAATAAACACGGCGATCAGCGATACCGTCATCGACAGTACGGTAAAGCTGACCTCGCGCGCACCGCGCAGTGCCGCTCGCAGCGGGCGATGTCCGGCTTCAATATGGCGGGTGATGTTTTCCAGCACCACGATGGCGTCATCGACCACAAAGCCGGTCGAGATGATGAGCGCCATCAGGGAGAGGTTATCCAGGCTGTAGCCCAGCAGGTACATCACCGCACAGGTTCCGATCAGCGAGACCGGCAACGCCAGGGCCGGAATCATGACGGCCTGCAGGTTGCGTAAAAAGACAAACACCACCGCAATAACCAACAGCACGGCAATCAGCAGCGTTTCTTCGGTATCGTAAAGCGAGGCGCGCACGCCCGGTGAACGGTCCACCACCACCTTAAGCTGGGTATCGGCAGGCAGATCTTTTTCCAGGGCTGGCAGTTGGGCTTTGATGGCGTCAATGGTGTCCAGCATATTGGCGCCCGCCTGGCGCTTGATGCCCACCATGACCGCCGGTTGAGCATTGAGGAAGCCAGCCTGATAGCGGTCCTCCACTGAATCGTACACGCTGGCGACGTCGCCCAGGCGTACGACATTGCCGTCTTTGTTGCTGATAATCAGGTTGCGATAGCTGGCAGCCTTGTCCAGCTGTCCATTGCCGTCCACCATCCACGACTGGCTGCTGCCCTGTAGCGAGCCTTTGGGCAGATTACTGGTGCTGTCGGCCACTGCGCTGCGCACCGTATCAAGCGAAATACCCGCATGGATGAGTTTTAGCGGCTGCAGATCGATGCGCACCGCGGGCAGTGCGCTCCCCATCAGCGACACATCACCCACGCCTTTGACCTGCCCCATCGCCTGTTCGATTTTGCTTTCGGCCAGATCGTAGAGTTCCCCCGGCGTGCGGGTGGCGGAGGTCAGCGCCAGCATCACAATCGGCGCATCCGACGGGTTGGCTTTGTGGTAGGTCGGCAGCGATGCCATCGCGCTCGGCAGCAGGCTGCGGGCGGCGTTGATCGCCGCCTGTACGTCACGCGCCGCGCCGTTGATATCGCGATTAAGTTCAAACTGCAAAATGATGGTGCTGGTGCCCTGTGAACTGTTCGAGGTCATTTCGGTAATACCGGCAATCTGTCCCAGCGACCGTTCCAGCGGGGTGGCAACGGTTGCCGCCATCGTTTCCGGGCTGGCACCGGCCAGGCTGGCGTTAACCATAATGGTGGGGAAATCCACCTGCGGCAGCGGGGCCACCGGCAACAGGCGGTAGCCCAGCACGCCGAGCAGCAGGATCGCCATCGTCAGCAGCAGCGTGGTGACCGGGCGGAAGATAAACAGCCGGGTCAGGTTCATTGCCCGCTCCGCGCCTGTTGCTGTCGGCGTTTCACCCAGGCATTGCCGCGCTGGGCAATGCCGTCAAACCACAGATAGATGACCGGGGTAGAAAACAGGGTCAGCACCTGACTGACGATCAATCCGCCGACAATCACCAGCCCCAACGGTTGGCGCAGTTCTGCGCCCGATCCGGACGCCAGCATCAGCGGCAGCGCGCCCAGCAGCGCCGCCATGGTGGTCATCAGGATGGGTCGGAAACGCAACAGACAGGCCTGGTGAATCGCGTCCCGGGGCGAAAGATGCTGCTTATTTTCGGCCTCCAGCGCAAAGTCGATCATCATAATAGCGTTCTTCTTCACGATGCCGATCAGCAGAATGACCCCAATCAACGCAATCAGGCTGAACGCCGTATTGGCCAGCAGCAGGGTTAACAGCGCGCCGACCGCCGCCGAGGGCAGCGTCGAGAGAATGGTCACCGGATGAATAAAACTTTCGTACAGAATGCCCAGCACCACATACATCGTGAGCAGCGCCGCCAGGATCAGCCACAGCGTGTTACTGGTGGCACTCTGAAACGCCGAGGTTTCCCCTTGATAACGCAGCGTCACTGCCGACGGCAGATGCAGCTGTGCAGTCACCTCGCTAATGGCTTTCTGCGCGTCTTCCAGCGAATAGCCGTCACTGAGGTTGAAGGAGATCATCACCGCCGGGAACTGATTCAGCCGCATATGCATCAGCGAACCGGTCCGCTGGTGGATCGTGGCGATGGAGGTGAGTTTGACCATGCCGCTGCTGCTGGTCATTGTTGCCGTGGGACTGCTGGCGGTCGAGGTTGACGTGGTTTCCGTGCTACTGGTGCTGGTGGACGTACTGCCTGAGGCGCTGCTGCTCGTGCTGGCAGAGGGTTTCAGAAACACATCATCAAATGAGGCCGGGCTTTGCTGGTACTGCGGTGCAACTTCCAGTACCACGCGATACTGATTCGACTGGGTAAAGATCGTCGAGACCAGACGCTGCCCAAACGCGCTGTAAAGTGCGGTATCCACGTCCGCGGCGGTGACGCCAACGCGCGCGGCTTTGTCCCGGTTCAGCTCGACATAAGCGACCCGGCCCTGATCCTGCAGGTTGCTGACCACGCCGTTGAACTCAGGCCGTTTCTGCAAAGCCGCCACCAGTTTCGGCGACCAGGTCACCAGGTCTTCGCTGTTGGCATCATCAAGGGTGAACTGATACTGGCTCGGCGTGACCTGGTCGTTGACGGTCAGATCCTGTGCCGGTTGCAGGTAGAGCTGAATGCCGACCACGCCTGTTGCCGCCTGCTGGAGCTGTTTGATGATCGCACCGGCTTTGTCGTCGCGTTGACCAAAGGGCTTCAGGTTGATCTGCAACCGACCACTGTTCAGGCTGGTGTTATTGCCATCGATACCAATTGTCGAAGAGACGCTCTCGACCGCCGGGTTCTGCATGATCACCGCAGACAGCGCCTGCTGACGCTTCGCCATCTCCGTAAAGGAAACGTCCTGAGAGGCCACCGTTACGCCCTGAATCAACCCGGTATCCTGGATCGGAAAAAAGCCCTTCGGGACAATCATATACAGCAGCGCGGTCAGGACAAAGGTCGCCAGCGCCACCAGCAGCGTCAGTTTCTGATGGTCCAGCACCAGGGTCAGCAGGCGATCATAGCCTCGAATGAGCCGGTCGAAAATCTCGCCGCCTTTGCGCGCAAAGCGGGACTGTTTCTCTGGCGGAATATGGCGCAGCAGGTAGGCACAGAGCATTGGCGTTAAGGTCAGCGAGACCAGCATCGAGACCAGAATGGACACCGCCAGCGTGATGGCAAACTCGCGAAACAGGCGTCCTACGACGTCGCCCATAAACAGCAGCGGAATCAGCACCGCAATCAGGGAAAAGGTCAGCGAGATAATGGTAAAGCCAATCTGCTGCGATCCTTTTAACGCCGCTTCCATCGGTGGCTCGCCCGCTTCCAGCCGTCGGGAAATGTTCTCGACCACCACAATCGCGTCATCGATAACAAAGCCGGTGGCAATGGTCAACGCCATCAGCGACAGGTTATTGAGGCTGAAGCCCGCGAGATACATGACGCCAAAGGTTCCCACCAGCGAGAGCGGCACCGCCACGCTGGGAATCAGCGTCGCTGCCACGTTGCGCAGGAACAGAAACGTCACCATCACCACCAGCGCAATCGAGAGCATCAGCTCAAACTGCACGTCGCTGATGGAAGCACGAATGGTCTGGGTACGATCGGACAGGACCGTCATTTTCACGCCGTCGGGCAGCGCGGCCTGCAGCGTCGGCAACTGCGCCTTGATGCTGTCGACCACCTGGATAACGTTGGCCCCGGGCTGACGCTGCACGCCGATCACGATAGCCGGGCTGCCGTTGGCCCAGGCAGACTGAAAGCTGTTCTCCGGCCCCTGTTCTATATGCGCGATATCCTTCAGCCTCAGCGCCGCCCCGTTCTGGTAGGTCAGGATCAGGTTGCCGTATTCGGCAGCGGTGCGCAGCTGGTCATTGGCATCGATCGTCACCGAGTGATAGCGACCGTCAAATCCACCTTTGGAACCTTTGACATTGCTGTTGCTGATTAACGTATTCACGTCTGCCAGCGTCAGGCCATGGGCCGCCAGCGCCTGAGGGTTCATCTGTACGCGAATCGCCGGTTGATGGCCGCCCGCAAGCGTCACCATGCCCACACCGGAAATTTGCGACAGCTTCAGTGCCACGCGCGTATTCACCAGATCCTGAACCTGCGTCAGTGGCAGCGTGTCCGAGCTGGCAGCTAAGGTGATCACCGCGCTGTCGGCCGGATTGACTTTCTTATAGGTGGGCGGGTTCGGCAGATCGGTCGGCAGCAGATTACTGGCTGCGTTAATGGCGGCCTGCACCTCCTGTTCGGCCACGTCCAGCGACAGATCCAGGCTGAACTTCAGCGTGATGATGGACGATCCGCTGGAGCTGGTCGAGGTCATCTGGCTGAGTCCCGACATCTGCCCCAGCTGGCGCTCCAGCGGCGAGGTCACCGTCGAGGCCATGACATCCGGACTCGCGCCGGGATAGAGCGTTGTCACCTGGATGGTGGGGTAATCGACCTGCGGCAGCGCCGAGGTGGAGAGAAACCGGTAGGCAAAAATACCGGCGATCAGCACACCGGCCATCAGCAGGATGGTGGCGACCGGTCGCAGGATAAAGAGGCGTGACGGATTCATTGGGCCTCGGCAGGTGCGGTCGGTTGAGTGCTGTCTGCGACCGCGACTTTACTGCCGTTGGTCAGGCGATCGATCCCTTCTGTAACCAGGCGGTCGCCGGGCTTCACGCCCTGCAGAACAGCCTGCCACGCTTCGCCATACGCCGGGCCTGCGGTGACCGGCTGCCGGGTGACGGTGTTGTCTTTATTGATGATAAAGACAAAGCTGCCGTCGCTGCTCAGCTGCAACGCCTGCGCCGGAATGATGGTGGCGTTTTTCAGCACGCTGGTTTGCAGGCGAACGTTCACAAACTGGTTGGCGTACAGCGCCTCGTCGTCGTTAGCAAACATCGCTTTCAGTGCAATGGTGCCGGTCGCCGTGTCGATCTCATTACTGATAAATTTCACCTGTCCCTGACTCAGCACATGCTGGTTATCCTGATCGAAGGCGGTTGCGGGCAGCGTCTGATCGTGATGAAGGGCTTTCACCAGCGTCGGGATATGGCTTTGTGGCACGCTGAAGGTGACGGCGGCAGGCTGCATTTGGGTAATGGTTACCAGCCCGGTGGTTGAGCTGCTCTGAATCATATTGCCCGGATCGACCTGACGTAGCCCTACCCGACCGCTGACGGGCGCGGTGATGCGCGCGTAGCCGATGTTAAGCCTGGCGCTGGCGATCTGGGCCTGATCGGCGGCAACCGCACCACGATACTGTCCCACGGTCGCGATTTGCGTATCCAAATCCTGTCGGGACAGGGAGTCCTGAGCCGCCAGTTTGCGGTAGCGCGCCAGCGTCAGTTCGGCGCTTTTCAGCAATGCCGCGTTTTCGCTGAGCTCGCCCTGATACTGGTTCAGCGTTGCCTCGTAGCTGCGGGGATCGATTTGCGCCAGCAGCTGGCCCGCTTCAACTTTCTGCCCTTCGGTGAAGTAAACCTTTTCCAGTTGACCGTCCACCCGGCTGGTGACCGTCACGCTGGCGTTAGGAATAACCGTGCCGGGCGCGTTGAGATAGACCGGCACATCGGCCGTGCTGGCGGTGCCGCTGTGCACCAGCGTCGTACCGCCCTTCAGCATACCGGGGCCCGCGTGGCGCGCATGACCACCGACGGGCATATTGCTCCCTGCGCCTCTATGGCCCAGCAGACGCCAGGCCACGCCGGCGACAATGAGCAGCACAATGAGCAGAAGCAGCCATTTCAGCCAGCGGGAACCACGGGAACGGGAGACGTAAGTAGTCATCGAACTCTTCAGATATTGAGGAAAAAGGGAATCCTCATCAGGAGGAGGATTCATCGAAACGGCATCAGCAAAGATTATCAGCTACTTGTGTTACGACTTTCCATCGCCAAACCGTAAGGTTTGCGTTAAGAAACCTTACCAGTCTGCTGTCAGCAAGGCGAGCGCGCAGAGAGAGGCCGCGTGGATACGATGGCTGACCCTGCCGGCGACGAAGGCAGGCCTGTGCTTCAGGCAAAAAAAACCCACGCATCTGCGTGGGTTGGTGTAATAACGATTGGCCTTGCCGGAGCAGTGCCCGTTTTCACACCCATCAATACCTCTGGGATTTCCATCCTCTCACTCTGTGAGGGACAGGGACAGATGAAAAAGGAAAATGAATTCGGCGAAATGAAACGAGGTGTAAAAACATCCACACCTCGCTTACAGTTTGATTTGGTTAGGATTTATCTGAACCGCTATCCACAGGCTTGCTGTAGATAGCATCCGGGGCAATATTCATGTGCTTGAGCACCGGCCCCATGATGTTACCGAACACCGGCGCAGCAACGGAGCCGCCGAAGTGATCGCCTGCGGTCGGATGGTTAATCATGACCACCAGCGCCACCTCGGGATGACTGGCCGGGGCAATACCTGCGGTGTAGTTGACATAGCCACCGTCATACTTCCCGCTGGTGCCCATTTTTTCCGCCGTACCGGTTTTGGTGGCCAGACGGTAGCCCGGCACCGCCGCCTTGACGCCGGTCCCGCCCGGTAAGACGTCACTTTCCAGCATGTGCACGACTTCCTTCACCGTTTCCGGGTTCGCGACCTGCTTGCCCAGCACCGGCGGTGTAACTTTGGTGATCGACAGCGGACGATAAACGCCATAGGAACCCAGCGTGGCGTATTCCCGGGCAATTTGCAGCGGCGTGACGCGCAAACCATAGCCAAAGGAGAAGGTCGCGCGTTCGATATCCGCCCAGCGCGTGCGGTGCAACGGGAAGTAGCCCACGCTTTCACCGGTTAAGCCTAACCCGGTCGGTTTGCCAAGACCAAACGCATAGAAGGTGTTTACCAGCGCCTCTGCCGGCATCGCCAGGGCAATATGTGACACGCCGATGTCGCTCGATTTTTGCAAGATACCGGTCATGGTCAGACGTGGCCAGTGGCCGACGTCGCGAATCAGGTGGCCGTTAACCCGGTAAGGCGTGGTATCCAGCACAGAATCTGGCCGCACCAGGTGGCGCTCCAGCCCTTCCATCACTACCAGCGGTTTTACCGTCGAGCCCGGCTCGTAGCTGTCGTTAATGGCGGTATTGCGCATCTGCGCCGGGGTTGCCCCCTGATAGTTGTTGGGGTTGAACGACGGATAAGAGGCCATTGCCAGAATCTCGCCGGTGTCAATTTTAACCAACACCGCCGCGCCCGAATCGGCCTTGTTTAACAGCACGCCATCGCGCAGCTTACTGTACAGCGTGTACTGGCTGAATTTATCGATGCTGAGCTGGACCGTGGGCGGCTGCGTGGGCGGCTGATAGCTGATCATCGAGATGATATTGCCCGCCGCATCCTGGCGATAGACTTCTTTACCCGGCTGGCCCTGCAGGACTTTATCGAAGCCTTTTTCCAGACCGTTCAGGCCCGTGTTATCGGCCCCGACAATCCCTATCAGCGGTGCGGAGGCTTCACTCATCGGATAAAAACGGCTGTCATCGTAAACTTCACTGATGCCCTTAAGTTTCAGATCTTTGATGTCTTTGGCGATCCCCAGCTCGACTTTGCGACCAAGGTAGAGGAAACGACGTTTTGGGTTCGCGGTGATTTGCGCCGCCACCTCTTCCGGTCGCATACTCAGCGCCGCCGCCAGATAGGCCCATTTGGCGCTGGTAAAATCAGGATTGCTCTCCAGCACGCGCTGCGGGTCCGCGATCACGTCCCGCGACGGCACGCTGAGCGCCAGCGCTTCGCCATTGCGATCCAGCAACGTGCCGCGGCTGGTGGGCAAGGTGACGGTGCGCAGCGAGCGCTGATCGGCCTCATGCTCAAGCATCGGCTGGTTAAGAAACTGCAAATCAGCCACGCGCGCCAGCAGAACCGCCAGGCAGGTAAATACGCCGAGGCAGATCAGACGAAAACGGAAAGGGTTAAACGGGGCTTTTATCTGGTCTTTACCCAGTAATTTTTTAATCCGGGGCATGGCAATCCGCTGCGCTTAAAAAAAAGAGGTCAATCCAGCAGTTATAATCAAAGCGCTGGCAAAAACACAGGAAAACTGTGTATCAGTTCGTTATCGTTCATTTTGTTCAGGGCAAAAAAAACCTGCGTATCTACGCAGGTCGGTGTAATCAAGAAAAAATCAATTGATGTTCACCCATCAATACCTCTGGGACCCTGACTGTAGCAAGCGGTGCGGCTTTTTTGCCACGACTGAAACGCAACAGATGCCTGCAAAATGTAACCAGCCATGAGATCCTTACGCTTTTGTGCAAACGGCATGTTTTTTAATGTCAACCAGGCAACTCATGGCATTGGGCCCCTGCGTCAGGGATGATGTGCCGATATCCAGGGTTAACACGTTCGGGTTACCTGCACGGTCAAAGGGCTGCCACGCTTTGCCAAAGCCGGGATCAAACCAGGCGCCGGTGGCAATGATCACCACGCCCTGCTTCAGCCCTTCCGTTAACCGCACGCCAGCCAGTATTTTACCGCGCGCATTACTGACCTCGATCGCATCGCCGTCCTCGATATCACGCGCCGCCGCATCCGCCGGATGCATATACAGGGTTTCATGCCCGGCGGTTTTGTTGCCCTGAACGCTGGCCGTCGCGTCTAACTGGCTGTGTAGCCGGTCCGATGGCTGGATGGAGATCATGTGAAGCGGATAATCACGGCTGGCTGCCGCGCCCAGCCATTCCTGAGGCTCACGCCATTCCGGATGCCCGGCCATATCTTCCAGCTGGTAATCCGCGATGGTCTGACAGAACAGCTCAATTTTACCGCTCGCGGTCTGAATTGGGTTGGCCTCGGGATCGGCGCGGAAATCTTCCATAAAGATGTAGGGCTTGCCGCCTTCGGGAATCTCCACAAAGCCACGCTGCCAGAACTCAGCGAACTCAGGGAAAGGAATGCCACGACGGCCATGCGCCACCGCACATTGCTGGTAGAGATGTTCTATCCACTGCATCTCGTTGCGCCCTTCGGTGAAGGTGTCGCGATAGCCTAAGCGCTCCGCCAGATCGGCAAAAATATCAAAGTCATTGCGCGCCTGATGCTGCGGCTTAATCGCCTGATGCATCGCCAGCACAAAACGGTCACGCGATGAACCGCCGATATCATTGCGCTCCAGCGTGGTGGTCGCGGGCAGTACGATATCGGCCATCTGTGCAGCAGCCGTCCAGACAATATCCTGAACCACCACGGTATCGGGCTTCTGCCAGCCTTCCACCAGCCGGTTAAGCTGTTGATGATGGTGGAACGGATTGCCGCCCGCCCAGTGCACCATATGAATGTCCGGATAGTGCAGAGTGTCGCCCTGGAAACCGTAAGGCTGGCCTGGGTTAAGCAGCATGTCGCTGATGCGCGCCACCGGAATGGACAGACCCGATGGATTCGGCCCGGTGCTCATCATCGGCGCGGGGCCTTCCTGACGCGGATTGCCTACGCTGTTCATTGAGCCGTGCCCAAACGAGAAGCCCGCGCCCGGCAAGCCCGGCTGCCCGAGCATGGAAGAGAGCGCGATCATCATCCAGTAAGGCTGTTCGCCACGGTGGGCGCGCTGGACGGAATAGGAGCAGGTGATAAAACTGCGTTTGCCGATCAGCTGCTGGGCCAGTTGCACAATGCGATCCGCCGGGATATCGGTGATCTTACTTGCCCAGCCGGCAGTTTTGGCGATGCCGTCGCTTTCGCCCAGCAGGTAGGCACGCAGTTGTGGCCAGCCGGTGCAGTGCCGGGAAAGAAACGCCTCGTCGGTCGCGCCACGCTGATAAATTTCATAGCCCAGAGCCAGCATCAACGCCACATCGGTATTGGGCCGGATCGGTATCCACTCTGCGTTAACGAACGCAGGACAGTCGTCGCGCATCGGGCTGATGTTAATCACCGGCGTGCCTTTCGCCGCCAGCTGCTCCAGCGCCGGTTTCAGGCTGTGCTGGCCTGCGCCGCCGGATGCGATTTGCGCGTTTTTCAGCGCCAGTCCACCGAAGGCGACAAACACTTCCGCATGTTCCACCACCTGCGGCCAGTCGGTGACGCGCCCGGTCAGCGGCATGTAGGTGCCCATCACGTAGGGCAGGAAAAACTGCGCGGCGCCCCAGCTGTAGTTGCCTTGCTGATCGACCCCGCCGCCGCCCTGGAAATAGAAGCGGCGCACCAGCGTACGCGCATGGTTAACCCGTCCTGCCGATGACCAGCCGTAAGAGCCGTTAAAAATGCCCGACGCACCGTAGCGTTCGCGAATGCGGCGATTTTCCTCTGCCACCAGATCCAGTGCGGTATCCCAGTCAACGGCAACAAAATCTTCGCGTCCGCGCAGCGTACGGTCGCTGTTTTCGCGGGATTTCAGCCATGAGCGGCGCACCATCGGCTGGCGAATGCGCTTGTCTGAATAAACCAGTTCAGGAATGGTGTTGAGCATCGGCGAGGGATCGGCGTCAGCAAAAAAAGGTTCACAGCCGATAAGACGGTCATTTTCGCTTACCGCAGTGAAGGCGCCCCAGTGCGCCAGATGTGGCACTTTTATTTTCATGGTCATCGCTTTGGCAGGTGTTGGGATAAGCAGCATAGCATGGGCCAGGTCCCTGGCAGAAGGCATCACCAACCGTCTGATTTTACCTTGTTTGCGACAGCGCTGGCATTCTGTTGTCTTGATGTGCGCCCGCTTTTCCGTAACACTGGTGCGATGTGTAAACGTTTCCCCAAAATCAGGTAAACGCATGGCTACCATTAAGGATGTTGCCCGGTTGGCGGGTGTTTCTGTCGCCACGGTTTCCCGCGTGATCAATAATTCACCTAAAGCCAGTGACAGTTCACGTCAGGCTGTCAGTCAGGCCATGGAATCGCTGCAGTATCATCCAAACGCCAATGCACGGGCGCTGGCCCAGCAGTCAACCGAAACCCTGGGGCTGGTGGTTGGCGATGTTTCCGATCCTTTTTTCGGCGCGATGGTTAAAGCCGTTGATGAGGTGGCAGGCCAGACGGGCAACTTTTTGCTGATTGGTAACGGTTACCATAATGAGCAAAAAGAGCGCCAGGCGATTGAACAACTGATGCGGCATCGCTGCGCGGCGCTGGTGGTTCACGCCAAAAAAATCCCCGACAGCGAGCTGGAAGTGTTGATGAAGCAAATGCCGGGCATGGTGTTACTGAACCGGCTGCTGAAAGGGTTTGAAAAGCGCTGTATCGCGCTCGATGACCGCTACGGTGCCTGGCTCGCCACGCGCCATCTGATTCAACTGGGCCACCAGAATATTGCCTTTATCTGCTCCACCCACACCATTTCCGATGCCGAAGATCGCCTGCAGGGTTATTACGATGCGCTGCAGGAGCATGGTCTGCCCTGCAATGACAGGCTGGTCGCCTGGGGCGAACCGGATGAAGTTGGCGGTGAACAGGCCATGACCGAACTGCTGGGACGGGGTAAAAACTTCACCGCTGTGGCCTGCTACAACGACTCCATGGCAGCCGGTGCGCTGGCGGTGCTGAGCGATAACGGCGTGCAGGTGCCGGAAGAGATGTCACTGATCGGCTTTGATGACGTGCTGGTTTCCCGCTACGTTCGCCCGCGTTTAACCACCGTGCGTTACCCGATTGTCACGATGGCCCAGCAGGCCGCCGAACTGGCTCTGGCTCTCGCGCATCAACAGCCGCTGCCCGAAGTGACCAATATGTTCAGCCCTACGCTGGTACGTCGCCATTCGGTTGGTGGCCCGATTACCTCATCCTGATTTCACCTTTAGCATGCCGCGCGCTCAGCGCGGCATTCAACCCACACGGAGCGCGCCACCCCCGTGCTCAGAGTGTTTTTCCCGTCACCCTCCTTCAGCCGTTGCGTTCTGTGGACTCCGCCAGGGCATTGGTGTTGACGCAAGGCGGCGACGAAAAGGTCAATGCACAGCATCTTTCGGCGTGACGACACTGGCACGGTTCCCTGCGAGTCAATGGCAAAAAAGAACGATAAACAGAGTTAAGCCAGTTTGTGGCGTAAGCAAATTAGCGCGCAGAGAAAGGCGATCCTGGGTCGTTTTTTTTCCGGCGCTGGTTTTATCTCCTTGTTCACGGCTTCTTTGCTTCAGGTCAAAAACAAGCCAATTAATTCGCTGCAATTACTACATGTTGAGCCTAGAATCCAAAAACACACCTATATGTAGTTAATGGAGAGAAAATGGCAACGGTGGTGGTGAAGCGCGACGGATGCCGCGTAGGCTTTGACGCACAGCGTATCGCTGCAGCGGTGGCGGCGGCGGCACGGGCAGCAAATGTGGAAGATGCACCCTGGTGCGCCACAGTAGCCGATCGGGTCAGTACCCAACTGGCCGATCGCGAGGAAGTGGATATTGGTGATATCCAGTATGCGGTGGAAGAAACGTTGATGGCGGGGCCTTATCCTCAGCTGGCACGCGCCTATATTGAGTATCGTCACGATCGCGACGTAGAGCGCGAACGCCGCAGCCAACTGCATCACGCCATTCGCGGTCTGGTGGATCAGACCAACGCCGCCCTGCTACATGAAAATGCCAATAAAGACAGCAAAGTGATCCCGACACAGCGCGATCTGCTGGCCGGGATCGTGGCAAAACACTACGCCCAGCAGCAGATCCTGTCGCGAGATGTTGTGCAGGCGCATGAGCGCGGCGAGATCCACTATCACGATCTCGACTATTCGCCCTTCTTTCCCATGTTTAACTGCATGCTGATCGATCTGCAAGGCATGCTGACCAACGGCTTCAAAATGGGGAATGCCGAGATCGAGCCGCCAAAATCCATTGCCACCGCAACGGCCGTTACGGCGCAGATTATTGCTCAGGTCGCCAGCCATATTTATGGCGGTACCACCCTGAATCGCATCGATGAAGTGTTGGCACCCTATGTGGAAAAGAGCTTTGCTAAGCACCTTGCCGTGGCTCAGAGCTGGCACATTCCTCAGGCGGAAGCCTATGCCCGCGAGCGCACTGAAAAAGAGTGCTATGACGCCTTTCAGTCGCTGGAGTACGAGGTGAACACGTTACATACGGCAAATGGCCAAACGCCGTTTGTAACCTTTGGTTTTGGCCTGGGCACCAGTTGGTCAGCACGGCTGGTTCAGACCGCCATTCTGCGTAACCGCCTGGCCGGGCTGGGTAAAAACCACAAAACCGCCGTGTTTCCTAAACTGGTGTTTACGATTCGTGAAGGCATTAACCGCCGTGCGGACGATATTAACTATGATATCAAGCAACTGGCGCTGACCTGTGCCAGCAAGCGGATGTATCCCGATATTCTTAATTACGATCAGGTCGTTAAGGTCACCGGCTCCTTTAAAACCCCGATGGGCTGCCGCAGCTTCCTGGGCGTTTATGAAGAAAACGGCAAGCAGATTCATGAAGGCCGCAACAACATCGGTGTCATCAGCCTGAATTTACCGCGCATTGCACTGGAAGCCGCTGGCGACGAAACCCGTTTCTGGGCGTTGCTGGATGAGCGGCTGGCGCTGGCAAAGCGGGCACTCATGACGCGCGTCGCCCGGCTGGAAAAAACCAAAGCCCGCGTTGCGCCGATCCTCTATATGGAAGGAGCCTGCGGCGTCCGGCTCAATGCCGATGATGAGATTGGCCCGATTTTTCGTAACGGTCGCGCCTCGCTGTCACTGGGCTACATCGGTTTGCATGAAACCCTGAACGCCCTGAGTGGCGCAAAACAGCATCCTTTCGATGATGCGACACTGCGTGCCAAAGGCGTTGCCATCGTGGCACGGATGCGCGCCGCGACCGACGCCTGGAAAGACGAAACCGGCTACGGCTTCAGCCTTTACAGTACGCCCAGTGAAAACCTGTGTGACCGTTTCTGCCGTCTGGATGCCGCACAGTTCGGGGTGGTAAACGGCGTTACCGATAAAGGCTACTACACCAACAGCTTTCATCTGGACGTCGAGAAGAAGGTGAATCCTTACGATAAGATCGATTTTGAAGCGCCCTATCCTTCGTTGGCTAACGGCGGGTTTATCTGTTACGGCGAATATCCCAACGTGCAGCACAACCTGAAAGCGCTGGAAGACGTTTGGGATTACAGCTACGACCGGGTGCCTTACTACGGCACTAATACGCCTATTGACGAGTGCTACGACTGCGGTTTTAACGGTGAATTTACCTGCACCAGCCGTGGCTTTACCTGTCCCAACTGTGGCAATCACGATCCCGCGCGGGTTTCGGTTACGCGGCGCGTGTGTGGTTACCTGGGAAGCCCGGATGCCCGTCCGTTCAACGCCGGTAAACAGCAGGAGGTTCAGCGTCGGGTGAAACACCTTGATAGCGGACAGCTGGGATGATGCGCATCCATCGCTACTACGATGTCGATATTGTTAACGGCCCCGGCACACGCTGTACGCTGTTTGTTTCGGGCTGCGAGCACCAGTGCCGTGGCTGTTACAATCAGAGCACCTGGCGGCTGGATTCTGGCGTGCCTTTTACACTGGCGATGGAAGAGCAGCTACTGGCTGACTTGAAAGATACGCGCATCCCGCGTCAGGGTTTATCGCTGAGCGGCGGCGATCCGCTGCATCCCCACAATGTGCCGCATATCCGTCGCCTGGTGAAACGGGTCAAACAGGAGTGTGCAGGCAAAGACATCTGGTTGTGGACCGGCTATGAGATGCAGACGCTCAGCCCGGCGCAACGGGCAGTCCTGCCCTGGATAGACGTCATGATTGACGGGCGGTTTGAAGCGGCAGAGAAAGATGCCACGCTTCTGTGGCGTGGCAGCCGCAATCAGCAAATCTGGTACTTACGCTGACGCACGCGGGATATCACCCGACGCGATGAGCGTGAACCCGGATTTTTCCTCAGCAAACGCCTGGTGATGCAGGTAGCGCGCCACATCCTGGGCCGCGACGGCGCGCCAGTTGCCAGGCAGCCAGGCGAACAGCGGGGCCATCAGGCTTTCCCCACGGCGTTTATCTTTTCGCTCACCCAGCAACAGTGAGGGCCGGACCACCGTCAGGTGCGGCCAGTCCTGATGGCGCAACGCATTTTCCATCTCACCCTTAACGCGATTGTATAAAAAAGGGGAATGACGATTTGCGCCGTGCGCGCTGACCACCAGCATCTGTCTGGCACCCAGACGTAAACCGTTCAACGCAGTATCCACCACCAGCGTGTAATCTACGTGAATAAATGCCTGTTTACTGCCCGCCTGTTTGCGGGTCGTACCCAGGCAGCAAAATACCGTCGTCAAGGGTGTGTCCAGCGGGCGCAGGACATCGGTTAGATCGGCTTCAACGGGATTGATCACTTTATTCATCACCGGCAGCGCACGGCGAGTCGGCGCAATAATTTCATCAACGCGCGGGTCAGCGATCAGTAAACGCAGCAGGTGCGATCCCACTAACCCGGTTGCGCCCGTCAGTAATATACGATTCATCTCGGAATATTCCCTGTTTCGCCGCCAGCCGTGCAAAATCTGGCCAATGTGAGCCGCCTGGCTTGCGTTCTCAGAATCGACAACCAGACTTAACAGGTAATCAGGATAGCGCAGTATGCGCCTAACATGCCTAAAGGAGGGTAAAGATGAGCACCAAAATTGCGGTTCTGATCACCGATGAATTTGAAGACTCTGAGTTTACCTCGCCAGCCGAGATCTACAAACGCGCAGGCTATGAAGTGGTAACGATTGAGGAGCAAGCGGGCAAAACCGTGAAAGGCAAACAGGGTGAGGCTGAAGTCACTATCGATCGCAGCATCGACGAAGTGAGTCCGGCAGAATTTGATGCCCTGCTGTTGCCAGGCGGACACTCACCGGATGCATTGCGCGGTGACGATCGCTTTGTTGCCTTTACCAAAGAATTTGTGGCGAGCGGCAAACCCATTTTTGCTATTTGCCACGGGCCACAACTGTTGATCAGTGCGAATGGTGTGCGCGGTCGTAAAATGACCAGCGTAAAAGCCATTGCCATTGACCTGATCAATGCCGGTGCCGACTTCCGCGACGAGGAAGTGGTGGTTGACAGTGACAAACTGGTCACCAGCCGCACGCCCGCGGACCTGCCCGCGTTTAACCGTGAATCCCTGCGTATTCTGCAGGCGCTGTAACGGCCTTACGCCCTTTTCCGCCAGGAAGGGGGCGCTTTATTTACGCCTCGCGTTGCCAGACAATTTTTTTACCAAATCCCAATGCATTGTCCGTCATTTTCAGCTCATCCAGCGTAATTTCCCATAAGGGCGCGGCGACCTTGCGCGAAACCGGAAAACGCCGTTGATAGGCGGTGCACGCTTCCGTTGCTTCTTCGTCGCTGAGCTGCCTGATCTGACCACGATACTGCACGCCCTTTATCAGCAATACCGTCTTCGGTTGTCCATTGATGGTGCCCGCTACGCTGTTGTGTTTTATCGCCAACAGGCCGTGACGTGTATCTGGCTCGGTCATCAGCCAGAATACCATGCGTGACTCATCAAACACGTAGTAGCAGTTTGCACACCACAAATCGTTGTCGGCACAGCAGCATAATGAAAGCACATGCTGCTTTTTCAGGTAACGAACAAGATGGGAACGATCAGACACAATCAACTCCGGGTCAGGGCGATGGATAGCGCACCGCAAGGAAGCACGGTACACTGCCGGGCAGGCATTTCTGGGACAGATTATGGGTCAGCACTGGCAACTTTACCTGATACAAACAGCCGCAGGCAGCCTGTATACCGGCATCACGACTGACGTCACGCGCCGCCTTGGGCAGCATGAGCAGGGTCGCGGTGCCCGAGCCTTGCGCGGTAAAGGCCCGTTAACGCTGGTTTATGCCTGCGCGGCGGGTGACCGCGCGCAGGCTTCCGTGCTGGAATATCAGGTTAAGCAGCTGACCCGTCAACGAAAACTGCAGCTGGTTGCCGAGCAACCGACTCGTCTTGAAGCGTGGCTTAGCTCAGCTGATTAAAGGGCGCGGAATACTCAATACGTCCTTCAGCGCCGTCAAACGCGTTGTCCGCCAGACGATAAACCTGGAAGGCCGCTTCGCTGCCCGGCCAGCGGCAGTGCAAACCGTGCCGGGCCGCAGGTTCGAAGCCCAGATGGTGATACAGTGCGGGGTCGCCCAGCACCACAACCGCACTGTAGCCAAACTCATTCAGCGTATCCAGGCCTTCATAAACCAGTTGTTTCGCGATGCCCTGTCCACGCAGGCTTTCATCCACGGCCAGCGGGGCCAGCCCGACCCAATTGCGATCTTCGCCCTGCATGGTAACCGGGCTAAACGCGGCATAACCCAGCACCTGACCTTCATCGTCAGTCGCGACCACGCCCAACGTTAACAGGCCGTCTTCGCGCAGGGCCTGAGTGAGCTCAGCTTCAGCTGAAGTGGGAAAGCAACGTCGCAGTAATGCATCGATACCGGCGGCATCCACGCCAATTTCTGTGCGTATTAACATGAGCCACCCGCGCGTGCCTGTGCGGCTTTCGCGTCCTGTTGCATTGTTGTCTCCACGATTGCAGCCATCTGCTGAATGGCGGTACGTAACCCCTTGGGCATGGTGTCGAGTTCAATTGCATCCATTACGTTCTTAACCTCCAGTCCCAGTTCCGTATCCCCTTCAATCAGCAGTCGGCGCTGAAAGAAAAGCATATCTGGATCCGCTTTGCGTGCTGCTACCAGCAACAAATCATTGGCGTTGCCCCGGAACCAGACATCTGCTTCGGCATTCTGCAACACCCTCAGTCGACCGCCTTCCAGCGTGGTGATCCACGTGAGATTAACATCGCTAATCTCAATACCCAAAAAGCGTCCCTGAAGGAAGTCTAACTCACCTTCGGCTAAAACATGACGAAATTGCCAGTTTAAGAGTTGTTGCAAGAGCCGCTGCTTCAACGTGAATGGGGCGAATGTTGCAGGTAAGCTGAGGATTTTAGGGCCATTTTTCACTAAACTGGCAGATAACCGCTGGAACACGCTTTGCACTCCCGTCAAAAAAATTTTAGCTATATTGCCACAGACAGCGGTTCTCGCCGCTGGTGAGATCAATAAAACCCGCCGCTGAAGGGTTAAAAAAATGCCAGGCTATCTCATCAATGACGGTTTCACTGCCCCAAATCAACATTTCCCCGAAGCGCCATGACTAGACTCGTGCTCCATCTGCATGTCGAGAGGATTGAGTATGGAGTTGCTGTGTCCGGCCGGGAACCTGCCTGCAATACGAACCGCCGTTGAGAATGGTGCCGATGCGGTTTATGTCGGGCTGAAAGATGACACCAATGCGCGTCACTTCGCCGGGTTAAACTTTACTGATAAGAAGCTGCTTGAGGCGGCACATTATCTCCATCAGCATCGTCGTAAGCTGCACGTGGCGATCAATACCTTTGCGCATCCCGATGGCATGCATCGCTGGCAGCGGGCCATTGACGTGGCGGCTGACAGCGGCGCGGACGCGCTGATTCTGGCCGATATGGCGACGCTGGAATATGCCACCGCACGCTATCCACATGTTGAACGCCATCTGTCAGTACAGGCTTCCGCCACTAACCTTGAAGCCATTCGTTTTTACCATCGCCATTTTCATTTGCACCGTGTGGTGCTGCCGCGCGTTTTGTCGATTCATCAGGTAAAACAGCTGGCGCGCAGTACCCCTGTTCCGCTGGAGGTCTTTGCCTTTGGCAGCCTGTGTATCATGGCGGAGGGCCGCTGCTATCTCTCCTCCTGGCTAACGGGTGAATCCCCGAACAGTAAAGGTGCCTGCTCACCCGCGAAGTTTGTGCGCTGGCAACAGACGCCAGCCGGCATGGAGGCACGTCTCAATGAGGTGCTGATCGATCGTTATGACGCGGAGGAAAGCGCGGGCTATCCCACGCTGTGCAAAGGCCGCTACCAGGTCGACGACCAGCGCTACCATGTGCTGGAAGAACCCACCAGTCTTAACACGCTTGAACTGTTGCCAGAGTTGCTACGGGCAGGCATTGCCTCGGTGAAAATCGAGGGGCGCCAGCGCAGCCCTGCCTATGTTTCCGATGTAGCCCGCGTCTGGCGTCAGGCGATCGATCGTTGTAAAGCCGAGCCGGATAACTTTGACGTGGCGCAGCAGTGGATGCAGACGCTCGGCGCGCTGTCAGAGGGCTCGCAAACCACGTTAGGCGCTTATCATCGTGACTGGCAGTAAGGAAAACCCATGAAATACGCCCTTGGGCCAGTGCTGTGGTACTGGCCAACCGCCACGCTGGAACACTTTTATCAACTCGCCGCCAGCAGCAGCGCCGATATCATCTATCTTGGGGAAACGGTCTGCAGCAAGCGGCGTGCGACGCCCTTTACTGCCTGGATGAGCCTGGCGCGTGAGCTGTCAGCCAGTGGTAAGCAGGTGGTCATCAGTACGCTGGCTTTGCTGCAATCCCCTTCTGAGCTCAAAGAGCTGCAGCGCTACGTTGAAAATGGCGAGTTTATTATTGAGGCCAACGACGTTGGCACCGTCAACATGGCAGCCGAACGCAAGCTGCCCTTTGTCGCGGGCCCCACGCTGAATGTGTATAACGCCGATACGCTGCAGCTTTTGGTGAAAGAGGGAATGACGCGCTGGTGTTTGCCGGTTGAAATGCCACGCGACTGGCTGGTGCAACTGCTACAGCAGTGCGAAACCAAAGGCATACGCCAGCAGTTCGAGGTGGAAGTGCTGGGCTATGGCCATCTGCCGCTGGCGCTGTCGGCTCGCTGCTTTACGGCTCGCTCGGAGAATCGCGCCAAAGATGACTGCGAAACCTGCTGCATTCATTACCCTAACGGACGCCAGGTCCTGTCGCAGGAGCAACAGCAGGTCTTCGTCTTAAACGGTATCCAGACCATGAGCGGTTACTGCTATAACCTGGGGAACGATCTGGTTGGCATGCGCAACTGGGTGGATATCGTGCGGCTGTCGCCTCAGGACACGCAAACCTTAAGTCTTATTGACCGGTTTCGCCAAAACGAGGAAGGCCAGGCACCGCTGGATCTGGAGAAAAATCGGGATTGTAACGGCTACTGGCGCAAGCTGGCGGGGATGGTTTTACTGACCACCGACTGAAAGGCACATACAGGCAACATACTGAGAGTGTAAAAAGTTTTAATATGGCGGATGTTACGCAATACTTGATGGTGCAGGGTCTGACACCTGCGCTATACACTCTGGAGTACCCATGTCTGATAAAAAAAACGTTCGCCTTTCCGTTCTGGATCTTGCCCCTGTTCCGCAGGGCGCGACGCCACGTGATGCTTTCCATAATTCACTCGCGTTGGCGCGTCAGGCAGAAAAACTGGGGTTTGAACGTTACTGGCTCGCCGAGCACCACAATATGACTGGCATTGCCAGTGCGGCCACCGCCGTGCTGATTGGCTATCTGGCCGCCAACACCACCACGCTACGTCTGGGTTCTGGTGGCATTATGTTGCCTAATCACTCACCGCTGATGATTGCAGAGCAGTTTGGTACCCTGGCTTCGCTGTATCCCGATCGTATCGATCTGGGATTAGGCCGTGCACCGGGTTCGGACCAGCGCACGATGCTGGCACTGCGTCGTCATCTGTCGGGCATTCATGCCGATACCTTTCCGGACGATGTTGCCGAGCTGATCGACTGGTTTGATGCGGAAGCGGGCGCGCAGCCGCCGGTGCAGCCGGTTCCCGGCTTAGGAATGAAAATTCCGGTGTGGCTGTTAGGTTCCAGCCTTTATAGCGCTCAGCTCTCGGCCAAAATGGGACTGCCGTTTGCCTTTGCCTCACACTTTGCGCCGGACCAGCTGTTCCAGGCCCTGCACGTCTATCGTGAGAACTTCAAGCCTTCCGCGCGCCTTGCCGAGCCCTACGCCACGGTGTGCATAAACATTGTTGCCGCTGACACCGAAAGTGAAGCGCGTTTTCTGTTTACCTCTATGCAGCAGCAATTTATTAATCTGCGTCGTGGTAAACCGGGTCCGCTGCCTGCACCGGTACAGAATATGGACAGTCTGTGGTCGCCGTCTGAACAGTATGGCGTGCAGCAGGCGCTGAGCATGTCTCTGGTTGGCGATGTGGATAAGGTACGGCATGGTCTGGCTTCACTGCTGCGTGAAACTCAGGCAAATGAGGTGATGGTTAACGGGCAAATTTACGACACCGAAGCGCGCCTGCATTCGTTTAAGCTGGCCATGGAAGCTGCCAGCAGCCTGTAGCCAGCGGCGGTGATCCTGTGATGGGTCAACGACAAGACAAAAAAAAGGGAAGCCCGCAGGCTTCCCTTTTTATTACACCGAATAAGCTCGCTTACGCGTCACGACGACGTGGTGCAGCAGCACCGTCTTCACGACGTGGACCACGACCGCCTTCACGATTGAAAGGGCGTGCACCATCACGACCGCCTTCACGGCGCTCAGAAGAGAAGCGACGCGGGCCCTGACCTTCAGGACGCGCAGCACCGCCACGACGCTCGCCAGCACCGGCACCCGGACGACGTTCGCCACGGCCACCTTCATGCGGCTGAGCATCACCCAGTAACTGCATATTCATCGGCTTGTTCAGAATACGCGTACGGGTAAAGTGCTGCAGCACATCGCCAGGCATGCCTTTCGGCAGCTCGATGGTGGAGTGCGTACCGAACAGTTTGATGTTACCGATGTAACGGCTGCTGATATCGCCTTCGTTAGCAATAGCGCCCACGATATGACGAACTTCAACACCGTCATCACGGCCCACTTCAATACGGTACAGCTGCATATCGCCAACGTCACGACGCTCGCGACGTGGACGGTCGCCGCCCTCACGGTTTTCGCGTGGGCCACGTGCTTCACGTGAATCACGGCTCTCACGACGATCGTCACGCTCACGGAATTCACGACGCGCTGGACGTGGTGCATCAGCAGGAACGATCAGCGGACGCTCACCCTGTGCCATTTTCAGCAGAGCCGCAGCCAGGGTTTCGATATCCAGCTCTTCTTCAGGCTGCATCTTAGCCAGCAGCGCACGGTACTGCTCCAGATCGCTGCTTTCCAGTTGCTGTTGAACTTTCGCAGCAAACTTAGCCAGACGACGCTGACCCAGCAGTTCTGCATTTGGCAGCTCAACTTCTGGAATAGTCAGCTTCATGGTGCGTTCGATATTACGCAGCAGACGACGCTCGCGGTTCTCTACGAACAGCAGTGCGCGACCGGCACGACCTGCACGACCGGTACGGCCGATACGGTGAACGTATGATTCTGAGTCCATCGGAATATCGTAGTTAACAACCAGGCTGATACGCTCAACGTCCAGGCCACGGGCCGCAACGTCGGTAGCAATCAGGATATCCAGACGACCATCTTTCAGGCGCTCCAGCGTCTGCTCACGCAGTGCCTGGTTCATATCGCCATTCAGTGCCGCACTGTTGTAACCGCTACGCTCCAGCGCTTCTGCGACTTCCAGCGTTGCATTTTTAGTACGTACGAAGATGATTGCCGCATCAAAGTCTTCTGCTTCAAGGAAGCGAACCAGCGCATCAGTTTTACGGCCGTGGGCAGTCCAGTAGCTCTGGCTGATATCCGGGCGCGTTGTCAGGCTTGACTGGATGCGAACTTCCTGCGGATCTTTCATGAAACGCTTGGTAATACGACGAATCGCTTCTGGCATAGTGGCAGAGAACAGTGCGGTCTGATGACCTTCTGGGATCTGCGCCATGATAGTTTCAACGTCTTCGATGAAGCCCATGCGTAACATTTCATCTGCTTCGTCCAGAACCAGACCACGCAGGTTAGACAAATCTAAGGTGCCACGTTTCAGGTGGTCCAGCAGGCGGCCTGGCGTACCCACGACAACCTGTGGTCCCTGGCGCAGTGCGCGCAGCTGCACGTCATAACGCTGGCCACCGTAAAGGGCAACCACGTTCAGACCGCGCATATGTTTAGAGAATTCGGTAACAGCTTCAGCAACCTGCACCGCCAGTTCGCGGGTCGGTGCCAGCACCAAAATTTGCGGTGCTTTAACAGTTGGGTCGATGTTATGTAACAGCGGCAGCGAGAACGCTGCGGTTTTACCACTCCCGGTCTGCGCCATACCTAACACGTCACGGCCCGCCAGCAGGTGAGGAATACACTCAGCCTGGATTGGGGATGGCTTTACATAGCCCATGCCATTCAGTGATTCAAGGAGTTCGGCGTTCAGGCCAAGGTCAGCAAAAGTGGTTTGAATATCAGTCATGTAGTACACGTGCCTCGTTGATTGCGGCGGCCAGTCTACATAACTCGTCGTGAAAACTTTCAGTCATTTTCATCAAAAAGTGTGAACCGGCTCAAATTAGAAGTTTTGACGAACAGAAAAGCCTTCATCCCTGAAGATGATGACTTGACAGGTTTTACAGGCAAAAAAGTTCGTCAGCTATTGCTGGTCAGATTCTGATAAATCGTCTTGTGCCTGGCCGAGTTGCGCCAGTTCCAACAATGCGTATCGGTGTTCAACAAAGTTATTAACGTTGTTGGCGACCGCCAGTTTGAACAACGCTTCTGCGTTGTCCTTCTCCCCCAGACTTAGGTAATACTTACCTAAATAGAAGTTGGTTTCACTGAGATGTTCAGCGAGCGAGGTGTTATCCGTTGCGTCCGCCTTGAGACGTTCCATCAGTGTTGCTTCGCTGATGTCGCCAAGGTAGAACTCGACAATATTCCATCCCCATTGGTCCTTGACCGCTTTGTCGTAACGCTGCTTGAGCGCCACTTTCGCTTTGTCTGCATCCATCTTGCTTTCGACAAGGTAGAGCCACAAGCTGCGGAAAGGATCGTTAGGATCGTCTTGATAAAACGCCAGCAGATCATCTTGCGCTAACTTGTATCGACCACCGTAATAGAGGGCGATACCACGATTTAAATGCGCATAGTTGTAAGTTGGATCAAGCTCAAGTACAGAATCAAACGCTTCATAGGCGGCATCAAAGTTGCCCGCCTGCGTTAAGTATATACCAAGATAGTTAAACACCTCTGGCATATCTGGTCTTATAGACAGCGCTTGCGAAAAATCGTTCCGCGCTAATGCCCTAAGACCCAAACTATCATACAACACTCCGCGCTCATATAACAGCTGTGCGCGTTCATCATCGGTAAGGGCTCGACTGGCAAGAATTTGTTCCATGCGAGCCAGAATCACTTCCTGTTGCAGTGTGGGCTG
The DNA here is from genome assembly GCF_002307475.1 of Pantoea allii. Taxonomy (GTDB): domain Bacteria; phylum Pseudomonadota; class Gammaproteobacteria; order Enterobacterales; family Enterobacteriaceae; genus Pantoea; species Pantoea allii. The sequence goes on along the minus strand of NZ_NTMH01000030.1, from coordinate 177,090 downwards.
TAAAGGTACTGCAAGAACTTCGTTCTTACGCCAATTGGAGTTGCTGCATCCTGCCAGCGTCAAAGCTGTCGCAACAAAACACCAGCGCAAAAAAGGCTTCATTTCCCACTCCCGAATACAAACATTGGGACAACCATCCTGTTATCCGCCTGCTGTGCACAAGGATTCCCGCCCTCGCGATGACACAAAAGCCTCTCCCTGCCAGGCAAGGAGAGGCAAATCAGGAAAGACTTATTCAGCGTCAGGTGTGCTCTCAGCTGCAACAGCTTCAGGCTTGGTTTCTGTCGCTTCTTTGATGCTCAGACGTACACGGCCCTGGCGATCGACTTCCATCACCTTAACCGGCACTTCCTGACCCATCTGCAGATAGTCAGTCACTTTCTCAACACGCTTGTCTGCAATTTGAGAAATATGCACCAGACCTTCTTTACCGCCGCCGATAGCGACGAAGGCTCCGAAGTCTACGATGCGGGTGACTTTACCGCTATAGACACGGCCCACTTCGATTTCTGCGGTGATTTCTTCGATACGGCGAATAGCTTCTTTCGCTTTCAGACCGTCGGTCGCTGCGATTTTCACGGTACCGTCATCTTCGATTTCGATGGTTGTACCGGTTTCTTCGGTCAGCGCACGGATCACAGAACCGCCTTTACCAATCACATCTTTGATCTTGTCGGAACTGATCTTAATGGTGTAAATACGTGGCGCGAACTCAGAAATTTCCTGACGCGGGGTGCTGATAGCCTGCTCCATGACGCCCAGAATGTGCAGACGTGCACCTTTGGCCTGGTTCAGCGCAACCTGCATGATTTCGCGGGTGATGCCTTCGATTTTAATGTCCATCTGCAGCGCGGTGATACCTTCACGGCTACCGGCGACTTTAAAGTCCATATCGCCCAGGTGGTCTTCGTCACCCAGGATGTCGGACAGGACAACAAACTTGTCGTCTTCTTTTACCAGGCCCATCGCGATACCCGCAACAGATGCCTTGATTGGCACACCTGCATCCATCAGCGCCAGAGAGGCACCACAGACCGAGGCCATAGAAGAAGAACCGTTAGATTCGGTGATTTCAGAAACCACGCGAACGGTATACGGGAAATCTTCGGCTTTTGGCATCACAGCCAGCACGCCGCGTTTCGCCAGACGACCGTGACCAATTTCACGACGCTTAGGCGAACCCACCATACCGGTCTCACCGACAGAGTACGGAGGGAAGTTGTAGTGGAACAGGAAGCTGTCGGTACGTTCGCCCATCAGCTCATCCAGGTTCTGCGCATCGCGGGTCGTACCCAGGGTAGCAGTAACCAGCGCCTGCGTTTCACCACGGGTGAACAGGGCTGAACCGTGAGTACGCGGCAGCACGCCGGTGCGCACGTCCAGACCACGGATCATGTCTTTCTCACGACCATCGATACGTGGCTCGCCGTTCAGAATGCGGGTACGGACAACCGTCTTTTCCAGGCTGTGAACGATGTCGCCGATTTCGGCCGCATCCAGTGATTCATCTTCCGCCAGCAACGCAGCAATGGTTTCGTCTTTAATGACGCCAACCTGAGCATAACGTTCTTGCTTGTCAGTGATACGGTACGCATCGCTGATACGTGTTTCGGCAAGCGCCGCAACGCGTGAAATCAGTGCAGTATTCGCCTGCTCTGGCTGCCAGTCCCAACGCGGTTTGCCCGCTTCGGCGACCAGTGAATTGATGTTTTCAATCACAATCTGCTGTTGATCGTGGCCGAACACCACTGCGCCCAACATTTGTTCTTCAGACAGGATTTCTGCTTCAGATTCCACCATCAGAACGGCGTTCTGCGTACCGGCAACGACCAGATCCAGACGTGAGGTTTTCAGCTCATCCGCGGTTGGGTTCAGTACGTACTGGTCATTGATATAACCAACGCGCGCTGCACCGATTGGGCCGTTGAACGGAAGGCCTGACAGCGCCAGCGCTGCAGAGGCACCGATCATGGCAACGATGTCTGGGTGAACCTGTGGGTTTACCGACACAACCGTGGCGATAACCTGCACTTCGTTAACGAAACCTTCCGGGAACAGTGGACGCACAGGACGGTCGATCAGACGTGAAATCAGGGTTTCGCCTTCGCTTGGACGACCTTCACGACGGAAGAAGCTGCCTGGGATACGACCAGCAGCGTAAGTACGCTCCTGATAGTTCACGGTCAGTGGGAAAAAGTCCTGGCCTGGTTTGGCTTTTTTCTGACCAACCACGGTGACAAATACTGCGGTATCGTCCATGCTCACCATAACAGCGGCAGTCGCCTGGCGAGCCATCATGCCGGTTTCCAGCGTGACGGTATGTTGACCATATTGGAATTTGCGTACGATCGGATTAAGCAAAATCAAAGTCCTTAACATCGGGGCAGTGCTATATTGAGCCTGCCATTGATTACCGATCCTCGTTGCATCCTCGCGACTAATGACAACCCTTAACCGCCCCTGCGGTAAAAGCCTCTCATTAGCCGCGCGAACCTCTGCAAACAAAGATCACACCCAACAACAATACATGAGTTTGCTCAGGATTGCTGCGCATTGCTCGAAAAAAGGGGCCATAAAGGCCCCCTTTTCATGAAACTCGCACAAATCTGATCGCCAGTCGGGTTTTTAGCACACGTGAGTGGCATCCCTGACGACCCGATTTTAAGACTAGCGACGCAGACCGAGACTTTCGATCAGGCTGCTGTAGCGTGCAACGTCTTTACGCTTCAGGTAGTCCAGCAGCTTACGACGCTGAGATACCATGCGCAGAAGACCGCGGCGGCTGTGGTGGTCTTTCTTGTGCTCAGAGAAGTGACCCTGCAGATGGCTGATCTGCGCGGTCAACAGGGCAACCTGAACTTCGGTTGAACCGCTGTCGTTAGCACCACGACCATATTTAGCAACGATCTCTGCTTTAGCTTCTACGCTTAGAGACATAATAAACTCCAGTTAAATGAATGTATGGGCGCCGATCTCTAATTCAGCATCCCGCTTTAAAGCCGCGCCATTCTACTCTTCGCTTCAGGGCAACGCAAATGCCCAACGCGGAAAGCGCACAACTTAATTCTGATACTCAACCACTAAACGTCGGGGAGCAATGCGGCCATCCTCGGCAATTTCTGCCATGCCGATAAATTTGCCCTCTTCACCTTCGGTGACGCGCACGAGGCCCTGAGCCGGTGCCTGACTGGCGTGAACCGGTTGGCCCTGTTTAAAGTATGCGGCCACATCAGAGGACACGTTTACCGCCGGGAAATCTGACGCGGGGCTGTCCATTGGCAAAAGCAGCAGATCAAGATGCTGCGCCAGATCCTCACCCGTCTCGTTAGCGTTGTGCTGGAGCGCCTGCAACTGTTCCAGCGTCACCATTCTCTCAAACGGATAGCGTGCCACCTGCATCCGGCGCAGCATGATGACGTGCGCACCGCAGCCCAGCTTCTCGCCCAAATCGTCAATAATGGTGCGGATGTAGGTACCTTTGGAACAGTGGATTTCCAGTTCCAGCTCATCGCCCTGCCAGCGAATAAACTGCAGGTCATAAACGGTAATCGGACGCGGCTCACGCTCAATGGTGATGCCTTCGCGCGCGTATTCGTACAGTTTTCTGCCCTGATGTTTCAATGCAGAAAACATCGACGGCACCTGCATGATATCACCGCGAAAACCCTCCAGCGCCGTATCCAGCGCAGCCTGGGTAAAGTCCACCGGACGGGTTTGCACCAGGTTACCGTCAGCATCCGAGGTATCGGTGCGCTCACCCAGACGGGCAATCACGCGATAACGCTTATCGGAGTCCAGCAGATACTGAGAAAATTTGGTGGCTTCGCCCAGGCAGATAGGCAACATGCCGGTTGCCAGCGGATCGAGCGCCCCGGTATGTCCTGCACGGTTAGCGTTAAAAATGCGCTTTACCTTTTGCAGGACATCATTGGATGACATCCCTTGTGGCTTATCCAGCAATAAAACGCCATGGACGTCGCGACCGCGACGACGAGGACGACTCATTACGCCTCCTCGTTATCGTCCGTGGACTCAGGACCACGACGCTCAACGTCTTTTTTCACCACGTTGGTGACGAGGTTTGACATGCGCATGCCTTCAACCAGCGAGTTGTCGTAGAAGAAGGTCAGCTCCGGCACGATACGCAGGCGCATGGCTTTACCCAACAGCGTACGGATATAACCCGAGGCTTCTTTTAACGCTTTCAGGCCATTTTGTACGGCTTCTTCATCTTTATCATTGAGGAAGGTGACAAACACTTTGGCGTAAGCGAGGTCACGTGATACCTCAACGCCAGAAACGGTGACCATCATGCCAAGACGTGGATCTTTAATCTCACGCTGCAGGATCATGGCAACCTCTTTTTGCAGCTCTTGTGAGACACGCTGCGGACGGCCAAATTCTTTCGCCATTTTTTATTTCTCCCAAATAATTCGGGAGGCCAGCGGCCTCCCAAATTGCATCATCAACGCCAGGACTTAAGCGATGGTGCGTTTAACTTCAATCACTTCGAAGACTTCGATCATATCGCCGACACGAACGTCATTATAGTTCTTCACGCCGATACCACACTCCATGCCGTTACGCACTTCGTTGACGTCATCTTTAAAGCGACGCAGTGATTCCAGTTCGCCTTCGTAAATCACCACGTTATCGCGCAGTACACGGATTGGGTTATGACGTTTGATGTTACCTTCCGTCACCATACAACCTGCCACTGCACCAAATTTCGGTGATTTGAACACGTCGCGCACTTCAGCCAGACCGATGATCTGCTGTTTGTACTCTGGTGCCAGCATACCGCTCATCGCCGCTTTCACTTCGTCAATCAGGTTATAGATGACGGAGTAGTAACGCAGATCCAGGCTTTCCGCATCAACTACGCGGCGCGCAGAGGCGTCAGCACGGACGTTGAAGCCCAGCAGGATGGCGTTGGATGCTGCTGCCAGCGTGGCGTCGGTTTCGGTGATTCCACCTACGCCTGAACCCACAATCTTCACCTTCACTTCGTCGGTGGAGAGTTTCAGCAGGGAGTCGGAGATCGCTTCCACAGAACCCTGAACGTCCGCTTTGAGCACGATGTTCAGTTCGGACACTTCGCCTTCGGTCATGTTCGCAAACATGTTTTCCAGCTTAGATTTCTGCTGACGAGCCAGCTTAACTTCACGGAATTTGCCCTGACGATACAAAGCCACTTCACGTGCTTTCTTCTCGTCACGAACCACGGTTGCTTCATCACCCGCTGCCGGTACACCTGACAGGCCAAGGATCTCAACCGGGATAGACGGACCCGCTTCCATTACTTCACGACCCAGTTCGTCACGCATCGCACGGACACGGCCGTATTCGAAGCCGCACAGAACGATGTCGCCTTTGTTCAACGTACCTTCGCGTACCAGCACGGTAGCAACCGGACCACGACCTTTGTCGAGGAACGATTCAATGACCACACCGCTCGCCATACCTTCACGGATAGCGGTCAGCTCAAGCACTTCTGCCTGCAGCAGGATAGCGTTCAACAGATCGTCAATACCGGTACCGGCTTTCGCAGAGACGTTAACGAACATGTTTTCGCCGCCCCACTCTTCCGGGATGATCCCGTACTGAGTCAGCTCGTTTTTAACACGATCTGGATCGGCTTCTGGCTTATCGCACTTGTTGACTGCAACCACCACCGGCACTTTCGCCGCTTTGGCGTGCTGGATAGCTTCAACGGTCTGTGGCATAACGCCATCGTCCGCAGCAACGACCAGGATAACGATATCCGTTGCCTGCGCACCACGGGCACGCATTGCGGTAAACGCGGCGTGGCCCGGAGTATCCAGGAAGGTTACCATGCCGTTATCAGTTTCGACGTGATAGGCACCGATGTGCTGCGTGATACCGCCCGCTTCGCCAGAGGCGATTTTGGTGGAGCGGATATAGTCCAGCAGCGAGGTTTTACCGTGGTCAACGTGGCCCATGATGGTCACGACCGGCGCACGAGATTCCTGTGCGGCATCGGTATCACGATCGTCCATTACCGCTTCTTCCAGCTCGTTTTCACGACGAAGGGTCACTTTGTGGCCCATTTCTTCGGCAACCAGCTGTGCGGTTTCCTGGTCGATAACCTGATTGATGGTCGCCATAGCGCCCATCTTCATCATCGCTTTGATGACCAGTGAACCTTTGACGGCCATTTTGTTAGCCAGTTCGGCAACGGTGATGGTTTCGCCAATGATGACATCACGGTTAACCGCCTGCGCTGGCTTGTTAAAGCCCTGCTGCAGTGCGCTTGGTTTGCGATGCTTGCCGCCTTTACCGCCGCGAACCTGCGCACGCGCTTCTTCACGGTCAGTTTTGGCTTCTGAATGTTTGTTGCCTTTTTTAACCGGACGCGCGGCTTTTGCACTGCGCGTGCGGGCACGGCCGGCTTCCACCTGACGATCGTTCTCGTCTTCGGCCTGGCGGGCATGCGTAGAGGTGGTGACGTGATAGTCGCCCTTGTCCTCTTCTTCAGGCTTTTCCCATTCAGCCGCTTTTTCTACGGCTAAACGGCGGGCTTCTTCCGCAGCGAGGCGGGCAGCCTCTTCCAGCTTACGGCGCGCTTCTTCTTCCGCTTTACGCTTCAGTTCGGCGGCTTCGGCTTCACGACGTGCTTTATCGGACTGCGCGGCCTTGGTCACTTCGTCGGTAGGTTGATTAGTCACTTTCTCATTTTCCGCTGCTGCACGCTTAGCCTTTTCAGCGGCTTCGCGCTTGGCTTTCTCTTCGGCTTCACGTTGCGCTTTCTGTTCCGCTTCACGACGCGCTTGTTCAGCGGCCTCGCGTTGCGCCTGCTCTTCCGCTTCACGCTGCGCCTCGGCTTCTGCTTCTGCCTGAGCTTGCTCAGACTCTGCATCGCCTTTTACGTACGTACGCTTTTTGCGGACTTCGATTTGCACCGACTTACTTTTACCCCCGGTGCCAGGAATATTCAAGGTGCTACGCGTTTTGCGCTGCAATGTCAGTTTGCCTGAACCGGCCTGACCATGCTTCAGGTGAGACAGTAAGGTTTCTTTCTCGTGCTGGGTCACCGCATCATTTTCAGACTTTGGGATCCCCGCATCAGCAAACTGCTGTACCAGGCGATCGACCGAGGTCTGAATTTCTGCTGCCAGCGATTTTACGGTTACATCTGTCATGCTGTTCCTTCCTGTTATTACGCGTCATCGCCGAACCAGCAGATATTGCGTGCGGCCATAATCAGCGCGCCAGCTTGCTCATCAGTCAGCCCTTCAATATCCGTCAGATCGTCAACACCTTGCTCTGCGAGATCTTCCAGCGTGCAAACGCCTTTGGATGCCAGGCGGAAAGCCAGTGCACGATCCAGACCCTCAAGATTCAAGAGGTCTTCAGCGGGTTCCTGATTACCAAGGCTCTCTTCTTTTGCCAGTGCCAGGGTGGTTAACGCATTTTTTGCTCGTTCACGTAGGGCTTCAATGGTCTCTTCGTCGAGGCCGTCAATTTCCAACAGCTCGTTGATAGGCACATAGGCCATTTCTTCCAACGTTGAGAAGCCCTCTTCCACCAGAATGGTGGCGAACTCTTCGTCGATGTCGAGATGCTTCGTGAACATATCGATTGCTGCATGGGCTTCAGCCTGATGCTTAGCCTGCAGATCATCGACGGTCATCACGTTCAGCTCCCAGCCACTCAGCTGTGAAGCCAGACGCACGTTTTGGCCATTACGGCCGATCGCCTGGGCCAGATTGCCAGCCTCAACAGCGATATCCATCGTGTGGTTATCTTCATCAACCACGATTGACGCCACATCAGCCGGGGCCATGGCGTTAATAACAAACTGTGCTGGGTTATCGTCCCACAGCACGATATCGATACGCTCGCCGCCCAGTTCACTGGACACAGCCTGAACACGCGCACCGCGCATGCCGACGCAGGCACCGACCGGATCGATACGTTTATCGTTGGTTTTTACTGCAATTTTTGCACGTGAACCCGGATCGCGGGCCGCGGCTTTAATTTCAAGCACTTCTTCGCCAATTTCTGGCACCTCAATGCGGAACAGTTCGATCAGCATTTCAGGTTTAGAACGCGTCACAAACAGCTGCGCGCCACGGGCTTCAGGACGTACTGCATACAGTACACCGCGAATACGGTCGCCTGGGCGAAAGTTTTCGCGTGGCAGCATGTCTTCACGCAGGATCACGGCTTCAGCATTGTTGCCCAGATCCAGCGAGATGTTGTCACGGTTCACTTTCTTCACCACACCGGTGATGATTTCGCCTTCCTGCTCGCGGAACTGATCCACCACCATTGCACGCTCGGCTTCACGTACTTTTTGTACGATAACCTGCTTCGCCGTCTGGGTCGTGATACGGTCAAACGTAACGGATTCAATCTGGTCTTCTACGTATTCGCCCAGATTGAGAGACTCGTCTTCGTAGCGAGCCGCATCCAGCGTGATCTCGCGCGTTGGCTGCGTAACCTGATCGACGATCTCCCAACGGCGGAAGGTATCGAAGTCGCCGCTTTTACGGTCGATGCTGACGCGTACGTCAATTTCCTGCTCGTACTTTTTCTTGGTCGCAGTCGCCAGCGCGCTCTCCAGCGCTTCGAAGATTTTCTCACGCGGCAGGGCTTTTTCGTTAGAAACGGCTTCTACAACAGCTAAGATCTCTTTGTTCATCCTGGTTGGCCTCAATCCGGACTTTTAAAAGTGGGGGACCAGGTTCGCTTTCTGAATATTACTCAGCGCGAACACCTCGTCGTTACCCTCAACGTTTACCGTTATCATCTCACCCTCAACAGACTTGATGATTCCCTGCCATTTACGGCGGTTTTGAACGGCCATACGCAGCACCAGGCTCACCTCATCGCCGGTAAAGCGTGCATAATGTTCTGCAGTGAACAGAGGACGATCGAGCCCCGGTGAGGACACTTCAAGGTGGTAAGGCACCGTGATGGGATCTTCCACATCCATCACCGCACTCACCTGGTGGCTGACGTCCGCGCAATCGTCAACATTGATGCCATCTTCACTATCAATATAGATGCGCAGGGTTGATGTGCGACCACGAACGAATTCAATTCCGACCAGTTCGTAGCCGAGCGCTTCTACCGGAGCAGATACCAACTCTGTCAATTTTTGCTCTAATGTGGACAAGCCCACCCCCAAGACATAAAAAAAGGGCCTATAGCCCAGTATTACGATTCGCTAATAACAAAAAACCCCGAATATTCGGGGCTTTTTATCACTGGACCCTGTATGCCGCATTGCGGCCCGGACGCCCATCCAAAAGAATTTTTTTCAAAATTCGCTGCTTATGCGCCCGTCGATGCACACAGTATATTTGAAAAAGAACTCTAAGGGAAAGTGGTTGCGGGGGCCGGATTTGAACCGACGACCTTCGGGTTATGAGCCCGACGAGCTACCAGGCTGCTCCACCCCGCGTCCGAAAACGTGGCGAATATTACGCCGAACATGCATAAAATGCAAGTAATACTAAGATTTGGTACCGAGGACGGGACTTGAACCCGTAAGCCCTTTCGAGCACTACCACCTCAAGGTAGCGTGTCTACCAATTTCACCACCTCGGTACTGCACTGACTGCGACGCTGTTCTGCCGCTTTAGTTTGACGCTATTTTACTGCTATTAGTGCGGGATATCATTGCCCGGCGTAGCCGGTTTAGCTGGCTGAGTCTGCTGTTGAGACTGAGCTGGCGCAGTGAGGTTTTCCCACTCGCTTCCTTTGGAGATCTTATTGCTGTTCAGATTACCCAGAATCAAGCTGATCACGAAAAACAGCGTAGCCAGAACTGCAGTCATGCGAGTCATAAAGTTACCCGACCCGTTTGAACCAAACAGCGTGCCAGACGCGCCTGCACCAAATGATGCTCCCATATCAGCGCCTTTGCCTTGCTGCAGCATAATAAGACCCACAAGGCCAATTGCTACAATAAGGAAAACAACTAACAGAGCTTCGTACATAATCAACCTGTTTCCTTGCGCGTAATCCGCACAGTTAAAGCTTCAACCAATATGACGGGGAGTGTGTTCATCACCCATCAGAAGCGGGTGTGAATACTAACCAATGGCGCATACCTCTGCAAGTGCAATTTAGCTGTCACAGGCTGATTGCAGAAAAAAGCGCCAGTGCGATGATTTTACAGGCAGGAACAGGCTGCTGCGCCTGCCTGTCACGCGCGTCAGACGGCTTTGACCGCATCGGCAATCTGGTTAGCCAGTGCCGTCACCTGGGCGGCATCCTCACCTTCGACCATCACGCGGATTAAGGGTTCGGTACCGGATTTACGCAGCAGCACGCGCCCTTTTCCAGCCAGCGCTTTTTCTACGTCCTGCGCTACCGCTTTTACGGCATCGCTTTCCAGGGGATCGTGCTCACCGGCAAAGCGCACATTGACCAGTACCTGAGGCAGCATCTTCATTCCGGTGCACAGGTCATGCAGGCTCATATGATTACGTACCATAGCAGTGAGCACTTGCAAACTTGCCACAATGCCGTCGCCGGTGGCGATTTTATCCAGCAGAATCACGTGGCCTGAGTTTTCAGCGCCCAGCCGCCAGCCTTTTTCCTGGAGTTTTTCGAGCACATAGCGGTCGCCCACTTTGGCACGCACAAAGGGAATGCCCAGCTGCTTCAGGGCCAGTTCCAGCCCCATGTTGCTCATCAGCGTTCCCACGACACCGCCGCGCAACTGCCCCTGGCGCAGACCTTCGCGGGCAATGATATACAGAATCTGATCGCCATCTACTTTCTCGCCGAGATGGTCAACCATCATAATGCGATCGCCGTCACCATCGTAAGCCAGACCAATGTCTGCTTTCTCAGCCAGTACACGCTGTTGCAGCATTTTCAGATCGGTTGCGCCACACGCTTTATTGATGTTCATGCCGTCAGGCTGCACACCGATCGCAATCACCGTTGCGCCAAGTTCACGCAGTACGTTAGGTGCGATGTGATAGGTTGCGCCGTTAGCGCAGTCCACCACAATTTTCAGGCCATTCAGACTGAGCTCGCTGGGGAAGGTGCCTTTACAAAATTCAATGTAACGTCCGGCGGCATCCACGATACGACTGGCGCGGCCCAGCAGGGCTGATTCAACACAGGTCAGCGGCTTTTCCATTTCCAGCTCAATCGCTTCTTCCACATCGTCAGGCAACTTGGTGCCTTCGGCAGAGAAGAACTTAATGCCGTTATCATCAAACGGATTATGGGACGCTGAAATCACGATACCGGCTTCGGCACGGAACGTTCGGGTCAGATAGGCAATGGCAGGCGTCGGCATCGGGCCGGTAAACGCAGCAGATAAGCCTGCCGCAGCCAGGCCAGCTTCCAGCGCAGATTCCAGCATATAGCCAGAAATACGCGTGTCTTTACCTATAATAATTTTTTTCGAACCGTGGCGTGCCAGAACTTTCCCTGCGGCCCAGCCAAGTTTCAGAACAAAATCAGGGGTGATAGGTGACTCACCCACTTTGCCGCGAATCCCATCTGTACCAAAATATTTACGATTACTCATGCTCTGTCATCCTTTAGCTCTTTGTGTCGCTTCGACCACGCGCATCGCTTCGACCGTTTCTTTCACATCGTGAACGCGAATAATGTGTGCCCCCTGCATGGCGGCAATAACTGCACAGGCCAGGCTGCCGGTCAGACGCTGACCTGGCCCCACGTTCAGCAGTTGACCAATCATCGACTTACGCGACATACCAACCAGCAATGGCCGACCAAAATGGTGGAAATCGCTGAGGCGGGCCAACAGCTCATAATTGTGGCTGAGATTCTTACCGAATCCGAAGCCCGGGTCGAGCAGCAGATTCTCTTTTTTTATTCCGGCCGCCTCGCAGCGGGCCAGTTGCTCGACGAAGAACGCATCCACGTCGTTGACGATATTCTGATAAGCCGGTGCCTGCTGCATGGTTCGTGGCTCGCCCTTCATGTGCATCAGGCACACAGGCAAGCCTGTCGCGGCAGCGGCGGCCAGCGCCCCCGGCTCGGATAAAGAGCGAACATCATTGATAATGTGAGCGCCCACTCTGGCGGCTTCCGTGATGACCTCAGCCTTAGACGTGTCGACCGAAATCCACACTTCAAAACGTTGAGCGATCGCTTCGACCACCGGGATCACCCGCTCAAGCTCCTCGTCAACACTGACCTCATCCGCGCCGGGACGCGTGGATTCGCCACCGACGTCAATAATGGTTGCGCCGGCATTGACCATTTCATTGGTATGCGTGAGCGCGTCGACCAGCGCGTTATGTTTACCACCATCGGAAAAAGAGTCCGGCGTGACATTCAGAATGCCCATCACATGTGGAAATGACAAATCGAGATGGGAATCACGGGCGAACAATTTCATGGTGAAAAACTCCTTGTGGCGCAATGTATAGATGTAAAAAACCCCGGACCAGCCGGGGTTTTATTAAAAGACGTGGCGTCTTATTTGTCTAACTGTTCTGACATGGTGTTGCCTGGGTTTGGCGTACGCGGTTCATCGACCGGACGCGGTGCCTTTGGCGTGCCATTACTGTCAGAATTGCTGCTGCCGGGATCTTCCCAGCCCGCTGGCGGACGCACTTCCCGGCGTGCCATCAGGTCGTCGATCTGCGGTGCATCAATGGTTTCATACTTCATCAGCGCGTCTTTCATCGCATGAAGGATGTCCAGATTTTCACCCAGGATATGACGCGCACGCTGATAGTTAGTATCGATCAGATGTTTCACTTCCTGGTCGATAATACGGGCGGTTTCATCGGACATATGCTTGGCTTTCGCCACGGAGCGACCAAGGAAAACCTCACCCTCTTCTTCTGCGTACAGCAATGGACCCAGTTTTTCAGAGAAGCCCCACTGGGTCACCATGTTACGTGCCAGATTGGTCGCCACTTTGATGTCGTTCGATGCGCCCGTTGAGACATGCTCTACACCGTAGATAATCTCTTCTGCCAGACGACCGCCGTACAGCGTTGAAATCTGGCTTTCCAGTTTCTGACGGCTGGCGCTAATTGCGTCGCCTTCAGGCAGGAAGAAGGTCACACCTAATGCACGACCACGCGGGATAATCGTCACTTTGTGCACCGGATCGTGTTCCGGCACCAGGCGACCAATAATGGCGTGACCGGCTTCGTGATAAGCCGTGGACTCTTTCTGCGCTTCCGTCATCACCATGGAACGACGCTCTGCACCCATCATGATCTTGTCTTTGGCTTTTTCAAACTCAACCATCGACACTACACGTTTGTTGCTACGCGCAGCGAACAGCGCCGCTTCGTTGACCAGGTTAGCCAGATCGGCACCTGAGAAGCCCGGCGTACCGCGAGCGATGATTGCCGCGTCGATATCAGTTGCTAACGGCACACGGCGCATGTGCACTTTCAAAATCTGCTCACGACCACGAACGTCTGGCAAGCCAACCACAACCTGACGGTCAAAGCGACCCGGACGCAGCAGCGCAGGGTCAAGAACGTCTGGACGGTTGGTTGCGGCAATAACAATGATGCCTTCGTTACCTTCAAAACCATCCATCTCAACCAGCATCTGGTTCAGGGTCTGCTCACGTTCATCGTGACCGCCACCTAAACCGGCGCCACGCTGACGACCGACAGCATCGATTTCATCGATAAAGATAATGCAGGGTGCCGCTTTCTTCGCCTGTTCAAACATGTCGCGCACACGAGATGCACCCACACCGACGAACATTTCAACAAAGTCAGAGCCCGAAATGGTAAAGAAGGGCACTTTCGCTTCACCCGCAATGGCTTTCGCCAGCAAGGTTTTACCGGTACCCGGCGGGCCAACCATCAGCACGCCTTTAGGAATTTTACCACCCAGCTTCTGGAAACGGCTCGGCTCACGCAGGTATTCAACCAGCTCGCTGACTTCCTCTTTCGCTTCGTCACAGCCTGCAACGTCAGCAAAAGTGGTTTTAATCTGATCTTCCGTCAGCATGCGGGCTTTGCTTTTACCAAAGGACATTGCGCCTTTGCCACCGCCGCCCTGCATTTGACGCATGAAGAAAATCCACACACCAATCAGCAGTAACATTGGGAACCATGAGATGAAGATAGACGCCAGCAGACTGGGTTCTTCCGGTGGTTCACCAACCACTTTCACGTTCTTGGTCAACAGGTTATCGAGTAACTTGGGGTCATTGACAGGAATGTAAGTGGTGTATTTATTGCTGTCTTTTTTGATAACGTTAATTTCACGCCCGTTAATACGTGCCTCGCGGACCTGATCCTGGTTCACTTCCGACAGGAAGGTTGAATAATCAACCCTACGGCCATTCGACTCGCTGGGCCCAAAGCTCTGGAAGACCGACATCAGCACGACCGCGATGACTAGCCAGAGAATCAGGTTTTTCGCCATGTCACTCAAGGGATTAACCTCATATTACAACGGTGTTAACAGATAGCGTAGGGTACTATAGATCCTTCGCACATGGAATCGCAGCAGGAATGCCGGGTTATCCATTACGTTGGTTACAGTTTAAGCCCAGTCGCCACAATATAAACTTCACGTGAACGTGAACGTGAAGCGTCAGGCTTACGTATTTTCACTTTCGTAAACAGGGAGCGAATTTCCCGCAGGTATTCATCAAAGCCATCTCCCTGGAACACTTTCACTACAAAACTACCGCCGGGAGCCAAAATGTCACGACACATCTCCAACGCCAGCTCCACCAAATACATCGACCGGGGAATATCTACGGCAGGTGTACCACTCATATTCGGTGCCATATCAGACATGACGACCTGGACTTTTTGATCGCCCACACGTTCAAGTAACGCTTTGATCACCGATTCTTCACGAAAATCACCTTGAAGGAAATCGACACCAACAATAGGGTCCATCGGCAGAATATCACAAGCAATAACGCGGCCTTTGGTCCCCATTTGCTGTACCACATATTGTGACCAGCCACCGGGTGCAGCACCCAGATCTACCACGGTCATACCGGGTTTGAAAAGCTTGTCACCCTGCTGTATTTCATCAAGTTTAAACCAGGCGCGCGAACGCAACCCTTTTTTCTGTGCCTGGAGCACGTATTTATCGCTAAAGTGTTCCTGTAGCCAGCGGCTGGAGCTGGCTGAACGCTTTTTACCGGTCATAAAATTTCCAACTAAATCGTCATCGTAGCGATAAATCTGCACGCGATAGGCTGCGTCGATTTGGCGATATACCCGAGATGGCGGTAGAATGAACCGTTTTCAATCCCCGAGTAAGTAAATAATACGATGAATCTAAGTACCAAACAAAAACAGCACCTCAAAGGCCTCGCCCATCCGCTCAAGCCAGTTGTCATGCTCGGAGGCAATGGCCTGACCGAAGGTGTACTGGCTGAGATTGAACAAGCGCTGGAACATCACGAATTGATCAAGGTGAAAATTGCCGCTGAAGAACGTGAAACCAGGCAGTTGATCGTTGAAGCCATTGTACGTGAGACCCGTGCCAGCAACGTTCAGGTTATTGGCAAAATGCTGGTGCTGTATCGCCCCGCTAAAGAGAGCAAGATTTCTCTGCCACGTTAAGTGGGCAAAGAAAGTGCCATGCTCTTACATGGGATAAAAGGCCGCAGCGCGGCCTTTTTCCTTTCTTTACATTGTACGGCAACCCTTTTCAGACAGTTGCACCCTGTCAGATGTATTCCACCTTCAGGATTTCGTACTCAACATCACCGCCTGGCGTTTTGATAATCACAACGTCATCGGCTTCTTTACCCACCAGACCACGTGCCATCGGCGAGTTAACAGAAATCAGATTTTGTTTAAAGTCTGCCTCATCATCACCCACGATGCGATAAGTGAACTCTTCATCGGTGTCCACATTCAGGATGCTAACCGTTGCGCCAAAAATCACGCGGCCGGTTTTCGGCATCTGAGTCACATCAATCACTTGTGCATTGGAGAGTTTGGCTTCAATCTCCTGAATGCGTCCCTCACAGAACCCCTGTTCTTCACGCGCAGCATGGTATTCGGCGTTCTCTTTCAAATCGCCGTGCTCGCGGGCCTCCGCAATGGAGGCAATAATGCGCGGGCGCTTCACCGTTTTCAGCTCATGCAGCTCTTCGCGCAGCCTTTCAGCGCCTCTTAACGTCATCGGAATCTGGTTCATTTTAGCTCCTCGTCATCATTCCTGTTTCACGGTGCATCCTGACCGGTGACTGCAGAAAAAAGCGTTCTGCGGCGCAAGACCTCGTTTTGCAAATAAAAGAATACTGACCCGGAAAGTGTTCCAGGCCAGAAAAGGTTTTGCAATTTGATACGTATTTTAACCCAGAGTTCCCTGCGGGTCATCGTTTACTTTCCACCGTCCTGGGACGTAGTATTGTCGCCTTCACCTGTCAGTTACCGCGAGATTATGCGATTTTCACGACTTGTTACCGGATTAACCTGTGCTTTTATGCTGCAGGCACAAGCAGCGCCAGTTGATGAATACATGCAGTATCTGCCAGATGGTGCCAATCTGGCTTTGCTGGTGCAAAAAGTGGGCGCATCAACGCCAATTATTGATTACCACGGGAAACAGATGGCACTTCCCGCCAGTACCATGAAAGTGATTACCGCCCTGGCGGCTTTACTGGAACTGGGCGGTGATTACCGTTTTCAAACGACCTTTGAAACCAAAGGCGCGCTGGTCGATGGCACGCTTAATGGTGATTTAGTTGCCCGGTTTGCTGGCGACCCGACACTCGGCCGCCAGGATCTGCGTAATATGGTCGCGGCGTTAAAAAAACAAGGCATCACGCACATCAAAGGTAATCTGGTCATTGATACCTCGGTGTTTGCCAGCCATGACGCCGCACCGGGCTGGCCGTGGAACGACATGACCCAGTGCTTTAGTGCACCGCCTGCCGCAGCCATTGTGGATAAAAACTGCTTCTCGGTTTCGCTCTACAGTGCTGAGAAGGCAGGCGAAAATGCCTTTATCCGCATTGCGTCCTATTACCCGGCGCACATGCTGAGCCAGGTACGCACGATTGGGCGCAACAGTGGCGAAGGGCAATACTGCGAGCTGGACGTCGTTCCGGGAGAGTTGAACCGCTACACCTTAACCGGCTGTATGCGTCAGCGCAGCGATCCGCTTCCTTTGGCCTTTGCGGTTCAGGATGGCGCAGCCTGGGCAGGCGAGATCCTGAAAGCTGAATTGCGTTCTGCTGGTATTGATTACAGCGGCCATCTGTTGCGCCAGACGCAGGTGACCGAGCCGGGTACAGTGCTGGCTTCTACGCAATCGGCACCGCTGCATACGCTGTTGCACACCATGTTGAAGAAGTCCGATAATATGATTGCCGACACGGTTTTTCGTACTATCGGCCACCATTACTTCAACGTGCCCGGCACCTTCCGTGCGGGATCAGACGCGGTTCGTCGCGTCCTGCGTGAAAAGGCCAATATTGATTTAGGTAACAGCATCCAGGTGGATGGTTCGGGCCTGTCACGCCACGATCTGATCTCCCCCGCCACCATGATGCAGGTCCTGCAATATATTGCACAGAACGACAGCAAACTGGACTATATCTCGATGCTGCCGCTGGCCGGACACGATGGCACGCTGCAGTACCGTGGCGGCCTGCATGAAGCAGGACTGGATGGCAAAGTGTCGGCAAAAACCGGTTCGCTACAAGGTGTTTACAACCTCGCAGGCTTTATCACCACTTCCAGCGGGGCGCGTGTGGCGTTCGTGCAGTTCCTGTCGGGATACGCGGTTCCGCCTGAAGATCAGCGCACGCGCCGTATTCCACTGGTGCGTTTTGAAAGCCGACTTTATCGCGATATTAATAAGAATTACTGATTCATACTGATAAAACGCAGCGGACAATTCATCCGCTGCGTTTTTATTGTCGATTGACACTGGGTGTTTACGCGTACATGCCGGTGCATCCCGACCCGTTCGAGCTATTGGTAGTCTTGCCATCTCCAGGTGGCGTTGTGGTCGCATTATCCCCTCGCTCTGTTTTACCTTCACGGAGTAGCACTCGTCCAGTCGCCAATCCGCGCCAGACGCGCGCCGAAAAATCATTAATCTTATTTAAGTTAATAAGTGAGTAAAGACAGGCTTTTTTCGCTGCCGGACACGGCAACCCTTTGACCAACTGCATGGCGGAGCCTCGATGAGGTTAGCCGCAACCCGGGCTTCTGTGGCAGGTTATCTGGCAGCAGAGGAGCAGCCGCGTGGCGGGCGTGGGAAGTGAATACCAGCCATCAGCGCGCCGTTTCAGGTGGTCGGCTGCGCGCCATTTGCATGTGGGTAAACGCAGTCCGCCGTGGCAGATTGAGATTCATAACGAACAGGATCGATTAGGCTGTAGCGCAGGATTTACGCGGGCGGTGCTGGCGGAGTGCTGAAATAAATCTGCCCCCGTTCCGGCGGAAAGGGGGGCAGTTATAAGAGGTTTAGCGCTGGTAGATGATTTCGACGCCTTCGTCGTCATCCTCATCCCAGTCGTCATCCCACTCTTCGTCTTCTTCAACCGTTGCCGTTTCAATGGCTTCTTTGTGGTAATCATCCCACATGAACTCCACTTTCTCCGGCTGTTTTTCTTCAACGTCAGCTTCTTTCGGGTTGGCGTTGATAAAGCTCATCACATCCCAGCACAGGTCAGTGACGCCCTGACGGCTGGCGGCAGAGATAAGATAGTATTTATCTTCCCAACCCAGCGCCTCGGCAATGGCTTTTGCGCGCGCCTGGGCTTCTTCGTCGTCGATCAGATCGACTTTGTTAAACACCAGCCAGCGCGGTTTGTTAAACAGCTTATCGCTGTATTTTTCCAGCTCACCCAGAATAATACGGGCGTTTTCAACCGGATCGCTCTCGTCAATGGGAGCAATATCGATCAGGTGCAGCAGGACGCGGCAGCGTTCGAGGTGCTTCAGGAAGCGAATGCCTAAACCTGCGCCTTCGGCCGCGCCTTCAATCAGGCCGGGGATATCTGCGATAACAAAGCTCTGCTCGCTATCCATACGCACGACGCCAAGGCTTGGCACCAGGGTGGTAAAGGGATAGTCCGCCACTTTTGGCTTGGCAGCAGAAACGGCACGAATAAAGGTCGACTTACCGGCATTAGGTAAACCCAACATGCCCACATCAGCCAGCAGCATCAGCTCCAGCTGCAGATCGCGTTTCTCACCGGGCGTGCCCATAGTTTTTTGACGCGGACTGCGGTTAACCGAGGATTTAAAACGGGTATTTCCCAGGCCATGCCAGCCACCTTTGGCTACCATCAACGTCTGCTGGTGACGCGTCATATCGCCCAGTGTTTCGCCAGTTCCCTGGTCGATAACGCGGGTGCCTACCGGTACTTTAACGGTGATATCTTTACCACGCTTACCGGTACAGTCACGACTCTGACCATTCTGCCCACGCTCAGCGCGGAAAGATTTTTCGAAACGATAATCGATCAGCGTGTTGAGGTTTTCGTCAGCAACCAAAAATACGTCGCCACCATCACCACCATCACCACCGTCCGGGCCGCCCCTCGGGATATATTTTTCGCGGCGGAAACTGACACAACCATTACCGCCATCACCTGCGACGACCAAAATTGTCGCTTCATCAACAAACTTCATTTTCTTTCTCCGTCACACAATCGTCTGCAATACGCTGCAGACGGGTCCGCCAGGGTCTTCTGCGTGACCAGCGGCGGATAAATCAAAACTGGCTTACGCCAGCGTGTACATAAAGTGTACAGCAATCTTTCAGGCGATGTCGCCTGTCGGGCAATGGGTCGCAGAATGTAAAAAGCCCCGCAAGAGTTGCGGGGCCTTCAATTCGTGCGTTCAGACGTGAAACGTCTGCGTCACGACAACCTTACTCAGCAACGATGCTGATATATTTACGGTTGTTCGGACCTTTAACTTCGAATTTTACTTTGCCGTCTGTAGTAGCAAACAGAGTGTGGTCACGACCACAGCCTACATTGTTACCCGCGTGGAATTTGGTTCCGCGCTGACGAACGATGATGCTACCTGCCAGGACAGATTCGCCACCGAAACGTTTTACACCCAGACGTTTTGCATTGGAGTCACGACCATTTCGAGTCGAACCACCAGCCTTTTTATGTGCCATTTGTCAGATCTCCTCTTACGCCGTGATACCAGTGATTTTCACATCAGTGAACCACTGGCGATGGCCTGCTTGCTTACGGTAGTGCTTACGACGACGAAACTTAACGATCTTAATTTTCTCGCCACGACCATGAGCAACAACTTCTGCCTTGATCACACCGCCTGAAACCAGTGGCGCGCCGATTTTCACGTCTTCGCCATTTGCAATCATCAGAACCTGGTCAAACTCGATGGTTTCACCGGTTGCGATGTCCAGCTTTTCCAGGCGAACGGTCTGACCTTCGCTTACTCGGTGTTGTTTACCACCACTTTGGAAAACCGCGTACATATAAAACTCCGCTTCTGCGCTTGCCTTTCAGTTCATCAGGCGGCGCGCTAAATATTCACAATAGGGCGCGAATTCTACGCAAAACTCCAACAGAAGACAAGAGCACTTTGCACACTCTTGCAGAAAAAAAACACAGGCTCAATGCAAACGTTTCTCAACCTGAAAATTCAAGTACAATCAGTAACAGATTACTGAACGCTGGCTGGGTAAAACCGCTTACCATGGCAGAGAAACGAGTCATAGCTGAAAAGACGAATGAACTTAGAACAGATTAACGAATTAACCGCACAGGACATGGCTGCCGTTAACCAGACCATACTCGACCAGCTGAATTCAGATGTCTCGCTCATCAACCAGCTGGGCTATTACATCATCAGTGGTGGCGGTAAACGCATCCGTCCCATGATTGCCGTGCTGTCAGCACGCGCCATGGGCTATCAGGGCGATCTACACGTCACCAATGCGGCGCTGATCGAATTTATCCACACCGCCACGCTTCTGCATGACGATGTCGTGGATGAATCCGATATGCGCCGTGGCAAGGCCACCGCGAACGCTGCATTTGGCAATGCAGCCAGCGTGCTGGTTGGTGATTTTATCTATACTCGCGCCTTCCAGATGATGACCAGCATGGGTTCGCTGCGCATCCTGGCGCTGATGTCTGAAGCGGTGAACGTCATCGCTGAAGGTGAAGTGCTCCAGCTGATGAACGTCAACGATCCTGACATCACGGAAGAGAGCTATATGCGGGTGATCTACAGTAAAACCGCGCGCTTATTTGAAGCGGCCTCTCAGGCATCGGCAATTTTAGCGGAGGCAACGCCGGCGCAGGAAAAAGCGCTGCAGGATTATGGGCGCTATCTGGGAACGGCTTTCCAGTTAATTGATGATTTACTGGATTACAGCGCGGACGGGGAAACCCTGGGGAAAAATACCGGCGACGATCTCAGCGAAGGTAAACCCACCCTGCCCCTGCTTCATGCGATGAACAATGGATCGCCTGAGCAGTCGAAAATGATCCGTGATGCTATTGAACAGGGTAATGGCCGCCATTTACTGGCACCGGTTCTGGAAGCCATGAATCAGTGTGGCTCACTGGAATGGACGCGTAAGCGTGCTGAACAGGAGGCCGATAAAGCCATTGAAGCCTTGCAGATTCTGCCAGAAACGCCGTGGCGCTCGGCCCTGGAGTCACTGGCGCACATGTCGGTACAACGCGATTTCTGATCCCTGACGGAGCCGCCCTGGCTCCGTTGCTCTCCCCCTTTCTCCGCCCTTGCATGCGTTACGCGCCTTTTGCGTCAGGCCGCTCAGTTCTGTCTGCTTGCCTAAATATTACTGGAATCTTATGGAAATTCTCTGATATAAAAACCCATAAATTTCCAGATAGTATTTAAATAAGTTATCACCACTCGCGTGTGACTTACTGACAAGGACAAGGAGAAAAAGGTTATGCAGAACAGGACTGAGGACTGGCATCCTGCCGATATTATTGCCGCGCTTCGTAAACGCGGTACCACACTTGCGGCGCTTTCACGTCAGTCAGGACTAAGCTCATCAACCCTGGCC
This sequence comes from Pantoea allii, assembly GCF_002307475.1. Classification (GTDB taxonomy): domain Bacteria; phylum Pseudomonadota; class Gammaproteobacteria; order Enterobacterales; family Enterobacteriaceae; genus Pantoea; species Pantoea allii. Next base: position 155,121 of record NZ_NTMH01000030.1, on the reverse strand, counting down.
AACGCGCTTTCGCGCCCCTGGCCTAAAGGCGAATGGCTGATTGCCGATGCGATCAATGTCCATCCGTCCGAGATATGGCCAAGCCGTTATTACGATCCTGAAACCCATTGTTTGCTGGATCGCAAAAAACGTGTGCGATCGACAGATAACGAAGCCAATAACTAACGTAACGCGATCTGAGGATGAAAAAAAACCAGCCGTGTTTCAAGGCTGGTTTTATCCGCGTGAAGCAGCGAACTTATTCTTATTCGCCGCTGATGCGCTCGATATTCGCGCCCATCGCTTTCAGCTTATCTTCAATGTGCTCATAGCCGCGGTCAATGTGGTAAATGCGATCGACCAGCGTAGTGCCTTCCGCAATACAACCTGCCAGCACCAGGCTGGCTGAGGCGCGAAGATCCGTAGCCATGACTTGTGCCCCTGATAAGGTTTCCACACCATGACAGATTGCGGTATTGCTCTCAATTTCTGCGTGCCCGCCCATACGAATCAGCTCAGGAATGTGCATAAAGCGGTTTTCGAAAATGGTTTCGGTGATAAGTCCCGTCCCTTCGGCCACCAGATTCAGCAACGTAAACTGCGCCTGCATATCGGTCGGGAAACCCGGATGGGGAGCCGTACGCACGTTGACCGCTTTAGGGCGTTTGCCGTGCATATCCAGGCTGATCCAGTCTTCACCGGTTTCAATGTCTGCACCGGCATCGCGCAGCTTAGCGAGCACCGCATCCAGCGTATCGGGCTGGGCGTTACGACACAGAACCTTGCCACCGGAAATCGCTGCCGCGACCAGGAAGGTGCCGGTTTCAATGCGGTCTGGTAGCACGCGATAAACGCCGCCACCCAGGCGCTCAACGCCCTCGATGGTAATTTTATCGGTACCTGCGCCACTGATTTTTGCGCCCAGCGTGTTCAGGAAGTTAGCCGTATCCACAATTTCAGGTTCACGTGCCGCATTCTCAATCACGGTGGTGCCGGTCGCCAGCGTCGCTGCGCTCATAATGGTAACGGTCGCGCCCACGCTGACTTTATCCATCACGATCAGCGCGCCTTTCAGGCGGCCATTGACTGAGGCTTTGACATAACCTTCTTCCAGCTTAATCTCTGCACCTAACTGCTCCAGGCCCGTAATGTGCAGGTCAACCGGACGCGCGCCGATGGCGCAGCCGCCAGGCAGTGACACTTCGCCCTGACCAAAACGCGCCACCAGCGGACCCAGCGCCCAGATTGAAGCGCGCATGGTTCTTACCAGTTCATAAGGCGCGCAAAAAACGTCTACGCCGCTGGCATCGACGTGTACAGAACCGTTGCGCTCAACTTTGGCACCCAGCTGTGTCAACAGCTTCATGGTCGTGTCGATGTCACGCAGCTTTGGCACATTCGTGATCTCGACCGGCTCTTCAGCCAGTAAAGCAGCAAACAGAATGGGCAGAGCGGCGTTCTTCGCGCCGGAAATGGTCACTTCACCACTTAAGCGGGTGGGGCCTTGCACACGAAATTTATCCATTAACACGGTTCTCAATTAACTGGCTAGTAAACGGTCACGCTCAGATCGAGCGGCCCCGGAGGGAATCAAAAACCGTTAAGTTTACGGTCACGTGCCCACTCAGCAGGCGTGTAAGTTTTGATGGAGACCGCGTGAATGCGGTTGTCCGCAATAAATTCCATCAGCGGCGCATACACAGCCTGCTGCTTCTTAACGCGGCTTAACTCACCAAACAACTCGCCCACGGCGATCACCTGAAAATGGCTGCCATCATTGCTGATGACATGAACTTCTTCTAAGGGCAGCGCTGCCATCAGCACGGCCTGAATCTCACTGTTTTCCATCGCTCTTAACTTCACTTAATAATAATAAGGCTGACATAGTAGAGGAAAGTGCCTGATTCTTAAATACGCAAAAGCCCCTGTACAGGACCGGGGCTTTTGCGCGAAAGGCGAATTCAGGCGCTTTAATCCGCAGAAACAATAATTTGTTGCAGGTTGTAAAGGGTGATCAATGACTGCAGTTTGTCGCCAATGCCAACAAAGCGCAGCGTGCCTCCCTGCTGCGAGGCAATCTCCCGCAGGTGCACCAGCAACGCAAGCCCCGATGAATCCACCCTTTCCAGGGCGGAGACATCGATCAATTCGACCGCCTTAACCAGCGTTTCACGCTGCTCCCACAGGCTCAGCAGCGTGTCATGGTCCAGCTCGCCTTCCAGCCGCAGCGTATTTGCCTCGCGGGACCAGTGCAGTGATGCCTGCATTATTTGTTTTGATCCAGGGTGATCGGCTGTTTCGCTGAAGATTCCAACTGGGCAGTCAGCGCATCAATGCCTTTCGTACGTAACAGATCGCCCCACTCATTCTGTTTGGTGGTGATCATGCTCACGCCTTCCGCGATCATATCAAAAGCCTGCCAGTTGCCGGTCTGGCTGTTTTTACGCCACTGGAAATCCAGACGCACAGGCGGACGGCCCTGAGGATCGATAATGGTTACGCGGATAGCGAGGATATTCGTATTGCCAATCGGCTTCTCAGGTTCAATCTGATAAGTCTGGCCGTGATAAAGCGCCAGCGCCTGGCCATAAGCCTGCGCCAGATAGTCACCAAACGCCTTAAAGTAGGCTTCACGCTGCGCCGGTGTGGCATCGCGGTAGAAACGGCCCAGCACTAACGCGCCGGCATACTTGATTTGCACATAAGGCAGCAGCTCCTGACGGACGATCTCACGCAGATAGTTAGGGTCCTGCTTGATTTTCGGCTGCTCATTCTTCAGGCGGGTAAACGTCTTGTTTGCCGCTTCATTCATCAGTTTATAAGGATTACTTTGATCGGCCGCAGTCGCAGCCAGTGGCGCGACCACCAGCATGGCAATCATCAGAAAACGTTTAAACATCATGTTATCCCTCTATTTAAGGTTGAGCTGCTGCTGCCGGTGCGGCCACGTCGCCGCCCTGCGCATCCTTACTGTCACTGGTTTGCTTGTTGCCTTTGTTGTCGCCGCTTTTATACAGGAACTGGCCAATCAAATCCTCCAGCACCATCGCCGACTTGGTATCACGTATCGTGCCGCCATCGTTCAACATTGACGACCCCAGTTCGGGATCGTCAAAACCGATATTTAACGACAGGAATTGCTCGCCCAGTAAACCCTGAGTACGGATCGCCAGCGAGCTGGTATCCGGGATCTGGTTGGCGTATTTGTCACTGATCGCCATCGTAACGCGCGGCAGTAACGTTTTAGGTTCAAGATCAATATCCGTTACACGGCCAATCACCACACCACCGATTTTCACCGGCGAACTGGCTTTCAGGCCGCCGATATTATCGAAGGTGGCATACAGTTTCCAGGTTGGTTCCGTCCCCAGAGATTTGAGATCTGCCACGCGCAGGCAGAGAAACAGCACGGCAATCAGTGCCATGATCATAAACACGCCAACCCAAATTTCGCTTTTTTTGCTTTGCATCGCATCAATTCCCAAACATCAGTGCTGTCAGCACAAAATCTAAACCGAGCACCGCCAGTGATGCATGCACCACGGTGCGCGTCGTGGCGCGGCTAATACCTTCAGAGGTCGGGATCGCATCATAACCATTAAACAACGCAATCCAGGTGACAGTAACGGCAAACACAGCGCTTTTAATAATGCAGTTGACCACGTCGCTACGAAAATCGACGGCGTTTTGCATGGCCGACCAGAAGAAGCCGGGATCAATGCCTTTCCAGCTCACGCCAACCAGCGCACCGCCGGTAATCCCTACGGCAGTAAAAATTAACGCCAGCAGCGGCATACTGATAAAGCCCGCCCAAAAGCGTGGCGAGACGACACGGCGCAGCGGATCGACCGCCATCATTTCCATACTGGAAAGCTGTTCGGTCGCTTTCATCAGTCCAATCTCTGCCGTTAATGCCGATCCTGCCCGTCCCGCAAACAGCAGCGCCGTCACAACCGGCCCCAGTTCACGTAGCAGCGACAGCGCCACCAACATGCCCAGACTGGTTTCTGCGCCATAGGTGGTTAACACCAGATAGCCCTGCAACCCCAGCACCATGCCAATAAACAGGCCGGAGACCACAATGATCACCAGAGACAGTACGCCGATGCTGTAAAGCTGTTTGATCAGCAGCGGAAAATGTTTGCGGAACGCAGGCTTACCCACCAGCGCATGAAAAAGCATTAAACCGGCGCGCCCAAAGCTGGCACAGGTTCCTATTCCCCGGCGTCCCAACGACGCCAGTGCTTTTAACAACATCAGCTTAGATTCTCCCTGAACCGGTTAAGTCGGCCAAATAGTCACCCGCCGGAAAACGAAACGGGACGGGTCCATCCGCGATGCCATCGATAAACTGACGCACGCGGGGATCGTTGTCAGCACGCAAGTCTGGCGTCGTACCCTGTGCAATAATTTTTTGTCCCGCCACGATGTAAGCGTAATCGGCAATACTTAATACTTCAGGCACATCATGCGATACCACGATACAGGTGAGGCCCAGTGCATGATTCAGTTCATCAATCAGCTTAACCAGCACGCCCATGGTAATAGGGTCCTGCCCGACAAACGGCTCATCAAACATGATCAGCTCTGGCTCAAGCGCAATCGCGCGTGCCAGCGCGACACGTCGCGCCATTCCGCCAGACAACTCCGCCGGTTTTAGCTGTGCTGCGCCACGCAGCCCCACCGCTTCGAGCTTCATCAGCACGGTGCTGTGTAGGATCGGTGCGGGTAACCGGGTATGTTCGCGTAGCGGCCAGGCCACATTTTCGTACACTGTCAGGTCGGTAAACAGCGCACCTGACTGAAACAGCATGCTCATCTTTTTGCGCGCTTCGTACAACTTTGTGCGCGACAATGCCGGAATGTTCTCATCCCGAAACCAGATCTCACCGCTGTCAGGCTGCAGTTGCCCGCCAATTAAGCGTAGCAACGTCGTTTTCCCGATCCCCGACGGTCCCATAATCGCCGTCACTTTACCTTTTGGTACCGTCAGCGAAATATCGTCGAAAATTTTGCGATCGCCACGTGAAAAACTCACGCCACGAACCTCAACCAGGTTCGTTTTTTGTTGGATCATTATCACCTCTATTACGGATCGGGCGTAAACAATAGGGTACGATGGTAGCCTGTTAAGGTTAAACGCACGATAGCTTTACAGAAACTTAATGCAAAGATTTGGCGAAAACGGTCATAAAATTTACTTTTGTCGATCAGACGGTCAAAATCAGCGCCTGTTTTGTCACAAAGAACCTGAAGGCAAGCCAACAGGGGTTTTAAGCAAGGATTTTTCATGTTCGTCGCTACCGCACTGCTGATTATCGGTCTGCTTTTACTGGCTTATGGTGCCGATCGTCTGGTGTTTAGTGCTGCAATACTTTGTCGATCCTTTGGCATCCCGCCGTTGATCATCGGCATGACCGTCGTCAGTATCGGCACCTCGCTCCCGGAGATCATTCTCTCCTTCTCTGCTGCGCAGTTGGGACAGATGGATCTGGCGGTGGGCACCGCGCTTGGCTCGAACATCACCAATATTCTTTTGATTCTCGGCGGTGCAGCGTTGTTGCATCCCCTGAGCATCCATTCCAATTTAATACGTCGTGAACTGCCGCTGATGGTGTTGGTCTCATTACTGAGCGGCATCATGTTATTCGATAACTATCTTAGTCGTCTGGACGGTATTGCACTGATTGCTATTGCCGCGATTTATCTGATAGTGACGATCCGCATCGCGCGGAAAGCAGAAAAGGATAATAACGATACGTTAACGCGTGAACAATTAGCTGAACTGCCGCGTGAAGAGAGCGGAAATACCGTCGCTTTTCTCTGGCTGGCCGTGGCGCTGATTATTCTGCCCATGTCGACGCACATGGTGATCGATAACGCGACCGTATTTGCCGATTACTTTGGCGTCAGCGAGCTGGTGATGGGGCTGACGCTTATCGCCGTAGGTACCAGTTTGCCGGAGCTGGCAACGGTTATCGCAGGCGCGCTGAAAGGTGAAGATGATATTGCTATCGGCAACCTGATTGGCGCCAACATTTATAATCTGGCCATCGTTTTGGGTCTGCCGGCACTGATTCATCCCGGCAGCGTAGACTATCACGCTTTTGCACGCGATTACTGGATAATGCTTGGTGTAAGCGTGCTGTTCGCCATGCTTTGTTTGCTGCGTCGCCGCCGGGTTGGCCGTACGGCAGGCACGCTTTTACTCTGTGGTTTCTTCGTCTGGGTAACGCTGCTGTGGCTACAGCCTGCGTTTATAGACGGCTAAAAAGGACAGATTCACCATGTCATATCAGCAACCAACGGTAGATTTTGATTTCCAGAAAGCCGGTAAAACGGTATTGCGCATCGAGCGCGAAGGCCTTGAACAACTTGATCAATATATCAACGAGGCATTCACGGACGCCTGCAGACTGATTTATGCCTGTCGGGGAAAAGTCGTGGTCATGGGCATGGGCAAATCGGGCCATATCGGTAAAAAAATGGCGGCAACCTTTGCCAGCACCGGCACGCCGGCGTTCTTTGTGCATCCCGCTGAAGCCAGCCACGGCGACCTTGGCATGGTCGGTAAAGAGGACATCGTCATCGCGATTTCTAACAGTGGTGAATCCAGTGAGATTCTGGCGTTGATTCCGGTGATGAAACGCCAGAAAATAAAGTTAATCTGTATGACAAGCCGCCCTGAAAGCGCGATGGCCCGTGCTGCGGATATTCACCTGTGTGTCAAAGTGCCACAGGAAGCCTGCCCGCTGGGCCTGGCACCGACCACCAGCACGACGGCAACCTTAGTCATGGGCGATGCTCTGGCCGTTTCCCTGCTGGAGGCGCGTGGCTTCACGCCAGAGGATTTTGCGCTGTCCCATCCGGGTGGTGCACTGGGCCGTAAGCTGCTGCTACACGTTAGCGATATTATGCACAGCGGGGATGAATTACCTCACGTCACACGCGATGCATCACTGCGGGATGCCCTGCTGGAAATCACCCGTAAGAATCTCGGCCTGACGGTGATTGTGGATGATCTGATGAAGATAGAAGGCATCTTTACCGATGGTGACCTGCGCCGCATCTTCGATATGGGCATTGATTTTCAAAACGCCACCATCGCTGAAGTGATGACCCGTGGCGGGATCCGCGTACGGCCCAATGTGCTGGCGGTGGATGCACTGAATTTGATGCAAACCAAAAACATTACCTCCCTGCTGGTGGCCGATGACGACCGTTTGCTGGGTGTGGTACATATGCATGACATGCTGCGCGCTGGCGTCGTATAAACAGGAAGAAACAATGCAGTCGGAAAATGCCACTTTAGAAACGTGTTACGGCCCGGTCAGTAGCGATGTCATGGCGCGCGCCAGTAAAATTCGCCTGCTGATTTGCGACGTCGATGGCGTCATGTCGGATGGCCTGATTTACATGGGGAACAGCGGCGAAGAGCTTAAAACCTTTAACGTGCGCGACGGTTATGGCGTGCGTTGCCTGCTGACCTCGGACGTCGAAGTGGCTATTATTACCGGCCGCACGGCCAAACTGCTGGAAGATCGCTGCAAAACGCTCGGCATTCGCCACCTTTATCAGGGGCAATCCGATAAGCTTTTGGCCTACGGCGAACTTCTGGATACACTGTCGCTCTCTGACGATCAGGTGGCCTATATTGGCGACGATCTGATTGACTGGCCAGTGATGGCAAAAGTTGGGTTGAGCGTGGCAGTCGCGGATGCACATCCGCTACTGCTGGCGCGCGCGCGTTACGTCACGCGGATAGCCGGTGGGCGCGGTGCGGTTCGGGAACTGTGCGACCTCATCTTAATGGCGCAAAATAAATTCGAGGATGCCAAAGGGCAATCAGTATGAGTAAAAGCAGGCGTTGGATAACGTTAGGTCTGGCCTTGATTGCGCTGGTGCTTATTGGCTGGAATTTCACTAACCGGGATAGCGACAGCAGCGCGCCGGTAGCGAATAATAATCAAACGCCAACCTACACCAGTGCCAATTCGCACTCTGTGGTCTATAACCCGCAGGGCGGCCTGGCTTATAAACTGATATCGGACAAAGTGACCTATTTTGAAGACAGCGGAATAAGCTGGTTCGATAATCCCGTCATGACCACCTATGACGAAAATAAAATGCCTACCTGGACGATACGCGCAGATAAAGCAAAGCTTACCAAAGACCGTATGCTGTATCTTTATGGCCATGTCGAGTTGAATGCTCTGGCTCCCGATTCTGAGCTTGAGCGCATTAAAACAGACAATGCTCAGGTCAATCTTGTCACTCAGGACGTCGCGTCTGACGATCAGGTGACGTTATATGGTCGCAGTTTTAACTCTACCGGTATGAGAATGCGCGGTAATTTACGGACAAAGAACGCCGAGTTAATCGAAAAGGTCAAAACTTCTTATGAAATTCAAAATGAACAAAAACAGCATTAAGTTTTTACTGGCCAGCCTGCTGCTTGCAACCAGCGTGCCTGCTCTGGCGCTGACCGGTGACTCGGACAAACCCGTTAATATCGACTCTGCAAACCAGGCTCTGGATCTGCAAGGCAACGTGGCGACCTTCACCGGTAACGTCATTGTCACTCAGGGCTCGATCAAAATTACCGCTGATAAAGTCGTGGTGACGCGTCCGGGCGGCGACAGTAAGAAAACTATTGTTGATGCTTACGGTAACCCTGCGACCTTTTACCAGATGCAGGACAATGGCAAACCGGTTCAGGGGCACGCGTCCAAGCTGCATTATGAGCTGGCCAATGACTTTGTTGAGCTGACCGGCAATGCGTATATTCAACAGCTGGACAGCAACATCAAAGGCGACCGCATCACCTATCTGGTCAAAGAACAAAAAATGCAGGCTTACAGCCAGGGCCAGAGCAATCGCGTGACGACCGTGCTGGTGCCTTCGCAGTTGCAGGATAAGCCCGCGTCAACCAACAGCGAAAAAAAGAGTAACTGATCACTATGGCCACATTAATCGCAGAAAACCTGGCGAAGGCATATAAAGGCCGTCGCGTGGTTGAAGACGTGAGTCTGCAGGTAAAATCCGGTGAAATCGTCGGTCTGCTGGGCCCCAACGGCGCCGGTAAAACCACCACCTTTTACATGGTGGTAGGCATTGTTCCGCGTGATGCGGGACGCATCATCATCGATGACGAAGACATCAGTATTCTGCCGCTCCATGCGCGTGCACGTCGCGGCATCGGCTATCTGCCGCAGGAAGCCTCTATCTTCCGTCGCCTGAGCGTGTACGACAACCTGATGGCGGTGCTGCAAATCCGCGACGACTTAACCGAAGAGCAGCGACAGGACCGGGCTAACGAGCTAATGGAAGAGTTTCATATTGCGCATCTGCGCGACAATATGGGGCAATCGCTGTCGGGCGGTGAACGCCGTCGTGTTGAGATCGCGCGTGCGCTGGCGGCTAATCCGAAATTTATCCTGCTGGATGAGCCGTTTGCCGGGGTTGACCCCATTTCCGTTATCGACATTAAAAAGATCATTGAACACCTGCGTGACAGTGGCCTTGGCGTGCTGATTACTGACCATAACGTGCGTGAAACGCTGGCGGTGTGTGAACGCGCTTATATCGTCAGTCAGGGCAACCTGATTGCACACGGTACGCCGAGCGAAGTCCTTGCAGATGAGCAAGTTAAACGGGTTTATTTGGGTGAAGAGTTCAGACTCTGATAAGGTGTCGTTAATACTGATGTTTACCCGGGAATATCCATCCTGTCTATGAAGCAAGGTTTGCAACTCAGGCTCAGCCAACAACTGGCAATGACCCCACAGCTGCAGCAGGCGATTCGTCTGCTGCAGCTTTCTACGCTTGAACTTCAGCAAGAGTTACAGCTGGCGTTGGAAAGTAATCCCCTGCTTGAGCAAACCGAACAGCACGAAGAAATAGACGCAAAAGAGTATCAGGAAGGCGAAGCGGGACTGGACACCCGTGAAGCGCTGGAACAGAAGGATATGCCCGAAGAGTTGCCGCTTGACGCGACCTGGGATGAGATTTACACCGCAGGCACGCCCTCAGGAACCGGTACCGATTATCAGGATGATGAACTGCCGATTTACCAGGGTGAAACCACGCAGTCTCTTCAGGACTACCTGATGTGGCAGGTGGAGTTAACGCCTTTTAGCGATAACGATCGTGCCATTGCCACATCCATCGTCGATGCCATCGATGACACGGGTTACCTTACCGTTTCGCTTGAAGACATTCTTGACAGTATCGGTAACGATGAGCTGGAAATGGATGAGGTTGAAGCCGTGTTGAAGCGCATTCAGCGTTTTGATCCGGTCGGCGTTGGCGCGCGCGATTTACGTGACTGCCTGCTGGTGCAGCTGTCGCAGTACGCGCCCGAAACGCCTATGCTGGCGGAAGCACGGTTGATCGTCAGCAGCCATCTTGATCTTCTTGCTAATCATGACTTCCGCAGCCTGATGCGCGTGACGCGTCTGAAAGAAGACGTGCTGAAAGAGGCGATGCTGCTGATTCAGTCGCTCGATCCACGTCCGGGGCAGTCGATTAACACCGGCGAACCGGAATACGTTATTCCTGATGTGCTGGTACGCAAAGTCGCGACGCGCTGGACGGTTGAGCTCAACACCGACAGTCTCCCGCGACTGAAGATTAACCAGCAGTACGCCGCCATGGGCGGTGCCGGACGTAACGACAGCGACAGTCAGTTTATCCGCAGCAACTTGCAGGAAGCCCGCTGGCTGATTAAAAGCCTTGAAAGCCGCAACGAGACATTATTAAAAGTCTCCCGCTGTATTGTTGAGCAGCAGCAGGCCTTTTTTGAGCAGGGAGAGGAATTTATGCGTCCCATGGTGCTGGCCGATATTGCCCAGGCTGTCGATATGCATGAATCGACCATTTCCCGCGTTACCACGCAAAAATACCTTCACAGCCCGCGTGGCATTTTTGAACTGAAGTATTTTTTCTCCAGCCATGTTAATACTGAAGGTGGCGGAGAAGCGTCATCTACCGCTATTCGTGCGCTGGTGAAAAAATTAATCTCGGCGGAAAACCCCGCCAAGCCCTTGAGTGACAGTAAACTGACCTCCATGTTATCTGATCAAGGGATAATAGTGGCACGTCGAACCGTCGCTAAATATCGCGAGTCTTTGTCCATACCGCCTTCAAATCAGCGTAAACAACTGGTTTGACAGAAATGAGAAGGAAGACCTATGCAGCTGAACCTTACCGGGCAAAACGTTGAAATCACCGACCCCTTGCGGGCGTTCCTGACGACAAAATTTGCCAAACTGGAACATTACTTTGATCATATCAATCAGGTGTATGTTGTCCTGAAAGTGGAAAAGGTGACGCAAATCGCCGATGCGACCCTGCACGTCAATGGTGGCGAGCTGCACGCGACCTCTGAAGCGGAAGATATGTATGCGGCGATTGACGGATTGATTGACAAGTTGGCCCGTCAACTGACCAAATATAAAGACAAGCTAAAAAAACACTAACCTTCACGCTGGCAGGCGCGCCCGGCGCGCAGAGCTGAAAGGATGGGGCGGATTAACCGCCCCGTTTTGTCATCTATGCCAGCGCCATTCACTCGCTACGTGATGTCTGCGTATTGATTCGATGGCTATGTGAACTCGCAAGTGAAACGATAATGAACAATGATTTAACACTGGAATTGAGCACAGTGCTTTCGCCAGACTGCACCCGCAGTAGCGTACACTGCCAAAGCAAAAAACGGGCGCTTGAGATTATCAGCGAACTGGCCGCTAAGCAGCTCAACCTGCCGCATCAAACGTTGTTTGAAGCGATTCTTACGCGTGAGCGTATGGGGAGCACCGGTATCGGTAACGGTATTGCCATTCCGCATGGCAAGCTGGAGGAGGATACCTTACGGGCCGTAGGCGTTTTTATCAGCCTGGAGCAACCCATTGCTTTCGATGCCGTGGATAACCAGCCCGTCGATCTCCTTTTTGCGCTGCTGGTTCCGGCTGACCAGTGTAAAACCCATCTACATACGCTGTCGTTAGTGGCAAAACGGCTGGCGGATAAAACGGTTTGCCGCCGCCTGCGTGCCGCGCAGAGCGATGAAGAGCTGTATGCGATTATTACCGAAGAACCAACAGAGCAATAAAGCGCGTGATTTACCGGTTTGAACCGGATTTAAAACGGGAGAGAAGGTCATGGTGCTGATGATCGTCAGCGGTCGGTCAGGCTCAGGAAAGTCAGTGGCGCTCCGCGCGCTGGAAGACATGGGTTTTTACTGCGTTGATAACCTGCCAGTGGTACTGTTGCCACAGTTAGCAGAGTCACTGGTCGAGCGCAATATCTCTGCGGCGGTCAGTATTGATGTGCGTAATATGCCTGAATCTCCTGAGATTTTTGAAACAGCGCTCAACAATCTGCCTTCGGCATTTTCACCGCAGTTGCTGTTTCTTGATGCCGATCGCAACACGCTGATCCGTCGTTACAGTGATACGCGCCGCCTGCATCCGTTATCCAGCAAGAATCTGTCGCTGGAAAGCGCGATTGATGAAGAAAGTGACCTGCTTGAGCCTCTGCGTTCGCGTGCCGATCTGATTATTGATACCTCAGAAATGTCGGTACATGAGCTGGCTGAAATGCTGCGTACCCGCTTGCTGGGTAAACGCGAGCGTGAGCTGACGATGGTGTTTGAGTCGTTTGGCTTCAAACATGGTATTCCCATCGATGCCGATTACGTTTTTGACGTGCGCTTTTTGCCTAACCCGCACTGGGACCCCAAGCTACGTCCGATGACGGGCCTGGATCGGCCTGTCGCCGCGTTCCTCGATCGTCACACCGAAGTCCATAACTTCATTTATCAGACGCGTAGCTATCTGGAACTCTGGCTGCCCATGCTGGAGACCAATAACCGCAGCTACCTCACCGTGGCGATCGGTTGTACCGGCGGTAAGCACCGTTCGGTTTATATCGCAGAGCAGCTGGCTGACTATTTTCGCTCACGCGGTAAAAATGTACAGTCTCGTCATCGCACGCTGGAAAAACGTAAATCATGACCGTTAAGCAAACTGTTGAAATCAGAAATAAGCTGGGCATGCACGCGCGTCCCGCCATGAAGCTGTTTGAACTGGTGCAGAGTTTCGATGCAGAAGTGCTGTTACGCAATGAGACCGGTACCGAGGCGGAAGCCAGCAGCGTTATTGCATTACTGATGCTGGACTCTGCCAAAGGCGGTCATATTGAGATAGAGGCCAGCGGCCCGCAGGAAACCGAAGCGCTGGCCGCTGTCATTGAGCTGTTTGAAGCCGGATTCGACGAAGACTAACGTCAGTTCAGATGATTGCGCTGCAGAAAGCCTTCTCCACCTAACTGACGCATCTGACGCAAAATCCACTGCTGGCGTTGACGAACATAGCCTGACGGCGCGTCTGCGCGAAAGCGCAGTGGATTGGGTAAGACCGCAGCCAGCAATGCCGCTTCTGACATGGTTAAACGGCTGGCGGGCTTATTAAAGAAGCGGCGTGACGCAGCCTCTACCCCAAAAGTGCCTTTGCCAAACTCCGCGATGTTCAGGTAGACCGTTAAGATCCGGCGTTTGGTCCACACCGTTTCCAGCCCAACGGTTAATCCCGCTTCCAGCCCTTTACGAATCCAACTACGTCCATCCCATAAAAACAGGTTTTTTGCCGTTTGCTGCGACAGGGTTGATGCACCGCGCATCCGGCTGTCACTGTCGTCCAGAACGGACTGGATGGCTGCCACGTCAAAGCCCCAATGGTTGGGGAAGTTTTGATCTTCTGAAGCAATAACGGCCAGTTTCATCCAGGGCGAGATTTCCTCTCGGCCTGCCCAGTCGGAATGGGATACGTAGCTAAAATCGCCTCTAAACCAGGCACCTATCTGACGCTCCGCCATCACCGCAGAAAACGGCACCGGTACAAACGAAAAGAGTAAAATGCCCGCCAGCCACAGTCCCACCCAAATCAATACAATGCGCATCACCAGCGGCTTAATGCGCCGCCACAGATTCCCTTTATGCTTACTCATACGATCGTCTCAAATTTTTTTTGTGTTAATTAATTTCAGGCGTAATCACCACCCGCAATAAAAATCTTTACCGAAAAAGACGGGGTGACAATGTGCAATGTTTATAACAAGACAATGAAAATGCATTGTGAATGCAACAATAGTTTGAATGAGTTCAATTACTTCCGCAGAGAAGGAATCGGTTCCATCCTCTCTGTCGTGCGCTCTACTTTTTCAGAAAGATGATACCATTTTGTGACAATACCTCGCCTCAATGTTTCATATAACTTATGTATAATTCTGTTAGAGCAGCAAACTGTTTCCGTTAGCTGGAGACAAAATGTTCTTTCAGTCGTCATGTTTCGTGTTTTAACTGTTACAAGACGGTGTTTTAACCCTATGTTTTCGCCGAACTATAAAGCGTTTTCTATCGGTAAAACCTTTTAATGGTGCGGGAAGATCAGGTTTTCCGAAACGTTTTGGGTCCGCGGGAACGAATTTCTTCATTATTCTTTATTATCATAAGTTTATATCTATTTTAATCCAGAACAGCGATGAAAAATTTTGGTTACAGCGCGCAACACAGGTTTTGTTAACAAATTTGGGTTAAGCCCGTACAAAAAACAGAAGTTTTGATTAAAAAATAACCAATGTGACTGTTTAATTGATTCCTTGCTTGACTATGTTGTCGAATTAATGTTTCCTGTATTTAAACGCGGTTCAACATCACAAATTTTAATGAATCTTGTCACAAGGTAATTTGAATTTGCTAAGGTGTTGCAAGTGTTAACCAATACCCCGCTGTTGCATTGAAAACATTAAGCATAGCAGCAGCGTCTTTTTCCCTGGTGTTGGCGCAGTATTAGCGCACCCCGGCCTCGGCTGGGGTCATTTTTTTGTACTACCGCTGTTTTTCAGCCACCCACTCGCGCAGTACTTGCACATCGTGTCGCCATTCACGCTTAAGCTCTTCAACCCATTCGCCCACATTGTCCCACCAGGCCGGTAACTCAGGGCTTTGAATTTGCTTTGCCACCTGCTGAAGGTGCTGCAGACCCACCGATCCCGCTGCGCCTTTGATCTTGTGCCCCTCTTCAGCAATGCCTTTTTGGTCGCGCGCCATCAGATTAGAATCCAGTACATCCAGGTAACCCGGCATCATCTGTTCAAACATGGTCAGACTTTGCGTGATCAGATTCGGCCCCACCAGCTCAAGGTATTGCTCAAGCATCGGGATATCCAGTAATGCATCGGATTGACTGGCGCTCGCCGCCGTCACGGGCAGGCCATCACTTTCAGGCTGATAGTCCCAAAACTTTTTGATAATGGCCGTTAACGCCGGTACGGCAAGCGGTTTACTGAGCACATCGTCCATGCCCGCATCAAAATACTCTTTTTTATCTTTCAGCACGTTGGCCGTTAAGGCGACTAACGGTGGCAGGTTTGCATCAGGATGTTGCTGGCGCAGGGCGCGTGAAACGTCCATTCCGGTCATGTCCGGCAGTTGGATATCTAACAGCACCAGATCGAACTCCAGCGGATCGAACATCTCCAGCGCCGCCTTCCCGGTCATGGCCACCTCTACGCTGCACCCAAGTTTTTCCAACACCGAGCGGGCCACGATCACATTCAGCTCGATATCTTCCACCAGCAGCACATGTAAGGCCGGCAGCGGCAGCGTGTCGTCCACGCCCTCATCTTCCACTTCCTCTGCGATGCGCGGAGCTTTTATCACCACCGTAAAGCAGGAGCCCTGCCCCGGTGCGCTGCTTACGCTGATATCCCCGCCCATGGCCTGCGCCAGACGGCGTGAAACCGCCAGGCCGATACCGGTTCCGGTCGCCGGCTTGCCGCCATGCTGGTCGGTGACCTGATAGTACATAGCAAAAATTTTATCCTGCTCTTCCTGACGAATCCCCTGCCCGGAATCCTGTACCTCAAAGCGCAGCGTTTCATCCTGCTCGTAGGCCACACGCACGACAATCTCTCCCTGCTGGGTGAATTTCACGGCGTTGCCAATCAGGTTCCACAGAATCTGTCGCAGGCGCGTGCCATCGGTAGAGATTTTATGCGGCAGCGGTAACTGCGGTGCCATCACAAACTTCAGCCCTTTCGGCTGGGCCAGTAAGCCTGAGAGGTTTTCCAGATCGGCAAGGAAACTGGTGAAATCGACCGGCTGGTTATCCAGCTGGACCTTACGACGTTCGATCTTATCGACTTCGATCACGTCATTGAAAATATTGCCCAGGGTAATCGCAGAGACGTGAATGGTTTTAAGGTACTTGAGCTGCTCCTGATTCAGATCGGTATCCAGCAAAATACGGCTCAGGCCGACAATGCCGTTAAGCGGCGTACGAAGCTCGTGGCTGATCGTTGAGATAAAGGTGGTCTTCTCCCTGCTGGCGCTCTCTAACGCGTCCTGGTAGCGTTTACGCTCGGTTATATCGCGTCCGAAGCCCATCAGCCCACTCCGCTTACCTACCCGATCGTAATAAGGTACTTTGCGGATCTCAAAACAGGCTTTACGCCCATCGGGATACTGCAACCACTGTTCATAGGTGAGTGACACGTTATGCCGGAAGACCTTTTCATCGGTTTCAAGGACTTTGGTGGCCGTGTCATTGTCATAGATGTCGCGTGGCGTAAGCCCAATCAGCTGTTTTTCGCTTTTGCCGGTTAACAGTTCCATGGCGCGGTTACAGCCTGAGAACTGTTTGTCGATGTTGCGATAAAAGACCAGGTCCGGTGACGCATCCAGGAAAGAGCGCAGAAAGGAGGACTGTTGCTCCAGTTCGATTTGCGCCTGTTCGCGACGAGCGACCTCTTCGCGCAGCTTCGCCATCACCTGCTCACGTGCCTCTTCGGCTTTTTTACGGTCGGTGATTTCCTGATTGAGCTGGGAAATGGTCTCTTTCATCTGCTGGTTCAGCTCAAGATCGCGCGTACGCATCTCTTCCAGCTTATCCACCAGCCGTGCCAGGCGCTGGCGTGACTCTTCCAGTTGATCCACGACGACAGAAAGAAAGTAGACCGCCCAAGGGGTGATGAGCAGACCAAAAAAGACCGATCGGACCATATCGATACTTTCAACATGACCACGCAGCACCATGGTCACGGCCATCTGAACAATCATGGCCAGCACGACCAGCGCCGACGCCAGTAACAGCGAGAAACGTACCAGGCCAAGCTTGACCATCAAATCAACATAATATTGCGCCAGCAGGCGAATCTGTTTCATAAACACTCCCTGGATGAGAACAGGCACATGATAGCGTATTTACTTCGCGATCGTCGCAATGCATCCGGTGAGATCGCAGCGCTAACGCACTTTAATGGTGCAAAAGGCGGTTGCTTCGCCGACGTTCATGACCTTAACGCTAAAACCCTTGACTAATTGTGCTAACTCAATGAATCTGTACGGCCGCCTGTCAAAAAGGCGCGTCTTATCTGCTCGTCTTTTTTCGCCCGGCAACGTCCCTTTGCCGCGATTTCCTGCTTTTTATGCATACTCATTCATATAAATCGTAGTTTTAAGCAACCTACCGTAATTAATTTTGCTAATCATGCCGCCCTTATTCATTCAAATTTGCTGCTATAAGAAAAACAGATACATCCTGCGCTTCCACTGCCTGCAGCAGCATTTGATGCTGTTTAGCACCTCGTCTCCAGCATACTTAAGTGATTTCACGCCTACAGCACAGTGATACAGTTCACATTTCATCCCTTGTACCTTAGTGAAAAACTGACACATTTTAGACATAAAAACATAATAATTTCATTAGGTTAACGACATAAAGGCGAGGTTAAACTGTGTCAGACTCGCTATTTGACCTCGATTCGCTTTCCCGATAAGTTGGAATTCCGCTGAAAGCTTTCATGATGGGCACGCGTCACGGCATATCTATGCAACATGACGTCCACATGGTTTGAGTCATCTCCTTTCGAGAACGGAAAAAACACGCACTACGCATCAAGGGGCATCTCCTCCTGACGCTGAAAAGTGCGCAAAACCCAACCGCGCAGGCTGTCAGGCGCGGAAATGAAAGAATTTGCGCTGGGAAGATTGTGTAGTTGACCTCAGTGCCTGAAACAATGCAGGTAATGTCTAGAGCAGTTTAAGGAGACCCTCAATGTCCAGTAAAAAACCTGATTCCTATGGCTTATACAACCCAGCAGCAGGAAGTGACAGCTGTGGTGTAGGTTTCATTACCCGTAAGGACGGCGAGCAGACCCATGAAATTCTGCGTATGGCGCATAGCGCGCTCTGCACGGTGCCGCACCGCGGTGGCATGTCTGCTGAGGGCGTTGGCGATGGAGCAGGCGTTAACGTCGATCTTTCACTGCATTTCTTCCGTAAAATTACCGGTCAGGCGCTGGAAGCCGGTCGCTTTGGCGTCGGTAACTTTTTCGTTCCTAAAGACGTTGAACTGCGCGCCAATGCCGAACGTTTGGTAGAAGAGACGTTAAGCCGTTTTAACCTGCCGGTTATCATGAAACGCGAAATGCCGCTGGATAACAGTGTGACACGTCCGGCTGCCGTGCAGTTTCAGCTTCCTATTGTGCAGTGGATTTTTGCCGCACCTCAGGACATCAGTGACCAAAGTGATTTTGAAAAACAGATCTATCGCGCACTGTTGACCATTGAGGCGCAGGCCTTTACCCAAAGCGAGTTCGGCGGGTTATATCCGCTGTCGCTGTCATCCCGCACACAAGTCTTTAAAGCCCGCCTGAACTCGAATGAAGTGATTCCTTACTTCAAGGATCTGACCGATCCCGATCATCAGGTACGCGGACTGTTTTTCCACACTCGCTTCTCAACCAATACCGATCCGCACACCACCATGGCGCAGCCTTTCCGGTTGATGGCCCATAATGGTGAGCTGAATACCGACCGTAAAAACCGTATCGCCGAATCCGCGCTGGCCTCTGCCCGTGGCAAAACGATTGTACGACCAAAAGGTCAGTCTGACAGTTCGCGCCTGGACCAGAGTATTCACAGCCGGTTGATGGAAGACGATCTGGATCTGATCACCGCCGTGGTTTCCATGATGCCCCCGGCCTGGGAAAACGATACCGCGCTCTCCCCTGCCGTCCGCGACATGCTGGAGTATTTTTCGCTGTACGAAGAGAAAAACGATGGCCCTGCCGCGCTCATCTTTGGTAACGGCGAAGTGATTGGTGCACGTCTTGATCGCCTGGGGCTGCGTCCACTGCGTTCGGTTGAAACGGCGGAGTATATTGGCGCCATGTCTGAAGCGGGCCAGATCGCGTTTCCACCTGAAAGCGTGCTGCGCCGTGGTCGTATCGAAGCTGGCGGGATGCTCTATTTTGATCATCGCGAAAAGCGCAGTTACACCACGCATGAAGCGCTGGAAAAACTGGCTGCAGAAAAAGACTATGCCGCATTGGTCAGCAAGTCGCGTGTCGATTTGCAAGAGTTGCCGGTCATTCCCGCGGAACAACAGGGCTCTCCCTTGCGCTATCGCGGCGATCTGAAAACCTATCAGCGCTTCGTGGCTTACTACTACAACCAGGAAAGCTTCAAGTTCATGATGGACCCCATGCTGAACACCGGCGCAGAGAAAATCTCGGCGATGGGTTACGGCAACGCCATCAACGGCCTGTCCGATCATGAAGGCGGCATGGCGCACTATTTCTCACAGCGCTTTGCCCAGGTGACCAACCCGCCGCTGGACTCCATTCGTGAAGCGGACGGCATGACGCTGCGCGTAGCCCTGGGGGCGAAACCGCATCTGGGACGCAGTAAAGGCCGCCAGATCATCGTGCCTACGCCGATTCTGACCCATCTGGACATGCTACAGCTGCGTGAACAGAACGTCGCGCCTTATGCCCGCTTTGACATGCTGTACGAACCGGTAATCGGCAAAGACCTGCTCAGCCGCACGGCCAACGCCAGTGCGCTGGAAAAAGCGATTGACGATCTGGCCCAGCAGGTGGTGGATTTTGCCCGTTCACAGGGCGGCATCGCGGTACTGACCGATCGCCATATCTCCTCCACGCAAGCGGCCCTGCCAATGCTGCTGGTTATCTCTGCGGTTAACCAGCGTCTGGTGCAGGAAGGCTTACGTCTTGACGTTTCACTGGTGGTGGAGAGTGGGCAGATTATCTCTTCCCACCATATTGCTGCCACGCTGGGCTTTGGCGCATCGGCCGTTTATCCGCTTGGCGTGCAAATGCGCGCTGAGGAAAAATTTGGTGAAGGCGAGGAAGGCAATAAAGCCTTTAAACGCTACGCCAAAGCCGCTGAAAAAGCCCTGATGAAAACCATGGGCAAAGTCGGCCTGTGTACCGTAGAGAGCTACAGTAGCGGTGAATTCTTTGAGCCTAACTTCCTGAATACGGACGATCCGGTTCTGAGAAAGTATTACCCCAATATCAAAACGCCCGTCGGCGGCGCAGGCTTTGCCACTATCGCGCAGATGGCGGTGGACTGGCATCAAAGCGCACTGAAAATTCAGGGCGAATCCGAAGTGCCACTGCTGGGGCTGTTTAAAGAGCGTGCAGAAGGCGCGGGCCACTCTTACGGCACCATTGCCGTTCGCACCTTTATTGATATGACTGAAGAACCGATTCGCTTCGCGGACAAAGCGCGTGAAGAGGATAACTTTATTCGGCTGATGACGCTGGCCCGTCTGGACAATGCCTTTGGCATCAAGCCAGAGACATTCAAAGACAGCAGCTTTGAGCGCATCCCGGATGACGTGATGAATAATTTTGCCATTACGGCCGATTATCGTCAGTTCTCCAGCCTGATGTATGAAGAGCGCAAGCGCCGTCCCGCTGCGCTGCGCGATATTCTGGCCTTCCCGGCGGACCTGACCCACATCGACAGTGAAGCCGAATTCCGGCGTAAGCTGGGTCGCTACTCGCTGACCAACAACGGCTTTGCCACGCGCGGTCTGGTATGTGATGCCATTGAAGGCAGCCAGAACGCCTTTATGTTGCGTCTGACCGATGCGATTGTCGGGCTGAAGCCGGAAAGCGAGCGCCTGCTTAACCTGTCTCGTGCGCTGAAAGCCCGCTTTAATGACGAAATTGAAACGGCTGAGGTGGTCGCCGGTGGCCTGAAAGTAACCGCCAGCGGCAAAGCGGCAGACTATCTGTCACGTATCTTTACCGCGCTGCCGTCGCTGCCGCTGAGCGATATTCAACCCGCATGCGAAATCACCCGCACATTCGCCTCTGGCGCAATGAGCCACGGCGCGCTGGTGGCTCCGGCGCATGAAGCGGTCGCGCACGGCACCAATATGGTCGGCGGCATGAGCAACTGCGGTGAAGGCGGCGAACACTACTCGCGTCACGGCACCATTCGTGCCTCACGCATCAAACAGCTGGCCTCTGGCCGCTTCGGTGTCTGGGCGGCTTACCTTGCCGATCCGATGCTGGAAGAGCTGGAGATCAAAATCGGCCAGGGTGCGAAGCCCGGCGAAGGCGGCCAGCTTCCAGCGGCCAAAGTGACCGTGGAGATCGCAGCAGCGCGTGGCGGCACGCCGGGCGTTGAGCTGGTTTCTCCCCCGCCGCACCACGATACTTACTCAATTGAAGATCTGGCGCAGCTGATTCACGACTGTAAAGCGGCCCGCGTACGCGTCATTGTGAAGCTGGTGTCCTCCGAGGGAATTGGCACCATTGCCGTCGGCGTGGCAAAAGCCGGTGCTGACGTGATTAACGTTGCCGGTAACACCGGCGGCACAGGCGCGGCCTCGGTGACCAGCCTGAAATATACCGGGCGCGTAGCGGAAATCGGCATCGCCGAAGTCCATCAGGCGCTGTGTGCAAACGGTCTGCGCGACAAAGTGCTGCTGCGCTGCTCCGGCGCACAGCAAACCGGCAGCGATGTAGTGAAATCCGCGCTGCTGGGCGGCGACAGCTTTGAGTTTGGTACCACTGCGCTGATGATGCTGAAATGCGTGATGGCGAAAAACTGTAACGTCAAATGCCCGGCAGGGTTAACCACGAACGCCGAAGCGTTTGATGGCGATCCACGTCAGCTCGCACAGTATTTCCTGAACGTCGCACACGAAGTGCGTGAGATTCTGGCGCGGATGGGCCTGCGCTCCCTGCGTGAAGCGCGTGGTCGCGCCGATCTGCTCCACCTGATGGATCACCCGCTGGAAGTGGGCAAGCTGGATCTGCGCGCGATGCTCACCGTGGTGCCAGAACTGAAAATCGACAAGCCGGTTTACCTGGAAAAAGATTTTGAGCTGGATGACATCTGGGTTGAAGAGCTCAGCCAGCAGCTGGTGGAACAGGGCAAAACAACGCTGCAGTTGGGCCACGAGGTCGTGCTTAACAACCGCAATAAAAGCGTGGGCGGTCAGTTAGCTATCGATATTGAGCGCATGCTGAATCACACCCTGACGGCGGCACAGATCCAAGCAATGCCAGCCGTGCTGCAGGACGATCGCGGTCGTCGCTACCTGGCACCTGAAACGGTAAACATCACCACAACAGGCTCAGCAGGTCAGTCCTTTGGTGCATTCTGCAATGACGGTATGCTGATGAAACATCGTGGCACCTGTAACGATGGCGTCGGTAAAGGCCAGTGCGGCGGCGAACTGGTGGTGTTATCACCCGGTGGCGGCGCACAGGACAGCGATGGCAACGTCCTGATCGGTAACTTCGCCCTGTTTGGCGCAACCGGCGGCCGTCTGTTCGTTCAGGGCCAGGCGGGCGACCGTTTCGCGGTACGTAACTCCGGTGCAACTGCCGTGGTGGAAGGCGTCGGTGACTTCTGCTGCGAATATATGACCAACGGCGCAGTGTTAAACCTGGGCACTTTTGGTAAAGGCTTCGGTAACGGCATGAGCGGCGGTTTTGCTTACCAGTACGATCCCTATGGCTCACTGGCCAACCATGCGGCAGGCGATTCGGTCCTGTTTGGCTCCATTGCCGACCAGGATGAGCTGGCGCAGATCCATAAGCAGGCGGTCTGGACCATGCTGAACTGGCACCTTGCGGCCACGCAGTCTCCGCGTGCCGCCTGGCTGCTGGAACACTGGGAAACCGAGTGTCAGCACTTTGTTTACGTGATGCCACGGTCTCTGCTGCTTTATCAGGACGGCGGTGAAATTCTGAAGGCGAAATCCCGTAAGGATTTGCTGGAAGAACTGTCGACGGCGCTGGCTGCCCATCAGGTAGCCAAATTTAAAGCCGCCTGGCGTGAAGGGAAAACCATTGCTGACGGTGCGGTACCGGCCTACGGGGCGACCGATACGCAGGAAATGTTTGTTTTGCTTAACAACTACACCGTACTGAGCTTTGCGCAGCAGCTGGCATTAGGTAAGTTACCGAAAGGCACCTCAGTTGAGGCCCCTGCCGTGGAGAAAGCCGTCCGCAATTTGCTGATGACAGAAGACTTTTCTCTGATCAGTAAACTGCAACGCCATGCGCGAGCAGCGATTGAAAACTACAGTGACAGCGAGTTGGCCAGCCTGATCGGTTCAAAACGCATGTCCGATTATAAAGCGGCACTGACGCAACGTAACATCCGCTCGATGGACAGCCTGGCCACCTATGGCTGGATCATGTATCAGGATGCCTGCAACCGTGAAATCCTCGGTCGCCTGCCTGATTTTGAAGAGTTGTTTGCACGTGCAGCGTTACCTGAAATTGCAGCAGCGGTGGGTAAACTGGCCTGACAGCAGAGTCAGTGAACAGAACTGTGTTTAATCATGATTACCCGGATTTATTCGTCGTACCGGGCGCAGCGGCAACCTTATCCGCTCAGCAGCAAGCTGCTGAGCGCGCAGGAACCGACTGCCATCGACACGGCGACGTATGACGGTCAAGAGCGGGATTGAGTAAAGGTATCCATGAAAATTCCATATATTCCTGAAGATGCACCTTTTAATGGTGACCAGAAATACTGGCTGGCGGGCTTTCTGGCTGGCCTGCACTCCCGTTTGTTGGTGCTGGAAGATAAACAGCAGCCAGCGGCGGGCAGCAGTGCTGCCGCCACCACCCAACTGCACATCCTTTATGGTTCTCAGACCGGCAATGCTGAGGCGCTGGCCCAGTCAGCGGCGAAATCAGCCCGAGCCAAAGGTCTGGTGCCCGTCGTTCAGGCATTAGGCGATGTGGATCTCGACGTGTTCGCCACCATGCGCCACGTGCTGATTGTCACCTCAACCTATGGCGAAGGTGAAATGCCCGACAACGCCCAGCTGTTTTGGGACGCGATTTCAGCCAGCACTGCGCCGCGCCTGGAGCAGATGCACTTCGCCGTGCTGGCCATTGGCGATACCGGTTATGACGGATTCTGCCAGGCAGGTAAGTTCCTGGATATGCGTCTGGAACAGCTTGGTGCAAAACGCGTTGTCGACCGTATCGACTGCGATATTGATTACGAAGAGCCGTCGAATGAATGGCTGAACAGCACGATGCCACAGTTTGCCAGCAGCGCAGGCAGCAGCGGCACGGTGCTGGAAAGCGCCCCGGAAGCACCCGTCATTCCTGGCAGCAACAAATCCAACCCCTATGCGGCTGCCCTGATCACCAACAAGCGCCTGTCGAGCGAACAGTCAGCTAAGGACATTCGCCACTTCGAGTTTGATCTTAGCGACAGCGGTCTCAAGTATGAAGCCGGTGACGCGCTTGGCGTGATTCCGGTCAACGAACCGTCGCTGGTTAACCTGCTGCTTACGCAGTTAAACGCCGATTATCAGACGCCGGTGCCGGGTTTCGACAGAAGTCTGGGCGACCTGCTGACCTACCAGTTTGAAATTTCTGAGCCATCACGCAAGCTGATTGAGTGGGTAGGACAAAATACCACCAACCAGGAGCTGCGCCATGTCCTTCAGCATGATGATAAAGATGCCCTGGGCGTCTGGCTGTGGGGCAAAGATACGCTGGATCTGCTGCAGCTTGAGCTAACGCGTAGCCTGAGCGTGACAGAGTTTGTTGCCCTGCTGCGCCCGCTGCAGCACCGTGCCTACTCCATTTCATCCAGCTCAAAAGCGCATCCTAATCAGGTGCACCTGACCATTGCCTCTGTGCGCTATCACAGCGGTGGCCGTAACCGTAGCGGTGTGTGCTCAACCTACCTGGCAGAGCGCGTGCGCCGTGGTGAAAAGCCCGCGATCTTTATTTCGCCTAACAAAGCCTTCCGTGTGCCCGCCAACGGCAATGCCCCGTTGATTATGGTGGGACCGGGTACGGGCATCGCGCCGTTCCGTGCGTTTTTGCAGGAGCGTCAGGTGACAGGTGCCCAGGGCAAAAACTGGCTGTTCTTTGGCGATCAGCATCAGGAGCACGACTTCATTTATCGCGAAGAGCTCACAGCCTGGCAGGAGAGCGGTTTGCTCACGCGTCTTGATCTGGCCTTCTCACGCGATCAGGACAAGAAAATCTACGTGCAGAACCGGATGCTGGAACAGGGCGCAGAGCTCTATGCCTGGCTACAGGAAGGGGGCTACTTCTATGTCTGTGGCGATGCATCACGCATGGCGAAAGACGTCGATAGCGCGCTGTATGAAATCGTGCGCCAGTTTGGCGGGCTGTCCAGCGAGCGAGCGGCCGACTACATCGATCAGCTGAAGAAAGAGAAACGCTACCTGCGCGACGTTTATTAATCCCTGCCGCAGAAAGCAAAAATCCGGGTAACCTGTGTTCCCGGATTTTTTTATGCCTGCTCTCTGGCAGGCAAAAAACGCGCTATCTGGCAGGCAAAAAAATACCCGTCGAGGTGACGGGCATGCTGTGTTATTTCACCACACGCAGTGCGGGACGGCCACCACGTGGCGGCGGATCGTCATCGGGTGAATGATCATCATCGCTGGCATCATCAGGGCGGTCACCATCAATGACTGACATCACCGTTTCTTCCTGATTCTCTGGGAATTCCTGCGTCCCGCCTTCGTAGGCCGGTTCAGGTTCAAACATCGTGCCTGCACCGTTTTCACGCGCGTAGATAGCGAGTATAGCCGCCATCGGGACGTTTACCTGACGCGGAACGCCACCAAAACGTGCGTTAAACGAAACCTCATCGTTACCCAGGTCAAGATTACCGACGGCACGCGGCGCAATGTTCAATACAATCTGACCATCACGTGCATATTCCAGTGGCACCTGAACACCAGGCAGATTGATATCGACGACCAAATGCGGTGTGAGCTGGTTATCCAGTAACCAGTCATAGAAAGCACGCAGTAAATAAGGCCGACGGGCTGTGAGTTGTGACATTTCCATAAATCAGCCCCGGGCTTGCAGGCGCATTTCACGTTCAGCTTCAGTCAGTGAAGCAAGGAAGGAGTCACGCTCAAATACGCGGTTCATATAGCCTTTCAGCTCTTTGGAGCCTGAACCGAGCAGATCGATACCCATTGACGGTAAACGCCACAGCAGCGGTGCCAGATAGCAGTCAACCAGGCTGAACTCGTCGCTCATAAAGAATGGCGTCCGTCCAAACAGAGGGGCAATCGCCAGTAACTCTTCACGCAGCTGCTTACGCGCCGCTTCAGCTTCCTGACCACTGCTGTTCTCAACCTTTCTCATCAGGCTGTACCAGTCTTGTTCGATACGGTGCATCATCAAACGGCTTTCGCCACGCGCGACGGGGTAAACAGGCATCAACGGTGGGTGTGGAAAACGCTCATCCAGATATTCCATGATGATGCGTGATTCGTACAGCGTCAGTTCGCGATCTACCAGCGTCGGCACAGTGCGGTACGGATTGAGGTCAATCAGATCCTGCGGCAGGTTATCCATTTCGACCTGCTCGATCTCTACGCTGACACCTTTCTCGGCAAGCACAATACGTACCTGATGGCTAAAAATGTCAGTAGGACCAGAAAACAGCGTCATTACCGAACGTTTGTTGGCAGCGACAGCCATGAAAACCTCCCAGTTTGTTCACAAAAAGTTACTGCGAATAGCCAACCACACGGCGACTCACCTGCTCATAGAACTCGCTCGCAATTCGCGCTAACCACCCCCGACAAATGCCAGGCGCATAACGCGCCAGCTTGCGGGCGCAAAGTGACACAGAGTTTACCAGATTTTAGGCAGCTTGTGGGTGGGGGAATGCATTTTTGCGGGCAAAATGCGAACAGTATTGTGGTTTTATGCGACAGGGCGACCTGATGCATAAAATAAAAAACCCGCCGAAGCGGGTTTTTTGCCAACTGTGTCTGCCGAAGCAGCAACAATTAACGTTTGGAGAACTGAGGACGACGACGTGCTTTACGCAGACCGACTTTCTTACGTTCAACCTGACGAGCATCACGGGTAACGAAGCCTGCTTTACGCAGTTCGCCACGCAGTGACTCATCATACTCCATCAGAGCGCGGGTGATACCATGACGGATCGCACCTGCCTGACCAGAGATACCGCCACCTTTAACGGTGACGAACAGATCGAATTTACCAACCAGGTCCAGCAGCTCAAGCGGCTGACGAACTACCATGCGGGCAGTTTCGCGACCGAAGTACTGTTCCAGAGAACGTTGGTTAATAACGATGTTACCGCTACCCGGCTTAATAAATACGCGAGCGGTAGAGCTTTTGCGGCGACCAGTGCCGTAGTTTTGAGTTTCAGCCATTGCCTTTAATCCCGATTAAATGTCAAGAACTTGCGGTTGCTGTGCCGCATGGGTGTGCTCGTTGCCTGCGTAAACTTTCAGTTTACGATACATAGCACGACCCAGCGGGCCCTTCGGCAGCATGCCTTTAACCGCGATCTCAATCACACGCTCAGGACGGCGAGCAATCATCTCTTCAAAGGTCGCCTGTTTGATACCACCGATGTGGCCGGTGTGGTGATAGTAGATCTTGTCAGTACGCTTGTTGCCGGTGACAGCAACTTTTTCAGCGTTCAGAACGATGATGTAATCACCAGTATCAACGTGCGGAGTGTATTCCGCTTTATGTTTACCACGCAGACGGCGCGCCAGTTCAGTCGCCAGGCGACCCAAGGTTTTGCCAGTTGCGTCAACAACATACCAGTCACGTTGGACGGTTTCTGGTTTAGCTGTAAAAGTTTTCATCGAAAAGCTTACCCAAATTAAGTTACACGTTGGTGAAATCCCAAACGCTTAAGTAAACGAATGAGGCTCACACGACCATTTTGACCAGCAAGCCACCCCTTCGGATAGCGTTACCGGAACGCAGAGGATTTGGGAAAAAAATCCTGTGCTGTAACGTGGGGTCGCAAGATTATAGAGAAGTCGATTACAAAAATCGAACCCTATTTTCATTTATTACGCGTAATCTCAGGGTAAATGCGCCAGCCGCAGGTACTCCTCGCTCTGCATTTCCTGCAGACGCGACAAACAGCGCTGATATTCAAATTTCAGGCGCGAGCCCTGATAAATTTCAAACAGCGAGGTTTCTGCCGCCACGACCAGTTTGACATGGCGCTCATAAAACTCGTCGACCAGCGCCAGAAAACGTCGCGCCTGATCTTCCGTTTTGTAGATCATCACCGGCACATCAAACAGCAGGACGCTGTGAAAGCGGCGCGACAGCTCAATGTAATCATGCTGGCTGCGCCCTTCTCCGCACAGCGTTTTGAAATCAATGGCAATCACCCCTTCCGCTACGCCCATCGTTGCCATTTTACGATGGTTGATTTCCAGCACCGGCGCTTCACCGCGTTTTTCGCCTGACAGCGCCTGAAACAGGCGATCCATCTCAGCGTACGTGTCAGGTGCCAGAGGGAACTTCCATAAATGTGCTGACGTCAGGGTACGCAGACGGTAATCAATGCCCGCATCGACGTTCATCACCTCACAGTGTTGCTTAATCTGCTCAATGGCAGGCAGGAAGCGCGCGCGCTGTAAACCGTTTTTATACAGGTTATCAGGCGGGATATTCGAGGTTGCGACCAGACTGATGCCGCGCGCAAACAGCGCTTCCATCAGCGTACCCAGCAGCATGGCGTCAGTGATGTCAGAAACAAAAAACTCGTCAAAACAGAGAATATCGGTTTCAGCCTTGAAGCGGTCGGCGATGATGAGTAGCGGATCGCTGTGCCCCTGCAGTTCTGTTAGTTCTTCATGCACACGCAGCATAAAGCGGTGGAAGTGCAAACGCAGTTTGCGGTCGCCAGGAATAGACTGAAAAAACAGATCCATTACCCAGGTTTTCCCGCGGCCAACGCCGCCCCACATATACAAGCCACGAACGGGCGCTTTGGCGTGTGACGTCTCTTTTCGTACCAGCTTCGACAGACGACCTAACAACCCTGATGAGGCGGGTTCGGTGTTATGCTGACGTGCGATCAGCCCTTGCTGGATAGCATCTAAGCGGGTAATCGCTTCACGTTGTACATCGTCGGGCTTGAAATCGCCCTGTGATAGCGCCTGCTCGTAGCGGGCAAGCGGAGATGAGGTTTGCATGGTTCTCTCAGTGTCCCTGAATTTTGTCTTATTCAAACGTCGTTTGTCGAAAAAAAGGCCGCTCTACACTAAGGCATGGCGCTCCAGAGTTCCACATCCATAAGATTAACGGGTATAGTGATTAATATTAAGTGGTGCAACGCCCTACGGAACAACGGAAATAACACGGGAGTCATTATGACCTGGGAATACGGGCTAATTGGTTTAGTGGTAGGTATTATTGTCGGCGCAGTGGCAATGCGTTTTGGCAACCGGAAGCTGCGTGAGCAGCGCAGCATGCAGTATGAACTGGATAAGACCAAGGCCGAGCTGGCAGATTATCGCCAGGAGCTGACCAATCACTTTGCGCAAAGCGCAGAGCTGCTGGATAACATGGCGCGCGATTATCGTCAGCTCTATCAGCATATGGCGAAAGGTTCCAACGATCTGCTGCCCAATATGCCTGGGGATAAAAATCCCTTTGCATGGCAACTGACCGAAGCAGAAGCCGATAACGATCAGGCACCGGTGCAGATGCCGCGTGATTATTCTGAAGGCGCCTCCGGTTTACTGCGTGGTGAACGCGCCGTCCGCGACTAAGCTTATCGGGCACAGCCACGCTGTGCCCGCTGTTTTTGCGAACCCCGGCCACAAACGGCTGTCTCATTGATTTATTCCCCCCACTTTTTGCAGCGAGAGCGTTGTAGCAATGAAAAAACAAGCACGACTGTTAAGCGCATTAGCCTTGAGTATTGGAATGAGTCTTGCCGCTGCGCCCGGCGCGATGGCGACGCTGCCCGCACAGATTCAGAGCCAGCCCCTGCCGAGCCTGGCCCCAATGCTGGAAAAAGTGTTACCTGCGGTGGTCAGTGTGCATGTTGAAGGCACGCAGTCTGATTCCCAGGCCCAGGCTCAGGATATCCCCGAGCCGCTGAAACGCTTCTTCGGCCAGTTGCCTGGCGGCGGACCAGGCCAGCCTCAACCCTTTGAGGGACTGGGTTCCGGTGTCATCATCGATGCCGCCAAGGGCTACGTTCTGACCAACAATCACGTGGTCAATGGTGCTGACAAAATCAACGTTCAGCTCGGCGACGGCAGTGAATATGATGCCAAACTCATTGGTCACGATGAGCAGACCGATATTGCCCTGATTCAGATTCAGGGCGCGAAAAACCTGACACAGATAAAAGTGGCCGATTCTGATCAACTCAAAGTCGGCGACTTTGCCGTTGCCATTGGTAATCCCTTTGGCCTGGGTCAGACGGCAACCTCAGGGATTATCTCAGCGCTGGGCCGCAGTGGCCTGAATCTCGAAGGGCTGGAAAACTTTATTCAGACCGACGCCGCCATCAACCGGGGTAACTCGGGTGGCGCACTGGTTAACCTGAACGGCGAGCTGATCGGCATTAATACCGCCATTCTGGCCTCCAGCGGCGGCAATATCGGCATTGGCTTTGCTATTCCCAGCGATATGGCAATGAACCTGGCACAGCAGCTGATTAAGTACGGCGAAGTGAAACGGGGTCAGTTGGGGATTAAAGGCACTGAGATGACCGCAGATATCGCCAAGGCGTTTAACGTGGACGCTCAGCGTGGCGCATTCGTCTCTGAAGTGCTGCCGCAGTCTGCCGCCCAAAAAGCCGGTATCAAGTCAGGCGATATCATCGTTTCGGTCAACGACAAACCGATCACCAGCTTCGCAGAACTACGGGTGAAAATCGGCACAACGGCACCGGGCGAGAAAGTTAAGCTTGGCCTGTTGCGTGAAGGGAAACCGGTGAGCGTCGATGTCACCCTTGAGCAAAGTGCCCAGACGACAGCCAGCGCACAGCTGCTTTCTCCGGCACTGCAAGGCGCAACGCTGAGCGACGGTCAGACCAAGACCGGCGATAAAGGCGTGAAAATTGATGCCATCGAAAAAGGGACGCCTGCCGAGCAGGTTGGTCTGCAAAAAGATGACGTTATCATTGGTGTCAACCGCACGCGGGTTCAGAACATTGCCGAAATGCGCAAGGTGCTGGAAGCCAAACCACCGGTGATGGCACTGAATGTGGTACGCGGTGAAGAAAGTATCTATCTGTTATTGAGATAAACCACGCATTACGGCGGACACAAGCGCGTGTGTGTCCGCCGCTCTCATGTTATTCTCCCCAGCGTTCTCCCCTGACGTGATTTAACACCATGTTTCTTAAACTCTTGCGTTCAGTGGTGTTGGGACTGATTGTTGCGGGCATCTTGCTCGTGGCGCTGCCCGCACTGCGTTTGGGCAGTGCTGCCCTGTATAGTCAAAATGACAGTAACGACGAAACGCCCTTTGGCTTCAATCAAGGGGTGAGGCGTGCCGTGCCTGCCGTTGTGAACGTTTACAACCGCAGCGCACATGGGAACAACAACCGCGGTATCACCACGCTGGGTTCGGGCGTGATTATGAATACCAAGGGCTACATCCTGACCAACAAGCACGTCATCAACAATGCCGATCAGATAATCGTCGCCCTGCAGGATGGCCGCTTTTTTGAAGCCACTCTGGTCGGTTCAGATGCCATGACCGATTTGGCCGTGTTGAAAATTACCGCCTCTAATCTGCCGGTTATCCCCATTAATCCCAAACGCGTCGCGCATATTGGCGATGTGGTGATGGCTATCGGCAACCCCTACAACCTGGGACAAACGGTTACCCAAGGCATTATCAGTGCGACAGGCCGTGTTGGGCTTAGCTCTTCAGGCCGCCAGAACTTCCTGCAAACCGATGCCTCCATCAATCAGGGGAATTCAGGCGGTGCGCTGATCAACTCCCTGGGCGAACTTATGGGCATTAACACCCTGACGTTCGATAAAAGCAGCGATGGCGAAACGCCAGAGGGGATCGGTTTTGCTATTCCCACGCCGCTGGCGTCCAAAATCATGGATAAGCTGATCCGTGATGGTCGGGTGATACGCGGCTATATCGGGATCACCGCCCGAGAGGTGCCGCCGTTACACGGTCAGGGCAACAGTCTTGATCGGGTTCAGGGCATTATCGTCAGCGTGGTTACCCCCGGCGGGCCTGCTGAGAAAGCCGGTATTCAGGCAAACGATGTGCTGCTGAGCGTAGACGGTAAACCGGCTATATCGGCACAGGAAACCATGGACCAGGTTGCTGAAATTCGCCCCGGATCGGTAGTTGATGTCCAGGTGCTGCGCAATGACAAGAAGCTGACGCTACCGGTAACGATTCTGGAGTTTCCCGATAACAGTCAGTAGGTCAGGTAAGCCGGTGCCCGGCGCAATACGGTGAAGGGCAATCCAGGCCCTCCTGGTGTTCTGCCTGCGCGGCGCGGCTTTTCAGCTGCGCCGGTTTTCAGGGCTGGAGCGGTAAGACTTAGCAGCGGTCCACCGGAAACGCGATCACCTCAGACAGCGATTCTGCGTTCAGTGCCAGCATGATCAAACGATCCACACCCAGAGCGACGCCAGAACTGGCCGGCATACCGTGTTCCAGCGCGGCCAGCAGGTAGGTATCAATGGGATGTTGCGGCAGACCGCGCGCCGCGCGCCGACGGTTATCCTGTTCAAAGCGCTGACGCTGTTCACGGCTGTCGGTGAGTTCACGGAAACCATTCGCCAGCTCAATACCTTTGTAGTAAACCTCAAAGCGTTCAGCCACCCGATGATCTTCGGTGCTGATCTCCGCTAATGCCGCCTGGCTGGCCGGAAAGTGATAGATAAAGCACGGCTTGTCCTGGCCAATTTTGGGCTCCACGCCCAGCATAAACAGCAGCATCAGCAAGGTATCGCGATCGTCTTCCCGGCTTGCCAGCTCGCCCTCACCCAGTTTTTCCGCCGCGTCGCGCAGCTGCGCTTTGTCAGCGGAAAGCGGGTCCAGCTCAAGGTGGCGAATAAAGGCCTGCTGATAAGAGAGCGACTCTGCGCTGTCACACTCCAGCACCTGCTGCAGCAGATCATCAACTTCATTCATCAACCGGTACATATCATAGTGGGGGCGATACCACTCCAGCATGGTGAACTCAGGGTTGTGATACCGGCCGGCCTCTTCATTGCGGAAACTGCGGCCCATTTGATAGATGGGGCCACTTCCGGCAGCCAGCAGGCGTTTCATGTGGTATTCCGGGCTGGTCATCAGCCAGAGGTCGCGGCCTTCGGACATGCCAGGCCCGACAAAGCGCGTCTGAAAGGGCACCAGATGGATGTCAGTGATTGTGGCCTGACTCATCGCTGGCGTGTCGACTTCCAGTACGCCACGATCGGCGAAGAAACGACGTACTTCAGCAATGATGGCTGCGCGTTTAATTAAATTGGCAATGGAAGCGCCAGGTTGCCAGCTTGCCGTTTCACTCATGGTGATGACTCCAGATACAAATAAGGGAGGGAAGTCTACTCGCAATGTGGGTGGCAAACAATCGTGGCGCAAACCTGTCCAGGAAACGGCAGGGGTTCTATAATTAACAGGCTAAATCACAAAGGAATCTTTTTATGTCTCCATGGAAAACATTGGTCGCCAGCGTAAGTGCATTTCTGTCTGTTGCCTGCTCAACTACCCCGCCGAAAAACGTTACCGTCATTGAAAACTTCGACAGCCAGCGTTACCTCGGTCAGTGGTACGAGATCGCCCGGCTGGATCATGGCTTTGAACGCGGCCTGGAACAGGTCACAGCAAATTACAGCCCGCGTGAGGATGGCGGTCTGAAAGTTGTTAATCGCGGCTATAACGTCAAAAAACAGCGTTGGCAGGAAAGCGTAGGCAAAGCTTACTTTACTGGCGACAAGCAGCGTGCGGCGCTGAAGGTCTCGTTCTTTGGTCCATTTTACGGTGGCTACAACGTGATAGCGCTGGATTCCGACTACCGATATGCGCTGGTATGCGGCCCTAACCGCCACTATCTGTGGATTCTGTCACGGACGCCGCAGTTGGATGACGGCGTGAAACAAAAGCTGGTGCAGCAGGCACGCCAGGCCGGTTTCCCGGTTGATGAGCTGATTTGGGTTAAGCAGGGATAAAAGAAAGCCGGTACGAAAAGGTTCGTACCGGTTTTTTCATTTACTGCGCACTGCGCTGAATCGCGTGGCCGCCCGCTTCAACGTCTTCGCCAACGCCGCGCGTGGTGTTGCAGCCAGAAAGCAGTGCAGAGAACATCATCACAGAGAAAATCGCAACAATACTTTTCTTTAACATATCCATATCCTTTTTGATTGCATTATAAGTACAGCTTTTAAAGCATAGACTGATTACGCAACGCCGCGAGCCTGAGCTGCGGAAAAAGGAAACGTGGATAAGTTATTTAGCCGCGCGAGAGATAGCGCCGCCCAAGTGAGAAACATCTTCGCCAAAACCGTGGAAGGTGTTACAGGCGCTTAGTCCAGAAGTGACAAGCAACGCCAACGCGATAAGTTTTGCCCGTTTTTTCATGGTGAACTCACTCAAGAAAAAGGCGCATCAGAGAAATGCGCCTTTCATGTTTATTTTACGCGTGACACGTATTCGCCAGAGCGGGTGTCAACTTTCACCACCTCACCAATCTGCACGAACAATGGCACTTTAATGACCGCACCCGTTGACAGTGTCGCTGGCTTGCCGCCTGTACCTGCGGTATCACCTTTCAGGCCTGGGTCGGTTTCAATGACTTCTGCCTCAACAAAGTTTGGTGGCTGAACCGCAATCGGTTTATCGTTCCATAAGGTTACGATACACTCCGCGTTGTCCTGCAACCACTTCTGTACTTCGTCCAGCACTTTTGCTTCAACCTGATACTGCTCAAAGCTTTCAGGGTGCATGAAGTAGTAGAAATCACCGTCGTTGTAAGAATACTGCAGCGTCATATCCTTCACGTCTGCGCCTTCGGCAGAATCCGTTGATTTGAAGGTTTTTTCAACGCGTGAACCGGTCAGCAGACGACGCATTTTTACACGTGCAAACGCCTGACCTTTACCCGGCTTAACGAACTCGCTTGATTCGATGGCATAAGGTTCGCCTTCGAACATGATTTTAAGACCGGGACGGAAATCGTTGCTAAGATAAGTCGCCATAAAGGCCCTCTGTAGATATTAACTGGTAATAGCCAAAAAAATGGCACACATTGTAACCCTAAATTCCCCTTCCAGAGAAGATTGGTTGCAGCAACTTGCTGATGTTGTCACTGATCCTCATGAATTACTGCAACTTTTAGCGCTCGACCATCATCCGGATCTGGCTGCTGGCAGTGACGCACGCCGACTTTTTGCGCTGCGCGTGCCGCGCGCCTTTATCCAACGGATGAAAAAAGGCGATGCACGGGACCCGCTCCTGCTACAGGTACTGACCAGCCGTCAGGAGTTTATCGACGCGCCAGGTTATAGCACCGATCCACTCGATGAACAAAATAGCGTGGTGCCGGGATTACTGCACAAATATAACAATCGTGCCTTGCTGTTGGTCAAAGGCGGCTGCGCCGTGAACTGCCGTTACTGCTTTCGCCGTCATTTTCCTTACCAGGATAATCAGGGCAACAAGCGTAACTGGCAGGCCGCGCTGGATTATATTGCCGCTCATCCGGAACTGGATGAGATTATCTTTTCCGGCGGCGATCCCTTAATGGCAAAAGATCATGAGCTGGCCTGGCTCATTGACGCGCTGGCCGCTATCCCGCATCTGAAACGGCTACGTATTCACAGCCGACTGCCGGTGGTGATTCCGGATCGCATCACGGCAACGCTGTGTCAGATGCTGGCTGAGACGCGGCTTCAGGTATTGATGGTAACCCATATCAACCACGCCCGTGAGATTGATGAGGCACTCTGCGATGCCATGCTGCGCCTGAAACGTGCTGGCGTTACGCTGCTTAATCAGAGCGTGCTGCTGCGCGGCGTGAATGATGAGGCGCAAACCCTGGCGGCGCTGAGCAATGCGCTGTTCAATGCCGGCATTCTGCCCTACTACCTGCATGTGCTGGACAAGGTGCAGGGCGCGGCGCATTTCTATGTTTCCGATGAGGAAGCCCGCGCGCTGATGCGCGGCCTGTTGCCCTTAGTCTCCGGTTATCTGGTGCCTAAGCTGGCACGAGAAATCGGCGGCGAGCCGAGCAAAACGCCGCTGGATTTACAGCTTCGTCAGGAATAAAAACGCAGTCGCCTGGGCGGTCAATCATGCATGCTCATGGCCGCCCGGACAGACCACGCGTCCGGCATCCGCTGGCACATCACAGGTCGTGAATACGGCGACCACACATCAGCCATAAAAAAACGACCGGCTCGCAGGCCGGTCGTCTCAAAAAACTCTGCTTATTCAGCGGACAATCAGTTAGGGCACTTATAAACCTGGCCAGTCATTTTGCTGTCGAGTGGTGCAAAGGCTGACAGCAGATTTTGTGTCGGGCTGGTCGCACCATAAATGACATTGCCGCCCATCTCTGCTGCACGGTTACGCAGGTCGTTAGCTGCACCACGCAGTGCGCTGGTTTCACCACCGGCTCCGCTTAACCAGTTACTTTGCGAGCCGGTCAGGCTACCCAGAAGCTGACATTGTTTGCCAGGTTGCTGGTCGGTAAAGGTGACGCGCTGACCAGCAGAAGTCAGGTCGGTAGAGCTGCTGCAGCCTGTAAGCAATAACGCACCAGCCGTAAGACCGAGCAAGAGGTTAATACGCATTATAATCCCCATTTATTATCATCAGTGTCGGATGGCAGCGTAGCAGAAAAACACGCATTTTTTCTGAACATTCATTGCCCTAATCCGTGCCAACGTCACCGTTGCGCCACTACTTATACCTTTTCCTCAGCAAAAGAAAAACCCCCGACCGTTTCCGATCGGGGGTTCTTATGACGCAAGCGTCAGGGCAATTACATCATGCCGCCCATACCGCCCATGCCACCCATACCGCCAGCGCCTGCACCTAAGTCTGGTGCATCGCCTTTCGGCAGGTCAGTGACCATACATTCGGTGGTGATCATCAGGCCAGCAACCGACGCCGCGTACTGCAGAGCAGAGCGAGTCACTTTGGTTGGGTCCAGAATACCGAAGTCGATCATGTTGCCGTATTCTTCAGTCTGCGCGTTATAACCGTAGTTACCGTCGCCTGCTTTCACGTTGTTTGCTACAACAGAAGGCTCTTCGCCGGCGTTAGAT
This sequence comes from Pantoea allii, assembly GCF_002307475.1. Lineage (GTDB taxonomy): Bacteria > Pseudomonadota > Gammaproteobacteria > Enterobacterales > Enterobacteriaceae > Pantoea > Pantoea allii. The sequence continues at coordinate 117,721 of NZ_NTMH01000030.1, read as the reverse complement.
ACGATTTGACGCAGTGGTGACTCCATTGCGCGCAGCGCAACTTTGATACCCACGTTCTGGTCTTCGTTCTGACCACGCAGCTCGGTCAGCAGTGCTGCAACGCGAACCAGCGCCACGCCACCACCCGCAACCACGCCTTCTTCTACCGCAGCACGGGTTGCGTGCAGGGCATCTTCAACGCGGGCTTTTTTCTCTTTCATTTCAACTTCAGTTGCTGCGCCCACTTTCAGTACGGCAACACCGCCTGCCAGTTTCGCGACGCGCTCCTGCAGTTTTTCTTTGTCGTAGTCAGACGTGGCTTCTTCGATCTGCTGACGAATCTGGGTTACGCGGCCCTGAATAGTAGCCTCTTCACCTACGCCATCAATGATGGTGGTGGTGTCTTTGTTGATCACCACACGCTTCGCCTGACCCAGATCTTCCAGGGCTGCTTTCTCCAGTTCCATACCGATCTCTTCAGAGATAACGGTACCACCGGTCAGGATAGCGATATCCTGCAGCATGGCTTTACGACGGTCGCCGAAGCCAGGCGCTTTAACCGCAGCCACTTTCACGATACCGCGCATGGTGTTAACCACCAGGGTCGCCAGCGCTTCGCCTTCGACGTCTTCCGCGATGATCAGCAGAGGTTTGCCGGCTTTCGCAACGGCTTCCAGCACTGGCAGCATTTCACGGATGTTAGAAATTTTCTTGTCAGCCAGCAGGATGAACGGTGATTCCAGCTCAATTGCGCCCGTCTCTGGCTTGTTGATGAAGTAAGGAGACAGGTAGCCGCGATCGAACTGCATACCTTCAACCACGTCCAGCTCGTCCTGCAGACCGGTGCCTTCTTCAACGGTGATAACGCCTTCTTTGCCCACTTTTTCCATTGCCTGAGCAATCAGTGTACCCACGGTTTCATCGGAGTTCGCAGAGATGGTACCAACCTGAGCAATGGCTTTAGAGTCTGAGCAAGGCACAGACAGTTTTTTCAGTTCTTCAACCGCAGCGATAACCGCCTGGTCGATACCGCGCTTCAGATCCATCGGGTTCATGCCCGCCGCAACGGCTTTCAGGCCTTCGGTGATGATGGACTGCGCCAGAACGGTTGCAGTGGTGGTACCGTCGCCCGCAGCGTCGTTCGCTTTAGAGGCCACTTCTTTCACCATCTGTGCGCCCATGTTTTCGAACTTGTCTTCCAGCTCGATTTCACGCGCAACAGAGACACCATCTTTAGTGATGGTCGGTGCACCAAAAGATTTATCCAGAACCACGTTACGGCCTTTCGGGCCCAGGGTAACTTTTACTGCATCTGCCAGTACGTTCACGCCACGCAACATTTTTACGCGTGCGTCATTACCGAATTTTACGTCTTTAGCTGCCATTTCAAATTTCCCTTAAATTCGTTTCGTTCAGTGAATTACGCGTAAAACTTACGCTTCAACAATCGCCAGAATGTCGCTTTCAGAGATGATCAGGACTTCTTCGTTGTCGATTTTTTCAGTTTTGGCACCGTAGCCTTCGCTGAAGATCACTACGTCACCAACTTGTACGTCCAGCGGCTTCACTTCGCCACTTTCAAGGATACGGCCTTTGCCCACAGCCAGAACTTCACCACGAGTGGATTTGCCTGCTGCAGAACCGGTCAGCACAATGCCACCCGCTGACTTAGCTTCAACTTCTTTACGCTTCACGATGACACGATCGTGTAATGGACGAATTTTCATTTGATAGCTCTCCTTTGAGAAGTCCAATCATTCATTTTTGGGTTGAATACCGGGCTGTGTGGCTTCCGGCCTCGTGACCAGAGAGATAGGGCCGCGACCTGACACTTTCAAGGGGGCAACCCACAAATTTTTTTAGTCTGATGGCACAACTGGCGACTTTTTAGACAAACCAGGCGAACTGGCTAAAAGACAAACAAAAAGCGCGACCTGAGGTCGCGCCTGAGAGGCAGAGATTAACGATCTTTAGGATCGTCATGATGTTCAAGACGATCGCTGTCTTTGCGTTCGAACTCGCCGTCCATCGTGTAACCACTGTCAGGGCCTGCACCGGGTCCACGCCAGACGCGCAGATGCGGCATCAATTTTAACGTCAGGTGTTTCTGCACCGGCGGCAGTAACAGCAGCAAGCCCAGCAGGTCGGTAAAGAAACCTGGCAGCAGCAGCAGGAAACCGGCAATGATCAGCGAAACGCTTTTCACCATTTCCTGCGCCGGGCTTTCGTTACGCGCCAGCTTCTCCTGCATCAGCATAAAGTTTTTCATGCCCTGGTTTTTAACCAAAGACACGCCAATGCATGAGGTGAAAACCACCAGCAGCATAGTGAGCAGCACGCCGAGGACGTGTGCAACCTGAATGAAAAGCGAGATCTCAATCCAGGCCAGTACGAAAAAGATCACTAACGGTAACCAGCGCACCGGATTCTCCTGTGAGTCAGGCTGCCCGGTTGATCGCCCGGCAGCGTGTAAATTCATGATGACAAGATACAGAGATGGTCATTAAGGCCGCCCATTTCAACCACATCAGGCAAATTTTTGCTTCAGGGTTAAATTTGTGAGCGATTTCACATATTGTTAACGTAACGATGCCAGTAAGGTGATCTCTGTTCGCGCTTTTGGGCTGGGTCAGAATAGGATCGTGCTCACCCGCCTGAATACGGATAAAATAGCGGTTCTGGCGCTTCCCCACAAAACAAACACATCATCTGCGATGGTTAGCAGTGACAACAAGAAGGTTATCATGGCGAACAACATTCGTATCGAAGAAGACCTGTTAGGCATGCGCGAAGTTCCGGCGGATGCTTATTATGGCGTTCATACTTTGCGTGCGATTGAGAACTTTTACATCAGCAACAGCAAAATCAGCGATATTCCTGAGTTTGTTCGCGGCATGGTGATGGTGAAAAAAGCAGCGGCAATGGCTAACAAAGAGCTACAAACCCTGCCGCGGGATATCGCCAACATCATTATTCAGGCCTGCGATGAAGTGCTGGACAAAGGTCGCTGCATGGACCAGTTTCCGGTCGATGTGTATCAGGGCGGTGCGGGCACCTCGGTGAATATGAATACCAATGAGGTGCTGGCGAATATTGGCCTGGAGCTGATGGGGCATCAGAAAGGCGAATACCAGTACCTGAATCCAAACGATCACGTTAATAAATGTCAGTCTACCAATGATGCTTACCCGACCGGCTTTCGCATCGCGGTTTACAGCTCCCTGTTGAAACTGCTCGACGGCATCAGTCAGTTAGCCGAGGGCTTCCAGCGTAAAGCTGACGAATTCCAGACCATCTTAAAAATGGGCCGAACGCAGTTACAGGATGCCGTTCCTATGACGCTCGGCCAGGAATTCCACGCATTTAGCGTGCTGCTCAATGAAGAGACCAAGAGCATTTTGCGTACCGGCGAACTGCTTCTGGAGGTTAACCTGGGGGCGACCGCCATCGGTACACGCCTGAATACGCCGGATGGCTACCAACAGTTAGCCGTGCAGAAACTGGCCGAGGTCAGTAACCTGGCGGTGGTGCCAGCGGAAGATCTGATAGAGGCCACCTCCGACTGCGGTGCCTACGTTATGGTGCACTCGTCCCTGAAGCGCCTGGCGGTAAAACTCTCTAAAATCTGTAATGACCTGCGCCTGCTCTCTTCTGGCCCGCGCGCCGGACTCAATGAAATCAACCTCCCGGAGCTGCAGGCCGGTTCCTCTATCATGCCTGCCAAAGTGAATCCGGTCGTGCCTGAGGTGGTGAACCAGGTGTGCTTTAAAGTGATCGGCAACGATACCACGGTCACGATGGCCTCCGAAGCCGGCCAGCTGCAGCTTAACGTGATGGAGCCGGTGATTGGCCAGGCGCTGTTTGAATCGGTCAGCATCCTGACCAACGCCTGTTACAACCTGCTGGAAAAATGCATCAACGGCATCACGGCCAACAAAGCGGTCTGTGAAGCTTACGTGTTTAACTCCATTGGTATTGTCACCTACCTGAACCCGTACATTGGTCACCATAATGGCGACATCGTCGGCAAAATTTGCGCCGAAACCGGTAAAAGCGTGCGCGAGGTGGTTCTGGAGCGCGGCTTGCTTACCGAAAGCGAGCTGGACGATATTTTCTCCGTGCAGAACCTGATGTATCCGGTTTACAAAGCCAAACGTTATACCGATGAAAACGAACAATAAGGCTTAATTGCACTTACTGATGTAAAAGGCACATCGTAATCAAAACGATGTGCCTTTTTGTTTGTTAAAAGGATGAGTTTGCTCGTCGACTCATCACAATTTCGGGAGTGGCACATGTTCTTGGTTGAGCTGTTTATCGTCTTGCTGGCGATTTGGCTGGGCGCGCGCCTTGGCGGTATCGGCATTGGGTTTGCCGGCGGCATGGGCGTGCTGATCCTGACGCTGGGTTTTGGTATGAAGCCGGGGGTTATCCCCTTTGATGTAATCGAAATTATCATGGCCGTCATCGCCGCGATTGCAGCCATGCAGGTGGCGGGCGGGATGGATTATCTGGTCAGCCTTGCCGAGCGGTTACTGCGCCGTCATCCCCGTTATGTCACTTTTCTTGCGCCACTGGTGACCTATATGATGACGCTGCTGGCTGGCACCGGTCACACTGCATTCTCCACCTTACCCGTCATTGCCGAAGTGGCGAAGGAACAAGGCGTCCGCCCTTCCCGGCCTTTATCAATTGCGGTTGTCGCCTCTCAGGTCGCGATTACCGCCTCCCCCATTTCCGCTGCAGTGGTGTTCTTTGCCACGCTGCTGGAACCGCGTGGGGTGAGCTATATCATGCTGCTGGCGATTGCCATTCCGGCCACCATGGTTGGGCTGTTTCTTGCCGCCCTGGTGACCAACTTCCTGGGTAAAGAGCTGAAAGATGATGAGGTCTATCAGGCGCGACTGGCTAAAGGCGAAGTGACGCTGCGCGGTGCCACGGTTTACCAGGCGAAGCCCGGGGCCAAAAAATCGGTCCTGCTCTTTCTGGTCGGTATTGCCGCCGTGGTGATTTACGCCACCGTCACCAGCGAAAGCGTCCACCTGATCGCTAACCCGCCGCTGCCGCGCAATGAGGCGATCGTCGTGTTTATGCTCACCATTGCTACGCTGATCAGTCTGACCTGCAAAATTGATACCGGTGCTATCCTCAGCGCCAGCACCTTCAAGTCCGGCATGAGTGCCTGTATCTGTGTGATGGGCGTAGCCTGGCTTGGCGATACCTTTGTGAAAGCCCATCTGACAGATATTCAAATGCTGGCGGGCGACACGCTAAAAACCTACCCATGGATGCTGGCGCTGGTGCTGTTCTTCTCTTCCATGCTGCTCTATTCGCAGGCGGCCACCGCAAAAGCCCTGCTGCCCGCCGCGTTAGCGCTTGGCGTGACACCGCTGACGGCTATCGCCTCTTTTGCCGCCGTTTCTGCGCTGTTTGTCTTACCCACCTATCCCACGCTGTTAGCCGCTGTCGAGATGGATGATACCGGTTCGACCCGAATCGGTAAGTTTGTGTTCAATCATGCCTTTATTATTCCGGGCGTGCTGGCTATCACTTTGTCCGTCATGTGTGGCTTTATCTTTGGTGGGCTATTGCTGTAATCACAGCGGCGCGGTGAACGTGCTACTATCGGCGTTATTTCCAGGAGATTCCTCATGATGAACGCCGTAGTCATCCTCTGTACTGCCCCGGATCAGGCCTGTGCGCAACAGTTGGCAACCCTGGCGCTTCAGGCCAGGTTAGCCGCCTGTGTCACCCTCTTACCCGGAGCGACCTCCTGTTACATCTGGCAGGGCCAACTGGAGCAGACCAGCGAAGTTCAGATGTTACTCAAATGCGACACTGCGCATCAGCAGGCCCTGATCGACCTGCTTAAGCACGCGCATCCTTACGATGTACCAGAGCTGCTGGTACTGCCGGTTCAACATGGAGACAGTGAATACTTGTCATGGCTGCACGCATCTCTCGCTTAATCACCCTGGTCCTGGCGCTGTTTATCTGCCTGCAGGCGCAGGCTGACCTGTTTGCCCCAAAAACCACCAGCCGCTTTCTGCCCGTTGATCAGGCTTTTGCCTTTGATTTCGATCAGCACGACTCGCAGCTTAATCTGCACTGGAAAGTCAAAGAGGGCTATTACCTTTATCGCCAGCAAATCAAGGTCGTCCCCCATGATGCCCGCATTGCGCCCTTAGCCCTGCCCGCGGGCCAGCCGCATGAAGACGAATTTTTTGGCAAAAGCGAGATTTATCCCCAGGATCTGAGCGTGCCCGTCATGCTGCAGCAGGCGGCGCAAGGGGCGACCCTCAGCGTGACTTATCAAGGCTGTGCCGCCGCAGGCTTCTGTTATCCACCCGAAACCCGCAGCATTCCCCTTTCGCCCGTAGCTGCCACCGCCAGTGCGCCAGCCGTTAAGTCTGTAAGCGCCAGTAGTCCTTTGCCCTTTTCACCCCTGTGGGCGCTGCTGATTGGTATCGGCGTTGCCTTTACGCCGTGCGTATTGCCGATGTATCCACTGATCTCTGGCATCATCCTTGGCGGTAAGCGTCACTATTCGCTGGGCAGGCTGTTTGCACTGGCCATGGTCTATGTGCAGGGGATGGCGCTCACTTATACCGTGCTGGGTGTGATCGTGGCGGCGGCTGGCCTGCGTTTTCAGGCGGCCTTACAGCATCCTTATGTGCTTATCAGCTTATCGGTGCTGTTTATTCTGTTAGCCCTGTCGATGTTTGGCCTTTTCTCGCTTCAGCTCCCCGCCAGCGTACAAACCCGACTGACACTGTGGAGCAACCGTCAGCAGGGCGGCTCACTGCCGGGCGTTTTCCTGATGGGCGCGCTGGCAGGCTTAATCTGTTCGCCCTGCACCACCGCGCCACTCAGCGCCATTCTGCTGTATATCGCCCAGAGCGGTAATCTACTGGCCGGTGCTGGCACCCTGTGGCTGTATGCTGTCGGTATGGGATTACCGCTGATCGCCGTGACGCTGTTTGGTAATCGCTTCCTCCCCAAAAGCGGCCCATGGATGCAGACCATCAAAGAAGGGTTTGGCTTTGTCATTCTCGCGCTGCCGATCTTCCTGCTGGAGCGGATACTCGGCGATCTGTGGGGCGTGCGTTTGTGGAGCCTGCTGGGCGTGGCGTTCTTTGCGTGGGCATTCAGTGCCAGCTTACGCGCCAGCGGCGGTAAATGGCGCGTGGTACAAATTATTATGTTGGCCGCCGCGCTGATCAGCGCCCGCCCGTTGCAGGACTGGGCTTTCGGCAGCGGCGCGCCGCAGCAAAACATCGCACACCTTCCCTTTCAGTCTGTTCAAACCGTTGAACAGGTAGGCCAGGCCCTGCAGCAAGCCCAGGGGCGCATCACCATGGTGGATCTCTATGCGGACTGGTGCGTGGCCTGTAAAGAGTTTGAGAAATACACCTTTAGCGACAGCGCGGTTCGTGACAGTCTGAACAATGTGCAACTGTTGCAGGCTAACGTCACGGCGAACACAACCACCGATAATGCGCTGTTGCAGCACCTGAACGTGCTAGGGTTACCCACGATTCTGTTCTTTGATGCGCAAGGAAAAGAGATCCCGGGATCGCGTATCACCGGCTTCCTGAAGGCAGATGATTTTCGTGCGCATTTGCAGAAATTGCGTGAGTAAACAAAACTGGAACCAGGACCCAGTCTGTTGATCAAAACAGGCCTGAATACCAGAGGAAAACGATTTGCAACGTGAACAGATACTCGACCATGCATTAAACGTACTTGAGCAAAATGGTCTGGCGGCCACGTCATCGCTGAAAATCCTGGCCGATGATATGCAGCTCAGCCTGACGCAGCTTGAGCAATTCTGGCCCGATCGTGACGCGCTGCTCTACGATGCATTGCAGTTTCACGCCCAGCAGATTGCACAGTGGCGTCATGACATTTTGCAGAATGACGCCCTGCGCCCGGACCAGAAGCTGATGGCACGCTATGAAGGATTAAACGAGCAGGTCAGCAAGGGCCGCTTTCCAGGCTGCCTGTTTATCGCCGCCTGCAGTTTTTATCCTCAGCCCGACCAGCCCATCCATCAACTGGCAGAAAAGCAGAAGCGCGCCTCATGGCAATTTACGCATAGCATCTTGACCTCGCTTGGCCTGGATAACCCCAGTATGGTTGCCGATCAGATGGAGCTGATCCTCGAAGGCTGCCTGAGCAAACTGCTGGTTAAACGTAACGTGCAGGACGTTGACGTGGCTAAACGCCTGGCGGAAGACGTATTGAGCATCGCTCTCTGCCGCAAAAACGGCGCGCTGGCCTGAGTTTTTGCGTCTTTGACTGAAATTCAGGCAATCAGTCACGTTTTACGTGGTTTTTTTATCAAAGCCGTTGACGGCCTGCGGCCTTTACGGTTTAATGCGCCCCGTTGCCCGAATAGCTCAGTCGGTAGAGCAGGGGATTGAAAATCCCCGTGTCCCTGGTTCGATTCCGGGTTCGGGCACCACAAATTTGAAACCCTCGCTTCGGCGGGGGTTTTTGCGTTTTGGGGCTTTTAAAGCTGCGCCTCAGTGGGTGAGTAAACTCGATTTAGGTGATGGTAAGGTTTTTGATTTCCAGGTTTGGGGTGATTGTCGAGATTTCTACGAAAGGATGCACGGAGCAGACGGGCGGTGATAGCACTGATGAGCAATGCCCCGATCGCCAGGAACAACAAGCAGGTTCGGGGTAGGTAAATTCGTACTAAATTCCAGAAATGCATTAATGGGGATCGCTGTAAGAGATAACGACATAATGAGACGTGCATTGTTTGGCATCGTAATGAAAGGAGGTCAACGGCACATGTACGGCTCTCACAGGTAACAGATCAGGGTGAGAGTGACGCAACCGCGCACGCCTGGCAGCAGTAAAATCTTTATGGATTTCTGAAAATAAAAGCAGATTGTTTCTGGCGAAAAGCGCGTCGGCTGGGCGATGATTAACTACACAATGCACTTACAGGTGGAGCTGATGTCGCATGGACACGACCGAACAGCTGGGCGGGAAGTATTACTTTGATGGTATGAGTGTGGATAAAGAAGAGTTGCTGATGTGGCTTATTCTTGACGAGTTCACTAAAACCTTCAGCAACATCACGGATCTTCTCGCCGTGGCCTCAATGCTTGCCAGCCTGCCATTTATTCCTGTCTCAGGAAAACTGGATGCGAAGACGTCCACGACTGGCACCAGCCCTCTCTCAATATCAATGCGCAAACTAATCAGAAAACGATTTGCGAAAAAGCGCAGGACGCTGACTATCGGTAGCATGATACGGGGGAGATGGGCCTACACGACGAGCGTTGGCGCTTACGTTGGTCGCTGGGTACCTTGGGTAGGTGCCGTTATTACTGCCCGTGACATCTACATCATTACGAATAACGTCATACATCGCTACCGACTGATAACGGGTGAAAAGGATTAAGCTCATGGAAACTTCAGTTCAGGTCAGAAACCTGCTTAAAAAATACTTCTGGGAAATGGCAGATGATGTCTCACTGAGTACAGGGAATCAGATGGTGCTGCCTGAAGAGGCCGCTGATTTTATTGAAGAGTACGCAGAGAAGTTTGGCGTCGACATGACCCATTTTGAGTTCAGGAAATACTTTCCTAACGAGGGCATACGCTTCCTGCCTAATGCCATACTGCCTAAATTCATGCGTACCGACCATCATGAACCTGCCGCTCTTACCGTCAGAATGCTGATTGAGTCGGCTGAAGCCGGACGCTGGCTTTTCCCCTAAACGATACGATGACCTATAAAGTTAAGTCTGGGATAAATGAATGACATTAATACTGCGAGAAGCAAGACATTCTGATGCTTCGCTCCTGAACGAGCTGGGTGTCAGAACATATACCCAACATTTTGAGCAGTACTGGAACCGTGTTAAGGATCTGTTGCCTTGGCGAGTGAGTTTAAATTCTTGATAATCTTGTAATATGTACATGCAATAATTAACTTTAGCTCCATCTAATCGCTAATGGACAGAAAATGAGGTCGTCAGTTAAATGCTGATCACACGGGATTTTTTCAAAATTCAGCTTGAATTTGCTGCTTATGTAACTTCTGTCACAGACGTGTCGCTGGGTGCTGCAATCATGGATTATACAAATATTTATATCCGGCTGGGATTTGGACGGGATTTCGATACCAATAACCCGGAGTGGTTAGAATACGTTGGTGGCCTAAAAAGCACCCCAGTCAGTAATGCGATATATACCTATGAAGTCTGGAAGTCGAGAGCCGAAGTGCAGCCACCAGATGTAATAGCTATTTCGGGTTGTTTTTCATGCGGATATGAGTCCGGAAACACTGCAAGGATGCATTTCGAAAATCGAGAAGGTGAAAAAGAGTCACCATTGAGCTATAGCCAGCGGGAAATGAGATATACAGAATTGCGGGAACTGTTTCGGTTTGTACTGACATCCCATCCTGAAATTGAAAATGTTTGCGGGCTTTCATGGTTATACAATATAAGTGCATACCAGAGACTTTTTCCTCCGCAATATATAGCTTCTTCGAAGCCTGTTACCGGTAAGTACCGGAACATGCCCCTTTGGGGACAGTTTTTGCGTAGAAATGGGGAGATAAGAACTGACAAGGCTGATTTATTTTATGAAAAACTTAGTCGAAAACCTTCATTAAGTGAGATCTCAACGTGTTTTCCACTGCAGCCTCTGGTAGTCAAATCTCCTGTTAAGGTGTTTCAACATTATTTCGCTTTATACTAGTTCTCTTGTCTCGTGTTTAAAACCCGGATTCTGTAAACACGGTTTGCATATTACGCTTACAAATCCCCTTTTGAGCCATAAAAAAAAAGCCTGCAGCAGCGCAGAGAGCAGCAAAAACAGATTTGACCAGACTGCTGTTAGCCAGGCCTGATACAGCATGCAGGGTCCGTACTGCGCCGGTTTGATAAAGCGTTTGGCGTGGTGACAGACAAAACTCGATTCGTAACCCGCCCCGTAGCGACGCAGATCGCGCCTGACCAGCCCCTCAACCATGCCGGTGATAATCACCAGGCCGAATAGCGGCATACTGAGAAACAGGATCATCACGCGGATAAAGAAAATCAGCGTTACCTGCAGATACTCTCCCAAAGGTTAATAGGTTTGCGCCAAAACCGTTTACAGCAGGAATGAGGCCGCTTCCTTTTCGACTCGTTTCCCTGAAAGAGGCCAGCCAGTGACTGAATCCGCTGTCTACAAACAGCCAGTGCCACGCGACCTGTACCCAGCGGGTGAGGGTTTCCACCGGCGTGGCCATCAGCAGGCTTCGTGTATGTCCCGATGCAAGGACATCTCAAGACCGGAGACGACAAACATGAAAAATCACAGGAATATAACGGGAAATAGCCATCTGAACATCACGTAGACAGGGGAGATAAAACAACCATATAGATTTAAAAAACTATCTGTCGCCAAACAGGATTGAATATCACTCTTCTTTCATATCGTTGAAAACAATAACCACCACAGAATTAATATTTACGAAGTCACCATGATGTATTGATTATGCAAATAAAAAGCATCAGGTGGTGCAAATATATATGCACCACCTCATTTAAAAATTACAAATACCAGGATGTTACTACTTTGTTTTTATTAAAGTTAATCTCAAGATTCGAACCATGATGGCTGGTATCGCCAGTCATTTTGCCGGATGCTCTTGTCATCGTATCGGAGGCGTTACTGGCAGAGGTGGCCATTCCAAGTGCGCCTGAAATCGCACTTGCGCCTGGAACATATCCCATGACACTGGATGCCGTACTCAGATTACCACCTTTATTGAAGCTCCAACTATAACCGCCACTCGATGAAGAAAATTGATTATCTGGCGTTCCATACAGAGCCTGCACCTCAGCCTCAGTAGTTTTATTAGGAATGATATGTGAGCTTACATAACTTCGGCTAAATTTATCTTCGCCCCCCATAGAACTACATCCTGCAAGCAACAACATCATTGTTACAGCAACTAAAATAGCTTTCATTCTGCTTCTCCATGAAGTTTATCCAAACTCGACTCTATTTATTAACATGGAGTTAAAAATATGTAAACAACATTTATTTACATAAAACTGACATAAACTTATCATCTTAGAAATTAATTTTAAGCATTGAAATAAATAAAACACATCGCAGTAAAGCCAGACAATCTCCATTTCTTGGTTTTTTATTTCTGAACTCATCGCAAAATCGATATTTAATTTCATTTAAATATCAGGCACTGTCGGCCGTCTTTTATTCTGTGATGACCACACGAACAGGCATGGCTACAGCGTTAGCTACGGGTATTTGCGCCCTGTAAACTGTGACTACGAATTCAGAAGTCCCGCGCTTTTACTATGTAGAAGCTTTGTGTCGATAACAAAAGAGCGGTACGGTAATTAACGTGCGGCGATACAATGCAATTTACTATCATAAAATACAAATAGTTAAGATCATCAAAATGATATCGACTTCTGTTCTTTCCCTACAGATCACCTTTACGTTTGAGCCTAAATGGATGGCAACTAAGATGTCGCGGTTCTAAAATTTTCCACAATTTCGAAAAAGCGTCGGTAAGCAGGGAATTACGAGCAGGACTCAGCAGGTCACCCTTTATATACCGGGTATGGAATATTTGACGTTTAACCCGCTAAAAAGGGGCCCGGCTGGTGAGTTATGGTTACTCTGACATGAAGAACGCTTTGTGTAACGAGCATAATTAGCACGGGCTAACCGTAAGAGTGAAGCGCCCCTGTTTGGCGCAATGCGGGCCGCGACGTGGGGCGTGACTTTCAGGCATACCGGCATAACAACGACTGAAACTGCAGCGGGCAGCACGGGGACATAACGTGTTCGGGATTAAGGCTGCGGGGTTAAACGACATCAGGTATCCCTGCCCTCATCAGATACCTGTGGTTCCCGTCAAAACGTTAAGCGGAAATGTGAGTCAACGCTGCCAGGCTCAGTCTGTGAAAACCTCAGAAGAAGCGCAATCTGAAAAGCATATACAGCACCAGATAGGCCGCCTTCGCATTCACGTTCATCACATGATATTTCACTTTCTCGCTCCTGTTTAACAGCCCCAGGACATTCTCAGGATAACGCTTCTCTTTGATACGCTTGATGCTATTACGAACCTCATTAATATTCAGCGTGGTGTAGTACATTGCGGTTACGATTTGCATATCCAGCGTCAGCTTGCGTTTGGTTATTCCTGTAGAAAAACGGGTCATATCGCCGTTTTTATACTTCACCAGCAGCCTTTCATAGAGGTCGGTAAGGTAGCGTTTACGATCCAGCAGCTCTTCATAAAGTACGCGTTTCTTTGAAAGCGAATTCTCTACATCATCATAGTGATAGGAGGCACTGTCAAAAACAAACAGGTTATCGATATAGTAGAAATAGTTAAGATTAAACAAGAGATCTTCACTCATCGAAATGCCTTTCGTGAAGCGAATACCACAGTCATCGATAATTTTTCTTCTGTAACACTTGTTATGAAGATAACCAATATTATCACTCAACTCGATTTCACCCAGAACGTCGGGAATACCCTGCTGATCAAAATAGCCGTAGGTCGACAGATCGCCCACGCGATCGCACTTGAGGTTCCCTACCATCAAATCAAGAGGTTGTGGAATGCCGGAGGAAAGATGCTGATGAAATATGGCAAGAAAATCATCGTCAACCCAGTCATCGGCATCAATAAAAATGACATAGTCGCCCGATGCCGCTTCCAGTCCGCTATTACGCGCGACGCTGACGCCTGCATTACTCTGCGTGATTACTTTAAAATTATTGTACTGTCTGAACTCATCAAGGATCGCAGCGCAGTTATCTTTACTGCCATCATTAACTGCAATAATTTCATAATTTTTAAATGTCTGAAGGAAAAGGCTCTGCAGGGTACGCATAATCGTCTTCTCGGCATTATAAACCGGTATTATTATACTGAATAAATATTTATCATTCATTTCAAAACCTCGTAACCAGCATACATCATGGCATTATCAGGCAGAGGAAAATCGGCGTTATAAAGTCGCCTTCATTCCTTTTCACCCCGGAGAAAATGAGCTTTTTAATTATTTATAAATCCACGATCACAGTATAAAAGCGATAAATTAAACTGACTGTAAACAGGTATAATTCCGGCAACGAAGATCAGTCATTATCCTTAATTAAATACTGTAGATAAAATAATGAATGAAATAATAAAGGCATACGTACGCCTCCCGCAGGTTTGCAGGATTATAAAAAATAATATTTATCTGAAGCCTACAGATAATCGACGGGGAAAGTAAATCTCAATGAATATATTTCAATATGATGAAAGGTATTATTTCTCAAAAATAATAATACCTTTCATAAAAACTTAACTTACCGGCCAGAAAACAGGGTGCGGTTAATCAGAAACCATAATTTCCCCGGCTGGATGAAAATTTTATGAATCTTCATCATTGGCTGACCGCGGAAAAAGTAATTAAGGACGGTAAAAGCCATAAACTCCGTGACCACCACGCTTATTGCCCCGCCAGTGATGCCGAACATGGGCACCAACGTCACCGTCGTCACCAGGCAAACCGCCAATACGCAGAACGTTTTTTTGATCAGATAACGGTAGCCGTTGTATTTGATGATAAAGCGATCCATCACGCTGCTTAACACACCAAACATGGCACCGATACTCAACAACACCATCGGGGCTATCGCTTCGGTGTAAGCGGCACCGTAGAAATGCTCAATAAACCAGGGCCCCACCAGTGCGATGCCAAGGATAACTCCTACGGATACGGCAATGACCAGTAACTGCAGTTTCTGGGCGCGTATCACAGCCACCTCAGGATCGCGCTCGGCAAACAGGGCCGGGTAGAAAGACGCCAACAGCGCATTGGGTAAAAATACCCAGGCAACCGACAGCGTCATCGCCACCGAAAAAATGCCCGCCTCTTTGAGGCCTAAAAACCATGACACGCTGAGCTGGTTGAGTCGGGTATAGATGGTAATCGCAATCACCGACAGCACCAGTGACCGTCCGGCCTGAAGAATATAGCGGCTGTAACGCCGGATATGGCTCAGCTTAGGAAGCGGCGGCCGCACCTGAGATCGTCGGTGATACCAGCCAAACACGCAGATCTTAATCAGGAAAGGAATAAAGGTGGCCAGCACAATGGGAATCGCCAGCAACTCTGGGGCTAGCTGGTAATAAGAAATCCCATAGCGAATGCCTAAACTGATGAGCAGCCCGGTCAGGTTAGCGATCACGTTCAGCTTCGCATTTAAAACCGCCTCGTTATAAATGTTAATCAGGTCGATAGCTGAAAACAGGCAGGCTAAGGCAGCAGCACAGATAAAGATAAAGGCCTGCGCATTCATCTCCTCGCGCATCACGATGATGCCTATCGCCGACAGCACACAGTAAATGGCAAAGACTAATATGACAGCGGGCACCATAAGCCGGATGCCCGAGCGGTGATTCTGGGCGATACGCTTCAGCAAAATCACATCGCAGCCCATCATGGCAACCGACTGGATAAACTGAAAGATCAGCATTGAAATCGCGATGACGCCAAAGGTGACAGGCCCCACGTATTTCGCCACGAAGGACGTGACGAACATCAGCCCAAAGACGGCAACCAGTTTCTCAATGATCATCCACAACGAGTTTTGCAGCTTCTGTTTCACGACCGGCCCCTCAACACATTCTGTGCGACGTGGCGCAACCCGGATACCAGCCGCGGCGACAGAAAGAAGAAGGTGAAATACAGGCTCCATGCATTTGGAATGATGCCGGCAGCGCAATAAGCACGATAGTTCTGACGATAGAGATCGATGTACTGTTTAACAAACGCAGCGCTGAACGCCTCACTGTGCAACGCCTTGTAGATATGCGAAGCGGTCACTTTGAGGAATAAAAAGTAGTAAAAGCGTTCCTGTGGGCGCAGCAGCAACATTTTTATCCCGGCAAAAGCACGTACATAGGTAAAGTGTTTTTCTTTAAGCTCGGAACGTGTGGCGGAATTTCTGGACTCGACATAGTGGTAAACCACACGGCGACTAAACACCACCTGCCCGGGGTTCGCGGCGGACAGATAGCCGATCACAAACAGCAGGTCTTCAAAGTTAAAGATATCTTCACGAAAGTGCAATTGCTGCTGTTGCACGATTTCCCGGCGGAAAAATTTGTCACAGATACCGTGCTTCGGCGTGTGATACAACAGTTCACTTATCGCCTTATCGGCAGACATACTGCGCTGAGAATCGGCTTCTGTTACCTCAGAAAGCGGCTTTCCGTCATGAGAAAAGGTACGTGATTCGCCTACGGCCAGAACCACATCATCCTTCATAAGCGTAAGCCAGGTATCAAGAACCGCAGGAGGCAGGAAGTCGTCAGCGTCAACGAAAGAAATGAATGTACCGCGTGCGGCGTCCAGTCCGCAGTTACGCGCCGAAGAAACACCGCCATTGGGCTTATTGATAATCAATACCCCAGGATAATTCTGGTATTTATTCATCAGCTCAAGTGAATTATCGCTGGACCCATCATTCACCAGAATCACCTGGCAGCGCTCAGCCTGAGGCTGCTTAAGAATACTCTCAACACAACGTTCAATAAATGCCGCACCGTTATAAACAGGCACAATAAATGACACTAAAGGGACTTGTTGATCGTTATTCATATAACCTCTGGTGTGACATATTTATTAAAGTGAAATACAAAAGAGAGTGCCAGTTAGTCCCAAACATTTTTATTTGTACAAATTTTTCGCTACTCTAAATCAGTCGTATGTATGCACATCGTCAATTTTTGTATCAAAATGTTTACCCTGTTTTATCGCGAGTAAAAATTAAATAAAAACAATAAATTAACCGATAAACTAAGAGTATTCTGTAATTTACATCGCCGCTAAAATTGCCTTTAAAAATAAACAGAAAACAGGGGAAATACTCTACTCAGATGCGGATCGCTTTCGCAATAAGCAGGCTCTGCAAACAGCGTTGAAACGCGAACGCCAGGCAGTATTTATCATCATCACAAGGCGGGAATGCCGCAGTGCAGGCCCATTAATAAGAATATCCTTATAATAAGGATTTCATGGCTGCAAAATACCTTTACCTAAAAACACGCAAAGTCTACTAAAAAGAAATATATAAACCAGAAGAAGCCATTGTGTTTAATTTACGTTTAAGTTTATTGCGTCGAAGTTTATGGATATCTTTCCGTGTTAACGATTCCTGATATTGATATAAGGAATACGCTTTTCTGCATAAGCCGCACAATGATGAAAGCATTTTTCTTGCCACGCGCATCTGGCTCAGTGCCCTGTGTGCCCAAAACCACGCCAGGGAACAATGCGGATTTTACCTCTGTGGTGAATACAGGCTGATTGCCGACACCACCTGGCTTTGCTGGCCGGTAAGCGCTCAGCGTGTTTTTAGTTCACAGCGATATTCGCCCGGCGTTTGCCCGCGCGCATCGCCTCGCGTCATCCTGTCAATAAGGTCAACCGCCAGCGATGCGGGTTCAGGGCATCCGGCGGTATCGGATATCAAGAATCTAGCGTCGATGCCGTTGCCCGGTGCAGGTGTGGCAGCCGCCACATCCCCGCGCCGTTGTCGTGCCAGTAAAAGGCATCGTCTTTACGCGCCCGCTAAACCGTCGCAGCAGAACAAACACCACGCTGTTCACCATCACCACGCTGATAAGACAGAGCGAACTCAACCCCGGATGATGGTGAAAACTGACGCTCTGATAAAACAGCGTGGCAACGGAATACGCCACGTTTAAGCCCCAGAAAAACGAAAAGAGCATCCAGTTTCTTCCTGCCTCGCGGGCAATCGCACCCATAACCGACACGCAAGGGACATAGAGCAGCACAAAGATGAGGTAGCTGTAAGCGGCAAAGCCATTGCCAAACTTCGCACTCATCACGCCCATCTGGCTGGCGCTGATCTCGCTGTCTCCTTTGCTGGCTTCAATGGGGTTTGCCAGCGCGGTGAGGCTAAATGCCGCTTTCAGGCTGTCGCCGGTTGCGGTCAGCGCATCACCCAGTTCCCCCAGCAGATCAAAGTGCTGCGGGTCGAAGTCACCGCTTTGCACATCTTCACCGACATAAAGACTGTTCAGGGTTCCGACCACCACTTCCTTTGCCATAATGCCGGTGACCAGCCCCACGGTAGCCTGCCAGTTGTCTGGGGTGACACCGATTGGCCGCAGCGCAGGTGTCACGATCTTGCTGGCAGAAGCCAACGCAGACGCGTTGATATTGTCCACCGTCGAGCCGTTAAACGAAAAGCTGCTCAGCAGCCCGATAACCATGCTGACCAGAATAATGACCCGCCCGGCCCGTATGATAAACATTTTCAGCCGCTGCCAGGTCTGGATCAGCAGGCTTTTCAGATGAGGCCGGTGGTAGACGGGCAGCTCCATAATAAACGGAGAAGCCTCGCCGCGTAGCAGCGTGTTTTTCAGGATGAGCCCGGTGACAATGGCGACAACAATGCCCAGTACATACAGGGAAAAGACCAGGCTGGCGCTGTAAGCCCCAAAGAACGTCGCCGCGAACACGGCGAAAATCGCCAGGCGAGCGCCGCAGGACATAAAGGGCGCAATCAGCACGGTGAGTAAGCGCTCACGGGGTGTATCCAGGGTGCGGGCGCCCATCACAGAGGGGACATTGCAGCCAAAGCCGACGATTAAGGGAACAAAGGATTTACCGGGTAAGCCCAGCGACTGCATCAGGCGATCGATAACAAACGCCGCACGCGCCATATAACCGGAGTCCTCCAGAAACGACAGGAACAGATACATCAGCCCTATCTGAGGCAGAATCGGCAGCACCGTATTGATGCCAGCACCGATTCCCTGCGCCAGAAACACGGTCAGCCAGTCGGGAAAATGAAAGGTATAGCCGAGCCATTGCGTTCCATGGATAAACAGCGCCACCGAGCCGCCGTCAAATATCGGTTGTAGTGCGGCACCGATATTAATCGACAGTACGAACATCAGGTACATCACGCCCAGGAAAACCGGTACACCTGACCATCGGTTGAGCACGATGTTGTCCAGCCTTTCGGTCAGCGCGCCTGGCATTGACTGCTGAATATTACTGACGGTGGCACAGAGGGCGCTGATAGCCTGATAACGGCAGTCGGCGATGACCATTGCCGGATCACCACCGGCTTCCTGGGCAATCTCGGCCAAATGTGGCACGACTGCGGGACAAACCTGGCGGCTGTTGATATCACCTTCCAGCAGCTGTAACGCCAGCCAGCGCTGTTTTTGCACATGGATATCATCAGGCATCATGGCGCGCAGGCGTAAAATCGCTGCCTCAATAGCGGGCGGATAAACCACCGGCAGTGGCGCTATCGCTTTGTGCCAGTCATCAATGGCGGCCTTGAGATGAGCGAGTCCTTCGGCACGCGTGGACGTTAGCGTAACGACCGGGCAGCCCAGCCGGGCTGAGAGCGCGGCGACATCGATGTGGATGTGCCGGCTGGCCGCAATATCCTGCATATTCAGCGCCACAATGCAGGGAACACCCAGCTCCAGCAGTTGAAACGTCAGGAAAAGATGGCTCTCCAGGTTCGAGCTGTCGACCACATTCACAATCAGGTCGGCACGATCGTCGAACAGGTAGCGACAGGCAATGCTCTCATCAACAGAGCCATCCGCCGACAGCGTGGTGAGCGAACGGGTGCCGGGCAGATCAACCAGCCGCACATCCGCCGTTGCCGTAAAAAACTGCCCTTCTTTACGTTCGACAGTGACGCCAGCCCAGTTCCCTACTCGCTGACGCGCGCCGGTAAGCTGGTTAAACAAGGTGGTTTTGCCCGTATTGGGATTACCAATCAGGCCAAGGGTCAAGGTTTTCATCAGTCTATTTCTTCAAGCATCACGGCAGCCAGATCCCGCTGCCTTACCGCAAGGTTGACGCGGCGCGTACGGATTTGCACCGGATCGCCCAACGGCGCTACGCGAACCACCTCAATCAACGTGCCGGGCAGCATTCCCATGGTTAGCAGCTTTTGCCGCCAGGCGGGATGAATGGAATGTTGGTATCCCCCAATACGATAGGTCGTGCGTGGTTTTATTTGCATAGCCTTATTCGATCCAGTAACAACAGAACGCAAATTATACAAATGATAACTATTCTTGTTTCTTGATCTGGATGGGGAGAAACGCAAGGAAACGGAGAAAGGGTTGTGACGACTTACCGCAAGGCAAAAACCCCTGACCGGCCGCCGCCGGGATAAACAGCTGTCCGGGGTTTCGAACCGGCTGTCTGGCCTTTATGACTTAAATAAAATTAAACCTTGCTTAATAAGTTCAACCTCTATAGTGTAGCGACATCGGTTTGGAACACAGACCTTATGAAAGCAGTTTTAGTAAAGCAGTCCTCAGTTCAAGCGTCATTCCCAGATGCCCTTCTTCATGAGCCTCCTCCTAAGTGCCCAATAAGTAAAATCTGCAAAACAGGCCATCTTCGTCACCTTGTGTGGCTCAAAAATGAAAAGGACACCTCTTATGTCGACTAAAATGACTGGTTTAGTAAAATGGTTTAACGCTGATAAAGGCTTCGGCTTTATTTCTCCTCAGGACGGAAGCAAAGATGTATTCGTACATTTCTCTGCTATCCAGAGCAGCGATTTTAAAACTTTAGATGAAGGCCAGAAAGTGGAGTTCTCAATCGAGAACGGCCCTAAAGGTCCTTCAGCTGGCAATGTTGTTGCACTGTAACAACTGACGCCCTCACGACTGCTTACGATAGCGATGATGGCAACAGCCTGAGCAGTTAAGTCGTTGTGAAAAAAACCCGCCTTGTGCGGGTTTTTTAATGCCTGTCATAAACTGCATTCGCCCGCGCGGCAGCCTTGCAGAATATTTTTCGCCCTCCACTGCGCCATAAAGTCTGACATCCGCTAACCTCTGCATCGCTTGCACGAATAACGCCAGTGAGAGAAAAGCGCCGGGCATCATGTTTTCATTCTTATTATTTCAAAGCGTTATTATATTCGCATGAAAATAAATGCCTCTGTTGTGCAACAATAACGACGCATGGGCGCAACCCGTGGACCTTTTTATTATTGTCAGATCACAATAATGTATCTGATGGTACATTTTAGCCGCGCTGCCTTTTATCATTGAGGCGATGTCCCCCAAGGGCTCGCGAACAGCTTCTCTCTTCAGAAAAGCCGCTTTTATTTCTTAGTTACTGTCATAGATCACATTATTTACCGCGTCACTATTAAGCTAATCATTTTAATACCGATATACCTGTATCACCTTTTACCGGGATTACTGCAATGCTTAAAAACCTTAAAATCACGACGGGTATTGTTGCCGTGTTATTTCTTTTTAGTGCGCTATTGACCATTACGGGCTTTCTTTTCTATTCCTCTGTCAGCCAGGCCGGTCGCAATTTTTCGCACACGGAACAACTTACGCTGCAACAACAACAACTCAGCGACAGCGTTCAGACGCTGATCAAGACGCGCGTGACGATCAGTCGCGTGGCGATCCGCTTTCTTAAAAACCAGAAAGATCCCGCATCACTGGCGTCTATTGCCAAGTTGCTGGAGGTGGCGAAGCAGTCCGCCGATAAAGCTGATGAGTATTTCCAGGCTTATAAGACCGCACCCGCATTACCGGGTCAGCATGCTGAGGTGACAAAAAATGTCGAGGCGGCTTACAACAAGATGCACGAGACAATGCTCGCCTCAGTAGACTTTCTGAAAAATAATAATTATCAGGGTTACGGGAATCTTGATGCGCAGGAAGCTCAGGATAATCTGGATAAGGCTTATCAGACATGGCGCAGTGCCAACTACCAGTTAATGAAGCAGATCGCCGCTGAAAACGATAGCAACTACAGCAATATGCTGTGGACGTTGCTGATTATCGCGATCATTGCTCTTGTCACCGTTGCAACTGTTTGGGCCGGTCTGAGAACCCTGCTGCTGAAACCGCTGAGCATGGCCACTGATTACATGCGTGCTATCTCTGCCGGTGATCTGACCCAGGAGATCGCCAGTGAGAGTCAAAACGAAACCGGCAGACTGCTTCGCCAGCTCGAAGAGATGCGCAGTGCGCTGGTTGTCACCATCCGCTCTGTGGATGATGCCACGCAGTCCATTTTTACCGGCGCGGCAGAAGTTTCTGCCGGCAGTACCGATCTCTCCTCGCGCACCGAACAACAGGCGGCAGCCCTTGAGGAAACCGCAGCCAGCATGGAGCAGCTCACCTCAACGGTAAAACTGAACGCGGAAAATGCTCAGCAGGCAACCACCATGGCGAAAGATGCCTCCGTAATGGCCTCGCAGGGTGGGCAAATCGTCGCGAAGGTGATTGCCAACATTGAACAGATAAGTGAAAGCTCAAAACAGATCGCCAGCATTATTGGCATTATTGACAGCATCGCCTTCCAGACCAATATCCTGGCGCTTAACGCCGCAGTGGAAGCCGCGCGTGCCGGCGAACAGGGACGAGGTTTTGCTGTGGTGGCCGGTGAAGTGCGTTCTCTGGCCGGTCGCAGCGCCAGTGCGGCCCAGGAAATACGCACGCTGATTGACCAGTCCACGCAGCGCGTAAACAGTGGTTCGACGCACGCCTCAGAAGCAGGCGATGTGATGGGCAGTATTGTGAATTCCGTTAACAGCGTTACGCAGCTCATGGCAGAGATTGCCTCCGCCTCAGCCGAGCAGACGCGCGGCATTGAGCAGGTGAGTAAAGCGGTGTCTGAAATGGATGGCGTCACGCAGCAAAACGCCGCGCTGGTTGAAGAGTCGGCCAGTGCCGCTGCCTCGCTAGAGGATCAGGCAACGCAGTTACGCCAGTCGGTAGCGGTGTTTAACACAGGCAGAACCCCGGCCGCAGGTCAGAATGTGCTGCGTAAGCCATCGCTGAAGAAGCCTTTAGCGGAGAGCACTAGCGCTGACCTGTCAGCAGAAAACTGGCAGTCCTTCTGATTGCATAGCCGCAGAGCAAGGTTCCGCTCTGCGGCTAAGCCTCTCATCAGATGATAGAGATGACGCCGCTGCGCTATCGCCAGTGGATAGCCGCACGCGCGTCACCCGTGTTGAAGTGATTCGCGCAGTACATGAAGCGCCGCCCAACTGGCCTCTTTAATGCTGCCGTCTTTACCAAACAGCAGTGGCCCGGTCGCCAGCGCGTCCCCCGCCTTCGGTGTCGCAGCCGTGCGGTGCGGCGTGTCCCAAACGCCCCACGTTAAAATAGCGGCAACGCCCGCCTCCAGAACCAGCGAAAGATAGCGTTTATACAGACCGGCAACCGCCATCAGTCGGCTCCCCATCGGCACGCTGCTGTCATCCACGTCCAGTTCGGTGATGTACACCTTCAGGCCAAGCGATTTCACGTCGCGAATAAATGCCGCCAGCCCCGGCCCAAAAGCGGGATGGGGACCGGCTTTGAGATGAGACTGGATGCCGAGCGCGCCAATCGGAATATGTCTGGACTGTAAGTCGCGCAGCATCGCCAGTACCGCCGCCCGTTTTCGCTGCCCATTGGCATCGTCGCTTTCAAGCCCGTAATCGTTGTAGCAGATTACCGCATGGGGATCGGCCTGATGCAGCGCCTCGCAGGCAATATCCATATACCGCGTGCCAAGCCGCTGATACCAGAAACTGTTGCGCCATCCGCCGGGTTGTCCGTCGGCGGGATTGATGATTTCGTTAGCCACGTCCCAACTTTGTATCTGCCCACGATAGCGGCCCGCAACGGTGGAAATATGCTGCCTGAGTACCTTTTCCAGTTCGGTCGGATCGGCAATATCCTGAACCCAGCCAGGAAGGGCGCGATGCCAGCAGAACGTGTGCCCGCGAAGCAATATCCCCTGCTCGCGGGCAAAGGCGGCGATAGCATCAGGGCCGGTGAAATCGTAGCGATCGCGCGCGGGATGGACGGCAATCCATTTTAGTGCGTTTTCCGGGACGATAATGCTCGCCTGACTCGCGACAAACTGCCGATAGCGCGCATCGGATTGCAGACTGTCGGGCCTGACGGCAAAGCCAAACAACAGATGACGGCGGGCGGCAACGGTTTTTAAGGCGGGAAAAGGCGCAGAAGACGCCAAAACAGGTAGCGGCAGCGCGGCACCCAGCATGAGCGCGGCGCTGTTTTTTAGAAACCCACGTCGGTTTGACGACATGAAAGCAGTTTTACGCAGCACGACGACGCCTCCAGATGCCCAATGCATCACATTATGGGCACGGTTGTCCTGCCCTCACTTTTTATAGCCTCAACCCACCTCGCCGTCTGCCGGGATTGTTTGCATTGAGGTTAAGATGCGTTTCAGACTGTAAAAAAGCCATGAGCCTGAGATCCCGTCTGATAACAATGCGGCCCACCCAACCGGTCGTCATCGCGTTCCCTGTCTTCAGGTCCATCAAGAAAAAAGTGACAGGAATACACGTCATCATCTCTGCCTGAAACAGGCAAAAAAGGCGGTGTCATCAATTGCCTCACGGGCGCATTGCATTAGCCTGCCGCACAGGTTGATAACCAGAATTAAATAACGGGGATTTTCCTTTGCTAAGCTGAAAGGCATACCTGATTCGTTTAACCAAGGAGAATGCTATGACGCAGCTTAAAACCCGCCAGCTCGGCAACAGTGGTATTAACGTGCCGCTTCTGACTTTTGGCGGCAACGTCTTTGGCTGGACGGTTGACGAGAAAACCTCGTTTTCCCTGCTCGACGCGCTGGTAGAAAAAGGTCTGTTCTTTATCGATACCGCAGACGTGTATTCGCGCTGGGCGCCCGGCAATCAAGGCGGTGAGTCAGAAACCATTATCGGCAAGTGGCTGAAAAAAAGCGGTAAGCGCGACAAGATCGTCCTGGCAACCAAAGTCGGTATCGAAATGTCACCGGATAAAAAGGGGCTGAAACCTGACTATATCCACCAGGCTGTGGAGGATTCACTGCGCCGCCTGCAAACGGATGTGATCGATCTGTACCAGGCACACCGTGACGACGAATCCACCCCGCTGGCTGATACGCTTAATGCCTTCGATGCGCTGATTAAAGCCGGCAAAGTGCGGGCCATCGGTGCCTCCAATTACAGCGCGACGCGGTTACAGGAGGCGCTGGACATCAGCAAGCAGCAGGGGCTGGCGCGCTATGAAACCCTGCAACCGGAATACAACCTTTATGACCGTGAAGGCTATGAAAGTGAGCTGGAGCAGGTCGCCCGCGACAATCATCTTGGCGTCATCAACTACTACGCCCTCGCCAGCGGCTTTCTGAGCGGTAAATACAAGAAACCGCAGGATGCCGCCAAGAGTCAGCGCGGCCAAGGGATTGTAGATAAATACCTGAATGAACGCGGCCTGCGCATCGTTGAGGCGTTAGAAGACGTGGCCGCCTCACATGATGCCTCGGCCACGCAGGTCGCTCTGGCCTGGCTGATTGCGCGTCCAGGCATTACGGCACCGATTGTCAGCGCCACCTCACTGCAACAGCTCGATGAACTGGTCAAGGCCACGGAACTGATGTTAAGTAAGCAAGAAATCGAAGAGCTTTCCCGCGCCAGCAAGGCCTGAGTCAAAGGGGATGCTACGGCATCCCTTTTTTTATGCTTCCTCGCATTAAATGCCTTTTCTGTTAAAAACATATTCGTTCAGAGAGACCTGTCACAATTGCGTTAATCGTTTATTGTTTTGAGGTTATATACGCACGGATTTGCAAAAACTGACATTTCACCAGCACTATCCTCTGCCCGGTCAATTACTGTCATTCACACAAGAATAACGATCATGAATACTCAAAAAGCAGTGCAGTTTATGCCTCGTCTGGCCGCGGGCAGCCTGATGTTTGCGATGCTGAGCGCCTCCGCGCTGGCCGCCGATGCCTTTAGCTATGATTCCCCCTATATGTTCGGTGACTGGAACGGCTCGCGGACACAACTGGAACAAGACGGCATCAAATTCGACGTTAACTACACCATGGAAAGCGCGGCGAATCTTGGCGGCGGAGCCGATACCAATACGTCGATGCGTTACAGCGATCAGTGGGCATTCGGTGCCAATTTCGATCTGCAAAAGCTCCTCGACTGGCAGGATACGCAGTTCCAGGTGACCATCACTGATCGTAATGGCCGTAACATCTCCGATCAGGTTGCCGATCGCCGCACCGGGATGCTCTCCTCCACGCAGGAAGTGTACGGCCGCGGTCAGACCTGGCGACTGACGCAGTTCTGGTTAAGCAAAGGTCTGTTCGATAACACGGTCAATGTTAAAGCCGGCCGGGTTACCGTCGGGGAAGACTTTGATAACTTTGACAGCAAGTTTCAGAACCTGGCATTCGGCAGCGGTCAGGCCGGTAACTGGCGCGGCGATCGCTGGTTTAACTGGCCGGTATCCCAGTGGGGCGGACGGGTAAAAATTAACTTTACCCCTGAGGTATTTTTCCAGGTCGGTTTCTACAATCAGAACCGCGCTAACTACGATCGCGGCGACGGTTTCCGCCTTGATACCAACAACTCAGAAGGCAATCTGGTGCCGGTCGAACTGGGCTGGAAACCGACTTTCGGGCCAGATAATCTGCCGGGTAACTATCGCATCGGCTACTACTATTCGTCCGCGAATGGCGATAACTACGGTAGCTGGCAAGATGGCGCTTACCAGCAAAAAGATCATGCTTATGGCGGCTATGTGCTGTTACAGCAGCAGCTTACCGCACAGGGTGGCGATGCCAGCCGCGGCCTGGGCGTCAGCATTCAGGCGGTCATGAACGATCACAAAACCGCTAAAACCGATAACTACCAGTCCATTAGCTTCACCTGGAAAGGGCCGTTTGATGCGCGTCCGCGGGATGAAATAGGTGTCGGTGCGGCGCGCATTCATGTTAACAGCGCCTATTCCCGTGCGCTGCGTCAACAGAATGACGCCAGCGGTCAGACCGACTTCAACAGTCCCACCTACCTGCCGATTCAGGAGGGTGCGGAATACAACTATGAAATTTACTATAACGCCCAGTTGACCAAATGGTTGCAACTGCGTCCTAACCTGCAATATGTGGTGGCGCCGGGCGCCGTCAGTGAGGTGAAAGATGCCTTTGTCGGCGGCATCAGCGCTAACGTGAACTTCTGATTCTCTTCCTGTCCACTGAGGGATGGGCCAATGCGACGCGACAGATAACCTGCCAGCCGCAAATGGACTGATGGATGATGGCTTAACGCCATCATCCTGTTCAAGCCAGTAACTGAATTTGTGGCCTGCCCCTCTGCATAACAACCTCAAGCTCGGCCTGATACCAGCGCCTCAGTTCGGCCTCCGTCATGACCGCCTGCGGTGTACCTTGTGCTACCAGCTTTCCCTGATGCAGTAATAAAACGCGATCGGACCACAACGATGCCTGATTAAGATCGTGCAGCACGGTGCAGACGCTGAAATCTCCGCTGCGCGTCAACCGATGTAACAAACGCAGGCTGTGCTGCTGCCAGAACAGATCCAGTGCCGAGGTAGGCTCATCCAAAAACAGCCAACCACGTGGGCCGTCGTCGTGCCATAACTGCGCAAGAACGCGCGCAAGTTGGATTCTTTGCTGCTCCCCGCCGGAGAGCGAACGGTAATCGCGGTGCGCCAGTTCAAGACTTCCGGTCAGGTGCATGACGTCCTTAACGACAGCGGCTGAGAACTGGGCGGGCCAGGGTGATCTTCCCATCGTCACCACCTCCTGCGCCTGTATCGAAAAGGTCATGCTGTTCTGCTGACGCATCACCGCGCGGCACTGAGCCAGCACGTCACGCGGCCAGTGATGTAGAGGACGATCACCCAGTCTGCATTCCCCACTCGTCGGCGTCAAAAAACCGGTCATCAGGCGCAGCAATGTGGATTTCCCTGCCCCGTTAGGACCAATCAGTGCGACCATTTCGCCAGGCGGCAGGCTGAAAGAAATCTCATCAATGAGCCGCCGTTTGCCATAGCCGAAGCACAGGTTAGTTGTCTGCAGAGACTCACCCATTGATTCCCCCTTGCTGGCGCAAAATCAGCCAGAGAAACCAGGTACCACCTATCAGACTGGTCAGCAGGCCAACCGGCATTTCTGCAGGAATAACCAGAGTCCGCGCCAGGGTGTCGGCCAGCAACAGCAAAATGGCGCCAGCCAACGCTGAGCCAGGTAACATCCACCGATGATCGCTGCCCAGACAAAAGCGCATCACGTGCGGCACCACTAATCCGAGAAAACCAATAATGCCACTGACTGACACGGCCGTCCCGACCAACAATGCACTGAGCACTAAAAGTACATGCTGCGTGCGTCTGACGTTAATGCCCATGTAGTGCGCATCTTCTTCGCCCAGTTGTAGCAGGTTCAGATGACGCGCACGGGTCTGAATCGCAACCAATGCAGGGACAATCAGCGCGGCACATATCAACAGCCCAGGCCATTGTGCCGCGCTCAGGCTACCCATGCCCCACAGTGCCAGCTGACGTAACTGCTGATCGTTGCTGATCCAGGACAGCACCCCCACTGCGGCACCACACAGTGCATTAATAGCAATACCCACCAGGAGAAGGCGCGACAGGTTGCCCTGTGCCAGTTGGCTGAAGCTAAAAATCAGCAGTGTCACAACCAGACTGCCCACAAAAGCCGCAACCATAGGCAGCCATAGCGCCAGCAACGGCGGCAGACTAACAGGTAAAATAATCGCCACAGCCACAGCCAGGCCGGCACCGCTGCTTATCCCCAGCAGGCCGGGGTCGGCCAGAGGATTACGGAACAACCCCTGCATCACCGCGCCGGCAACCGCCAACGCCATGCCCAGCAGCACCGCCAGCAAAACCCGTGGCAGACGGATATTGAGCCAGATTTTCCACACGATATCCTCAGACGAGGCATGATAAAGCGTGCGGAAAGACAACGGCATGGCACCAAAACCGGCGGCTATCAGCATGCAAAACACCATGCTAATCCCCATCAACAGCAGCCAGCGCGCCCCTCCTCTGCTAATCATGTTTCACCGCTTCAGCAGCACGGCGCAACTGACGAATCGCCGAAGGTGTGTCCAGCCCAAAATCCAGCAATGCCATTTCATCAACAACAAAAAAAGCGTGATGACGGCCGGCCGGGGTGAGAGCCAAACCGGGCAGCGACCAGAGTTTATCTTCACCACCCAGTGTGCGCAGGCCATCTTCTCCCACCACAACCAAATCGGGCGCGGCTGCGACGATGCCTTCCTGTGACAACGTCTGATAGTGCGGTACGGCCGCCATTGCATTGATTAGGCCAGCGCTACGGATTGCACCGTCCGCACCGGTTTGCGTCCCTGCCGCCAGCGTATTCATTCCCTGATGCGCCATAATAAACAGCACTTTCACGGGCAGCGGTTGTGTTGGCAATGCAGCAATCTGCTTATTCAGTTTTTCATTCAACGCCTTCGCTTGATTTTCACGCTTCAGCGCATGACCAATGGTGGCAATTTTTTCTGCTATCGCATCAATGTTGTTCTGTCCGGTAACCTCTACAACGTTGACGCCCGCCTCTTTCAACTGCTGTAAAACCAGCGAGGGTTTTGCCAGTTCGCTGACCAATACCAGCGTGGGTTTAAACGCCAGAATGCCTTCCGCATTAAGCTGCCGCATATAGCCAATATTTGGCAATTTATTCACCTGAGCCGGATGCTGACTGGTGCTGTCACGGGCAACGAGATCCTGTTGTCCGCCAAGTGCATAAATAATTTGCGTAACGTCACCGCCAATGGATATTACCCGTTCAACCGCCAGCCCTGGCAGTGACAGCGACAGTGTTGTTAGCAGTAGCAGGAGCCGGGTCATACGACAGTATCCTCTGTCAGGGACATCACTTGCTCACGCCAGCGCGACTGTTCCGGCTTGCCTTCATTTCGTTGGCCATACAACTGTGCAATCTGCGTACCATCGGCAGCAAACAGTTCAAGACTAGTCACAATTCCGTCACTGGCTGGTTTACGCGTCACCCAGCTTTCGCTGATTTTGTCGGCCATCAGATGCAGAGTGAAACCAGGATTAAAAATATTAATCCAGTTATCCACTGGCACCAGCCTTTCCACCGGACCGGTAAAAATCTGGGTGCACCCGCGGTTGCCAATAAAGATCATTATCTCATTAGCGTCCTGCTGAGCCAGGGACAGAAGTTGTGTCAGCGCAGTGTTACTTACCTGTCGTGCCAGCTCATCAGGCACAGCCTGGAAAGCCTGAGATCGCGAAAGGTTATGGCGTTTCAGCAGCCCAAAAAACTGATGTACATCGGTCATCGCACGCCATTCTTCTGTCAGTTTACTGGCATCCGATACCGGGCTGTATTGCGGCGCGCTCACGGGTAAAGGCTCAGACTCAGGTAGCCCATCTATGATAAATTCAGCAATCAGCGCACTCCATGCCATCATATCTGTCTGATCGGTAACGTAGATTTTCAGCACGGCATCGGCATAGCGATCAAAAATTTGAATGCTCTGTCGCTCGCCGTAAACCGTATGCTCGTGTAAAAAAAACGCCTGATGCCATTGTTGTAAGAAGAAGCGCTGATCGAGTGCGCGTGGATTGAGAATCAGACCGGCGTGATGACCCAAATGCAGATTCTGATATTTTCCCACTTGCTCATGCACGGCAAAGGCATTGCGGGTAATACTTAAGGTTTCACCAACTGCTTCCAGTCGGGCCAGCAACGTCGGAAAGTCGGCTCGCAGCATGGTTGCATCATGTCCAATACGTGCGGCACAAAGTTGGGCTTCACCAATGCCCATTCGTCCGGCCAGGTCACGGGCAGAACGTTTTGGCTCGTCGGCTTTTAAGGTCAGATACTGTTGATAATATTGGTTCATTACGTTTATCCCACGCAGCTTATTGTAAAAACGCCCCGGATCATTACAGGGCGAGAAGCGATTAAAAATCGACGTTTACGCCTAACTGAAAAGTACGGCCCGGCATCACAGATAAATTAATATCGTTGCGTTCCTGCGCTGTGCCGCTGGTCAGCGTACGGCTACTCAAATAATCCCAGTACTTGCGATTAGTGAGGTTATAAATGCCACCACTCAGCCTGACAGCTTTTGCCACTTGCCAGTAAGCAGTAGCATCGACCATACCGTAACCGGGAACCCGCCTGTACTCGCTGGTAGGATCGGCAAGCGTCGTACCGGTATTACTGTAATTTTCACGGCTTGTCGCCGTAGCCTGTTTACCCTTTACAAAGGTGGCGGTTAGCGCTGCGCCATAACCATGTTGTCTGTCGTCCCAGGCCAGCCCAACAATGGCTTTAAGCGGGGCTACGCTGTCGAGATCGATGTATTTGTCACCTAAATAGCTGGACTTCGATTTCCCCTGGTTATAGCCCAAAGCAAAAGTACTGCTCAGTCCGTCAACCTGCGGGAACCAGGCGCCATACTCCACCTTGCTTGAGATCTCTGCCCCGTAGATATAAGCCTTGTCACGGTTTTCAGCCTGAAAACTGGTGTAGATGTTACGTGGCACATTCACGAACATCTCCGGGTTGGTGGCGCGGCGATACCGCGTATAGGCAATGAAGTTTTTATACTGGTTATAGAATACGGAGGTGTTAACTGTTATGCCTTTCGTCGCCTGCCCTTTTAGCCCCCATTCAATATTGTCGCTGGTTTCCGTTTTCAGATCGGTATTACCAATCAACGCATATTGCTGACTGCCGGCATAGCTTGACCCCAGATTCCATGAGCCATACAGCTGGCTGGGTGTAGGAAACTCAACACCGCGTTTATACTGGATCCAGGTGGTTAAGGTCGGCATCACATCGTATTGCAACGTCAGGGAGGGCAGCAGTTGGGTATCAGCGTTCGTTTTGCTATAAAGCTTCTCAACCTGCTCGCTGGTCAGAACGGTACTGCCGTGAGTCAGATCGCCAAGGTCTTTCGGCTGAGTACGTTGATACATCACCCTTACGCCGGGAATAATGGCAGCGTTATGGTTATTAAGATCAAAGTTAATCTTGTCCTGAAGAAAACCCGCAGCTGTCCATGCGCGACTGTCTGACTGCGGCTGGGTAATTACACCCGTTGCGTCAGATGGCGGAGCCTGGCGAAATGGACGCTCGGTATTATTCAGCCGCGTGTTAAAACCCGCACTTAACTCATGGCGACCCAGCGTTTTACTGGCGCGCGTGTCAAAACCATAGGTGTCAACGTTGTAATCAGAATAAACGAAGCCAAACTCACCTGGACTGGTTGGCAGATACGTATTGTCGTGGGCCTGAGTTTGCTGCCAGTAAACCCGTGTCGTCAGGGTATCAATAACGCCGCTGTCCGGTGTCCATTCATCAGCGAGGTTGATGCCCAAACGACGCGTATCACTCTGTTGCTGCGCGCTTCCCCAGACGGCATTACCTCTGCCATCCCAGATATCGTAATGGCTGTGAAGTGTTTTCTGATAATAATCAACATTGGCGCTCAATTTATGTTGATCGTTGGGCTGCCAAATCCCGGAAGCCATAAAAGCGTTCGAATGCCAGTTGGCCGGAAAAGCCTGTTTCACACCGCTGTTATTCCGGGTTTGCTGGCCATCGCGGCGACTGTAAACCAGCAATCCGCGCCATTCATCATCCCCTGCAGCTGCCGTTATTCCGTTGTGCCAGCTGTGATCATCTGAACTGTAATTGCTCTGATAACCCAACCAGCTCTCCCTGACACTACTGAGGTAATCATCCGGTGATTTATTATGAAACGACACGTTGCCACCAATTGCGGTATTCGGCTGCTCTACAGAGGTTGCTCCTTTCTCAATATCAACGCTGTTAAACATGTAGGGATCGATATAGTCACGCCCAATACCAAAGGTATTGTTACCTGAACGGCTAACGTAAGGACGGCCCGTGGCATCCGGAATCGGTATACCGTCAATATCCAGCCCGACCCGGTTACTTTCCAGACCGCGGATGTTGTAACCTGTGTAACCGGAACGGTCAAAACCACTTTTACCTGCCGACGATCCTCCGGCTGCACCGGTGGCGCTAATTAGCGGCTCGTAACGCATTATCGAGCCGAAGTCATTTGCTGCACGCCTTTGCAGGTCGCCCGCTGTCAGTGTAGTTTTGCTCCCAGCCTGTTGCTTCGGGGCGATAACGGTCATCGTGGGTTCACTGGCCGCATTGTCATCAGCAGCATAACTGCATGCGGCATGAACGGCTGATGATAAAACTGCCACGCGCAACAGGTGCTGGCAGGTGGATCCCTGAGGAAGTAAAGACATGTGCGAATTACCTGATTAATAGTTAGTATTCGCTCACTTGCTGGCTTAAAGAAAAATGGTTTTCTGGTCGATCACCGTAAAAAATTGCTGGAATTGTTATGTACTTTTTTACGTCGAAAGAATTTAATGCAATTAATAATCATTATCAATAACATTCATTACAAGATTGCTCGTGCACCGCACTAAACTTAGCGCCACAATAATCAGCAAGGCTAACTGAGGATCGTGATGTCTGAGCTGGCAGCAGCAACAGGTAAAGCTCGCGCCTGTTTTTTCATCCTGTCAGCGAGCTGAAAAACCTTCGGTGGCGTCATCATCACCCCACAAATAGCCGCAATTTTTTGCAAGTCACGCCCTGGCTGATGCGCTATAACTCGCCTCACATGCGTTCAGACCAGCAGGGAACAGATGAAAACGTTTATCAGCAAAACTTTCACCGCCGAAAAGGCCTGGGGTGCCGTCGACATTGCCAATTTTGAGGGCACCACCGTGCGGCTTCACTGGACGGATAAGCCCTATAAATGGCATATCAATGATGGTCAGGAAGTGTTTGCCGTCATGGATGGCTGCGTAGACATGCATTATCGGGAAGCGGGAGAAACAAAGAAAATCCGCTTAGAAACGGGCGATATTTTTTATGCCAGCACTGGAACCGAGCACGTCGCCCATCCGCAGGGTGAAGCAAGAGTGCTGGTGATTGAAAAAGAAGGGTCAGTATAATCTTCCTGAATTTTGCCCCGCGCGCCTGGCGGTGTGCAATCCGCCACAGCCGCCCGCCGCAGGGCCAGCAGACAGAAGGGCGCCGCCATGAGCGCATTAATAACGCTTGAGAATCTGGGGCCGCGCATCTGTATTATGGGGCCGTCTAACAGCGGGAAATCAACGCTTGCGAGCGCGCTCGCACGTAAAACCGCCCTGCCTGCCATTCATCTTGATCAACTTTATCACCTGCCCCATACCGACTGGCAGCCAAGAGATGAGGCTGAGTTTTTGCATTTACATCATCAGGCCATCCATCAGGATTGCTGGGTGATGGACGGCAACTACACCAACTGTCTTAACGCAAGGCTGGCGCGGGCAACCGGCTACATTCTTCTTGATGTATCCACGCTCGTCAGTTTGCTGCGTTATTTCAGACGTTGCTACGCCAGCTCCCCCCGCCAGGGCGGGCTTGAGGGCGGGGTGGATAGCGTGAAAGGGGCAATGATAAAGCACATCGCGTTGATTACCCCCGCAAACCGCAGGCGCTACCAGACACTGTACTCGGGCCTCGATCTGCCAAAATGCTTTTTGCAGGGCCAAAAGGCCATTGATGATGCCTACAGAGGCTGGAATTTGTCAGCCTGACCTGCGTATTCTTCTTGATATTCACTGCCGCACTGAACCATGGGTCCGGGGGAGGTGCGCAGCGTAACGCGCCCACCGCTTGCGTGCTGCAAGCCGGGGAGAGATTCGGTTAATGATCGCGGCGTGCGGCAATGCATATTCTGCTGCCGCTGCGCTTTTGCAACGCAACAGGCAGGGAAACAGGGAAATGAAAATCATCCTGGCAGAAGACAGCCATGTTCCGGCAATACACCAGATTTACGCCTACCACGTCTTACGGGGTACAGGCAGTTTTGAAATCGTTCCGCCCGACGAGGCAGAGATAGCCAGCCGACTGGAAAAACTTCGCGCCGCCGGGCTGCCCTGGTTCGTCGCGGTGAGTGAAGGACAGGTTTGTGGTTACTGCTATCTGGGCTTTTACCGGCCCCGTTATGCCTACCGGTTTACCCTTGAAGACTCTCTGTATATCGATCCGGCATTTCAGGGAAAAGGCATCGGTAAACGCCTGCTGGCCCATGCTATCGACTGGGCTGAAACGCGTGGTTTTCGCCAGATGGTGGGGAATGTGGGTGACAGCGCCAACGCAGCCTCCATTGCCCTGCACCGCGCCGCCGGTTTCAGCGTGATCGGTACGCTGACGTCAGTGGGATTCAAGCACGGCCGCTGGCTGGATACGGTGCTGATGCAGCGCGCGCTCGGTGCCGGGGACGGCTCGCTGCCCGAAAACGAAGCATAACGCCGTGGTGACAACCTGCGGCTGGCGGCAGCATGAAAAGGCCGTTCTCAGGCGGTGCAACCCAGCTCCTCTGAAATGGCCTGCGCCGTGGCAACCACCTTCGCCATCAGGTTTTTCGCACCAATCTGTTGCAGCTTCGCCGTCGGCAGCGAGACCGATACCGCATAAGGGACACGCTGCTGGATATCAAACACCGGCGCGGCAATACAGGTGACGCCCAGTTCATTTTCTTCACGATCCATCGCGGTGCGCTGCTGAAGAATATCGTTAAGTTCCCGCTGCATCTCAGGCAGCGTGGTAATGGTATTTTTCGTCAGTTGCTCAATGCTGTCCTGATGATTTTGCCAGTATTGCAGCAGGTACTCTTCGCTGCCCCAGGCCAGAAAGATTTTTCCCATGGCCGAACAGTAAAGCGGCATATGCTGACCGATATAGGCACGGGTACGCATCATGCCGGTCGTGGGTTCTAACTTGTTGATCAGGACTACGTGGTCATCTTCACGGCTGGAGAAGTTCACGGTTTCGCCCACGTCCAGATTCAGTTTTTCCAGATGTGGCGCGGCGACGTGAATAATATTGAGCGACGACAGCGCCTTCTGCCCGACCGAAATAAACTTGGTGGTTAAGCGATAGCTACCAGGCGAAGGTGCCTGCGTCACGTAACCACTGCTGTGCAATCCCTGTAGCAGGCGGTGTACGGTGCTTTTGTTCATTCCAGACAGTTCAGCAAGATGGGCCAGCGGGCAACCGTTGGGATAATTACTCAATAATTCAATTAACTGCAGGCCACGAAACAGGCTCTGTGTCCCTAATGGCTTATCGCCCTTCGTTTCCTTTGCTTTATCCACTTTCACCGCCATCCACCGATCCTCTCCGTTTCTCACTTCCTGAACGCGCTAACGCATGATGTTAACTCATGGCATAGCGGCTGGGAATCTTTCGCTTTTTTAGTGTGGCCGGACAGGTCTGTTCCGTCCTGGCAGAAGTGCGTTGTTCATCACAAATTCAAAACAATATTTTAACTTACTGTTTCTTATGAATAAATATCCGCTCTGCTTCTTTGCTTTTCCCCGGCGGCAGGAATACTATTTTTTGGAATAGTATTTCACATATTGAAATTAGCAACGAGCGGTCGCCGCTCTTGCTGCTGATACTCACCAGGCGTCACGGGAGGCAGGAATGCAACCTCATCCGGATAAACCGGTTCTTACACTCAGCCATATCACTAAACGCTTCGGCGGTAACGCTGCGGTTAACGATGTGAGCCTGGACGTTTTCCCCGGCGAAGTCGTGGCGCTATTGGGGGAAAACGGCGCAGGTAAATCCACGCTGATCAAAGTGCTGGCTGGCGTGTACACCAGTGATGAAGGGCAAATTACCTTTCAGGGCAACGTCACGGCATCCGCCGCTGCGTTAAAAACCGCCACCACCCAACCCATTGCGTTTATTCATCAGGATCTCGGACTGATTGAGTGGATGACCGTGGCGGAAAATATGGCGCTGGTCATGGGATTCAGCCGCCGTTTTGGTCTGGTTAACTGGCGGGCGGTGCGTGAGCGAGCGCGTTTGGCCCTGGAAGAAGTGGGCATTCAGCTGGACCCCGATGCCCGCGTCTTTGAACTGTCGCGCACCGAGAAATCGCTGCTGGCCATCGCCCGTGCCGTGGCGGTCAACGCCGAAGTGCTGGTGCTGGATGAGCCGACCGCCTCGCTGCCCGCCAATGACGTGCGTCATCTGTTTGGCGTAATCGAGCGCCTGAAAAGCCGCAACGTCGGCATGATTTATGTGACACATCGCCTGGATGAGGTGATTGAGATTGCCGACCGTATTTGCGTGATGCGTGACGGTAAACGGGTGGCAGAGGGCGTAACGGCAGATTACCAGCTTCACGATCTGGTCGAAATGATTGTGGGCGAGGCGCTGGAAAGCAATCAGCGCCTTGCCCTGCCCGAAGCCCGCCCGCCTGTACTGTCGCTGGACAAGCTGTGCATCGATGAAGTCGGCCCGGTCTCTTTCAGCCTGCAACCCGGCGAGATGCTGGCGCTGGCAGGCCTGCGCGGTGCCGGTCAGGAAGAGATTGGTCGGATGCTGTTTGGTCTGAAGCAGTCCACCAGCGGGGAGGTTATCTTCCGCGACCAATCCTGCCACCCGCGCTCCCCGCGTGAGGCGATGGCCGCGGGCATCTCGTTTGTGGCGGGCGATCGCACCGGCGAAAGCCTGGTGATGTCGATGAGCGTGCGCGAGAACCTGTTTATTAATCCTTGCGCCAGCGGTCATCGGCTGATGTCCCATTACGGTCGCCGCGCTGAGGTCGGGGCCAGTTGGTGGAAAGTCCAGCTGTTCGATGTGCGTCCCAAAGACGTGAACCTGGATATCAGCGCCCTGTCCGGCGGCAACCAACAGAAAGTGGTGATGGCACGCTGGATGCACCTGAATGCGCCGCTGCTGATTCTTGAAGATCCCACTGCCGGTGTGGACGTCGGCGCACGTGAAGAGATTTATCACCTGCTCAATAAAGCCCTCGCTGAAGGCGTGGCGGTGCTGGTGATTTCCAATGACCTTGAAGAAATTGCTCATATCTGCAACCGCGCTCTGGTGTTTAACCGGGGCCAGGTGGTCGGTGAACTGAGAAATGAACAGGTTACCTTTGCAGGTTTACTGGAGCTGGCCTCAGCCAGTTCTGCTGCCCCATTAGCTACCGTCTGAACAGGCAGTCAGGAGAAACGATATGTCTAAAACCTCGGTGAAATCTACCGCACTCGAACAACGGGTCAGCCTTGCCCAGCATGGCTTTGCGCCGTGGTCGATGCAGATCCTCACCCGCTACGGGTTACTGCTGTTGTGCGTGCTGTTAGCGTTAATGTTTTCAGTCCTGTCCCCCACTTTTGCCTCGATGTTAACCGTGCAGGCGATTCTGTCCAGTAAGGCAAAAATTGCACTGCTGGCGCTGGCGGCCACGTTGCCGATGATCGTTGGCAAAATCGACCTGAACGTCGGCTTTGGCATCGTGCTGTGGCACATTCTGGCCATTACGCTGCAGGTGGAATACGGTTTTTCCTGGCAGATGGCGGTGCTGACGGTGCTGGTATTGTCAGCGCTGTATGGCCTGCTAAACGGTATTCTGGTGGCGCTGGCAGACATTGACAGCTTTGTCGCCACGCTCGGCTCCGGCACGGTGCTGTATGCCATTGCGCTGTGGCACTCCGGCGGACGACAGATTGTGGGCGACTTGCCGGACGCCTTCAGTGCCCTGCACAGCACGGAAATTGTTGGCATCCCGATTGGCGCATTTTATGTGCTGGGCCTGGCGCTGGTGTTATGGCTGGTCACCGAGCATACGCCGCTGGGCAGATGCATGTATGCCGTGGGCGGTAATCCCGTAGCGGCCCGACTCAACGGGATTGCCGTTAATAAATACGTGATTGGCTCCTTTATCGCCTCCAGCGTCATTACCGGCTTTAGCGGCGTGCTGATCGCCGCCGAACAGGGCGTCGGCCAGGCCAGCGTCGGCATGGATTACCTGCTGCCTGCCCTAGTGGGCGCGTTTCTGGGCAGCACCACCATTCGTCCGGGACGGGTTAACGTCTGGGGCACCGTGGTGGGGATTGCCATTCTGGCTATCGGTATCGCCGGTATCCAGCAATTTGGCGGGGCCTTCTGGGTTGAGCCTTTGTTTAACGGCGCCACGCTGCTGCTGTCGATTACGCTTGCCGGTTACGCCCAGCGTCGCCGTATGTTGAACCAAAAAGCCGTCGTGCGCAGTCAGGGCACGCCAGCGACCACACCTGACCCACAGCAAAAAACCATCACACCAGGGAACTCATTATGAAAAATCCGGTATTTGGTCTTTCTCTCGTTGCCATGTTGGTAGCCTCTCTGCCCGCACATGCAGACAGCTATCTGGAACAAGCCACCGCGGCCGTCGCCAAAGCCACGTCCAGCGCCACCACCTGGGACGGTCCCACCACAGGACCTAAGCTTCAGGCGAATAAGAAACTGATTTTTATTGCCTCTGATATGAAAAACGGCGGCGTACAGGGCGTGCAACAGGGGCTGAGCGAGGCGGCGAAAGTCGCCGGATGGAAGCTGGATACGCTGGACGGCGCGGGATCGGTGAAAGATCAGCTCGCTGCCCTGAATCAGGCTATCGCCCAACGTCCTGACGGCATCATTATTGGCGGCTGGAACCCCAACGTCGCCAAAATGCCGCTTAAAAAAGCCGTGCAGCAAAAGATTGTGCTGATGGCGTGGCATGCGGAACCCGCCCCGGGGCCGATTAAGCAGTACGGCATTACGGATAACATTACCTCGGACTCAAACGAGGTGGCCCGCCTGGCGGCACAGTACGCCGTGGTGAAATCGGGCGGCAAAGCCCAGGTCATTATCTTTACCGACTCGCTGTATAAAATCGCACTGGATAAAGCCAATGCGATGAAGCAGGAAATTGAAAAATGCAGCGAGTGTAAGGTCATCGACTTTATTGATACGCCACTGGCCGATACCTCTAACCGTATGCCGTCGCTGACCTTCAGCCTGTTACAGAAGTACGGCGACCGTTGGCAGTATTCGCTGGCGATCAACGATCTCTATTTCGACTTTATGGCACCGGCGCTGAAAACCGCAGGCAAAGGCGGTAAAAACGCGCCTTACAACATCTCCGCAGGCGATGGGTCCATCTCGGCCTTCCAGCGCAT
The DNA here is from genome assembly GCF_002307475.1 of Pantoea allii. Taxonomy (GTDB): domain Bacteria; phylum Pseudomonadota; class Gammaproteobacteria; order Enterobacterales; family Enterobacteriaceae; genus Pantoea; species Pantoea allii. Next base: position 77,787 of record NZ_NTMH01000030.1, on the reverse strand, counting down.
TCGCAATGGGGAAAGCCAGGTCGCCACCGTGGCTGAACCGTTAAAACTGCACGGCTGGCAGCTGCTGGATGAGTTCAACCGCGCCTTCGCCGGTCAACCGCCTTCGGGCTATGTGACGCCCGCGCACTTAATTACCCAGGAAAACATTAGCCGGGATGGCGGGCCGCAGAACAATTACGATCCCGAAAACGGTTATCAGGCGCATTACAAAACCATCTGGGGCGTGAAGTAACGGAGGCCAGCAGCATGCAGGTAGAAAAACTGTGTTCCCCTGCCATCTGGGCCGAAGGCCCGGTATGGCTGCCGCAGCTCGATGCGGTGGTGTTCAGCGATGTGAAAGGCAACCGCATGTACTGCTGGCAGCGCAACGGTGAACTCAGCATCTGGCGTCATCATGCTAACTATGCCAACGGCAATGCCCGGGACAGTCAGGGACGCGTCGTCAGTTGCGAACATGGCCGCCGGGCTATCAGCCGGACCGAATCAGACGGCACGGTCAACGTGTTGATCGACAAAGTCGAGGGCAAACGCTTTAACTCGCCCAACGATCTGGCGATCCGTTCTGACGGCACCATCTGGTTTACCGATCCACCTTACGGGATCGTTAACGATCACGAAGGCTATCTGGCCCCCAGCCAGGTGATTGGCTGCTATCTCTACTGTTTTGATCCCGTCAGCGGGCAGCTCAGTATTGCGGCCAGCGATCTGCAGCGCCCTAACGGGCTGGCATTCTCACCCGATGAGAGCCTGCTTTATGTGGCCGATATGTCGGTGGTGGACTTCCCGACGCTGGGACGCCATCAGCTCCGGGTTTACCAGGTTGAAGGACGGGAACTGTCGCCGGGGAAATTTTTTGCCGATGTCACGCCGGGCTTCCCGGACGGCTTTTGTGTCGATGCCAACGGGGACATTTACTGTAGCTGCGCGGACGGCGTGATTATTTTTGACGCTCAGGGGACGCGTAAAGGCAAAATCCCGATCCCTGAGACGGTATCCAACTGCACGCTTGGTGGACCGGATAATAATGAACTCTATATCACAGCCAACACCTCGCTCTACCGGGTAACGTTGCGCTAAACCGGCTGCGCAGGCAGATCGGCAAGAAGGACCTGTCAGGTCAGCGCGTCTGTGGCTGACCGGCCCCTCTGTGGGCAAAATCTGGCAAATAAGCCTGAGATCACAAAAGCCAGCAATAAATATAACTACATGATTTTTAATGGTTAATTTTTCAGTCATTTCTTTGACTGCCCTGTATTTTCCCCATAGCATTTAGTTGAAATGACATTCCACATTATGAAATAAGCGGCAACGCTGGGAGTATCAGTCGTATGAGAATCAGCTATCAGCAGTTGTATGAGGAGTTTCTCCGCGTACTCACGAGTCGTAACGTGCCCCAGGATAAAGCCGAAGCCTGTGCGCATATGTTTACCGAAACCAGCCTCAACGGCGTGTATTCCCACGGCGTAAACCGCTTCCCACGTTTTATTCAGCAACTGGACGCGGGCCATATCGTTCCCGACGCCGAGCCGCAAAAAGTCCTGTCGCTGGGCGCGATCGAGCAATGGGATGCCCAGCGTGCCATCGGCAACATCACCGCGCACAGTATGATGGAACGCGCTATGGCCGTGGCATCCGACCACGGGATTGGGCTGGTGGCGCTGCGTAATGCCAATCACTGGATGCGCGGCGGCAGTTATGGCTGGCAGGCGGCGGAAAAGGGCTTTGTGGGCATTTGCTGGACGAACTCTATTGCCGTGATGCCGCCCTGGGGCGCGAAAAGCGGGGCGATCGGGACTAACCCGCTGATCATCGCCGTGCCGGGCGAGCCGATCACCATGGTGGATATGTCAATGTCGATGTTCTCCTACGGCATGCTGGAGGTGAACCGTCTGGCCGGTAAAAGCCTGCCGGTCGATGGCGGATTTGATGATGAAGGCAATTACACCCGCGATCCGGCCACCCTTGAGCAAAACCGCCGCATCTTACCTATGGGTTACTGGAAAGGCTCCGCGCTGTCGGTCGTGCTGGACATGCTGGCCACCCTGCTCTCCAACGGTGCCTCCGTCACCGAAGTGACACATGACAACGGCGATGAATTCGGCATCTCGCAGGTCTTTATCGCGATTGATGTCGACCGGCTCATTGATGGTGAAACCCGCCAGCACAAGCTCGATCGTATCCGGGCATCGATTATCAACGCTGAACGCGCCGACAGCGAGCAGGCCATTCGCCTGCCCGGCGATAAGTTTCCGCCGCTGCGGGCTGAAAACCAGCGTCTTGGTATTCCAGTGGACGATCGCATCTGGGCGCGTATTCAGGCGCTGTAAGGGGGAAACCATGATCACCGGACATATTGCGAACACCGACCCGCGTCACTATCCCCCGGCGATTGCCAAAGCGATCGCCTGTCTCGCCCGCCACGACCTGACCATTATGGCTGCGGGACGTTACCAGGACAGCGAAACGGGCTGGACCATGCAGGTACTGGATCTGCACACCGCCGCGCCTGAAGAGAACTACCCGGAAGCGCATCGCCTGCATATTGATGTGCAGTATCTGGTGGCAGGCGAAGAAGTCATCGGCGTCGCCACGCAGCCCGTGGATTTACCGGTGCATCAGCCTTACGACAGCGAGCGCGACATCATCTTTTACCAGCACGCGCCGGAAGAAACCCTGGTGCGCATGCTGCCAGGCACCTTCGCCGTGTTTTTCCCGCAGGATATTCACCGCCCAAATTGCGCGGTGGGCAAGCCCGGACCGATTCGCAAAGTGGTGGTTAAGATCCCCACCCGCGATCTGGTCTAGGCAAGGAGGAATGCCATGAGTCTGACATCGACCGCCGTTAATCGTGAGAAGATCCCCGCCCTGCGCTGGCTAAGGATCATTCCACCCATCCTGATCACCTGCATCATTTCTTATATGGATCGGGTCAATATTGCCTTTGCCATGCCGGGCGGCATGGACGCCGAACTGGGCATCAGCGCGTCGATGGCCGGACTGGCGGGCGGCATTTTCTTTATTGGTTATCTTTTTTTACAGGTGCCGGGCGGCAAGCTGGCCGTGTATGGCAATGGCAAACGCTTTATCGGCTGGTCACTGCTGGCCTGGGCGATCATCTCGATGCTGACCGGTATGGCAACCAGTCAGTATCAACTGCTGGCGCTGCGCTTCGCGTTAGGGATCGCCGAAGGCGGCATGTTGCCGGTGGTGCTGACGATGATCGGCAACTGGTTCCCGGATGCCGAGCGCGGTCGCGCCAATGCCATTGTGATCATGTTTGTGCCGATCGCCGGGATCATTACCGCCCCGCTCTCCGGCTGGATCATTACCGCCTGGGACTGGCGCATGCTGTTTTACGTGGAAGGCGCATTATCGCTGGTGGTCATGGCCCTGTGGCATTTCACCATCAGCAACCGGCCGCAGGAAGCGACGTGGATTTCTCCGGCTGAAAAGCAGTATCTGATCACCACCCTGCACAATGAACAGCTGATGATCAAAGGGCAGAACGTGCGTAATGCCTCTCTGCTGCGGGTCATGCGCGAGCCCGTGATGTGGCGGCTGATTCTGGTCAATTTTTTCTATCAGACCGGCATTTACGGTTACACCCTGTGGTTGCCCACCATTCTGAAAGAGCTGACCCACGGCAACGTCGAACAGGTCGGTATGCTGGCCATCCTGCCCTATGTCGGGGCGATCTTCGGCATGTTTCTGTTCTCTGTTCTGTCGGATGCAACCGGTCGGCGCAAGCTTTTTGTCGCGCTGCCACTGGCCGGCTTTGCGCTGTGCATGGCGCTGTCGGTGTTGCTTAAAGCACACATCTGGTGGTCCTACGCGGCGCTGGTGGGCTGTGGCGTGTTTATTCAGTCTGCAGCGGGCGTGTTCTGGAGTATTCCGCCGCGCCTGTTCAATGCCGAGGTCGCGGGCGGGGCGCGCGGCCTGATCAACGCGCTGGGCAACCTGGGCGGTTTCTGCGGGCCTTATATGGTCGGCATGCTGATTGCGTTCTACAGCAAAGATGCCGGGGTTTACAGCCTGGCCATTTCGCTGGCGCTGGCGGCGCTGCTGGCCATGACGCTGCCTGCCCGCTGTGATTCTGCGAAACGGGAGGCAGTATGAAACGCTGGCTGGGACTGGATTGCGGCGGCACCTTTATTAAAGCCGGGCTGTACGATATGCAGGGCCGCGAGCTGGCCGTTGCACGGCAAAACCTGCCGATACTGGTGCCTGAGCCGGGTTATGCTGAACGCGATATGACGCTGCTCTGGCAGCAAGCGGCAGCGGTGATTCGCGAGGTCCTGACCAGTAGCGGTCAGGATGCCGCCGATGTCGCTGGATTAGGCATCTCTGCTCAGGGTAAAGGGCTGTTTCTGCTGGATAAAGATCGCAATCCACTGGGGAATGGCATCTTATCTTCGGATCGTCGCGCCCTGAGCCTGGTCCAACAGTGGCAGCAGGAAGGCCTGCCGCAGCAGCTCTACCCGCTCACCCGACAGACGCTGTGGACCGGCCATCCGGTTTCACTCCTGCGCTGGCTAAAGCAGCATCAGCCGCAGCGCTATGCCGCGATTGGTAGCGTGCTGATGGCCCACGACTATCTGCGTTTCTGTCTGACCGGTGAGCTGGCCTGTGAAGAAACCAATATCTCGGAATCCAATCTGTACGACATGCAGGCCGCCGACTGGTCGCCGGCGTTGGCTGAGATGCTGGATATCAGCGAAATCGTTCCCGCGCTGCCTCCGATTATTGGGTCAACGCAGATTGCCGGCTATGTCACCTCGCAGGCTGCCGCCGCATGCGGTTTGCTTCCCGGTACGCCCGTGGTCGGCGGTCTGTTTGACGTGATGTCCACTGCCCTGTGTGCGGGGCTGAATGACGCAACGCGCCTGAACGCAGTGATGGGCACCTGGTCGGTGACCAGCGGCATTACCGACTGCATTCGCGATGAAGCAGACTATCCCTACGTTTATGGCCGCTATGCCATTGAGGGCCAGTACCTGATCCATGAAGCCAGCCCGACGTCGGCGGCCAACCTGGAATGGTTCTGTGAACAGTGGGGCATCAGCGACTACCAGCTGTTAAACCAGTGGGTCACGGATCTCGAACCCGCCAGCAACGCGCTGCTGTTTCTGCCTTTTTTGTACGGCACCAACGCCGGGGCCGATCTGCACGGCAGCTTCTTTGGCCTGCAGGCGGGTCACACCCGCGCCCATCTGGTGCAGGCCATCTACGAAGGTGTGGTGTTTTCCCACCTGACGCATCTGAACCGCATTCTGCAACGCTTTCCTCAGGTCACCGCCCTGCGTCTGAGCGGCGGTCCCACGCGATCCGCCCCCTGGATGCAGATGTTTGCCGATGCCAGCGGCCTGACGGTAGAAGTGCCGCAGATCAGCGAAAGCGGCTGTCTGGGTGCGGCCCTGGTCGCGCTAACCGGGACGGGCGCTTACGCCTCGCTGCAACAGGCGCAGCAGGCCTTAGCGCCGGATATCGTGACCTGGCAGCCAGACAGCACAAGACATGCCCGTTATCAGCAGAAGTATCAGCGTTATCAGCATCTGATCCGCGTCCTGAGTGATGCACAAGGAGCCACCTTATGAGCCTGCCCTTACTCCAGCTGGCGCTGGATCATACCGAGCTGGAGGCGGCGCTGAGTACCGCACAACAGCTGCATCAGCATGTGGATATCATCGAAGCCGGTACGCTGCTGTGCCTGAGCTGCGGGGTGGAAGCCGTGCGCCGTCTGCGCCAGCAGCACCCGGAGAAAACCCTGGTGGCTGACTATAAAGTGGCAGATGCCGGCGGCACCCTGGCAGACATGGCCTTTACGGCGGGCGCAAGCTGGATGACGGTCATCTGTGCCGCCCCGCTGGCGACCTTTGCCAGCGCGCTGGAGGTGGCACAGCAGCACCAGGGCGATATTCAGATTGAACTGTTTGGCAACTGGACGCTGGATGATGCGCGAAAATGGCGGCAACTGGGGCTAAAACAGGCCATTTATCACCGTGGCCGGGATGCGCAGGCCAGCGGTCAGCAGTGGAATCAGCACGACCTGGATACCATGAAAGCCTTATCCGATTTGGGTTTCGCCCTCTCCATCACCGGCGGGATTACGCCTCAGGATCTTTCACAATTTAAAGACGTTGACGTTAAGGCGTTTATCGCCGGACGCGCCCTCAGCGATCCCGCCAGCGGCATCCAGCGCGCCGCAGAATTCCATCAGGCCATTGCCAGCATTTGGGGAACCGTATGAAACACCAGCATCCGTTAGGTATTTACGAGAAAGCCCTGCCCGCGAACCTCACCTGGCCTGAACGCCTGGCGCTGGCAAAAGCCTGTGGTTTTGATTTTGTGGAAATGTCGGTGGACGAAACCGACGCGCGGCTGGCGCGCCTGAACTGGAGCAAAGAGCAGCGGCTGTCGCTGGTGAATGCCACGATTGAAACCGGCGTCACCATTCCCTCCATGTGCCTGTCCGGACACCGCCGCTTTCCCTTTGGCAGTCACGATCCGGCGATCCGCCAGCGCGCGGACGATCTGATCGATCGGGCTATCCAGCTGGCAAAGGACGTCGGTATCCGCACGATTCAGCTGGCGGGTTACGACGTGTATTACGAACCCCACGATGAAAGCACCGTGGCGCGCTTTGCCGAAGGGCTGTCACGCGCGGTGCAGCGCGCCGCCGCGGCCCAGGTGATGCTGGCGGTTGAGATCATGGACACCGAGTTTATGAACGCCATCAGCAAGTGGAAAGTCTGGGAGCAGCAGCAGGCTTCACCGTGGTTTTCGGTGTATCCGGATGTGGGCAATCTCAGCGCCTGGGGCAACGATGTGACCGCCGAACTGACCCTGGGCATTGACCGCATCGCCGCCATTCATTTGAAAGATACTCAACCCGTGACCGCAAGCTCACCAGGACAGTTTCGTGACGTGCCCTTTGGTCAAGGCTGCGTCGACTTTGTCGGCGTGTTCCGCACACTCAAAGCACTGAATTATCGCGGCTCGTTCCTGATTGAAATGTGGACAGAAAAAGCCGAAGAACCGGTTGCCGAAATCGTCCAGGCCCGGCGCTGGATTGAACAGAAAATGCAGGAAGGAGGTTTAGTATGAGCATAGCCGCAATGAAAGAGCAGGTGCTGGCCGCCAACCTGGCGCTGCCGCGCCATCAACTGGTGACCTTTACCTGGGGCAACGTTAGCGCTGTCGATCGCGCCCAGGGCCTGGTGGCGATCAAGCCGTCCGGCGTGGACTATGACGGTATGACAGTGGACGACATCGTCGTGGTGGAACTGGAGAGCGGACGGGTGGTGGACGGCAGCAAAAAGCCCTCATCAGATACCGCGACGCACCTGGCGCTCTACCGGGCCTTTGACGATATTGGTGGCATTGTGCACACCCATTCGCGCCACGCCACCATCTGGGCACAGGCCGGTCAGGATCTGCCCGCCTGGGGCACCACCCATGCTGACTATTTCTACGGCGCGATTCCCTGCACCCGACTGATGACGGAGGCCGAAATCGCCCACGATTACGAACACAATACCGGCGAAGTGATCATCGAAGCCTTCCGCACGCGTGGTATCAGTCCGGTCGCGATCCCCGCCGTGTTGGTTAACGCTCACGGGCCATTCGCCTGGGGGAAAGACGCCGACAACGCGGTACACAACGCGGTGGTGCTGGAAGAGATCGCCTATATGGGCATTTTCTCCCGCCAGCTGACGCCCGGTATCACGCACATGCAGCAGCCCCTGCTGGACAAGCACTTTCTCCGAAAGCATGGGGCGAATGCCTATTACGGTCAGTAATTCACGTTTTTTTATCACACTCAGCAGGAGCGGTTGACTATGAACAGGTTGTTTCATCTGACATCCCCTGCCGACCGGCATTATGGTCTGGCGCTGTGGGCGGGGTTTTGCGGCGGCAATGTCGCCAGTTTTGTAAAATGGGGAACCGAAAATCCCTTTCCACCCAGAACGCCTGACAGGGCGATTCCGCCTGCTGAGATGCTGCATGATATGGGGATCAACGTCAGCAGCCTGGTGTATCACTATTCCGATCACGTGGTGAACTGGGGCATTGCCGGTGTACACCACCTGTTCTCCATTTTCTTTGCTCTGCTCTACTGCGCACTCGCGGAGATCGTCCCGGCGATCACCCTGGGCCAGGGTGTCGCTTTCGCCATCGTCATCACGCTGGCGTTTCACGGCGTAATACTGCCGATGAACGGCTGGGCACCGGCGTTATGGCACCTGCCGCTCGCGGAAATCGCGTCGGAAACCCTGGGGCATATTCTCTGGATGTGGACGATAGAGATATTCAGACGCGCCTTCTGTGAACAGGCCCGACGACGCCAGCCTCTCTGAGCGCAAGACCGGGGCGCCAGACATAACCTTTATTTAAGAACCCTCTGAAATACCTGCGGCGCACATTTTATCCTGTGCGCCAAACTACTGCGATATCAGCCTCATCTTCCGCAAAATAACCGAAATCCGCGTTAATTATTTTATCCCACCTGGAAATGAGGGTTGATAATCATTAAGTCGTTTTTACAATACGGCCTACGCTTAACCCTAATCGGCTCGCTTAGGCGATCGCCGTTATTGAGTAAACCGACAGGCCTGTAACGCACATGAAAATCGTCTCAATCCAGTATCTGCGCGGTCTCGCTGCGTTACTCGTGGTGCTGGCACACAACTCATCGCTGTTAGAAGGCCACTGGACCCGGCACATTCCCGGCGCGCTGGGCGTGGACGTGTTCTTTATTATCAGCGGCTTCATCATGACCTTTATTACCCACCAGTTTAACGAAGCCCCGACCTCGTTTATGGTGAAACGCTTTTTCCGCATCTGGCCGGTATTCTTCGTGGTCTGGCTGCTCTCGTTCGTGGTGGTTTATCACGATCGTTCACTTCAGGACATGTCCTGCGCGCTCTATTTCTGTCTGCAGGATTACAGCAGTCCCGGCCCGACCTTTGGGTTTAGCGCATTGGGTCCGCCCTGGACGCTGTCCTACGAAATCCTGTTTTACGCCGTGTTCACCGTCGCGATGTGCATCAACTACCGCTATCGTAGCTATTTGTGTGCGCTGATTTTTCTCGCCTCCAGCGTGGGTTTTCAGCTGTATTACAACGGCAGTTTTGCTTTTTCATCCCAGGTATCGCCCCATATGGCGGTGACGCACTGGTGGCAGGCGTGGATCAAACTCATCAGCAATACCATCTGCATGGAGTTTATCTTAGGCATGATGCTGGCGGAGTTAATCGTGAAGCAGAAGCTGCCTGAGCTGACGCCTCAGCGGCGCAGAATACTGCAGGTCGGGCTGGTGCTGGCATTCGCGACGGCGCTGATGATTGGGCCGCAGCCGTTTGGCCTGCACGGGGGTTTCTGGCTGGCCGCGGCGATCATGAGCATCACGGTGATGCTCGGTTATCGTAGCGAAAGGGGTCATAACCGCGCGCTGATTTTCTTTGGTGATATCTCTTATTCGCTCTATCTCATCCATTACCCGCTCATGATATTGCTGATGAACAGCCTGGCCGATAAAGCCTGGACGGATAATTTTATGATCTTTGTGTTGTCCATCAGCATCAGCGTGGCGCTGGCGTCAGTGATGTTTTTCTGGATTGAAAAGCCCGCCATTAAGGCAGGTAAGCACGTCGCCCGCTGGTTATCGACGCCGCTGACGCTGCACAAAAATTCATAGCCTGCGGCAAACAGTGGCCTTTTAACGGGCCACTGTTTTTTTCGCTATCAGAAGCTCTGCCAGTTGTCTTCCTGCGCACCGGCACCGGCTGCCGCAAGCTGTGGGCGCTTAAGCACGGGCGCAGCCGTCACGGCGACAGGTGGACGCTTATCCATCACAACCTGGGCAGAATGGATAGTAAAGGCAGCCACCAGCTGTTGCAGCGAAGTGGATTGTTCGGTTAACGAACGCGCGGCGGCAGAAGCCTGTTCCACCAGTGCGGCGTTTTGCTGGGTCACGCTGTCCATCTGGTTGACGGCTTCATGCACCTGACCAATGCCCTGCGACTGCTCCTGGGCCGCTACCGCAATTTCATCCACCAGATCGTTGACCTGGCGCACGGCATCGTTCATCCGGTCCATATTCTGTCCGACTTCTTCAGCCTGCGCGGCACCAGTTGCTACGTAGCGCATCGATGACTCGATTAACGCTTTGATCTCACGGGCAGAAGAAGATGAACGCTGTGCCAGATTACGCACCTCACCGGCTACTACGGCAAAACCGCGTCCCTGCTCACCCGCCCGGGCCGCTTCAACTGCCGCATTCAGCGCCAGAATATTCGTCTGGAAGGCCACACCTTCAATCAATGCAATGATGTCGTTGATTTTCGCCGAGCTGCTTCTGATATCGGTCATGGTGCCCAGCATCGTTTTGACTTTGCCTGAGCTGTCCTCCGAGATTTCACGCGCGTTTTTGGATAGCTGGCTGGCGAGTCGGGTGTTTTCGGCGGTCTGGCGTACGGTTTCACTCAGTTCAGACATGCTGGCCGCCGTTTCCTCCAGCGACGCCGCCTGCTGTTCCGTGCGGGAAGAGAGATCGTCGTTACCGGCTGAAATCTGGGACGAGGCAGAACTGACCGAGTGGGACGCCTGCTCAACCGATGACAGCGACTGCGCTACGTTGTTCACCAGGAGGTTGTAAGCCCTGGCGGTTAAGCCAATCTCGTCACGACGTGAATCGTCTGCGCGCAGCGTCAGATCAAGCCGCTCACTGGCGTGTTCCATGGTGGCGCGAATGGCGTTAAGCTGACGACGGATGCTGAAAATCGTCTTAACCGAAAACGCGCCGAGCAGCAGGATAATCGCTATCGATCCCCCTGACATGCCCCACAGGGTTTTCTGATACGCCTTGCCGTTTTCCTTACTGTACGCCTCACCGATAGCCACATTCAGCGCCAGTTGCTTCTGATATCCCTTCATCAGATCGCGTACCGCCTGTCCAACTCCGCTGTCGCTCTGAATAGCGCCGAGGGAAACGGCATCGTTTTGTGCACGGGAACCGGCTAAAAATTCCGGCAGTCTGGTTTCGATGTTTTTAATCGTGCCAAAGGCCTGTTCAGTTAACGACTTATCTTCAGCATTAGAGATATCGTGTTCCAGGTAATACTGGTTAAGTTTCTTTAAGTCGTTTATCGCCGAACCAATATCTTTTTCGAACTGTGCCTGCTTACGGGGATCGGTGGCACTCTGGTGTCGGTACAGTAGCAGCGTTAGTGCATGACTGCTGTCCACCAGCTTGTTCAGGTCGATAATCGACGGAATGGTATTTTGCTGAACATAGTCAAAGCGTGACTGAAAGCCGGTCACGACCAGGATAGCGACCACGGCTAAGGCAGCCAGTGAGGCGGCAAGCAACGAGAAGGTCAGAAACAGTCTCTGGGTAATGGTCATAGCTTTATTCACCTGATGTAGAGGAAACATTGTGTAGAGGATGTTTCTACTATCGGCATCTGACGATGAAATATTACACAATTCATTAGGTAGCTAACTTTATTTTGTCGCAACCTGTTGTGATAAAGGGGAAAGAATGTAAAAAAACAGGCCCGGCCGGTGCCGGGCACAGAAGCAGGAATCAGAACAGCACGGAGTAGTTCAGACCAAAGGTGCGACCACGGCCTTTGTACTGGTACTGAGACGGTGAACCGTAGGTAGGGCTGTAGAACAGCGGTGCGCGCTGTCCCCACACCGTGGTGTAGTCGCGGTCCAGCAGGTTCTCAACGCTAAAGCTCAGCTTGCCGACGGGCAACTCATAGCTGCCAATCAAATCAACGGTGGTGTAGCCGTTAATGTTATAGCCCGCATCATCGCTCAGATTAAACGAGGTGGTGCTCTGGACTTTCAGGCTCCAGGGATCGGGCGACCAGCCAACATAGGCGGTTGCTTTCGACGGACTGGCGACTTTCACGTCATATTTTCGCCAGCTGCCATCCACTTTCGACTCGGTCTTCAGCACATTGAAGTTCGCGCCGGTGCTCCAGTTGGTATCCGGGATAAAGTAATCCACGGCACCTTCAACACCATAAATCCGACGCTTATCGTCAACGACGCTGATGGTCAGATCCTGATTCTGCTGAACACTCTTGTCTGAGAGCGAATAATAGGCGCTGAGCTGCGTGCGCAGATTGTCACCGGTATAGCGCCAGCCCAGCTCCCATGAATCGACTTTGATGCCCTGCAATTTGCTGGCATCCACGTTGACGCTGTTGATCAGCGGAAGATTGCCGTTAACCGCCCGACCATAGGTGCCGCGTCCGTAATATTTACCCGGGTCCGGCAGTTCAACGCCTTGCGAGAAGTTAAACCAGGCCTGCTGCCGCTCCGTGATATGCATCAGGATACCGGCGTTATACAGGAAATTATCGTAATCGGTTGAGCCACCCGGAATCGCATCGGCTGAACGGGCGGTGCCGTTGGCAATCGCCTGCTGCTGCGCATAACCAACAAAGTCATCCACCTTGTTTTCGGTGTACTGATAGCGCACGCCGCCACTCAGCGTGAAGGTATCATTAATGTCGTAGCTGGACTGCAGGAAGGTCGCCAGGTTGGTAATGTCATAACCCGGATAGCGACCGGTCGTGTAGATGCTCTGATTGTTCAGCCCGCCCGAGGCTGCCGACTGGCCCAAATCAAAGAACATCTGGTTAGCGTTGAAACGCTCGTGATCGGCGTCCACACCGTAGGTTAACGCCAGCCCATCGACGGGCTTACTGGTTATCGCCAGCTTGCCACCATATTGATCGGTGTTCTGCTCTGAGGAGGAGAAACTGGTCACGCGTCCGCCAGAAACGGTTGGGAACGGATAAAACGTCAGTGACTCGTCCCGGTAATAAACCTGCCCCACCAGCTCCTGACCGAGGAAATCGGTATTGGAGTACTGCAGGCTGACAAGGTGGCGCTCGGTGCCGGGAATACGGTCCGATTCCAGCCCTTTACTGGTGTAGGCGTTGCCGTTACCGGTTACTGCCGAAAAGTTTCTGCCCAGATTCAGACCATAATCATCGTCACCCTGGCTCTTATAGTATTGCGTTACCAGTTGCAGTTGCTGGTGGTCATCAATTTCCAGCGTCCCGGTGCCCATCACATCCAGACGGTCGGAATATTGCAGCCCCGTCTGGGTATTATCCAGCAGAACCGAATCGCCGTTGCCGTCATACCAGCCACCAAACTTCTGATAAGCGACAGACAGCCGTCCTGAGGCGCGGTCGTTACCGCCAGAGATAGCGCCCGCCACGCGTTCGTCGTGATCTTTACTGCTGTTAAAGCCGGTTTTGGTGCCGGTTTCAAACTCAAACTGCGTGCCCGGCTGGCCTTTCTTGGTCACGATGTTGATCAGGCCACCGGTACTGCCACCGCCGTACAGGGAAGTCGACCCCGAGATCACCTCAATGTGATCGATGTTGAAGGGATCGATCGAATCCAGCTGGCGACTGTCTGTGCGTGAAGAGTTGAGGCGAACGCCGTCCACCAGCACCACTATCGCGCGGCCACGCATGTTCATGCCGTAGTTGGTTCGGCCCTGGCTACTGACGTCCAGACCCGGCACCAGCTGCGCCAGCGCATCTTTAAACTCTTTGCCGCCCTGGACTTGCTGCTCCAGTTCGGCCCCCTCAATTACCCAGGTGGTTTGGGCCATGTCAGCCACCGTACGGTGCGTACGACTGGCCGAAACGACCATTTCATTTTCGCTGGTTTGCTGTGCAACCGCCGGTGCCATCATGGCTAACAGCAGCGGATTGAGCAGCCAGATATTCTTGTTTTTAGCTTTCATCATCGTTCCTGCGTGCGAGGTTAAGACTTACCCCAAGGACTCGGTATAGTTTTTGGTGGAAGCAGCGCCATGCTGCGGTTTTTCCCGGCTGACGCTGCGCCACTGGATCAGAGCGGGCGGCGTGCTGAGATCGAACAAATCACGCCCCAGTGCGCGATTCAGAATACGGGCGGATCGCCAGGCCATCAGGCTGAGCTGCGGTTCAGCAATACCGTGAGTCTGCATACTGGCGTTCACCGCAAAGATGTTATTGTCTTTTGGCCCGTTCCACTCAAGCGTGAAGTCCTCACGCACGCTGAACGTGCACTCGTCTTTCATGGTCAGGCGACTCATCAGCGGAGAGAGCAGTTCCGGCAGCGCCGGGCGATAGCCGGTGGCAAAAATCACGACATCACAGTCGATCAGGTCGTAACCCTGGTCGAGCTGATGCTGTAACTGAAGCTGCCAGCCCTGATGATGGCTGTTGAGTTCAATCACCGAACGGCTCGGCAGCAAATGGGCATTGCGCGGCAGTCGCTGCACTTCAAAGCGGTGATACAGCTCGCGATAAATCGTCAGCAGAGACTCAGCCGTAATGCCATCCGAGGTCATCTTTTGTTCAGCCAGCATTTTCTGCCGGGCAGGCTCGTTCAGGCCGACAAAGCTGGAAACGTACTCTGGGGTGAAGTATTCGTTGGCGAAAGCGGCTTCATCCAGAGCATTGAAATTGTTGCGGCGTGATACCCAGCTGACCTCAGCCGGTTCGCCCCACTCGCCCCGGAAGGCGTTGAGGAACAGATCGGCACCGCTCTGACCGCCGCCGATCACCGCCACACGCTTGCCGCGCAGGTCGGGCTTGCGCAGGCTCATTTCGCTGGCATGGAAGCAGGTGGCGCTGATGCGGTTCACGCAGGGCGGCAGGTAGGGCTGCTTGCCAATGCCCAGGCAGATGTTGCGGGCATAGCTTTCGCCGCCGTTGCTGTGAATCACAAAACGTTTATTCGCGTCGTCAAAATCGATGCGTTCTACCGTCTGATTAAAGCGCAGATTATCCATGCCTTCGGCGGCCCAGCGCAGATAGTCGGAAAACTCATCCCTTGAAACGGTGCGCAATTCGGTGGTCATAAAGCGGTAAAACTTTTTACGCTTGACCAGGTAGTTCACAAAGCTGAACGGGCTGGTGGGCGCGACCGCCGACACCAGATCTTTTAAGAACGAGGTCTGCATATGGCAGTCCGGGACCAGCATGCCGGGATGCCAGGCAAAATCGGGGCGACTGTCTAAAAACTGGCTGGTGAACCCTTGTGCCTCGTGAGCCAGCGCCGCGATACTCAGGTTGAACGGGCCAATGCCAACGCCAATAAAATCAACAGTGTTTGTCATGATTCAGTCCTTGGTGACCAGCCACAGCGGGTTTTGCAGATTTTCCAGGTAATTGGGCAACATACGGCTTCCGCCGTCCTGATCGGGCCAGGTGAGTTTTACCGGATTCAGCACTACACGAATGATTTGTGGCTTGAAGAGTGAGAAAAGCGCAAAACGCGCCGACAGTTGCGGATGGTCCTGCATATAGTCGCTCAACACTGCGGCAAGCAGTTGGTAAAAGCGTCGTTCTGGTACGCCAAGGCGCGCCATTAACGGCGAAATAAACCGCAGGACCGTGACAAAATGGCCGGTCTGCAAGTCATGAATCAAATAGTCAGCGCTCAGGCGTGCCGTCACATCGCGGACGTCCTGAGGCAGAGAATCCATCTCTGGAAAATCGTCCTTCACCAGCCGCATATCGCCCTGAAAATCTTTCAGCAACACGCGCTGAGGCACACCGTCCTTCATCGCCAGCGTAATATTTTGCCCGTGCGCGATCAGCGCTACGCCATAACGGCACAACAGGTGATAGAGCGGCACCACAGACACGCGAAACATCTGACGTAACCAGGCTTCTGCGCTCAGGCCAGAGCGGGCGATGTAAGCCCCGATAAGCGGCTGATGGTTCTCATCGCACTCCATCAGCGTTGCCATCAGGATTGGCGTTTCGTCCGGGTGCAGCCAGCGTGAGGGGTTTTCGCGCCAGATCACGCCCAGCATTTCCTGGTAGCGATACGGGGCTTCGGCCAACGCGCCGTAAGCCTGATGGGAAACATAACCGGCGGCAGGTTCACCCAGGATCACCGCCCCGCTTTGCTGCAGCGTCGTGTCCGTGGCAAAGACGTTTTGTAGCCAGCGGGATGCCAGCGGGCCTGCGGCGATGTATTTGCCCGGAATACCGCGATAGCAGGAGGTGTTGTAAATGGTGAGCGGCAGTTTAATATCCAGCCCGCCCTGACGACTGGCGTTGGTCAGCGTGCGCAGTGACTGCTGCGCCAGCCAGCGATCGCCAAATTCTCCCAGCGAGACCATCTTGCCTGTCGCCAGATCCGCCACAAAATCGAGGGCAATTTTTTGCTGCCACTGCCAGGGATGAACCGGTAACGGCAGCCAGCTGTCGTCCAGCCCCTGGTCCTGCCAGGCCTGAGTGAAACGCGCATATTCACCGCTGTCCATCGCGGCATGTAGCAACTGCTGGAGATCCAGCGCGCTGTCGCAGCGCCAGACCATATGGTCACGCTTCACTGCCAGCCAGTGCAGGCGGAAGGTATTCAGGTATTCGGGTGCATAGCGCTCCAGCGCCTCTTGTCCCCATCCCCGACGGCCTTTATTGAAGGCAAACTTAGGATGACCGCTTAGCAGGCACTGCAGGCGGTCGGCATCCATATCAATGAGCGCGTTCGCATCCAGGCCCTGACGTGCCTGCATAAGCTGAAGATCGCCGCGCAACGTGGCATAGAGATCCTGCATATGTTCCGCCACCGTTGCATCGCTCATCGACAGCACCGGCTTCAGCTGATACAGCAGCGTCTGAGCCAGTATCGGCTCCTCCGCACAGCGCAGGCTCTGCGCATCGATCCATAACCAGCCCCAGATGCCCCGTTCGGCGGTGAAGTGCCACTCGGCTCCCGGCAGGCTGATGCAGTAACGGTTCTCGCCCTGAGGCTGCGCCTGAAAGACCTGCTCGTACTCCAGCTCAGCCAGCATTTTCGCGACCAGTTGACGGTTAACGGCGTCCCATGCGTGCAGATTCATCACAGGCCCACCTCGCCGAAGAAACGCGCGCGCTGGGTCATGACCAGCCGGGAGCGCTTGTGCGGAAAATCAAACTCTTTCACGGTGCTGTAGCCCGCCGGTGCCAGATGGCGGAACAGGCGCTGATTATCGGCCCGGGGTTCCAGCACCAGGCGCTGGGTTTGTGGGTTGTCCAGCAGCAGATAGTGACTGATGCCGCGCAGCCAACTCTGCACAAAGTGCGGCCCGCGCCACTGCGGCTCACCCACCAGCAGATGCAAACCGCGATCGTACGGCTGCCAGCTGTAGTGCCGTCCGATGCGGTCTTCTGCCGCCCAGTAGATTTCAAAGTAGCTAAAAGGCTCATCATCAAAGCAGCCAATCAGCGGAAAGGCATAACTGCTGGTCAGCTGGCGTTCAAGGTAGGCGGTCTGCACCGCCAGCGATCCGCTCAGCTCCCAGAAATAATCTACGCGCGGATCGTTCATCCAGCGGGTGAACGCCTCTGCGTCCCGGGCAGGATCGGCTACGCGAAAACTCAGCGTACGGCGCACGCGCGGATCGTAACGGCGATAAACTTCGCCGTTGGGGCGCGGCGGGCGCTGGGGAAAACAGATCTCACGCTCGGCATCAAACGTCATCTCGCCGGAGGCCTGCTGACGCGGGGCAGACAGCCACAGCGGCAGTTGCCAGAACATATCGCGATGCACGATATCGCTCTTTAGTGCGTCAAACAGCGCCAGCGCCTGTGGCTCTTCGCGCCATTCTGCGTAGGGCAGCACAACGGCGGAAAGCTGCGGGGCCGCGATAAACATCTGGTCCAGCGCGTCACGCAGCCAGCCTTCGGCAAGCGGACCGGAAAAATGCAGCACCGCACTGTTGTCCTGTCCCCAGCCGAGATTCAGCGTGTTGCCTGACTTTTCGCAGCGCAGGCCGTGGCCACTATGAACAATCTTTGCCTGAGACATTTAGCGCTCCTGAGACAGCAGTGGGTTGATGAAGTCAAAGTAGATCACCGAGGGATCGACGATGGTGTTTTCATTGTGATCGTGCAGGTAGCAGAAGAAATTGCCTTTGACGTTCCAGTGCGGGCTTGTCAGCACGTAGTCAAGGCAGTCCGTGTGCATCACCTCGTTTCGTAGCGCGCTTAACGCGTCACGTACCCGTGCCATCAGGTGCGTTTCACTGTCCATGCCAGCCGCACTCAGTGCTGCCGTCACGGCAAAGGTGGAGTTCACTAACAGGTAGTAGGGGAAATAGCGCAGCAGCTGTTCGCGGCTAAAGACGTTTTCCGCCTGGGCTTCGCCAATCACGTCCAGCCAGCCTGCGGCATGTGGCATAAAGGCGCTGCCCTGACAGTCGCGATAGATCAGGCCAACCGGCAGATCCTGCGCCATCTCCACCAGGATATTTTGCTGATGGGCTAACAGCACCAGACCGTAATCAGCTTCCGCAGTGAACAGCGGTTTCAGCACCTGCTGACAGTAGGCGTCGACCCAGGCATGGGCGGCCTGTTTTTCGCTGATGTTCAGACGCTGGCTCAGGCGTTTCACCGCCGCAGACAGCAGTGAGTCGCCGCCGTCCGGCGCGGACTGCGTCAGGGAAACCAGCACGTTGGTCTGGCTCTGCGGCCTGTCGACAATCAGGTTTTCACGCAGCGCGAACAGGCTCTCTTCCATGATCCTGCCCTGCGCATCGCGCAGTCCGGCCCAACCATCTTCCTGCATGACACGAAACGTCGGGAAACGCGCCTGCATGTCCTGCCAGCGTTCGGTCTGCGCCAGCCGCGCCAGGCGCATGCCGCGTTTAACCTCTTTCACCGACAGGGTGCGGACGGAGTTAGTCAGCCGCACGCTCAGGGAAAACTTGATCATGTCCCGGCTGGTCGCACAGTACAGCGAACGCGATGACGTGGTGGGCAGCCAGGGCGCACCGGCTTCCCCCAGGTCAGTCACCAGGCCTTTCTCCACCAGTTGCTGACACCAGGTCTGCTGGAGCAGATAGTCCGCCTGCCAGGGATGGAGCGGGAACAGCCACTGCCGATCGGTCAGCGCATGCAATAACTGCGGCGCGTTTTCAGCCGCGAAGCGCGTCAGGCGCTGCTGTAAAGTCAGCTGCAGACTGTCGCCCGCCAGGTGGTCTTTATCCACCGCGAACCAGCGTAACGGGAAATGTGGCGCAAAATCAGGCAGGTAGCGTTCGGCCTGCGGTTGCGTAAAGGGTTCGTGTGATTTCGGTGCCGGATGGAAGGCGTGCCCGACCAGCAGTGCCTGCTCGGCCCCGGCAAAGTTCAGGGCTTGCTCACGCAGGCCGTTCCAGTCATGACGGGCAGCGATTGCCTCACCGGTATGGGCGTGACTTTCCATAACACGCTGGTAAAACGCCTCACAGCCAGCGGCGGGCAGCTGCTGCTGGTTTTGCAGCTTATCGACAATCAGTCTGGCAACGGTCGCGAACGCCACTGGCTGGCTGTCGCGATGCGTGACCAGTCGGGCCGGGAAAGCAAAACGGTGGTGCTGGGTGGGAGAAAAGTAAGCCACCTTAAAGTGTAGGGCCTTCTCATCGTCCAACGGAATCACTAATTCTACGGGTTCACCCTGGCTGAGTTGCCAGTCCTTGGTTTCACGGATCAGGGAATTCAGGAAGCACTGTGCTGCCACATCCCAGGCTCCCTCGTGTGTTGATTGAATCATTATCAAACAATTTCCAGGCGTTATGATAATGCGAATTCTGCCGATAACAGTTCTCATTATCAACGACAATTGTTAGAATTGGCGGAATAAATTTTACAAATACATACAACAAAGATACGGGTTAGCAACATCGTGACATCTCTTGAACTGACCGCGACGCCGCAAAAAGCCTTATCTAACTGGCCCTTAGCGATAAGCGCCGGATTGCTGGGCATCGGCCAGAATGGTTTGCTGGTGGCTATCCCGATGCTGGTTGCACAGACCAGTCTGAGCCTGTCGGTCTGGGCAGGACTGTTAACGCTTGGCTCAATGCTGTTTTTGCCCTCTTCGCCATGGTGGGGAAAACAGATCGCGCGCGTGGGAAGTAAACCGGTCGTGCTGTGGTCGCTGGCCGGTTATGGCGCCAGTTTTTTGCTGCTGGGCATCGGCTGTACGCTTCTTTCCACGCAGTCCATTAGCCCCTCGATTGGATTAGGCATACTAATTATTGCCCGGGTTATTTATGGCCTGATGGTGTCGGCAATGGTGCCGGCGTGCCAGGTATGGGCGCTGCACCGGGCCGGTGAAGGTAAGCGCATGACGGCACTGGCCACCATCAGTTCCGGCCTGAGCTGTGGCAGGCTGTTTGGCCCGCTGTGTGCCGCCGGAATGTTAGTGATTCATCCACTTGCCCCCTTGGTACTGTTAGTGGTTGCGCCGTTGCTGGCGCTGATGATGTTACTGCCTTTGCGCGATAACGCGCCGCAACCGGCCGTGGCGCGTAACAATGCCCGGCTGCGCATCGAGTGTCTGCCCTATCTGCTGTGCGCCCTGCTGCTGGCGGCAACGGTGAGCCTGATGCAGTTGGGCCTGTCCCCGGCGCTGGCAAGACAGTTTGTGGGTGATACCGCCGCGATTAGCCATCAGGTAGCCTGGCTTCTGAGCGTGGCGGCGATCGCCTCACTCGGCGCGCAGTTCACGGTATTACGCCCCCAGTTACTGACGCCGCTTGCGCTGTTGCTGAGCGCAGGGCTGTTGATGTCTCTGGGGCTGGGGATGATGCTGAGCACGCCGCTCTGGCTGTTTTATACCGGCTGCGCCTTGCTTTCGTTTGGTGCTGCACTGGGCACGCCAGCCTATCAGCTGCTGTTAAATGACAAGCTGGCAGACGGCGCGGGGGCAGGCTGGATAGCCACCAGCCATACCTTAGGCTACGGATTATGCGCGCTGCTGGTGCCACTGGTGTCTCAGTCGCATGGCGAGACAGCGCTGATCGGTGCCGCCTTCGCTGCTGCCCTGCTGTTTATGGCGATGTCAGCGTTGATCTGGCGCGCACGCCGCCGCTCCACCTTATCGGCTTATTAACTAAAAGGAACGACGATGGCTGAAGTCCATAGCTACCGCCTGTTTGACGTAAAACTGGCACGCAAGCGTCATCTTTCTCCCTCTATGCTGAGCCTGGTGTTTAATGGCCCCGACATCGCACAGATGAAATCTGATGCGCCTGACCAGAGAATTAAAATTTTGCTGCCTGCCGAAGATGGCAGCATGCCCACGCTCCCTGACAACGGTGAGTGGTATCAGACCATTCTGTCGCTGCCAAAAGAGCAGCGTCCCCTGTTGCGCACCTATACGCTGCGCCATCTCGATCCTGACCAGCAGGAACTCACCATCGAGTTTGTCAGCCACGGAACCGAAGGCCCGGCATCAGCCTGGGCGATCAACGCCCAGCCGGGTGACAGCCTGGTGATCGTTGCGCCTAATGCGGCCTATGCATCTGACAGCGGCGGATATGAATGGACGCCGCCGGACGCGCTGCGCAACGCATTACTGATTGCCGATGAAACCGCGTTACCCGCGGCGAAAGGCATCCTGGAAAAACTGTCCCGGCAGAAAAATCCGCCGCGAGTGCAGGCGTTTTTTGAAGTCCCGGATGCGGAGGATTGCGTCGGTTTACAGGCTTATGCATTTGCCGACATCACCTGGCTGCCGCGCAAACCCGCTTTTGCCTCACACGGCGAATGCCTGGTCGAGGCGATAAAATCCCGGGTTAAGGTGCCTGATGGCGGTCATCAGCAGGACGTACAGGAAGAGGCAGAAGGCGAATTGCTGTGGGACCGCGCTCAGGCCCGCAACAGCGAGTTTTACGGCTGGGTCGCCGCCGAGTCGACCGTAGTGAAGTTATTACGTCGCCACCTGATTGGTGAACGCGGCGTCGATCGTGAAGCGATCAACTTTATGGCTTACTGGGCCAAAAAACGGGCCCACTAAACGCCCTGTCGAGAGTGGCGCGTTGGGGGATTTCTGGACGCTGTTTATGCGCAGCGGTGGTGTTCAGGCTGGCCCACAAACCCAGCCATTTCGACCGCTGTCACGGTTTGCTGTGTCGCCGCCAGATCGGCACGGGCCATAATCTGGCCACGCTCGTTAACGCAGACCCGTTTAGCTGGCCGGTCAGGTCAGGTAGCCTTTTTCAGCAGATCGAGCAGAGTGACGATTTGTGGGTCCAGCCTCAGGATGTCTTTCTTAATCAGTAAATGCAGCGTGGTGGCGCGACGGACGCCATGCTGTAAGGGCAATATTTTTAGTGTTCCCTGCGCCAGTTCCTGCTCGATGCGCTCATGCGGAATCCAGCCATAGCCCACCTGATGCATCACCGCCTCTACCGCCGCCTCGATGGTCGAAAACGACCAGTAGTCGCCATTACTGCTCTCATCCTGCACGGTGAAATGTTCCCGGTCGGCGATACGAATCAACGGATACAGCGCCAGCTGTTCTTCGTCGAGCGTCACCCCGCGATGGTGCAACGGATGGTCACGGTGAGCCACGGCAACGAAATCCACGTTCATTAACCACTCACCCCGCCCGGCCATATCCTGGCGCTGAGTCACCACCATCACATCGGCCTCGGCGTAGTCGGTGTCGGTTTCCAGCACTTCGGTAAGGTTGATCTGGGTGTGAGGATGGCATTGCTGAAACGCCTTTAGGACGGAAAACAGGCGACGACGCGGAAAGATACTGTCGACCACCAGTTCCAGCTTTGTCCTGACGCCGCTGCGTATTGAGCCTGCAAACGCCTCCAGCGAATGGAAGGCTTTAAGTAATGGTCGCACCTGCGCCAGCAGCAATTCCCCTGCGGGCGTCAGCACGGCCTTGCGTCCTTCGGTATGCAACAGCGTAATGCCAATGCGCTGCTGCAACATGGCAAGGTTATAGCTCACGGAGGACTGGCTGCGATTGGTGAGCATCGCGGCCCTGGCAAAGCTGCCCTCGCGCACCACCTTGTCCAGCAAACTCCACTGCTCCAGCGTCGTCTTGTGCATAACCCATCCAATTTTTGAATCAATTTCATCGTAAATTAGCGTTTTTAATTCATAAAGTGAATGGTTAAGCTGGGTTCAACCAAAGAGGAGAACAAATTATGAGCAGCTTTGACAAACATAATCTTGACGGCTTTATCGGTAAACATCTGGTTTATACCTATGACAACGGCTGGAACTACGAGCTGTATATTAAAAATGAAGACACCATCGATTACCGCATTCACAGCGGCATGGTGGGCAACCGCTGGGTCAAAAATCAGCATGTTTACGTTGTCAGAGTCGGTGAAGATATCTATAAAGTCTCCTGGACTGAGCCGACCGGCACCAGCGTCAGCCTGATTGCTAACCTGGGCGATAAACTGTTCCACGGCACCATCTTCTTCCCGCGCTGGGTCATCAACAATCCTGAGCGTACCGTGTGTTTCCAGAACGACCATCTGGAAGAAATGGCGAAGTACCGCGATGCCGGCCCAACCTATCCAATAGAAGTGATTGATGAGTTTGCCACCATCACCTTTGTGCGTGATGCGGGAAAAAATAACGAAGACGTGATTGCCTGTGCCGCAAGTGAATTACCCGCAAATTTCCCTGAAAATCTGAAAAATTAATCTGAACAAAGGGGCAATGCCCCTTTTCCTGTTGGAAAGACGCATACAGCAATCCCCCGGTTATTACCGCGATAATACAACAAGCGTTTCTGTTTTTATTTAACGCGAATCGCCGACGACATATTTGCTTTCAATCGTCAAATTCATCTGTCCCTGTTGATGTTTTATCCTGTGCCATCGACGTCTTTTTCCGTTGCGGTAAATACCGCCGAGGCACAGAATGAAGATAATTTTGCACGTCCCCGATAAAAACCGTATTGACAATGCTTTTGCTAATGCAGGCAACCTGCTTAAAGAAGCGGATTTTAACGGCGACATTGCCATTGTCTTTAATGGCGACGCGGTTAGCGATGTTATTGGCAGGATTATTTCTGACGCCCTTAAGCAGGCACCGGCCGTCACATTATTACTCTGTCAGAATAGCCTTAAGGCGCAAAATATTGACGTCAGCACGCTGCCAGTAACCTTTCACGTGGTTCCGGCAGCGATTACCTATATTATCGACCAGCAGTCGCAGGGCGCATTATACATTCGCCCCTGATCGGCTTGCTCTACAGCGGCTTACTTTTAGCAAACCACTCAATTCCGCGCAGCATGCCAGCCCAATAGAAACGCGGCAAAAACCAGGCTTTTAACCACCATGCGGCGCGACTGGGTCGGGCTGAATGGAGCGGAAAAGTCGGAAGCAGGCGGTTGCCATAGCCAAACTCCGCCAGCACGACTTTGCCTTTCTCCACGGTGAGCGGGCAGGAGCCGTAGCCATCGTAACGCGTTTCAGGCACACCTCCGTCAATGACCTGTCTCAGGTTTTCCGCCACCACCACGATCTGTTTACGGGCGGCGGCGGCCGTCTTGGCATTCGGTGTTGAACAGCAATCGCCCAAAGCAAAAATATCTGGCCAGCGGCTGTGCTGCAGCGTCTCTTTATCGACATCACACCAGCCAGCAGCATCCGCCAGACCGCTTTCGGCGATAAACTCAGGCGCGGCCTGAGGCGGGACAACATGGAGCATATCGAACGGTAGGGTAACGTCATGCGTGCTGCCGTCAGCATCGGTGACGGTAAATATCGCCTGCTTATTCATGCCATCGACGCCGGTAAGGACATGGCCGAAATTCACCTGCGCCCGGTATTTCTCCAGGTAAGCCGTTAACGGTGGGACAAATTCGGGCACGCCGAAGACCACCTGACCCGCCAGACAAAATTGAATATCAATCTGCGCCAGACAACCCTGACGCTGCCAGCGATCGGCAGAGAGATAGAGCGCTTTCTGCGGCGCACCCGCGCATTTTATCGGCATCCCCGGCTGGGTAAAAATAGCCTTCCCCTGCTTCAGATTTTGCACCAGTTCCCAGGTGTAGCTCGCCAGATCGTATCGATAGTTTGACGTTACGCCATTGCGGCCCAGGGTTTCATTCAGACCACTGATTTTGTCCCAGCGCAGGATCAGACCGCTGGCGATAATCAGGTAGTCATAATCTATTTTTTGGGCAGAGGCAGTTTCAATATATTTCTGTTCAGGTGATATCTGGGTTACCGCATCCTTAATCCAGTTGACGCCTGCCGGAATAACCGCATCCATCTGTCTGCGGGTTTTTTCAGCGGAAAATAATCCTGCGCCGACCAGCGTCCAGGCGGGTTGATAATAGTGCTCTTTTTTAGGCTCAATGAGGGTTATTTTGATGTTCTTAATGCGTTTCTTAATACTTGCGATGACGCCAATTCCAGCTGATCCACCACCAATAACAACAAGATGAGGATGATGGGGATTATTTTTATCGTTCATGCAGGCCTCCCTTTCGTTTAACCGTAGTGGATTGCGGCACAGAGATAAAGCGAATCAATAGACTTTAAAGTTATAAAAAAAATCACTTATAATATTTAGATATATGATATAGCGAAAAGAAATAATAGATTGACAGTTATTTGTCGCCCCTCTTTAATACCTTAAAAATAGCGTCAGGAATGAAAATGGTCATTCAGGAATTTACCCATCTTTCTGCCCTCACGATGTGCCTGCTAATCGCAACAGGTATCGCCGTGGGCTTTTTTCTGGCGCTGACCGGCGGGGGCGGATCGGTCGTGTGCGTGCCGCTGCTGCTGTACCTGGTGAAAGTCCCCGACACACATCGGGTCATTGGCACCAGCGCTATCGCCGTGGCAATAAGTGCCCTGATCAATCTTTTTGCCCACGGCCGAAAGGGAAATGTCAGATGGGCGACGGGCGCGACGATATCGCTCGTGGCGGTGTGCGGCGCGCTGATCGGTGCCGAACTGGGGAAAATCGTCAGTGGGCAATACCTGTTACTGCCGTTTTCGCTTTTGATGTTTACCGTGGCGCTGATGATGCTGAGGAAACACCGTCATTCGCCCGACGCGCCTGCACATGAGAAACACGTTTCCCCCATCCTCGTCTGGGGAAGCGTGCTGCTGCTGGGCAGTTTGGCCGGATTTATGGGCATCGGTGGCGGTTTTTT
The DNA here is from genome assembly GCF_002307475.1 of Pantoea allii. GTDB lineage: Bacteria > Pseudomonadota > Gammaproteobacteria > Enterobacterales > Enterobacteriaceae > Pantoea > Pantoea allii. Next base: position 51,845 of record NZ_NTMH01000030.1, on the reverse strand, counting down.
AGTGGTGCCGGTGCTTGTCTGGTTGTTTCGTTTTCCCGTGGTGGAGGCGATAGCGACGTCGCTGATGGTGGTATTCGCCATGGGGATCTCAACCAGCGCAAGCTATGCCCTGGCCGGAAAAGTGTCGCTGGTCATGACCGCTTATCTGATTGCGGGCGGCCTGCTGGGCGGCTTACTGGGTGTGGCGGTGGCCAACCGTCTGAAGAAGAATGAGCGCGCGATTAACGCGGTCTTTTCGACCATGCTCATGGTGATGGCCAGTTACATGTTGCTTAAAAATCTCTGAAAAAACGGAAAAACCTGATGAATATTCGCCATTTTAATGCGCAAATCGCCTTTGCCGATGCCCCGCTTGCAGAGGATTTCCGGCAGTTGCATCAGTTGGGCTATCAGATCGTGGTGAATAATCGTCCTGATGAGGAAGACGGCCCGTTTCTTCACCATCAACAGGAGAAAGCGCTGGCTGAGCAACTGGGCATGGACTATGTCTATATGCCGTTCACGTTTGACACGCTGAGCTGGGAATATGTGGATGCTTTTCATCGCCGGGTGGAACGCGGTGGGAAAATCCTTGCCCACTGTCGAAGCGGCGCGCGCTCCGTAAGCCTGTTTTTGCTGCACGATTTACGCGAAGGGCTGATTGATGAGGCCGAATTCCGCGCTCAATGCCAGCAGTTCGGTGCCGACGCCGACAAAGCCCTGACCTGGTATGCCAACAGAGTACGCAAACCGCCGCAGGCAGAAGTCCATCATTTTTATGAACCCGAGAGCGGAAGCCTGCAATATGTCATCGCTGACGGGCAGGCCAAACGCTGTGCCATTATCGATCCGGTGCTGGACTTTGATCGCCGCTCAGGTGCGGTATCTACCCAGCAGGCTCAACGCCTACTCGATTTCATTCAGCAAAAAAACTGGCAGGTTGCGTGGATTCTGGATACCCATCCTCATGCCGATCACTTCTCTGCCGCAGCCTGGCTGGCTCAGCAAACCGCTGCGCCCACGGGCATTGGCGAAAAGGTCGCCGAGGTACAACGGCTGTGGCAAAAACTCTATCACCTGCCCGACCTTAATCCAGCGGATAAAATCTGGGACACCTTGTTCAAGGACGGTGATGTCTTTTATGTGGGTAACCTGCGTGGCGAGGTCATCTTGTCTCCCGGTCATACGCTGGCGTCGGTAACCTACCACATCGCTGACTGTGCCTTTATCCATGACACGTTCTTTATGCCCGACAGCGGCACGGCACGGGCTGATTTCCCCGGCGGCAGCGCTGCCGTATTATGGGACAGCCTGCAGCGCATCCTGCAGTTACCTGACGACACCCGTTTATTTACCGGGCATGATTATCGTCCTGACGGGCGCGACGTGCAGTTTGAAAGCACGGTACGCCAGCAGCGGGAAAACAATCCCTGGGTCGTGAATCAGCATCAACACACGTTTATTGCCCGGCGACAGCAGCGTGATGCCACGCTCCCGCTTCCTGAACTGATGCTGATGGCACTGCAGGTCAATATCAACGGCGGACGGTTACCTGAACCGGAGAGCGACGGCGAGCGTTATCTGAAAATCCCGTTAAACCGCTTTTCACTTAAGACGTAAGCAGGGCATAAGGAGTCGAGCGTCATGCATATTGACCTGATCCATTTTACTCCGTGGCAAAGCCTGGCGGGCGGGCTGCTGATTGGCGCGGCGGCAGGCATGTTAGTGCTATTTTGTGGTCGCATAGCCGGTATCAGCGGCATTCTGGGCGGTCTGCTTAAACGCCGGTCATCCGATAAGCCCTGGCGGCTGGCCTTCATCGCGGGGCTGGTTCTGTCGCCGCTGGTGTATCAACGGTTCAGCGCCCTGCCGTCAATCGAGATTGACGCCTCGTGGGGGCGGCTGGTGCTTGCTGGCTTACTGGTAGGGCTAGGAACGCGTCTGGGTTCAGGCTGCACCAGCGGTCACGGCGTGTGTGGATTATCCCGGCTGTCGCCGCGCTCACTGGTTGCGACACTGGTCTTTATGTTAACCGCCATGCTGACCGTTGGCGTGATGGGTCACGGCTAAAACCCTGGAGGCACGATGGCCGTTTTATTTTCTCTGCTGAGTGGACTGTTATTTGGCACGGGCTTACTCGTCAGCGGCATGGCGAATCCGGCTAAGGTTCTGGCTTTTCTGGACATTTCCCGCACCTGGGACCCGTCGCTGGCCCTGGTGATGTGCGGCGCGATTATCGTCGGGCGGCTGACGTTCTGGCTGGCTTCCCGACGGAAGCGCCCGGTATGGGGCGAAACCTTCCATCTTCCCGCCAACAGGGCACTGGATAAAAGGCTTATCATCGGCGCTGTCCTGTTCGGGATCGGCTGGGGACTGGCGGGCATCTGCCCCGGCCCGGCGCTGGTACTGATCGGCGGCGGTGTACTTAAAGGCGCAGTCTTCATGATGGCTATGCTGGCAGGTATGCTGTTTTTTGCGTGGTTCGACAACCGCTCATCCACCAACATAACGTGAATTCACACAAGACAGGGATTAATGAAAACCTTCAGGATAGCGATCTCCGCCGTGCTGTTTAGCAGCACGACCCAGGCGGCAACGCTGCCAGCGCCCGTCCAGCAAATTGAAAAACAGGGCGTGGAAATAATCAAACCCTTTACGGCCCCCGGCGGGGTTCAGGGCTGGTTAGGTAAATATCAAGGCACCGGCGTCACCGTTTACCTGACGCCAGACGGTCAGCATGCGATTTCGGGCTATATGTACGATGCTCAGGGCAAAAACCTCAGCGAAAAAATCATCAACGATGAAATCTACCTGCCCGCCGGGCGTGCAATGTGGAAGCGGCTTCAGGCCATGCCGGGCATCAATGAAGGCAGCACCACAGCCCGCTGTCAGGTGGTGGTGTTTGCCGATCCGTTTTGCCCTTACTGCCGAACGTTCTGGCAGCAGGTGCAGCCGTGGGTGCAGAACAACACGCTCAGCATCAAAACGCAGCTCGTCGGTATTCTTAAACCTGAAAGTGGGCGCTATGCTTCTGCCATTCTGGCGGCAGCCGATCCCGCCAAAGCCTGGCAGGATTTTGAACGCTCGCAGGGGCAAACCAGACCGGTCTTCCCGGACAGCACCCCACGGGCGCTGTTCGATCAGATTCAGCATAATCAGGCACTGATGCAGGAGCTGGGTGCCAACGGCACGCCCGCTATCTACTACCTGAATCATGGCCAAAAACTCCAACAGATTGTTGGCCTGCCTGATAAGCAGCAGATGGCGGACCTGGCTGCCTGTCGCTAAGCGGCGTTAACGCGCCAGAGAGGACCGGTAACGCAGCCTGGCGGGCAAGATAATTTGCTTGTCCGCCGGTTCCTGCCCCTGAATCATCTGGGTAATGACGGAAAAACACTCCTGCGCCAGGCGAGGGACGTTCTGCTCCACGGTATCGATATGCAGTGACAGCGAATCATACAGGTAGTGATCGTCGAAACTGGCGATGTGAATATCACTCTCCAGCAGACGGTGCTGACTCATGTAACGCAGTACCCCTTCCAACAGGCCACAGGCGGCGGTAAACAGCGCTTTGGGTGGTCTGCCAAGACGGGCACACAGGGCGGCAAACATCTCATAGCCGCTGCTGGGATGATAGTTGCCCTGAATAATCCATTCCGGACGTGGACTCACACCGGCGCGCTCCAGCCCCTGCATAAAACCGGCCAGACGATCTTTGGTCGGTGAAAGTCGTGGCTGACCGCCCAGGAAATACACCTCATCGGGATGCGCACGCGCCAGGCGCTCTACCAGCTCGGCGGTCGGCGTAAGGGAATCGGTGATCACCAGCGGCAAACTGCTGTTATTCACATGACGGTCAAACAGCACCACCGGCAGTTGTTCACTCAGCTTCAGGTAATCGCTGTCGCTTTGCTGACTTGACGCGACGATCAGGCCATCCACCTGACGTGAGACAAGGTTGTTCACCACCAACGTTTCCTGGCTGGCATTTTCATCGGTACAGGAGATCAGCAGTTGCAGCCCGGCCTCACGACAGAGGTTTTCCAGCGCGTGAGAAAAAACGGCGAAACCGTAGTTAGTGATCTCCGGTACCACCAGCCCTAACGTATGGCTGCGGTTTTCGCGCAGCAGTCGGGCGTGGATACTTGGCAAATAATGGTGCTGTTGTGCAAGGGACATGACGCGATCGCGCGTCTCTTCTGCCACGCGCAGCTCTTTACCGCGCCCGTTGAGCACCAGGCTGGCCGTGGCTTTTGACACCCCGGCCAGCGCAGCGATATCACTGATGGTAACGCGCTTTGTTTTTTTCACGTCGGTGCTTCGTTTAAGGAAACAAGGGCTTATTCTACCATGCAGGATCGTAACGACCAGTAGCAGGCAGTGACTTCTGCGCTGCCGCTCAGGTGTAAACGGGCAGGATGCTGCGGGAAGTAGCGGCTGCTCATCACACCTTCTCCGTCGTTGATAAAAATCTCTACGCTGGAGTGGTCGCACAGAATATGCAGTTTGCGTGCGCGGCCGCACCAGTGACGATAAAGCCATTCGCCGTTTTCCAGACTGCGGCGTGCCAGACAAAGCGCATCCTGATGCCAGGTCAGCCGCAGCGTATCGGCAAAGTCCAGCGTGATATCGCCGTCGGACGTCAGCACCAGCTCAAGACGCCGGGCCTCTATCTCGGGTGCCCAGTCCGCACTGCCGTGATAGCGCTGCTCGTCCAGCCGCAGCGCCTGCAGCTCCGCGACCGGCTGTTGGTACAGTCGGCCTTCCCGCTCCGTCAGCTCACGCAGGCAGGTCATCTGATGAATCCAGCCAAACGCCACGGTCGGCTGGCGCATCTCTTCGCCGTCCGGTACGCCCATCCACCCCACCAGCAGCCTGCGTCCGTCCTGGGTCAGCGTGGTCTGCGGGGCATAAAACTCAAAGCCGGCATCCAGTTCATTGAAGGCGCCGTGCTGGTAATGCGCCTGCTCATAGTCGAGCGTGCCGCTAAGCCATGCGCAGGGATGGGTGTTCAGATAGCGCTTCTCTTCCCGGGCAATGCCCTGCGGGCAGCAGATCAGAAACGTCGAGGCTCCCAGGGTAAACAGGTCGGGACATTCCCACATATAGCCCGCCGCGCCGAGTCCTCCCAGGCCGCTACCGGCAATTTCGCCCAGGTTTTCCCAGTGGTGCAGGTCGCTGGAACGCAGCAGCAGGACTTTGCCCTGTAACTGCCTGTCCTGCGCGCCCAGCACCATGTACCAGTGCGCGCCATGCCGCCAGACTTTAGGATCGCGGACATGGCCGGTGTAGCCTTCGGGCAGCGGAATGACCGGTCCCAGCTTGTCGAATCCGCCCTCGCTGTTCTGCACGGCCAGGCATTGCCAGGCGGTGCGCGAGCCGTCCTCGAATTTGACGTTACCGGTGTAACACAGGGTCAGCTCGCCGTTGTTGTCCACCGCGCTGCCGGAATAGCATCCACTGCGGTCATACTCTTCATCGGGCAACAGCGCGACCGGCTCGTGTTCCCAGTGCAGTAAGTCGGCTGAACGCCAGTGGCCCCAACATTTGTGCTTATGCTCGCAGCCCAGTGCATTCCACTGATAGAACAGATGATACTGTCCGTTGAAGTGGATAAATCCATTGGGATCGTTCAGCAGCCCCGTCACCGGTGCCAGGTGCCAGCCGGGATAGTGGCTGTCCTCACGCGCGTTGGGCTGGCCTTTCATCACCGCCTTAAGCATGGCGGGCAGCAGGTTTTTCAGGGCCATTATTCAGAATCCGTTTTGTACTTCAGCAGGAAAGCGATCACAAAGGCGACACTAAAGGCGATAACCATACCAATAACGTAGTTCAGCAGCGAACTGGCCTGAACAATCGCCATACCGGGTAAGCCGGTCAGCCCGACGGCGGTCATATAGACCTTAACGGACACCACCCAGGCACCGCCGATGGCTCCCCCGATCAATCCGGCGATAAACGGCTTCATAAAGCGCAGATTGATACCAAAGATGGCGGCTTCGGTGATCCCCAGTAAGGCCGAAAACGCCGAAGGTAAGGTAATGGCTTTGATCTTAGGATCGTTGGTTTTAAACCACACCGCCAGACATGCGCCACCCTGGGCAACGTTCGCCATTGCCCAAATGGGTAACAGAAAATTGACGCCGATAGCGGGATTACCGAGCAGTCCGGCTTCAATGGCATGGAAGCTGTGGTGCACGCCGGTAATCACAATCACCGAGTAAAGCCCCCCAAACAGTAATCCGGCCAGCCAGCCAGCATGGGCAATTAACGTGCTGAGTATGAAGGAGATGCCGTCACCCAGCGCGCGTCCCGCCGGACCGATAATCAGCAACGCCACAAAGCCAGAAATAATGACGGTCAGGAACGGGGTCAGAATCAGGTCGAGCGCGTCAGGGATAATGCGCCGCAGTTGTTTTTCCAGCAGGCTCATAAACCACACGGCCAGCAGCACCGGAAACACCGTGCCCTGGTAGCCGATCATTGCCACTTCAATTCCAAAGAAGTTCATGGTGTGGAAACCGGACGCCACGCCCCATGCATTGGTTAAGGCCGGATGGGTCAGAATGCCGCCCAGCGTGGCACCCAAAAATGGGTTACCGCCAAACTCACGCGCCGCCGTAAAGCCAATCAGGATCGGCAGAATAATAAACGCCGCCGAACTGCACATATCCAGCATGATATACAGGGCATTTTCCGGGTTAACCCAACCATAGGTTTTGACCATCCCCAGCAGGCCCATTAACAGGCCGGATGCGACAATCGCCGGAATAATTGGAACAAAAATATTCGACAGTAACCGGGCAATCCGCTGGAACGGGTTGAGTTTGCGGGCGGCAATGTCGGCCGCTTCGGATTTACTCGATTCGCTGATACCGGCTTCCGCGACAAAGGCTGCGTAGACTTTGTTGACCACCCCGGTGCCAAAAATCACCTGTAGCTGTCCGGCATTACGGAAACAGCCTTTTACCCCGTCGATCTTACCAATTGCGCTGGTGTCCGCTTTGGCGTCATCGACCAGCACCAGCCGGAGCCGGGTCGCGCAGTGCGCCGCGCTGGCAATATTTTCTTTGCCACCCAGCAACGGCAGTAATGCACGGGAGATGTGTACAAAATCCATAAAAAACCTCTGTGTTATCGTGTGATGGTGTCAACCCGCCAGAAACGGCCCCGCAGGGCCGGATCGTCAGAACCAGGTTTCCATTTGTACGCCAAAGTTCCATTCACCGCCGGCTTCAAAACCGCTGCTGCCAAAGGCATCGCCGCGCGCATAGTTATCCAGTCGGTGGTCCCAGTCCATCCAGGTGGCAAAGAGGCGAATTTCCGGTCGCTTAAGGAATTCCCCTACGTTGCTGGCTTTCAGCGTAGGCGCGACGGTCAGTTTGTAGAAGTTACCACTGACCGCACTGCGCTGGTTGAAGCCCTCTGGACGTAAATCCATATACTGATAGGTGGCTTCATACTGCATTTCAAAGTTCTCCGTTATCCCCTGAATCAGACGCATGTTGGCGGTGGCCCACTGATAACTGTCGCCCTTGACGTAACGATCCTTGCTGCTTTGTGCCAGCACCGCTGGCGCGATATGCCAGTCGCCGCCCAGTGGCGTTATGCCGTAGCTGGCCAGTCGCCAGGTATCGGCATCCGGTAACAGCGCCCCGTCTGACCCAATGGCTTTCACCTCTGCGCCTAAACCGTGCCCGTAGAGCAGCGCGGTTTTCGCAGACCCTTCACGCAGGCCATAGAAGCTGTCGTTATGCAGCCCCAGCAGCGCATGGACACCGCTATTTGCGGCGTCGCCTTTGACTTTAAGGCCGTTCACATCCAGTCGGTCATCGTTGTCTTTCGCGCGCATGCCGCTCAGCATCAGCTGGAACGGGCCGTAAAAGTTGTTGGCGGTCAGGATGTAGTTCTGCGCGGTGTTATCGTTATTCTCAATATCACCGAACGTACGTCCATACAGCGACAGGTTACTGTGAGCCTGATCGCTCCACTTCATGTCGTAAATACCCGCCCCGGTACCGGCGAGAAACACCACATCGGAGTCGATCCAGTGGATATCGAAATTATCCCGGTCAAAGCGTTTACCTGCCCAGACAGTTGTGTCTTTGAACGCCCCCGTGAAGGTCGGGAGCTGGCCCAGTTCGACAAACGCCTGACGCAGATTGAGGTCGCTGCTGGAAGCCGTCCAGTCGTTATAGGTACGCTGACCGTCGGCCAGCATCGCCTTGAAGCGGGTGGTCGCGCCGTTTTCCAGCGTTTGTTTATGTTCCAGATTCAGCTCTACGTAAGTATCAGGTTCGTTACCCAGACGTCCCACGTGCCCGCCGGTTTCCCCCGCAGGCGTCACGGTGGGGCCACCCTGGGTTTTCGTCGCCGAACTGTTCATCAGCAACCCAGAGCGGGCATAGCCGTGAAATTCAAAACCCTCTTCACTACTCGCTTTCTGTTCAAGCTTCGCCGTACGCTGTTCAACCTGTGTCGCGGTGGCCTGGCTCTTTTGCTGCGCGCTGGCAAGCTGCTGAGCCTGTTTTTCTGCCGCTTCCGCGCGATTTTCTGCCGCATTCGCCCGCTGTTCTGCCGCCTGTAACCGCTGCTCCAGTGCTGCCAGCCGTGCTTCAATACTGCTCATGCTTGGTTCTGCTGCCAGAACCGGCCCCGAACTCAATAGCAGACCAACGGTGACGGCAAGTGCCTTTTTTCTCATCGTTTTACATCCCAGAAAAGGTAAGGGTCGTGATGTTGTTTTTTGCTAAACCGGTTTAGTTTGCGGATGATATTCATCGATGTATTTTCAGGCAAAGTAATTTGCTAAACCGATTTTATGAATGTGAGACAGTTCGCAAAATGAAGCGATGCGGCAGAAAAAGAAGGCGGGAAAGCGGTGAGAAAGCAGACAACCGGATGCGCCATCGAGCCCATCCGGTCAGGTTATGACAGTGAGGTCAGGCAGCCTGACGGCGTAAAAGCGTCAAGGGCCCCGGCCCACTGAGGGTGAAAACCGAGATCAACGTAAAGGCCATCGCAATACAGCCCAGCACCAGATAGGCACCGTGGAAGCCAATACTTTCGTACATGTTACCTGCCAGAACCGACATGAAAATCATGGCTAACTGCTTGAAGAAACAGAAGCACACCAGATAAATCGTGGCAGAGAAGCGCACCTCAAACTGACTGGTGATGTACTTAAAGCAGCCAACAATCAGGAAGGGAATCTCAAACATATGCAACGTTTTGAGGATCACCACTTCCACGGCGCTAGTGGCAAAGGAGGAACCAATAATGCGCACTGACATAATGGTTCCGGCCAGTAACAGGGCGTTCTTGCCGCCGATACGGTTGACGATCAACGGGGCAAAAAACATGATCGAGGCATTCAGTAATTCGCCCAAGGTGGTCACATAGCCAAATACCCGCGTGCCCTGCTCGCCGGAGGCAAAGAAAGAGGTGAAGAAGTTAGCAAACTGTTGGTCGAACACATCATATGTACAGGACACGCCCACCACATACAGCGACAAAAACCACAGCTTTGGCTGCTTAAACAGCTCCAGAGCCAGCTTCAGGCTGAAGCCTGACTGATTCGCGCCAACCGCCTGGGCGACCGTGGCTGACGACGAGGTGCTGGTACGGGAGAAGAACAGCAGCAGCGCCAGAATCACGGCACAGCCTGAGCCTAACCAGAACACGAACTGGTTGTTGATGGTGAACATGATACCGACGATGGAGGCGCACAAGGCCCAACCTACGCAGCCAAACATACGTGCCCGACCAAATTCAAAGTTGCTGCGGCGACTGACTTTCTCAATATAGGCTTCAATTGCCGGTGCCCCGGCGTTGTAGATAAAGCCCAGGTAAATACCGCCAACAATCGAACCTGCCAGAATATTCACCTGCAACAGCGGGCCAAAAACGTAAATAAAGAAAGGGGCGAACATCACCAGCATGCCGGTGATCACCCACAGCAGGTGTTTGCGCAGGCCAAGCTTATCGGACAACAGGCCAAACAGCGGCTGAAACAGCAGAGAAAACAGCGAAATACTGGCAAAAATAATGCCGGTATCCCCTTTGCTGATGTGGTTGATATCATGCAACCAGATAGGGAAGAACGGGAAATAGGCACCCATGATGAAAAAGTAAAAGAAGAAGAAAAAACCAAACAGCCAAAAATTCGAATTTTTTAAATAGTACATAACGGACGTCCTCAAGCAAGCATCAGGCAGGCGCGAGCCTGCCCGCGCATTATTTTTGCTGCCCCCAGATAAACTGGTAGCTATAACGTCCTGCGCTGAGCAGGAATTCTGGTGATACCGACGGGCTCCAGGAATCATCTCCGCCGACGCCCATATGGAAGCCATCAAGATTGAGCCACGTGCCCGTTTCAGGCTGTAACAGGTGGCGATGGCTGGTTTCCATCAGCTGTTTCTGACTGTAGCGACTGATGTTGAACTGGAAGTTGCCACGCCACTGATGCGCGCCATAGCTGAGTTCTCGCGTGCCACAGCGCAGCCCGTTCTCGGTGGGGAAGACATACGGGGTGTACATCTCACTCAGCGGTAAATCCCAACGATCAAAGCAGGCCGAGGTCAGGCGATCCGGGTAGTTTTCATGCGGTCCCAGGCCTAACCAGTTCACCCGGTCGGCAATCTCGGTCAGCTGACAACTCATACCGATGCGGGCCGGATAAGGCGTGCCGCTTGCCACCTCCACATTGACCGTTACCGCCATCTCGCCAAATCCATCAATGCGGTAGGTTTTACGGCTGATAAACAGGGTTTTGCCCTGGAACTGCCAGGCATGGGCGGTGGTGATCACGACCGCACTGGAGAGCGTTTCAGCACTGCATTGCAGGTTCATCACCTCTGCCTGATAGTGGCCCGCCGCTTTCCAGCGCTCTACCCAGGCATTGGGATCGATGCGGGTGACTTCGCTGACACCGATATCGTTATCCAGCGGCGCGCGGGTGAACTGGTCGAGCAGCGGTGTCAGTAACTGCGGCTTATCGTCAATCCAGTACTGCATCAGTGCGCCCTGATGACGGCAAAATTCCCAGCGCTGGTTGTTGACCGCAATGCTGTAGCTGGCTTCGCTGCTGCTGAGTTGAGGCGCGTTCGCCGCCGGAGAGGGTACGGCGATGCTCAGAATTTCGTCCAGCGGCCACTGTTGCCAGGCGCTGATATGACCGGCTTCTGACCAGGCGGTCGGCTGAGGCTGCGCCACCCGCACCGTCAGCCAGAGCTGGCCTGCGGATTCAGGCAGCGGCACGTCCGGTAGCCTGATCTGCTGGCTGCCCTGCGGGGCGATATCCAGCGTGACGTCACCGGAGGCCAGCAGATTGCCGTCCTGGGCAACCGACCAGTGCAGGATTTCATTATCGCTGTGACGGAACAGGTATTCACTGGTCACTTCCAGCGTGCGTTCGCTGCCCGGTAGCAGTCTGAACTGGAAAAACTGCTGTGCGTGACGGGCTTCATAAAGCGAAGGATGGGGCGTACGATCGGCAAAAACCAGTCCGTTCATACAGAACTGACGATCGTTGGGCGTATCGCCAAAATCGCCACCGTAAGCGGACCAGGGTTCGCCGTTATCGTCATGTTTAATCAATGACTGATCGACCCAGTCCCAGACAAAACCGCCCTGCAGACGCGGATACTGACGAAATGCCTGCCAGTATTTTGCATAGCCGCCAAGGCTGTTCCCCATAGCATGGGCGTATTCACAGAGAATAAGCGGACGCTGTTCGCCCGGCATAGACAGCCATTTTTTAATGGACCATTTCGGCACGGCCGGGAAAGGTTGATCCTGATCGACCCGCGCATACATCGGGCAGATAATATCGGTGGCCGCCGTATTCGCGCCGCCGCCTTCGTACTGTACCGGACGGGACGGATCTTCGCTTTTCAGCCAGCGGTACAGCGCATCGTGGTTCGCGCCGTGGCCCGATTCGTTGCCCAGTGACCAGATAATAATGCAGGGATGATTACGATCGCGCTGCACCATACGCGTGACGCGCTGGCTCATCGCAGGCAGCCAGGTGGGATCGTCGCTCAGACGATTCATCGGCACCATGCCGTGGGTTTCGATATTGGCTTCATCGACTACGTACAAGCCATAATAGTCACACAGGCGATACCACAAGGGATCGTTAGGATAATGGGAGCAACGCACCGCGTTGAAGTTGTTTTGCTTCATCAGCAAAATGTCCTGCACCATGGTGTCGCGATCCATCACCTGACCGCGTTCAGGATGGTGTTCATGCCGGTTGGTGCCACGAATTAACAATGGCTGACCGTTCAGCAACAGCAGGCCGTTTTCAATGCTGACGTGACGGAATCCTACGTCGCAGGCTTCCGCCTCAATCAACGTGCCGTCTGCCCGATGTAACTGCACAACAGCCCGATAGAGATGCGGGGTTTCGGCGCTCCACAGCGCGGGGTTATCGACCTTGATACACAGCGTTGCCCGGTCGTTCCACGCGCCGCGCTCGTCAATAATTGCACTGCCCAGTGGCGAGGTCGCTTCGCCGGTCAGTTGGTCAGCCGCGAAGAGCTGCACGCTAACCCGTAAGTCGTCATCCAGCGCCCCGGCTACGCGCACCTCGGCTTCCAGCCGGGCACGACTGAAATCGTCGTTAAAGTGGGTACGAATGCGCAGGTCACGGATATGGCTGGCGGGCTTATGCAGCAGGGAGACATCGCGAAAAATGCCACTCATGCGCCACATATCCTGATCTTCCAGGTAGCTGCCATCGCTCCAGCGCAACACCATAACGGCCAGTCGGTTTTCACCGCCGATCAGAAACTCGCTCAGATCGAACTCAGATGGCAAGCGGCTGTCCTGGCCGTATCCCACCCAGCGTCCGTTGCACCAGAGATAGAAGGCGGAATTCACGCCGTCAAACACGATTCGGGTTTGCCCGCTTTGCAGCCAGTCAGCATCGACATTAAATGTGAGCGAATAACATCCTGTGGGATTTTCAGCCGGAACGCGCGGCGGATCAACCGGAATGGGATAGGTCACATTGGTATAAACCGGCACATCGTAGCCCTGCATCTGCCAGACTGACGGCACGGCGAGAGTAACCGCATCGCTCAGGTCGTGGGTGCGCCAGCTGTCCGGCACCGCCTCGGGCGCAGGAAAAAAGGCAAATTTCCATTCGCCGCTCAGGCTTTTTCGCTGTGCAGATTGTGCATTCTCATGCGCCGCTTCCGCGCTGCGCCAGCTGTAAAATGGGGGATGGGCGTCCAGTCGGTTCAGTTCGGTGACGCCGGGGTTTTCCCAGTCGCGCCGGGCCAGTACGGCCGCTAGTGAATGTGTATCCAGGGTCATGGCAGTCTCCTGCGTAAAATTGTTATCCGCTCACATTAAGCTGACATTACGAGGCCGGGATGGGGATGTAAAGCAAGGAAGGGCGAATGAGTGAACTGCCTCACAGCAAAGCGTGACTGGCGATAAAGTTTATGATCCGCGTCGCTGTCCTTGCGGAACCGGACAGCACGGGCCGTCCACCAACGGGGGCGGCCAAAAATGGGCGGGGAAACAGACTGACATCGGTTAAAACCGGTCGCGCTGCGCCGTTGGCGCCTGGCGACCTGCAACAGGCAAAGGGGCGAACCCTGGCACTGGCACTGGCAATCCCAGCCTTAACGCTGCCTATCGCCAGCAGCCAGTGATTCAGCACAGCCAGGGGCCGCTTGGTTAACCGTAGCCTGACGCGACAGGCTGCATAGCCACCTGGAATGGTTGGCCCGTTAATGTACTCGTCGCGCGATCCGTTGACGCTGACCGGGACACCGCCCGCAGGCTGACCTGATGCGGGCGATGGCGGTTCGTCCATAAATCGCGGTGTTATCGACTAATTATCCTTCAATTTGATGACGATAAGGCAGCGCAGTCATGGCCCCTTTCGCCGTGGTCGCCAGCGCGCCGCACTGCTGGGCGCTGCTGAGCCGTGCCGCCAGTTCAGCCTCATTGGCTGGCATTCCTTTTTCCGCCAGGCCCCACAGCAGCCCGGCGACAAACGCATCCCCTGCGCCGGTGGTATCTACGCTGACTACAGGCAGCGTGGGATAGTGATAATGCTGCCCTTGATGCCAGACTTTTACCCCGGCTTTGCCCTGGGTAACCATCAGCAGCGGAATCGCAAAGCGTTCAGCCAGCGCCTGCATACTGTCATCGCCTTGCGCATCCTGGGTCAGAAACACCAGCTCTTCCTCAGACAGTTTGACCACATCAGCCAGCTGCAACGCCCGGTTCACACAGTCCCGTAACTGGACGTCATCACGCCACAGATCGTGACGAATATTGGGATCAAAGCTGACAAAACCACCGGCATCACTTATCTGCTGCATGGCAGAAAAGGTGGTGGAACGTGAGGGTTCCGCCGCCAGAGCAATCGAGCAGCAGTGAAGCCATTCACCCGGCTGAAAGGTGGGGAGATCGCCGTCTTCCAGAAACAGATCTGCGCTGGCCCGTACCATAAAGGTAAAAGTCCGCTCACCTTCATGATCCAGCGCCACCACCACCGTTGAGGTACGCTGGGCGCTGTCGAGCGTCATATAGCGGGTATCAACCTGCTCAGTCGCCAGCGTATGTTGCATAAAGTGACCAAAAGGATCGTCCCCGACCCGGCCAATGAAGCCGCTGCTGCCCTGCAAACGGGCAATCCCGACCGCCACATTCGCCGGCGCCCCACCGGCACACTGTATTAAATGCCCCGGCCCGTCCGGAAGCAGATCCACCACGGCGTCACCCAGACACCAGACTCGCGCTGACATATTATTCTCCCTACTCAGATGCAGCTAAAAGTTTACTAAACCGTTTTAGCATAGCAACGCTCAGGCGTAATGAATGTGATTTGCGCCAGGAAAATGCACGTCAAAAAGCGGTAAAGCTGTCTGTAGCACGGTAGTAAAGCGATACAAAGTCACCGCCATCAGGGTTAAACCGGCGCGCTGGCAACTGCTACACTCGTGAAAACTCCAAACACAAAAAGGCGAACCTCATCATGTCTGAACAACACTATCAGCCCGCTAAAGTCTGGAAGTGGGACCCGGAAGCGAAAGGTAATGGTGCCAGCACAAACCGTCCTACCGCGGGCCCTACCCATGAAAAAGCCCTGCCAGTGGGTAAGCATCCGCTGCAGCTCTACTCTCTTGGCACACCTAACGGCCAGAAAGTGACGATTCTGCTGGAAGAGTTGCTGGCGCTGAACGTGAACGATGCAGAGTACGATGCCTGGTTAATCAATATTGGTGAAGGTGACCAGTTCACCAGCGGTTTTGTTGAGATCAACCCTAACTCCAAAATCCCGGCACTGTGCGATCATTCCGCTACCCCGCCCATTCGCGTATTTGAATCCGGCAACATCCTGCTCTATCTGGCGGAAAAATATGGTTATTTCCTGCCGCGAGATCCGGCTCAACGTACCGAAACGCTGAACTGGCTGTTCTGGCTGCAAGGCTCTGCCCCTTACCTTGGCGGCGGCTTTGGCCACTTCTATCACTACGCACCGGAAAAGATTGAATACGCGATCAACCGCTTCTCGCTGGAAGCGAAGCGTCAGTTTGACGTGCTGGATCGCCAGCTCGCTGACAACCGTTATCTGGCAGGTGATGATTACACTATCGCGGATATCGCGACCTGGCCGTGGTACGGCAGCATGGTGCTCTACAACCAGTACAATGCGGCAGAGTTCCTTGACCTTCAGTCCTACAAAAATGTGGTGCGCTGGGCCAAAGAGATCGCCCAGCGTCCGGCCGTTGTACGCGGCCGCAAAGTAAACCGTGTGATGGGCGAGCCAGCCGATCAGCTGCGCGAGCGTCATGACGCATCGGACTTTGATACACAAACCCAAGATAAAAAAGCCTGAGGAGAAACACGTTGAGCGCTTACGTTGTATTTATTCGTGACAATACCCTGAATCAGGATGAAATGGCCATCTACGCTGAGAAAGCGGGTAAGGCCCATGGCAACCATCCCATCAAGCCTTTAGCCTTTTATGGCGAGCTGGAAACCCTGGAAGGGCCTGAAGCGGAAGGTGTGGTGATTATTGAATTCCCAAGCACCGACGCCGCCCACGCCTGGTATGACAGTCCAGAATATCAGGAGGCGAAACAGCACCGCCTGAAAGGCGCTAATTACCGTGTTCTGCTGGTGAAAGGCGTCGAATAACCGTTTGCCCTGAAAACAGCCGTCGTCCAGCAGGCCAGCCCGTGAAGCTGGCTGGCCTGCTGATTTACGGCGGCTCAATACGACGTCAGTGACGCGCCCGCGCCACTCTGCGCGGCAATGGCCGGGTTTGCACCTGCGCCCTCAGCCGCACGCTCCCACGACCGCGTCTCTGCCTGCCCCGCTTAACTAAAACGGAACAGTGAGATAGCCTGCTGTAATGCACTGGCCTGCTGACGCTGTTGCTGCGCCACCTGAAGCGTTTCCGTCACGTGTTTAACGTTGTGATGCACGCTGTCGTCAATGCTGTTAATGCTGTGCTGAATCTGTTCGATACTCTGATTCTGCTGCACGCTCATCGCCGACAGCTCGTTCACGAGCCGGGAAAGGCTGTCGATACTGACGAGAATGGCCTGCATGGTCTGGGCGGCCTGATCAACCTGTACGGTGCCCTGCTCGGCACTGGAACTGGACATATCCATGAGCTGGCGAATATCACGGGCGGCATTTTCACACCGTTGCGCCAGGGTGCGTACTTCGTTGGCGACCACGGCAAAGCCACGGCCTTCCTGCCCGGCGCGGGCGGCTTCCACCGAGGCATTCAGGGACAGGATATTGGTCTGGAACGCGATGCCGTCGATCAGCTCAAGGATGGTTTTGACCCGCCCCGACTCCACGTTAATTTGCGCCATGGAGGCCATTGCCTGCTGAATATTGTGTTGTCCCTGGCGGGTAACCTGACAGGTTTCACGGGCCAGGTCGCAGGCCGTTTGCGCTTTATCCCGCGTATGACTGGCGGCGACGCTGATTTGCGACATTGCCGCAGTGGCAACGCCCAGCGCCTGCGCCTGCTCGTCGGTGCGCTGCGACAGGGCGGCGTTGCGCGACAGCATGCTGTCGGATTCCTGCAGCAGTGCGGAGACGCCGTGGCTGACCTGATTTAGCGTACCGCGCATGGTGCCCAGCGTCTGGCTAAAGGTTTTGGCGAACGGCGTTTGACTCTGTTGCGTATCCGCCGACAGCGTCAGGCAACCCGGTTCACGGTTGATCCAGGCGGCCAGTTGGGCGACCTCGCTCGCCGAACGCATGTCTGCCGCCATCTGACGCGCAATCACCACCAGCATCGCGGTTTGTACCACCACGAACAACCCGTGGAATAACACCATATTCAGGCCGGGATGATGAAAGACCACGATGCCAAACCGATCGTTTTCCTGCAGATAGTTGAACAGCAGATGATGCACTGCACCTGTCGCGGCGGCCATCAGTAGCGGTCTGCTGTCGCGATAAACCAGCAGCACTGACAACAAGACAAACACCGAGAAGTGAAATTCGGTTTCACCCTGGCCCAGCTGAATCAGTAAGCCCGCGAAACCGATGAGCGTGAAGGCCAGCCATAATCGTGAAAACAGCGTGCCATTTGCCAGCCATCCCACCAGCGTGGCGACCAGGGCCAGGCCAGCCCCCACGATGACCGCCAGCAGAGTTGCCTGATAAAAGCTGCCCACAATGACTGAAATCACCAACAATATCCAACACAGCACCACCATCAGCCGATCGGCCTGCTGTGCAATACGCTGGAGCGAAACGCCCTCTCCCGCGCGTGATCGGTTTTTATCCATGCTACGCTTCCACCAGAGGTTAAACCGCGCCTCCGGATGGAAACGCGGGCAATTATGATCGGCGCAACGGGCGCAGACACCTCAGATTGCTATCGACAAATCATCAAAATACTTTACTGATGGTGATGTTTTACGGGGAGGATTTGTGCGAACCATCACAGGTTGGTTGATGCGGTATCAAGCTGCAGGTTTTCCTGCAGAAAGGTGACAAACGCCATCATGCGGGCCGGTTGCTGACGCTGCGCCTGCCAGACCGCATAAATATCGCCGTCCGGCGAGCGCCATTCCGGCAGCACGTGCAGTAACGCCCCTGCGCCGATGCTGTGTTTCGCATCCCACCACGAGCGCAGCAAAATGCCATGGCCATCCAGCGCCATGCGCATCGCCACTTCGCCATCGTTGGTCACCAGGTTACCGCGCACTTTCTGGCTCAGGCTCTCTGCATCGCTGACAAAGCGCCACAGCGCGAAGTCGCTGTCATGCTGTCTCAGCAAAATACAGTTATGCTGCGCCAGCGCCCGGATGCTGTCCGGCAGCCCGTGTTTGGCTGCGTAAGCCGGCGAGCAGCAAAGTACACGTGGGTTCTGCACCAGCTTGCGCGCGACCAGCCGCGAGTCCGGCGGTTCGCCGACGCGAATGTCGATATCCACATGAGCATCAAGAAAATTCAGCGGCTGACTGCTCAGCTGCAGGGAAAGCGCCAGATGAGGATGCAGGGCAGCAAAGGCAGAAACGCAGGGCGCAATATGACGGCGACCGAAGCCGAAAGAGGCATTGATATTCAGCGTGCCGCGTAGCTGGGCCGTTTCACCACTGACCGCGTCTTCCAGCGCCACCAGTTGCTCCAGCAGCGGACGGGCACCTTCCAGGTAACGGCGGCCTTCCGGCGTCAGTTCCAGCTTGCGCGTGGTGCGGCGCAGCAACTGGACACCGAGCCGCTGTTCCAGCAGGCTCAGGCGTTTGCTGACGGCCGCCAGAGAAAGCCCCAGCTCCCGCGCCGCCGCCGTTAAACTGTCCAAAGATGCCACGCGCAGAAAAAACGCTAAATCGTCGCTTGAGGTCCGTGATTCTCTACTTTGATTTAACATGGGATTAACTTTCAGGCCAATTGTTTACCTCAGGTGGAGAGTTATACTGCGCTAACGCCCGGCTATAAATCAAGCTGCATAAAGACAGCATACTGACACCCGGCGGGCCAACCCGACCAACCTCAGAGGTGCCCTGTGACAGAGAAGATCCATCGTATTGCCGTGATCCCCGGAGACGGTATTGGCAAAGAAGTGATGCCAGAAGGCGTGCGCGTGATGAACGCGGCGGCCGAAAAATTCAACATTCCGCTGCGCTGGGAGTGGTTTGATTATGCCAGCGCCGATTACTGGCAGCAGCATGGCAAAATGTTGCCGGATGACTGGTTTGCTGAGCTGAAAACGTTCGATGCGATCTATTTTGGCGCGGTAGGCTGGCCTGATGTGGTGCCGGATCATGTTTCGCTGTGGGGATCGCTATTGCAGTTCCGTCGTGAGTTTGATCAGTACGTTAACCTGCGTCCGGTGCGCTTGATGCCCGGCGTTAAAGCGCCGTTAGCTAACCGTAAACCGGGCGATATCGACTTCTATGTGGTGCGCGAAAACACCGAAGGTGAGTACTCCAGCGTCGGCGGCACCATGTTCCCTGGCACAGAGCGGGAAGTGGTCATTCAGGAAACCGTCATGACCCGCGTGGGCGTCGATCGTATTTTGAAGTTTGCCTTCGAGCTTGCCCAGCGTCGGCCCAAAAAACACCTGACGTCTGCCACCAAGTCGAACGGTATCGCGATTACCATGCCGTACTGGGACAACCGCGTTCAGGCGATGGGTGAGCACTATCCCGATATCCGGGTCGATAAGTATCATATTGATATTCTTACCGCCAATTTTGTCCTGCATCCCGACTGGTTTGATGTGGTGGTCGCCAGCAATTTGTTCGGCGATATCTTGTCGGATTTAGGCCCGGCCTGTACCGGCACCATCGGCATCGCCCCTTCCGCCAATATCAATCCGGAAGGCAAATTCCCGAGCCTGTTTGAACCCGTACACGGCTCCGCGCCCGATATCGCCGGTAAAAATATCGCCAACCCGATTGGACAGATTTGGTGTGGTGCCATGATGCTGGAGCATCTCGGCTACAAAGAGGCCGGTGATGCTGTGCTGAATGCCATTGAGCGTACCCTGGCCGCCGGTGAGCATTTAACCCGCGACCTCGGCGGCAGCGCCGACACGCAGCAGTTGGGTGCCGCGATCGCGGCGGCGCTGTAACTTATTCTGCCAGCAGCACGACGCTGTCCGGATGCCAGCCTGACGGCAGCGGCTCAGGCCGCTGAATCGTCAGGTTGTTCAGTTGCAGGTTCTCTACGCCTCGTGCAAACAGTCCCGGCAGGCCGCCGGGATAGCGCTCAACACCGTAAGCGTCGCCGGTGGTTTTATCCAGCCGGTAAGCGTTATCCAGCCCCATCCCCGTCGGGGAATCCGGGTTACAGGGCGGACGCACATCGTACTGTCCCTGCACGCCCTGCGCGACACCCTGTCGCAGCTGTAAATGGTTGATAGTGATATCACGTATCCAGCCGGGCTGCGCCGCATGCAGGTTGATCGCGCCCTCTGCCACACCGCTGAGATGAGTAAACTGGATCTGTTCAACGATCCCTGGCGGCACCAGCGGATCACGGGTGCGCACCGAGATAAACAGCGGATCGGCTTTGCCCCAGTGGCAGGCGGCAACATGGTGACAGTTAAAGGTGATAGCGCTGAACAGCACGCGCCGAATCGCCCCACCATCGCGTGACACAATGCCAATACCGCGGTTGGAATCAAACAGGGTACAGCCTGAAACGGTGATGTCTTCAATATCGTCCCAGGTTTCCGTACCAATCTTAAAGGCACAACTGTCGCTGCGTAGCAGGCAGTTGCTGACCGCTATCCGTCGGGCCGGTCGGCGCAGGCCTGCAGGCTTAAAGGTGGTTTTGATGCAAATCGCGTCATCGGCGGCACTGAAGTAGCTGTTGCTGATAAAAACCGCCTCGCAGCTGTCGATATCCAGTGCATCGGTGTTGGGCAGCGTCATGGCGTTATCGATGGTCAAATGGTCAATGTGCACATGGCGGCAACTGACAAGATGCACCGTCCACATCGGCGCATGGATAACGCTGATGTCCTTCAGCGTGACCTGCTCGCAATCTTCAAACACAATCATGCGCGGCCTGTCGGGTTTTGGCACCCGGTAGCCCTGTTCGTCAGGGTCCACCGCAAACCACGCTTCGGCGTCCCCTTCAATACGGCCTTTACCACTCACCGTCAGGTTACGCTGCCCCAGGGCATACAGCAGGACATTGTGGGATTTTTCTGCACAGCTGAGCGTTTTGCACTGTTGATAGTCAGCCAGATGACGGCTGGCAATCAGGACCGCACCGGCTTCAAGGTGCAGGTCGAAATCAGAAGGAAGGTGCAGACTGCCGCTGCGATAACGGCCAGGCGGCAGCGTAAGTCGCCCACCGCCAGCCGCAGCAATCTGATCAATCGCCCGTTGCAGAACACGCGTATCCGGGGTTTCACCGTCCGCTACGGGGTGAAAGTCGGCAAGGGAAAGATGCATCATCCAGCCTTAGTTAAAGAGGAATTACCGGGTGGGTTTACTTCACCGCACCTTCCGTTACGCCACTGATAAACTTACGCTGGAAAAACAGGAAGACCACGATAAGCGGCATAATGACGATCATCGCGCCTGCCATCAGTACCGGTATATCAATGGTGTTTTTGTTCTGAAAAAACATCATGCCAATGGGCAGGGTTCTCAGCTCATCTTTGTTAACCAGAATCAGCGGAATCAGGAATTCGTTCCACGTCCAGATAAACAGCAGCAGCGCCAGCGTCGAGATCGTAGGCCAAATCGCCGGGACTAAAATACCCCAGAGGATTTTGACACGCGGCGCGCCATCCATCACCGCGGCTTCCACCAGCTCTTTGGGGACCTGCTGAAAAGCGCTGGCAATCATCAACGTGGTAAACGGCAGCGACAGCGCGATTTGCGGCAGAATCAGGGCCAGATAGGTATTGGTCAGCCCCATCCAGTGCAGTTCGTGATAGAGCGGAATAATAAAGGCTTCACTCGGCAGCACCATGCCCAGCGCCAGCATGCCCGCCACTACTTTTTTGCCAGGAATCTTCAGTAGGGCAAAGCCAAATCCGGCCAGAATACCCAGCAAAATACTGCACAGCACCACCGGGAACACCACCAGCACCGAGTTCATGAAGTAAACGTTAAAGTGCCCCTGCTGCCAGGCGGTGATGTAGTTTTTCACATTCAGTGAGGCGGGCAAATGAAAGACGCCCTGAAACAGCTCCATCTGGGTTTTAAACGAGGTCATAAACGCCATCAAAAACGGCATGATGGTCATCAGCGCCACTATCCAGATCAGCGCACGGGAAAGGATCGGGGTGCTTTTCATCAGTAATGTTCCTTCAATGCCAGATGAATCAGGTAGTTAATCCCTAACACAATCACCATACTGAACACGGCAACCGATGAGGCATAGCCGAAGTAGTGCAGATCAAAACCCTGCTTGTACATAAAGATGTTGGTCACCATGGTGGATGTGCCGGGCCCGCCCTGCGTCATGACATACACCAGATCGAAGGCCTTCAGACTGGCGATCACCGTCAGCAACAGCGCGATGCGCAACTCAGGACGCAGTCCCGGCAGCGTAATGCGCATAAACTTCTGGCGACGCGAGGAACCATCCAGATCGGCCGCTTCAAGCAGGGACGGGTCCATGCGTTGCAGGCCCGCCATAAACAGCACCAGACAGAAACCAAAAAAGTACCAGGTGGCGACCATGCCGACGGCCGGCAGTGCCCAGGTAAAATCACCGAGCCAGGACATCGCCAGCTGTGGCAATCCAACGGCACGCAGGAACTGATCGATGGGGCCAAAGGCCGGGTTATACAACCAGCGCCAGACCACGCCCAGAACCGCCATCGGCATGATATAGGGCAGGAAGAACAGGATGCGCAGTACGCTGCGTTCGGTATTGTTACGCGTGTCATACAGAAAGCTGCACAGCAGCAGCCCCACGCTGATGGGCAGCAGCGTATAAAACAGCATCAGGATGGCGTTATTACCAAGGGCAATCCAGAAGACCGGATCGCTGAACATGCGCAGGTAGTTACTGACGCCCGCGAAAACCGGCAGGGAGGTTCCATCCCACTCGGTAAAGCTGATCCCCAGTGAAGCCAGCAGCGGCAACAGCAGAAACAGCCCATAAACCAGCACTGCGGGAAGAAGATAGAGAAAATTACGCCAACTGCTTTGATTCAACATAACCGTACTCGTCGTAGTGAGATCGACATTCAGGCCCGGCAGGTTCGCTGCCGGGCGACCGGCTTAGTGTTTCAGGGTTTTCATATAACGCTGGTAGTTGTTATCGAAGTTAATAACCATCTGCTCTGCCGTCTGTCGGCCCGCCAGTAACAGCTGAACGTTTTGATTCAGTTCGGCGTTCATGGTTGGGGTCGCCCAGTCGACGTAGTGGCCCAGGCCATCATAGGCATTGAGCGCCAGCCACACCTGCCAGGCTTCGCCCAACAGTGGGTTATCCGCCGGAATTTTTGCGTTTTTATTGGTGCTGGCTGGCAGGAAACCGACGTTCAGCCACCGGTTTGCCATGCTGTCTGACACCATATAGTTGATAAATTTGGCGGCGGCATCCTGCTGCGCTTTGCTTTTCGCCATGCTGGTCATCGAGAAGGCCAAATCGGTACCGCCGACCATTAACGGCTGTTTAACGCCGTCACCGGCTGGCATCGCGGCAAAATGGATATCTTTGTTGTCTTTAAACTGACCCAGATACCAGGTTCCACTGACCAGGAACGCAGACTGTCCGTTCTGGAACAGCGTCGCGGCATCATCATGGCCAATGCCCTGATAGCCCGGGAACAGATAACCTTTGTCAGCCCAGCTTTTCATCATCGTGGCGGCTTTCGTCAGTTTTTCATCTTTGAAAGTGCCGCCTACGTCGTAAATTAAATCATCCAGTTTTTTGCGGTCACTGCTTTCAATTTGTGCTTCCCACAGCGTACTGAGCAGCTGCTGTCCCATATTGCCGTCTAACAAACCCAGCATCATCGGCGCAGTGCCTTGCTGTTTGAGTTTTGCCATCGCGGCGTCCAGTTCGCTCAGGGTTTTCGGTACTGCAATACCGGCTTTATCCAGCAGCGCCTTGTTGTAGTACAGGCCGACCATCTCACCAAGGCTGGCCACACCGTACAGCTTGCCACTACCAAACTGGCCACTGTCAGACCAGCGGTTGCGTTTGAGAATCGAGTCCGGGAATTTTTGGGTCCAGCCATATTCGGCTGCATAGCTGTCCAGCGGCAACAGCAGTTTGTCTTTGACCAGCGAACCCATATCGCCGCCGCCCTGATTCACCTGGGCAATCTGCGGACCTTCACCGGCGGTCAGGGCCAGCTTCAACGGAATGCGCGTGTCTTCAAAGGAGTGCACGGACCGGTTAATGACGATACCGGGGTTTTGCTGGGAAAAGGCTTTAATGCCTTCGTCAACGGCCGCCGTTTGCTGAGGATAACTGTAGATATCCCACTCATTAAGAGTGACGGTGCTGTCGGCATGAGCAACGCTGCCCATCAGCAAGCCCGCCGCCAACAGGCTACGAACCGAGGTGCGAAAACGGAACGAACGAACTGAGGAATCAGACATCATGCTCACTTTCTCCAATACAGGATGGACATCCTTTCTTCACAGGGTCTGCAATCCTGCAGACTGTAGCCGCATAAATCACCTTCTCACTCATAGTTACTTTAATAAAAAAATAAAGTCAAACATCCCACGGAGTGAATTACCAGGTTGTGAGCCTGCGCAAAAAAACACAATGGCGGGCCTGCAGTCAGCATAAGCACGGGCTAATCAAGGTGGATTTAGCGCATTATCCGTGCCCGTTCGCCTCCAGGCAGCAGGATAAACCACGCCTAAAGTGGCGTAATAACTTGCTGATAAAAAATATGAAAATCCTATGACGCTCACATTTTTAACTTTTTATTTACCCTGCCAATTCCTGACAGGCAGGCTGCTGCCCGCCACAGAAGCCCACAGAGACTGGTCTGGTCAGCCATTAATGCCAATGCAGATGCCGGTTTGGGATAACAGGGTAATTATTCCATCTTGAAAACTAAGTCAGCTTTCATTACCGTGAGGTTGTTCAACTACTGACCTGTGAGAGATGACGATGGCGAATCAAGGTGTCATTCGTCCGGCCACCGAGTCGGACTATCCAGCGCTTTACCGCATCTGTCTGGAAACCGCCAATGCTGGTAAGGATGCCCGTAACCACTATTCCGATCCCGAGTATCCCGGGCAGCGTTTTGCGGTGCCCTATGCCCGTTTTGCGCCGGATTTTGCTTTTGTGCTGGAGGTAGAGGGTGAGGTGATGGGCTATGTCGTCGCCGCGCCAGATACCCGCGCCTTTGAAGCGCAGCTTGAGCACCACTGGTGGCCTCAGCTTCAGGATAAATACCGCGATCGCACAGCCAGCGCCCCTTATGACAGCAAAATTCTCGACAGCATTCGTCAACCCGATCGTGCCGATGCGCAGTTAGTGGCGCAGTGGCCCGCCCATTTGCATATCAATCTGCTGCCGCCGGTACAACAGGGCGGCTGGGGCCGCAAGATGATCGCGCATGAACTGGCTGCGCTGCGGCAAGCCGGCGTAAAAGGCGTCCATCTTGGCGTCAGCCTGCAAAATGAACAGGTTTGCGCTTTTTATCAACGCATGGGATTCAGCCACATCCTGCGCAGCAACGCCATTTATATGGGCCAGTTACTTTGAGTGAGGGAGTTTATGACCAGCCTGCGCTTGCAGAATGTTAAGAAGTCCTATGACCATATCGATGTGATTCACGGCGTCGATCTGACGATAAACAGCGGCGAATTTGTGGTGTTCGTGGGGCCATCCGGCTGCGGTAAATCGACCCTGCTGCGGATGATCGCCGGGCTGGAAGAAATCACTGACGGAAAATTGTTGATAGAAGACAAAGACATGACCCAGCAGCCCGCGACCGAACGCGGCATCGCCATGGTCTTTCAGTCTTATGCGCTTTATCCCAACATGACGGTGCGTGGCAATCTGGCTTACCCGCTTGAGGTCATGAAAAAGTCTAAAGCAGAGATTGCTCAGGCCATCGAACACACCGCGGCGCGGTTACATCTGACCGAACTGTTGGATCGCCTGCCGCGTGCGCTTTCCGGTGGTCAACGCCAGCGCGTGGCGATTGGTCGGGCCATTATCCGCCATCCGCGCATCTTTCTGTTTGATGAGCCGCTCTCCAACCTGGATGCCGAGCTTCGTCTGCAAATGCGCATCGAGATAGCCCGCCTGCACGCCTCGCTGGGCAACACCATGATTTATGTTACCCATGACCAGTCAGAGGCGATGACGCTTGCCGATCGGATCGTAGTCCTGCGTAAAGGGCGGATTGAACAGGTTGGCGCGCCGTTAGACCTCTACAGCGATCCGGACAACCTGTTTGTGGCCGGTTTTATTGGCTCGCCGAAGATGAATTTCCTCCATGCCGAGGTCACCGCCACCGGTCAGGGTGAAGTCCAGCTACGTGTGCCGGACCTGAAGATGTCACAACTGGTGCTGAAGATTGCTGCGCCCTGCCGTGAAGGCCAGCGCGTAACCCTGGGCATTCGCCCGGAGCACATGCAGCCCGCCGCCAGTACGCCGCCAGCGCTGCAGTTTAGCGGCACGCTGTCCTTTGCCGAAATGCTGGGGCATACCAATTATCTTTATCTGGATGTGGGCATTGAGCAGATGTTGGTTGTCGAGGCGCGCGAGGCACAACGGCGGGATTTAGGCGTGGAGGTCAGGCTGGGACTGTCGGCAGACCACTGCCTGCTGTTTGATGAGCAGGGACAGCGTCTGCGTTAAACCGGATGGCGCTTCGGCGCCTTCAGGTCACGGGTTCTTCGTCTGCCTGAGCCGCCAGCAGATCGAGCAGCATATTGACGGCAAAGCCTGCCGCACCCAGCGCCCACATGCGGTTTGATTCCGTCAGAAACTGTAGCGGTGTCATATGGGGAGTGAGCTTCAGGCGGTAAGCCTGAAAACTCTGGGTGATGTGGTCCAGCAGAATACGCGAAGCCATATGCGGCTCCATCGCCAGATACACCACATCGGGATCGTAGGCCACCGACAGGTTGGCCAGCGAAATACCCAGTTCACGTCCGGCCTCTTCCAGGGCGGTCAGCACCTCGGCTGTTGGCCGCTGATCCAGCGCCCGCAAGGTTAACGGGCCGTCCGCATCATCCTGGGAGACACGCTGCAAGATAGCCTGGGACGATGCCACATCTTCAAGCAGCCGCAGCGACCCATCACCGACCAGACCGTTACCGATTTCACCGGCTTTGCCGTGCCGCCCGCGATAGAGCCGACGGTTAAGAATAATGCCTGCGCCGATGCCTTTACCGTAGGTGGCAATGACCGCCGACTGTGCGTTGCCCAACTGGCCAAACACCAGCGTCGCCATCGCCATGGCGTTGGCATCATTTTCGATAAACACCGGCAGGGAAAAGCGCGTTTCCAGCATCTGCGCGATAGGGACATTCTCCCAGTCCAGCACCTTGGAACGAATACAGTAGCCGTTTTCGGCATCGACTAAACCGGATAAGGCCAGGCCGATCGCCCCCACGTGCTTCTCTTCAACGCCGCGTAAAAATTTGGCCAGCGCATCGCCCAGCTGACGTGGCGTGATCGCGCCGGAAGGCATCTGCTGTTCACCCAGCAAATTGCCGCTGAGGTCTGTCATCACAATCAGGTTACGTTCGGCGTTAAGCTGAATACCAATGACGCTGGCGCGGTCAGGATTGAGCCCCAGCAGGGTTTTGGGCCGCCCCATCGACACCCGGCGCAATCCCAGTTCCTGCACGATTCCCTGCGCCAGCAGGCGATTAGTCGCCTGAGAAACGGTCGACATGCTTAGCCCGCTCCGGACCTTCAGGTCGGACTGGCTAACAGGCGCATGTTCCACAATCAGTCTCAGAATGCGCGCGGTGACGTTTGGAGCGATCATAAAGTCCTCAGATTTGACCGTGCCATCATTAATGCCCCGTCCAGGGCATCGTATTGCGCGGCGACCAGCCGGGCCTGAATATCCCTTGCCAGCCAGGGCTGAATCGGTGCCGCCAGGCCACCCATGAGGGCCACCCGGCCCTGGCTAATCGCGGAGAGGCGACTCACCATTAAGCCAATATCGTTGGCCGTTTGACGCAGTAAATCAATAGCATGCCGATCGTCCGCCTGTGCGGCGGCAAAAATCTCAGGCACCACGCGCGCCCAGTCGGCAGGCATGGCATCTCGCGTCCACAACAACATGGTTTCCGGGCTATGGTTAAACTGCGCCATCAGGCTATGGGTGAAGTCCGTGCTGTCGATAATCGCTTCATGAGCCAGCAATGCCAGCCGTAGCGCCCGTCGCCCCAGTTCTGCCCCTGAGCCTTGATCGGACAGTGCGAATCCCCAGCCACCCAGCAGCGTGAAGTGCTCGCCGTCCCACGCAGCGCCCTGGCTACCGGTGCCGATAATAAAGACCGCGCCGGGGGCCGCCGCATGCGCACCGGCACAGGCGATCTCGACATCGCTGACCACCTGACATGCCGCGCAGGCGGGCTGCCATTGCGTCAGGCGCGCCTTAACCGAGGCCACATTCGCCCCCGCTAACCCTGCCACCAGCGAGGTCTGCGTCAGCGCCTGTGACGCCAGCCCCGCCTGAGACAGCACTGCGGCAATGAGCTGTTCAACGCAATTCAGAGCAGCATCAAACTGTGACCAGACGTTGGCGGGGCCGCCAACGGCCTGCGCCAGCACGTTGCCATGACTGTCGGTCAAGCGGGCGCGACACTGCGTGCCGCCGCCATCAATGCCAAGGAGATAGTGTGATTGCACGCGCTTCCTCCCGCCGTAACTCATCTCGATTCTGTAATCTGCGAACGATAGGTGAAAAAAACTTAAATCGCAATAACAAATAAATATAGGGAAAAAACAATAACTATTTATTATTTAAAATCAATGAAATAAACAAAAAGACGTACGCAAATCACACAACCCGTTATTGACATTAGTTTTTCCGTCGTAATAAGTTGGTAGCCAGTCTTTCAATCATTACGTCCCGTCAGCGGCGTACTCACCGTTGTCAGAATTCAGGATCAGGGGTTTACCATGAAAGTAGGCATTATTGGTCTCGGCTTTCGTCTTTCTCACGTTGTTAAAGAGTTTCACAAAGCTGATACCGAATTTTCGCTGGTAGGGTATTACGATCCAGCACCGGCCGGTTTGCCGAATCTGCACAGTTTCGGTATCGATCCCGGCAACGCATTCGATTCCGTTGAGGCGCTGCTGCAACACGGTGGCTTTGATTTGCTGCTGGTTGGCTCGCCTAACTTTATGCATCTTGAGCATGTCACACAGGCGCTGGCAGCAGGCTATACTGTGTTTACTGAAAAGCCTGTCGTGATTAACGAAGAACAAACGATGGCGATGGCAAAACTGGTTCAG
Organism: Pantoea allii; assembly: GCF_002307475.1. GTDB lineage: Bacteria > Pseudomonadota > Gammaproteobacteria > Enterobacterales > Enterobacteriaceae > Pantoea > Pantoea allii. The sequence goes on along the minus strand of NZ_NTMH01000030.1, from coordinate 22,481 downwards.
CAATATGGCGAAGACCGTATTCTGGTTGGACTTGTGCTGCGTTACTCACCGCTCTATCACGACCTGCTGGCTGCACGTGACGATCGTCGCCTGGGTGAAATCACCTCGATTGAAGCGACAGAACATATCAAGCCTTATCATGGCGCGTTCTTCCAGCGCGACTGGCGCAGACTCGAAAAATATGCCGGTCCTTATATTCTGGAAAAATGCTGTCACGACATCGATCTCTACCAGGGATTAATGCAGGAGCGCCCCGTTCGGGTGGCCAGCTTTGGCGGACGCAAATCCTTTACGCCTCAGCATGCACCGCAAGGGGCGATAACCGAGCAGTCTGAGATTTACCACACTAAGCCCAGCGGCTGGTCGAGTACCGACGCGGTATTTAGCAGCGATGCAGATATTGTCGATTACCAGACCGCCCTGATTGAATATGCCAGTGGCGCAACGCTCTCTTTTCACGCCAACCTTAACGTACCGGACGAATTCCGCCGGTTCTGTGTGATAGGCACTGACGGCATGGCGGAAGGTGATTTTGTACGTAACTATTTTCGCGTGCACAACGCACGCACCGGTGAAAAAGAGGTGGAAACCGCCTACAGCGGCAATGCCTACGACGGCCATTACGGTGCCGATGCCTTGATGGCAGAAGAGATCGTTAAGCACATCAAGCAGGGAACGCCGCTAAAAGTCTCCGTCGTTGACGCACTGGAAGCCGGCCTGACGGCGATTAAGATTGATGAAGCGCGTAAAACCCGCAGCGTCGTTGATCTGACCGAAAGCTGGAAACGTTTTGACGCCAACCTGGGAAAAACGGGAACCCACTAGTTCCCTCCTGATATCTCACTCCCCCGAGACCATCAGGTTATTCATAGCTCGACTGACTGGCACCTTACTTAAACCGGCCTCAGGCCGGTTTTTTTATTCCTTCTTTTTACCCCGCCTTCCGCCTTGATGACCGCCGTTCCCCCTGCATCAGGTGCGCTACACCGGCTTCTTTTCATGATGATGACGGTCTGGGTGCGTATTAAAAAAACCGTCAGCTCTGCTGATAAGTTTACTCAGGATAAGATAAAGCCGTAAACGAAGCAGTAAATGAAGCAGAAAAATGGCCGTTTCTGCTGGTCATCTTGTCGCGTTTATTACAGGTTTTTAGCAGAAAAATCCTGTGTGATTAATTAACAGTTCCATCGGGTAATCACGTTAGAAAAGACCATTCAACGTTATCATTAGAGTACATATAAATTTAAATAAGGGGGAGAGAAAAAAGCGCTGATTAATATATAAAAAACGTGTATTGCCAGGAGAATCGCGTATATTAATCGCCGGACTTTCCTCTGGTTATGCAAAAAATATAAATCACAGCAAACGTTAAATAGTTTCGATGAGATAATGAAAAATAGCTTATATAACCCCTATATTACTGAGCCTATTCACCACGTCACGAGTCAGGTGGCCGGTATTTGCTACCATCTTCCTAATTCTGACTACCCGCAGCCTGCGCAATGGATACTTAACGATGACAACATTATTTCATTACACAACCACCTTGCGACTGAAGCAGCATTAATCATTATTCCCCTTTGTGATTCACAGTTAGAAGAATGGATTTATCACCCTGAGCGTTATTTACATTTGCAGGATGCGCGGGTGCGTATCGGTATTAATTATCGCAACCTGAAGACCCATCAGGAAAAATTACTGGAATTAACTAACGCTTATCGTTTCTGGCTTTTTGATTTTGCACCGCCTGGCGCAGACTGTCATTTGGTGGAATCCTTTCCTTTTTCTGCAATTGTCTTAAGTCATACATTCTTTAATGACAACTATCGGAAATTCACCTTTCCTTTTTTTATTGAATCACTACGTGGAAAAGGTGCCAGGATAATCGTGCGGGGATATGAACCGACGTTAACAGCAGAACAACTCGCGGCATTAAACATTTGTGGCTGGCAATTACAACGCGCATCAGGCGATCTCATTCCTTTTACGCTTTAATCTTTCTTATCCCCTGGTACTATTGAATCATATCGGCAAGAACCATTAACTCCGTCTAAAGTGTTGCCTGAGGTCTCTTGTTAAGAGCTTTAAGCCAAAAAAATCAAAACTCATACCAGTTTTGCTATAACATTTAACAGATATGGATCATCAAGCGTCACGGAAGAGCGAAATAAGCATACCTTTCATCTTTTGTACTTTATGACTGATAACAATCTATCTGATTGTTTTCTTGTGTTTTATGGCAACGAAATGAGGTCAACATTATGGGGAAAAACTCCTCATCCTTTAGCGTGGTCCGTTTTTTAACGGTGCTGTTCGCCGTGCTAACGGGTGCGTTCATGTTAATTGGTGGTATCTGGTTAGCCACGATCGGTGGTTCCTGGTACTACATCATTGGCGGTGCAGCCATGCTGCTTACCGCTTTTCTGCTCTGGCGGCGTAACAGTGCTGCCCTGCTGGTGTATGCACTTTTACTGCTGGCAACGCTGGTGTGGAGCGTGTGGGAAGTCGGTACCGATTTCTGGGCGCTGGCACCGCGTACCGATGTCCTGGTGATCTTTGGTGTCTGGTTAGTCTTGCCCTTTGTCTATCGGAGCTTATATAGCCCAGGTAAAGGTGCGTTGGGTGCCATGGGCATCGCCCTGATTGCCAGTGCAGCCGTGCTAACCTATGCCGTCTTTAATGACCCGCAAGTGGTGAATGGTGCAGTGCCTGCGACGGCCGATAATGCCCCTCAGGCCCAGCCGCTGAGCAACATTGCCGATGCTGACTGGCCGGCTTATGCGCGCGATCAGCAAGGTACGCGCTACTCGCCGCTCAAGCAGATCAATCATGACAATGTGAAAGAATTGCAGGTGGCCTGGCAGTTCCAGACCGGCGATCTGAAAAAACCTAGCGATCCGGGTGAAATCACCGATGAAGTGACGCCAATCAAGATTCGCGATACGCTTTATCTTTGCTCACCGCACCAGATTTTGTTCGCGCTGGATGCGGCAACCGGTAAGCAAAAATGGAAGTTTGATCCCGGCCTGAAAACCAATCCTACCTTCCAGCATGTGACCTGTCGTGGCGTGTCCTATCACGAGTTTCCGGCAGCGAAGGATGCGTCCAATACTCAGCCAGCGCTGTGCTCACGTCGTATCTATTTGCCTGTCAATGATGGTCGTCTGTTTGCGCTGGACGCGGACACCGGTGAACGCTGTCCGGCCTTTGGTAATAACGGTGAGCTGGATCTTCAGCATCAGCAGCCGGTCACTACGCCAGGCCAGTATGAGCCAACCTCGCCGCCGGTTATTACCGACACCACCATTGTGATGGCCGGTGCCGTCACCGACAACTACTCGACCCGTGAACCCTCAGGCGCTATCCGTGGCTTTGATGTGAACACCGGTAAGCTGCTGTGGGTGTTCGATCCGGGCGCGAAAGATCCTAATGCGATTCCGGCGGATGAACATACGTTCACCATGAACTCACCTAACTCATGGGCACCTGCGGTCTACGATCCGAAGCTGGATATTGTTTACCTGCCCATGGGTGTGACCACGCCCGATATCTGGGGCGGCAACCGCACCCCAGAGCAGGAACGTTATGCCAGCAGCGTGCTGGCGCTGAACGCGACCACCGGTAAGCTGGTCTGGTCGTATCAGACCGTCCACCACGACCTGTGGGATATGGACCTGCCCTCGCAGCCGACGCTGGCCGACATTACCGATAAAGACGGTAATACGGTTCCGGTTATCTATGCTCCCGCCAAAACAGGGAACATTTTTGTTCTGGATCGCCGTACGGGTAAAACCGTGGTGCCCGCCCCGGAAACCCCTGTACCCCAGGGTGCCGCTAAAGGCGACCATGTAGCCGCGACTCAGCCTTACTCTGAACTGACCTTTCGTCCGAAGCAAAACCTGACGGACAAGGACATGTGGGGCGCGACAATGTATGACCAGCTGGTGTGCCGCGTGATCTTTAAGCGTCTGCGCTATGAAGGTCCGTTCACCCCACCGTCTGAACAGGGCACCCTGGTTTTCCCAGGCAACCTGGGCATGTTTGAGTGGGGCGGCATTTCGGTTGATCCACATCGTCAGATTGCGATTGCAAACCCAATGGCGCTGCCGTTCGTGTCGAAGCTGATTCCACGCGGTCCGGGTAATCCAGAAGAGCCACAAGAGGGCGCTTCTGGCGGTTCAGGTACCGAAACCGGTATCCAGCCGCAGTACGGCGTGCCCTATGGCGTTGAACTGAATCCGTTCCTGTCACCGTTCGGTCTGCCGTGTAAACAGCCTGCCTGGGGTTATGTTTCGGCGGTTGACCTGAAAACGAACGAAGTGGTCTGGAAGCAACGTATTGGTACCGTTCGTGACAGCTCGCCGCTGCCGCTGCCGTTTAAAATGGGCATGCCAATGCTGGGCGGTCCGGTCGCCACAGCGGGTAAAGTGTTCTTTATTGGCGCAACCGCGGATAACTACCTGCGTGCCTACAGCACTGATACCGGTGAGCTTCTGTGGCAGGCGCGCCTGCCAGCCGGTGGTCAGGCAACACCGATGACGTATGAAGTCAACGGCAAGCAATACGTGGTGATTGCTGCCGGTGGTCATGGTTCATTTGGTACCAAGCTGGGCGATTACGTGATTGCCTATGCGCTGCCCGACCAGAAGTAACTAACCCCTGTACAGAGGCGGACTCCGGTCCGCCTTTTTTATGCCTGCTATCCACCTGCCCCTTTTCCTTTTGCCTGTCGCTGGTTCAGCCAGGCGCATAACCCCATCACCACACAGGTCGCCAGAAACACGGGCCGCATTCCCCATGCCCCGCCGATGATCCCACCAAACAGCGGACCACTCACCTGCCCGATATACTGCGCCGATGTCGAATAGCCGAGCATGCGCCCCACCTGGGTGGCGGGAACATGGTGGCGGATAATAGCGGTGATGCAGGGCATCAGACCGCCTAACGCGATCCCCATCAGGAAGCGCAGCGGCAGGAGTTGCCAGGCATCGGTAATAAAAGCCTGAGGGATCAGTAACAGCGCGCAGCCAAGCAGACCCGCGCGTAATACCCGCCAGTGCCCAATGCGGTCAGCCAGCTTACCGGTATAAGGTGCCGAAATAATGCTGCCCAGTGCCGCCGCGGCCATCACCAGGCCCGACATCAGCGTGATGGCATGATCCTGATGTAAAAACTGACCGATATACAAGGTAATCACCGGCTCGATCGACATGTTGGCAAACACCAGCAGCATGGCGGTGAGCCACATCAGCCTGACCACCGTCCGGTTAAAGGGGGCAAGGGCTACGACCGGTTGGGAACGGGCGCTGTCTACTTTGCGCGTCGGTGCCGGTTCTTTAAGTAAAAACGTGGTGGCGAGAAAAGCCACGAAAATGACCGCACCGGTAAGCCAGAACGTGGCCCGAATACCGATCAGCGGCGGCAGTACGCCCCCCAGCAACGGGCCAATCACGTTACCGGCCATCATGCCGGATGCCAGCATGCCCAACGCCCATCCGGTATGAGATTTAGGCGTTTGCGCGGCAATCAGAATGGTGGAACCGGATGAGTAGCCGCCGAGTAATCCCGCCAGTAAACGTAACGCCACCAGCTGCCATACGGTGGTTACCATGCCAATCAGTGCCATCGCAACTGCCATTCCCAGGCTCGCCCGAATCAGCATCAGCTTGCGCCCATAGCGATCGCCCAACCTGCCCCACAGCGGGGCGGTCAACGCCGCGCTGAGAAAAGTGGCACCATAAGCAACGCCGGACCAGCGCGCCATGGCCGCCGGTTCCTGTACACCCAGTTGTTGCACATACAAAGGTAAAAAAGGTAACAGTAAGGTCATGGCGACAAGGGTCGTAAAAGAGCCAAAGACGCAAACCCATACGTTACGTTTCCAGTGGCGAAAGGCAGGTGCCTCAGACGTCATTTCCATGCGATATCCCCATCGAGTTCAGGGACTCAGGCTAACAATGGTGACGAGGCAACAACAGTCGGCGCGTGATATTTGCTGACTGGCATAGTTTGTTGCTGTACTGCAACAATCAGCGTCCGCCCAGTTGGTCGATCAGGATGTCGCACAGCAGGCTAACGGGCGAGGCAGGCGCAATGTCCTGATGCATCAGCAGATAACTCTGTAAGCGATCCATCTGCCACTCAGGCAGAACCTGAACAATCTGCCCCTGGGTCAGCGCCTCCTGCACCATGTAGGAGGGCAGATAAGCAATCCCGTTGCCCGCCAGCGCCGCATTCAGCAGCGCCATGCTGTTATTGGCCCGAAAACGGCTACGCACGTCCACCGCCAGGCGCAGCTTGTCGCGACGAAACGGCAGCGCGGCAGTATGCGCCGGGCCGTGAAACATCAATAAATCATGGCGAGGTAACAGACGGGGATGCGAGATGGCAGGATGCTGAGCCAGATAAACCGGTGCGGCATACAGCCCCCAGTGGATATCGCTTAATAGCCGAAAGTTGCCCTGGCGGGGCGCATGGGCGCGAATAACAATCGCCACATCCACCCCGTCGCCAATCGTCTCGTCGTTATTATCCGTCAGGCTGAGATCGACATTGATGTGCAGATGACGGCGCAGAAAGCGATTAAGCAGCGGCACAATACACTGGCAGCCAAAGGTGACGGGCGCCTGTAAACGCACATTCCCGACGGGATTTTGGTGCGCCTGTTGCACAAAATCCTCGGCCTGATGCAGTTCATCCAGCATACGTACACAAAACGGATAGTAAGCCTGGCCCAGCTCCGTCAGCGTCATTCTGCGGGTGGTACGCTGCAGCAGCCGAATGCCCAACCGTTGTTCCAGCCCGGCGATTTCCCGACTGATATGGGACTTCGATACGCCGAGCACGCGCGCGGCTTCCGTAAAGCTTTTAAGCTCGACCACGCGCGCAAACAACATCATGGCGATCAGGTTATCGCTGTTATTCATCGGTTTCCTACGGGCCAGAACGGCGGCTGCGGGTTATAGCACAGCGATGACGCCATGCATCTGGCAGTAAGAATAAAGCAACGGCGGGAAGGCTAACAGCGTCAGTAGCGGAAAAGGCGTGCGGGACAGCCCTGGCGATGCATGGACATTCCCACAGGCTAGCGGATGGGAATGTCCATACAGTGACTAACTTGCCATGGCATAGGGAAACAATAAACGATCGGGCTCCACCCGGCGCTGGCGGCGCAGCTGGCCTGGCGTCACCATAAAATAGTTTTTAAACGTCCGCGTATAGGCCTGCTGGGTATCAAACCCATAGCTCATCGCCACCTGTAAAATAGCCTCGTTACTGTTGAGCAGCGTTAAGGCCGACTCGGTCAAACGACGCTGACGAATATACTCGGCCAGTGAGAAGCCGGTGTGCTGGCGAAATAAACGCTGCAGATGCCAACGGGAATAGCCCGCCCGGCGCGCCACTTCGTCCAGATGCAGATCGTGTCCTAAATTGCTTTCTATCCATTCCAGCAAACTACGAATAAACTCGCGCTGATTCATGGTGTTCTCCTGGTTAAAGCAGATGTGCAGGGAACACACTTTAGCGCGCTAAATTTATCCCTTAATTAGCGAAAACTTAGCGCAGAATTAGCAAAGCGGTAAAATCGTCCGTTTCAGGGTGCATTATCACCCTCTGACCGGGCGCGTAACGGCATTTTGCTGCACTCGCCATGCCAATAATTCTGCGCTAATAATCCAGCGCTACACTGTTGCCATTTTTCGGGGGACGTCATCCATGCGCGTGTTGTTGGTCGAAGATGATGAAATGATCGGCGCAAATCTGCAGCAGGCGCTGGAAGCGGCAGGCTGGTCAGTCGACTGGGTGCGCGATGGCGTTTACGCGCAAAACGCCTGGAGCGAAGGCGGCTACAGCTGCGTACTGCTTGATCTCGGCTTACCCCGCGACGACGGTTTGCAGGTGCTGCGGCGCGCGCGGGCGCGCGGCGATGCCACGCCGGTATTAATTCTTACCGCCCGTGATACGGTCGCCCAGCGGGTACAGGGCCTGGATTACGGTGCGGATGACTATCTGCTTAAGCCTTTTGATCTGCAGGAAGTGATGGCCCGAATGCGGGCAATTACCCGCCGCCATCATGGCTCTGCCGATTCGCTGCTGGGCAGCGGTGATGTTCAACTGGATATGCTGACACGCGAAGTGCTGTACAAAGGGCAACGTGAGCAGTTAACCGCGCGTGAATATGCTCTGCTCTATGCGCTGCTGGAACGGCCCGGTGCCATCCTGTCACGCGAGCAGTTGGAAAACCGCATCTATGGCTGGGGTGAAGAAGTCAGCAGTAATGCGGTGGATGTCTTAATCCACGGGATGCGGCGCAAGCTGGATAATGATGTGATCCGCAATGTGCGCGGACTGGGTTGGCGGGTACCGGCAATATGAAAATTTTTATGCGATCGTTACGTAATAAATTACTCAGTACGTTACTGGTGATTCATTTGCTGATGATTGGCGGCGTGGCCTGGTACTTTTTCAGCTGCTACGGTGAAATGGTTGGCGTCATCAAGGATGAGCAGTTAGCCAAGCTGGCTGATGCCTGGTCAGTGAACCGCGAAATCCCCCCGCTGATGCCGCTTATTGCGCCCGCACACAAGATTAAAAGCGCCTTCGTGATTCAGCTATGGGACGCCAAAGGCCAGTTACGCTCCAGCTCCTGGCCTGAACTGCATGCGCCGCTGCAGGCTGAAAACGGCTATAAAGATGTGCAGATTGGCGGTTGCCACGACTGCGAATGGCGGATTTACACCCGCTCAGGCCAGCCGGGCAGCGAGATAAAAACCATTCAGGTGATGCTCAATCTCAGCTACATGAAAGAAATGATGGTGAGACGGGCGCTGTCAGCCATTATTCCGCTGATTTTAATGATGCCACTGTCGTTGCTGGTGATCTGGCTGGTGGTACGCAAAATCACCCGAGATTTGCGCGTTGCCTCGCGTGAAATTGCCGCGCAGGACGCCCATCACCCACACAGCGTTTCCCCTGAAAGCCTCCCCGACGAAATTCAGCCGCTGGTCGCCGCCTATAACTCTTTGCTGGATAAGCTCCGTGCCGCCTGGTCTTCACAGCGTCAGTTTATGGAAGATGCCGCTCACGAACTGCGGACACCGGTCACGGCGGTCACGCTGCAGCTGGAAAACCTGCGCCAGCACATTCAGCCTGGCGAGGCCGGCCGCCAGTTTGCGCAACTGGAATCCGGCGTCACCCGTACTCGTCACCTGGTCACCCAGTTGCTGAATATGTCGCGCTGGGAAGATCAGTCCGTCGTCGCCAGCGTGGAAAATATCGCGCTGGAAGATGTGCTGAAAGAGAGCATTGAGCAGCTCATGGTGGTGGCCGATAAGCGCGGTATCGATATCGGCTTTAGCGGAACCACGCACTACCATTTGCAGGCCGGACGTTCAGAGCTGCGGAGCCTGTTTGACAACCTGATCGGCAACGCCATGTTGCACACGCCCGAAGGCAGCCTGGTGGATGTCCTGCTGCATCGGGTGGCGGGACAAACCGTGGTGGATATCGTTGATAACGGCCCGGGTATGCCTGAGTCCTTTATCGAACGCGCGTTTGACCGTTTTGCCCGCTCGCCCGATGTAAAAGCACAGGGGAGCGGTTTAGGTTTGTCGATTGTGCGCAGTGTTGCGCAGAAACATCAGATCCACGTTGCCCTGTCCAACTGCCTGACTCCGCAAGGTGACCGCTGCGGTTTTCAGGTGCGCGTCACCTTTCCTTAATCCCCGTCGTTCGAACCGGAACCCGACAACGTAAACGGTTGCCTGGTTCCGTTCGCCTCCAGCAATATTGTGATTCAAGTCACAATATTGATGAATTGTTATGCAACACATTTTGACAAATGTGATCAAAAGCTATTTTCTATCTCACTGTAAAAGGCACGCTATGCTAACTAAAAAAATGCGGCCCAGATACTTCACCGCCCAACCTTTGGGATTGATTTCCAAACAGCGCGCAAACGATTGTCTTGCGCATAAGAAACCAGTGGTCAAAATACAATGAAATTTAAAACGTTAATGGCAGGCGCCCTGCTGGCAGGCTCCTTAAACGGTGCAGTGCAGGCTGCAGAAAACGATCCCCAGTACGTTTCCGACTGGTGGCATCAAAGCGTCAACGTGGTGGGCAGCTACCACACCCGTTTCGGACCACAGTTCAATAACGATGTGTATCTGGAATACGAAGCTTTCGCAAAGAAAGACTGGTTTGATTTTTACGGCTACGTTGATCTGCCAAACTTCTTTGGCGCGGGCAACAGCAATGCTAACGGCATTTTCGACCACGGTTCGCCGCTGTTCATGGAAATTGAGCCACGTTTCTCGATTGATAAACTGACCGGCACCAGCCTGGCCTTTGGTCCGTTTAAAGAGTGGTATTTTGCGAACAACTATATCTACGATATGGGCCGTAACAGCGCTAACCGTCAAAATACCTGGTATATGGGTTTGGGCACAGACATCGATACGCACAGCGATATCGGCCTGTCGCTTAACGTCTATGCCAAATACCAGTGGGAAAACTACGGTGCGGCGAATGAAAACAGCTGGGATGGCTATCGCTTCAAAGTGAAATACTTTGTGCCGATCACCACCCTGTGGGGCGGTAATCTTGGCTATGTTGGCTTTACCAACTTCGACTGGGGTTCGGACTTACGCGATAAGTCGGGCCCGATTCGCACCAGCAACGCAATCGCCTCCAGCCATATCTTGTCACTGGGTTACGCTCACTGGCACTTCTCAGCCGTTGCACGTTATTTCCATAACGGCGGTCAGTGGGGAGCCGGTCAGGAGTTAGGATTTGGTGACAGCGCGTCTGAAATCAAGTCTACGGGCTGGGGTTACTACCTGGTTGCTGGCTATAACTTCTGATTGCTGGCACGACCCTAAAAAAACGTTGAGGCCTTCCTGAAGAAGGCCTCTCGTCTTTTCAGGCTTCATACCGTGCATTACGCGTCGGATTTCACCACGTTGATGCGCCATGGAATATTGAATTTATCAATAAACATAGCAAAGCCGTTTGACCAGAAGGTTTCCTGCCACGGCGTGGTGACTTTCCCGCCCGCAGACAGCTTCTCAAACCAGGCTTTACCCTGCTCTGCATCGTCCGTTGCCAGACTCACGGCATAGCCCGCGTGTTCTGAGGCCGGTGGCTGGTACGGATTACCGTCACTCATCATCAGCTCGCCCTGACCAATACGCAGATGGGCATGCATAATCTTTTCAGGTGGCAGCGGCGGTGCGGATCGATCGCCGACCTGTTCGCCCTGCTCCGGATTATCGCCAAAGGTCATTTTTTGCAGCAGTTGTCCACCCGTTGCCTGCAAATAGAATTCCATCGCTTCTTCACAGCGACCATAGAGAAACAAATAGGGACATACTTGCATTATTACCTCGATACCGGTGAGTAAAGTCTTTCTTATACAGAGATAATAAGTGTAGACGACAGGTCGGGGATAACGATGATAACCGGGAAAATCTTCATCATTCGGATTATTTACCTGGCAGCTAAAAGCGTTTCCCCCTGATATTTTTACAACCAGAACAGGGCCAGAAAAAAGAATAGTTTGTCTTGAATAACCTTTCGGTATTGTTTTATTCGCAATAATCACTATTTATTACTTCTGATAAAGCCTTTATTTATAGCCAGTTAAAGAAAAAAACGTTCGCCAGAATAACGAACTTCGCCAGAGCTGTTCCGCTTAAACCGTTTTTCTTACTTCAGGCACCAGCCTGGCTGGTCCTGAAATTTTCAGATTCAGTAACGTCATACGCTAAATAAGCGAAGCGGTAAGACAGACAGCCGCTTAATTATATTGAATCAGCTGGTTCATTATTTTGCTCATGTTTTATACAGATTATTCTTTATTCCTTTCAGCACCTTCCTGCTAAATATTTGCCACCCAAATGCCGATAACTGTGTTCTTAATTCATTATTCGGGACTGTGTAATGTCGTTAAAAAAATCTTCACTCCTGGTTCTCTCGTTCCTGTTGATTCTTTTCCTTATCAGTATATCGGTCAGCATCTGGTTACTGGCTCGCAGTAACGCATCATTGAATGCCGTGAATAAAGAAATCCGTGTGGTGCTATCGGTTATCGATCCCATCAATCACAGCCGCACGTTACGCGTACGCCTGATGGAGTACATGAAGGAGATTGAGAGTGACGGCCCTCAGGCCACCTCGTCGCTGGACAGCGTGAAAAGCGTGGCCGCGAAAGCCGATGCGGCCTTCCAGGCTTATCTGAGTGCGCCGCGTATTCCCGGTGAAGAGGCCGACGCCGACCGCTATCGCCAGGCGTATTTGGCTTACCGCAATCAGGGAATTCAGCCTTTAATTGAAGCCGCCGAAGCCCGCGATCAGACGCGCTTTAAAAACCAGATCGCCAACGTAGTGCGCCTTGACCGGCAGTATGAAATTGTCCTGGACCAGGTGCTGGCCCAGCATGAGGCTTACGCGAAGAAACTGAACACGGATGCCCAAAGCAACTTTTCATCCGGGATCACACTGCTCATGGTATTTGGCTTGTTATTCCTTGCCATCATCATTGCGATACTGATCTTTGTCAGACGCTATATCTTATCGCCGCTGAATAACGCAAAAGCGCACTGCAGCGAGATTGCGGCAGGCGTGCTCGACCATCCGGTGCCGGTCAACGTCGGCTCACGGAGCGAGATTCAGCAACTGATGGGTTCAATGGAGCAGATGCGGACGTCCCTGACGGACATCATTATCCGGGTACGTCACTCTACCCACGCGGTGTCCTGTGCTTCCCAGGAAATTGCCAGCGGAAATATCGATCTGGCGTCCCGTACTGAACAGCAGGCCGCAGCGCTTACCGAAACGGCGGCCAGTATGGAGCAGTTGGGGGCAACGGTTAAACAGAACACGGACAACGTGTTTGAAGCCTGCCGTCTGGCCAATGAAGCGGTACAGAATGCGGAAACTGGCGAGAACGTTTCTCAGCAGGTGATCGTGTCCATGGCAAAAATCAACGAAAGCTCGAAAAAGATCGAGGACATTACCAGCGTCATTAACAGCATTGCCTTTCAGACCAATATTCTGGCGCTGAACGCGGCAGTCGAAGCGGCGCGCGCCGGTGAGCAAGGCCGAGGGTTTGCGGTGGTCGCCGGGGAAGTGCGCAATCTCGCGCAGCGCAGCGCCGTGGCCGCCAAAGAAATTGAAGGCCTGATTGCCGAATCGGTCGCAACGATACGCGTCGGGTCTGATCAGGTCAGCCGCACCGGCGAAGCGATGAATGCCATTATCACCTCGGTCAGCCGGGTTAACGAACTGATGGACCACATATCCACCGCGTCCGATGAGCAGCATCACGGTATCAGCCAGATTGAAAAGGCGGTAACCGAGATGGATAGCGTCACTCAGCAAAACGCCGCGCTGGTCCAGGAATCGGCTGCCGCTGCCGCCTCGCTGGAAGAGCAGGCGCAGCATCTTACCCACGCCGTTTCTGCTTTCCGCCTGTCGGGCGCGTAAAACGGGCTCCCGCTCTGGTGATAATGCCAGGGCGGGAAACAGATGTGTTGCCGGGCGGGGTAAGGCACTGAATGACCCGGCTGACGTCTGCCTTTACCGCTGTGCCCGTCAAGATACCTGCTGACTGCGCTTTTTGCCCTCACCGGCTCGTGCGCCGTTGATATCTGCAGTCTTGCCGTCTGCCTGAAAAGCCGTGCCAGTCAACCTTGCAATATGCGTTGCTAAAAATTCATCACTATTCCTGTCGGCAAGAATCAGGTAATTGATTATTCTGCTGCTTCACGGCTCGCTAATGGGCAATTATTTCAAAACACATCACGGCCTGTAGTGGGAATGGCAATCATCCTGATATGAGGTTCACCTTACATGACATCCGCCTTCATCACAGGGATGGCACCGTCGCCGGCATCGTCGACCGCCAACACCAGCTTAGCTGAGCGCATTGATGCGCTACCTTCCTCTGCCGGCTTATGGCGCTTTATCTCGCTCCTGGCGCTGGGAGGCTTCTTTGAACTCTACGATCTGTTTGAAACCGGTTATATCAGTACGGGCTTGCTGGCAGCCGGTATTTTCCATGCGGGCAGCGCCGGAATACTGGGCATCACCGATCAGGCGGCATTTGCCTCGGCTACCTTTCTTGGGCTGTTTGTCGGTGCCAGCCTGCTCACGCCGTTTGCCGATCGCTTTGGCCGTCGGCTGACCTTTATCTGTGCCCTGGCCTGGTACGGTGTGTTCTCACTGATCATGGCTTTTCAGCACAGCGCTGAGATGGTGATCCTGTGCCGCTTTTTAGTGGGGATTGGGTTGGGCGTGGAGCTGGTGACCATCGATACCTATCTGAGTGAATGGGTGCCCACTCACTTGCGTAACCGGGCGTTTGCCTTTTCGTTTTTTATCCAGTTTTTATCGGTGCCCGCCGTGGCGTTAATGTCATGGTGGCTGATGCCGCAAAACATTCTTGGGCTGGAAGGCTGGCGCTGGGTGGTGATTGCCGGTGCGGTCTGCTCACTGGTTATCTGGCTTGTTCGCAAAAATCTGCCGGAATCCGCGCGCTGGCTGGTGCAGCAGGGACGCCTTGATGACGCTCATCAGGTGATGTCGAAAATGGAAAAACGTTGCGGCATCGCCCCAGGCCTGCCGCTGACGACGTTAACGGGCGCGGCAAGCCGACAGGAAAAGAGTCGTTTTCGTGAGATTTGGTCATCCCGCTATCGTAAGCGCACGCTCATGCTGGTGGTGATGAACTTCTTTCAGGCGATTGGTTTTTATGGTTTTGGTAACTGGCTGCCGGCGCTGCTGTCAGGCCAGGGGACATCCATCACCCACAGCCTGCTGTATGCGTTTTTTATTACGCTGGCCTATCCGATTGGATCGCTGATTTGTGGCAGCTTTACCAGCCAGCTTGAAAACAAATGGCAAATCGTTCTCTCTTCGCTGATGACGGTGGTGTTTGGGACGCTGTTTGCCCTGCAAACCAACCCGGTCTTGCTGATTATTTGCGGTTTCCTGATCACCTTCTCGAATGCCTGGCTGACCTGCAGCTATCATGCCTATCAGACTGAGATTTTCCCCACGCACATCCGCGCCCGGGCGGTGGGGTTCTGCTACTCATTCAGCCGGTTGTCGACCGCGTTCAGCAGTATTTTAATCGGTGTGATTTTGCAGTATGCGGGAACACATGGGGTTATCGTGTTTATCGTCCTGAGTATGCTGATGGTTATGCTGTCGGTGGGCCTTTTCGGTCCGAAGACGCGCGGTATCAGGCTGGAAAACATCTGAACATTCAGCCTTCCCCCTGCGGGGAAGGCTGAAACACTGCGGTTTACTTCCCTTCTAACACCTTGATGTCCGCATTACCCTGACGATCTTTGACGTCTTCACGCAGTTCGGCCACCTGCTTCGCCGTCACGTTATCCGTGGCATTATTGCCCCAGCTGCGGCGAATAAAGTTCACCACGTCCGCGACCTGCTGATCGTTCAGACGCCAGCCAAATGCCGGCATGGTAATGGTCGAAGGCGCGCCGTTGACGCCCCGCAATTCCCCCCCGACCAGCACGATGTGAATCAGCGAGGTGGGATCGTCCGCCATCACCACAGGATTGCCCCGCAGCGCAGGATAAAACCGTTTGTAGCCGCTGCCATCGGTTTTATGGCAGGCTGCACAACTGTCAACATACGTCGCGGCACCCGTCTGGCTGTCATCGCCCTTCCACAGGGCTTTGGCGGTGGCGTCATCCGCGCTAAACGCGACCTGATGCGGATCTTTCGCGCCCAGCGACTTCAGATAACGGGCAATCGCCGTGATGTCTTCCTCCGTCAGGTGCTGCAGGCTGTGATCGACAACGTCCACCATGCCGCCAAATGCCGCGGTGTGATCGTTACGGCCATAGCGCAGGAACTGGCGTAAATCCTCTTCACTCCAGCGGCCCAGGCCATCGCGGTTATCCCCGCGCAGATTGCTCGCCGTCCAGCCGTCAACCGGCGCACTGCTGCCCGCCAGATAATCGGTGCCCTCGGTGTTATTTAATGCTTTTTCCTGCATGGTGACGCTACGCGGCGTATGGCAGGCACCGCAGTGGCCCAGACCTTCCACCAGATAACGGCCACGCGCCAGCGTCGGGTCCTCCTGCGCGGCTGGCTGGAACGCCTTCACGTCCGGTGCAAACAGGCTGCGCCAGATTGCCAGCGGCCAGCGCATGGACAATGGCCAGGGGATATCACTCTCTTTGTTGGCCTGACTGACAGGTGCGACGCCGTGCATGAAGTACGCATACAGCGCCTTCATGTCCTCATCGCTGACCACCGCATAAGAGGGATAAGGCATGGCGGGATAAAGCGTATCGCCGTTTTTTGCCACGCCGTGCCGCACCGCTTTCTGAAAGTCGTCGTAGCTGTAGTCACCAATTCCGGTCGCTTTATCCGGCGTGATATTGGTGGAGTAGATAGTGCCAATCGGCGTCGCCATCGGCAATCCACCCGCAAAGGGCTTGCCGCCGTCACTGCTGTGGCAGGCGACGCAGTCACCCGCGCGGGCCAGATACTCGCCGCGTTTTATCAGATCGCCAGTAGGCTCATCGGCCAGGGCAACAAAGGTAATACCGCCCAGAATCAGGGCTAAAATGCCGTTTTTCATCGCCATCTTCCTTATGCCTGTACCAGTGGGCCTGGGTTTTTCAGGTACTGTTCGCGAATCGCTTTCGCTGACCAGTAGGTCAACGCCGCCACCATACCGGTGGGGTTATATCCCAGCCCCTGCGGAAACGCCGACGCGCCAGGCACAAAGACATTCGGCACATCCCAGCTTTGCAGATAGCGGTTGACCGCGCTGGTCTCAGGAGACTCGCCCATAATCGCCCCGCCGCTGATATGCGTGGTCTGATACACGGTGGTGTCGAAATGCGTGCCGGGTTTTTTGGCCCCGCCAATGATCATTTTGGGGTTCATGGCTTCGGCGATCTTATGCATTTTCCCCACCATAAACTGCGCCATCTTGATGTCGTTGTCCTGCCAGTCGAACGTCATACGAAGCAGCGGCTGGCCGTAGACATCTTTGTAATTTGGGTCCAGGTCCAGATAGTTCGCGCGGTAAGACTGGTGCGCACCATGTGCATCCATCGAAAGATGGTGCGTGTAGGTATCAGCAACGGCAGCTTTCCACTGACTGCCCCAGTTTGGCGTGCCGGTTGGCGTGGGCAGACCCGATATCGGTTTGGTGCCCGCCTGGTTCACCCAGAACGGCGACCCGCCGACAAACCCGTGTGGACCGTGATCAAAATTATCGGCATTGAAATCGTCCACGGCGACACCGGCCCCGCCCGCCCCAATAAAGGGATTGGTGGTGGTGTTTTTATCGAACAGCGCTTTCAGCGTCGAGAGGTTCTGATAGGCGAAGTTGCGCCCTACCGTGCCTTCGTTGGTGATCGGGTTGTAAGGTTTGCCGATGCCGGACAACAGCATCAAATGGACGTTATGGAACTGAAAAGCAGACAGGATGACCAGATCCGCTGGTTGCACCTGCTCGCGCCCCTGCGCGTCCACATAGGTAACGCCAGTCGCGCGCTGCTTATCTTCCGTGAGGTTGACGCGCAGCACGTAAGAATTGTTGCGCAGCTCAAACTTTGGCTCCTGACGCAGTGCAGGCAAAATATTCACATTGGGCGATGCCTTGGAATACATATAACAGGCGTAACCGCTGCAGTAGCCACAGAAATTGCATGGCCCCATCTGAGCGCCGTACGTGTTGGTATAAGGGCCAGAGGTGTTCGCCGACGGCAGATCGTAAGGGTGATAACCTACGGACTCGGCGGCCTGTGCAAACAGCTGAGCCGACCAGGTGCGCTTTTGCGCGGGCAGCGGAAAGTTGTCAGAGCGGTCGGGAGCAAACGGGTTACCGCCTTTGTCTTTGCCGACGACCTTGCCCTGAATACTCCAGGCACTACCGGAGGTGCCAAACACTTTTTCAGCTTTATCAAAAAACGGCTCCAGCTCCTGGTAGTCGACGCCAAAGTCCTGAATCGTCATGCCTTCAGGAATAAAGTTTTTGCCGTAGCGCGCCTCATAGTGGCTACGCAGCTTCAGCTCTACGGGATCAACCCGGAAATGGACACCTGACCAGTGCAGTCCTGCGCCACCGGTTCCGGTGCCGGGCAAAAAGGCCGCCAGCTGGCGATAAGGTACTGCGGTCTGCGAGGCATCGTGACGAATCGTAACGGTGCTTTTAGACAGATCCTGGAACAGCTTTTTGCGAACGTTGTAGGTCAGTTCATCAATAGACTGTGGGTAAGAACCATCGGGATAGGTGTCACGATGCGGGCCGCGCTCCAGCGCCAGCACGTTCAGGCCCGCCTCGGTCAGCTCTTTAGCCATAATGGCGCCCGCCCAGCCAAAACCCACAATCACGGCATCGACTTTGTTTAATGCATTCGCCATGCTCAGCTTCTCTCCCCACGAATTGACACCGACGGGAACGGATAACGTTCACCGCGCTCTACCCAGTCCATAAAGTCGGCACGTGCGCCAGGGAAGTTGATCAGCTTCCAGCCCACCATGCCCTGATTACCGCCGTGGATGGGATCGCTAAAGAAACCTTCGCGGGTGTTCTGAAGTAAATAAGAAAAAAACACGTTGGCGGGCAGCTGACTGAAGTTGGCTTTACCGCTCTCCATGTTTTGTAACAACGCGTCCTGCTGCCCGGCATCGAGTTGGGCAAACACCTTAGCGTGCTGCTGCTTGCTGTACTGGTCCGCATCAGCCAGGCCAAGACGGTAAATCTGTTGCGGCACCAGCGGCAGTTGATAACCCATTTCTTTGGGTAAGTCGGGATTAAACGGGCCCTGCATATACCAGTTCGCGCCGGTGGCATAAGGTGTATTCATCTGGCGATCGATAAACTCAGGCACGCCGGCTTCCAGCGCGCCGGGGCCTCGTTCATCGGCAGGAATCAGACGCGCAACCGCAGCCTTAATAAAGGCAAATTCTTCGGCGGTAAACCAGGTGGGCTGATAATCGCGAGCAGACGGGGTTTCGGCGGGTGCGGCCGCCTGAGCGGGTGCAGAAAATGCACCGAATGCGCTACTGCCTACCGCCACTGCGGGCGCCAGGGTGATGGTCTTCAGCAAAAAATCCCTGCGTGAATGACCCTTTTTCTGGTCTGACATGACATTGCCTCATCACCGCATCAACTGCGGTACGAAAAAGAGAAGTGAGTGCGTTGTAGTGGTTTTTATCTGCGGATTTCGGGTACAACCAACTGTTACCGGTAACAGTTGGCGCAAGTGTAACACCATTACCAATAAACATTTAGTTTAAGGAAACAAAAAAGCACAATTCCATTAACATATATTTTGTCGATGTCATGTTCAGAAACAACAGGCTACAGACAGATAGCCGTTTAAACGTTATAAAAGCGATTACACAACAGCGGAGTACCTATGTTTAAGTCTTTCTTCCCGCGACCGGGGCTGTTTTTCAGCACGGCCGCCATTTGGAGTTTGCTGGCCATTTTTGCCTGGTTTGGCTTCGCCAGCGAGTTACCCGGGCATTTTTGGCCTGCTTTTCAGGCGGCAATTAAGCAGCCATTGCCCACGACAGTGATGCGTTTTATTGCACCGAGTGAATTGTGGTTTTATGCCTATTACTGGCTGATGGTCGCGATCTTCGCGGTCGCCTGGCGGCTGGTTGATAACCATCCCTGGCAGCGCTGGTCGGTATGGGGTTCGGCACTGATTATTTTTGTTACCTGGTTTGGGGTGCAGGTCGGTGTTGCCGTGAATGCCTGGTATGGCCCTTTTTACGATTTGATTCAAAAAGCGCTGACGAAAGCCGGTTCGGTGCAAATTAACGAATTTTATGCTCAGGTGATGGCATTTTTAGGTATCGCCTTAATCGCGGTCGTGATTGGCGTGATGAACGCCTTTTTCATTAGCCATTGGGTATTCCGCTGGCGTACCGCGATGAATAATTATTACATGCACCACTGGCAGCGTTTACGCCATGTCGAAGGCGCAGCCCAGCGTGTGCAGGAAGACACCATGCGGTTTGCCACGACGCTGGAAAGCTGGGGCGTAAACTTTATTCAGGCCATTATGACGCTGGTGGCGTTTTTGCCGGTGCTGATTGCCCTGTCACATCACGTCGAAAATATCCCGATTCTGGGTAATATTCCGTATGCGCTGGTGATTGCCGCGGTGCTCTGGTCCCTGTTCGGGACCGGCCTGCTGGCGCTGGTCGGAATTAAACTTCCCGGTCTGGAGTTCCGTAATCAGCGGGTTGAAGCCGCCTATCGTAAAGAGCTGGTTTACGGCGAAGACAATGCTGACCGCGCAACGCCGCCCACGGTAAAAGTGCTGTTCAACAATGTCCGGGTTAACTATTTCCGCCTGTATTTTCACTATCTCTATTTCAATATCAGCCGCATTCTTTATCTTCAGGTGGATAACGTGTTTGGGCTGTTTCTGCTGTTCCCGTCCATCGTAGCCGGAACCATTACACTGGGCCTGCTTAACCAAATAACCAACGTTTTCGATCAGGTGCGCAGCTCGTTCCAGTACCTCATCACCTCGTGGTCAACATTGGTTGAACTGATGTCTATCTATAAACGTCTGCGCAGCTTTGAGCAGATTCTGGATGACGTGCCGCACGGTGAGATGATGCGTGACGCCTCTGAAGACGTGTCATAACCTGAGATCTTCGCCTGCGGCGGATTAGCGCAGCAGGCGAATCATCATGCGTCCAGCGTCATGCACAGGATGCTGCCAGGCCATGCTGGCAGCGCTTTGCGCCATTCCGGCGGTTTGACGCTGACAAACCGTGCTTTTCCGTTGACAGCGATCGCCAGCCCGGTAGCCGTCTTAGCGGCCTTCCGGGTGATGCTGATACGTTTTCGCCTTTCTCCCCCTGACCTGAGTCACGCTCTCCTCACCTAAATCGGTGATGTCCTCTCACATCCCCTGTCGCCTGACAGGGCTACGGCAGCCTTACCGTTTCACGCGTTGACGACCGTTCGGGGTAAGCGTGTTTATCACCTAGCTGCTACTGGCAGCAAAACGTTTCCCGCATGACGTCGCCGCCGTTACCGGTGCAGCAAGCGCGTTAGTGTGTTTGAAAATCAGGCAAGCGCCTGATGCAGGCTGAAATGATTATTGCGTGCTTAAAAAGGTGAACGTCTGGCAGGGAAACAAGGATGAGAAAGGATAAGACGGAGACGGATATGCACCCACAAACGCCGCCAGGACGCCCAAAGGCGTCCTGTCAGCACACAACTTCCAGCATTATTTCAGCAGTTCAGCCGTCATATGTACGCCGTTGTTGGTGTTGGCTTCGGTGATTTTATAGGAAGCACCAGCTTCTTGCGCCTGCGCAGCAATTTTCGCTTCGGTGCTGTCCAGAGTAGAACCGGTCGCGGTCACAGTTTGCGCGAAGCCTGCAACAGGAAGTACAGCAAGGGCGATAACAGCAGCAAAAGTTTTGATAGCTTTCATGATTAATTCCTCGGTCTTTTTCAGTTTAATTAAGGCGTTCTGCCTTGTGTGAAAACATAATAGGCCGAATCTTGATCAGAAAAAAGCAGAGGGTTTTGCTTAAGTTGTTCAATAAAACTGAAAGTAAAGAGCACGTTTAGCTTGGTTAAAACACAAAAGGTTAAAAAACCAGGATAAAATAAAAAGGCAGCATATATTGCTGCCATAGGTCCACTCAACCGTGATGCCTGACGCGCGTATATATCGTGAGCGCTGCCACCAGCATCAGCGCGCTGCTGGCAAGAAACACACCGCCCGCGCCGCGAAAATCGAACATCCAGCCTCCTGCAGCCGCGCCCACCGTAATGGCCAGCTGTATGGTCGCCACCAGTAAACCGCCGCCGGATTCGGCATCGTCAGGCACCGCTCGTGAAATCCATGTCGACCAGCCCGTCGGCATCGAACCAAAGGCCAGGCCCCAGAGCGCGACGCCCACGGCGACCAGCCCACCCACATGACCAAACCCTACCAACAGTGAGGCTGTGATGCCCATCAGCAAGGCCATTCCGCTCAGCGTCAGTGACACACTGCGTGTCATCAGATAACCAGCCAGATAGGTGCCCAAAAAGTTGGCGATGCCGAATGCCAGCAGCACCAGAGAGAGCTGGCTAAGGTTCAAGCGTGCCACGCTTTCCAGGAACGGACGCAGATAGGTGAAAAAAGCAAAGTGCGCGGTAAACATGATGATCACCGCCAGCATTCCCCAGCGCATGACATTAATCCGTAGCAATGACAGCACGCCGCCGCTGCGCGTGTTGCCTTCCACCGGCATGGCGGGAAGCGTGAAAAACTGCCACAGCAGGGAAGTCGCCCCCAGGCCCGCCGTAAACAGAAAGATAGCGCGCCAGCCGACCAGCCCACCCAGATAACTGCCCAGCGGCGTCGCTATGATGGTCGCCAGTGAAATACCACTAAAGACGATGGAGAGGGCGCGCGGCACCTGATCGGCGGGCACCAGCCGCATGGTAATGGCGG
>NZ_NTMH01000029.1 GCF_002307475.1 Pantoea allii | reverse complement strand
TGGCTCGTGGCCTGGTGGCGTTCTCACTGGGTACCGATACCGCAGGTTCAGGCCGGGTACCGGCAGGATTTAATAATATTGTCGGCCTGAAGCCAACCAAAGGCTGGCTGTCCGCTCGCGGCGTCGTCCCTGCCTGCCGCCTGAATGACACGATCTCGGTGTTTGCACTGAGGGTAGAAGAAGCCTTTACCGTGGCCAGCCTGGCAGGTGGATACGATGCGCAGGACGCTTACTCCCGCGTTAGCCCACGCACGGCCCCCGCCGGCATGAAAACCCATCCTGATTTCGCCATTCCTGCTTCACCGCCGTTTTTTGATGATGCGGCTGCCGAAGCGGCATGGGATGCGGCGCTGGCCGCACTACAGGAGAGCGGCGCAACGCTGCATCCCATTGATTTCACGCCTTTCAGCCGACTCGCTGAACAGCTTTACCACGGCCCCTGGGTGGCCGAGCGTACCGCCGCCGTGGGTGAGATGCTTGCCCGGCCCGAGAAGATGGACCCGGTGGTGCACGGCATTGTCTCCAATGGCCTGAAATACAGCGCGGTCGACGCTTATCAGGCCGAATACCTGCGCGCCGATTTGACCCGCCATATCCAGCAGGTTCTGGCGCCGTTTGATGCGCTGGTCGTGCCCACCTCCCCCACGATTTATACCCTGGAGGAGATGCAGCAAGAGCCGGTGCTTTATAACTCGCATTTTGGGACGTACACCAACTTCACTAATCTGGCCGATCTCGCGGCGCTGTCACTGCCCGCCCCTTTCAGAAACGATGACCTGCCAGCAGGTATTACCCTCATTGCACCCGCCTGGCATGACCGCGCCCTGGCGCAGTTTGGCCTGCGCTGGCAGCAGGCTATCGCCCTGCCGCTGGGGGCGACCGGCAGAGCCCAACCTGCTGCGCCTGCACCACTTCCCCTTTCCAGCGACCACGTTCGCATTGCGGTGGTGGGCGCGCACCTGACCGGCATGCCACTTAACTTTCAGCTCACGCAACGCCAGGCAGTCTGGGTAGAAGAGACGCAGACCGCCACGCAGTATCGCCTATTTGCCCTGTTGGATGGCCCCATCAAAAAACCCGGTCTGATGCGAGCGGAACAAGGCGCAGCCATCACCGTCGAGTTGTGGGATATCCCACTGGCGCGCTTTGGTGAGTTCGTGGCTGAGATCCCACCGCCATTAGGCATTGGCAGCCTGACGCTCGCCGATGGTCGCGTGGTGAAAGGCTTTATTTGTGAAGGTTCCGCGCTCACACACGCGCTGGAGATCACCGAATTCGGCGGCTGGCGTCACTGGCTCGCCTCTCTGGAGAGTCAATAAATCATGTTCAGCACCGTCCTGATTGCCAACCGTGGCGAAATTGCCTGCCGCGCTATCCGTACCCTGAAACGTCTGGGCATCACAAGCGTCGCGGTCTTTTCCGATGCCGACCGCAACGCGCAACATGTTAAAGATGCCGATATCGCCATCGGTCTGGGCGGTGACAAAGCCAGCGACAGCTATCTGCGCATTGATAAGATTCTGGCCGCCGCGCAGGAAAGCGGGGCGCAGGCTGTCTGGCCGGGTTACGGCTTTCTCTCTGAAAGTCTGCCGTTTGCGGCCGCCTGTGAGCAGGCCGGTATCGTGTTTGTTGGACCGACCGCGCAGCAAATTGGTGAGTTTGGCCTAAAACATCGCGCGCGTGAGCTGGCAGCGCGCGCCGGAGTGCCCATGACGCCCGGTACGGCGCTGCTCGACTCACTGGATGACGCCCTGGCCGCCGCAGATAACATCGGTTATCCGGTGATGTTAAAAAGCACTGCCGGTGGCGGTGGGATTGGGCTGACGCGCTGTGCCGACGCCGATGCGCTGCGTCAGGCCTGGGAAAGCGTCCGTCGGCTTGGCGAACAGTTCTTCAGCGACGCAGGCGTATTTCTTGAACGCTGCATCGATCATGCCCGTCACGTTGAAGTGCAGATCTTCGGCGATGGCAAGGGTACCGTGGTCGCCCTGGGTGAGCGCGACTGCTCACTGCAACGTCGCAACCAAAAAGTGGTAGAAGAAACGCCCGCGCCCTGTTTACCCGCCGCAACCCGTGATGCGCTGCTGGCCTCAGCGGTGCGGCTGGGCGAGGTGGTCAATTACCGCAGCGCGGGAACCGTCGAGTACATTTACGATGCACAACAGGACGCCTTCTATTTCCTAGAAGTGAACACTCGCCTGCAGGTTGAGCATCCGGTCACCGAATGCGTCACCGGTCTTGACCTGGTGGAGTGCATGTTGCGCGTCGCGGCCGATGACGCGATCGACTGGCCACGCCTGCAGCAGGCACCTCAGGGTGCCTCGATTGAAGTTCGGTTATACGCCGAAGATCCGCTCAAAAACTTTCAGCCCAGCCCTGGCGTGTTAACCCACGTCAGCTTTCCCGACGATGTGCGCGTCGATAGCGGGATCGGCACAGGTAGCGACGTCTCAAGCTACTACGATCCGATGATTGCCAAACTGATCGTACACGCCGAAACCCGTGACGCCGCGCTGACCAAACTGCAAGCCGCACTGGATGCCACCCAGTTGCACGGCATCGCCACCAATCTTGACTACCTGCGACAGATTGTCGCCACCGACGCGTTTCGCACTGGCAAGGTCTGGACACGTTTTCTGGATAATTTCACGCCGTCGGCAGCCGTGGTGGAAGTCCTGCAGCCCGGCACCTTTAGCTCCGTGCAGGATGTACCAGGCCGCCTTGGCTACTGGGATATCGGTGTGCCGCCGTCAGGCCCGATGGATGACTATGCTTTTCGCCTGGCCAACCGCATCGTCGGCAATCACGAGGCCGCTGCCGGGCTGGAATTTACCTTACAAGGCCCGACGCTGCGTTTCCATTGCGCGGCGACGATTGCCCTGACCGGCGCTGACTGTGCCGCCACGCTGGACGGTGAACCCGTCGCTAACTGGCAGCCTGTTACGGTCAGGGCAGGACAAACGCTCACGCTGGGACGCGCTCAGCGCGGCTGTCGCTGTTATCTGGCCATTCGTAACGGTTTTGATGTGCCGGAATACCTTGGCAGCCGCGCCACTTTCTCGCTCGGGCAGTTTGGCGGGCACGCGGGGCGGACGCTGCGGGTCGCCGATATGCTACCGGTTTCCCAGCCATTGCTGGCGGCCTGTACCACGCCAGCGCCAGTCAGCGCACCTCAGGCACTCAGCCCGGCGCTGATACCGGATTATACCAACGAATGGCGCATTGGCGTGCTGTACGGGCCGCACGGCGCACCTGACTTCTTTACCCAGGCCGCCATCGATGACTTCTTTGCCAGCGACTGGCAGGTACACTACAACTCCAACCGTCTTGGCGTACGCCTGGTCGGGCCAAAACCCAGTTGGGCACGCGCCAACGGTGGTGAGGCGGGCCTGCATCCGTCTAACGTGCATGACTGTGAGTACGCCATTGGCGCGATCAACTTTACCGGCGACTTTCCGGTGATTCTGACCCATGACGGCCCAAGCCTTGGCGGCTTTGTCTGCCCGGTGACGATAGCGAAAGCCGAGCTGTGGAAAGTGGGTCAGGTCAAACCCGGCGACAGCATTCGTTTTCATCCCATCAGCGTTGAAGAAGCCACCGCGCTGGAAAACGCCCAGAGGCAGGCAATTGCCACACTGCGCCCCCAGCCTGCGCCAGCCTTTCCCGTGCCCTCACTGGCCGAAAACCACTTTGGTTCCGGCACGCTGCTTGCCGCCGTTGCGGCCACGGAGACCTCTCCACAGGCGGTCTATCGCCAGGCTGGCGATAAGTACATCCTGATCGAATATGGCGATAACGTCCTCGATCTGGCGTTGCGCCTGCGCGTGCATTTGTTAATGGAAACGCTGCGTGAACGGCCCGTTGCCGGTATTGAAGAGCTCTCTCCCGGCGTGCGCTCGCTACAAATTCGCTATGACAGCCTGGTCTTGAGCCAGTCGCAGTTGATGGCCGAGTTACTGGAACGTGAAGCCCTCCTTGGGGATGTGAGCCAACTGAAAGTCCCGTCACGCATCGTCTGGCTGCCGATGGCATTTGAAGACAGCGCCACGCTCGGGGCCGTTGAGCGCTATAAAGAAACCGTGCGTGCCAGTGCGCCCTGGCTGCCAAACAACGTCGACTTTATTCAACGTATCAATGGATTACCCCACCGCGAACAGGTGCGTGAAACGCTTTTTGACGCCAGTTACCTGATTCTGGGGCTGGGCGATGTGTACCTCGGCGCGCCCTGCGCCGTGCCTGTCGATCCGCGCCATCGCTTGCTGAGTTCCAAATACAGCCCAGCCCGTACCTTTACGGCAGAAGGCACCGTCGGCATCGGCGGTATGTATATGTGCATTTACGGCATGGACTCGCCCGGCGGCTACCAACTGGTCGGTCGCACCTTACCCATCTGGAACACCTTCCTGAAAAACCCGCAGTTCAGCGCCGGTGAGCCGTGGCTGCTGCGCTTCTTCGATCAGGTGCGCTTCTATCCGGTGACGGAAGAGGCGTTAACGCAGATGCGTGACGATTTCCGCGAAGGTCGCGCCACGCTTCGTATCGAAGAAACGGAATTTGATTTTGCCGCCCACCAGCAGTTTCTGACAGATAACGCTGAAGATATCGCGGATTTCCGCCAACGCCAGGCAGCGGCTTTCGACCAGGAGGTCACGCTGTGGTCGCAGGAGGAACAGGAGGTCGCGCCCCCTTCTGATACTGCACCGGATGCCGCCGTGGAGGACGACAGTGCCCTGTCCGTACAGGCGGATATGAACGGCAACATCTGGAAAGTCCTGGTGCAGCCCGGTGACGACGTCAGCGCCGGTCAAACGCTGGTGATTGTTGAAGCGATGAAAATGGAGCTGGCGATTGTCGCCCCGACGGCGGGTCGGGTGAAACGCGTCGACTGTCAGGCAGGGCGCGCCGTCAATCCCGGCGATTCACTGCTGTGGCTGGAATAAGGAGAGCCGATGACCACCCGATCCCCTCGTCATAAAGGTCGCCCGGAAGCGCTGGCGGAACGCGTTTATCAGACACTGAAAAACGACATTTTTGAATTTCGCCTGATGCCCGGTGACCGCTTCAGCGAAAGTGAAATCGCTGAACGTATGGCGGTCAGCCGCACGCCGGTGCGCCAGGCGCTGTTCTGGCTGGAGCGTGAAGGTTATGTCGACGTCTGGTTTCGCAGCGGATGGCAGGTAAAAACCTTTGATTTCGCCTATTTCGAGGAGCTGTACGACCTGCGAACGGTGCTGGAGTGCGAAGCCGTGAAGCGCCTGTGCGAGCTGCCCTCGGCGCAGTGCGCCGCCCGGCTGCGCGAGCTTTATCAGTTCTGGTGTGAGGCCGCCCGTCTGGATGAGGGCAAGAAGGTGTCCCAGCACGATGAAGCCTTTCATATGACGCTGGTTGCCGCCGCGGGCAACAGTGAAATCGCGCGTATCCACGCCGAACTGACCGAGAAGATCCGCATTATCCGACGTCTCGATTTTACCCGCGAAGACCGGATCGCGGCGACGTATCGCGAGCACGCGCAAATTTTACAGGCCATTTTATTGCAGCAAACCGGTGAAGCCCAGCAGATGCTGAGTGGGCACATTGCCGCCAGTAAGGCAGAGGTCAGAAAAATCACAATCCATATGTTACAGCAGGCCAGGCTCCAACCCATCGAATAACGCATCCATCTAACCAGGGGTTTAACATTGATGAAAAGACGTTCATTGCTTAAGGCTTTTGCGCTCTCCGCTACCGTCGCAGGTATGGGATTCTCATGGAGTGCCCAGGCGGCTGACACGATTAAAGTGGGCATTATGCACTCGCTTTCCGGCACCATGGCGATTTCTGAAACGCCGCTGAAAGATGTCGCCCTGATGACCATTGATGAAATCAATGCAAAAGGCGGCGTGCTGGGTAAAAAGCTCGAACCGGTGGTGGTGGACCCGGCATCAAACTGGCCGCTGTTTGCAGAAAAAGCGCGTCAGCTACTGACCCAGGATAAAGCGGCCGTCGTTTTCGGCTGCTGGACATCGGTATCGCGAAAATCCGTGCTGCCCGTCTTTGAAGAACTCAACGGCCTGCTCTTCTACCCGGTGCAATATGAAGGCGAAGAGATGTCCCCCAACGTTTTCTATACCGGGGCAGCGCCTAACCAGCAGGCCATTCCCGCAGTGGAATACCTGATGAGCGAAGATGGCGGCAGTGCCAAACGCTTCTTCCTGCTGGGAACAGATTATGTTTATCCCCGCACCACCAATAAGATTTTGCGCGCCTTCCTGCATGCCAAGGGCGTACAGGATAAAGACATCGAAGAGGTCTACACGCCGTTTGGCTACAGCGATTACCAGACCATCGTGTCGAATATCAAAAAGTTTGCCGCCGGCGGGAAAACGGCGGTGGTCTCCACCATCAATGGCGACTCCAACGTCCCGTTCTACAAAGAGCTGGCTAATCAGGGCATCAAAGCCACCGATATTCCGGTAGTGGCGTTCTCTGTGGGCGAAGAAGAACTCCGGGGGATTGATACTAAACCTTTAGTCGGTCAGCTCGCCGCATGGAACTACTTTGAGTCACTGGATAACCCCACCAACGCCAAATTCGTCGCCGATTATCGTGCTTATGCCAAAGCCCATAACCTGCCCAACGCCAGCAGCGTTGTCACCAACGATCCGATGGAAGCCACCTACGTTGGCATTCACATGTGGGCACAGGCGGTAGAAAAAGCGGGCACCACCGATGTGGATAAGGTGCGTGCCGCCATGGCCGGTCAGACCTTCAAAGCGCCGGATGGCTTTACCCTGACGATGGACCAGACCAACCACCATCTGCATAAACCCGTGATGATTGGCGAAGTGGAAGAGAACGGTCAGTTCAACGTGGTCTGGCAGACCGACAAACCGGTACGCGCCCAACCCTGGAGCCCGTATATCCCCGGTAATGACAAAAAACCCGACCACCCTGTGAAAACATCCCAGTAAAACAGGTGCCGCCCTTGTCCCGGAATAAGGGCGGCAAAAAGGACTTTCCATGCTCGCTTATTCAATGAGGCTCACTCATGACGCTTCGCCTGTGTTTCTTTAGTTTTTTGCTGCTCCTGCCGCTGTTTGCCAGCGCCGGACCGGCAGCCGACTTCGCTGCGGCCAGCCGAACCCAGCAGGCGGCATTGCTGCAACAGTGGGCGGCTGCGCCGGATGCCAGTCGCCTACCGCTGCTTCAGGCGCTGAAAGCCGAAACCGTGGTCACGGATCAGGATCGCCATCCCTTCAGTAAAACCGATAGCAGGTTGCTGCCGCTGGATGCCGCCCTGCAGCCGACGGGTGAAGTGAAAAAACTGTTTATGAATAACCGGCTGCGCGTGCTGGTTGCCAGTGCCCTCGCAGCCCATCAACTGGTGAGCAATGATGCCAGCGTGCGCCTGAGCGCAGCTCAGCAGTTACAAAATGATGCGGCCACCGATCTCCTTCCGCTGATTACGCAGCGCCTGAGCGTCGAAAAGGATGCGCGAGTGCACGCCGCACTGGCAATGACAGCAGCCAACCTGCAACTGACCAGCTCTCAGCCCATGGTTCGGCTGCGGGCGGTAAAACTGTTGGGCGAGTCCAGCGATCCCAATACCCAGGCCAGCCTGCAACGGCTGACGCAGCCCACAGCGGAACCCGATGAAACCGTCCGGGAAGCGGCGGCAGACAGCCTGAAACAGATCAAAAGTCGCCTGATGTGGGGCGATCTGCTGGGTCAGGCGTTTAGCGGCTTATCGCTGGGTTCGATACTGCTGCTTGCCGCGCTGGGTCTGGCAATCACCTACGGTCTGCTGGGGGTGATCAATATGGCGCACGGGGAAATGTTGATGCTGGGTGCCTACGCCACCTGGATGGTGCAAAACCTGTTTCAGCAGTTCGCGCCGCACTACATCGACTGGTATCCGCTGCTGGCGCTGCCGGTGGCCTTTTTGATGACCGCCGCTATCGGTATGGCGCTGGAACGCACCATTATCCGCCATCTTTATGGCCGCCCGCTGGAAACGCTGCTCGCCACCTGGGGCATCAGCCTGATGCTGATTCAGCTGGTGCGAATGCTGTTTGGCGCGCAGAACCTCGAGGTCGCTAACCCCACCTGGCTGTCTGGCGGTTTGCAAGTGCTGCCTAATCTGGTTCTGCCCTGGAACCGCATCGCGGTCATTCTGTTCGTGGTGTTTGTGCTGATGCTGACCTGGCTGCTGCTGAACCGCACGCGCCTGGGAATGAACGTGCGCGCGGTAACACAAAATCGGGCCATGGCCGACTGCTGCGGCGTACCGACGGGACGCGTGGACATGCTGGCTTTTGGCCTGGGCTCCGGCATTGCCGGGCTGGGCGGCGTGGCCCTGTCCCAGTTGGGTAATGTCGGCCCGGAACTCGGTCAGGGCTACATTATTGACTCCTTCCTGGTGGTGGTGCTCGGCGGGGTCGGTCAACTGGCCGGAACCGTCGTGGCGGCGCTGGGGCTGGGCATTCTCAATAAAGTGCTGGAGCCGCAAATCGGCGCGGTGCTGGGGAAGATCCTGATTCTGGTCATGATCGTGCTGTTTATTCAAAAACGTCCGCAAGGGCTGTTTGCGGTGAAAGGAAGGGTGACTGACTAATGACGCAACCGATCACCTTACGTCTGACTCGCCAGGCCCCGCGCCTGACGCTGTGTATTGGCGCACTGGTTACGCTGATGCTACTGATGATGCCGTTTCTGGCGCTGCTGCCTGCCGCCCATCCGTTGGCGATATCGACCTATACCTTAACGCTGGTGGGGAAAATCCTGTGCTATGCCGTCGTCGCGGTGGCGCTGGATCTGGTCTGGGGCTATGCCGGTTTACTCTCTCTGGGGCACGGTCTGTTTTTTGCGCTGGGCGGTTATGCGATGGGCATGTACCTGATGCGTCAGGCGGCGGGCGACGGCGTACCGGCCTTTATGGCTTTTCTCTCCTGGGATCGCCTGCCGTGGTTTTGGGCGGGCACCCAGCATTTTGCCTGGGCGCTGTGCCTGATTGTGCTGGTGCCCGGCCTGCTGGCGCTGGTGTTTGGTTTTTTCGCCTTCCGTTCGAAAATCAAAGGGGTTTATTTCTCGATCATGACCCAGGCGCTGACCTATGCCGGTATGCTGCTGTTTTTCCGCAACGAGACCGGCTTTGGTGGCAACAACGGCTTTACCGGTTTCACCACCCTGCTCGGCTTTAACGTCACCGCCACCGGCACGCGCATCGGGCTGTTTATCGCCACCGTTATGCTGCTGTTGGTCAGTTTGGGCCTGGGTTTTGCCCTGGCTCGCAGTAAATTTGGTCGGGTGCTGACTGCGGTTCGCGACGCGGAAAACCGTCTGATGTTCTGTGGTTACGATCCCCGCGGCTTTAAGCTGTTTGTCTGGACGCTGTCCGCCGTGTTGTGCGGTGTGGCGGGCGCGCTCTATGTGCCGCAGGTCGGCATTATCAACCCCGGTGAAATGTCCCCGACCAACTCCATCGAAGCCGCCATCTGGGTCGCACTGGGCGGGCGTGGCACCTTAATTGGCCCACTGCTTGGCGCCGCGATTGTTAACGGCGCGAAAAGCATTTTCACCGTCGCCTTTCCAGAATACTGGCTGTTCTTCCTGGGAATGATGTTTATCCTGGTCACGCTGTTTCTGCCGCGTGGTGTGATTGGCCTGCTGCGTCGGAGAAAACATGACTGAGCACCCGTTTACCCAATCGTTTCCTTCGGATCGCCATCGTGTTCAGCGCGATCCGGTGTTGCAACTGGAACAGGTCACCGTCTCCTTTGATGGCTTTCGCGCGCTGACCGATCTTTCCTTAGCGATCGGCGTTGGCGAACTGCGCTGCGTGATTGGTCCCAACGGGGCAGGGAAAACCACGCTGATGGACGTGATTACCGGCAAAACACGGCCAGATAAGGGCCGGGTCATTTACGATCAGGATCACGATCTCACGGCACAGTCACCTGTGGAAATTGCCCGCCGTGGTATCGGGCGCAAGTTTCAGAAGCCCACGGTGTTTGAAGCCCTGACGGTGTTTGAAAATCTGGAGCTTGCCCTGAAAACCAGCAAAACTGTCTGGGCCAGCCTGCGTGCACGGCTTAACAGCGAGCAGCGGGATCGCATTGACGAGGTCCTGCTCCTGCTGCGGCTCACCGGTTCGCGCCAGCGTCAGGCGGGCTTGTTGTCACACGGGCAAAAACAGTTTCTGGAGATCGGCATGCTGCTGGTACAGGAACCGCACCTGCTTCTGCTGGATGAGCCCGCCGCGGGCATGACCGATGCGGAAACCGACTATACCGCCGAGCTGTTCCGCGGTCTGGCAGGAAAACACTCACTGATGGTGGTTGAGCACGATATGGGCTTTGTGGAAACCATTGCCGACCACGTGACGGTTTTGCATCAAGGCAAGGTGCTGGCGGAAGGGTCGCTGCGCGACGTTCAGGCCAATGAGCAGGTCATCGACGTTTATTTGGGGCGCTAAATGTTACAGGTATCGGAACTGCATCAATATTACGGCGGCAGCCATATTCTACGTGGCCTGTCCTTTGAGGTTAAGACCGGTGAGATCACCTGCCTGCTGGGCCGCAACGGCGTGGGAAAAACCACCCTGTTGAAATGCCTGATGGGGTTGATTCCGGCCAAATCGGGTGAGGTACGCTGGCAGGACAAGTCGATTGGCGCGCGAAAGCCTTATCAGCGCGTGCAGTCCGGCATCGCTTACGTCCCACAAGGACGCGAAATTTTTCCGCGTCTGACGGTCGAGGAGAATCTGCTGATGGGGCTGTCACGCTTTCCCGCTGCCAGAGCGAAACAGGTTCCTGATGAGATTTATCAGCTTTTCCCCGTGCTGTTCGACATGAAGTCACGTCGTGGCGGCGACCTGTCGGGGGGACAACAGCAACAGCTGGCGATTGGTCGCGCGCTGGCAAGCCGTCCGCAGTTGCTGATCCTCGACGAACCCACCGAAGGGATTCAGCCGTCGGTGATCAAAGAGATTGGCATGGTGATCCGTCAGTTGGCGCAACGCGGCGATATGGCGATTCTGCTGGTCGAACAATTCTATGATTTTGCCGCTGAGTTAGCCGACAGCTACCTGGTCATGTCGCGCGGCGAAATTATTCAGCGCGGTCGGGGTGACGATATGGAAACGGATAACGTGCGGAGCCTGGTCGCGATCTGAGATAACAGCCACGTAGCAGGTCAGAAATGCTTGCTGACCTGCCCATCTTGTTTACCTGGCGAGTGCCGCACGAGCCGCCATTTCCCCCCGCTGAAATCGACCTGAGCCCACCCGCCATCCACGCCGTTTTCCTTCTGCCTGCAATTTCTTCAGCCATAACGGTGAACACGTCTTGTAATCATTAACAGTAAAGGCAATAATTCTCATTTGCATTCAATGCGCATTATCTGATCGTAATCAAAATTTACGCTCCTTTCCTCTGACAGGAGCAGGGTATTTACCTTTTGTAAGGGATAAACAATGAGAATGCCTTTCGGCCCGAAACGGTTAGCGTTGCTGTGTTCCATCGCCATTGCCACACCGGCAGTCACGTTTGCCGCCAACACGCTGGTGGTGACGGCAAAGCCTGAAGAAACGTCGACAACCCCAACAGAAGGCTATACGGCGACCGTCAGCAAAGGCGCGACCAAGACCGATCGCCCGCTGATCACCACCGGTCAGTCGGTGTCGGTGGTGACGCGCCAGCAGATGGACGATCAGGGCGCAATGGATGTGAATCAGGCGCTGAACTATACCGCGGGCGCCTTTACGAACTTCGCCGGCGCGGCCACCCGCTACGATACGGTGTCGCTGCGCGGTTTCCACGGCGGCGATGTGGATAATATTTTCCTCGACGGCCTGCGCCTGATGAGCGATCCCGGCAGCTACAACGTGCTGCAGGTTGATCCCTGGTTCCTCGAACGCATTGATGTGATCAAAGGGCCTTCTTCCGCCCTGTACGGCCAGACCGTTCCGGGTGGCTTAGTCATGGAGACGTCTAAGCGTCCTCAGTATGCCCCCGCCGGCCACTTCCGCCTGTCCACCGGCACTCACAACACCAACAGCGCCGCATTTGATTACACCAATGCGATTAACGATCAGTGGGCTTTTCGTCTGACCGGCATCACGCGCAACAGTGATACGCAGTACGATCATACCCGCGAAGAAAAATATGCGATTTCACCCTCGCTGCTGTGGCAGCCGGATGAGGATACCTCACTGCTGTTACGCGCCTATCTGCAAAAAGATCCTTCCGGGGGCTACCACAGCGCCGTGCCGGGTGACGGCAGCATCACCGAGCATAACGGACGTAAGCTCAGCACCGGTTTTTATGACGGCGACAGCACGCTGGATCAGTTCAAACGTCGTGAGCAAATTTACAGCGCGGAGTTCGCTCACCGCTTTAACGAAACCTGGGCCTTCCGCTCCAATGCCAGCTACTCCCATTCCAATGTGGATTTGGATCAGGTTTATCAGGCTGGCTGGGATTCCCCTCAGTCTGAACTGCTCAATCGCTACTACTCCGGTTCACGTTCCTCACTGCAGGCGTACGCGATCGATAATCAACTGGAAGCCGATTTTGACACAGGCCCGGTGGATCATAAGGTGGTGCTGGGCGCGGAATATCATCAGTACACCAACGATTTGCGCGATGCCAGTGGTTTAGCCAGCCAGCTCAATGCGCTGACAGGCCAGGCCGTGGGAACGAATCCGGCTTACATGTTCCAGAACTCGCAGCGCCGTTACTATCAAACCGGTATGTACCTGCAGGATGAGATGAAATGGGACAAGTGGCATCTGGATCTTTCCGGCCGCTACGATCGGATCGTCTCTGAAAACAGACAGTACAGCAGCGATACGCAGTATCGTCGTCAGGACGATCACGTGAGCGGTCGCGCGGCGCTGCTGTATGCATTCGATAACGGTATCTCTCCGTACGTCAGCTACAGCCAGGCCATTACGCCGCAGTCCCTTTCCGGACAGGATGGCAATCTGCTGAAACCCACGACCTCGGAACAGTACGAAACCGGCATTAAATACCAGCCGGTGGGCACGTCCGATCTCTACTCGGCGGCGATCTACGATCTGACCCAAAATGACGTCGGCAATCGTGTGGTGGTGGGGTCCTATTATGAACCGGCCGGGAAAGTGCACTCGCAGGGGCTTGAGCTGGAAGCACATAATCAGTTAACCCCGCGACTGAGCACGCTGGCGAGCTTTACGCTCAACCACGTGCGCTTTAAAGATTCCATCGACGGTAATAACGGTCATACGCCTTACGTCACGCCTGATTCGATGGCTTCCGCGTGGGCGAAATACCAGTTCGACGCCGGGATCAGCATCGGTGCAGGCGTGCGTTACATTGGTCGGCAGTGGGCAGACAATGAAAATACTACCCGTCTGCCGTCTGCCACGCTGTTTGATGCCTCGGTACGTGCCGATTTAGGCGCCTGGAACAGCAGCCTGAAAGGGGCTTTTGTGCAGGTTAACGCCAATAACCTGACCGACCGCGACTATGTGTCCGCCTGCTACGGCACCGGTTTCTGCTACTGGGGCGCAGAACGGACCGTCGTTGCCACTGTCGGCTACGATTTCTGATCGCTACCGAACAGGCGGCAAACCCTGCCGCCTGTCTCACCCTATACTGCGACGACGCGATGTCGTCGCAGATTTTCGCGCAGAAACGACCGCACCAGTCCCAACCACAGCAAGCCGCACAGCAGATTCAGCAGGCTGAACCAGGCCATCCCGCCACTGAAATACGCCACTTTGACCGCCTCAATGCCCAGCGCAAACACCACCATACTGATCATGCCCAGCATCGCCGCCACGCTGCCCTTCCCTGCCCGACTGGAAAAGAGCGTCAGTCGGTACAGCCCGGCATTCACCATTCCGGTGCCGAAGCCGTAAAGGCTCAGGCCCGCCGTCAGCCATACATAGCTGCCCGCATCCATAAGCGTGCCGACAGCGGCTATCGCCAGACCGGTAATAATCGGCCAGGCACCCAGCCGCAGCGGCTGCTCAACCGGCAGACGGCTGGCAAGCCGACCCAGCGTCAGATTTCCGGCAATCATCGCCACAAAGACCGGCAACTGGAGCAGCGCATATTCCATTCGGCTCAGTCCCAGATCATGGATCAGGATCACCGGAGAAAGGGCGACCCAGCCCAGACAGGGAATGGTGACCAGGCCAATGGCCAGCGAACCGCTTATCACCTGCCGCTCTTTTAACAATGCGTAATAGCCCGCTGCCAGCGACGTCAGCGACACAGAGGTGTTTCTGTCGCCCGCCGTTTCCGGCATCGAAAACCACAACCCCGTCAGCGCCAGGGCAGACAGCGCAGCAAAAAACAGAAACAGCGTACGCCAGTCTGCGACGGCAAGAAACGCCGTGCCCGCCAGCGGCCCGGCCAGCGGTGCCAGCAGGGCCACGTTAGCCATCAGCGCCATCATCTTTACGCTGAGTGCGTCGTCAAACGCTTCCTGAATAGCGGCATAACCGACCGCGCCGATGAAACACAGGCTGATGCCCTGAAGAAAGCGCAGCAAGATAAACTGCCCCATGCTCTGTACCCAGTGGGTCGCCAGACAGGTCAGCATGAAAAACGCGACGCCCGCCAGCAAGACCGGACGGCGTCCCAGCTTGTCCGACAGCGGCCCCAACAGCCACTGCAACACCATGCCGCCCATCAGGTAAGCGGTCAGTGACGTGGACACCCACTCCGGGCCGACATGAAACGCCTGCGTCACCCGCAACATGCCCGGCTGAATCATGTCGTGCGCCAGATAGGTGGCAAATTCAAATAACACCAGCGATAAGGGGAACAGTAAATGTCGACGCGTGAGGCGCGAGACAGGTTGAAAAAGAGCCATCGTGAATACTTTCCAAAACAAGATAAAAAAACGCGGCCGCCTGAGCGACCGCGCTGATACTGTCCGACGTGCTGACACCGCTAAGGGGTCAGCGCCATGTGGCAATAGGGTTAACCAGCGTGCCGGCAAACTTGAGGTTTTCTGCGGGATCGGACAGGTTAATCATCTGCTGGTTATTCGCCAGCTGCAGGCGATTCAGGCAGGAGCGGGTAAATTCGGGCGCAAACATGTCGTAGCGGGCGAACTTGCTGGCAAGCTGCGGGTGCGCCTGCTGATAGTCCTTCACGCACTGCGCCACCAACTGCCAGAACTGGCTTTCCGACAGCGTATTCGACTGGTGCAAAATCGCGCTGATAAAGCGGAAGATGCAGTCGAAAACGTCGGTAAAGATCGACAGCAGTTTAAGGTGCTCAGGCACGTCCACCGCCAGTCGCTGCACCTTTTCAGGCAGAACGGCATCCGGATTCATCACCGCGATCTCCTCCCCAATGTCCTTCATATAGGCGCTGACCGGCACATTGTTTTCCAGCAGCAGGATCAGGTTTTCGCCATGAGGCATAAACACCAGATCGTGTTGATAGAAGCAGTGCAGCAGCGGGCTGAGGTAACAGTTCAGGTAACGACTAATCCACTGTTCCGCAGGCAGGCCGGAATCAGCGATCAGCGCGGGCAGTAACGGCTGCTGATGGTGATCGACATGCAGCAACGCGGCCATGGTCATTAAACGCTGGTTGGGCTGCAGATCAGTGACCGGATTATCGCGCCACAGGGCCGCAAACATTTTCTTGTAAGCGGAGTCGCCTTGAATGGCGCGTTCATAGTGTCGGTTGTGATAGCCCACAGCGGCCACTTCGCGCAGGATGCGGAAATCACAGCGCTGGAGCCAGTCATCCTTTGCCACCAGCCTTTCCAGCCATTCATTAATCGCGGGCGTGGTCGCCATATAGTAAGGAGAAAGGCCGCGCATAAAGCCCATGTTCAGCACCGACAGCGCCGTTTTCACATAGCGTTTACCCGGCTGACTGCGGTTGAAAAAGGTGCGAATCGACTGCTGCGCCTGATAGCCATCGTCCCCGATCCCCAGATAAATAATGTCCTGGCTGGCAATATCCGCGGCAAACACCGTCAACAGTTTATTCTGCCACTGCCAGGGATGGACCGGCATCAGGATATAGTCGTCCGTGACGACACCCTGGCTCGCCAGCTGAGCGGCGAACTGGTCAAGCACAGACTGTCCTAACTCTTCCTGCAGCAGGCGCTCATAGCTCAGCTCGCTGATGCTGGAGAAGTGGGCATTACGGCGATGCACGGCCACCCAGATCAGATTTACCGGCGTGGCGGCTTCGGGGGCATAAGCCAGATAATCGCGCGCATCAAAACCGATACGGCCGTTATTGGCGACAAAGCAGGGATGGCCTTCCGTCATCGCGGATTCGACGGTCTGGAAGTCCGCCGTCACCAGCGCCTGGCTGTCTGGATTGTTCTTCTGCAGTTTAAACACGCTGCTGCACAAGGTGCTGCTGATCTCCTCCATATAGGTCGCCAGCAGCGCCTGAGAAATGCCGATTTGCGCGTTAAACTCCTCAATAAACTGCAGCGCATCCAAGGGTAAACGGCGGCCGTTTTCCTGTTTTTCCAGCGACGCCAGATCGATTTCCCAGTGGTCAAGCGCCCGGCGTTGTGCGGAAAAAACGTATGCCGATTCGCCCCCCGGTACGGCCAGTTGATAACGGCCAGCGCCCATGTCGACAGGCGCGATCAATTTTTCGTGCGCGAATTCGGCAATCGCTTTGCGAATCAGTAAACGGTTGGCTTGCAGCCAGTCATTGCCGGTAAGGTGTGAACCGTTCAACAGCGGTGTGGTGTTATTCATCAGTGAATCCTGCAGTAGAGCCTGTTGATAATCTTCGCGCTGGCAGAAGGCCAGCCAGGCGGTTTTATGTTCCATATCAATCTGGTGCTGATAGCGAAAACCGGCACGTTTATTCAGGCGATGGATTTTGTCATTGCGCACGTCCGGCTCGACCACCACGCGGTTGACCTCGGGGCGGCTGAACAGGTAGTCCATGACCGTACTGAACACCTGCCAGCTAAACTGGCTGACCGGGTTCACCGCGGGCGCGATCAGAATATGCATGCCGTAGTCGTCTGGCTGTGCGGGATAATGCCTGCCGACCTCATCCTCGCTGGCGCGATAGCATTCGATCAGAAACGCCGGTTCGCCATCGCAACAGCCGATTAAGGCCGCATGAGGATCTTTTGCCGTCAGCTGTTGATAGAATTCGGCGACCTGTTCGGGCGAGTGATCCTGCATGCCCCAGAAACGGGCGTAGTCGCGCGTGACCCAGCGGTGAATAAGCATCACGTCGTCGGGCTGCATGGCACGGAGGGTAAACTGGCCCGCAGGTCGGGCCGCAGTGAAAAGCGTTGACTGTGACATATCAATGTTCCGATTGGGCCGGGAAGGTCTGGAAGGCGATCTGCCGCTCGACGGGATAAATTTCCCGACCGGTGAGTTCACGCAGGAGCACCGAGTTGCGATAGCAGGCCATGCCGAGATCCGGCGTGACAAAGCCGTGCGTATGCAGCTCTGCGTTCTGCACGAAGATCTGGTTATGCTGGTCAATACTGTAATTGCGCTGGACGTCGTAACGGCCCTTCTCATCCCAGCGCAGACGCTGGCTGATGCCTTCGATAAACATCGGCGGGCGATACTGATAACCCGTAGCCATCACCAGCCCCTGGGTGCGGCGCGTATACGCACAATCCTGCTCCTGCTGATGCAGGGCGAGTTCAAACTCCCCACTCGGCAACCAGCGCATGCCGGTGAGCTCCGAATGGGTGAACAGGTTAACGTTCAGCGCGCCATCCAGTTGCTTGACGTACATCAGGTCGTAGATGTCATTGATTAAGGTGCTGTTGATGCCTTTGTAGAGGTTTTTGTGGCGCGCGTTCAGCGCATCACGTTTTTCCCCCGGCAGCGCGTGGAAGTAGTCGACCCATTCTGGCGAGGTCATCTCCAGCGTCAGCTTGGTGTATTCCAGGGGATAGAAGCGCGGTGCGCGGGTTATCCAGTTAAGCTGGTAGCCAAACCGATCGATGTCCGTCAGCAGGTCGTAATAGATCTCTGCGGCGCTCTGACCGCTCCCCAGCACGGTGATGGTGCTCTTTTTCTGCAGCTCCGCCTTGTCCGCCAGATACTGGCTGGAATGGGTAAAGCGCGACTGATGCGATCGGCTGCACTCCGGCAGCCACGCGGCAGGCCCGGTGCCCAGTACCAGTTTGCGCGTCAGCCACTCCTGCTGTTGCCCGCTGAGCGTATCCACCGCGCGAATACGGTAGCACTGCTGGGCATCGTCGTAGCTCACGTAATCTACCCGCGTATTCCAGCGCAAATTACTCAGCTGTGCGCACGCCCACTGACAGTACTGGTTGTACTCTTTACGCATCAGGAAAAAGTCTTCGCGGATATAGAACGAATAAATTTTCCCCTTCTGTTTCATGTAATTCAGCAGGCTGTAAGGATTGGTGGGATCGGCCAGCGTCACCAGATCGGCCATAAACGGCGTTTGCAGGTGCGCACTTTCCAGCATCATGCCGGTATGCCAGTCGAACCCCAGATTTTGATCCAGAAAGAGGCCGTTCAGCCCCTCAACCGGCTCGCTCAGACAGGCCAGGCTGAGATTAAAAGGCCCAATACCAATACCGATAAAGTCATAAATTCTGTTGTTCATCGCGCCGTTCTCACTGGTTAGCCACCTGTAATGTCATGTCACGTGCCTGTTCGCGACCGTAATGGGCGATCAAGGCAATCACATCTTCCATGTCAGCTAGCGAGGTGGTGGGATTAAGCAGCGTAAATTTCAGGTACTGGCGGCCATCCACTTTGGTACCGGCAATCACCGCATTACCGGAACGGAACAGGGCCTTGCGGATACCGGCATTGATGACGTCCAGCTGTACCGGATTCATGCCGGGGCGCGGCACGAAGCGGAAGATTTGGGTGGTCAGTTCAGGCGCGTGCAGGACCTCAATCACCGGATGGGCTTTCAGCAACTGATGGGTTGCCTGGGTTAGCGTAATAAGGCTGTCAAACGCCTCACCCAGCTTCGCCGGCCCCATGATGCGCAAGGTCAGCCACATTTTCAGCGCGTCAAACCGGCGCGTAGTCTGAATACTTTTATTCACCAGGTTTGGCGTCCCTTCCTGCTGAGCGCTGAGCGGATTAAGGTAATCAGCATGGTGCGTCACGTGGCTGAGGTGCTGTTTATCGCGCACGAAGAACGCGCCGCAACTCACGGTCTGGAAGAACGACTTGTGATAATCCACCGTCACCGAGTCGGCTTTTTCAATGCCGTTGAGGCGCTGGCGATGCGCTTCCGAAACCAACAGACCGCAACCGTACGCCGCGTCGACGTGCATCCAGATGCCGTGCTGCTGACACAGTGTCGCGATGGTTTCCAGCGGATCGATGCTGCCGAAATCGGTGGTGCCGCTGGTGGCGACGACGGCAATCGGGATCAGGCCCTGCTCGTGGCAACGCGCAATCTCGTGCGCAAGCTGCACGCTGTCCATGCGGTAATCGTCGTCGTAATCCACCGGAATGACCGCATCGTAGCCCAGGCCGAGAATGGCCATCGATTTCTGAATGCTGAAGTGGCTCAGTCTGGAGGTCAGGACGCGCCATTTGGCGGCATCGGCCGGCAGGCCCTGATGTTTGATCAGATGGCCCGGATGATGTGCGGCGCACCAGCTGTCGCGTGCCAGCAGCATCGCCATCAGGTTTGACTGCGTCCCACCGCTGGTAAAGATGCCGTCTGCGCTCGCCGGCAGACCGATGCGGCTCAGCGTCCAGTCAATAACCTTCTGTTCAATCAGCGTTCCGCCCGCGCTCTGATCCCAGGTATCCACGGAGCTGTTGACCGCGGCCATGATTTGCTCCGCCAGCAGCGATGGCAGTACCACCGGGCAGTTAAGGTGCGCCACGTATTTGGGGTGAT
This sequence comes from Pantoea allii, assembly GCF_002307475.1. Lineage (GTDB taxonomy): Bacteria > Pseudomonadota > Gammaproteobacteria > Enterobacterales > Enterobacteriaceae > Pantoea > Pantoea allii. The sequence goes on along the minus strand of NZ_NTMH01000029.1, from coordinate 52,570 downwards.
GGAACCAGACGGCATCACGCAGATACAGTGATCCTAACTCTTCCAGCGCAGCCTCATTATTTCCCAGCGGCTGGTCAAGATCGACGGCGCTAAAAGCCGGGGCCAGCTCGTGAGGCAGGATACCGCTGAAGGGTTTCTCAACGCGCTGAACGGTGTGGGTGATCAGCGTCAGCGCCTCCTGCGTTTGCTGATGCCAGGCCGAAATTTGCGCATCATTGAAAATAAAGTCCTGAGCAGTAAGGACCGCATCAGACAGCTGTCGGTGAGGCACCGACGGGTTTTGCTTACGTACCACCATATCCCGTTCCTTTATTAAAGGCGTAAGCCGCCCAGCCACCGTTTAAAAAGGGCAGCAGCCTGCGCCAGACCACGCGAGTCAATTCAGATTCAGTAACCTTTAGCCGAGACGGCTCACCCATGAGGTCAAAATTTTTGAGAATTTATGTCCACAAAAGAGCTAAAAAACTACATTTTATGTGGTTTATTTGCATTAAATGAGTAGTTGTTAATGACAATAACAATATAAATAATAATCATTATCATTCAATTTTTGGAAGGGCGAGTTTTCTCATAAGGATGACTAATGTCAATTTATGTGATCTTTGTCACATAAATTGACCTGAGGAAGATAAGGGATGTTGGCTGCATTAGGCAGCATCGCACTTTCCTGCCGCCTTAGAACGTCAGGTGGATCGCGTTTTCCACCAAGCCGACGCAGGGTTAACAGCGGGATGCTCAACGATAAAACGGCGATAGCGATCTGCTGTGTGTCCAGCCAGAACAGGCTGCGGTGGCTTAAATGGCTTACAGGCGAGCAGGTAGAAGACGTGAACAGGCAGATGGGTATAAGACGCGCTATCCACGGGCTTTCGCCACATGGATGATCATCCTGCCTGCCTAACGCGTTCTGATGCAGAAGAGACTCACGCCAACGCTGTCGTGGCAGCAGAAGCGTCAAAAGCACCTGACGTTTCGTCACATAACGCGTCGGCCTGGGCGATTTACAGCACGCCGGTTTCAACCTGGAAATGACGGTGCTCACCGGGCATCAACGCCATCAACGTACCGGCGCGTTGTGCCGCTGCAAAGCCTTCTGGACGGCAGGTGGCGGGCAGTACGTAGGCAGCAACCTGCTGATCCGCATTATGCAGTATCCAGCGCGTCGCATGCGGAAACTGCGCGGTGGAAAAGCGGGTCATCAGGGCATAACCGGCCGGGGAATGGAGTTCAAACTGAACGTTCTCACCGTATTGCGCCAGATGATCGGCGAAGAAGACAATCTCCGGATCGTACATTGCAGGTTGATCTAACTGCCGGAACGCGGTGGGATCGCGGGCCAGGGCGTCGGTAAAGGCGGTCCACTGAGGAGTGGGCCGCACATGTGCCGGAACAGAACGGCGCAGCTGAAACGCCTCGTCAGGAATCGTCTGTTTAAACTGCCCTTGCTCAACCCACGCGCTGTTGATGTGACACATGTATTGCAACGGCATCGGTGCGCCAGCCAGATTTGTCACGGTCATCTCCAGCATCAGCCGCGCCTGATCGGCCCTTAGCCGTACCGCCGGTGCCGCCAGATAATGGTGACCAAACCCCTTGATGTATTCGGTTTCGCCTTCGACAGAAAGACGCTCATCCTCCAGCACTATCCATGCGGAATCCATGCGGGCGCAGGCCATTTCACCGTGAAGCGGATGCGAGTCTTCCGCGCCAGGGCAGCCATTCGCCAGCAGACCAGAATGAAAGGCAAAACAGCCGTACGTATCGATGATAGTGTCACCCGGCAGCGGCTGTTTAAACCGGTGCCCCATGGTCAGGGCTCGGCCATCAAAATTCACATCCCATACCATCTGGCCCAGAAAGGGCAACACAATCACCGTGCCCCGCCGGTTGTGAATGCGAATGGCCTCAATGCCCGCAGGATAGCGAAACAGCTCGACCCTGAAATCCTCGCTCTCCAGCAGCAACGTCGGCGTGGCGGAAAACTGTTCACGGCGCAACGGTAAACGGGTTTTCATAGTCCCTCCTCCGCCAGGTTTGCGCGATGACGCGGCTGCTTTTTGTGGCGCAGTTCGCCCCAAAAATAGAAGCCAACCCAGGCAAAACACAGCAGCGACACGCCAAATGCCAGCTGCATCGATCCCAGATGGTCGGAAACAAAGCCCTGCAAGGCGGGCACAAATGCCGCCCCGACGATAGACATCACAATAAACGCGCCCGCGACTTCAGTGTATTTACTGTCTACCGTTGCGAGCGTACCGGCATAGATCGTGGCCCAGCAGGGACCAAACAACACGCTAACAAACACGGCGGCATAAACAGCGGTGAAATTGGGCACCAGCATGACGTAGGCCAGCGTTATCATGCCTAAAACAGAAAAGACGATAAGGACTTTCTCTGGACGGAAACGTGTCATTAAAATGTTGGCGACAAACTTGCCAATAAAGAAACAGATAAAGCTGTAAATCATAAAGCTGGACGCTTCACGCTCATTGGTCGCCCCCAGTGTCAGGGCCAGACGAATGGTAAAGGACCACACTGCAACCTGCATGCCGACGTAGAGAAACTGCGCCAGAATACCGCGTTTAAAATGGCGATTTTTTGCCAGATAGCGGAAGGTTTCGCTCAGCGTCGGCAACGTTTTTTCGTTGCTTTGCGGCTTGCAGCGCGGATAACGGGTGAACATAAACAGCAGCATGACGACCACCAGCACCATCACCAGATATTTATACGGCTCCAGAGTGTGTTCCAGCATCGATAAGCGGAACGCGTGGGCCTGCTCCGCCGTCATGTTTGCCATCTGTGTTTGCAGGCTTTCCCCATCCTGAAATACCAGATATTTTCCCAACACAATGCCCATCAGAGCACCTAGCGGATAGAAGGTCTGGCTGATATTAAGACGCAGCGTGGCATGTTGGCGATGACCAATCATTGAGCTGTAGGTATTCGCCGCCGTTTCCAGGAAGCTTAACCCAATGGCAATAGCAAAAATCGCTGCCAGAAACATGGTATAGGTTGCCATGTGCGAGGCGGGGTAAAACAGCATACAGCCGACGATATACAGCGCCAGCCCGGTTAAAATCGCCAGCTTGTAACTGGTTTTGCGGATCACCAGCGAGGCCGGAATCGCAATCAAAAAATAGCCGCCGTAAAAGGCGCTCTGCACCAGGGCACTGGCAAAATCGCTCAGGGCGAACACACTTTTAAATTGCGTAATCAGAATGTCATTCAGGCTTGCCGCACAGCCCCACAACGGGAACAGACAGGAAAGCAGAATAAACTGGAACAGCGGGGTCTTATTTAGATAACCGTCATCTTGCTGAACAATGTTCTGGTGCATGGCCGTACCTCATTGAAGGTCGAGAAAGCGCTGAAAAGCGGTTGAGTCAGGATAAGAACGCTGCGTACCGCGTGCCGTGACGCTACAGGCCGCGTAGGCAGAGGCTTTCGCCATGGCGGCAGGGATATCACCGGTTTGCACCAGTTCGTAGGCAAAACAGCCAATAAACGCATCACCGGCACCGCTGGTATCCAGTGCTTTAACCGGCACAGGGTCAACCTGATGACAGTCATCGCCGGTCATCCACAGCGATCCGCGGCTGCCCAGGGTCACGATCAGATTCTTTAGGCCACGTTTCAGTAAGGACGCGCCTGCCCGCCTCACTTCATCCTCCGTCCCCACCGGCATTCCAGTCAGGATTTCCAGCTCCGTTTCATTGGGCATAAAAAAGTCACACTGGCAGGCATACGCGATATCCAGCTCAGCCAGGGCGGGGGCAGGATTGAGGATGACGCGGATAGCATTTTGGCGGGCAAAATCGATCGCGTAGTAAACGGTTTCCAGCGGAATTTCCAGCTGCAGAATGATTAACCGGCAGCCCTTCAGCGCCTCAGCCGCAGCATCGATGTCCGCGGGCTTGAGATGTTGATTCGCGCCTTTAATAATCAAGATGCGGTTTTGCGATTGGTCATCAACAAAGATGGGGGCCACACCGCTGGAGACACCGGCTTCGGTGGTGACGAAACGTGTATCCACGCCCTGCTGTTGCAGATTGGCTAACGTGGTGGGCGCAAACAGGTCGTCGCCCACTTTGCTAACCATCATTACCTTGCCACCCAGCTTTGCTGCCGCCACGGCCTGATTGGCCCCTTTACCGCCACAACCCATTGCAAAATCGGGCGCTTCCAGCGTTTCCCCTGGCTTGGGAAAACTGTTGGTATAGGTGATTAAATCCACCATGTTTGAACCGATAACCGCAATGTCCATTCTTCCCCCGGTAAAAGACCGCTAAAATGTTATAAAAATAACACTAACAATTCACAGAGGTTAATTATGTGATAAATTTCACATATATTGTGACATAACTGATCGATAAAGCCGGAATCCGCCCGGGTTTAATGTTAATATTATAACAAACACCGTGACGCGAAGGCGGGCATTCAGTGGCCACAGCCCGGGTTTGCGGGGTGAAGGCATTGCGGGTAAGATAAAAATCTTGCCTGAAAAGCCTGCAACGCCTTAAATTTTTTGAAATTTGTTATGGGCTGAGTAAAAACGCGGCGGTTTCAGGTAAGGTTAACGGCACGCCAGCGATGTGACAGGCCAGGACGTATGACGTCTTCTTCAAGGAATACAGGTTTAGAGATGACAATGGAAACCCGCCGCGACGAACGCATTCGTAAACTGGCTCTGGCACTTAAGCGCACCGATAAATTACATCTGAAAGATGCGGCACAGCTGCTGGACGTATCGGAAATGACCGTACGTCGGGACTTAAGTGAACCGACCTCAAGCGTGGTATTGCTGGGCGGTTATATCGTCAGCGATCCGCGCAGCCATCCCGGGCACTATTTCATCTCCGACCAACACGGACAAAATGCAGCCAGAAAGCAGCGACTCGCTCAGGCTGCTGCCAGCCTGATTAGTGAAAATGACACGGTGTTTTTTGACTGCGGCACCACCCTGCCCTATGTCGTGGATGCGATTCCGGATGCCCTGCCCTTTACCGCCATCTGCTGTGCCATGAATACCTTTCTGGCGCTAAAAGAGAAACCGGCCTGCAATGTGATCCTGAGCGGCGGTGAATTTCATGCCGACAATGCCCTGTTCACGCCCGTGGGCGGGCATTCCATTCTGGATGATCTCTGTCCCACCCTAGCGTTTATCTCTGCGGCGGGCGTGGATAAAGATCAGGGGGCGACCTGCTATAACCTCAACGAACTGCCGATGAAGCACCATGCCATGCTGCGCGCCCGCCAGCGTATTCTGGTCGCCGACAGCAGCAAATATGGCAAAGTCCTGCCCGCGCGTATTGGCGAGCTGTCCCGCTTTGATTTACTGGTCAGCGACAGCGCGCCTGAACCGGCACTGAGTCAGTGGTTAACGCAACAACACATTCCCGTCCGCCTTCCCTGACGTCGTTTTGTCACGCACTGGCAATGACCTGCTGCTACGCTCAGGTGGATTCATGTCACCTGCGCTATATATGCTCGTCATGATACGCACGTCACCGGAAGCGGCCTTTTGCCGCCCGGTCGGACAGCGGACACAAATCAAACAGTTATGCCAAACTGCGCCCCGGCACGGAATTATCCCGGCGCATCGGCTGTGAATAGGCAGCGAAAAAGGCTAAACTTCGACATCATCCACACGACAAACAGACCCAGAGGCTCAATACAACGTGGCTCAATTCGTCTATAGCATGCATCGCGTCGGCAAAGTAGTTCCGCCAAAGCGACATATTCTGAAGAACATCTCCCTTAGCTTTTTCCCCGGCGCAAAAATTGGCGTGCTCGGCCTGAACGGTGCGGGTAAATCTACGCTGCTACGCATCATGGCCGGTATCGATAAAGATATCGAAGGGGAAGCCCGCCCGCAGCCCGGTCTTAAAATCGGCTATCTGCCGCAGGAACCGCAGCTTAACCTTGAGCACACCGTGCGCGAGTCCGTGGAAGAAGCGCTGGCCGAAGTGGTCGGTGCGCTGAAACGTCTCGACGAGGTGTATGCCTTATACGCCGAAGAAGATGCAGATTTCGATAAGCTGGCTGCCGAGCAGGGACGGCTGGAAGAGATCATTCAGGCGCATGACGGCCATAATCTGAACACCCAGTTGGAACGCGCCGCCGACGCCCTGCGCCTGCCCGACTGGGACGCAAAAATTGCGAACCTGTCCGGTGGTGAACGCCGCCGTGTCGCCCTGTGCCGCCTGTTGCTGGAAAAACCAGACATGCTGCTGCTGGACGAACCGACGAACCACCTGGATGCAGAATCTGTCGCCTGGCTGGAGCGTTTCCTGCACGACTTCGAAGGCACCGTGGTGGCGATTACCCACGACCGTTACTTCCTTGATAACGTTGCAGGCTGGATTCTGGAGCTGGACCGCGGCGAAGGCATTCCGTGGGAAGGGAACTACTCCTCATGGCTGGAGCAGAAAGATGCCCGTCTGGCGCAGGAAGCCTCTTCCGAAGCCGCACGTCGCAAATCTATCGAGAAAGAGCTGGAGTGGGTACGCAAAGGGCCAAAAGGCCAGCAGTCTAAAGGTAAAGCCCGTCTGGCTCGCTTTGAAGAACTGAACAACACCGACTACCAGAAACGTAACGAAACCAACGAACTGTTTATTCCACCGGGTGCCCGTCTGGGTGACAAGGTGCTGGAAGTCAGCAACCTGCGTAAATCTTACGGCGACCGCGTACTGATCGACGGCCTGTCGTTCTCTGTACCGAAAGGGGCCATCGTCGGCATCATCGGCCCGAACGGCGCCGGTAAGTCGACCCTGTTCCGCATGATGTCCGGTCAGGAACAACCGGATTCCGGCGAGATTGTGCTGGGTGAAACCGTGAAGCTGGCCTCTGTCGATCAGTTCCGCGACAGCATGGATAATGCCAAAACCGTATGGGAAGAAGTCTCTGGCGGTCAGGACATTATGCGTATCGGCAACACCGAAATGCCAAGTCGCGCCTATGTAGGACGCTTTAACTTTAAAGGCGTGGATCAGGGCAAACGCGTGGGCGAGTTGTCCGGTGGTGAGCGTGGTCGTCTGCATCTGGCAAAACTGCTGCAGGTGGGCGGCAACATGCTGCTGCTCGATGAGCCCACCAACGACCTGGACATTGAAACCCTGCGCGCGCTGGAAAACGCCCTGCTTGAGTTCCCTGGCTGCGCCATGGTGATCTCGCATGACCGTTGGTTCCTTGACCGTATCGCGACCCACATTCTGGATTATCAGGATGAGGGCAAGATCGAATTCTTTGAAGGTAACTTTACCGAATACGAAGAGTACAAGAAACGCACGCTGGGCGCAGATGCGCTGGAGCCGAAACGTATCAAGTACAAGCGTATTACTAAGTAATTGCGGGGCGGCAGCGATGCCGCCCTTCTCTTTTCTTCAGCGGTAAAATTCGCGGAACACAGGCGACTGCAAAGCAAATTCAATATATTTCATCAGCGCAGGCGAGTTCAGTTTACGACTGGGATACACCAGCCACAGTTCATTCCCCTCCATTTCCCATTCCGGCAGCACCGTTACCAGACGCGCATCGCCCCTGTCGCCGTCCGTTAAAAAGCGGGGCAGTAGCGTAATACCGGCACATCCCAACGCCGACTCACGGGCATAGAGTAAATTATCGGTAAGGTGCGCAGGCGGAAGCAGCCAACGATGATATTGATCGTCGCGTTTCAGCACCCACTCGTTCCAGGCCCGGTGCGCAATACAGCGATGCGCGGCCAACTGTTGGGGATGGGTAATCGGCGGATGCTGGTCCAGATAAGCTTGTGCGGCCACCAGCGAGCGCTGGCAGTAGCCGACGCGGCGACCAATCAGGGACGACTCCTGCGGCTGACCGGTGCGTAAGGCCAGATCAAAGCCGTCCTGCACCAGATCGCGAATATCATCCGAGACAGAGATATCCAGCGTGACGTCAGGATAGTGGCGTAAAAACGCAGCGTTGCAGCGGGCCAGCAAGGTTGCGCCAATGCCCGCCGGGCTGGTGATGCGCAGGCGACCGCTGGGATTTTCCCGTAGACTGGCAATGGCCTGTTCGGCGCGCTCGCTGGCCTGCATCATCTCCTGGCAGTGCAGCAGATAGCGTTCCCCTGCAAAGGTCAGATTGAGCTGGCGCGTGGTGCGGTTTAACAACCGGATGCCCAGCCGCTGTTCAAGCTGGCTAATCCGCTGGCTGACGCTGGATTTCGGTAAGCCTGCCCGTTCTGCCGCGGCGGTAAAACTGCCGCACTCCGCCACTAACGCAAACAGCGCCATATCCTGCCACTGACGAAACGCCATTGTTCACCTCAGACGAACACTGTAATAACTATTGTCCATCTTATCAGCATCGTCTCGGGGTTCTACACTTTAGAGAACACTACAGGAGAGAAAATTATGTCTGTTCGCGCAATTGCTGTTGATCCAGAAAACCCAAAAAACTTCGTTGAAATTTTCCCGGAAACCCTCACGCCAGGCGAGTATGACCTGCGCGTTCAGGTGAAAGCCGCCTCGGTCAATCCGGTCGATACCAAAGTTCACAAAGGGGCGATCAAAAATGGTTTGCAGGTACCACGTATTCTCGGCTGGGATGCCAGCGGCGTCGTGCTGGAAACCGGCAGTAAAGTCAGCGGCTTTAAGCCAGGCGATGAAGTGTACTATGCGGGCGATATTACTCGTCCGGGCAGTAACAGCACGGAGCAGTTGGTCGATTCACGTATCACCGGTCATAAACCGAAAAAACTCGACTGGGCTGCTTCTGCTGCTATCCCGTTGACGGCGCTGACTGCATGGGAAGGCCTGTTTGAACGGCTGGATATGGCTGCGGCGCGTGAGGATCAAACGCTGTTGATCGTGGGCGGTGCAGGCGGCGTAGGTTCACTGGCAATTCCTCTGGCGAAAATGCGCAGTAAAGCCAAAGTGATCGCCACCGCGTCACGGGACGATTCCGCCCAGTGGTGCCGCGATCGCGGAGCCGATCTGGTGATCAACTACAAAGACATGGCTGCTGAGCTGGAAAAGCACGGCATTAAGCAGGTTGATTATATTTTTTGTCTAAACGACACCGATGGCCACTGGGACACCATGAGCCAGCTTATTGCTCCTCAGGGCCACATCTGCACCATTGTTGAGAACGAACATCCACTGTCGATGGATCAACTGAAGCTAAAAAGCGCCGCGCTGCACTTTGAGTTTATGTACACACGCAGCATGTACAACACGCCGGACATGGCGCAGCAGGGGGAAATCCTGAATGCCGTCGCCGACCTGCTGGACGACGGCAAGCTGCAAAGCACGCTGAACGAAACGCTTCACGGCCTGAGTGTAGAAACGCTTGAGGCTGCCCACCAGCGCGTGCTGGAAGGCCATATGCGCGGCAAGGTCGTCATGGTTTACTGATGACGCAGACGGGTGGCAGCCAATGCGACCACCCGCGCGCGGCGGGTTCACGGTGAGCCAGAAGCCAGGTTCAGGTTGGCCGTGAACGCCTGGGGATTCCCTTGGTCGTCCAGCGCGGTGAAGTTAAGCACAGCGTTGCCTGTCGCTAAAAGCGGCGAGTCACCAAGCAGGGGATAACGTTTACTGGCGAAAGGTGCCAGCGTTTTATCCCCGTCCAGGTAAACAGGATAATGTTTTCCGCCCGCCGTCGCCGTCATCTTCCCTGGGGTAAAAAAGTAACGGCTCTGATTGCTGGCCTGAATAAAAAACTGCCCTTGTGTTTTCCTGATCTGAAACGTAACCGCCTTAACGCGTGCCGCAAAAGGCATCGAATCCGTAAACGGGCGATTAATCACTTTAAGCTGGGTGTTCAGCGCCACACTGATCTTATCGTTGCCCGCCCGCAGACTGCTTTTTTTCACTGAACTGATTTCGTAAAGATTGAGCCAGTAAAGGGATTCCCGATCGGTGGGAAGCTGTGCGGCCAGCTCGGTGCGCAAAACCGCGATCTGTTTTTTTTCATCCTTGTTCAGCGTAAAAACCCCGGGGAGTGCGACAAAAGGAAAGGCTTTACTGCCGGGCGATGTTTCCGGTGAGCCGCCGTCGACCCAGGTCTGGATCAGGACAGGAGATTCACCGCTGTTGACCAACAACAACGGGACTTGCACCTCGCCGGGATGAAAGATGATTCGGCTTTGCTGCGGAATAACCGCGGCCTGGGAGTGAGTAATGATGCACATGACGAGCAGCAGGATCTTTTTCATATTATTGCAGCCGAATGAGGATCGAGGCCGTCGCATCAACATTGCCCGCCGTGACCGTTTGTCCAGGAAGCTTTGCAAGACTGGCAGTGAAATTACGCTGATACAGCGTTTCGTCACTCGGCTGACCGCTGCTAATAACCTGCGCGTCCTCCAGCACCGGCCGCCATCCTGCATTGCTGCTAAAACTGCTCCAGCTCAGAAACGATACCGCACTTCCCCCGGAGGTTTTCAGCTGAATCCCCACGCCTTTCGCCAGTGAAGGCAAACTGTCATAGTGATCGGACACCAGGTAGCTGGAAATCCCACTTCCAGACGTCAGACCTAACTGCTGTGCCTGCAACCACGCGGCGTAGCTGGGTTGAAATCCCAGTGACAGTTGGCCTGAGTTTATCCCGGAAATCTTATCTGTCCCCGCCGCGCAGGCCAGCGTAATGCTGAGCGGAGCCGTCGCGGTTTGCCCTTCATTGAGGGCATTAATACTGATACTGGGGAAAATCACGTTCGCGGTGTAATTTTCAACCCGGCAGCCCTGGGTGAGGTTTTGCGTCAGGGTGGCCACCGGCGCGGTATTCATACCGAAAGCCATATAGCGTCCGGACCCCCAGGTTTCAAAATGATTCCAGCTGTCCTGGCCCGCTTCGGGCACATCCATCCCCGGCCCCATAAACACTACATAGCCGTTCGGCTGATTGCAGTTGTACGAGCCGGTATAATTGTCCGCCGCCGCCGCCGGGCATCCCCACGACGAATAACCCGGCGTGCGATTGTTTTCAGAGGTACGGATCAATTCGGCGCTGATGGGGCTGAAATCCCGCCCGCGGATCAGGATTTTATTCCCCTGAATGTCATACTGCGTCAGCGGCACTTTTTGCCAGATACGGGTAAAAGGCTTACCGCTTCGCACATGAATCAGCTTTAACGCGGTGAAGGGAAAATAAGTCTGAAAATAACCGCCGCCCATGTCCCAGGCTCCGCCAACGTTACTGTCGCCATTGGTGGCGAAGACTTCAAACAGCTGGTCTTTATCTGCCAGATCGCATTGATATAACACGCGATCCGGATTGGCATTGTTGATGGCCGGTACCACACGAAATACCGAGCGGGCCAGCACGGTGCCTGCGGGCTGATAACGTAGATTCATCAAGCCGATATTGCCGAAATTCAGGGACGCTCCGCAGGCATCACATCCCTGATCGACCGGATTCACCCGCGTGCAGGTGGCATGAGCGGGTAGCCATGCCGCCAAAAGAAAGCATGCCATCACAGCTAAAACGTACTTCATCGTTAAAACCTTACATTTTAAAAACGACATACAGCATCCGCGTAGGTAATCACCGCATCGGGTTTAGGTTTTGGGATGTGGTAGTCAATCAAACAGGATGCTTTCGCGTCCTCTCCCCATACGGCTTTCAACTGTCCCTGGGTTTTCGCGACGCGTAACCAGGCATTGCCGCCCTGACCAAACGTCCCCACCCGGTTGCCTGCATCGTCGAGCAGATCCGCCCCCACCGGCACCGTCGTCTCGCGATTGGTGCGGGTCTTTAACATGACCGGATAACCGCGTAAGGTCCTGAACGTCACCTTCACCATCGCACCGGCATAAGGCGCGACGATTTTTTCACTGTCCTGAATCTCGACATGGCTATCGCTGCCGCTGGCCCCCAACGAAATACTGTTGTAGTGATAAGGGTTGAGCGATGGCACCAGGGCATAACCAAAGCGATCGATTTCGGTGCCCTGGCTATTCAAAATGCGAGCATTCCTGGCCCCTTTCGCTTCGACAAGGGCAAAGGTGTCACCCAGATAATTGCCCAGCGTTACACCACCGCTGTGGATCACCGCCGCGCCCATCGCATTGACGGACATCTGTTTAAACCGTGAGGATGTGGATGCCGTACCGGTCAGACTGGCTTCTGAGAGTTTTTTGCCCAGGCTGCCACTTAACGTTGTGTCGCGTTGTTGCTGATCACGATTGATATTCAGGCTGTAGCTGGTGCCGCTCTCGCCGCTTATTCCGCTGAGTGAGGCGTTATAGTTACTGCCATTTTGGCTTCCACGGGTTCCCCCCAGCGCTAAATAAGGCGACGTGGCTTCTGAGCCTAACGGAACCGAGATGCTGACCTGAAACTGGGTATCTTTATAAAAGGTGTCGTCTGAATGTTGCGACATCACGGCCATACGCGGATCGCTTGAGTAAGCTCTGCGCGAATACTGGCGGGACAGGGAAATATTCAGCGCGATATTTTTTGGCAGCACGGTGCCATAGCCAATCTGAAACTGCGTATTGCGTGAACGGCCGTCGTAGTAATTTTGCTTCGAGCCGGAAATATAGATATTTCCCCACTCACCCAGCGTCTGGTTAACCGTCATCTGCAGGCGATTACGCTGCATATATTCGCTACTGATATTGTTGCGGCCTGGCGTTTCTGCATTATTTAATGCAATAACATCATTGAGATCCCGATAGCCCTGAGTGGAATACTGATAGCCGGCAAACGTCAGCGTGGTCTGGGTAGGCTGGAAGGTACGACTGTAGCTGAGTTCGTAGCGCCATCCCTCGGTCGTCTCGCCGCCGTTCAGGTCGGCTTCAGAGTAGGCGCTGTTGAAGCCAAGGGCACCGAAATCGGACGCCCAAACGCCACCGGCCAGCACCGCATGATAGTGCTCACCCAGACGCGCGCCGCCGTTAAGGGTAATGGCGTTTGTCAGGCCATGCTTAACGGTTAACTCTGTAAACGTATTGTATTGGCTGTAATCCCTGACTTTACCGGCCGCAAAGTTGTAGTCGGTTCGGCCTGGACGCAGCGACTGCGGTAACACCGCATAGGGCACGCTAAACTGATGGAGGCTGCCGTCAGACTCCTGAACCTCAACCTTGAGATCGCCGCCATAGCTGACCGGGCTGAGATCGTTGATGATAAACGGCCCCGGCGGCACGGTGGTTTGGTAGATCCGCTGTTTGCCCTGCCAGACGGTCACGCGTGCGTTGCTGTTTGCTACGCCACGCACGACCGGGGCGTAGCCCCGAACAGAATCGGGCAGCATACGGTCGTCCGAGTCCAGACTCACACCGTTGAAACTGACGGCATTAAACAAGTCGCCCTGACTAAAAAGCTCCCCCAGCCCGACCTCACTTTGCAACGAAGGCAATGCCCGCTGCGCCCAGGCTCTGGCACTTTGCCAGCGATTACCCCATTCATCATGGGTCAGGTTTCCCTGCTGACGAAAACGCCACATTCCCACGTTCATACCACTGTTGATGCCCAGATAGGTGGATTCAAAACGCTGCGCATTTTTGTAATCTGAATAGAACTGGTTAAGGTTGTAATTCACGAACGCCATGGTCGAGCCAGCCGTCAGGTTTTCCGGCGCGATATAGCCCACAGGCCGCTGAACCAGCATCGCCTGGGGGATGGATACGTCGACGCGTAAGCTGGCGGTATTGACGTTAACGGCGGCGCCGGGTAAAAGCGCGTCTGGCCGGACGCAGCCTGTCGCCTTCAGGGCAGACAAATAATGCGCTTTGACACCAAACGCGTGATAAAACGGCGACGGAAGACACACGGAGAGCGGTCCGCCTGCCCGCACGATCTGCAAGGTTGTGGATTGTTGAAACTTACCATTGAGGTAAAGTTCCACATCATAACGACCCGGCTGAAACCAGGCATCCTGCGCATCATCCGGCATCGCAACCTGTCCCGGCATCATTTCGCGCACTAATGAAGGATCAAACGTATAGTCATCCTGCGCATCAGCCGCCTGACTTTCCCTGGCAGGGATCAGACTGAACGCGAACAATAAGAATAAGGAAGCTTTATTCATTTCGGCTATTTTTCGTTCAGGTTTATTTTTTCGTCAGCACCAAAATCGTTGATCAGGAGGGCGGTAAGGGCGTATCCCACCAGGGATGACGAACTGTGCAGCGTGACCTTGCTTTCACTAAACGGCGCGAGCGTTACGGCATCGTCCCAGGCAATCGTCTTATTTCCCTTAATCAGTGAAAACGCGCGGATATTGGCGTAAAAAGGAGAGGCATTTTTGAAGAGAATATCTCGCCCCTGAATACGATAAGAAAGCGCCTGCCTGACGTTATCCACAGAGAAATCGAGTTGCCTGGGGCGAACGATGACTTTTACCCTGTTCTTAATAATCAGATAGAGTTTATTTTTATCTTCATCGCCCTTTTTCACAGAGGGGATTTCTGTATAGTCCATGTAGAACAGCGACTCTCTGTCCTGCGGTAAATTATTCTCGGTGACTTTGACTTTCACCGTTTGACCGGCGGCTGGCGCGATGCGAAAAATTTGCGGCAGCGCCACAAAGGGCAGTGTGGACGCCGCGTCAGGATTAATCGCCTGAATTTGAATAAGCGCAGGCTGATCGCCCGCATTGGTAAACTGAATGGTTTTTTCATTTTTCGCACCATCAATAATTATCCGGGTGCCATTCAGCACGACGCTTGCCTGACAAAGGGGAGCGGATAAAGCCAGAAACAGAATAACAAGAGACTTGAACACAGGTTTCTCCTGCCCCCTCGGCTAAAGGGGGCCTGATAGTTATGGATAGCTAACAGAATATTGAACGCTACTCAAAACCGTACCCGCTCCAGCGCTTCCAGAGTCGCTGTAATATTCGACTGAAAAATTTTGTGATGCACTGGTGCTACCACTGGCCAGCGACATGCCGTTTACGGTCGCCGTGCCACCTGACAGATTGATCGTTTTGTCACTACTATCCAGTAAACGCAGTGCGACATTCGTCGCTGTGCCGGTATTTAATAAATCACCCGTGGAGGAAATATTATTTCCCGCCAGATTGATATTAATTGCCTGGGTTGTACCCGCCGCCGGCGCAACACAGCCCGTTAAATTGATCGTAAAGGGTGTTTTACCGGCGGTGGATTTCGCCGCGTTCAACGAGGCTGTCGATACCGTAGGCAGCAGAATAATCGGGCTACCGGTTGCATCGTTTATATTAACGTTACAGGTTTGCGCGTTGACTTCACCCTGAAAGCGAATAGTATTTTGCGATGCGGCAAAGGTGTTAAAAGAAAGTAAACTTACACCGCACAAAGCAAAATACATACAGCGTGATAAAGACCTGGCTTTCATTGATTCCCTCTTATTATTTAGGTTGATAACATGCTCATTGGCAGGGGAATCATAAGGGGCGAAATAGCGAGGCTGTATGTGAAGTGTTCTGACCTTATGTGAACAAGACCTTAAGAAGATATAATTTTATTAAAATCAAAAGCATAAAGTTATCCCTGTGTTGCAGAAAAGATAAATTTCATAAGATAACTACAGGTCCAACGTTTATGCTCTGCACGGCTTATCGGCTATTTTTTGGTCGTTTTATTTTTCACAAATGAAGAGCGGAACAGGACCAGAATAAAATACCCATGTATCGATGCCCGTCCGTTTAATGACGAAAGGGAATGTCGCCCCCACGGTGATAAAAAACGCCGGAAGCCATTTTTCTTGTTGCTCAATACTCATTTGATTATCCGGGGATGGCTCAATCAATGTCGACTGCGCGAGATAAAGATCGCCATCACGATGATAATTAAACCGGATAATTTTACTCATGCTGATGGCTTTTTGATTATCGCCGGTCAATCGCCCCGCTAAGGATAAAACGCCGTGCCCGTTGCGCATATCGTGAGAAACGATCAGTGAAAATCTTTCACCGCTTCTTATGTAATTGATGTTTGCAATGCAATGAATATAATCCTGGCGAAAAAAAAGCATCACAACACCGGCTACGGCCATCGTCAGCACAGCCATCCAAAACGTCAACTTCACCACTTTCTCCTTATATAATAATACGACACACAGTCAGGTGAACCGAATAGTGAAATTGCGTTTTTACATTGCAATACGGAGATTCGTTCACCGTTGGTAAAGGCGGTGATATAAATCTTCCTTCTTTCCGTGCATCCCGAATGAATATCAATAGCGATGCGGGCCACTAAACTGTTATCTGCTTTTTCATTACCGTATATTTCGCATCCGTTCATATCAAACCGCTTTACGAAATCCATCTCCTTCCGGTAAAGGGAAAAGGTCACAATGGCCATACCACACATCACAATCGTCATAACCGTCAGCACAACCATAAGCAGGTTGCGTGTGTAGATTGCCTGTTGAGCAGGCAACTCTCCGACGGCTAACGCGGCAGACTCTGGATAGCCGGTATTATAAGCTGCCCCGGATGCATTATGCAGCGCATCGGTAACCGGCTTTTCTGACATATTCTCATCGACCTGAAGAGCAGGCTCAGGAATATGTTGGGGAACGTCCTGCCCACTGGCCTGGCTTAAATCTGGCGTGCCAGCGTCTTCTGTAGATACGTTTTCCAGTCCCTCTGCTGATAATGGCGTATTATCCGGAATAGCCGCTACAGGCACGCTTGTCGATTCTTCAATGAGAATGGCATTTGACAGCATAAAGCCGCGGCGCGGAATGGTTCTGATCACATCCTGCCGAATACCAGATGCCAGTAGCGCTTTTCTGACCAAAGAAATACTTTGATATAAGGCATTCGCACTGACCTCCATCCCAAATCTACGCCAGGCATACTGGTAAAAAGACTCATGATCGACAATTTCACCCTGACGTGCGATCAGTAATTCAAAACAATAAGAGGCAGAAGAATGCAACTTCAACGTCTGATTATGACTGATTATTTCCCTTTTCCCAGGATAAAATACCGCATCGCTACCAATACTGATCTTTTTCATGTCGTTACATCCGGGTATATCATTATTTATATCTTATGAATATTCCCTTAATATAAACCAGTTAAAAATATTGAACTTACATTTAACATAAACACACAGAAGAAATGAAATAACATCAGTATTTAAATACGTAATAATGTTGCCGCAGAATTCAAAAAAATTTTTTTTGTTTGACTTTGTTACGGACGATATTCGGTTGCGCACGACGATGTGAAAGGCCTTATTTCCCAGCAACAGGCCGGAAAAATCGCCATTATTATAAAGATAACACAAGGAGAAAGGGTCAGAGATACGGCTATCCTCCGGCCCTTTATGTCGGTAAACAGATTGTCTCAGAGCGCGCTTTGCTCGCCCAGCATACCTTTCACCAGCTCAATACAACGCAGGAAGCGCGTGTCATAATCTTCTTCCTGCACATGGACGAAGTCGATGTTGTTTTCACGCAGCATGGATATCAACATGGTCTGGAACTCACGGCGATCCACAGAGCTGCCCAGGCTGCGCAAGCCATCGGCCACCCAGGGCACGTTATTCTCCAGCAGAATCACCAGGTCGAAACGGTATTCATCAATCATCGCCTGAACAAACGGATGCTCGCGCCCTTCATACTTTTTACAAAAGGCCTGCGTGGTGACGAAATCGGTATCGATAAACGCCACTTTATTGGCATATTTCACCGCAAAATCAATGTACTGCGCATGACCGAGCGCGATTTTATCGTAGTCAGAATATTGCAGCGCCATCTCATCGCCGCCCAGGTGAGAAAAGACGTAATCCCGCCCATATTCCCATGCGCTGGAGGTGTTGAAGATGTTTGCGAGCTTGTTCACCAGCATGGATTTGCCGCTCGACTCGCCGCCCAGAATGGCCACGGTACGCACAAAAAACGGTTTCACTTCAGTGGGGATGTAATCCCAAAAACGGAAGGGGTCCTGACGAATCTGCGTGCCGCTGATATTCATAAAGGATCGGTTCGGATCGATCAGCACCGTCTGAATGCCCAGATGTTGCTGATACATCTCGGCGTCCGGCGCTTCACTGGTATAGATGCAGTCAGCCGCAATCCCCTGCTCATCCAGGAAGGTTTTCACCCCCGCGCTCCACACATCCCAGCCATGTGGATAGGGTTCAATCCCCTCTTCATCGAAAGCATGGATACGAATGTTTTTCTGATATTTGAAGGTTTGCAGTAACCAACGCAGGCGATCGCTGACCGTGGGCTGTTGCGACATGGCGCTGTTTTCAAACAGGTCACGATCGCGCGGTTCGTCATAGCCCATGATGATATGCAGCTCATCCACCTGGCTACAGGCGCGCTGAATCAGATAAATATGGCCAGTGTGCAGCGGATAAAACTTACCAAATATCACGCCGATTTTTTTATCCCGGCGGGGAAATTCCAGGCCGAGAAAGCGGTGCAAAGCTTCCAGCTTTTGGGCGCTGGGGCTTTTAATTTTCGCGTTAAGCAGTTGGCTTAAATACCCTTTGGTCATGCCACTGGCATCGGCCACCTGTTGGAGCGTGTGGCCCTGCTGGCGAATGGCCGTTTTTAAATAATCAAACGCCGACATGTGGTGCCTCCTGCAAGAAATGATCAAAGACGTGAGGACGTTTGCCCCTTACCAGCCCTTTTGTATAACGACAAAAGGGCATACGGAAAAGCTTAGAGATCATCAAGAATAGCCAAGGCATCCGCCAGCTTTTTCGCGCTATAGACGCGCATTCCCTCAATCGGCTTTTTCGGTGCGTTACCCGCTGGGACTATCGCCCGCCTGAAGCCATGTTTGGCCGCTTCTGAAATACGTTCCTGACCGCTGGGCACCGGGCGAATCTCCCCCGCCAGTCCGACTTCGCCAAAAATAACCAAATCCTGGGGCAATGGACGATCGCGCAGGCTGGAGACCATCGACAGCATCAGCGCCAGGTCGGCACTGGTTTCCGTGACTTTCACGCCGCCGACCACGTTAACGAACACATCCTGATCCGCCATTTGCAATCCGCCATGGCGGTGCAATACCGCCAGCAGAATCGCCAGGCGGTTCTGCTCAAGCCCGACGGCAACCCGGCGTGGATTGCCCATCATCGAATGATCCACCAGCGCCTGAATCTCGACCAGCAAAGGACGCGTGCCTTCCCACAACACCATGACCGAACTGCCAGAGGTGACTTCTTCGCCGCGCGACAGGAAAATGGCGGAGGGATTACTCACCTCACGCATGCCCTGCTCTGTCATGGCAAAAACACCCAGTTCATTCACCGCGCCAAAGCGGTTCTTGTGGCTGCGCAGAGTACGAAAACGGGAATCGGCATCGCCATCCAGCAGTACCGAACAGTCGATACAGTGCTCAAGCACCTTCGGCCCGGCCAGCGAACCATCTTTGGTCACATGGCCCACCATGATAATCGCCACGCCGCGGGTTTTCGCAAAACGCGTCAGATAAGCAGCGGTTTCGCGTACCTGTGCCACACTGCCGGGTGAAGACTGGATATCCGCCATGTGCATCACCTGGATGGAGTCGATGACCATGATTTGCGGCTCTTCCTGCTCAGCGATCAGGCAGATCTGCTCAATGCTGGTTTCCGACAGCATATTCAGATTGTCAGTGGGCAACCCCAGACGATGGGCGCGCATCGCCACCTGCTGTAATGACTCTTCACCGGTGACGTACAGGGTTTTCATACTCTGCGCTAAGCGGCACATGACCTGTAGCAACAGGGTGGATTTACCGGCGCCGGGGTTACCGCCAATCAGAATAGCGCTGCCCGGCACCACGCCGCCGCCCAGTACGCGGTCAAATTCTTTGAAGCTGGTTGAGAAACGGGGCAAGGCTTCCAGACTGATTTCCGACAGCTTTTGCACCCGGCTGGTTCCGGCATGGCCCGCATAGCCGCTGAGCCGCTCATTACGCGCAGCCGCTGGCGAGGCGGCAATGCGCACCTCGGTGATGGTGTTCCAGGCGTGACAGGCGCTACATTGCCCCTGCCAACGCGGATAATCTGCGCCGCACTCGTTACAAACAAATGCGCGTTTTGCCGCTTTGGCCAAATCAACTCCTCAGTTAACGCTCTTCGTGAATCAGGCTGCCGGTCAGGATGCAAAACACCCCCATCAAATCGGCATGGCGAATCGTAACAGCCGTTTGCTCATTGACCTTTGGTTTGGCATGGTAAGCAATGCCCAGCGCAGAGGCTTTAATCATCGGCAAATCATTCGCCCCGTCACCCACGGCGACGGTTTGTTCTGGCGCAATGTCGAACCGCTTCGCCAGCTTTTTTAACGTCTCGGCTTTGTACTGCGCGTCCACGATCTGGCCCAGCACTTCACCGGTGAGTTTGCCGTCACGGATTTCCAGTTCGTTAGCCGCAACAGCCGACAGGTGCAGCTTATCGCGCAGGAACTCCGCAAAATAGGTAAACCCGCCGGAAGCAATCGCCACCTGCCAGCCCAGCGCCTGCAATTTTTTAGTCAGTGTGGTTAAGCCTGGCATTAACGGCAGTGCATCGCGCACCTGCTTCAGAATATTGGCATCGGCATCTTTAAGCGCCGCCACGCGCTGACGCAGGCTGGCGGTAAAATCCAGCTCGCCGCGCATCGCCCGTTCGGTAACTTCAGCCACCTGCTCGCCGCAGCCGGCCAGCCTGGCAATCTCGTCGATACATTCGATTTGAATCGCGGTGGAATCCATGTCCATGACCAGCAGGCCAGGCGTTTTCAGATGCGGGATTTTCCCCAGTGGGGCGACATCCAGCGTCAGTTCGTGTGCCAGTTTGCTGGCAAACGGCGTCAGGGAACCCGCCAGGCGAATCACCTGGTAGTCGTCCACGTTCCAGGCGCTGACGATAACCATCGCCGCCCCCAGCCGGTGCTGGTAGTCGGTCAGACGCTGTTTATCCAGACCACGGCCATAGAGTAACCAGCCGGTACGACCCGCGCGGTAGTCCAGCGGCATGACTTCGTCACCGCTTAATGAAAGGGGCAACCCCGGCCAGAGAGAGACATCAGCAGGCAGATCGCACCAGGTAAGATGATTTGACATCAGGGCTCCTGTAGGAACAACAAAACCACGCAAGAGGCTACCTTGTCTGCGCTGCTTCTGGCAACATAATATCCAGGCTTTCTGTTGTGACGTGACTCGGATAATTAATGGCTAAAACCGCACTGAAATTTCGCCTACATCGCACGGTGATCGTTTTGATTTCGCTGGCGCTGTTGGTGGTGCTTATGCAAGGCGCATCCTGGTTTAGCCTTGGGCATCAAATGGCCCGTTCTGAACAGGCCGAGGAGCTGGCACAAACGCTTACCCGCCAGGTGGCATTCAGCCTGAAACCGCTCATGGATAACAGCGAAGATAATCGTGGTCAGATTGAGGCCATTCTTAATCAGATGACCGCGAATAGCCGCATTCTTGATGCCTCAGTCTATGCCGGTGACGGCAGTCTGGTGGCGCACAGCGGTGAAAACATCAATGTGCGCGATCGGCTGGCGCTGGATGGCAAACGGGCGGGAAGCTACTTCAATCATCAGATCGTTCAACCCCTGAGCGGCGGCAGCGGCCCGACGGGCTTTCTGCGTATCACCCTGGATACCCACGTGTTGGTCACCGAATCGCGCCAGGTGGATAACACCACCAATATTCTGCGCCTGATGATGCTACTGGCGCTGGCGATTGGCATTATCCTCAGCCGTACCTTGCTGCGCGATCGCCGCACGCGCTGGCAGCAGTCCCCGTTCCTGCTCACGGCCAGTACGCCCGTGAAAGAGGATGATGAAGAGGACGAGAAAAAGGACGACGCGGCTAAGCCATCTGCCTGATAGCGCGCGAATATGAACGAAAGGCCCGTATTACGGGCCTTTCGCAGACGACACTCGCTGGGTGTGACAGGTGACATTCAGGCTTTTAACAGGGCTTCCAGCTCTGTTAATGAGTTTACCCGCCAGTCAGGTTTAATCGGTTCCGGCAGTGGGCGCGTACCGTGATCGATCCAACAGGTTTTCAGTCCCGCATTCATACCGCCCAGGATATCGGATTCTGGCGTATCGCCGACCATCAATACCCGATTGCGCTGGGGATTTCCCATCTGCGTGAGCGCATAATCAAAGATTCTGGCATCGGGCTTAGGCACGCCCACCTCTTCTGAAACCACCAAAGCGGAAAAGTAGTCGAGAAAACCGGTGCGTTCCAGGCGACGCTGCTGAAGCGCGGTAAAGCCATTGGTGATGATGCCCATGTTGACCCGGCCGTGTAGCAGCTTCATCAGGCTGACTGCGCCTTCCAGCGGCATACAGATTTCAGCCATCGCCGACAGAAAACCGTTATTCAGGATGTCAGGCGCCACGCTGAGCTTTTGCCCCCAGCTCACAAAGCGGCGGGTCTGTAGCTCCTGCGCCGATAACTGACCATTCTGATAATCGACCCATAACGGCTTGTTTACTGCCTGGTAATCGAGGTAATCCTGGTCGGTAAACGGCACATCGTACCCGGCAAAAAGCCGTTGTAAGCCAGCATAAGCGTCAAAGTGGAACAGTGTGTCATCCGCATCAAACAGGATGCAATCCCAGTTATCTAACATCAAAACTCCTCAGAAACGACTACAGCGTCAGCGCCATGATCAGTGCATCTTCACGGCCACCGGCGGTGGGATAATAGTTTGGACGGCGGCTGACCTGATTGAAATCCAGCTGTTCGTACAGCGCAATCGCAGGGGCGTTTGAGGCACGGACTTCCAGCCACAACGTCATCACATCGCGTGCAATCAGTTGCTCGATTACATGCTCCAGCAGCGCCCGCCCAAAGCCACGCCGTTGATACGCTGGGTCGACCGCAATATTAAACAACGAGGCTTCGTCCAGCACCACCTGGGTGATGGCGAAGGCGGCCATCTGGTTATCGACATCTAATCGTAGGTTCAGGAAACGTTCGCCCTGGTTACTGGCAAAGGTCTCTTCGCGCCAGGGAAAGGCGTGGCTACGGCATTCGATAGCAAAAGCGTCGGGAATAGCGTCAGGCGTGAGGAAAGAAATGGCTGTCATGATCACACATTTGTTGCCAGAGCGCGCGCCGGGCGGCACCGCTGCTGAGAAGTTCATTAAAAGAAGCGCTGGATAACGCCACGCCATTAAAGGGTTGTTCGCTTTCCACGCCCAGTAACCAGCCCGCACAGCTCAGGGTTTCTGGTAGCATTTGCAGCTGGTCGGGCGTGACGGTCATCACCTGAGTCGGTTTCAGACTGAGCGTGTGCAGGACATCGCGCAGGAAAGGCTCCTGCAAACCTGGTGGATTCTCCGCCACAATAATCAGCTGCGTATCGGGTAAAAGCCTTACGGCGATCTCGCCCTGGAGCACGCGCGGGCGGCGCAGTTGATACTGCGTAATCCCCATTTGCTGTAAAAGCCAGTCGCGCCTGGACGTCATGATATACCTGCTCTGCTCGCTGAATGCGACGCTATGCTAGCAAACCCATCGAACATGCGCCAACAAACCACTATAATCTCCGCTCAGATCTTACAGGAGCCCTACATGTCTGCTTTTACCCCGGCCAGCGAAGTCATTCTGCGCCACAGTGATGAATTTACCGCCCGCCACGTTTTATTTGCTGGCGATCTGCAGGATGACCTGCCCGCACAGCTGGAGACCGCCTCTTCACGCGTGCACACTCAGCAATATCATCACTGGCAAAACCTGAGCCGCCGCATGGGGGAACAGGCGCGTTATGGACTGGTCGCTCAGGCAGAAGATGTTCAGGGCTGCGATACGCTGGTGTACTTCTGGACCAAGAATAAACCGGAAGTGCAGTTTCAGTTACAAAACCTGTTGTCGTTGCTGCCGGTTGGCTGCGATATCTTTATTGTCGGTGAAAACCGCAGCGGCGTACGCAGTGCGGAAGGCATGCTGGAGACGTGGGCTACCCTGGAAAAAATCGACAGCGCACGCCGCTGTGGTCTTTACCATGGCCGTCTGGATAAGCAACCTGCCTTTGATGCCACGGCCTTTGGTAACAGCTATCAGTTGGATGGCCTGACGGTGCATACCTTACCCGGCGTTTTCAGTCGCGATGGCCTGGATGCAGGCAGCGCCTTACTGCTTTCGACATTCACGCCGCATACCAAAGGCAAAGTGTTGGATATCGGCTGCGGTGCTGGCGTGCTGGCCGCCTCATTACCGGCCCGCTCACCCAAAGTGCGTTTGTGGTTGTGTGATGTTCATGCCGCCGCCATCGAAGCGAGTAAAGCCACGCTGGCTGCCAATGGTCTGGAAGGTGACGTGTTTGCCAGTAACGTTTTTTCCGACGTCACCGGACGTTTTGACATGATTATCTCCAACCCGCCGTTCCATGAAGGCACACAGACCAGCCTGGATGCCGCACAAACCCTGATCCGTGGCGCCGTTAAACACCTGAACAGCGGAGGTGAATTGCGCATTGTCGCTAACGCCTTCCTGCCTTATCCCCAGGTGCTGGATGAAGCCTTTGGCAATCATGAAGTGCTGGCGCAAACCGGTCGCTTCAAAGTTTATCGTGCAGTTTACGGACGCGGTGCCAAAACCCGTTAATCCCTTTTTTCTGCCTTTTTCGCCCTTTTTGCCTCTCGCCAGGCTGAAAACGTTGCTTTTTGCAGCGATCGTTTCCGTCTGGCGAAATATGTGTTGACGCATTGAGTAAAATCTCTAAAATGCGCCTCCGTGGTTGTAATACGGTAACGTGTTGCGGGTATGCGAAGGTGGCGGAATTGGTAGACGCGCTAGCTTCAGGTGTTAGTGTCCTAACGGACGTGAGGGTTCAAGTCCCTCTCTTCGCACCAAAATCACAAATTTCATATCGCGAGCACTGCGCGAAGGTGGCGGAATTGGTAGACGCGCTAGCTTCAGGTGTTAGTGTCTTAACGGACGTGAGGGTTCAAGTCCCTCTCTTCGCACCATTGCGGTGATATGAAAAGACAACGCGATGCGAAGGTGGCGGAATTGGTAGACGCGCTAGCTTCAGGTGTTAGTGTCTTAACGGACGTGAGGGTTCAAGTCCCTCTCTTCGCACCAACGTTGTCCTCTCCACCGCTGTTTCCACCTTGTTTCTCCCCCCTGCATCATCGTTTTAAAATCCCAACTACAGACCGGTAAATTTTACGCCTATCGCCGCGAGTCCGCCTGCCAGCGCCAGACAGGAAGGCAGCAAGACATAGTGCCGCATGCGCTGATTAAACAGCATGAACAATGTCAGCAGCAATGCGAGCAGCATCACGCCCCGCCACTGCTCAAAGCTGGGCTGCCAGAATGTTATTGCCGGTATTGCTGCACATGCCAGCATGCTTCCCCATGCACTATCCAGTTTTAAACCGCCCATCGCCTTCCCCCTTGCCCGTCAGTGAACCGTTCTGCCAGTGGTCGATATGATAACCATTCCCATTAGCATATGATAATCATTCTCAATTTTCAGCTTGTTTTTTTACAGGCAGGCAGGAAGATGACAGTTAAACAAGAAAATGCTAAATTGCGACCGACTACATTCTTTATAACATCAATATAACGTCTGTCGACCGGCCGAAATCATGCGCCGGTTTTTGCTTTGTTATTTCAGGGCTGTCACGAGTATGAATAATGAAAATAGAATCTTATGATGAATTGAAACACAGCAAATACCGCCTGTCGCTGATGCTCTTTTTGTTTTTAAACGCATCCGTTTCGCTATTTTGTCTGCTCCCTTTGGCGGAAAACAGTGAATCACAGGCCACGTTGCCGGTGATGATAGTGGCGTTCTTTAGCATGACGATGCTGAGCACCTGTTTAATAAAAACTAAACTAAAATTACCCCTGCTAAATCCCGTTGCGCTCATCTTAGGGGGATTGTGGGCATGGCATATTCAGGATCGCTATCATTGTGTTTTATTTAATGATGGATTTTTTTTGATTGTCAGTTTGCTGTGCGTTTTCTTTATCAGCGCCATTGCACTCAGTGATTATTTGGTGGCGTTCTGCCTGCACATTACGCCGTCAATGCTAACCGTGCTGTTGCTGGACCACGGACAGCATTTGCCATTGATTTTATTGACTATTGCCCTGCCGTTGATTGGCTTTTCACTGCAGCATCTGATGCGCCGCCGCTCTGAAGATTTTACGCTGCGCTTAATGTATCAACTGTATGAAGAAAAAGAGTCGTTTAGCGATCTCAGTATGCTCGATCCTTTAACCGGCTTATATAACCGGCGTGGGCTAAAGAATCGCCTTGATAACATTCTGGATAATCATGCCGGCAGTCATTATGTCTTGCTGCTGGATATCGACCATTTTAAGGCTTACAACGATAATTATGGTCATGCCATGGGTGACCAGGCGCTGGCTCGGGTTTCCGTTGCCATTCGTGACGCCGTACGCTCACGCGATGTGGTAACACGCTACGGCGGTGAGGAGTTTTTAGTATTAATGACCAATGTTAACGCCTCCATCGCCATGAAGCTGGCTGAACGCATCCGCCAATATGTAGTGAACCTGGAAATACCGCATTTGTTTAATGAACGTGTTTCTACCCACGTCACCATTAGTGCCGGTATTGCGCCCATTTACGATAATGAATTTGACCAGGCGGTAGCGAATGCGGACCGTGCATTATACGTGGCGAAAAATCAGGGACGAAATACGATTCTGGCCTGGGAAGATCTTCCCGGCATCGCCAGCACCACGGCAACTGAAGTCATATAAAAGGCGCGCCGGATAGCGATGTTATCCGGCGTCCACTCCCGATAATGCGCTGAAAAAAAACGCACCCGCCTTTTCCCCTCACCCTGTTTTTCCCCCGCGGTCTCCTGACTTTCATCGCCGCTATGCATTCTGTTACCTATTATTTCGCTATCTCGTTTACACCCTTGCAGGCTTGTGGCAATTTTTACGCCTTCGATTAGCATGGAGATAAAAATGAGCCTGGAGTCTGTACGCCAGTTTTTTGCCGAGCGTGCGCCGGAAATCGACATCATTGAGATGCCCTACAGTACGGCAACGGTAGAAATGGCGGCTCGCGTTCACGGTGTGACACCGGGACAAATTGCCAAGACCCTGTCACTTAAGGTGAAGAATGAGGTGATCCTGGTGGTAACCCGTGGCGATGCGCGGTTAGATAACCGCAAACTAAAAGCGGTTCTGGGTGCCAAAGCGCGGATGTTAAGCGTGGACGAAGTGATTAACTGGACCGGGCATCCCGTCGGCGGGGTTTGTCCCTTTGGCCTGGAAAACCCGGTGACCGTTTATTGTGATATCTCGTTAAAAAGCTTTGATGAAGTCTTGCCCGCAGCAGGCGCGGTTCACAGTGCCGTACGCATTTCGCCGCAGCTGATGGCTGAACTCACTGCGGCAAAATGGGTGGATGTCTGTGAAACGCATTAATGCGGCTGCTTTGCCGTAACGCCGGAAATTTTTATTCCACGCGTTTCGCGACCAAAGGCGACAAACACGCAAATCAGCACCGCCACGGTTCCCGCCACAATCGCCATGCCAAGCCCATAATTGCCGCCGTGGGCTTCAGCAATACGCGACTGCAGCGTGGCGTTGACTGATGCAATAAGATTGCCCAACTGATATACAAAGCCGGGCAATACCGCTCTTGCATTCCCCGGCACCAGTTCGTTCAGGTAAGTCGGTATCACGCCCCATGCGCCCTGTACCATAAACTGCATCAAAAACGCGCCAAGCCCGATGGTCCAGGAGCCAGTGGAAAATGCCCACAGCGGCAGCACCGGCAGCGTCAGCAACGCCGCAATAATAATGGCTTTTTTGCGACCAATGCGTTCTGACAGCGTGCCAAAGAAGATGCCGCCCAGCATGGCTGCGATGTTATAGCTGATCGCGATGATACTCACGGTGTGGGCATCAAACTGGTGCTGTACTTTCAGGAAGGTCGGATAAAGGTCCTGCGTGCCGTGGCTGAAGAAGTTAAAACAGGCCATCAACAGCACCATGTAGATGCATATTTTCCAGTGCTGACGCAGTATCGGCATCAACGCACTGCTCTCTTTGCGCTCACGCGCCGCCAGCCAGACGGGCGATTCAGGCACTTTGAAATAGATAAAAGGCAACAGCAGAATGGGAATGGCACCGATGAGAAACATGCCGCGCCAGCCCACCGCATTAAAGAATAAGCCAAAGACGACAGACGCCAGCAGATAACCACAGGGATAACCCGCCTGGAAAAGGCCCGACATCAGGCCGCGAGAACGGTCGGGAATGGTTTCCATCGCCAGCGATGACGCCACGCCCCAAATTCCCCCCATGGCAATACCATAGAAAATGCGAAACGCCAGAAACGCGCCGAAGGTGGGTGACCAGGCGGACAGCAGTTCGAACAGGGAGAAAAAGACAATATTCAGCATCAAAATGGGCTTGCGACCATATTTCTCCGCCATCCGCCCAAACAGCAGCGCGCCAATCGGGCGTACCGCCAGCGTCAGCATAATGGCGACAGACACATCGGTGACGGAATTATGGAAGTACTGAGCCAGATTACTCAGTACAAACACCAGAATAAAAAAATCGAAAGCGTCCAGCGTCCAACTGGCAAAACAGGCGAAAGCCACATTGCGCTGGGTCGATGTCCAGTCAAGCATAGAAGTCTCCTCTCTGAGACACTCTGGCGCATCGTCCATAACGTTCCTGGTCGCTGTCGGAGAGTGATGTGATTGTTAATCAAATGTATACATCATGTTTATGGGGAGAGCGTACCGCGCAATTGTCAGGCAGTGGATCAGGCTGTAAGAAAGCATGTCTGACGAGGGAGAGAAGAGGAACGGAAAGAGGACAGGCGACGTATCGCCTGTGGGTTAGCCGGGGAGTTGGTTAAAAGCGTGCTCAATGATTGACAGCAGGAGCGCATTGTCAACGCTGTGCAGAACGTGCACCCGCGCGCCGCTGTCAGGTGGAATCCCGACGTCCAGCCGCAGGGGCTGACGGTAGCGCCAGGTTTTACCGCGCGTGGCGCCCGGACGAAGCTCAATATCGACGCGGTAATCCGTTCCCCATGCCACGCGCTGGTTAAGCAGCCAGGCGACAACCAGCGCATCATGAATCCAGCATCCGGCCAGGTGGCGAGTCTGCATCGAATACGCGATCCAGGGCTGCAAGGTATCATGCACAAAGCGCGTCAGCGGATGATCCCGACGGGTGATGCGTGTCAGATCGTCCTGCGTCAGCAGGGTTTGCGTGGTGACATCCATCGGCACCAGGGTTATGGCTGCACCGCTGTGCAATACCTGATGTGCAGCGTCGGGATCGATGCCAAAATTAGTGTCTTTGATGTAATCTTCCAGAGCAAAAACACCGCCCATAATCACGATCTCTGCCACGGATTCCGCCATGGCGGGGAAACGCTGCATCGCCAACGCCACATTGGTCAGGGGACCAATCGCAATCAGGGTAAACTCGCCTGGGTTATCACAGATGAGTTGCCCCATCGCCTGCGCGGCATCCATTGCATCCGCCTGTAGCGCCGCAGGCTGAGGTACGCCCTGCCATAATGACATCAGGCCAAGCTGTTCAACCCGTTTGTCCAGCACCTCACGCCAGGGAGCAGGATCTTCATGCAATGCCTGACGGGCACCCTGCACCACAGGAATCGCCGATCCCAACCGCGCGACCAAATCTTTGGCGACGCGAGCACCCACTTCGCTCGGTGTATTCCCTGCAACGGTGGTGATTAACTCTAACGACAGCCCTGGTGAGGCTAATGCCAGAGAAAGTGCCAGGCCGTCATCCGTATTCGCCCCGGCAATCCCATTCCCCGGATCACAATCAATAATCAGTCTTTTCATTATTTGGTTTATAAACTCTGGCCTGATGGCCGACAGCCACAAGATTCACCAATTTCAAGATGGTGCGGAAACGCTTCGATGCGCGCCTCGCCATTCCACTCTTTCAACATATGGATAGCGCAGCGGGCCATATCTTTTACCGGCTGGCGCACCGTCGTTAAGGCCGGGACATGGTAGGCAGACTGTCCTGTGCCGTTAAAACAGACCAGCGCTACGTCCTCCG
This sequence comes from Pantoea allii, assembly GCF_002307475.1. Taxonomy (GTDB): domain Bacteria; phylum Pseudomonadota; class Gammaproteobacteria; order Enterobacterales; family Enterobacteriaceae; genus Pantoea; species Pantoea allii. Next base: position 22,644 of record NZ_NTMH01000029.1, on the reverse strand, counting down.
GCACGCGAATGCCATGCTGACTAAAAGCACGGATACAGCCAATAGCCTGGCCTTCATTGCTGGCAAACAGCGCGCGGGGAACCTGTTGGTGATGGATCATGCGTAGCGCGGCCTGATAACCGCCCTCACGGGTATAAGTCGCAGGGAAAATCCGTGACTCATCAACCGGCAGATCGTGTGCCTGCATCGCGTCACGCCAGCCCTGAATACGATCCTGAGCATTAAGCATATCCAGCGGTCCGCTAATCATGCCGACCTGCTGATAACCATGGCTCAGTAAATGTGAGCACACCTGAAAAGCCGCTTGTCGCTCATCAACCCGCAGCATGCTGACGCCCGGCTGGGCTTCAACCCGATCGAGCATTACCAGCGGTGTCCCGCTGGCTTTGATGATATCGATGAAAGGATGGCGATCGACGCTGTTATAAAACAGGCCGTCAACCTGGCGGTTCAGCAGCCCCTGAATCAGCTCCAGTTCCCGCTTGCGAACGTCGCCTGCATCGCCAAGCAACATCACGTGACCGTGATTCAGCGACTCCTGCAGCAACATATGCGCCATGGACGCGACAAAGGGGTTACTGATGTTCGGCACCACCAGACCAAAGGTTTTGGTGTTGCCTGACGCCAGGGCACGGGCGGCGGCATTGGGGCGATAGCCGGTCTGTTCAATCGCGGCCAGCACGCGCTGTCGGGTTGCGTCCGCCACAGGGCGCGGCCCGTTATTAATGACGTAGCTCACTACCGCGACCGATGTCCCGGCGGCTTTTGCAACGTCGCTGCGCGTCACAGTGGTTTTTATCTGTTTCGCCACTTCGCCCTCCTCATCTATTGCCGCCTGCTGTGTAACATCATTTTTTTCAGATGGCATCCTCTGGCAGATTCAGATCGCGCCCGCGCGTTTCCGGTGCCACAAAGGTGGTCAGGAAACCAATGGAAGCCATCACCGAGAAATAGATCGCGATGGACCACCAGTGCCCGGTGTACGAAAGCATCGCTGCCGCCACCAGGGGTGCGGTGCCGCCAGAAATAATTGAGCCCAGCTCTTTCGCGACCGCCATCTTGGTATAACGGTGATTCACCCCGAACAGCTCTACGCCCCAGGCCGCCTGTACGCCAAAGATGCCCAGTGAAGCCAGCGCCATGCCCACCACGATAACCGGGATGACAATCGCCGGCTCTCGGGTGTCCAGCAGCGTAAAGGCAGGCCAGGCATAGATCATCAGTAGCAGGCAAAATACCCGATAAACGATCCGGCGACCAAAGCGATCTGACAGCCAGCCGGCCAGTGGGATAATCAGGAAGCCGAGCAGTGAGGCAATAAACACCGCCGTCGTGGGCACGGATTTATCGACCATCAAGACCTTAGCGACATACCCGACGATAAAACCCTGCGCCAGATAAGAGGGGCCGTTTTCGCCAATACGCAAGCCGACCATAGTCCAGAACGCGCGGGTTCGCTGAAAGAAGGGCCGTGTATCCACGCCAGGCTGCTGTGCGGCGATAACCTCAGCGCGCTCAACAGCCCATTGCGCTTTCTTGCGCTCGAACACGGGAGTTTCACGCAGGTTACGGCGAATCCACAGCGCCACCAGGGCGATCACGGCGCTGCTCAGGAACGGAATACGCCATCCCCATTCCAGCAGGCTTTGTTTGTCCATCTGCACCACCAGCAACCACACCAGCGAAGCCAGCAGCGTACCGCTGTTAGAGCCGAGTGCAATCACCGAAGACACCAGACCACGACGCTTAACCGGGGCATATTCCCCCAGCATAACAGTACCGCCGGAGAGTTCTGCGCCTGCGCCAAACCCCTGACTGAAGCGTAGCAAAACCAGACAGGCAGGCGCCCAGATACCAATGGAAGCATAGCTGGGAATCAAGCCGATTAAGGTTGTGGACGCCCCCATCAGAATAATGGTGGTCACCATGACGACTTTGCGGCCTTTACGATCGCCGAGCCAGCCAAAAAATAAGGCACCAATGGGACGGGCAATAAAGCCAACTGACCAGGTCGCAAAACTGGCCAGCAGCGCCATAGTCGGCGTTTGTTCAGGAAAGAAAACGTCACCAAAGATAATGCCAGCGGCCAGGCCATAGAGTGCGAAATCCGCATACTCCATTGCCGTTCCTAACCAGCAAGAAACCGTCGCGCGCCAGAAGTCTTTGCGGCCGGCTGAGGTGTTAAACCGCTCATCTGCGGCGGAGGTAGAAGGCTGTGATGCCTGCTGCGTAACGGAATGCTGTGCCGTCATAAACGCTGTCCCTTGAAAATATGCAGTTCGATAAATGCCATTCCGAGAGACGGTTCCCTGACTACAAGCAGAACGCCCCGGTGGCGACATTCAGTTGGCTAACCATGATGAAAGGAAAGTTAAAGATTCCCTGGTGTTGGAATCCGCAGTATCGCGAGCTTCGCCGCTGTATATTTCAGCGGTCGTATAAATCTGGCGAATGTAACTTGTTCCTCGATCGGCCTACCGTGCATCGAGCACCGAGAGCAATCACTGGAAGCTAGTGTATCTACGCGCGTAGATAAATCAATAGCTATTCGGAAAATTTGTTAGATTTTCTTTAGTATCAAGTTTCGCTAATATACCGTTTTCAACGCAAAATCAGGTGGTTAATCACGACCTGACGCACAGAAAAACAGCATAAAAAGGTACCAGGTTCACTTTTCTTTTAACATTAAGCCAAACTGGCTGTCAGAATCTTTCATCGCCTGCTGTTGTCGCACATCGGTATGACTGGCAGATGACAACAGACACAACGATTGCCACAGAATCCAACCTCAGCTATACCTGACTGGCGCGTAAACTGGAGAAAGCCGTTAAACCATTATGACCATTATCCTGATGCGGCACGGTAAACCTGACCACCCTTTTGCCCGGCGCTTAAGCGCACAGGGGCTGGCGGACTGGTGCGAAGCCTATGATCTTTCGCTGGTCAGCGACGGGCCGCCGGATCGCAGCATCAACATCGCCAGCAAAGCGGCGGTTGTCGTCTGCAGTCCTTTACCTCGCGCCCACTCTTCGCTGGAGCGCCTGGGGCTGCGCCCTCATCACGTTGATGCGCTGTTCAGTGAAGTCGGCATTCCTTTACTGCGGGCGGACCGCCTCCAGTTGCCGACCTTTGTCTGGCAGGCCATCCTGCGCGCCATGTGGTTTTGTGGCTATGCGGGTGAAACCGAGTCGCTACAGCATGCCCGCGCCCGTGCCTCACGTGCCGCAGACAGGTTGATCGTCCTGTCGCAGCAGGGCACCGTTCTGCTGCTGGGCCACGGCATTATGAATAAAATGATTGCCCGCGAACTGCGCAAACGCGGCTGGCAAGCAGAGAAACACGCCAGCAGCCGACACTGGAGCTCGGCCATTTACCATCGCCCTTTTATCTAGCCGATTTGAAAGTAACTTAGCGTTTCATAGCCCGCGCCCACATCAGTGGTCGCTATGACCGTCTTCTGCGCCAGGTCAATGACACTCAGGGTCTGGTTATCAGCATGGGTAATCAGTAACCGTTTCTTATCCGGGCTGAAACAGCCATCCAGCGGCTGACGAGTCAGGGCTACCTGCCCCACAGGATTCAGCAACTCATCAAAAAGCGTCACGATCGGCTCCTGATGCCCGATTGCCATCAAATAGTCACCATCCGGGCTAAAGCGAACCTTCTGGCAGGGCTGCTGATGGCCGGGAAGCGCCAGCCGTTGGCGGATGCGATGGCTTTGACGATCGACCACGTAAAGCAGCGGCACATCGGCTGCGCTGGCGATGAGATAAGGATGCTTGGGGGATGCAGTAAGACCCGAAACCGGGCCGGGCATCAGGATGGTATCAATTACCCGCCCTTCCGCCTCACATAAGTCCACCACGGTTATGGTGGCGTCCTGCTCATTGTCGGTAAACAGTTTGCGCCCGCTGGGAGAAAGCGTCAGGCGGTGAGTATTATCAAGCGGAACAGGAATGGTCTTTTCAACACGATGCGTTTGCGGATCGATGACCACCACCGCCGTAGGATTTTCACAACAAAGGTACACTTTGCCGTCGCGCCCCAACTGACCACTGTGCGGCGCTTTTGACGGCGACAGGTCGATATACGCGTTGATCGCCCGCTGCCGTAAATCAATCACCGCCACTTTATGGCCCGGATGCGGCAATTCTCCGCCCATATCGTCGCCGTACAGGGGAAGAAAAGCTTTCTCCCAGGGAGCCAGCATCAGCAGCTCGTGCAGGCGCGTGGGAATAACCTCCACGGCCTGACTCACCGCAAAGGTATCGGGATCAAGGAACAGCGCACGTCTGGTTTGTCTGTCAATCGCCAGTAATCCTCGAGATTCAAACGGCATGTCATCTCCTTTTTATCTGTATAGCTAAAGCGTAGACAATGACTGTCAGGCTGCGCGCATCGGCAAATTGGTTAACTGTGCTGAAGGGTTGTTTTCATCTCGATTCAGCATTCTGTTTCTTATCCGTCCACTGTTTATCCGTTTTATGACAAAAAAATTAAGGACGATGTTCTCCGTCGATTTTGCCATAGCGGAATAAAACATTAGCGTGAATAAATATTTATTTTTATGTCAGGCTGACGCTTATTTCCGTTTTATCCTAAAGTTCTTATCAGGAATAGCGGATTGTTGAATTATGTTCTATTAAATAAAGAGGTCGCGGCCGCTCACGTCCGTGCGTGTCACCCCTCGCGGCCCGCCACCGTAGTACCACCAGGAAAAGACAATAAAAACGGTGCAGCACAGTGTGATGTCTGTGTTGATCTCAGTTTATATACGGGTTAGCAGCTAACCCTTTATTTGCCGACTGGCGAAAACACAATAATCAAAATAACAGGTGAAACATGAATTCACACCGCCGTTCCTTGCATCACCTCTGGCGTCAATGGGAAAAACTTGCTTTCACCAGCCGCATGCTATGGACGATGAGACAACATCGGGCCGTGAGTGCGCCCGAATACGATCCGGCACTGGAACAGGACGTGGTGCTGATGTCCGTGCCAAAGGCGCTGCCTGCCATTGCCAAACAAGTGTGGATGTACTGGCCCGGCGACCGTGTGCCTGCCTCCGTGGCGCTTAACGTCAGTAACATTCGCCGCGATAATCCGGATCATGAAATCCATCTGCTCACGCCTCAGAGTCTGGGACAATGGCTGCCGGATCTGCAGTTTGTTTCTTCCGATCTCACGCAGGACCTGAAAAGCGACATCATCCGGCTGGAGCTGTTGTTACGCTACGGCGGCATCAGCATCGATTGTAATACTCTGCTGTTTGACGATCTCACCTGGGTCCATCAGGCGCAAAGTGACCGCCCGATGGATGTGGTCGGTTATTATCGCCAGCAGTGCACCGATAATCCGCTCAGGCCGGTGATTGAAACCGGTTTTATCGCCGCTCCCGCCCAAAATCCCTTTATCCGGGAATGGTTGAAACAGCTGGCGCCGGTAAAATATGTCGGAAGACAAAACTACCTGCTGGAGCTGATGAAGCGCAGTGACTTCCCTGCTGTACGACAAAATTTACGTCAGCCGGGTGAAGAACTGCTGGCGCTGGCCCATCAGTTAGCAATGGATGAGCATCGCCGTGTGAATACGCTGCTACGTAAAGCGGAAGCCAGCGCCGGGTATTACCAAAGCGTGCACGCCGGCAACAGCACGGCATGTGTGCGTTGCGTCTTATTCCAGCAGCGCCCGCTTACGCCGCCACCGGTCATCAGGCTGAGTGACAGCGATCGCGCGCACCTCGATTTCAACCTGCGGCTCCGGTTTTACAATCGGGCCAGCCTGGTCGGGGAAGCCCTGCACAGCAGCCTGTCCTCACCGGCCAGGCTCTCTGCCCCACTGGAACAACGCGCCTGATCCGTCCAGAGCCTGGCCAGTTTCATCCGAAATCGCCAGGCTCGCCAGCTCTTCGGGACAGCCTGCTTGCCTGCAATGTGAATCCGCTACCAAATCCGCGCAGAGAGGTTGCAGCCAGATGACAGCCACTATAGATTGAGCCAAAAATCCATGAAAATGTCCCCTTTGAGAAGAGACATGTTCATTTCATAAGAGGATTTGACGTTGTCCGAATTCGTGTCAGTTATACTTTTTCTGACCGCGATTGCTGTTTATTCCTGTAAAGCAGGCCGAAACAGAATCTGGTTTTACCTCACATTATTCTTACTGATGCTGTTTGTGGTGCTCAATGCCACGCTGTTTGCCAGCAATTATTTTACCGGCGATGGCATTACCGACGCGGTGGTTTATACCTTAACCAACAGCCTGACCGGTGCCGGCCTGAGTAAATACGTCGTGCCTGCTCTTGGTCTTATCACCGTCCTGTTTTTGCTGTTTTGCGCCTTATCATGGCTGCTGCGCCGCCGCGAGCGGCCCTTTCATTTTGGCTGGAGCCTGCTGGCTTTCGCCTGTGCCGCCGGCGCGATACAAACAACCCCGGCTTTTCAGCAGGTCAGCTCACTCATTACCTCGCACTCACTGCGCGAAAACTCTGACTTTAGCGCCCTTTATAAGGTGCCCAAAAAACGCATTGAACAGCCTGCGCTGAACGTCGTTTATATTTACGCTGAAAGCCTGGAGCGGACCTACTTCGACCAGATTGCCTTTCCCGGACTGGCCCCCGAGCTGAGCCGGGAGAAAGAGCAAAGCATCGATTTCAGCCAGACAGAACAACTTCCCGGTACCGATTACACGATTGCGGGCATGGTGGCATCAATGTGCGGAATTCCTCTTTTTGCCCCTTTCGACGGCAACGCTTCCGCCTCCCTTTCCAGCTTTTATCCACAAAACGTTTGCCTGGGGGATATTTTAAAAAACTCCGGTTATGAAAACTGGTTTATCCAGGGCGCGGACCTGCGCTTTGCGGGTAAAGATGTCTTTTTGCGCTCTCACGGTTTTGACCCCGCACATATGTATGGATCGCAGGAGCTCAAAGACAAGGTCAGCGATCCGGCTTATCGAAATAACTGGGGTTATTACGACGATACCGTGCTGGATGAGGTGTTTGAAACCTATGAGGCACTTTCACGTCAGCAGACACGTTTTGCCCTGTTTACGCTCACGGTGGATACCCATCATCCCGATGGATTTATTTCCCGGAGTTGCCAGCGCAAAAGTTACAGCTATGCGGGCAAGCCAAACCAGTCGTTCAGTGCGGTGTCCTGCTCGCAGGAACATATCGCCCGATTAATCGCCCGCATTAAAGCGTCGCCCTGGTTTAAAAACACCGTGATTGTGGTGGCGTCGGATCATCTGGCCATGAATAACACGGCGCATCCGTTCCTGATCACGCATCCCCGTCACGATCTGTTCATGGTGATTCGCGGTGACCAGCCACAGTCAGAGGTGATTGATATGAAGCGCAGTACGCTGGATAACGGCGCGACGCTGCTGGATATCCTGGGCGGCGATAATGCGATAGGTTTGGGACGCAGCAGCCTGTCAGCGGTGTCACTATCGAGCCAGTTTGAGGATATGAAAACCAAAGTGCTGAGCTGGAAAGCCAATATCATTCAGCTGTGGAATTTCCCCAAAAAGATCGACAGCGTTACCCTTGACCAGACCAACAATATGTTCAGCTTTTCCGGCACCAGCTTTACGTTACCCATCCTGTTGCGCGTCACGGATAAGCATGTGGAGCCACTGCCGGAAGGCGAATATTCAGCGCCTTTACGCTACCAGTTGGCCGACTTTGCGGCGGCAGAAAAGTTTGTCTGGGTCGATCGCTGTTTTAAAATTGCGCGTATCTGGCAACCGGCGCTTGCTCTGTCGGGCGACTGGTGCCTGGCGATGGGCCAGCTCGCGGGGCATCCTTCCGTCACGCGCATCGATAAACCCCAGTGGAAAGGCAAGGTGCAGTTCCCGGCAGATAGCCTGAACGATGCCAGTTATCAGCATGCTGTGGCGCAGCTTCGCCTCGAAGACAATGCGATTCGTTATCACGCCGACAGCTTTCTGTTCGCGCTTCCCGGCGCACCGGAAAGCGTGAAGCAGTTCAGCGGCATTTCCCGTCCAGAGTCCTGGGGACGCTGGTCAAATGCCAACCTCGCCCCGGCGGTGACGATTGAGTTCGTTAACCCCTTGCCCGCTAAATTCGATCTGGTGATAACCGCTCGCGCCTATGGTCCGAATGCGCACCGGCCAACAACCGTTCGCGTGGGTGATACGCAGCAACGGTTAACGCTGGGTGAGCAGACGTCAACCCAGACGCTGCGTTTTGATAATGCCCACGGCAGCTCTCGGTTAACCCTTATTCCGCCGGAACCGCAGCTCAGCAATCTTAACAACATCCCCGGTCAGGACCCGCGCAAACTTGGCATCGGTCTGGTCGAGTTAAAGGTTGTGCCCGTTCCCTGATGCTTCTCCACCACAGCCGTTAACCACAGCAGTGAGCGCCAGCCTCTTCCACAGCCGATTAAACAGGCTGTGTAAGAGAGGCAGACTGATGACGCATTTTTTGCGTACCGCCCCGCAAAATGATGCAAACTACTCGTTTAACTAATTGATATATTAAGATTTAATACGCAATATAGTCTTTCCCTTCTGTGACTACACCGCTTCTCCTGACATGATGTGCTCATGGTGTGATGAAACGGGAAAACGCATGAATGACACTCGCAATGATGAATACACACAAAGCATTTAAACGTTTACAACGAGCAGGCATCAACGATCGCCAGGCAGAAGCGATGGTGGCTATTTTTTCTGAACTACAGCAGGACAATGCCCTTTCGCGGGCCGATGTCATGCGGGCTTTTCAGTTTCAAAATCAGCATATTATGATGTTAAGCACGCAGTTGAAGAAAGCGGAGTCCGACCTCAGAACCGAAACAGGCGATGTTGCGAAAGGTGTAGAAGTCCTTCAGACGGATAACGATGTATTCAGGGCGGATATTGTTGAACTCAAAACCGACGTCGCTGAACTCAAGACGGATGTTGCTGAACTTAAGACAGACGTGACTGAACTCAAGACGGACGTGGCTGAGCTCAAGACAGACGTTGCTAAACTCAAGACAGATGTGGATGAACTCAAGACAGACGTTGCTGAGCTAAAGACAGACGTCGCTGAACTTAAGAAGGACGTGGCTGAACTCAAGACGGATGTTGCTGAGCTCAAGACAGACGTTGCTATACTCAAGACAGACGTGGCTGAGCTCAAAAAGGACGTGGCTGAACTCAAGACAGACGTCGCTGAACTTAAGACAGACGTGGCTGAGCTCAAGACAGACGTGGCTGAACTCAAGACAGACGTCGCTGAACTTAAGACAGACGTGGCTGAGCTCAAGACGGACGTCGCTGAACTTAAGACAGACGTGGCTGAGCTCAAAACGGACGTCGCTGAACTCAAAACGGACGTAGGCAATCTAAAAAACGATATGTGCTGGGTCAAGCGCCTGATGATGGTCATGACCACCACGCTGCTCATGGCGACCATGAAATATATGCTTGTCTGAACGTTTCCCGCGACTCAGGCCTTAGCCGCGTAAGGTTTCTAGCTTTTCACGCTGCTGTCCATCGGGAGTAAAGTTAGCTTCTGCCAGCCAGCGCGTCAGGCCGTTTTTGACGTGTGGCCATTCACTGTCGATGACAGAAAACCAACAGGTATTGCGCGTGCGACCTTTATAAACCCGCGCCTGACGAAATTCACCTTCATAACGAAACCCTAAACGAAGCGCGGCCCGGCGTGAGGGCAGATTGCAACTGTCACATTTCCACTCATAGCGCCGGTAGCCAAGTTGCTCAAAGGCGTAACGCATCAACAGAAAATGCGCTTCGGTCGCCATTCTTGTCTGCTTTAGCAAGCGGGAAAAGGTGACATATCCTACTTCCATCGCCCCATTTGCCGCATCGATACGCATCAGCGACAACGTACCGACGGCCTGACCGGTTTCAACATCAATGACGCTGAAATGCAACGGGTCCCGGCTCTCCTCCATTGTACTGGCATGGGCTAACCAGGCGGCTTCATCATTAAACGGTCCCTCAGAAAGGTAGGTCCAGTCACGGCCATCTTCGGCTAACGACCAGGCCTGCCAGAGCGCATGCGCATGCGCAGCGACACTAAAAGGTTCCAGACGGCAAACCTGCCCCTGAAACACCTCACGCTGAGGTAAAGTACGTGGCTGCCAGTCAGGCAGCGATTGCCCTACCGGTTGACCATACTGATTGACGTGCTGTGACATTTGGCCTCCTTCTGTGCGGTTAGTAAAAATACGTTGCCATGTTGCAGAGAGGTTGAGAAGTCACCACAGATAAAAAACAGACAGAAAAAAGAAAACGGCCTCTTAATGAGGCCGTTGAAGCGATTCCTGCTGACATAACGCCGCAGGATTATCCGCGGAAGAAGATATCGCCAGATTTACCCATAACGATCTTACCGGTGTCGTTGGTGATCAGAATGTAATTGGCATTGATATAAGCCCAGTGCGTATCTGGCTGAGGCGCAGGCAAGTTGCGTTTCTGCCACTCAGTGATGGTGTAAGTCTTGCTCCGATACTTGTCTGGCACGGTATCACCGATTTTATGCTCTTTATAATCGATGATAATGGTGCTGAGATCGTAATTCGGCTTACCCGGATTGCCAGCTGACTGCGAAGGCGTTGTTGGGGTAATACCGTCATTGGAGTCAGAACTCATCGGTGCCTGCGGCTGGGCAGGTGCGTTGCCAGGCTGGGCGGTGCCCGCACCAGGTTGCGCGTTGTTATCGCCAGGCTGAGCAGCGGGATCGGCTGGCTGAACCTGCGGTGGCGGTGGCACGTTATCGGTGGTTTCACCCGCAGCCTGGGCCGCGGGAATCAGGCTCAGCGAGCCGAACAGTAAACCAGCTGAAATAAAAGCAATTTGAGTCCTGCGCATAATAATTTCCACATTGAATTGATTTTAATAACAGTAGACTACTCTGAAGACAATCTAAACAGGGTTGCGGTTCCGTCACTCATAAAGGTAAGTGTAAGGAATCACGACTCATTCCGGACCCAACCTATACCTTACCTGTCTTTCTCTGCCAGGTTAAGCAGCAATGTGATACCAAGATAGTTACTCCAGTTAAACGCGTTTTGCAGGACCACGATGGCATTGCCAGCCTGCCTGTCAAAGCCAATAAAGGCAGAATAACCACCAATATAACCGACCTGATAAGTCACATTTTTTCCTGCCAGCCTGTCTGTTACCCAGGCAATGTTCTGCGTCTGCGAGCCCTGCTGATACACGCCTTTATTGACCTCTGCAAAAGCCCGGTTGAGCGCAGGATCGGCGACGGCGGTGAGATGTGCACGCAGATAGACGCTCAGATCCCGTGCGTTACTGTAAAGGCTGCCAGCCGCGACCATATTACGATGGAAACGCCAGTCCGGGGTAAGGTCACCGCGCGGGATAAACTTTGGCTGATCGCCAGCATGACCTAACGCGCGCGTGGCAAAACCGCTTAACCGTTCAGGCACAAAGCCGGTGTTATTCATTCCCAGGGGTCGGAAAATTCGTTGGTGGGCCAGCGTTTCAATATCATTGTGGCACCGTTCTCGCAAAATATAGCCCAGCAGCGCATAGCCAAGGTTAGAGTATTGCGGCACCCGCTGACGCGGGGCAGAAAAATCGGCCAGGTATTCCAGCACCGCATCACTATCCAGGTTGCCATAAAAATTCTGACCGCTATGCAGATAGCCAATAAACTGCATAAACATCGGCAAATCCATATCCTGACGCGGCAGACCGGACGTATGGGTCACCAACTGTAACAACGTGATATGGCGTGCATCCTGACTTAACCTGACGTCAGAGGGCAGTAAATCGGCCAGTGTGTCATTCCAGTGCAGTTGGCCTTCGTTAACCTGTTCGATAATGACTTCTGCGGTCACGCCTTTACTCAGTGAGCCGAGCGCAAATAAGGTATCAGGCGTAATCGGATAGCGATGTACGTCATCGGTGACGCCAGCGCTGTAAAACAGGGTCGGATTGTGATGGTGGATAATGGCGATGCTGATGCCGGACACCTGTTTGCGCTGCATATAATGGCGCACCAGATCGTCCAGGTTGTCATGGAAGTCGCTGTGCGTCAGATAAAGCCTGTCGCCTGTCGGCGCAGAAGTTTGCGACAGCGTTCCGCAGGCGGCTAACAACAGCGTACAGATTATCAGCATAGCGCTGCGCTTAAACAGACGGCTGCATCCGCTCAACAGGCCGGATAACCTCCGGGTTTTATACTCTTTTCTGGTCACTCACTCGCGCCCATCTTATTGTTGTTATCAGGCACTGACGAACGTTCATATCAGCATCATGCCGGCGTATACCGCGGTGCTTATATCGGCACGACGTAGCCGAATCTTTATGCCTCTGATGATGCTTTTCAGGCAACAGGTTGTCGCCTGATACAAACCTCCGTCAGAGAAACGAAGCAGGCTAGCGCCAGATAACCCCGATCGTGCAGCAAAGCGCGTTGCAGGTCGCGGAGAGTAACATAGCGGGTGAGGTAATGCCTCTGCCGAGTCTGTTGCCGCTCAGGGCAATCTGACGACGCTGCCATTAGCGCAATAAGCGTGTACACTGCGCGTTTTTACACGCAGTAAATTTTCTGCTGCACCAGATACGCCCGGAGATACCCATGAAAGAAGGCCCGTTAAGCGAAAAAGAGCTGCAATGGCTCGAAGATATGCTGGAAAAATACGGCAGTGAAGCGTCGATTCTTGACGTCTCAGAACTGGACGGCCTGCTTACCGCCGTGCTTTCAGGCCCAACAACGGTAGAACCCAGCCGGTGGTTAATTGCGCTCTGGGGCGGCGAAAAACATATTCCTAAATGGAGTAATGAGCGTGAAATGACGCGCTTTATGGAACTCAGCTTTCAGCATATGAATGACATTGCTGACCGCTTATCTGAGTTTCCGGAACAGTTTGAACCGCTGTTTGGCGTACGCGAAATGGAAGGGCTGGAATTTACCGTGGTTGAAGAGTGGTGCTACGGCTACATGCGTGGCGTGGCATTAACGGACTGGTCTGCGCTTCCCGCGGCGCTTCAGACGTCACTGGACGCTATCGCCTTACATGGTCTCGAAGAGAACCTGGAAAAGGTGGATGCACTCACGCCAGAAGAAATGGAAAGCAGCATTGATGCGATTTGCCCTGCCGCGCTGGCGCTTCATGATTACTGGATCTCACAGCCAGAAGCCATTCCACAGATACAGCAGCCGATAACGGCGGAAAAACAGCCGGGCAGGAACGATCCCTGCCCCTGTGGCAGCGGTAAAAAATACAAGCAGTGCTGTCTGCATTGATCGACGAGGGAGCCTGTTGGCTCCCTTTTTTATTCTGCTGATCCGTGCTGAATAACACCTTGCCATCCTGATCGGCACGCCTTCATCCCTGAACGCGTCACGCAATGACCGTGGCGTGGCCGGTGATAAACGGACAGGCAGAGCACAAGATAAAAGCACAAAGCAGCCGGTGAATCTTGTTTTCCTGTCCTCACCCGACGGACAGCGAGATAGCCTTAGCCGCACAAAAACGTGCGTCCTAATGACCTTCCTCTTTTTTAATCATCTCTATCGCGACCACGTTATGTTTCATCGCCTCGTTAAGCACTTGTACCGCCGAGGAGGCGTCACGGTTTTTAATCGCCATAAACACTTTGATATGTGTTTCAACGCTTTCAAGCGTGATGCCCAGTGAGCGATTCAGCTCCTCAAGATAATAGTAATAAATATCTTTAATGGACTTCATCACGTTGTAAAACACACTGTTATGAGAGGCACGGATAATCGCCAGATGAAAGTCGTAATCCGCTTCCGAGTACTTCTTATAATCGCCTTTGTTGATGAGCATATTATTGAGCGCGTGCTCCAACAGGCCGATATCCTCTTCCGTCGCGTGTTCCACGGCCAGCTCAACACATTTAAACTCAACGGTCTGGCGAAAGACCATCATGTCGTTAAACGCTTCCCGGCTCAGATGCATTAACGGTCTGGCGTTATTGTTGAGCATGTGCGGCGAAAAGTCTTCACACACATAGCTGCCGCTGCCCTGACGCGTAATCACAATGCCGAGATCGCGCAGGCGTTGGACCGCACTCCTGATACTGACGCGGCTTACATTAAAAGAGTGCGTCAGCTCCGCTTCAGAAGGCAAACGCGTGCCTGCAGACCAGCTACCGTCCAGTAGCCTGGCCTTAATTTGCTCGAACACTTCGTTAACGACGTTCTGTTTCTGAATGGATTTTATGCTCACAACACTGTCTCATATGATGTCCTACATGACGCCATTCTATCTCATGCGTTACAACAAAGTCCTGCGCTAACACCCAGCCCCAGACATCACTCGCCGCTTCCTGCCCGGAGCGTGGGGGCAATGTGCTGACGACCCGCAGGTACGCCGCCTGACGCATCAGCCTCCACGGTAAGATCCCGATCGGCCACCTCAGGCATAACCAGTGATGCCACCAGACCAATACAGGAATAGCAGATCAACATGACCGCAATCGGATACCATGAGCCCGTGAGCTGGCAGAAAATGCCAGCCAGCAGCGGCCCTAATCCGGTGGCAAACAGCCCTCCGATTTCCTTCGAGATAGCCATCTGAGCAAAACGGTTTCTGGAACCAAACATCTCCGCCATGGTGATCCCTTCAATCGCAGCCTGGCCTAATACGGCGATGTTGTGGATCACGATCAGGCAAACCATGATGGTACTGACGGACTGCGCTTTATCGACGATCAGCGAAATCATCGGGTAAGCCAGAATAATCGAGCCCAGCGTCAGTATGCGGTAGGGAATTCGACGCCCTATCCGGTCTGACAGCCAGCCGATAAGGGGAATGGACAGAAAACCAATGACCGAACTCACCATGATGGCATCAGTGGGAACCGCCTTGTTGAACAACAGCGTCTGGACCATATAACCCGCCAGAAAGGTCTGAATGATGCCTGAGTTACCCGCCTGACCAAATCGCAACCCGGTAGCAATCCAGAAGGCTTTGCCCTTCATTAACGGGAAAACGGACTGGCTTGGCTGTTCGTGGGGCTTAACGGTGGCGGATTGGGCGACATTTTCAAACACCGGGCTTTCTTTCAGGTTAAAGCGCAGCCAGATAGCAAAGC
This sequence comes from Pantoea allii, assembly GCF_002307475.1. Classification (GTDB taxonomy): domain Bacteria; phylum Pseudomonadota; class Gammaproteobacteria; order Enterobacterales; family Enterobacteriaceae; genus Pantoea; species Pantoea allii. The sequence continues at coordinate 7,566 of NZ_NTMH01000029.1, read as the reverse complement.
CCATCACCACGAAACTGGCCAGGAAAGGAATGCGCCATGCCCAGGCAATCACGTCGTCATTGGTGAAGAAGAAAAACATGGCCGCCCAGATTGCCGTTGCACTCAAGGTACCGCAGTTGGTTCCCATCGCAACCAGCGAGGCGATAATGCCCTTTTTACCTTTAGGTGCATATTCAGCCAGCATCGTGCTGGCACCTGATATTTCTGCACCGGCGCCTAAACCCTGAATAATACGCAGTGCGACCAGCAGTAAGGGCGCTAAAATGCCCACCTGCTGATAGGTCGGTAATACGCCAATTAAGGTGGTACTCACGCCCATTAAGGCGATAGTAATAAACAGGACTTTTTTACGGCCAACGCGGTCGCCCATTTTACCAAAAAAAACGGCCCCGACGATTCGTGCAATATAACCGGCACCGTAGGTTCCCATTGCCAGAATCAGCGCCATTGCACCGGACTGTTCGGGAAAAAACACTTCATGAAAAACTAATGCCGCACCAAGAGAATAGAGCTGGAAATCCATAAACTCTAACGTTGTACCCAGCCATCCTGACACGGAGGCCCTGACAAGATCAGACGTATTACGTTTGGTGGTGTTGGTATTTGAATGACTCATGCTTTCACCCTGAGGTCGACGATGCGTTAACAGACCATTAAATGACAGGCGAGCGCCGCTCACGCGAGCGTGAGCTTATTTTCACCCGCGATAATTACTGCTGTTTTTTAGCCACAGTCATGACGACTTGTTTTAGTGTCTTTTATGAAAACTGAACTAATACTTTTGAATGCTGCGTTTTATCACTGGCCGCATTTAATGCCGCCTCAATATCGTGATAGTCATAATGACCGGAGAGAATTGGACGCGGATCGATAATGCCTTTTTCCAGCCATTTAACCGCAACGTCAAATTCATCAATAAAGCGGAAGGAGCCTTTCCAACTTATTTCTTTTACCAGCATCTGTGCCACAGGAAAATTAAGCGGACTTTTTCCCATGCCTATTTGAACCACAACGCCACCTGGTCGCGTCACCAGAATACTGGATTCAATCGCCGCTTCTGCGCCGCTGGCTTCCAGCGTGACGTCAAAATATCCCCGGTTTTCACCGTAGCGGGCAACGGCGGCCTGATCGCTTGCATCCACCGCCGCGTCCGCCCCCATTTCCACCGCAATACGGCGGCAACGCTCGCTCAGATCAAACGCCACAATCTCTGCCGCGCCGGAAGCTCTTGCCGCCGCAATCGCTAATGCGCCTATGGGGCCCGCGCCCATCACCAGCACCTTTTTACCCACGATGCTGCCTGCCACATTGAGCGCATGGATCACTACCGCCGTTGGCTCGGCAACGGCCATGACGCTGGACGGAACCTGCTCATCGTACGCCACGCACTGTTGCGCAGGCACCACGACATACTGTGCAAATCCCCCGTTTACATGCGGGGTAAACTGGGCGCTCCCCATAAACCGCATGGTGGCGCAGGCATTCTGCTTACCTGCCCGGCAATACTCACACCGCCCACAGGGCTGAGAGGGATTAATCGCGACTTTTTGCCCTGGCTGTAGCGGCGAGGCGGCCGGGGCATGAAAAATGCGCCCTACAAATTCATGACCAATCACCAGCGGTTGTGTGATCACCGATAATCCGGCGCGCCCTTCGTGGTAATAGTGAATATCAGAGCCGCAGATACCGCCGCATTCCACTTTCACAACGACATCATCATCCGAATATTTCAGCTCGCGCTGTTCAACCACAATCTCTTTTTTGCCCTTTGCCACACAGGCATGAGTCATTACGCTATGCACATCTTTTTCCTCTTCTCGGGTCAATGAGGCTTACAACACAGCCAGCCAGCCGCCATCCACGTAAATAATCTGACCATTGATATAATCTGAGGCGGGCGATGAAAGAAAAACGGCCGTACCGGCCACTTCTTCGGGTCGTCCCCAACGCTGCGAAGGGTTGCTACTTTTCACCCAACTGTCGAACTGGGCATCATTGACCAGCGCACTGTTCATATCCGTCAAGATGTAGCCCGGCCCAATCGCATTGGTCTGGATATTAAACTGCGCCCATTCGGCAGCCATTGAGCAGGTCAGCATCTTAATGCCGCCCTTGGCGGCGGTATAAGGTGCGACGGTTGGTCGAGCCGCCTGGCTGGTCAGCGAGCCGACATTAATGATTTTTCCGCCACGGTTACGGGCGATCATGCGTTTTGCCGCCGCGCGAGACACCAGAAAGGCGCTGGTCAGATTGGTATCAATCACCTTTTGCCAGTTTTCCAGTTCCAGCTCCAGCATGGGTTTGCGGTACTGAATCCCGGCGTTATTAATTAAGATATCGACCGCGATCCCCTGCTCGTCCAGACTGGAGAACGCCTCTTCTATGGCACTTTCACTCGTGACATCGAATACCATTCCGGTTACGCCAAAGCCTTTATTGGCGAGCTGTGCCACGGCGTCAGTCAGAACGGCTTTACGCGTACCGTTCAAAATAACCTGCGCGCCGGCAGCGGCCAGCGCTTCCGCGTAGGCAAAACCCAGCCCCCGGGAGGAACCGGTTATTAAGGCCGTTTTACCGGTCAGGTCGAACATTGCAGTCATGGTTCACCTTTAAATATGTATGACAACTATCTTATTAAGGTGAATTTACGAGCAGATTAAATCAATACACAATGCGTGTTTATGAGGCGCGCATCACAAAGCATTAACAAAAAACTCAGCTAACTGATTGTATAATATTAATATAAACATAAATTATTTACAGAAAGGTGATTCAGTCGATCGCTGTCACAAAAACGGCAGGACAAAAATGAAATCGGCAAGCTTTGTGATAAAAAGAACATGTTGTATGACAACATACCTTTGAGCCGTGAGCAGCAGCGATGAGTACGGTGGCGGCTAATGTTCTGAAAATTAAGGAGCTATTGTGAGTAATCTGTTTATCACCAACGTGAAAACAATTTTGACTGCGCCGGGCGGAATCGATCTGGTGGTGGTTAAAATCGAAACCAATGAGCCAGGGTTATATGGTTTGGGCTGCGCCACCTTCACGCAACGCATCTATGCCGTGCAAAGTGCCATTGACGAGTACCTTGCCCCGTTTCTGATTGGTAAAGATCCCGCCAGGATCGAAGATATCTGGCAGTCCGCCGCCGTGAGTGGCTACTGGCGTAACGGTCCGGTAATGAATAACGCCCTTTCCGGCATTGATATGGCGCTATGGGATATCAAAGGTAAGCAGGCCGGCCTGCCGGTTTATGAGCTGCTGGGCGGGAAATGTCGCGACGGTATCGCGCTCTATGTGCACACTGATGGCGCAGATGAAGCCGAAGTGGAGGACAGCGCACGCGCCAAAATGGAGGAAGGTTATCAGTATATTCGCTGCCAGATGGGCATGTATGGCGGTGCGGGTACCGACGACCTGAGGCTGATTGCCACCCGCATGGTGAAAGCGAAAAATATTCAACCCAAGCGCTCGCCACGTAACAAAGCGCCGGGGATCTATTTTGATCCAGAAGCCTACGCGAAAAGCATTCCACGCCTGTTTGATCATCTGCGCAATAAGCTGGGTTTCAGCGTGGAGCTACTCCATGATGCCCATGAACGTATTACCCCAATTAACGCGATTCATATGGCCAAAGCGCTGGAGCCTTATCAGCTTTTCTTCCTTGAAGATCCGGTGGCACCCGAGAATACCGAGTGGCTGAAAATGTTGCGCCAGCAATCTTCCACGCCGATTTCAATGGGCGAGCTGTTCGTCAATGTGAATGAGTGGAAGCCGTTGATCGACAATAAACTGATTGATTACATCCGCTGCCACATTAGCTCGATTGGCGGTATCACACCGGCGAAAAAAATCGCCATTTACAGTGAATTAAATGGGGTTCGCACCGCCTGGCACAGCCCCGGCGATATTTCACCGGTTGGGGTTTGCGCCAATATGCATCTGGATCTGAGCTCACCCAACTTCGGCATTCAGGAATACACGCCAATGAATGATGCGCTGCGTGAGGTATTTCCGGGCTGCCCTGAGGTTGAGCAGGGCTATGCTTATGTTAATGATAAGCCAGGTTTGGGTATAGATATTAATGAGGCGCTGGCGGCGAAATTCCCCTGTGAGGGCGGCAATCCTGGCTGGACGATGGCCCGCACCCCGGACGGCACCGTCTGGCGTCCCTGAATAATCATGTGTTTTTGCAGAGGCTCAGCATTGAGCCTTTTGCTTATCACTCCTGTTAATGGCCGGGTCAGGCACCACCGAAACAGGCCGGCCAATGAAGGTTTATCGTGTTCAGAAAAAGATAAATAACAGGCCGGATAACGATGCTCTGTTTTTTCAGGTTATTCTGCGTGCTGGGTAAAATACGCTGACATGCTTTTCCCCCAGGCAACACAATAATCCCTCCAGGCTAAGACGATTATTCTTCGGGTTTATTCACGATATTATTGTCTTCATCCATCTGATAAGGCATATCCGCTTCTATTCCCCCCTTTCCGGTTTTGGCAACCACACTGGTGTAACGCTTTCCATCCCAGCAGCGAAAAATCAGGGTTGAATTCTCCCCGGCCGTCAGCGTAGAGCCATTGCTCCCTATCAGTTTGCTGCGGCATCCCGCAGTAAGAATGCTGTTGATGCCCGCCGTCAACTTGCTTCGATCTCCCGCCATGAGTATGCATTCATTGCCTGCGGTCAGTTTGCTGCGATCGCCTGCGGTGAGATAACTGTTGTTGCCTGCCAGAAGCTTGCTGCGATCCCCGGCGGTTTGGGTGCTGTCTGCACCCGCGATCAGCTTGCCGCGCTCTCCAGCCATTTGCACACTGTCTGCCCCGGAGATTAATGTGCTGCGATAACCCGCCGTTTGTGAGCTGCCTTTTCCCGCAATCAGCATGCTGCGGTTGCCCGTGATCTGTGTACTTTCCGGGCCAGCAATCAACGAGCTTCGATGGCTGGCGATCTGGTTACTGCCATATCCCGCCGTTAAGCTACTGCGTCTGCCGGAAATCAGGCTGCTTCCGTAACCGGCGGTAAGTACGCTGCGAAGCCCGCTGATTAACGTACTGCCATAGCCCGCCGTCAGGAAGCTACGAATACCGCTGGTCAGCGTACTGCCGTAGCCTGCAATCAGGGAGCTGTCTGCGCCCGCCGTTGAGGTACTGCCGTAACCTGCCGTCAGCGTGCTGCTGTGTTCTGCCGTTTGCGTGCTGCCATAACCGGCTGTCAGCGTGCTTTGATAACCGGCAGTCTGGGTGCTGCCGTAACCGGCAATCAATGAGCTGTCATAACCGGCCATCGAGGTACTACCATATCCGGCAGTCAACGAACTCTCTTCCCGGGCAGTCTGCGAACTCCCGTAACCGGCCATCAGCGTACTTTTAAAACTGGCTGTCTGGGTGCTGCCATAACCGGCAATCAGCGAACTCTCATAGCCTGCCGTCGAGGTACTGCCGTAGCCGGTCGTCAGATCGCTATTCTCCTGCGCCGTCTGGGTACTGCCGTAGCCCGCCGTCAGAATGCTGTTGTAGCCCGCGGTCTGGGTGCTGCCGTAGCCCGCAATCAGCGAACTGTCTGCACCCGCCGTCGAGGTGCTGCCGTAGCCTGCCGTCAGATCGCTGCGCTCCTGCGCCGTCTGGGTACTGCCGTAACCGGCTGTCAGAATGCTGTGATAGCCCGCGGTCTGGGTGCTGCCGTAGCCCGCAATCAGCGAACTGTCATAACCCGCCGTCGAGGTGCTGCCGTAGCCGGTCGTCAGATCGCTGCGCTCCTGCGCCGTCTGGGTACTGCCGTAACCGGCTGTCAGAATGCTGTGATAGCCCGCGGTCTGGGTGCTGCCGTAGCCCGCGATTAACGAGCTGTCGTAACCCGCCGTCGAGGTGCTGCCGTAGCCGGTCGTCAGATCGCTGCGCTCCTGCGCCGTCTGGGTACTGCCGTAACCGGCGGTCAGAATGCTGTGATAGCCCGCGGTCTGGGTGCTGCCGTAGCCCGCAATCAGCGAACTGTCGTAACCCGCCGTCGAGGTGCTGCCGTAGCCGGTCGTCAGATCGCTCTGCTCCTGCGCCGTCTGGGTACTGCCGTAACCGGCGGTCAGGATGCTGTTGTACCCGGCAGTCTGGGTGCTGCCATAGCCCGCAATTAATGAGCTGTCGGCCCCGGCGGTTGAGGTGCTGCCGTAGCCGGTCGTCAGATCGCTGCGCTCCTGCGCCGTCTGGGTACTGCCGTAACCGGCGGTCAGGATGCTGTTGTACCCGGCAGTCTGGGTGCTGCCGTAGCCCGCGATTAATGAGCTGTCGGCACCGGCGGTTGAGGTGCTGCCGTAGCCCGTCGTCAGCACACTCTGCTCGCGCGCCGTCTGGGTACTGCCATAGCCCGCCGTCAGGCTGCTGTGATAGCTGGCGGTCTGGGTGCTGCCGTAGCCTGCAATGATTGAACTGTCGGCACCCGCCGTAGAGGTACTGCCATAACCCGCGGTGAGGTCACTGCCTTCTCGCGCCGTCTGGGTACTGCCATAGCCCGCCGTTAACACACTGTTGTAGCTGGCGGTCTGGGTACTGCCGTAGCCCGCAATCAGCGAGCTGTCGGACCCGGCGGTTGAGGTGCTGCCGTAGCCGGCGGTGAGATCGCTGCCCTCCTGCGCCGTCTGGGTACTGCCGTAACCGGCTGTCAGGATACTGTTGTACCCGGCGGTCTGGGTGCTGCCATAGCCTGCAATCAGCGAGCTGTCGGCACCTGCCGTAGAGGTACTGCCGTAGCCTGTCGTCAGCACACTCTGCTCACGCGCCGTCTGCGTACTGCCGTACCCCGCTGTCAGGCTGCTGTTATAGCTGGCTGTCTGAGTGCTGCCGTAGCCTGCAATGATTGAACTGTCTGAGCCCGCCGTGCCGGTACTGCCATAACCGGCGGTGAGGTCGCTGCCTTCTCGCGCCGTCTGGGTACTGCCGTAGCCCGCCGTCAACACACTGTTGTAGCTGGCGGTCTGGGTACTGCCATAGCCTGCAATCAATGAACTGTCTGACCCGGCTGTAGACGTACTGCCATAACCGGTGATGAGGTCGCTTTCTTTCTGCGCGGTCTGCGTACTGCCGTAACCCGCCGTCAGCGTGCTGCTGTAACCCGCAGTCTGGGTACTGCCATAGCCCGCGATCAATGAACTTTCATAACCGGCAGTCGAGGTACTGCCATAACCGGCGGTGAGATCGCTGCCCTTCTGCGCGGTCTGGGTGCTGCCGTAACCCGCCGTCAGCGAGCTGTCTTCGCCCGCCGTCTGGGTACTGCCGTAGCCCGCGATTAATGAACTGTCGGCCCCCGCCGTGCCGGTGCTGCCGTAACCGGCGGTGAGATCGCTGCCCTTCTGCGCGGTCTGCGTACTGCCGTAACCCGCCGTCTGGCTGCTCTCTTCCCCGGCCGTCTGGGTACTGCCGTAGCCCGCGATTAATGAACTGTCGGACCCCGCCGTACCGGTGCTGCCGTAACCGGCGGTCAGATCGCTGCCCTTCTGCGCGGTCTGCGTACTGCCGTAACCCGCCGTCAGCGAGCTGTCTTCGCCCGCCGTCTGGGTACTGCCGTAACCGG
>NZ_NTMH01000028.1 GCF_002307475.1 Pantoea allii | reverse complement strand
GTCCGCTTCTGGCACAGAGCAGCCTGTCAGATTAAATTCAGCTCTGTGCCATAACCGGGTCAGGTCAAAACAGCGGAGGTAAAATCGGCCTTCCACGGCAGCAGATCGCGCAGCCGGTTCACTGGCCAGTCCTGAATGTGGCTGAGCACGTAGCGCAGCCACGCTTCGGAATCCACGTCGTTCAGCCGGCAGGTTCCGATCAGTGAGTACAGAACAGCAGCACGTTCTCCGCCCCTGTCTGAACCGGCAAACAGCCAGTTCTTCCGGCCCAGGGCAACGCCCCGCAATGCGTTTTCCGCGATATTATTGTCCATTTCCGCCCATCCGTTACGGCAGTAAAGGTTCAGCGCGTCCCACTGCTTCAGCAGGTACGTGAATGCCTTTGCCGTGTCGGAGTGGCGCGACAGTATTGTCATCTGTTGTTGCACCCAGTCGTACAGCGACTGCATCAGCGGAATGCTTCTGGCTTCTCTGGCTGCCTGCCGTTCCTCTGCCGGGCTGCCCCTTATTTCCGCCTCGATGGCATACAGCTCACCGATGCGCCGGAGCGCTTCGGTGGTGATGCCGGTCGGCGTGCGGGCATGGACGTCGTGGATTTTTCGCCGGGCATGCGCCATACAGGCCGCTTCGGTGATACGGCCGTCTTCGTACAGCGCATTATAGCCACTGTACGCATCCGCCTGCAGGATGCCGCTGTACCCGGCAAGATGCTGTTGTGGATGGATACTTTTCCGGTCCGGTGAGTATGCAAACCATGTCGCCGGCGGCAGATGCGACCCGGCGTTGCGGTCATCCCGCACGTACACCCACAGACGGGCAGTGCGCGTTTTGCCGCTGCCAGGCTCCTGTACCGGGACCGGGATATCGTCGGTGTGCACCTTACCCGGCATCAGTACGTACTGGCGCAGCAGGTCATACAGCGGCTCCAGCAGTTCGCTGACCGAGCCGGACCAGCGCCCCAGCGTGGCACGGCTCAGCTCCACGCCCTGGCGGCTGTATATCTCCGACTGTCGGTAGTGAGGCGTGTGTTCGGCGAACTTCGCCGTGACAATGCGCGCCAGCAGGCCGGGGCCGGCGTAGCTGCGCTCTATGGGTTTTGACGGCATGGGGGCCTGAACGATGTGGTCGCACCTGCGGCAGGCCAGCTTCGGCCGCTGCGTTTCGATAACCCTGAAGGCACTGCTGATGAGCTCCAGCTGTTCCGACACGTCGCAGCCCAGCGCGCTGAGCTCTCCGCCGCACGCCGGACAGGTGGTTTCTTCCGGAGTCAGCGTGCGGGTTTCACGGGGAAGCGAGGCCGGTAAAGGTTTGCGGGCGGAAGTCTGGCGCAGCGGCTGCGGGAGTGCCGGGTCATGCTGCTCACCCAGGACCTCCGCCATTTCCTCCTGCAGGGCGCTGATGCGATCCTCAGTCTCGCGCACCTGACGTGCCGTTTTCTCACGCAGCTTTTCGGAGCTTTTGCCGAACTGCATGCGCTGCAGTTTCGCAACCAGCGCCTTCAGGCGGCTGATTTCGCTGGCGTAGGCCGCCACCCGCTGTGACAGGAGGTGGTTGTATTCGGCCATCTGCTCAAGGCTTCGCTGCTGCGTGTCCAGCAGCGCCCTGAGCCGGGCGTTTTCTGCAGAGAGTGAGCGTTCCATGCATTCACATTACGCCGGTTCAGATGCGCAGGCCAGGAGGATTTATCCGCTGCGGATGCTTCCAGTTGATACCTTCCAGCAGCATCGCCAGCTGGGCCTGCGTGAGGTGCACCCTGCCGTCCCGGTTCACCGGCCAGACAAAGCGCCCCCGCTCCAGGCGCTTGGTGAACAGGCACAGGCCGTCCGCATCGGCCCAGAGGATTTTCACCATATCGCCGCGCCTGCCCCTGAAGATAAACAGATGGCCACCAAACGGGTCTGCCCGCAGCGTGTTCTGCACCTTCGCCGCCAGCCCGTTGAAGCTGCAGCGCATGTCTGTCACGCCGGCAACCAGCCAGATGCGCGCGCCTGACGGAAAGCTAATCATACCTCACTCTCACGGAGCTCACTGACCAGCGCCCGCAGCAAGTCCGGTGTCACGGGGCCGGTCAGGCTCAGGGTGCCGCCGGGCAGCGTCAGCTTACAGCTGATAACGGGGGGCGAATCCGGAACCCCACTGCTCTGCCTGACCGGAACGGGAAAAGGCTCAACCATGACGGGGATCATCCCGGCGCGCGTGGCGGGGTCCAGTAGGCCCTGACGGTGCAGGTTGCGCCAGTTAAACACCAGGTTATCGTTGACCCCGTGCTCCCGGGCCAGCTGTGCCACACAGGCGTCCGGCTGCAGGCTCAGCTCCGCCATGCGGATTTTGAACTCCAGCGGCCAGTCCGGGCGCCGCTTTTTTACGGGCAGATTCGTTTCCAGATTGAAAGCGTAAAGCTCCTCATCAAGCCGTTCCGGCGTGTAGTCTTCGGGCAGCGGCCAGTTAATACCCGTACGGCGAAAATGTAGTGGTTTACTGAATTTGGCCACCTGAATAGAGGTGATATGCTCATCTCAGAACAACACAGGTGTCCCAATGAAAAAAAGAAATTTCAGCGCAGAGTTTAAACACGAATCAGCTCAACTGGTCCTTGATCAGAACTACACCGTTGCAGCTGCGGCCAGTGCTATGGATGTGGGTCTTTCTACCATGACGCGATGGGTAAAGCAGTTGCGGGATGAACGACAGGGCAAAATACCTAAAGCCTCCCCTATAACCCCGGAACAGATTGAAATACGCGAGCTGAAGAAAAAGCTACAACGCATTGAAATGGAAAACGACATATTAAAAAAGGCTACTGCGCTCTTGATGTCAGACTCCCTGAACAGTTCTCGTTAATCGGGAAACTCAGAGCGCAGTATCCTGTGGTCACACTTTGCCACGTGTTCGGGGTTCATCGCAGCAGCTACAAATACTGGGAAAAAAGCCCCGAAAAGCCAGACGGCAGGCGAGCGGTGTTACGCAGTCAGGTTCTGGAACTGCATAACATCAGCCATGGCTCTGCTGGCGCAAGAAGTATCGCGATTATGGCAACCCTGAGAGGCTTCAGAATGGGACGCTGGCTTGCCGGCAGGCTCATGAAAGAACTGGGGCTGGTGAGTTGTCAGCAACCTACCCACCGGTATAAACGTGGTGGTCATGAACACATCGTTATCCCGAATCACCTTGAGCGACAGTTCGCAGTGACAGAGCCTAATCAGGTATGGTGCGGCGATGTGACGTATATCTGGACAGGCAAGCGTTGGGCTTACCTCGCTGTTGTTCTCGATCTGTTCGCAAGAAAACCGGTGGGCTGGGCAATGTCATTCTCACCGGACAGCAGGCTGACCATCAAAGCACTGGAAATGGCGTGGGAAACTCGCGGTAAACCAGCCGGAGTGATGTTCCACAGTGACCAGGGTAGCCACTATACAAGCAGGCAGTTCCGGCAGTTACTGTGGCGTTGCCGGATCAGGCAGAGTATGAGCCGACGTGGAAACTGTTGGGACAACAGCCCGATGGAACGCTTCTTCAGAAGTCTGAAAAACGAGTGGGTGCCAGTGACAGGTTATATAAACTTTAGCGAAGCTGCACATGCGATCACAGACTATATCGTCGGGTATTACAGCTCGCTAAGGCCGCATGACTATAACGGTGGGTTACCCCCAAACGAATCGGAAAACCGATACTGGAAAAACTCTAAAGCGGTGGCCAGTTTTAGTTGACCACTACATCCGGGCGATTATCTGCGTAACCTCCAAAATGACCGTGGTTATAATTGCGATATGAGCCCGATACAACAAGCTGAGGGTGAATGAACCGTTTTTCATACTCTCCCATTTCAGCACTTCTATCGCACAAGAAAGGAAGCGCAAAATGCATAAAATGAGAAGGGTAGGTCGCAGTGGCTTTGCGACGCGGCCGCCTATGTTTAATCATTTTTTCCGAGGGTTCATAATATCCGAGTAGCCACCTCAGCTTCCTGACGAGAAACGGATGAACACAGGATGTACGGTTCGAGAGGTCCAGGTCGTCCTTGAACTTTACAAAATTACAGCATGCCTCTACTAAAGGATCATGCCAGTCATGACGCTCGATTTTGAAATCGCTCACAACTTCTACATCTGAATTCATTGGGTACACCAGACTTAATTTTCTGAGTAGCTATTCTGCCGAACAGGACGGGAACGCCGGTATTTCTGATCTCACTGTCGCCTCCCAGGACCACCAACGGCCCGGCCCATATTCCGATTCATAGTGAGAGGTTTTATCCTGCTTACGCAGCAGGTACTCCGGCGTGTTCATGCCGAAGACTTCCATCGGCAGCGCATCCACGCCAGGAACGTCCTTCAGTACGAAATCCGGAAATACGCCATCCTCGCCGTCGTAGCGCAGCTTCTTGATGAAGGCGCGTTTTTCCTGCCACAGCTTTTCTTCCACAGCACTTTCATAGCTGGAATCCAGCGGAATAAAGCGTGGGCTGACCGTCATCAGTGCCACATCGATCACGGTACTGCAGCTGGACGGCCGGTTGCGCCCGTCAATGTGTCTGAACGATGTTTCAGGCTGCTCCGTTTCAGTGATAACCATCACTTTCATTCCTCTGCGCCAGTCGCTCAGCTCTCGGCTAAAGCTTCGCTCCAGGCGAAGACGAACGTCTTCAGGCATAACCAGATCGGGAAAGCCAGAAAACAGCCCCAGCGGCAGCATAGTCTTCAGCCGTGCTTCAGCGGCCTCACTCCAGCCAGCCAGCATGGAAACCACAATGAGTCGCCTTTTGTTTTTTTCGGCCGATCTCAGATGCTCCCGGTTGGCGATAACCTGCTGAGTACCCTTCATGGCCATGAGCAGCAGGGATTCTTCCAGCGGCACGCGACCAATACGAATCCGGACAGCCGTGTGCTGCAGGCGCCAGCTCACCCAGCCAGGGGAGCGCTTCTTTTTATCGAAAGCGGGATGACAGACATTAATACCAGACTGCTCCCACAGCAGGTGCAGAAGCCCCAGCAGGCTCATCGATGGCCGCCGTTTGCGTTTCACCGGTTCGTCGGCTGAGGCGTTTTCAGCCGTTTTTGCATCAGAAGGTGCCTTTTTCTGGAGGCCCGTGGGCAGTCTGACCACAATGGTGCCATCCGCTGCGGCACGAACCGCTTCCCCCTGATAAATCTCTGCCTGACGTTCATCAGACCACACCGAATAAAACCGGCAGTCAGGTTTATGCTCATTACCCGTGAATGCGTATGAAGATAGCCAGCAGCGTTCGGTATCCCGGGAGTAATGAACCTTCAGCCGCCTCCTAACCGGATCGTTTTCTGCCGGCAGACACCTGCAGGTCACCACTGTGGTTTTTTTATTATCCCGGGAGTGTTTGAGCCAGCGCTGCCAGATGGATGTTTCATTCTGCTGGAAATCCTCAGACGCCTCCTGCTGGCCCCGCTGACCAGTGAAGTGAACCAGATAAAATTTTTTCTTTGCCATATACAGTTCCCACCGCTGGTTATACGTCCTTTATCATTTATGAATAGCAGCACTACACAGGTGATGACTCCTCCCAAAGCCGGTTAAATCTCTCTGATATCTTTACTAGGAATGAATCGTCTTTCATAACCAGCCCATTCTCGGCATTACGTTTCTCTGCTGATGTATTGTAATTCAATGACAACGTTTATACCGTGCCTCCATCAACCATAATATATTTATTTTGCATGATACTGTATATGCCGTTGTAGAAAAAATAGTAAAATGAGAATGTAATAATGCCCTCTAAGATTGAAATCATAGTCAGCGCAGATTATCTGCCTGATTAGGCATATATAACAAAGAAAGTTACCTATGAAAACAGCTTGAACATAATGACCAGAAACAGTAGAAGGGTTTTAAAAAACAGTTCAATTGCATTGAGACCGAGCATAGAACGTTTGCTTACCTTTGCCATCCTGCACTATTTTTTCACGCTCAGGTCTATATTACCAAAATAGCGTTTTTTAAGTTTTTCAAAAGTACCATCATTTATAATATTTTTTATCCCTTTGTTGATTAATCTTTTAGTCTGGTCATCATTTTTACGAATCCCATATGCCGACCCTGCACTGAATAGATTATCGTCGGTCACCTCTGGTCCTTTAAGTTCAAAATTCTGACCTTCCGGCGTTTTTAAAAAACCAAACATAATTCCTACTGACGGACTCAGCGCGCCGTCGACACGACCTGCATATAAATCTTGGTAGATGGCATCCTGATCAGGATAACTCTTAATGTTAACACCAGCAGGAAGCCAGTATTTGTTGGCATAGGCCTCTTGAATCGATCCCTGTTGGACGGCAATATTTTTCCCCCTCAGCTTATCTGCTTGAGGATAAAGGGAAAGATCTTTCCGGGCTACGAGTTGTGTCGGCACATGGAATACATAATCGCTAAAATCAATGGCTTTCATCCTTTTTAGTGTGACGCCTAGTGGGGAAATAACATCAATTTTTTTTGCCAGAAGCGCCGGTATCTGAGCGTCGAACGTATTGACTACGTAGTCACATTTTGCATTGATCGATTTGCAAATGGCATTGGTCACGTCAATATCGAATCCTTCTGGTTGCCCTGTTTTTTCGGCACTTTGAAAGGGAGGATAAGTCAAATCAACCCCAACACGTAATGTCAGCCGATCTGCTAAAACTGCTGGTGACAGAGTCAGAAGAACAATAATTCGCAGCCAATTATTTTTACTTAACACGATAATCATTCCTATTAAATTTTAAAATCGCTCTGGATTAAGAGCAGTAGCCTTAGTTCGCCAAACTTATGTCTGAGCATGTGCTACTTCACTGACGACACTGCTCGATGTCCTTCCCTTCATCCGGTTTAGCAAGAATTTAATCTACATAAAAAAATTATAACTTTAAGTGACTATTTCATTACAAAATGTAAAAAAAATTATTTTTTTTCAAGGTACCTGATGACTAAATTGCCGTAAAAATATGCCTAAATTTTTGATGGGGTAGTATACTTTCCTGCCTGCAGGAATGATTAAAGAATAAATATTTTTTCCTTTTAATACATATATATAAATAAAATTTTAGAGTGTACTGGTGTGGTCACACTATCGTGTATATACCTAGTGTATATGGTCTTAGCAAGATACATTACGGGCCACGTTTAAGGCAAAAGAGGGTGGCTTTTTTCGAATTCTGAAGTGTTCAGAAAAATCAGCGAATGAGAACGATCATGATAAAGAGTGGTCTCTAAGAAGGATTTGTGGCTTGCGTCACGAAATTTCCTTCAACTCAGAAACACTGGAGTGTTGGCCAATATGAACCCTGCGCTGAAACAACTTCACCCCTACCCGTTTGAAAAACTTCGAGCTTTGCTTGCTGAGGTTCAACCTGATGAAAATCACACGCCTATATCATTGTCGATCGGAGAGCCTAAACATCCGGCCCCTGACCTGGTCAAACAAATGCTTATCGCCAGTATTGATAAGATGTCGGTGTATCCCGCTACCTTGGGTATTCCTGCATTGCGCGAGGCAATCATAAACTGGTGTGAACAGAGGTTTGACGTTCCGGCAGGATGGCTTGATGCCAGCCGTCACGTTCTTCCGGTAAACGGGACACGTGAAGCATTGTTTGCTTTTACCCAGGCCGTTGTTGAACCGAATGTCGATGGCCTGGTGGTCAGCCCAAACCCTTTCTATCAGATATATGAAGGTGCTGCCATCCTTGCTGGCGCTGTTCCGCATTACCTGCCATGCCTTGAGAGTAATGGTTTTATTCCTGACTTTGAGGCTGTTTCAGCAGATATCTGGACACGTTGTCAAATTGTCTTTCTGTGTTCCCCCGGCAACCCTACCGGTGCACTTATTCCTCTCGAAACACTGAAATCACTCATTAGCCTTGCGGATAAATACGATTTTATTATTGCAGCTGATGAATGCTACAGCGAATTGTACTTTGACGAACTGACGCCTCCTCCGGGCTTAATGACTGCGTGTGCTGAACTTGGCCGAAGCGATTTTAAGCGCTGTGTTGTTTTCCACAGTCTTTCAAAACGTTCAAACCTTCCGGGTCTTAGGTCTGGATTTGTGGCTGGCGATGCAGAAATTCTCAAAGCATTTTTGCTTTACCGCACATACCACGGCTGCGCAATGCCGGTGCACAGCCAGCTAGCAAGCGCCACTGCCTGGCGGGATGAGACACACGTTCGCGACAACCGTTCTCTTTACCGGGAAAAGTTTGACGCGGTTCTGGAAATTCTGACCCCCGTTCTTAAAGTGAACAAGCCTGACGGAGGCTTTTATCTTTGGGCAAAAGTTCCTGGCGACGATACAGACTTTTGCCGTCAACTCTTTCGCCATGCACATGTTACGGTTATTCCAGGTTCCTATCTCTCGCGGGAGGTTGACGGAATCAATCCGGGCTCAGGCTGGGTTCGAATGGCATTGGTTGCATCTGTTGCAGAATGTGTGGAAGCGGCAATACGCATACGGGATTTTATGTCTACCTATCGTATTTAAGTACTTATAACAAACGTAAACTAGCCAGTGGTATCAAATTTAGATACCACTGGCTATCCTTAATTCTCTCTGGTCAGGTTTCAAGCATATGAAGCTCATATAAAAATTTAAAAAAATCTCATTTTTAACATTTGCGCCTCACTCCGACCAACTTTTGGTCAACATGCCTCTCGGGATTTGTATATTTTCCGTGTTGCTCTAATTCTGTCTGCTCTTTTATAGCTAATACCGGTTGTATTACAAGCCAGGGATGTCCCAGATGGCTTTGCTAAAGGTGCCTGAGGATGAGGCAGAGCCTCCCTGTTAAGTTCTATCTCGTTATGTGGCTCATCATGTAACATTCTTTTTTTATGATGTTGCCTGCCCATGTGTCTGTTTGCAATGAGCCTGCATAACCTCGAGGAGATGATGGCAGAGCGTGGCGTGATGGTTGACCATTTCCTTTCTTTAGCGCTGAGCAGATCCTTACTGAGAACACCGACGTTTTTTTCACAGGCTCATGGCGTCCCTCAGACCCAGAAAATGGACTCCATTATGTATCTGTCCACATACCATTGTTTCCTGCCACTATAAATTCGTTATGCATAATACTTTAATGTTTATGCTTTGTGACCGGAACACCCGAACCGGCCAGTCCATAATCAGTAACCAGCTGCCGTGACTTTTTTTCATCAACCACCATCTTACGAGTACACCCCGTTTTGATAGCTTTTCAAGCGCTTCTGCTACTGGCACATTTGTAAATCCGTACAGAGACACATCGGCAGAACCGGCACCTGGGCGTATAAAATATATGATTAGTACCAGAGCGGTGCAGTCCTGTGAAAGCCCGCCTGCAGGTCAGAGCTGGCATAAGGGAAAAATGACAAAAACAGATTGGTTGATGCGATTCAGACGTTGTCGTTCGATTGATACGCTGGAGACTGTATATGAGCACCTGAAATACAAAGGTGACTCGAAAGAAGAGTTCGCAATTAACTCAGCATATGATCATCGTAAGGCTGAATTGACAATGGGAAAGTTGTTTGATCGCGTTCCGCCACACGTATGGAAATTCGTTAAATGAGAGACTGCATGGAGTAGCAGCAAGATTTTACCGGTAACTGACGGCGCACACACAAATTCTTTGTGTGCGCGCCTTCAGTTGAACAAGCCGCAGGCGCGTTAGCAAAGAAGATCGTTTATCCACATTTGCACAGGCTCGATCCAATAACTTACCAATTTAGATCCTTTTAGCTCCTAAAAGATCCCGCTGTCTCTCAGGCCCTGCCACATAAGGCCTGAAGCACTTTTATGATGTGTGGTGGCGGGATAAACATGTGTTCTGACGGGAAAATCGTGTGTGCTGGTGGGCTGGTAATGTGTGCTGTTGGGATGTAGTGTGTGTGCTGTTGGGATATAAGCCATTTTTAATAACAGGAAGATCCTGTGACGCAGAGTTGAGATAACTATATGACAGATAAGTCATTCATTGGCGATGCACTTTATAGTGACATGGTCAGTAAAGAAAAACAGCTCACAGTTAATTCTAACAATACTGTTCAGCCCGTGGCATTGATGCGCCTTGGTGTTTTTGTTCCTAAACCCACGAAATCACAGGGTGAAAACAATATTGTTGATGCTTCGGAATTGTTTTCACAACTGGAGATTGCCCGGGCTGAAGGTTACGATCATATCAACATTTCAGGTCCGCGACTGGATATGGATAGTGACTTCAAAGTGTGGATAGGAGTTATCTATGCTTTCGGCCGACACGGACTGACATCGAATAAAATTGAACTGAAATTCACTGAGTTTGCTAAAGGGTGTGGTTTTTCTGCTAAACGTATAGACGGCAGGCTGCGCCTTTCGATCCATGAATCTTTGGGGAAATTACGTAATAAATCAATCTCTTTCAAACGTGGACGTGATGCTAAGGGAAGTTATCAGACAGGGCTTTTGAAAACAGGCTACTTTGATGCTGAAAAAGATATCGTCCAGCTTGAAGCGGATGAAAAACTCTGGGAACTGTTTCAGCTGGATTACAGAGTCCTTCTTCAGCAACATGCAATCAAAGCACTACCTAAGAAGGAAGCGGCTCAGGCTATTTACACTTTCATTGAAAGCCTTCCAGCCAATCCTATTCCGGTAAGCTTTTCACGTTTACGTGAACGTCTCTCTCTTAGCAGTTCTGTAAGCGAACAAAACCGCACAATCAAAAAAGCGCTTGAGCAGTTACAAAAGATAGGTTACCTGGAATTCTCACTGGTTCGTAAAGCGCGGGAAAATTTCGTTATTATTCATAAACGTAATCCAAAACTTAAACCGGCTGACATCTGAATGTGTGCTATCGGGGGCCTTAGACAGCCCTCCACTTCAGAACAGCAATTATTCTATCCCGCCAGCGCACATGCTCAGGCAATGCATTGTTCCGGAAACCTGTCAGGGCACATATTAAGGGCTTTGACTCTTAACAGCAGCCCGTCAGCACACACAATCGGGTATTTTAAGCACATCTGATCCCCTCCAGCACACATTAATCTCCCGCTAACGCACATAATTATGAGTCATTCAGGAAAACCTATCCTGCCAGCACACACTTTCTGAAGTCTCTGAAGCTCAGTTTCCCGCCAGCACACATGATCGTGACTTTCGGACGGGCTTAACCGGCCATGACACATTTTTAAGTTTCACTTGAACTCGTATCCCTCCAGCACACATTTCTGTATCCAAAATGAAGAAAATAGCCTGTCAGCCTGTATTTCTTTGCTTCTGCAAAGTAAATGGGCGTCCACCTTATCAGTCAGTTGCTTCATATAGCCCGTTATAGACGGCTTTTAGAGGAACTGCCTGTAAGCAGAACCGCCAGCACATATGTTGAAGTCCTGTGCTTTTTAATACCCGCCAGCACACATTTTCCTTTGGGAAATGACATTCCGCCTGCGCACATTCTCTTTCATGACAACGGTATCCCGCCAGCACACACGATCTATTGCTTAGTTCAAGATGCTTTAGGTTGCAAGTCTCCTATTTCAGACGTGTATTGTCTAAAAGGTTGAGTAAATGAGACTTTTCATCTTCTCTACCGAAATAACCGCACTCAGTTTTAATTAAAATTGTGCCTCCGCCAAACTTATTGAAGCACGCATGAATGACCTTCGAAACTTCTGAAACTTCTGAAACTTCTGAAACTTCTGAAACTTCTGAAACTTCTGAAACTTCTGAAACTTCTGAAACTTCTGAAACTTCTGAAACT
>NZ_NTMH01000027.1 GCF_002307475.1 Pantoea allii | reverse complement strand
GAAACTTCTGAAACTTCTGAAACTTCTGAAACTTCTGAAACTTCTGAAACTTCTGAAACTTCTGAAACTTCTGAAACTTCTGAAACTTCTGAAACTATACAAGCATCACCTGCAGAGTAACTGAAAGACATTACTGATTATCGCTGAAGTAGAGGGAATTT
This sequence comes from Pantoea allii, assembly GCF_002307475.1. Classification (GTDB taxonomy): domain Bacteria; phylum Pseudomonadota; class Gammaproteobacteria; order Enterobacterales; family Enterobacteriaceae; genus Pantoea; species Pantoea allii. Next base: position 38,747 of record NZ_NTMH01000027.1, on the reverse strand, counting down.
CAACCTGAAATAAATTAATAAAATCAAATAAAAACATATACTTGAATGCTTTATGATGTAGGGTAAACCCATCTGAATTTCAGTGCATTTCTTATGCTGAGACGGTGATTCACTCATTAACAGGACATCACTTTTGCCGGTAAAGACAGTGATACTGTGAGCAATATTTTTTCTCATGTACAAGAAATTCATGTCTTTTCGAAAAATATTGCTCTGACATTTTTGACATGTACAATCAACATAAAAATTGACAACGGAACCGTTAAATGAAAAGTCATTATGGTGGCGTGGACGAGACTGCACGCAGAGCCAGCGCAATGTTGCGCAGTATGAGCGACGATATATCCCTCAGAAGAAATGAGTTTGGTCTGGATCAGTACTACCAGACATTCACACGTAACTCTGTGGCGAACCTGCCTAAACTCAGCCGGCGTGCAGTTGAGCAGGCGATCGATGAAATGGAAGCGCAGGGGCATGTCTTCGGCAGAAAAGACGCCGGTAATACCCGACACTATGCGCTGACCATTAAAGACGTAGTTGATATTTACGCTCACCGCAAAGTGCCTAAATACCGTGATTTGCACGCCGGGGAAGGCCCCTTTGTTATCTTTGTTGTGAATCTAAAGGGCGGCGTGTCGAAAACCGTAAGCACGGTGACGCTTGCACATGGTTTACGTGTTCATCAGGACCTCCTGCAGCACGATCTTCGTGTCCTTGTGGTTGACCTTGATCCCCAGGCCTCCAGCACCATGTTTCTCAGCCAGCAAAACAGCATTGGCTCCATAATGGAGACGGCTGCACAGGCAATGCTTAACGATCTTGGCGCTGAGCAGCTCCGTGAAGACATTATTAAACCCACAATCATTCCTGGTGTGGATGTCATCCCCGCCTCCATAGACGATGGTTTCATTGCCAGTCAGTGGAATGATCTCGTCAGAGAACACCTGCCGGACAAGTTACCCTCAGAAGTTCTGCGCCGCACTATCATTGACCGTGTTGGCGGGGATTATGATTTTATCTTTATTGATACCGGTCCTCACCTTGATGCCTTCATGCTGAATGCTCTCGCGGCAAGCGATTTACTGCTCACACCCACGCCGCCGGCTCAGGTGGATTTTCACTCCACTCTGAAATATCTCACCCGACTGCCTGAAATGATTGAGCAGCTTGAGGAAGAGGGAATTACGCCACGTATAAAAGGGAATATCGGCTTTATGTCGAAAATGACCTCAAAACGTGACCATGAGATGACACATGGTCTGGCCCGCGATGTCTTCACGTCTTACATTCTTGATGCGGCACTGCCACGGCTGGATGGCTTTGAACGTTGTGGAGAGAGCTTTGATACCATCATCAGCGCCGATCCCGGTTCTTATCCGGGCAGTGCTGAGGCGCTGAAAAAGGCAAAACGGGAAGCAGAACGTTTTACTCAGGCTGTATTTAAAAGGATTGAGTTTATCAGGGGTGTGAAATGAAGAAAGAAATGGTGAAACTGGGCCGGCAGCTGGGTAACTCAAGTTTTTCGAAAATGATGAGTGAGTCTGACAGCGAGCGGGTTTTCACCCTGAAGTCTGGCGCTCAGGCCCGTTTTGTTCTGACAAAGTTTCTGCATGATGACATTGAAGCACAGACTTTTGTAGACGCAGCCGTTAATGGCCGAGACCAGGCCTTTCTGACGCGCGAATCGGTCAGTGATATTTCCCGTACCATAAGACTGCAGCAGTTCTTTCCCGCTATTGGCCGGGAGGTAGACGGACGTACAGAGATTCTCGATGGTTCACGCCGTCGGGCCGCCTGTCTTTACAACGGGACCGCCTTTGAAGTGCTGGTGACGCGTGATGCGTTGTCCATCTCTGATGCCAGACAACTGGCCGCTGATATTCAGACTGCCAGAGAACATACGCTGCGTGAACTCGGTAAAAGATTAAAGCTGATGTATCCTGCAGATATGAATCAGTCAGATATTGCCGCCGCAGAAGGACTTTCTGCGGCCAAGGTCACCCGGGCGTTTCAGGCGGCTGCAGTTCCTGAAGAGATCATTGCGGTGTTTCCTTCGGTCAGTGAACTCTCCATCAGTGACTATCAGATTCTGCTTGAGGTGACTGAGAGAGCCCGGACGAGAGGCATCAGCACGGAGGAGTTAACTGGCCACGTTCGTGCACGTATCGAAAGTGACGCGCATTACGACAGGGGTGATCCCACCTATAAGGCAAAAATAATCAGTTATTTTCGCGCTGAAAGCGCAGAGCCTAAAAAAGGGTCGGCCGGCAAAAAAGTAGTGACTGAAAAACTGGCTGAATTTGCTGATAAAAAGCAGTTTGCCAGAAAGAAAACGGACTCAGATAAACGGGTGGTTACTTATGAATTCTCGCGCCTTTCTGCAGCCTGTCAGGCTGAACTTGATGCCGCTGTCAGAAGCGTCATTGAGCGTATGATTGTGAATGAAAAAGACGCATGACTTACTGCCAGTTGCGGGAAATCCAGGAGAGGATTCCCGCAAAACAAATGCTTTAACCTTATGTTTTTTTTGAATAAAGAAAGGAAATTTCAATCTGAAATTCCCCTAATAGCATTTTCTTTAATTGCCAGCAGCTGACAGGGCCGGTTCTGGTCAAAGCAACAGAGCTATCAAAGCTGTCCAGCCTGAAGCATGATAAAAGAACAAGGGGCCTGGCGTAACAAAACTCATTTTTTAAAACAGTACTTTTCTGCGAGCCTCGACAGGAATGATCGTGTGGGTGGCTCACCCGTGCTGATTCAACGTTTTCCCCATCCTGGATGTTTATTCATTCCCCATACATAACCTAATACGGAACCTGCTGTACGTCACAAAATTCTGTTCCCTGCCTTCAGGCGTGGCATCATGTTTTGAACCCTTCACAGACAGCAGGCATATTGATTACTGACATTTCCTGTATCCTCCGCGGTCATGTTATTGAGGCAGGAGTAAGTCAGGACCTGGATAGCTTTTCCCGGTTGCTGAAATCAATTGCGGTACGACAAATTAGTACCCGACTGGCATATCCTCAGTAAAACCTCGCGCAACTCGCCGTCGGTGTGCAGTTTTATCAGCGAGCATCCCGGCATCAGAATTGAGTCGCACTGTATGGATGAGACGCAGATTAAGCTGATTATCTGCCAGAATGAGGCGGCGACGCTTCACGCAGATGATGAAGTCATCAAGCTCTTTTATCAGGAACATCACAGGTATGGCTGCCATTCCCTGAACAAAGGAGCCAGTAAAGAACCCGGTCAGTTTACCGACGTCTGTATTGTGCCGGGTGCAACGCACCGGGCGCTGCTCGCAGTCCGGCGGTGAAATGAGTTGCCACCTGCTACCCGTAACAGACTCTGCGTGGCCTGTTTGCGCGCCCGGGGGCACATCTGGTTTTTACCGGAAAACCTTCTCCGCCACTTCAGACAGTAAGTGTTATCAAGGCAAAGATCAGCGGGGCAGCAGCAGTCGGCTTGCCTCATGTGGATTCATGGAGAACCGCACCCCGAGCTGAAGGGTGACTTCCAGCGCAAACACCCGCGTATACCACTCGGTGGACTTCGCGTCTTTATGGTCCATGAGGGTCTGAATGACCTTCTGCGGCACCTGGTGCTGCACGAGGTGCATCGCAAACGAATCCCGGAACGTATTCGGCGTTACCGGCCGGATGGAAAACATCACACCGTCACGCGCTGCAGCTGTCACGGCCTGACTTATCCAGCTGCGTGACGTGTCCTCGCTCTTAATGTCCCAGAGCCGCGCACCCGCAGGCAGGGCCGTCGTCGCAAACCATTCACTTAAGCGTTGCACGAATCCAGGATCGGTCAGCGGAACCGCCCGCGGCGGGTTGTCCCGGATTTCCGCTTCGGTTGCTCCGCCTGCTGCTCCTCACGGATCGGCCGCCCGTGCCGGCGGCTTCGGGCCGCCGCTTCCAGCTTCCGCTGTTTGAGCGTGCGCAGGACCACGAAGGGTGATGATAGGGGCGCGCCGCTGAGCGGATCGTCCAGCACAAAGTCTTCTTTCGTAAGCGGCAGAATTTCGTTCAGCCGGCCGCGGGTGTTCCACAGCGCATCGATGAACAGACGCTTGCGAAGATCGGGCACCCTAGAGAGCAGCACGGCCACTTCGGGAGCACGGCATGTCGGTGCCGTAGGCGGCGGCCAGGTTCCGCAGCGCCACCGCGCTTTTGTAGTCAAAATAGCGTGCGGCGTCCGAATTGGTCAGATTATGACCACTGACGTCGCTGTGTGAAATCTGCATCAGTTCGTGGGGTAAAGTACCCAAACTTTCAATCTCCGTTGTCTGCCAGTGTGAAACGTATTTTACATTCGCCCTACGGATTACCTAGTTCTTAGAGGATGCCGGATGGCAATCGGGACACAGAACTTAACTTCTAAGTTAAGTCCGTCACGTGAGCTGACGCTTATCTTCTCAAAGGGTAATGGCGACGATTCTTCATTCATGAGTGTGCAATATGTAATTTATGTTAAATGGTGGCAGAGATAGCCACATCTCCCAGCTGTATTGACGGTGATTTATGATTCCATCACTCATCTGGCTGTGCGAACTGCGACGAAGAATGATTATGCTTCGATTATTAGAGATCGTACGATGAAGCAGTGTATCCGAAAAAATTAAAAATAATCCGAACGGCTACCTGCAGGCATTGCAGATCTGTTCACCATCAATACAGACGGTTTTCTGCCTGTGGTAACATACAGCGGTTATTTTTCAGAGCCGGGACTGATGAAGAAGAAGAAAAACCGCACACCAACTCCTCACGATGCCACGTTCCGGCAGTTTCTGACTCACCCGGATGTCGCCCGTGATTTCATGGAACTGCACTTGCCCGCAGAGCTGCGTGCTATCTGTGACCTCAGTACGCTAAAGCTGGAATCCGGCTCGTTCGTCGAGGATGACCTGAGGCAGTACTTTAGCGACGTGCTCTACAGTCTGAAAACCACAGCCGGTGAGGGTTATGTTCACGTGCTCATTGAGCACCAGTCTTCACCCGATAAACACATGGCTTTTCGCCTGATGCGTTATGCGGTGGCTGCCATGCAGCGCCACCTTGAGGCGGGCCATAAGAAGTTGCCACTGGTGATACCCGTGCTGTTCTATACGGGTAAACGCAGCCCGTATCCTTACTCCACCCGGTGGCTGAATGAGTTTGATGATCCGGCGCTGGCTGGCAAACTCTACAGCAGCGCTTTCCAGCTGGTTGATGTTACCGTCATTCCTGATGATGAAATCGCCGGCCATCGCAGCATGGCCGCCCTGACCCTGCTGCAGAAACATATTCATCAGCGGGACCTGGCAGAACTGACTGACCGGCTGGCGCCCATTCTGCTGGCCGGCTATCTGTCTTCATCACAGGTGATATCGCTGGTACACTATATTGTACAGGCAGGCGAAACAGCCGACGCCGAAGGCTTTGTACGCGAACTGGCACAGCGTGTGCCGCAACACGGAGACGCACTTATGACCATCGCACAACAGCTCGAACAGAAGGGCATCCAGAAGGGTATCCAGTTAGGCAGGCAGGAAGGCCGAAATGAGGGCATGCTGGAAGGCAAGCTGGAAGTTGCCCGTACCATGCTGCAGAACGGTATTGACCGTAATACCGTCATGAAAATGACCGGACTGACTGAAGACGACTTGGCGCAGATCCGCCACTGACTTATTTAGCGGCCTCTCCGGCCGCACTGCTGATCCGCCAGGTACAGCCGCCCAGGGTCTCACTGCTCCATCGTTAGTTCATATTTTTCTGCCGTCAGCACATAAAACCCGGAAGGCCCATCAATAGCCATCTGCCATCCACAGCGGTTAAGAAGCGTTGCCAGCCCCTGCACGCGCCCGGTCAGTCGCGCCATCACCGGTGTGAGCTGCTGGCCGTCATCGTCAAACGCAGCATCCAGGCTGCTCCGGGACAGACAAATTCCGTTTACGCCAGCGTTCAGGACAGCGGCATGTCTTCCCGACCACTCCCGATCGCTGAGCAACCGGTAAGCCCAGTGCATATCCTTCGCGGTTTCCAAGGCATATGTCAGCCGGAACAGGTCATTCTGCTGGGACAGCTCGCCTGTGCAGGAGCGCCAGAGATAGTCGAGCTTGCCGGCAAGCTTTGCGGCAACGCCATATTGGCGCCCCTGTTTTAGCAGCCACTCAATGTCGGGAGCCACCTCACGGGAAAAGCGACGCTGTTTCAGGGCGGTCGCCAGCCAGCGTGTCAGAAAGAGATTTTCCTGAGTAGCGGAACAAACGGTACCGTCCTGACGTGCAAGTGCAAGGGCTGCCAGAGCGCACCAGGCCAGATGACCGGATTTTTGTGTGAGCGTCACTGCAGTCTGTCCTCCTGATAAATCATATTTGCCATTCTAACCGTGCTTATCTACGCAATAAATCATGTACGGTAAATTTACTCAGTGACCGACAAACTAATAAAGATTGTGCTCTGTATGACGTGCAGCAGCATGAAGGCGCCAGAGGATTTCCCGAACAGGGTACACTCGTCAGACGGCGTCGATCATGTCATTTATAAGCTTTACTAATGAGCTAAGTCCCCGAAGGCCTGAAGCAATATTGACTGGCAGGAGTATTAAGCTATGAGCAAACATCGTGGTGGTAAAGGTAATTCCGCCCAAGACGCAGTACGCGCATCTGAGGTCGGCAGAAAAGGCGGGAAGGTCAGCGGCGGTAACTGCAGCAATAAGCCTGACAGAGCAGTTGATACCGGTCTTCAAGGTGGCTTAGTCAGCCGCCGTGGTAAAGCGCAGGAAACCAGTGTTTAAACCCGTCATTCTTGAATAGCAAATAAATCAATTCAGGGATGCGCTGTACGATATTTAGCATGGTGGAATCTCCATTTCTTTTCTTTCGTGATTTCCCGGCATCCTCTGCCGGAACCACATCCTGAACAGCTGTTTCAGATCACTGGCCCACCAAATGGGCTATTGCGTTTGAAATTACCCTATGAGGATGAGCAGAGTCTGCCTGACATCAGCTTCCCCAATGATATCCAGGAGTGCAAAATGCAAAACATTAGAATACTGTGGTCGCAGAGCAGACAATATGAACAGAGTCTCTGGTCTGCTATGACTAAGAAACGGACGCTGGCTATGAAAAGATGTACGGGGCTGAAGCACTCAGAAATAGCGTGACCGGGGCGTGGAGGTATATTCCTGGCATGTCTGTATTCACCCTGGTGAAAATGCCGCCTTCATACCTGGTTGCTTTCAGATCGCCTGCCTCAGGCTCTGTCAGCGAATACCACAACCGCCCTGCTTCGCGCAAATTAGCTCACGACGTTGTCAGCAACTTCTGTTGATGACTTAGAGGCTCCTGACTATCACCGCTGCTGCTGAAAAGAATCTCAGCTGACGACAACCTCACCATGGGGAGCAGTCTGTCAGGCTTTAAGACCTAAAGCCTGACATGCGTGGCGCAAAATTAACGACGTACGGCCATAATACCTGCATCCACGTCCCAGATAGCACCGGTCACCCAGGCTGCCTTGTCCGACAGCAGGAACAGGATAGTATTTGCCACATCTTCAGGTTTGCCGACGCGGCCCAGCGGATGGAAATCACTCATCGCTTTCATTGCTTCAGCAATATCTTCTTTTGCCATGAATCCTTCGTAGATTGGCGTCTGCACAATACCCGGAGAAACGGCATTCACACGGATACCCGCGCTGGCCAGTTCAATCGCCAGGTTGCGCGTCAGCGCATGCAGACCGGCTTTTGCCATTGAGTAGGCAGAAGCCGGAGAATCACCCAGCGCAGCCTGCGCGCCAATTGAGCCGACGTTCACAATGGCACCTTCGCGTTTGTCGGCCAGCATGTTCTTCACCACGTCCTGCGTGATAAAGAAAGTGGCGCGGTTCAGCGACAGGTAGCTATCGTAGTCTGCGGCATTGTGCTCGGTAAAACTTTTCGGAATAAAGATACCCGCGGCATTTACCATCAGGCTGATGTCGCGATGATGCGCATTGATTTCCTGACGAATGGCATTCATCCCTTCTTCTGTCATCAGGTTTGCCGTAATGACAGACACCGGGCCGAGCGGGCTCAGTTCTTTCTGAACGGCGTCAGCTTTATCTTTTCTGCTGCCCGTCAGGACCACGCTGCCGCCTGCTTTCAGCACCATACGCGCCGTTTCAAGACCCATACCACTGGTGCCGCCTACGACCAGAAGCTTTTTACCATTAAAAAAATCGCTCATATGTGACTCCGTTATTTACAGGTAGTGTTCGCCGGCACGTAAACGGCCGGCAGGTGTCGGGTAATCAGATGCTGCAGCCGTCGGCGCCACAGGCCTGACCTGCAGTCACGGTCATTTCTTCCTGCTTTTCATCCCAGACCTGTCGCAGGGCACTCAGGAAATTTTCCGATGCCTGAGCGCCGCTTATGGCGTATTTCTGATTCAGCAGAAAAAGAGGCACGCCACTCACACCAATCGATCGGGCAGTGCTCTCATCTTCCGTTACCGAAGCACGAAGCGACGGGGCATTCAGCGCCTCAGCAGCGGCTTCTGCTGCCATGCCTGATTCGGCGGCCAGCTTTATCAGCTCATCGCGATCAAAGAGGGAGCGCCCTTCGGTGGTACCCGCAAGATAGAATCGTTCAGTCATCACCTCCCCCAGTCCGGCCAGTCGTGCAGCAGCCAGCAGGGTCAGCGCATCTTCGGTATCCCCGAAAAGCATGGTGTCAAAGTTGTACCGCAGTCCCTCTGACTTCGCGGCCGTATCGACCTGATTCATCATCAGCTCAGCGTTGCTCTGACCGCCGAGCTTTTTGTAGAGCGCATCGCGGAAAGGCATGGCCGGCATGCCTTCGGCAATCCGGAAGCTGTGCTGGCGGATGACCACGCTGTCGCGGTGTTCAAACGCTGCGAGGCCTTTCTCAAAGCGTTTTTTGGCGATCCAGCACCAGGGACAGACCAGATCGGACCAGATATCTATGGTTATGACGGGCTTAAGGTTTTGCATTGCTTACTCCTGAATTTCTGCTGTTCGTGTGACGACTGAAGACTGCCGGAGTCTTAGCGTTTCTGTTCATCCTGCCAGGCCGGATAGTCGGTGTATCCCTTTTCAGGATTGCCACTGACGCCGTAATAGGTACTGCGATCGCTTTCAGCCAGCGGCCAGTCGTTCTGCATTCTTTCGACAAGGTCAGGGTTTGCGATGTAGGGCACGCCAAATGCCACCAGGTCCAGTTCCTCAGCTTCGAGAGCAGCGCTGGCAATGTCCCGTGTAAAGCCGCCGGCGCCGATAAGCGTGCCGCCAAAAGCCTTACGGAAGAAATTCTTAAAGCCCTTAGGTACAGGTGCATTGATATAAGCCGGCTGGTAGTAAAGGTGAACATAGGCAAGTTCACGTTCTCCAAGCGTCATCGCCAGAACCGCCCACGTCTCTTCCTCCCCCTCATACGGGGCCAGATCATAAATACGCCCGAACGGGGAAAGCCGCACGCCCACCTTCTCGCCGCCAATGGCGGAAGAGACCGCATCAATGGTTTCCATCAGAAAGCGCTGACGGTTTTTAACGGTACCGCCGTAAGCATCGGTGCGGTGGTTCAGCGCGGTGCTGAGGAACTGGTCAAAGATGAAGCCGTTGGCCGCCATAATTTCGACGCCGTCAAAGCCCGCTTCCATTGCCAGTTCTGCTGACTTAACAAAGTCAGCCGTAATACGCCTGATTTCAGCGGTTTCCAGTGCTCTTGGCGTGCTGGGGACGACAGGGCCTGGCTCGCCGGATTCTGTCAGGGCAAATACGGTGGTGTTGGTTGCCGGAATGGTGCCCGATGACACCGGGGCGGCATTACCCTGCCGTAATGAAACATGGGACATGCGGCCGACGTGCCACAGCTGGGCGAAGATACGGCCGCCCTTTGCGTGTACCGCATCGGTCACCGTGCGCCAGCCGGCTACGTGCTCACGGGTATAAATGCCCGGCGTGTAGAGATAGCCGCGTGCCTCTTCTGAAACCGGCAGCCCCTCCGTAATCAGCAGACCTGCGGAGGCCCGCTGCGCGTAGTAACGGGCAACCACCTCTCCGGCAACGTCATTCATGGTACGGGTGCGGGTCATGGGGGCCATTACGACGCGATTTTTCAGCTCTGTTCCAGCCAGGTTAAAGGGGGTGAATAATTTGCTCATAGTGCGCCTCTGACGATATCAATGATGGCTATAGGGGCCGGGCTTCGGTTTTTTGCTCCGGACGTTCCGGCCTGCCGGGTTTATGTTCGGCACTATACCAACCTACTAGTTGATAGGTCAACAGCAATTAATTATACTGCAGCTTACGGCTACACCAATATTTTCAGCATTAAGGTTTCAGATGGGCGGCAGACACAACAGATGCCCGGCCATTGAACAGAAACAGGAGGGGTTAACGTGCGTGAAGTAGTAGCTTATAACGAAGATAATTTTCGCGATATTGAACAGTATGAAGGCATTTCTGTCGTGCGCTTTTCGGCGCTATGGTGTCCGCCCTGCCAGAGCAGTGAGCCATTCTTTAGCGCGTTTACCGACGGCCTGGAAGAAAGTATTCAGGTCGGCAAAGTGAATGTCGATCAGGCACCAGTGCTGACGACTAAGTATGAAATATGGGGGCTTCCTTCGGTACTGATTTTCAGGGAAGGCCAGCTGGTACGCCGGATACCTGGCGTTAAATCACCAGCGTTTTATGCTGCAGCGCTGGAAGAAATAAAAAAAGGGCCTTAAGGCCCTTTTCTGAGGAGGCGGTAATGTTCCTTAACCGCGCAGCTGGCTGACTGCATCAAGGGTACGGGCTGAATAAACAGCAGCGGCGCCCGCATTCAGATTGATGGCAACGCCCAGCGCTTCGGCAATTTCTTCATCCGTCGCGCCGGCCTTGATGGCGGCTTCTGCGTGAAACGCAATGCAGCCGTCGCACCGGGTTGTCACCGCACACGCCAGGGCTATCAGTTCCCGGACCTTTGCACCCAGCAGGTCGGTTTTATTGCCTGCAGCGCCCAAAGTAACCACGCCTTTCATCGTATCCGGCGCCAGCTTGCCCAGTTCACCGAGGCGCTGCATTAATTCCTGACGGTAATTGCTCCAGTCATACATAACGTTATTCCTCAGGGGTAGTGTTTAAGGTAAGAAGGATGTGCCGCAGGCTGGTTTTAAAGACTTCAGACCGGCCAGTCGCTCGGGCCACCACGCTGGCGCCTTCGCAGAGGTTTATTATCAGCATAGCCACATCGGCGGGCTGCATGGCAGAAACAAACTCACCTGCATCTGTGCCACGCTTAACCACGCCAGTCAGCCATGTAATCTGCATATCAAAATACCGGGAGGTCTGTTCAATAATCGCCTCGGGGAGGTTTGCCGTTTCAGCTGAAAGCGCGCAGCATAGCGGCAATAGTGATGCCCGGTAGCTCGCCTCAAATAATGCTACATAAGCGGTAATCTGATCTGCCGCTTTGTGATGTACTGCTTCAATCTGATCAAACTGGTTAACCGTATCACTGACAGCCTGCTTCACGACCTCCTGACCGAGGATTTCTTTCGTCGGGAAGTGGTGATGTATACTTGCTTTCGTGATACCAATCAGCTTAGACAGGTCAGCATAACTGAAAGCTGAATAACCCTTTTCCCGCATCAGGTGTTCGGCCTCATTAACCAGCCGTTCACGCGTCATAATCGTCATTTTTAAACTCTTCAATCTACTAGTTGGTAGATTGTATCCTTCATGCCCATTTATGGCAAGCAGTCGGCGTGTTTCCTCAGCTGTTCTGGCGGCGACAATGCGCAGCGGCTTCCTCTGCACGAAACAGTACTGCGGCAATTTCCCGGGTTGTATCCAGGAGCATCTCACCTTTTCGGTACCGGTCGGTCATGTTTCCCTGCGCATCGTTTGCATTACGCGGTCTTTCAATAAACTTACCGAGAAGTTCGAAGTTGCTGTTCAGCACAGCGGCAAAAGGAATGTGAATTTTATCAATGCCAAAGAAAGCTGAAAATTCATTGCCCGCGTCTTCACGCGTAATCAGGCCAAGAGAAACGTGTGGAGCTGCGCGGGCAACGGCCCTGATGGCTGGCAGGTTTCGGTGACAGTCCGGGCACCACATCTCTGCCACGACCAGAATGTTGTAGCCGCCCTGCAAGGCAGACAAACGTTCAGACAGCGTTTTATCCTCTGCCTGTCCTGCCAGCGCTTCAAAATAACGTAACGCCCCGACATCTTTCTCTGCACCGCCCTGCGTAAAAGGCTCGTAATCCATTGCGTGTGTAAACAGTGCCCTGAAGTTCATCATTTTTCTCCTGTCTTAAGTTATCCGGTTCCCGGTAGCGAAACCGCTGCGCGAGATCCGCTATTTAATTTCCGTCTCAGGCTTAAATAAGTTACTTCAGGACTGTCCGGACAGCCAAAACGTTAGCATGAATATTACCAATCTACTGGTTGGTAGTGTATGTTTTTCTTTTTGGAGTACCCACTTTGACCAAAAAATTTATCGTACTGAAGGTTATTATTGCCATGATTGCCTTTGCGGCCAACTCCGTCATTTGCCGCGTGGCGCTGCGTGGCAACCACATTGATCCGGTGACCTTTACCGATCTCAGACTGTTAAGCGGTGCTGTCGTTCTGCTGCCTTTTTTCCTGCTCCGGAAGGACGGAAAAGGCTCACTGTCCCTGAACAATGGGTTCAGTCTCGTGGTATATGCCATGTGTTTTGCGATTGCTTATATTCATCTGGATACCGGTGCCGGTGCATTACTGCTGTTTGGTGTTGTCCAGCTGGCCATGGTTATTTACGGCCTTTTTCACGGAGACAGGCTTTCCCCGGGAAGAGCCGCAGGCCTTCTTATAGCGTCCTGCGGATTACTGATGCTGCTGTTACCCGGTACCACAGCGCCGATGCCGGGCAGTGCGCTGATCATGGCGCTGGCAGGGCTTGCCTGGGCGACCTATACCCTTGCCGGCAAAAAAATGCCTGAAGCCACAGCGTCTACTGCCGGTAACTTCCTGATTGCCGCGTCCCTGGCGCTTCTTGTTTCTCCTTTTATCAGCAGCGGTATGCATGCTGACGGCACTGGCATTGTTCTGGCCGTAATGGCGGGTGCAGTTGCATCAGCCGGCGCCTACGTTCTCTGGTATTCACTTCTGCCGCATCTGGATGCCGTGACCGCGAGTACGGTTCAGCTGAGCGTACCCTGTCTCGCCATGCTCGGCGGCGTGTTATTTACCGGTGAATCACTGAGCCTGAAAATGGTTCTGTCTGCGGGGGCCGTGCTCAGCGGGATTGGTATAGTAATTGGTTTTTCGCGGTCCGAAAGCAGTGGCAGCAGCCCGGCAAAGTAAAAGATCAGAAAGACTTGATTTACCAACTAGTAGGTTGGTAATCTCAATCCGGGTGCTTTGCATTGCCCGGACTCCCTGCAGCTGGTCTGTCTGACGGTCGTCGGGCCGTGATTGTTATTTCGGATATACCGGATATCTTCATGCAATACGATTTTGACGGGCTTATTGAACGATCGGGAACAGACAGTCTGACCGCCGAGGGCTGGCGTGAATATATGTTCGGCGACTGCCAAGGCGACATACCATCAGAGCCGCCCGGTGGCTTTATTAATCTGTGGGTAGCGGATATGGCGTTTTCCACGCCTCCGGAGGTACTGGAGGCTATCCGTGCGCGGCTCAGCCAGAAAATAATTGGTTATACTAAAGCTTACCACCCCGGGTATCTTCTGAGCTTTGAAAACTGGTGCGAAAGGCACTATGGCTATCGTTTTCCGCGCGAGAGTATTGTGCTGTCACCCGGGGTGATACCCGCGCTGTACCGGCTGGTTCCATTACTGACACGTCAGGATGAAAGTATCCTGATCCTCACACCCTCGTATGCCCCCTTTAAGAAAGCCGGGGAATACAGCGACCGTCGTGTGATCAGCTGCCCGCTGAAAAGCAATAGCGGGTATATGACGGTTGATTTTGATGCGATGCAGAATCTTGTGCAGGATAATACGTTGAGGATAAAAGCGTTTTTCCTGTGTAATCCGCATAATCCCACGGGGCGTGTCTGGCATCCTCATGAGCTTCGCAGGATGACCGAAATCTGTCTGGAAAACGACGTCTGGATCATTTCAGATGAAATTCACTGTGACCTGACGCGCATTGGCATTTCACACACGCCTGCGGCTTCCCTTTTTCCCCACAGTCAGAAAATCATTACCTGCATGTCTTCCAGCAAAACGTTTAACCTTGCAGGTAACCTGCTGGCCAACATCATGATCCCTGATCCTGGCGTCAGGGCTGCCTGGCTTCGCCTGCACGATGAATTCGTTTCCCCGCTAAGCCTGGCGGCTAACATTGCGGCCTGGTCGCAGTGTGATGAGTGGCTGCTTCAGGTAAAACGCTATATTGACGGAAATTTTCTTTTCCTGAGTGAGTGGCTGAAAAAACATCTTCCCCGCGTCCGCTACAGCATTCCTGAAGGCACCTATCTTGCCTGGATTGACCTGGCGCCGCTTTCTGCTCAGGACGAACCGAAATTCACTTCCCACTTTTTTGCAGAAAAAGCGGGTGTTCTTGTAGAGGACGGATCCATGTTTGTCGGTAACGGTGATAACCACATACGGCTTAATCTTGCCTGCCCTCGCGCCGTTCTGAGCGAAGGGCTGCTTCGTATATATCTGGCATTAACCGCCTCAACCTGAAACCAGGACAGCAGAGCTGTCCGGAGTACAAAAATGACAAACCGACACTTCGATTATCTCACCATCGGCGGCGGCAGCGGCGGTATCGCCTCGATAAACCGTGCGGCTATGTATGGCCAGAAATGCGCCCTGATTGAAGCGAAAGAACTGGGAGGCACCTGCGTGAACGTGGGTTGCGTACCGAAAAAAATCATGTGGCACGCCGCGCAAATCGCCGAAGCTATCCATCTCTACGGACCGGATTATGGCTTCGACACCACAGTGAATCGCTTCGACTGGGCCACGCTTGTAAAAAACCGCAGCGCCTATATCGACCGTATCCACACTTCGTATAAAAACGTGCTGGGTAAAAACAATGTTGAAGTGATCAAAGGATTCGCCCGTTTCGTTGATGCGCACAGCGTTGAAGTCAACGGTGAGATCATCACGGCGGATCATATTCTGATTGCCACCGGCGGTCGCCCCAGCCATCCGTCGATACCGGGCGCAGAGTACGGCATTGATTCCGACGGTTTCTTTGAGCTGGATGCGCTGCCGAAGCGCACCGCAGTTGTTGGCGCGGGCTATATCGCGGTTGAGCTGGCGGGCGTTGTGAATGCGCTGGGTTCAGAAACTCACCTGTTCGTGCGTAAGCAGGCGCCGCTGCGCAGCTTCGATCCGCTACTCACCGAGACGCTGGTCGAAGTGATGAACAGCGAAGGTCCGGCGTTGCACACCGAATCCATTCCAAAAGCGGTGATTAAAAACAGTGATGGCAGCCTGACGCTGCAGCTGGAAAATGGCAGTGACTGTACCGTGGACTGCCTGGTCTGGGCGATTGGCCGTGAGCCCGCCAACGATCACCTCAACATTGAAGCCGCAGGCGTGGCACTCGACGACAGGGGCTATATCAAAGTCGATAAATTCCAGAACACCAGTGTGTCAGGCATCTATGCCGTGGGCGACAACACCGGTGCGGTTGAACTGACGCCGGTTGCGGTTGCCGCAGGCCGTCGTCTCTCTGAGCGTCTGTTTAACAACAAGCCGGACGAGCATCTGGATTACAGCAATGTGCCGACCGTGGTGTTCAGCCATCCGCCGATTGGCACCGTGGGGCTGACCGAACCGCAGGCGCGCGAACAGTATGGCGACGATCAGGTGAAGGTCTACCAATCGTCGTTCACTGCCATGTACACCGCGGTCACTCAGCATCGTCAGCCGTGCCGTATGAAGCTGGTCTGTATGGGTGCCGATGAGAAGATTGTCGGCATTCACGGTATCGGATTTGGTATGGATGAGATTCTGCAGGGCTTTGCCGTGGCGCTGAAAATGGGTGCCACCAAAAAAGACTTCGATAACACCGTAGCGATCCACCCGACGGCTGCAGAAGAGTTTGTGACGATGCGCTGATTGGCGCGATGCGAGGCGCATAACAGGCGACTCCGGTAGTCTGTTATGCGCCTGAAGCTTCATGCAGAACAGTGCTGAGTAAAACAGATAACTGGCTGCACAGAAAAACCCTGCTCCGGGAGGAACAGGGTCATGAAGCTTCACAGGCAGAACAGATGTGACTTATACGAGACGTGTCTCAATCGGCACCGGGTTAGCCAGCGTGTCATGAATAGGTGATGCCTCAGGAAGCAGGCTGACCAGCTCTTCCAGCTGTTCACGGCTCGCCGTATTACTTTCAAGACGTACGTCTACGCGGATACCTTTAGCCCCTTTACGGGCGTTTTTATCCAGTCCCAGGAAACCTTTCATATCAATATCGAAATAGAGATCCAGCTCGATACTTTCCAGATCTACACCTTTTTCAGCAGCCATCAGGGTCAGAGTAGCGGTATAACACCCGGCCAGCGCCTGCAGAATATATTCGGTGGGGCTCATGCCGGTGTCGGCACCAAGCAGCCCAGGTGGTTCGTCCCCGATATTCGAGAATTTGCCTACGCGGCTACGGTCTTCTTTGCCATTCTGAAATGACGATCCGGTTTCCACACGTACGGCCAGACCGCCGTGTGAACGCGCTTTTACCTGGAATGACATGTTACCAAGGCCAGGCTCTGCGCGAACGGCCTCACGAACGTTACTGATGGCGTCAGCGGAAGCCTGAGGTTTTGCTGAATGCGACATACATACTCCTGTAAACGGTTTGTGGGAGAAAGCCAGAATAGGCAAGCTATCTACTAGTAGGTAGATTAGTCATTTGAAATGCCGTTGTCCAGTTTTAAAAAAAGTTATTCATCATACTTTCGATTTAACCGCAGAAGCTGATCTGAACCTGACGGGTCACTCAATGACTGGCGGCGTAATGAGCGGGGGGTATCAGAAACGCTGATACGTACTGGCAGAATATTTACGGCGGCCTCCCTCCGGCAGAGTGCTGACTATCCTGGAGGCATCTGCTTCTTCATCAGCGCCAGACCGGAGGAGCTTACACCGGAGAGATCAGTCCAACGCAGGCAGGACTATCAGGAATAAAAGTGAGAGCTGCTTAACGTTCCCGGATAACGTCAATTGACGGATGATTTCATAGCGGTATTGTCTGCACTTAACAAACGAGCAAACAAAAGTGATCATATGAGCAAAATTGTTGAGCCATGCAGCATCCCGGCTTAGCTGTTTTGAGTCTGATGATACTTTTGTTCAGCTCTGTCATTTCTCAGAAATTGTTCAGGGGTAGTTCAATGAAGCGGGACCTTGTTGCGGGAATAGACTCATCGACTCAGTCTTGTACCGTTATGCTGCGCAGCCTTGAAAGTGGCGACGTGATTGCTCAGGCCCGTAAGCCGCATCCGCCGACGACGCCCCCCTGCAGTGAGCAGGATCCGCAGGCTTGGTGGGACGCGTTAACTTCGGCTCTGGATGAGCTCAAAGCATGGCAGCCCCGTATTGCAGGGCTTGCTGTCGGAGGGCAGGGTCACGGTCTGGTCATGCTTGATAAAGATGACCGGGCACTGCGTCCAGCCAAGCTCTGGAATGACACTGAGTCTGCTACCCAGGCACACGAGTTGTGCCGGAAAGTTGCCCCTGAAGAGTGGGCTCGCCTTACAGGATCGGTGCCCGGACCGGCGATGACCATTTCAAAACTGGCGTGGACCGAACATCACTGCCCCGGCCTGCTTGAAAAGTGCCATCGCATTATGCTGCCGTTTGACTATCTGGTTTATCGCCTCAGCGGCAGTTTTGTGTGTGAGCGTGGCGGTGCATCCGGGACCGGCTACTTCAACCCTTTCACCAATAGCTGGGAGCCTGAGCTCGCTGCTGTGGTAAACAACCGAATTGACTGGCTCTCCCTCTGGCCTGCAATCATTCCCTCGCATCAGCCTGCTGGCGTGGTGAAGCTGATCCCCGGTCTGGAAGACCTTGCTGGTGCCGTTGTAGGCGTAGGAACTGGCGATAATATGTCTGCTGCGCTGGGAATGAACCTGAAATCCGGTGATACCGGCATATCGATCGGCACGAGCGGTACGCTGTACGGCATAACCCCGACGGGAATAGCCGACAGCACCGGGATTATCAACGGCTATGCAGATGCGGCCGATCACTTCATTCCCATGATTACCACGCTGAATTCCGCGAAGGTAACCGATACATTCCGCACCCTGCTGGGTGTTACCACTGACGAATTCGATGCACTCGCACTGAGTTCACCTGCCGGCGCCAACGGTCTGCAGCTTGTCCCATGGCTGGATGGCGAGCGCACGCCTAACCTTCCCGACGCTACGGGGCACATGCGCGGGTTACGCACCACCACAACCAGAGAAGATATGGCCCGCGCTGCCGTGGAAGGCGTGCTGTGCGGCCTGCTGGCTGGCGGACTGATCCTGAAACAGCATGGCTTCAGTGATGACGGGCACATCGTTGTCACCGGCGGCGGGGCGAAGTCACGTGCCTACCGCCAGATCCTTGCTGACCTGACGGGCAAAACGGTCTGGGTTTCTCCGGTGGAAGAAACGGCCGCCGCCGGGGCAGCCATTCAGGCGGCCGCTGCTGTACTGGGATGTACGAATGCTGAAATGGCCGAACGCTGGTGCAGGCCATTTGTGAAAGTCGCTGATCCCAGGGAGGATGCGCGCCATGTTCTGGATGCTTACGTTAACTATGCCAACGCTTTATCAGGAGAGCTGCAATGAGTTCAATGAGCACACCCGCTAAAATCAAACCCCCAAGACAGCCACTTAAAGTGCCTGCTGAAGCGGGGATCGCCGTGGTTTTTTTACTGGTTATGCTGGGCGGCTTTATCGCCACGCCTAATTTTCTGACCGTATCCAACATGATGGTTTTACTTCTTAACGGCGCGGTCATCGGTTTCCTGTGTCTGGGGCAGTCTTTTGTTCTGCTGACAGGCGGGATTGACCTTTCCTGTGGCTCAATTGTGGCCATGACCTGCGTAGTCGCGGCGCTGCTGATGGAAAAATTTGGCATTCCCTGGCAGCTTGCCGTACCCATGGTTCTGGCGGTGGGGGCCCTGAGCGGTCTGGTTAATGGGCTGATCATCGAACGTACCGGCGTTCCACCTTTCATTGTGACGTTTGCAATGATGGGCGTGGCGGCATCCATTCCGCAGATTATCACCGGAGCCGAGTCGATCCGCGTGACGCAAATCGGTTACAGCCTTATCGGTCAGTCAAAACCCCTGGGTATTCCGTTTCCGGTGATAGCCCTGCTGTTGGCCATTATTATTGGCGTCATCTTCCTGCGGCGGACCATCACCGGTACCCATATTTATGCGGTCGGCGGCAACGCAGATGCCGCGCGCCTGTCAGGGATCAGCATTCCACGTATAACCCTGCTGGTCTATGCCATCTCCGGACTCTGCTCGGCATGCGGCGGACTGATTTACGGCTCGCGCCTGATGACCGGATATCCGACGGCGGGCCGTGGTGACGAGCTGTTTTTCTCAATCGCGGGTGCGGTAGTGGGCGGCGTCAGCTTGTTTGGCGGCACCGGCAGCCTCATCGGCGCGATGATTGGGGCAATGCTGATTGCCGCCATATCCAATCTGATGAACGTACTGAACGTCAGCGCGTACTGGCAGCCGCTGGTTATCGGACTGATCATCCTGTTTGGCGTGACGTTCGATACTCTGCGCACGTCCAGAAAAATCGTGATCCCCTGGTTCAAAGTCAGGAAACCACGAAAAACACAACAATAAAGCCTCTTAACCTCTGACCTGTACCTTACCAGGAGATAAACATGAAACTGCGTACGACTCTCACTGCAACAGCTACGATCGTTGCGCTGGCCTGCCTGCTTGCCGGCTGTAACCGGGATGATGCGGAAAGCACCGCAGGCGCTGGCAAAAAAACACTTGGTGTAACGCTTCCGAACCTGACCAACCCCTATTATGTGGCCATGAAAAAAAGCTTTGAGGATAATGCTGCTGCTCAGGGGATGAACGTCAAAATTTCGATTGCTGATAATGACGATGCCAAACAGCTGTCGCAGGTGCAGAACTTCATTGAGCAGAAAGTGGATGCGGTTGCGGTGAACTGCGTTTCGTCCGGGCCATGCGTTTCAATTATCAGCCAGCTCAATCAGGCAAAAATCCCGGCATTTGCTATCAATATCCTCCCTGATACAGAGGGACTCAAACAACAGAACGTCACCCTGGTGCAGGGGGTTCAGACCGATCAGCGGGAAGGTGGCAGGCTCATTGGGCAGCAGCTGCTGAAGGACATCGGTGAAAACAGCCCGGCAACGGTCGGGATAGTGGGAGAACCGACCTCAATAGCCGCAAACGCCCGTGATGAGGGGTTCAAAGCCGCCGTCGCGTCCAATAAAAATATTAAGTTTGTTGCGCTGGTTAACGGAAAGGTGGAAGAAACCACGTCTCTGAAAGTGACCACTGAAATGCTGCAGGGCAGGCCGGAGATTGACGTGGTGTATTCAGACACCGAACCTTCCGCACTGGGTTCACTGGCAGCCATCAGGCAGCTGGGCGTCAGTGACAAAGTGAAATTATATGCTTTTGTAGATAAAGAAGGCGTTAAAGCCGTTCAGGACAACAGCATACTCAAAGCCGGTGCGATTCAGGAACCCGTTAAGCTTGCTCAGATACTGGTTGAAAACGTCCGGAAAAGCCTGGGCGGTGAACAGGTCCCGGCCATGATCAACAATCCACCGCTGCTGGTCACTAAAGACAACGCGGCCTCCGTTATGGGTTCAGCGTACTGAGTAAAAGGCAGACAGTTATGAATTATGTGGCGAAGCAGATAAAAATCGGTTTTTCAGGCGTGCTGGTCCTTCATGGTGTGGATTTCAGCGTAAAACCTGGTGAAATTCACGCCCTTCTCGGCCATAACGGCGCGGGTAAATCAACGCTGCTGAAAATACTGGCTGGCGTCAATATGCCGGATAACGGGGAGCTGATGATTGGTGCTACGCCGGTGCGCCTTGCATCGCCACGTGATGCGCTCAGCCACGGTATTGCCTGCGTCTACCAGGAACTCCGGCTTATTCCCGGTATGAGCGTATGGCAGAACCTTTTCCTCGGGCGTGAGCGCCGCAAGCGCAACGGTTTTACCGATGATGTCAGCATGATTGCACATACTGAGAAAGTGCTGAGTGATTACCACCTGGATTTCAGCGCGACCGATCTTGTCAGGGACCTCTCTCATCCGGACAAGCAGATGCTGGAAGTGGTCTCTAATCTCGATCGTGACGCACGTTTTCTTTTTCTCGATGAACCGACGACCGCGCTGGAGGGTGCGCAGGCAGACGCGCTGCTGCAGGCCGTACAGCGCATTGCGCGCGAGAAACAGATTGGCGTGGTGCTGGTATCGCATAAGCTGGACGAGGTGCTGGGCGTCTGCGATGAGGCTACAGTGATGTGCGGCGGCCGCGTGATTTATAACGAAGGTAAAAAAACGCTGAGCAAGAGCGCCATTATCGACGCAATCGTGGGCGACGCAAATGCTTATCAGGCTCCCTCAAACAGCCGCGGCCTGATCCGGGGGGCACTGGGTAAACCCTGGCTGTCGGTGAGTAACCTGCATACGGATCGCCTTAAAGGTGTGAACCTTGAAGCGTACCGCGGGGAGATTCTTGGAGTCTATGGACTGGCCGGTGCAGGCCGTACGCGCCTGTGCCAGACGCTGTTTGGACTGGAAACCGTCACCGGTGGTGAAATCCGGGTGGGACACAGGGAATATCATCCCTCATCACCTGTAAAGGCCATTTCCCGTGGCATTGCCTACCTGACCGAGGAGCGTAAAAAGGACGGGTTTATTCCCCAGATGTCGAGCTATGCTAACGCGACGCTGCCGGTTCTGAAAAAATTCCGCTCCGGTGGTTTTGTGAGTCACGGCGCGGCGCGGCAGGCTGCCTCAGAACTGCTGGGCAAAATGAATACGCGGGGATCGCTGGATGGACCGATTAAGGCCCTCTCTGGCGGGAATCAGCAAAAGGTACTGCTGGCCCGGGTTATTGCGCAAAACGCGGACCTGGTGTTGCTGGATGAACCAACTAAAGGTGTCGATATTGGTGCGAAAGCGGACATCTACCGCATCATCCATCAGCTGGCGGATAAAGGCTGCTGCGTTATCGTGGTATCGAGCGAGGAAGAGGAACTGCTGGACGTCGCGGACAACATCACGGTATTCCGCCACGGTAAATGTGATGGCGTGATTGTCCCGGCAAAGGAGCTTAAACCTGCAGACCTGCGCAAAGCTGCATGGGAACACGCTGAACCTTAAATCATCCCCTCCGGCACCTGATGCCAGTCAGGCTGCCAGCCTGACTGGCAGTTGTGCTTCCCCACCTGTTCTACCCCTGAATATGCGATCCGCAGTAGGTCGCTGAGCAGACGTCGTTTTCGGCAGCAGAAGGCTGTCGATATATATCCCTGTAAATGATAAGTGTGATGGTTGAAATTCACCCGTCTGAACAAATATCAGGCTGTGGAACGCGGTTACGCGGTGTAGCCACGAAGGAGAGTCACATGGCAGACTTTTATATCTCGGGTATACGCAGGGACAGTACAGGGCAGCACATTCAGTACGTTAAAATCATCAAAGCTGGCAAGGGAAATAAAGACGCCTCCATCAACTCGCGACAGTTTGTTGCCGAGCTGATAAAGGCCAGTAAGGCGACGTTTAAGACGATCACGCTTGTTAACGGGCAGTGGGTTTATGGCGCGAATGTTCACGTCATAGAGGATATTTACCTTACGACTGATCCGAATAGTACGATACGCGATAATCTCGGCAACCTGCCGGTCTTTTAAAAGTGTGCCATGCACAGAGCGCTTCCGGAGAAGCGCTCTGTGACGTCATTCAAGGTCAGCGTGCCGTGCAGCCATGGTTTTGCTGGTTTCTCCCAGCTGAGCCATCAGCTCAAGCACAATGGCATCGTAAGTTATGAAACAGAGCTGCTCAAATGCAGAGCCCATCGGCTGGGAAAACGGTACCGGATTGTGATCGTTTTCCTTTGTCACTGCACCAGGTAAAACCAGTATGCTGCCGGCCAGTCTGGCAATTGACGAGTCTTTCTTCATGGTCACCAGCGCCACACCGACGCCACTTTCAGCAGCCTTTTGCGCGAGGCTTTTAAGGCTGCCGGTTTCGCCACTGCCGGAACCAATAATCAACAGGTCACCCGGACGGGCACGTGGAGACGAAATGTCTCCCACCACGCTCACGGAGAATCCCAGATGCATTAACCGGTTAGCAAACCCCCTGATTGCAACTCCGCTGCGTCCGGCTCCCTGCAGAAAAATGTGTCCCGCACTGCGGATCCGGGCAATCAGCTGCATCGCCTGATCCTCATCAATTTTCTGCGCATTTTGCTCTAATTCACTGAGGATGCTTCGTGTGTATTCCTGTACGCTCATTTTCAGCTCCCGGTCAGGCAATGGTACGGCCGCCATCCATAAGGATGGTCTGTCCCTGGATGTAGGAGTTTGATTTATCAGCGAGAAAAATGGCCAGGTTTGCCACGTCATCAATGGTGCCCAGGCGGCGGACCGGAATTTTTTCCAGCACCGCATCCAGATCGGCCTGCGTCGGATAGTTAACACGCATCATTTCGCCGGTATCAATCAGGCGGGGTGCAATAGCGTTAACGTTAACGCCTCTCGGTCCCAGCTCTTTTGCCAGGCCGCGGATAAGCCCCTCCCCGCCTGCTTTGCTCGCCGGATAGCTCACGCCGCCGCCGGTTCCTGACAGCGCTGAACCGGAAGAAATGTATACAATTGATCCCTGATTGGTGAGAAAATCATCGTAAAAAGCCTTAACGGTATTGAACAAGCCGGTCAGATTGATGGAGAGGGTCTTATTCCACTCCTCAAAAGAGATATCACTGACCCGGTTAGCGAAGGCTACACCTGCATTCAGCACCAGAACGTCGATGCGGCTATACGCTGCAAAAACCTTATTACGCGCATCGACCAGAGCCTTCGGGTCAGATACATCCGTTCTGATGAAAAGTGATTTTACATCGGCGGACGTCAGTTCTTCAGCGGTTCTGATACCGTTGGCTTCATTGTAATCAGCGATGACGGTATGGGCACCACGATCCGCGAACTGTTTTGCAATCCCTTTTCCGATACCGTGCGCACCGCCGGTGATAAACACAACCTTTCCTGCAAAATTACCCATCAGCATTTTCTCCTGAATTTTTACGACCAGGAAGGACGTTCCCAGCCGGATGACCTGAATCACGACTGCTTATGCAATCAACTTTTCTTTGATAAAGGCTTAAATCAGTTCATGGCAGCTTTTAATTCCCGGTAGCTCGATTCCGGGTTCGCATTAAACAGCGCGCCGCCGACGACAATTAAATCCGCACCGGCTTCCCGGACTTTTTTTGCTATTGCAAGGTTAATGCCGCCATCGACTTCAATCAGGATATTCCGGTCGGCGATCATTTCCCGTGTATTCCTGATTTTCTCCAGGCTTTTTTCAATAAAGACCTGGCCTGGCTGTCCCGGATTAATGGTCATGATGAGAATGTAATCGATATCGTCCAGCAGATAGGTCAGTACGTTTTCAGGCGTACCCGGATTAATTACCACCCCGGCTTTACGTCCGGCCTGGCGGATCTTCTGTAAAATAAAATGCACGTGCGGAGTTGATTCATAATGTACGGAAATCATTTCTGCACCGGTACTGATAACGTCATCAATATGTCTTTGCGGATCTGCCAGCATCATATGTACATCAAATTTCATTTTGCTGACCTTTTTCATTGCGGATATCTGGTTCGGACCAAATGCGATATTACTGACATAAGAACCGTCCATTAAATCAACGTGCAGTATGTCGGTATTTTCATTTTCCAGAAACCGGATCTCATCCTGCAGTCGCAGGATATTTGCCCCGAAAATTGACGGTAAAATCTGTGCCATGGTAAGTAAACCTCATTGTTCAAATCAGTGGAATACCGTGCTCAGCCAGTACGTCAGTACTTCCCACGGGCCGGTCAGTACAAAGTCAGTGCCCTGCCCCTGTAAACCCACGCCGGCACCGTGCAGGAACTGCGTTGCGCCTGGCGCCACATAGCCGCCTAAATACATAACAACAATGCTGAACAGTAAGGTGGAGATAACGGCGCGGATGACGTTTCCGTTACTGGCCATCACGGTCATAGTTGTCATATAGATGATCGACATCAGCACACCGATGGGAAAAATCATGATGCCCGGAAATACCAGTGCGCAGAGCATGGTCAGCGGAATGGTGATAACGGTAACGGTAACGGTGGCCGGATCGCCCAGCGCCAGCGCACAGTCCATACCAATGTTCAACTCTG
Source organism: Pantoea allii (assembly GCF_002307475.1). Taxonomy (GTDB): domain Bacteria; phylum Pseudomonadota; class Gammaproteobacteria; order Enterobacterales; family Enterobacteriaceae; genus Pantoea; species Pantoea allii. The sequence goes on along the minus strand of NZ_NTMH01000027.1, from coordinate 13,339 downwards.
CGTCCTTGCCCATTTGCTTCTGCATAATTTCTTTGGCGCTTTTGCCAATCGGAGACAGACCTTCCATCAGCACGCCCACAACTTTGGGCAGCAGTACCATGACTGCGGCAACACCCATTGCCATGGGCACAATAGTTGTCACGGGCTGACGGGTCAGGATCCCGAGCAGGCACCCGACCATGACGCCAATAATGGCGGGCTCACCAAATACTCCCAGTCGTTTCTGCACGCTTTCTAGGTCGAGGTCGAGTCTGTTCAGGCCAGGAATGACGTCGATAATTTTATTGACCAGCAGCGCAAAAGGTAATGTCCAGCCAATGTGGATCATGGTGGTGCAGGTCGTTCCTTCCAGACCGTAGTATTTCTGCCAGCGGGGAGCTATTAAATCACCGATAAACAGCGCGATGACGCTCAGAGCCACGGCTACGCCAAAACCGATAAAGAAACTGTCAAACACGAAGTAAGCCAGCGCACCAGGAACGAGGAAATGCATATAATTCCAGATATCCACGTTCAGCGTTCTGGTTAACTTCAGGCGAACAAGGAGCAGGTTAAGAATGATGCCGACAGGCACAACCAGAGCCGCAAATGGTGCAACCCATGCCGCTGCGCCTACTGCGGGCCATCCAATATCAGCAACGGTAAACCCGCTGCCAATTTTCGAATAATAGGCGATGGCAGGCTGCAGGGAGGTGCTCAGCAGGTTAACAACCAGACCCAGTCCGATAAAGCCGATACCGACGGTAATGCCTGATTTGATGGCCGCTCCGACTTTCATGCGGAAAACCAGGCCTAAAATAAAGATGACAAGTGGCAGGATAGCGGTAGCACCCATACCTGTTATCGTCAGCATTATGCTTTTTAACATTTCCATCCTGACACCCTCTTAATCTGTTATTATTTCCGGGTCAGATCAGTTAGTAATTCACCAAGTTTTTTTCGCAACACGCCTTCATTAATGCCGGTGATAAAACCCGCGACACTCATGTGAGGCTTGCCCATATCACCTTTATAATTATTCGTTGTTAAAACAACGTCGGCATGCTGCAATTCTGAAGGCAGTTCTGACATGCTGCATTTATTTATTTTGTACTGAGAGATTCCGTATTCAGCACAAACAGATTTAACCTCATCAGCAGCAAGTGTTGAGGTGGCGACTCCGCTTCCGCAGGCGACAAGAATAGTAATCATAATTTTGCTCCGGTAAGGTTATTGCATGATTTCTGAAATAAATAATGCTTCAGCTTTTTCAGACGGCAGTTCCAGGAGATTCTGATAGAAACCTTTGTCCTGCAGCTTGCTGAACAGGGATTTCAACAGCTGCAACTGATTAGACGGGTTGGTTACCACTAAATTGATGACAAGTCGTACCGGTAATTTATCATCGCCATCAGCCTGACCGACCTCAACGGGCTCAGGCAGACGAATAATGTAAACGGAAGGTGTGTTGGCATGCGTGCTGTCACAGTGCGGGATCGCCACAGAATAGCCATCAAGCAAAATACCCGTCGGGTACATGGCTTCACGCTCGCGTAGTGCCTCCAGATAAGTACCCTTCACTATCCCCGCAGCATTCTGCCGTTCATGAATATGCTGCAGCACCTCGTCATAGCTTTTGAAGTCGGCGCCATCGGTGACGCTGATAAGTACTGAATTCATAACTTCTCCCGGCAACTCATTAGTGCTCAAGTGAGCATTAAAATATATACATATGAGCATTTATAGCATGCCGGTGTTTTGCGGTAACAAATAGAGAGCAAAAGTTATAGGTCGATCACAGTAATAAACAATTGAGCTAAATATAAAATGCTCACATGAGCTTATGGCTGAATGCTATATGACCATCTATTTATCTCAAATAACTGAATTAAAAAGGAATATAACTGTTACGGCTGATCTGCTGTTTCGTAAGGTATCTTTGCGGAAGCGCTTGGAATCATAGAGGGATAATTGAGCGGACGTCCTGACAACTGCAGGCGTAATGCGCGGAAAGCTGACTGTATGGGCTTTTCGCGAAGTTGAGCCACTGTCGCTGTGTCGTGAAATTTCAAAAAGAGGGGCGCCTGCAGCGCCCCGTATTGAAAGAGAGACCGGTTTTTTCCTGACTTATCAGGAGTTGACCAGCTTTACAGCTGTATCAAAGTCGGTGATCAGCACATCAAGAAGGCCTGATTTAAGAGAGGCTACGATACCTTCATACTTCTGTTCTCCTCCCGCCACGCCAATCACTGTTTTCACGCTTCGCAGTTGCTCTGTGGAAATACCGAATCCCAGCCGGCTTATCGGGCTGTCAAGGATCTCCCCTTTGCTGTTGACGAGTGTGATGCAAACATCAGCTGCAATGTCGTCACGGAAAAGTGGTGTCTGCCATTCTTCGGGAAAAATGTCGCACAGGCTGGACGAGCCGGTTTTCCACGCGCCAATACCAGTAATAACGACGTCCAGGCATGAATAATACTGCTGGGTGTCAACCACTGCAGGATCGCTGGCCAGCTTTTCTGCCAGACTTTCATCATCAACCCACATGGGGACATACATAGGATGTGCCTTTCCCTGAGAGATAGCTGCCAGCCGGTGTATCAGGTCTATCGGACCCTGACTGAATTCAATACCCGGATGTACGCCTGAAAGCTGTACAATATCTAAAGCAGGGAGGCTGGTCAGCTGACTCACGGTACTGGACAGAACTCGCCCCCAGGCAATACCCACCTTCATACCCCCGGTCAGGTAATTGCCCAGATAGCTGGCTGTGATACCACCCAGCTTCTCATTTAGTTCTTCCTGGCTGTTCCAGGATTCTGATACAGAAAGCACGACGGCTTTTTGCAGGCCGTATTTCTCGCAGATATTATGGGCCACTTCTTCATCAAGCATCTGCTGTTTGGGAAAAAGGAACTTAACGTATTCCTGTTCGATCGCCTCATCGATCAGGCGCGCGGCCTTGAATCGTGAGATCTCAAGCTCTTCGGCAATTTCTGTTTTGGTCTTCATCTCAACAAAATAACGGCGAACGACCAGAGAATAGATATAGCGGGGGTCATAACCTGACCAGCGGCTATTTTTTATACGTTTAGGCATGGCTAATTCCGTTTTAATCGAAAGGAAATATCACAAAGGTTAACCTGTTGCCCCTGAGTTTAATCAAAAGAGTACACTTTTTTATGCTCGTTTGGTATTTACTGGAATGCTTATCTTACTGCTGTGTGATGGGCAACACGTATACTGTATCTGGTTGGTAAAGCTGGCTGGTATTTTACCTGCGCGTACGGCTGCCACAGGTACACGTTAGAGCCGGTATCCATGATAAAGGTTTGAAAACAGGTTGCCCGAAATGACCTTTCTGGAGTAAAGCAGTACCGCACGGGCAGTATGAATGTAACTTCTTAACCAAGCTGTTTTTTTACATGTTTCACAGATTAAGGTTAGAAGTGTTTTGCACAGTGTATGTCCGGCAATCAGATACGGCCCATAGCCCGTTCTGTCACCGCCAGGTTACAGAAATCACAGGCGCTAATTTCGGTAAAACGATTAATGAATATCAGCAAAAAGCCTTCCCGTGAACTTCATAAATCATCTGCTACTCCTGAATGGGAAAAGTCCAGGTCGTTCATCAGATGGCTTCTTTCATCAGCTTTCCTGAGTTTTCCACAGGCTGCAGGCCCCATTGCATTCTCATTGCTTGCACTCAGTATCACAGGCGACAGCAGAGGCGGGGCAGCGATGATCCTTGCCATGACGATTGCTCAGGTTATTGGCGTGATCCCGTTCACACGCCTGGGGAACCGCTTTAACTCGGTCACTTACTTCCAGCTACTGACGCTGACTCGTTCTGTGGCTTTACTCTGCATAGTACTGGCATCATGGTATAAATTGCCTTTTACGGTATTAGTCATACTTGCCAGCCTGGCCGGACTGGTAAATGGTGCAGCTCAGGGATATTTAAGGGTGATACTAAACCACGTGGTTAACGCAAACCGTTTACCACGTGGGCTGGGTATGGCAGCGACTCTGAATGAGATGGTTTTTGTTCTGGCTCCCGTGGCCGCATCAGGACTGGGAAGCATCTCCCCGGTGTTTTCTCTGCTTGTCATTACCGCTCTGGGTATACTTCCCGTTGTTCTCATTCCCCGGCTTAATATCCGGAGCTCACCTGCCGTGGTTAAAACCAGGCAAAGAGCACTGACAAGACCGGTTGCTTTGGTGCTTATATGCTCTACTGCAGCTGAGTCAACCGTCGCCGCCGTTGAGATAGGTGCTGTGGCGTTAGCCCTGAACTTTCGGTATGAGCCATTTTATGCCATTTTTTTCACCGTTCCCTTGTGCCTTGCCTCTGTCATGGGAGGAGTCTGGGTCAGTATCCGCAACCGGATGTCTGCACCTGGTACAGTACTTTTACACCTGTGCCTGATGATGCTAGGGACTTTGATGGTTACTGTTAATTTCTCCGTCATTACAACCATTGTGGGTGTGATGTGTATTGGCTCTGTCATTGCCCCACTTGGAACACATTTTTCGCTTGTACTTGATGAAATGTCTCCTCCGCATTTGAAAGCCGAGGTCTTCGCCTTACTGCGAACCTCCAATGCCATGGGTGTGATATTTGCGAGTGCCCTTCTGACTGTTACATCGCTGTCATTATCACTGTTAATGATTACGATTTTTATTGGGATAGTCGCTTCAGGAATGGCTGTTGCAGTGCTGGGTAAGAAAAGCGTGATTGAGACTGATTGTGAATAACGCCTCAAACAGTAGGGCTCATTGCTTAATCAAAGACATAGCACATTTAAGATAATTATCAGAAGATTAGTAAGAATATAACCGGCAAATGACTGTCATTTATTAATCCTACAGAAAAGCATTTTTCTGCTTCTGGTACGAAACAGACCAGTGTACTTGAAGGTCCGCTATGAGCGAGAAGCGGACCTTCAGTATTTACGGGTACGCCTGCACTGGCGCACCCGTTTACACTCAGGGCTTCCATCGGCGCAGAGAGGTATGGTCTTCATACGGCAGCTTTGAAGGCAAAGAAATCAGTTCAATGACGCTGCCCCACGGCGTGCGTCCGTAGCAGAAGAAGTTATTCTCCCCCACCTCAGTTGGAAACATCAGGGGCTGTTTCGCGGGTATATGCATCCGGGTAAGGAGTAGCGGCCTGATACTGAGCCAGGTGGACATGATCGGAGATTAATCCGGGTAAAACGGATTTTCCCACGTAGTTTTTTACTTCGCCATCTTTGGGAATAGCCACAAAGGAGGCAGGGCCGACCGCACTGATGTACTGCCCGTCAACAACAACGCGCATGTGTTCCTGCGATGGCTTTCCCAAACCGTCGATAAGGCGGACATCATCCAATACATAAGATTGTGCAGCCCAGCCATTAATGGCAAACAACGCAAACAGGCATCCAGAGAGGTATTTCTTTTTTATAAGGGTTCCTTTTTTAACAAACCTTATGAGTCTGGATGAATTCGGCAGGGTTCACCCGCCAGAAACGTGCAAACCCTGTCCCGTATCACTCAGTTATCCGTGAAGCATCAGCATACCGTGTTCATCGAACAGCTTTATCACAACGTCGGTCGTTTTCTGAATGTGTTCCTGCATAAGCCGTTTTATCTGTTCTGTATCTCTGCTGAGCGCAGCCTCCATTAACGCCTTGTGCTCGGCGTTAAGATCTCTCTCACCGCGTGTCATATTGACGGAAAGGATGCGGTAGCGTTCATTCTGGATAAAAAGCATGCGTTGCATACGAAGCAGCCAGGTGTTTGGGCAGGCTGACGTCAGGGCATCGTGAAACCGGTTATGGCGGCGATTCCATTCAGGCGTTCCGGGCCATTCGTCATCGCCGTTGCCGTAACGAGCCAGAAGATGAAAGGCTGACAGGATCTCTCCCTCCCAGTTCACATCTCCATGTGCGAGAGATTCGCTAAGGCATTCGCACTCGATAAGCTTTCGGGTTGCAGTCAGGTCAAGCAGGTCTGCAAGAGAGACGGGCGTGACGCGGAACCCCTTCTGCGGCTCTGCGATCACCAGATTTTCTGACGTCAGGCGGGAGAGCGCTTCGCGGATAGCACCTACGTTGGTATCCAGCGCTTCGGCAAGCTCTTTAGTGTTAACACGCGCTCCCGGGACGAGCTGGCATGAAAGTAGGGCGTCGCGCAGGCGGGAGTAAGTCGTCTGAGTCAGACTGTCTCTGGATGCGAGGCTTTCGTTCATAGCGTCACTGTTTCCTTCGAGGGTAATAAATTATCATTTACAAAATAGATTTTATGAAAGAAAATATATTTTGTAGTGTTTAATCATCTTTCTGGCATATTATGACGGCTCACATTCAAGAGGTCTCTACCTCAGATAAATATTTGTGAAATGGCGTAATGACAACGGAATGCGGGCGCTTGTTTGCAAGCATGCCTTGGTGGAGCGGTCCCACGCCAGGCGTGGTGGAAATACTGAAAGACCGCAGCTGGGAGCCCTTTCCTGACAATGCGTGGAATGAATGGGACGGACGAGGCGATCCGCTGAAACACTTTGTGGACGTAAACAGCATTTTCAGTGACGGGAAGGGAAGTCTTTGGGTACTTGATGCCGCGGCGCCTGATTTTAGCAATGCCATTGAAGGGGTTGTAAAACTCATTGAGCTGGACATTGAGACCGGCGAAACCAGAAGGACGATTGTGTTTAGGCCTGAAGATGCCCATTCCGGCACCCGGCTTGTCCACATTCGCTTCTGGCGCCATTACGCCATTATGACCGAGTCACGCGAAGGCTCGTTTTATGTCATTGACCTTCGCGATAATTCTTACCGAAGGATCTTGGCTGGCCATCCGCTGATGCGCTGCCGCACCGCAGACGTTCCAGTTATTGAAGGGCGCAGAGTGACGTTTCAGAACGGGCAGCCCATGTATATCCATAACGACTTGCTGGAAATTCACCAGGATAACCAGACGCTGCTGTTCATGTGTCTTTTTGGCGCGCGCATCTTCAGGGTTGACTTCGATCTCATCACTGATTTTCCTGCGGTGAAGACGAAATTGCAGCCAGTATATCAGTTTATCAGGAAGTGGGTATCTGGGTTGCTGGCATGTGTCGCGACAAAGCCGGCAATATCTACCTTACCGATGCTGAAAATAACGGTGTCATCTGTGATGAATCCCGCCGGGGTAATTACACCTCTGGTGCGGGATGATCGGATTATCTGGCCTATCGCCCTCTCCGTTGGTCCAGATAACCGTGTTAATTTTCCGTCCACGCAACTCAACCGTATCCCGATGCTCTCCGGTGGAGAGAACAAGGTGCAACTCCCTTGGGCTATTTACAGTTATCCCCTCTGAACCCGCAATGAGGTCTGTATGAAAATTTGTCGATATGGTGATGCTGGCTTTGAAAAGCCCGGTGTCTTTGACAGTAACCTTCAGCTACGCGATTTATCCGGCATTGTCAGCGATGTGACACCCGGGACGCTGACGACTGTGCTTAACGCATTCAACAGCGAGGAGGATGTTCTACGCCTTCCCATTGTTCCGGGCAACCCGCGCCTCGGGCCACCGCTCAGTACGGTCTCTAAGTTTGTGGCTATCGGCCTGAACTATCGTGACCACGCTCTGGAGGCCAACCTTCCTATACCTGATGAGCCGGTTGTGTTTTTCAAGGCACCAAGCTGTATCAATGGTCCTGACGACGACATCATTATTCCTCCGCACTCAACCAAACTCGACTGGGAAGCTGAGCTTGGGATTGTGATAGCCACCAAGGCAAAGCAGGTCAGCCAGGAGAATGCGCTGGAGTACGTTGCCGGCTACTGCATTGTGAATGATGTGTCTGACCGCGGATTTCAGTTTCAGTCATCGCAGTGGGACAAGGCTAAAAGCTGCGACACATTTGGTCCGATGGGTCCGTATATCGTCACCCGGGATGAAGTCTGTGATCCGCAGAACCTGTCTATCTGGCTGGAAGTTAACGGTGAAAGGCGGCAGTTCAGCCATACTTCTCAGATGATCTTCAGCGTCGCCGAGATAGTCTCCTATGTCAGTCACTATATGACGTTGCTCCCGGGAGACGTGATTGCCACGGGAACACCCGCTGGCGTTAGTCTTGGCATGAAACCCGAACCGGTGTGGCTCAAAGAGGGCGATAGCATACGTATTCACGTGGAAAAACTGGGCTATCAGAATCAGACCCTGAAGCGCTAACCCAGCAATCTGACAGATGATGAGACTGGCAGTTAGTCGGTCTCTTGACGGGAGGCAGGATGGCAGAAAGGAGTATCATAGTCAGGGCCGGAATCGGCAGCACCGCGCACGTTCATCAGGTTCAGCCGCTGCTTGCGCGCAATATTATTATTGATGAACCCACTGTCATACTGGTTCGTCAGGGGAGTAAATGCATATGCGCGGCGGGGAAGGAACTGGTCATCAATGCCGGAGAAGCGGTCATTGTGGGTGGGGGTGAGTCATTCGATATCACCAATATACCGACAATAGACGGTAGTTACGAGGCTGACTGGCTCAGCTTCAACATCAGTATTGTCACAGGTTATACCTGTACAAACTGCAATGCCGCTCCTGTCACCGAGGTGCATAAATTAGGGGGGGCCAGTGAAAGCTTCCGCCGCGCTTTTTATCATACCAGAGAGATATTTACGGATTCAGCAGACATTCCTGAATCTATTGCTATAGCCCGCATGCGGGAGATGCTCAGCTGGCTGGATGAATACGGCATCTACTTCGGAGATTTTCAACGGAGCGGAATCGGAAATAAAATCCGAAGGCTCGTGTCTTCGGATATGTCATATGCATGGAATATCAACGATGTATCCAGGCAACTGGGGATGTCTGAAGCCACGCTGAGGCGCAGGCTTTCGGCGGAAAGTAGCTCGTTTTCGCGAATTATTGCAGATGTGCGCATGTGCCGGGCCCTGACGCTACTGCAGGTCACTGATTTGTCAGTCATACAGATAGCCTATGAGGTAGGCTATATTAGCCCTTCAAAATTTTCGGCGCGGTTTCGTAGCCGGTTTGGGTTTTGTCCGGGTCAGGTTCGAACGTTAAAAAACACTGAGCAGTTAGTGCAAGCCTGACCCGTAACTGGCTTTAACGCCCCTGCGTGATGCGAATTTTTGCTTCACCTAGCGAGTTTGCCCTGGTCATAAAGCCGACCATGGCCGGTGTGGAATCAGCGGTAATATTGGGCACTTTATCTACTTTGAGCGCAGTGAGCGTGACCACATAACGATGCGTCTGGCCCTTTGGCGGGCATGGGCCACCGTATCCGGGCACACCAAAGTCGGTGCGCGTCTGGATTGTTCCTGCCGGGAGGCCTGTATTGTCTTTTGCGATGTCCGACGGGATCGATTTTGCATCTGCAGGAATATTCACTACTTGCCAGTGGACCCAGCCCAAGCCTGTGGGTGCATCACGATCGTAGATCTGCAGCGCGAAGCTTTTTGTTCCGGCCGGTGCACCTGACCACGTGAAGGACGGCGATTTATTCTCTCCGGCACAGCCGAATCCGTAAGACTCGCTGAGTAGCTGAGTATTCGCGAAGCGGCCTGAACCAATCTCTTTACTGGACAGGGTAAAATCCGCAGCGAGTGCGGACTGGCTGAGCAATGCCAAGCACACAGCACCGGCTACAGGAAGAAGGTATTTTGACATCAGTTGTCTCCAGAAGGGTTGTCGCCTATGATTTTAAGAACAGCTGGAAAAGGTTTCGCTCCTGAAACAATCAAAGACTGTTCCAATACGCTCATTTGAAATCATTTTATTAAGAGGTTTTCAACGGTACTACTACAAACCGATAGCGAGCCTAAAGAGTCCGCTATGAGCGAGGAGCGGACATTGAAATTGTCCACCTATTAATAACTTTCTGTTCATCCGGCTTATTAAAACAGCGATAGGGTCAGTGCCAGTCAATAAAAGTGGGTGTTCTGACACTTAAACTGCTCAATATCGCTATGATGATGACGCCATAACAGCGGTAATGCCATATAACCCAATACCATACGCAAGGTGCGTAATCAGGCTTAACAAACGCGCCACCCATGGACGAGGTGTACGGGAGGCTGCGATACCAAAGCCAAACGCGGGTTGCAAAATTAAGAACGGAGCAATCAAAGTTAACAAACCTGTCAACACACCCGTTGAGAGAGAAGGCTCATGGAGCCAGCCCCTACCGTTAAGCAAAAGCGGGATAACAGCAAAAATTATCCCGGTCAGATAATGGAATACCCAGCCAGTAAGATTCTCCCCACGTATCTGTGACGCTGAAAATGGTGTGATGCCTGAATTTTCCTTGTGGAAGCCATAAAATCCAGCGGCCTACCAGCGCATAATTCAATGGTGGAATTTTTAAAATGAGCTTTTGACATAACGACCACAAATCCATGACCAGTGTTGCGCCAATGCCCGTGATGACAGTTTTGAAAAAAATAATGATATCCAAAGCGTACTCCTTCTTTTAAATGACATAATAATCAGTGTGCAACTTAAAGTGAGGTTTAAGTCAACAATGAAAGAACTGGATATCAGGGAAATCGCTGACCTTACCGGAGTTACCCCGTCAGCGTTGCGATATTACGAAAAGAAAGAACTAATCAAACCTGTTGGCCGTAACGGGCTAAGAAGGTAATACAATGAAAATGTTATCAATAAACTGCAATTAATCGCGCTTGGGCAGGCTGCAGGGTTTTCTCTTGATGAAATAGGCGCAATGTTTAGTGCAGAGAACAAACTCGCATTAGATAGCGTTCAGCTTCTTCAACGAGCAACGGAGATCGACGGCACTATCCGCAAACTCCAGTTGTTAAGCCGGGGGCTGAAACATGTCGCATGTTGTACAAAAACCGAGCATTTAGAATGTGAAGAATTCAAAAGCTACGTCCGCTTCTGGCACAGAGCAGCCTGTCAGATTAAATTCAGCTCTGTGCCATAACCGGGTCAGGTCAAAACAGCGGAGGTAAAATCGGCCTTCCACGGCAGCAGATCGCGCAGCCGGTTCACTGGCCAGTCCTGAATGTGGCTGAGCACGTAGCGCAGCCACGCTTCGGAATCCACGTCGTTCAGCCGGCAGGTTCCGATCAGTGAGTACAGAACAGCAGCACGTTCTCCGCCCCTGTCTGAACCGGCAAACAGCCAGTTCTTCCGGCCCAGGGCAACGCCCCGCAATGCGTTTTCCGCGATATTATTGTCCATTTCCGCCCATCCGTTACGGCAGTAAAGGTTCAGCGCGTCCCACTGCTTCAGCAGGTACGTGAATGCCTTTGCCGTGTCGGAGTGGCGCGACAGTATTGTCATCTGTTGTTGCACCCAGTCGTACAGCGACTGCATCAGCGGAATGCTTCTGGCTTCTCTGGCTGCCTGCCGTTCCTCTGCCGGGCTGCCCCTTATTTCCGCCTCGATGGCATACAGCTCACCGATGCGCCGGAGCGCTTCGGTGGTGATGCCGGTCGGCGTGCGGGCATGGACGTCGTGGATTTTTCGCCGGGCATGCGCCATACAGGCCGCTTCGGTGATACGGCCGTCTTCGTACAGCGCATTATAGCCACTGTACGCATCCGCCTGCAGGATGCCGCTGTACCCGGCAAGATGCTGTTGTGGATGGATACTTTTCCGGTCCGGTGAGTATGCAAACCATGTCGCCGGCGGCAGATGCGACCCGGCGTTGCGGTCATCCCGCACGTACACCCACAGACGGGCAGTGCGCGTTTTGCCGCTGCCAGGCTCCTGTACCGGGACCGGGATATCGTCGGTGTGCACCTTACCCGGCATCAGTACGTACTGGCGCAGCAGGTCATACAGCGGCTCCAGCAGTTCGCTGACCGAGCCGGACCAGCGCCCCAGCGTGGCACGGCTCAGCTCCACGCCCTGGCGGCTGTATATCTCCGACTGTCGGTAGTGAGGCGTGTGTTCGGCGAACTTCGCCGTGACAATGCGCGCCAGCAGGCCGGGGCCGGCGTAGCTGCGCTCTATGGGTTTTGACGGCATGGGGGCCTGAACGATGTGGTCGCACCTGCGGCAGGCCAGCTTCGGCCGCTGCGTTTCGATAACCCTGAAGGCACTGCTGATGAGCTCCAGCTGTTCCGACACGTCGCAGCCCAGCGCGCTGAGCTCTCCGCCGCACGCCGGACAGGTGGTTTCTTCCGGAGTCAGCGTGCGGGTTTCACGGGGAAGCGAGGCCGGTAAAGGTTTGCGGGCGGAAGTCTGGCGCAGCGGCTGCGGGAGTGCCGGGTCATGCTGCTCACCCAGGACCTCCGCCATTTCCTCCTGCAGGGCGCTGATGCGATCCTCAGTCTCGCGCACCTGACGTGCCGTTTTCTCACGCAGCTTTTCGGAGCTTTTGCCGAACTGCATGCGCTGCAGTTTCGCAACCAGCGCCTTCAGGCGGCTGATTTCGCTGGCGTAGGCCGCCACCCGCTGTGACAGGAGGTGGTTGTATTCGGCCATCTGCTCAAGGCTTCGCTGCTGCGTGTCCAGCAGCGCCCTGAGCCGGGCGTTTTCTGCAGAGAGTGAGCGTTCCATGCATTCACATTACGCCGGTTCAGATGCGCAGGCCAGGAGGATTTATCCGCTGCGGATGCTTCCAGTTGATACCTTCCAGCAGCATCGCCAGCTGGGCCTGCGTGAGGTGCACCCTGCCGTCCCGGTTCACCGGCCAGACAAAGCGCCCCCGCTCCAGGCGCTTGGTGAACAGGCACAGGCCGTCCGCATCGGCCCAGAGGATTTTCACCATATCGCCGCGCCTGCCCCTGAAGATAAACAGATGGCCACCAAACGGGTCTGCCCGCAGCGTGTTCTGCACCTTCGCCGCCAGCCCGTTGAAGCTGCAGCGCATGTCTGTCACGCCGGCAACCAGCCAGATGCGCGCGCCTGACGGAAAGCTAATCATACCTCACTCTCACGGAGCTCACTGACCAGCGCCCGCAGCAAGTCCGGTGTCACGGGGCCGGTCAGGCTCAGGGTGCCGCCGGGCAGCGTCAGCTTACAGCTGATAACGGGGGGCGAATCCGGAACCCCACTGCTCTGCCTGACCGGAACGGGAAAAGGCTCAACCATGACGGGGATCATCCCGGCGCGCGTGGCGGGGTCCAGTAGGCCCTGACGGTGCAGGTTGCGCCAGTTAAACACCAGGTTATCGTTGACCCCGTGCTCCCGGGCCAGCTGTGCCACACAGGCGTCCGGCTGCAGGCTCAGCTCCGCCATGCGGATTTTGAACTCCAGCGGCCAGTCCGGGCGCCGCTTTTTTACGGGCAGATTCGTTTCCAGATTGAAAGCGTAAAGCTCCTCATCAAGCCGTTCCGGCGTGTAGTCTTCGGGCAGCGGCCAGTTAATACCCGTACGGCGAAAA
>NZ_NTMH01000026.1 GCF_002307475.1 Pantoea allii | reverse complement strand
CCGGCGACAGCCGGTTGCAGCCCTTGACCTCAGCCATCAGACCTTAGCCGGGAGGCCCGAAACGCGGCCCTTTGCGGTTCGGCGGAGACGGGCGGCTGCTTTTCCGCCGCCTGTCGGAGTGGGGCTGACGACTGCCCGCCAGGGCAGGAGCCGAAGGGGGCCATGTTCCGGCTGTTGCTGTTGACGTTAATTCAGTAAAGGCAGCAACCACACACTGGCCACCATAAGCGGCACCGGCATATAAACAACAGGGTGATAACGGTCATCAGTGGGAGGCGGTACAGAACGCGACGGGGGATGCGCGGTGCGTCAGCACCGCCTCTTCCCTGCCCCGCAGGGGCGCGGGGGTTATGCGGCGGTGCAGGCAGGGATGAACCCCGCCCGCGTTTACCGGCCCGTCAGTCAGCATCTGACAGGGAGCGCATGAAATCCATCATCGCGTTAATTCTGCGTTGCGTTTTCAGACGTTCCCCGAAGTCATTGGCGTAATAGACCGGTGTGTAACGCACGCGGTTCAACTTCAACGTCAGCGTGTTGCCGGTGATGACTTCGGCGGGAATACCCAGCAGCGAAAGCTGAATAAACGCCATATCTGCCGCCACCGGATCAATATCAATACAACTGGCAAACATCTGCTCCGAGGGGTTCAGCCCTGCCTCAAGCATGCATTCGGCCACCGCAACCACCATGCCACCCGCGCCGCAGGTCGGCTCTGACAGCGTAAAAAAGCCCTCACGCCTCACCGCATCCTCTGCGCCTGGCATGAGCATGCGCGCCATCAGCGACTGCACGGAGTACGGCGTGAAATACTGGCCCTGCCTGCCGTCGCCCAGCTCCAGCTCCATGAAAATGGCCCCCAGAAAGTCATGAAACTTCGCTTCCAGGGCGCTCACCATCAGGCCGAAAAGCCGGTGAAGATCGCTGATGTCATCCGGCCTGTAGCGCTCACAGATTTTGCGGCAGCGCGCCATGCTTTCCGGTGCGCGGATCGTGGCAAGGTCGAGTTCACTCGCCGCCAGCGTGATAAAGTCGCTGAAAACGTCCCAGCGGCGCAGGTGACGGGCCGTGTGCCTGAACACGCTCACGAACTGTTTACGCGCCGTCTCGATGCTCATCATGCGGTGTGCGGGTGACGGCTCGCGGGCCGCAGCCGCAGCCGCCAGGGGAACGGCAACCGGCACGGGCGCAGGGTCTTCAGCCTGGTTAAAAAAATCGGCAAAATCTAACTGTGACATAAACCACTCCTTAAACGGCCGCCCCGCAGGGGGCGGCCGGATTTACATCACGCGAGGCCGAGGCCAGCGTTGACCAGGGCAATAAAAAACGGCCACTGCCTCACCTGCATAGCCGGAACGCGGGCGCGTTTCCCGTTACGGCGGGCATTTACAAATGCCTGCGCGTGTGACACGATTTGCGGGTCGAATTGCATGGGTTTATCTCTCCATGTTGGTTTTACGATGCCGGATGCGACTTTTTGCGGGGTACACATCCGGCGTGGACAGAGCAGGCTCAGGCCTGCTTTTTTCATTTCTGACTCAGGTCAAAGGCCTCCTTAACGCGCGTCATGATCTGCGCGTGGTCAAGGCTGCTGTAATCCCGCAGCCGGAAGTAACGTGCGCCGGTACGTGCGTAAATGTCGGTCACCTGTCCGCAGTAAAACTCGGCCAGCATGAACGTTTCACACTCCCCGTCTTCACTGCATGACCAGTTCAGCGGATACGCCACGCCCAGCGCGTCGTGAAAGCGGTGAACGTCAATTTCCACGGGCGCTTTCAGCGCGGCTTTCTCGCGGCCCTGCCAGTAAAGCCGCTCCTCATCGGCGGTGTCTCGCCTGCCGTCGTACAGTGAGGCGATCAACGCCGCCTCCTGGTGATTCCGGCATTTCAGCCTGTCGGCATCAAGGCCCGTCAGGACGTCACGGATAATCAGGTTCATGGAGTTCTCCCTGTCAGTGGTTGGGGGTTAACGCCGCCTGTGCGGCGCATAAAAATCACCAGATGTTGTCGCGCCAGAAGTGAAAGCCCGCGTCCAGTTCCGTGCGCAGGTCGTTCAGGGCGTATTCCCATGCGCCCTGCCCGATTTCACCGAACTGCGACAGGGCAACGTCACGCGCTGCCAGCCACGCCCGAACCAGCGGAAACGGCAGCCGTGGGCGACGGGCTGACCAGTCCGGAACGGCATCGCGCAGGGCTTCCGCGAGGTTTAACAGCGAACCGAGCAGCAGTTCCGCACGTTCGCTCTCTTCCATGCCGTCCTCTGCCAGATGGCCCAGAAACGCCAGCGTCTGCGCGACACCGGACGGAAGGCCGTTGACGTTTGTCCGTAAAACCCGCGTTTCGGTGGTTTCGGTTGCGGCGGTTTTGACCTTGACGTTGTGTGTGTTCATGCTGGTTCTCCTCTCCTGGTTGCTGAAACCCTGTTTCGGTTGGTACGGCGCGGCGAAGGGCAAAGTGCCAACGGCAAAGGGAGGACAACCAGGGGCGAAGACAAAAAGTTTTTGCGGGGGTATGCGAAAAGTTTTTGGCTGAGTGCATTTCACCCCTGTTTGTCTGAGCTGACGGTGGTACTGTCAGCCCTCCGCGCAGAACAACCGGAACAGGACAGCCGCACGGGGATGAAATGAGCATGAACACCTGCGGCACGACGGAACGGCGTGACGGCCTTACAGGGCGCCCGCGCCCGGTGAACCCACCGGCGACAGCCGGTTGCAGCCCTTGACCTCAGCCATCAGACCCTAGCCGGGAGGCCCGAAACGCGGCCCTTTGCGTTTCGGCGGAGACGGGCGGCTGCTTTATCGCCGCCTGACGGAGTGGGGCTGACGACTGCCCGCCAGGGCAGGAGCCGGAGGGGGCCATGCTTCAGAGGGGTTTGCTTTGAGAATGGACGGAGAGAAAAAACCGAGGCGAACAGTGATAAGGATGAAAATACAAAGTAAATGGCCGGAAAAAACCGCCTTAACACAGCCACTGAACAACCCCACCCGGCTGAGCGGGGTCAGCAATCAATTGCTGTGCCTTCCGGCAACAGCCTGCCCGTCCCTGTCATTCATCGCCCGAATCACCGCCGCTGCGCCAGTACTCAATGTCCTCATCAAGCGCTTTAATGTGCTCGTCCAGCGCATTAAGAAGCTGCTCCGTCCCCGTCTCCAGCGGCCCGGAAAGGCCGTCCCATTCAGACACCATTTCGGTTATTTTCGCGCGAATGGTGGCAAGTTTGCGGCGCTGGCTTCGGGCCGTTTTCAGTTCGGTGACGTAATCGCCTCTGCTCATGCTCCCCCCCTGACCTGCGTGAGCTTGTTCGGCACCATCCAGCGCTCGAGCACCCGCACCGCTTCGCCCGCCTCCTCTGACCGGAAACCGGCCATCGAGGGAAAGCGATCGGCCCAGCGGTAAAACTGGCTGACCAGTTCGCTCTCGCTCACCTCTGTGTCTGACCACTTTGACGCCCAGCTGGCGACCGTGGCAGGCGTCTGGAAGGCGAGCTCAATTTCAGCCTGCGCCGTCAGCGCCTGAACCGCCCGCGCCTTCAGCGCCTCCCTGCGGCGAAACTGGCGGCTGTATTTTTCGTCGCGCATCTCTGCCTTTCTGTGCCGCCGCTCGCCGCACTGAAAGATGACTTCCGGAAAGAGCAGGCGGGCCGCGTCCGACGGCAGCGGGTGCGTGGCGCAGCCCCCGCTTTCGATGAGCCAGTCAACGGCCCGCAGCCACTCGCGTTTGCGGCCGCGTAATTCTTCCTCGCGCAGAACGGGATCGAAGAAGCGCAGTTCACGCAGGGTGATGCGCTTGCTGCCCTTCAGGAAGCGGAAGAACGCCTGCGCATAAGGGAAGTCAGCGCGAAGCGTCTGACGTTCGCGCCTGCACTCCACGTACTCAACAGCCTGAAGCATCGCGCGCCGCGCCTCGCACAGCGGCACCAGTGAACGGTTTTTCGGGATCATGCGTTGCCCTCCTGTACCAGGTAATCAGCCAGGCCGTTGACGCTGTACTCCAGCAGACAGGCCTGCGCCGCAGCGGCGACCAGGGCGCTGATGCGCGGCGGGTCGAACGGCGTCAGCCGGAGGACGTCGCGCACGCAGCCGCCATCCGCCGACGCGATCAGCACAAGCCACTCTCCGGCGACTTCGCCGGGGCTGCACACGCACAGGCAGAACGCCTCACCGGGCGGCGCGAAGCGCAACTGCACCGGGAACAGGCCGCCGAATTCAGCCCGGTACTCGCCGTTGACCGTCCAGCCCTGCGGCACGGTCAGGAGGGAAAGCACGGCGCTGGTCAGCACATGCCTTTCGCCCTCGCCCCGTTCACGCCACTCTTCAAACTCACAGGGATGCATTGACGCCAGCATGCTGAGATTGTTCATTCCGGTATTTTTCATGATGTTCTCCATGCGGCCCCGAAGGGCCGCGCTCCCTGTCAGGCCGCGTGAGCGGGATCGGTGTTGTCCGTGTCGCTGTCAGCCCCGCTGGCAGCGGCGTCGTCAGTGGCCTTTTCCGGCTCCGGCCCCTTCATCCAGGCAGGCACCCAGCGCGTGTCGCGCATTCTGTTTTCAGCCAGTTCGGCGGCGTCGCCCTTCTTCATCTTCTCTGCATCCCGCGCCGCACCCGTGAGTCCGGCCTCGTTCAGGGCATCGATAATCTGGGCGTGTTTCAGGTCAGCGAACAATCCGGCTTTTGTCGGGTTCCACCAGTCGCGCAGGTTGAAGCCCAGCGCGGCCTCCAGTTCAATCAGGTTACTGCGCGAGGTGTGGCCGCATTCGCGGGTCTGGACGCCGTCCACCGAGCAGGCGACACAGAAGGTCAACAGGGCCATGAGCGTTTCGCCGTTCAGCGAGAAAAACGCGGTGAGGTCTTCACCCCAGCCCTTCGGTAACAGCGCTTCCAGCCTTTTGCGCTCCACCGTGAGCGCCAGAAAGGCGGCCCCGTCCTTGCCGGAAGGGGCATTCCCCGTCAGGGTGGAATGTGACTCGGTCAGGCTGATCCGGAACGGTCTGCTGCGGAAATAACCGGCAGTGAACACGCTCCGGCAGAGTTGCCAGGTCAGCAGGGCAATGGCTTTTTTCTGCTGCTGCATCAGCGCGGCCTGCACGGCAAGGGTGCGCTCGGAGGACATTTTCGTGAGCAGCGGCAGGCTGATCCCCTCGGCCTCATCCGGCGGTGACTGATACTCAAAGCGACTGGCAACGGATGTTTCGGCGGTGCTCTCCTGCGGCTCCTGTGGCTGCTCCGTGTCGCGGCTTTCTTCCGGTTCCACCGTCTCGATATCCGACAGGCGGATCACGCCGCGCTGTACGCAGAGATCGCCGTAACCGTCAAAGCCCACCACAACGCCTGACGTTGCGCGAAACTCCGGCGTCCACGCGCGGATCTGCGCGGCTTTTTCAATGGCTTCCCACTCCCTCTCGGCATCGCTGTAGCCGTCATCGTCGCCGGCCTCCGCGCACTCGTTGCCTTTCTCATACAGCGCGGTCAGGCGCTGTTCTTCGTCACTGATGTAAACCGGCTCCGGCGCGTCCGTCAGGCGGTATTCCATACCATCCCCGTGCGGCCACAGCGATCTCATCCGGCCCATGCTCCACTTCCAGCCCTCCTGCGCCTGAATTTCCTGCGCCATCGCCTCCAGCTTCTGCACGGTCAGTTTTTCCAGCAGAACGGTGTCTGCCGTTCCTTCGCCGTCCTGCTGGCTGAACAGGTCTTCACGTACCACGCCGCCTGCGTTCTCGTAGGCCTCACGGCCCACGAACAGGAAACGATCATCTGTGACGGAAATTTCTTTGTCGGTGATCTGCTTTTTCAGCATGGCGAGCGGCAGTTCAGGCCAGCCCGCTTTCACCGACTCGTAGACGCTCACCTGACGTTCCTGATCGTCCTCCAGGCAGAGCACCTGACACTGTTCAACGGTCAGGTGATCGTCTGCCAGCAGCTTAAGGAGTGACGGCGCGAGGTTCGCGAGTTTGAGCATGCGCTGGACGTGGCGGGTACTGTAACCCGCCTCCGCGCCAATCTGCTCGACGGTTTTCCCCTGCGCCGCCATCGTCCCGAAGCTGGCTATCTGCTCTGCCGCGTGCATGTCGCTGCGCTGGGCGTTTTCGACGTAAGAGACGAGCGCTGCCATGTCTTCGGTCACGCGCTTGAACGGCACCGGATGATCGGGCGTCAGAACCTGCTGTGAGCACAGGAGGTTCAGGGCGGTGAGGCGTCTGCCGCCTGCGGCCACCGCCAGTTGCCCGTCAGGGAGCGCGTGGGCGACCAGATTCTGCAACAGGCCGACCGACTTAATGGTGGTCGCCAGGCTCTCCACGCTCTCAGCAGAATACGGGATGGTACGCGCATTGAGCGGCGACACCACAAACGCCGACAGGGGCGCGTGCTCCAGTGGTGCGGCTTCCAGCGCCGCGCTGACCGCCGCCTGTTCATCAGCGGTTACTTTTTTGGCTCTGGTGTTTTTGACTGCTTTTGCTTTAACATCTGTTACTGACATCGTTGATACCTCATTCGTTTAATGACTGTCACGCCCTGCGGAGTCCGTGCTCCGGCAGGGCACCTTTCACTGCTTACTGCGTTTTGCGGATGCCGTACTCACCGATATAACGGTTGAGCCAGTAACCCGCATTTGCCTCAAAATTCCACGCGCGCCAGACCACCTGCCCGTCTTTACGCACGACCAGGCGGAAGTGCGTTACCTGATCGTCCTCAATAGCGACGTTGGTGTACTGCGCGGCGACTGCGTTGGCTTCCTCACGCGTAAAGGTGTCATCCGGTAAGCGCACCACTGCTGACTGTTCCACTGAAATCTCCTCTTTTTTGCCCTTAAAAACCGTCACCCGTTGAGTTGCCGGGGCCGCGGTCCTGACGTTTTGCGGGGAACTGCTGCTTTGTCCCCAGGTTGTATCCTTCACCCGTTTGAGAGCCGTTCGCCGCAAAGGGCGTAACGAGCACGGGCCGGTGCAGGTGTCCGGGCGCGAGCGGAAAAATTTTTAGCCACATCAAAAAATTTTCCGGCGAGAGGCTTCAGCCGTCCCTGGACAGCCAGGCGGTTTGTGCTTGTCTCAGCCCCGGCGAAAGGACTCAGACGGGCGAACACAACCCCTGAGGAAAGCAGGAACCCGCCGCAATGGCGTTGAGCGCGGTTGCGAAACGGCGTTGCCCCTTACATCCCGCCGTGTGTTGTGGCGGGATGCACGGAGCGACGTATACGGCGCGACTGAGCGGCGCAGCCGGAACGGCTGCTGCAAGCGAGAGGTGTTGCGTCAGGATGGAAACCCGCTGCCCCGGAACGGGGCCGGGCAGAGACGGCGCGCCGGCTCTGTGCGAAGCATGACAGCCGACAGGACGCCCGGCGTAGCAGCATTTTTTTCGTGTGACACGGTCAGAACCCGCTGAGGCGCTCGCGCATCACGACAGAAAACACTGAAAAAATGGCGGTAAAAGCCACGCTTAAGAATACTCTTGTCAGAGGCGGTACGGCGGCCGCGCCGTCAGGCGCGCCCTGCCGTTTCGCCGCCGCAGGCGAAGGGGGTTTCGCCCGCCAAAAACCGGCAGCGGGCCTCCCTGCCCTGCTTGCCGCCGTTACTGATTTAAGGCGTGGTAAGCCCGTCTGAGCGCTTCTTCAATGGCGCTGGGATCGTCATCGCCCCCCGTATTCAGTAAGCGCTCAACGGCCTCGGCCAGAACAGCCAGATCGGACGCGGTGACAGTCACCGGCCGGTTACGCCGTGTGGCCGCGTAGCGGATGCCGCAGGCAATCACACGAAGAGTTTCGGCCCCCACGCCCGCCTCGTGTTGTGCATCCCTGTCCCATGTCGAGAGGTCGCACACGATTTCGGCGGCGGTTTCCTCCGTGATGTGCTCCTCGCTGAGTACCTTCACCACGTCCTCTTTACGCCAGATGATCAGCGTGATTTTTTCCTCGCCCTGAAACTCGGTTTTGAGGCGGTGACACAACTGGCTTACGGTTCCGTACATGATTTTTCCTCCGTAAAGGGGCGGCCCTGCCGCCCCGCATTATCAGATGCTGACGGTTTCACTGCGCTGCTGCTCAAGCGCGGCCCCGACACGACGAAGCGCTTCGGCCTGAGCCGGATACAGACGCGCGGCTGCACCTTCTTCCCCGCTCTGCGCATCGTGAAGCCGCATGAATTCCCACGCCAGACTCACCACGGTTTCTGCGGCGGTGGCGGGCAACGTCACCTCGCGGGCCTGCTCCTTCTCGTCACGCATCATGTCGGCAATCGCCTGTAACGTGTCCTGGCTCACGCCATATACATGCTGCGCGTCCACGCTGGCGATGCGGCAGAGAATTTCATCGGCAGCGTCAGCCGACACGCTTTCATCGTCAAGGACGTCGATCACGTCCTCTTTCGTCCAGACAATCAGCGTCATGAGTTCGTCGGATTTGTAGCGCTGGCGCAGTTGCTCACAGACTTCGTTAACGGTTCCGTACATAATTTTTCTCCTGTGAGGGGCGGCCCCGCCGCCCCGTTGGTTTCAGTCAAGGGCGCAGAAAATCGCGGCGGCTTCGGGATGGATTTGTGCAAATGCGGTCAGCTGGCGGTAGCGACGGCAGAAGTGCGCGCACAGCTCCTCGTCGTCGTGGCGGTCGTAGAGCCAGCTGCGGTGATTCAGTACCAGCGCCGTGATGATGATCCCCGCCGCGTCCGAACTGATTTCAAGGTCAGTCCAGACGTGGGGGCTGGAAAACTGCCAGCGTTCTTCTCCGGCGGGCTTCATGTAGCCGCCGCCGTGGGGCACGCCTGGCACCCTTACAAAGTCCCACACCGCTCCGTCATAGTTGGCCAGTTATCGATCGGCGTAGAGGTAGACGTTGTTTTCTGCACGCATGAAGTCGTGGCCAAACAGCGCAGGAAGAAAATGCAGCCTTTCAGCATCCGCCAGGACAGACGCTGGCGGGTAAACGTGGAATTGTGTGTTCATCAGACATCTCCGCAGTCAAAGGGGATTAAAGTTCCGGCCTGTGCCGTGCCTGAATGACAGCCCGACGAAAAGCCGGAGTGGTCAAGCGCGACGACGAGGCCGCAGCGCAAGCGAGCGGAGACGTGATTACGCACGGCGCTGACGCGAATACTGAGCGGAAGCGCGACGGAAGTAAGCGCGGCGGAGGGAGTGCGAACGGGGGAGCAGTTGTGTTCGATGTCAAACAATAAAAGTGCCTAAGAGCTACGACATAAATAGCCACGGCAGGCACTGTTTAAATATCCAGATAAAAAATTTCCATCTGGGTCAGATGAGTGATAAAGTTTCACCCATAAGACCCTTGGAGGCATTATGTCTGAATTTGAATTACTGGCGCAGGATCTGCTTGAGAAAGCAGAACGTGAAGACAAGCTGCGGCAGGAGAATGATAAAAAATTGATCGAGCAGGTACTTGAAATCTATGACCAGAAGTACGTAGCCGAGTTACTAAGGAAAGTCGGCAAAAACGAGTGGAGCCGCGAAACTCTTAACCGATGGATTAATGGCAAATGCACGCCAAAATCCTTGACGTCAGCTGAAGAAGCGCTTCTGCGGAAAATGCTGCCTGAACCGCCCGCACATCATCCGGATTATAAATTCAGGTTCATTGACCTTTTTGCTGGTATTGGCGGTATAAGAAAAGGATTTGAGGCCATTGGTGGTCAGTGCGTTTTTACCAGCGAATGGAATAAAGAAGCGGTGCGCACTTATAAAGCCAACTGGTTTAATGATGAGGAAGCACACAAGTTTAATCTTGATATTCGCGAAGTTACTCTCAGTGACAAACCTGAAGTAACAGAAACTGATGCCTATGCCTATATTGACGAGCATGTACCGGATCATGATGTACTTCTGGCAGGTTTCCCGTGCCAGCCATTCAGCCTTGCTGGCGTCAGTAAGAAAAACTCGCTAGGTCGTGCCCATGGTTTTGAATGTGAGGCTCAGGGAACACTTTTCTTTGACGTGGCGCGGATTATAAAGGCAAAAAAGCCGGCCATTTTTGTATTAGAAAACGTCAAAAATTTGAAGAGCCATGATAAAGGAAAAACCTTTAAGGTCATCATGGAGACTCTCGACGAGTTAGGCTATGAAGTTTCGGATGCTAATAACATAGGCAAAAATGATCCTAAAGTTATCGACGGAAAACATTTCCTGCCTCAGCACCGTGAACGTATTGTGCTGGTTGGTTTCCGCCGCGATCTGAATATTCATCCGGGTTTTACCCTGCAAGATGTCAGTCGTTTTTATCCGGAACAGCGGCCGTCATTTGGCGAGCTATTGGAGCCAGTGGTAGACAGCAAATACATCCTGACACCGAAGCTCTGGGAGTACCTTTACAACTACGCCAAAAAGCACGCGGCTAAGGGGAACGGCTTCGGTTTTGGCCTTGTAAACCCTGAAAACAGGGAAAGCGTTGCCCGTACGCTTTCTGCCCGCTATCACAAAGACGGATCTGAAATTCTGATTGATCGTGGCTGGGATATGGCTATGGGTGAAACAGATTTCGCGAACGAAGAAAATCAGGCGCATCGGCCACGTAGGCTGACACCGCGTGAGTGCGCGCGCCTTATGGGCTTCGAGAAGCCCGACGGCAGACCTTTTCGTATTCCGGTGTCGGACACACAGTCTTACCGACAATTCGGTAACTCCGTAGTGGTCCCTGTGTTTGAAGCGGTTGCTAGACTGCTGGAGCCTTACATCCTGAAAGCCGTTTCTGCCGATGCTTAGAAGGCGGCGAACATTTGAATAATCTCCCGGCAGGGTATGCCGGGAGATTATTCAAGGAAGATCGGCGTAAAGCCCTATGAGCTCGGCTATAAAGGCGCCCAGCGTCATTAATTCAGCCCTTACCGCCTCCGGGTATTTTTTATGTAAGGACGACGGCACGACCAGCCTAACCCCTTCCGCCTGCATTTCTCTGTACTGTGCCTGTGATACACCCTCCTGAAGCGTAAACAGGTGAACCGGAGAAATTCTGTTAGCTTCATTCAGTATCTGGCGCCAGCGGTCTTTACAGGTGGTTTTGACGGCCAGCATGCGCAGATTGTCTGCAGGAAACTCCGCGTCGTGGTAAGCCTCGGCGGAGGGGAACAGAAAGTCGGGCTTTTTATTGCCCTCCGTGACTGCCTGCGTAGCGAAATGTCTCAGTCCGTGCTCAATGAAAAGATGCTCCAGATGAAGTTCCAGTGATTTTCCGGCTCGGGATTTACGACGATTACTGACTGAGTTGGCCAACGCAATGAATTCATCCACAGAGCCAAACCCTTTACGGATGATGTCCAGAACGTGGAGTTCTTCAACAAGCAGAAATATGTCGTATTCGACACGCCGGCGGTCAATAAGCTGCTCATCCGGATCAAGTGAATGCTTAACATAGTGGCCGGCTGCATACTCAATAATTTCATTCCCAGAGGGAAAGCGCTGCTGCCAGCCTTCCGGGATAATGTATTTATAATTAACTGGCGCTTGCTGCAGCGACAGGCCACCCAGAATTTGGTCGGCAGGCCCGGATATTAGCGTGCCGGGGATCACTTCACCGATGGCGGTCTCAATAACGTCCTCTTCGTCTGGACTGACGCAAACCCAGATGTCTACAGCCGTACTGTTCCCACCTTGTTCATCAAGCCTGAAGGCCAGAAGCGTCAAGGCCCCTGTATTTTCAGGGTCCTGAAGTGGGCTGCCCCTTCCCCAGCGTGTAATCCTTTTCTCATTCCGGGTTTTTCCAAAATAACGGTTGTTGTAATAAATTGCCCGAGCCTCACTGTCCGGACAGTCATGAGATGATACGTGAGCAGTGAGGAAGACCGAAGGGTTGAGGTCAAGGGTGTTGTTTATAGACGGAAACAGCTTTTCAACGATACCGGAAGGGATATAAAGCCCTACCTGATGGCCCCCTGTTGCGCCGGTGTCATTGGCAGAAAGACGTTTTATATAAAAGAAGTAATTCCCGCCCGCGATCTTAAGTAGCCAGTCATGAAAAACCGACATAAACATTCCTCTGTTGCCCTGAAATTCTGCTAGCCATTTTTTCACAGTTAAACTGAAGCAGCCACTGAGGCTTTTACAATTATTCAGTCTCCAACTGAACTTAAGCAGTTAGAAAAAAGTGGCCTTGTCCTTCTGGACTATGCCGGTTTCCCGGACAAGGCGGCTTATAACCCTCTCACTAACAACTTACAGAGCCAGCGAGCTCTACCAATTAATGGGTAAAGCAATCGCACCGTTTCTGCCAATGAACTGTGATGGTTCACCATTCTTAACATTACTTTGCCCATTGATACGGTAGTTAGATGTCATCAGCACACAAGCTTTAACAGCACGGGTAACTCCAACGTAATGCAGATTTAAACATTGAATTTCGTTTTCAAAGATAACCTGTCCATACGTTCCCGGTGGATAGATACGCGAAGGAAGAACGTGATCGTAAAGATCGGCATGGAAGACCAGATCAAATTCTAACCCTTTCGCTTTGTGCAGGGTCATAATCTGTACAGCATTATCGCCGGGTCGTTGGAACCAGCGAAGCTTGCTGGCATCCGCGCAAATACCCTCAAGCTCTGTCACAGCTACTGGTGCAAGTTGCTGTCCCACTAAATCTGAGGCTGCAGCGAACACCTTCACCGTAAGATCGGAATCTAAGCACGTTCGGCAACTTAAAATTGTCCTACGAAGCTTACGGCGCTCATTGGAGGTTAGGTTGAATTTACAAGCTCGCTCAATCAATGATTCGGCAGTCATTTTTGGATCGTAACGCAGTTTTAGCAAATCAGTAAAAAGATTTGCTTCAATCGTTGGGGCTATCTCGAAAGGGTTATCTTCTAAAAGTTGGTGAGAAAAACTCAGATTATTAGCAATTATTCTTGCCGAATGCTGATGTCGACACAGAACAGCTACTCTTGCCGCTGATGGAATTTTAAAGTATTCCATGAGATGAGGTATTGCGCTTTCTAACCATTGACTTATGGCACGTTGGTCACCATTAATCGTCTTAATAAATACTCGCATGTCGTTCGTCGGCGTGACTGGATGGTTTGGGTTGAGCAGACGAAGTGCAAAGTTATTAATTGAAGGATGACAGCGGAAATTAGTCGTGATGGAGAAATGTTCGAAGCCGCTACTTGGGTGCGTAAGCGCCAATAGATACTTAGGATCTTTTTTGGCAAATGCATAGATAGATTGGTCACTATCGCCGACTGCAACTGCCGTCAAACCAAGTTCCTTTAAGGTTTGAAATAGTTGATGCTGAAAGTACCCACTGTCCTGATATTCATCAACACATATCGCTTTGTATCTTGCTTTAAGATATTTTTTGCAGGCAATTGAATGTTCCAGCACGTAATAAGCCAGCATACCTACTGCTTCTAAAGGAACGAAACCCTGGGCCAAAGACGCCTTTATGAACGGCAGAAACGAAACTGTGTTAGTAATGCTACCTTTCTCAAGCGGCGTTACCGGCAGCATAGTGGTAAGCGAGTCCGGCAGTTCCTTTATCTTGGCAGTTTTAACATCTGCGGCTAAAGACAGAAGTTGCCTAGCGAACGGATAGATGATTTCTCGAAGACAGAAATCATCTATAGTGCCGAAGAAAGAAGCCTTTGTGTCGAAGGCATCCACTTTACAGCGACGCTCCAACTCCGCGCTCGCTTTATTCGTGAAAGAAATGGCGATGATGCCTTGGTAGGTGCGCAACTCAGACACCATATTGCGAACCTTGCACGACAGAACACTGGTTTTCCCGCTACCAGGACGGGCAATAATGACCATATCGCTATTATAATTAATGGCTTTTTTTTGTTCTTCACTTGGTGTGAAAGTAGCCATAATTAAAACTCCGCTGCAGCTTGCATACAATAACGCAACGGCTTAAGCAGATGCCCATCAATGTTTACCCTAAGTTGGGTGCCGCAATACTCAACAAACTCCTGCATTCGAACTGCTTTTTTTCCTTGTAAGTAGGTGATCGCTTGAGTTAAGTCATGACCTTTGAATCCATTCAACAGTGTCGGCAGTTCGGCGGCAATGTCATTTTCCAGATCTATTTGTGAAATGAAGATGCCATAAGGGGCGACAGCACTGCTTACTTCTTGCCAGGTGCCATCGGATAACGATGCAGCATGATCATATGGTGGTAAACAGTGTGGCCGAGATTGCATACCAGCTAACGATAGAGCGCGGTTTATTCCTGCGAGATTACGGAGTGTCTGTTGCTGTTCACGGCGGCCGATCTTGATATCTGATATGTCATTGTCGGTTCGAAGCGCCCATGGAATTTCCAAAGCGTTTAAGACACTCTTGTAAACCTCGAACGCAACACCATCCACAGATAACATTGACACATTACTATGATCAAGGTCGTAACCATGAGCGCGGGCGAGTGCAGCATAGAACAACATTTCCGAAGGCCCCTCAACTAACATGACCGCTGAAGAAAAAAAAGCCTCTGCAGGAAGAATACTTATTCTATAACCAAGCCCTGTCCATGCAACATCAATGCATTCAGAGCAGCCCTGACTTGCCGCTCGAGATACTCCGTTATTACGCAATAAACGAACAATCGAATTGGGATGATAACTTGCAGCAATTTGCGGAGAATGTGTAGTTACTATGGTCTGTCCGGGTAACGAGTTAATGAGGTAGCTTGCCAGTTTGCGTTGTTGATGAGGATGCAGATGTGCTTCAGGCTCTTCAACACAATAGATCACAACCTCGTTGTCTTGATCGTGCTCTAGCACACTCTTAGCTTTCCACAACGCCAAAAGGATTTGATTATTTCGGCCGTCACCCCCGAGCATCACACGAGAGCCATTGGTGCTAGCCCCCAGTTCCAACTGCTCGATAAACTGCTCGATACCTATTGCTCCAGTATCTAGTGAAACGTTATATCCCATATGATGGTGTGACAGAGCCTGTAATTCATTGTTTAGGTCCCTGGTTGCCTCTGCAACGTAATTCAGATTCTTCACGCCAGCGTTTACTGACTCCAATAAACCAGTAAGCGTCTGTAACTGTAGCGCATCGGCATTCACTTGATCATCGTTTCTTGACTCCTGCGCAAGGCGCAAAAGATGGCGTTTCTCTGATCGTATGTACCGCAAAAGGTCCCTCTGTGAATGGATGTACTTGAGATTGAGGTGCTTGAGGTAATGGCGACTAGGTATAACTTCCATTGATGAGAGAGCGTGTCCTGCAGCGATATCATAGCTATGGTTCGCTCTGGAGGCCCGAAACTCTAAGAAAAAGTGGCCCGTATCACTGACTAACCCCTTGAGCTGGGAAAGAACGGCGTCTTGAGTAACTTCGGAGAAGGCAACTCTTATCATAAAGAAATCGGACTGGACGCCATTTTGTCCACAATGGAAATCACGTGTAGTCGGCTCGATATCAGCCTCTGACAAGCTTTTATCGAGCAACAGCCTCAACGCATGAACCATATTGGTTTTCCCAACATCGTTGCTTCCTATCACCAAGCTGTTCTTGGCTAAATTGATATGAGCGTCAGCGAAATTTCGGTATTGATGCAGATAGACGTAGTCGATTTTCATAAGAGGTAATGAGTGCCCAGAAAATTGTTAAGTAGCCCTGCCAATAACAAGACCATGCGATTCGGGAAACTATACTTTTGACAAGTATTAATCTGTATAACTAACTGTTCTAATTAAAATAACATTTTTTTGGAAATTTATCTGAATATTTAAATCCGTTTTAGTCCCTACAGGAACTCGATAATCAATCGGACTAGGCGATACTGTTATTAAAACTGACTTTAAGCAATATTTGCTTCCCGCAAAAAAAAGAGTTTACCTGATTCTTTTTTGAACCAAGGTTTTTTTCTACTTTACGTGGAGCAAAAATACACTTTTCAGTTACAAATCCACTCCTTTTGATCACGGAACACAGCATTCAATATAGTAATGAACTTCCTGATGCAGGCTGTAATAGCAAGTTTTTTGGGTTTTCCGCGTGCAATAAGCGATGTGTAGAAACTCTTAATCTGAGGGTTATACCGCACCGCAGAAAGCATTGCCATATATAATGTTGCACGCAAGGCTGACCTACCGCCCCATATAGCTCTTTTACCTCGAAGCTGTCCGCTATCACGGTCATAGGGACATACGCCAACCAGCGCCGAAATCTGCCTGCGTGTAAGATGTCCGAGTTCAGGAAGTAAGCTCAGAATAGCAGCCTGGGTTACAGGACCAATGCCTTTGACTTTTTCAAGTATTTTCCGTTTCGAGGATAACGCAACACTTTGACTTAGTTTGATTTTTACTTCCTTATCAAGTGAATCAATTTGAATATCAAGCCAAGCAATATGCTCTTTAATACTCTTTTCTATAAATTCACCACTTTTTTCCTGTAGCCTCACAGCTTCCATTACTCGGTTCTGCACGAGTTGGCGTCTACGTGTTAGTAACAATGCCAAGTCCTGAAGTTCTTTATCTTTAACGGGCCTGAATTCCGGTTTCATACAACAGCCATATTCACAGATTATTCTGGCATCAATAGGATCACTTTTCGCCACTTTCCCCATTGCCCGTGCAAAATTTTTAATTTGTCGCGGATTGATTATGGCTACTGGCAGTTGAGCTGCGATAAGCATTGATTCGGCCAGAGAATGATACCTGCTGGTAGCCTCCATAATAACGCCAGATACATTAAGGGTTTCTAGTTCCTTCAGTAGTTGCATAATGCCGGAAGCGGAGTTCTCCACATGCATGAGTCGTTTACTAGTATCAATATAGATATCTAAAGTATGCTTTGACACGTCAATACCGATAGTTGATTTGTCGTTCATTTTTCAGTTCTCCCTGCCTTGTCGATACGGGCTTTTGTGCTCCGGGCAATTGTTCGGGCTAGTGCTGAAAAAGATGCTGCGCTAGGTTGCTCCCCCTCGGGCTTGCTGCCCATGGAGACGATCGTGCTGCAACATCAGAAAAACGAGATGAGTATAACGCCATCTACATTTTGGAATAAACATACAAGGAGGCGCGCTTTACCACGAGGCGGTCGGGCTAAAGTGAAGGCACGGCACCGGCCGCAGACCGCACGGCCAGGGTTTTCTTCCCTCCCCCGCCGACAGGCGGAGCAAAGCGGCGCGCAGCAACCTCCTTGTTCCCGGTTGTCCACAGCACGGTGAATAAACCGGCCGGAACCCTGTGGATAAAAGCGCCGCGGCAGCAGTACCCGCGAACGGAAAAGGAGTGGTCATAAAATGACCACTCCGGCATCTTAATTCAGGTGGCTGCGCATCAGGGCGGCGCGCCGGTAAAGCTCAAGGGTAAGCGTCACATATAGACCGTATCCTGAATGGACAATCAGCCAGATGTCATGTGTCCTTTATTTCGGTCTTCAGGATTACAGCAGTCAGGTGCCGACGTTTGGTTTCAGCCCGCAGGGCCTCCCTCGACGATGTCCTATGAAGTCATGTTCTACGCCGTTTTTGCCCTTTCCATGTGTCTCAGTTATCGCTACCGCAGCAGTTGCTGTGCGCTGATTTTTATGACTGCTATGGTGGGGTTTCAGCTCTTTTACAACGGCAGTTTCAGTTTTTCCTCACAGGTGTTGCCTGAAATGGTTGTCTCGCACTTGTGGCAGAGCTGGATTAAAATTGCCAGTAACACGATTGTTTTCGAATTCATTGCGGGTATGTTTCTGGCAGAACTGATGGTGAATGACAAAATCAGTGATGCTCGCGTCATCCGGGTATTGGCGTGGGGCGCTCTAGCTTTAGCTTTAGACTTTGCCTTTGTTGACCTTACCGGGCGGCAGTTTTTCGGCATGACAGACGGCTTCTGGCTGGCACAATAAGTCTCATTTATATCTACTTTCTGCTCACAATTCAGACGAATACATACTTTCTCTCGTTGCCTTGGGAATTTTGAAGAGTAACAAAGCCACTAAGGACAGAAAAGTGAAACGATATCTATACTCATTGCTTGCCCTGAACCTCGCTGCCCAGGCGGGGGTAACAACGGTGCCTGATTTCATTCCTTTTCTTAAAGGTGTTGATGATGGAAGTAGCGAATCTGATCCCATTTATCAGAGCTCCATCAATGAAGTTCGCCGTTTATCCAACACGGACACTTTTGCGGCAATCATTTCTGATAACACTGCCAGGATTTCCGGGTTTACGTCAGAAAGTGCCTCTGTGCCAGATGCGGACCTGCTCGGCCTTAACGGATTAGCGGTCAGCGGGACGATAACCGGGGTGCCGGGCGGTCAGTACTCCGTCTCTCAGCCCGGAATTAATGACGATGATGAGGCCACACTTCCGGCCCGAAATATTTTGGGGTACAACCACTTTCTGTACCTCATTGAACCCGGTGCAAACGTTTATCGCTGGGAAACCACCGGTGGCAGTACGCTCTCCGGTACCGGACGCGCACTCTGGATTGCTAACGGTGCCGCCGTCGGCAGCGTTCTCAACACCACCACCACGCTGTCGGACACCGTTGCCTTCACCACTGACGGCACCATTTCAGGCGCGTTCACCAATACAGGCACCGTCAGGGCCGGTGAGGTGGCGCTGGATATTGAGGATAACGGCAGCGTGGGGGCGATTGATAACCGGGGAACCCTCACAGGCGGCCAGTACGCGGTGCGCAACACCGGGACGCTGGGGAGCTTCACGAACACCGGTACGGTTACGGGCGGCATTCTTAATGCCGGCACCATCAGGGATGACGTCGGCTTGGGTGGCGCCACCCTCATTCTGGCCGGCAACCGGGCCGTGCTTGGTGGTATCGTCAGCGGTACACCCGGTGACGGCTCCACCGTGTCCGTGGGCGGTGTAAATAACAGTGCAGCGTTCACCGCCACGAATAACGTCAGCGTGGACAACATTACCGTCAGCTCCGGCAGTTCACTGACCCTCTCGCCATCGGCCCGCTGGGCCGCCGCTAACGGCACGGTCAACAACGGCACCCTGACGCTGGAAAGCGGCAGCATTCTTAATGGCGCCCTGTCTCAGAACGGCACGCTGCTTTTCAGCACGGAAAAAACGGCCTCCTCCGTCATAAACGGCAGCCTCACAAACAGAGGGAGCCTCGTGCTGAACCCGACCCCGACCAGCGCGGGCAACACCCTGACCGTCAACGGTGACTACACCGGGCTGCCAGGCAGCTCGGTGTCGCTCGGCAGCGTGCTGGGCGGCGATGACTCCCTGACTGACCGCCTCGTGGTGACGGGCAACACAAGCGGCGCCAGCACCCTCTTCGTGACCAATGAGAACGGCGGCGGTGCGCAGACGCTGGACGGCATTCAGCTCATCAGCGTGGGCGGGCGCTCTGATGCCGTGTTCTCGCTGGGTAACCGCGTAGTGGCGGGTGCCTACGACTACAGCCTGCGCAAAGGAAACGTCTCGGGCACGGACGCGGCGGGCTGGTACCTGACCAGCACTGCCTTCGCATCAATCCCTGCCCCCACACCTTCTCCCGGGCCTTCCCCTTCTCCTGAACCTGTCCGCATGTACCGTCCCGAGGCGGCGGCCTACACGGCTAACCTTCAGGCGGCGAATACCCTGTTTGACCTGTCGATGCGGGACCGCAGCGGGGAAACCCGCTATACCGACCCGGTAACGGGTGAGGCCCGTACGACCAGCCTGTGGATGCGTAATCTGGGCAGTCACGGCCAGGCGTCCATGACGGACGGCCAGAACGGCACGCAGACTGACCGCTATGTACTGCAACTGGGCGGGGACGTTATTCAGGGCTCCACAAACGGCACGGACGCGCTTCACGCCGGCCTGACGGGCGGCTACGGCCGGGCGGACAGCAGCGTACGCAACGGCCTGACCGGCCGGGATGCGAAAGGCAGCGTAAGCGGATACAGCGCCGGGGTGTACGGCACGTGGTACCAGAACTCAGAGGCAAAGACCGGCGCATGGGCCGAAACGTGGGCGCAGTACAACTGGTTCCGCAACGAGGTATCAGGTGACCTGCTGCCTGTGGAGCGTTACAACAGCCGGGGGCTGAAAGCGTCGCTGGAAGGAGGATACACCTGGCAGGTGAAAAGCTGGCAGAGTGCTGCCGGCATGGAAAACCGGGTATTCCTGGAGCCGCACGCGCAGGCCGTCTGGTCCGGCATCCGGGCGGATGACCACACCGAGGCGGGCGGCACCCGCGTACAGGGGGCGGGAAACGACGGGGTCAACACCCGCCTCGGATTGAGAACTTACCTGAACGGGAAAAGCCAGGCGGACCAGCGGACCGTGCGCGAGTTCCAGCCGTTCGTGGAAGCGAACTGGCTGCACAACACACAGGTGTACGGCGTGCGCATGAATGAAGAAACGGATGCTGTGCGGGGAAGCCGGAACATTGCAGAGCTGAAAACGGGTGTGGAGGGGCGCCTGTCGCATAGCCTGACGGGCGCCGTGGTGTTCACGCAGCAGGCCGGAGTTGGTGGCTTCCGCGACAGCCAGGGCTCGCTGCAGGTAAGCTACCGGTTCTGAGCCTTCATTCCGTGGCGGGCGGCAGGTCAGCTTTCCAGGGCAGCAGGTCACTCAGCCGGTGAGCAGGCTGCGCGATTGCTGCAATGGAAGGTCGATCTCACCGCAATTTAAACGTCAATACATGGCCTACATAAGCCCCTTACTTTCGTAGTCATGCTTATCAACTATATCCGGCTTCATACCGGCACCGGGCCCCGGCACGGATATCAGCGCTACGTCAGCCGGCGGCTATTTAAGGGCAAATCCGACAGCGTCTTTCGCACTGTGCAGTTACGGTTTTCCGCTGTCGTGCCGGGCAAGAAAATCGGGTTGCAGCTGAGGCGCCGCATGGTTATCAGTAAGAAGCTGAGGCCGCGTATTCCAGCGTTTCTCGATATAATTGCAAAAATCGGTGAAAATTCGGGTCTGTCGGGGGCGCTGCCGCCAGATAAGCCATACCGGGAGGTCAGGGATATTCCATTCCGGCAGAATGATTTCAAGTTGTCCACGCCCTAAATAACCGGAAGCCAGCCAACCGGGCGTGGCGACGCTGATCCCGCGCCCCTGAATCGCAAGATTCAACATAGCGAACAGATTGTTTGAAGAGATGCCTGTATCAGCATCACGCTCCAGCGCATAGGACTCTTCGCCACTGAAAAACAGGATCGGACCGGCAAGGCCGTGGTGGTGCATCCCCAGAAGCTGATGATTTTCCAGATCGCGCGGATGAGAAATGGCCGGATGCTGCTCAAGATAACGGGGACTGGCACACAGCACAAGCTTCAGGGGAGACAGTTTTCTGTGCACCAGGTCTTCACTTTCAATTCTGCCGCTGCGTAATACCAGGTCATCCAGCTCGGGAGATTCCCGGCTAAGATCGCTACGTTCACGTGCGTCGAGAAACACCTTCACCTTCGGATGCATCTGCGCATAATCGAAGACCCATTCATTGGCCAGAAACTCACACACGATGGCGGGTGCCGTAAGACGGATATGCCCCTTTATTTCATTGTCCGGGTTACGAATGTCCTCAAGCAGCGAATGAAAGGACTCTGTTATCTCCCGAGCACGTTTTAACGTTGTCTGGCCCGCTTCGGTCAGGTTCATTCCCTGTGACGTCCGGCTAAACAACACCGCACCCAGATACTCCTCAAAGCGACTGACGGCCTTGCTGACGGCAGCGGTACTTATATTCAACTGCCGGGCAGCCTCTGAAATGCTTCCGGCTTCTGCCGTGCGGATGAAGATAAGCCAGTCCCGCATACCACGGTTATTATCTTTATCCATCATGGTTCCTTAATCAGTATGTACAAGAAACAGAACTGATGTGTTTTTCATCACGTCTGTCATGGGGCCTATGGAATAACAGGATAGCTTAAAGAAGAACTCTTTGTTTTCAAGCCCCGACGCCTGTGGTGAGAGACCGGCTGCCACCTTATGAAAGCACAGATCAAAGGCGGAAGGGGGCGCTAAAAATGGTTGCCTGCGGTGCAGCTGACAGGTACTCAGACCACGGGCAAGATGTATCGCCCCCTTCCCGCTCTGTGCGCTTGTGCCTTTCCCGAAAGTTAACGATGTCTTAACTACAGACGGGTTTTCCTTCCCCCCTCCCGACAGTATGATTCGCGCCCTGAATTAAGACCTCAGTTGACAGGCCGCCGCGCTTATTCCTTTCAGGCAGACGTCAACCTGCGTTTTACCTGACGGCGTGAATATAACGGGAACATCTCATGAACAACTCACTCATCACCACAGCCCTGCTCGCCGGGGCCTTGTTTACCCAGTGCTTCTCTGCAACAGCGGTGGAAATGCGGCCAGCAACGAGCACGAACACCTTTAGTGTGACGCTCGGGACCACGCGGGTCATCTACCCGGAAGGTGCGGCCGGCGCGCAGCTTTCGGTATCAAACCCACAGAGCCGCCCCATGCTGGTCCAGTCCACGGTAACCGGCGAGGATCGCAAAACACCGGCTCCCTTCCTGGTCACGCCGCCGCTGTTCCGCATTGAAGCGAACCAGCAGAGCCGGCTGCGCATTATCCGCACCGGGGGCAGTCTTCCGCAGACGCGGGAGAGCCTGTACTGGTTGTGTGTGAAGGCGCTGCCGCCGTCGGGCGACGCGTCCGGTCACGCAGCAAACGTGTCAGTGACCGTGAACATGGCCGTCAGCATGTGTGACAAGCTGATTTTCAGGCCGTCCGGCCTGAAGGGCAGCTCGGAAGAGGTGGCGGGCGCACTTACCTGGGCGCGCACGGGTAAGGTGTTAAGGGTCAGCAACCCGACGCCATTTTATATGAACCTGAAGGCGGTGAGCGTGGGGGGGAAAGAGGTCGGTGATCTGACTTATGTCCCTCCTCAGGGGAGCGTGACGCTGCCGCTGCCAGCGGGCGCGGCCGGGGCCGTAAAGTGGAGCGTCATTAACGATCTTGGTGGTGAGAGCCGCCAGTTCGAGGCCGCAGTTGACTGATTTATCCGAATTAACGTGAAAAGCCGGGGGGGACGTGTGCGTCGTACAGCTTTCATCGCGGCCCTGCCGGTAGCGTGCTTCACCTCAGGTGCCGCCGCGCAGCAGTATCACTTTGACGCTTCGCTACTGAGCGGCGCGGCGAAAAACGCGGATCTGTCGTTGTTCGAAGAGGGTCTGCAGCAGCCGGGCACGTACCGGATGGACGTTCTGCTTAACGGCGAACAGGTTGACAGTCAGGACATCACGCTGCGACTGGTGAAAGCGCCATCGGGAGACAGCCTGCAGCCCTGTCTGAGCGTGGCGCAGTTGCTGCGCTGGGGCGTCAACACGGCGGCCTGGCCTGCGCTGGCGGAAGGCGGAAAAGCGTGCGCCCGCCTGTCGGCCATACCGCAGGCGCAGGTGAAGGCGGACGTGGCGGCACTGCAACTCAGGCTGGACATTCCGCAGGCCGCCCTGCGTCCCCACTACGGCGGTCTTGCACCGGAGGCGCTGTGGGACAACGGCATCACCGCCTTCAGGATGAACTACAGCGCCGCCGCCTCACGCACGGACGGCCAGCCCGGCGGTCCGGCGGAGACCTCATGGGCACAGATACAGCCTGGCATCAATGCCGGCCCGTGGCGCGTGCGCAGCAGTCTGAGCTGGAAGAACGGTGAACGCTGGCAGCGTTCCTACGCCTGGGCAGAGCGCGGGTTCGTGAAAATCAAGAGCCGCCTGACGCTCGGTGAGCGCACCACCTCCGCCGATGTGCTTGACGGCGTGCCGTTCAGCGGCGCGATGCTTGCCACCGACGAGACCATGATACCGGCGAACGAGCGCGGCTACACGCCGGTGGTGAGGGGCGTGGCGCGCACACGGGCCAGGATTGAGATACGCCAGCACGGCTATCTGCTGAAGATGCTACAGGTCGCGCCCGGGCCTTTCAGTATTGAGGATTTGCCTGCGGGACAGGGCGGAGACGACCTGCAGGTCACGGTGTATGAGGCGGACGGACACAACCAGTTCTTTACGGTTCCGTGGCAGACGCCAGCCGTGGCGTTGCACGAAGGATACCTCAGGTACAGCGTGGCCGCAGGCCGCTATCGCCCGACGGAGGCGGGGGTTGCGCCGGCACCGTTGGTGCAGGCCACCCTGATGTATGGGCTGCCCCGGGGGCTGACTCTCTATGGCGGACTGCAGGGGGCAGCAGACTACAGCGGGGCATCGCTGGGACTCGGCAGCTCGCTGGGGCGCTGGGGCGCCGTCTCGGCTGACGCCACTACGGCTCGTGCCCGTACCCCGCACGACGGGACAAGTGCCGGCACTGCCTGGCGGGTGCGCTACAACAGCCAACTGGGTGATACGACGGGGATTGTCCTGTCAAGCGTGCAGTACACCTCACCCGGGTACCGGTCAATGACTGACACCCTGGACCGCTGGCGACGCGACGGTTACAGCCCTGTGGGATATGCACAGCGGTCCGTGCGCGGTCGCAGCATGCTGCAGGTAAGCCAGACGCTGGGCGCGGCGGGCGGACTGGGTCTGAACGTCACCCGCACGGACTGGCGGGGCGGCAGCCGACCAGACTACGGTTACGGTGCCAGCTGGAGCGCGTCGCTGTACGGTGCGTCCGTTTCGCTCAGCTGGCAGCAGAGCCGTACCGGGACCGGCTGCCGGGACAGCCTGCTGAGCGTGTGGCTGAGCGTACCGCTCGGCCAGAGCACCAGCGCCAGCTGGAGCCTGACAGCCCCTCATCAGGGCGCACAGGCACAGGAAGTGGCGCTGAGTGGCCGGGCGGTGAAAGACCAGCTGGACTGGAGTGTGCGGGAAAGCTACCGCCCCGGCAGCGGGTCAGGCCCGGCGAGTGGCAGCCTGCACGCGGGGTGGGCCGGAACCTACGGGACGGCGGCTGCCGGCTACAGCTACGGCGCGTCGGACCGGCAGGCAGATGTCAGCGTGGCGGGCGGCATGATTGCTCACCGGCACGGAGTGACGTTCAGCCAGCCGCTGTCGGACACGGTGGCGCTTGTGAGTGCTCCTGGTGCCGCTGATGTGGCCGTGGGCGGGTGGCCGGGAGTCAGTACAGACTGGCGAGGCTACACCGCCGTGTCCGGGCTGGCGGACTATCAGGACAACACGGTGAGCCTGGACCCCACCACTCTGCCGGACGATGCAGACGTGCCGCAGACCGACGTGAGAGTGGTGCCGGCGGCCGGTGCAATCGTGATGGCGGCCTTCCGGACGCGGACCGGTGCCCGGGCGCTGGTCACGCTTCAGCACCCGAACGGCACACCCGTGCCGTTCGGGGCGCAGGTGAGCGTGGCAGGACAGGCTGGCAGCGCGGGCCTTGCTGACGGCAGCGGGCAGGCCTTTCTTACCGGCCTGCCGCCCGCGGGCCGCCTGATGGTCCGCGCGGGCAGCGAGCGCTGTCAGGCGGACTACCGGCTGCCCGGAGAAAAGGGACCGGCCAGCCTTTACACCTTCAGCGCGGTTTGTCGCCGGGTTGCAGAACAAGGAGAAGAACATGAATAACGTAACCGCCAGCGCCCGGCGCTGGCATTTTGCCCTGACGGGACTGCTGCTGACCGCAGCGGGAGCCGCTCAGGCCGGCCCTGTGCTTCAGCTGACCGCCACCCCCGGCCTGCATGCCGGGCCGGTCAGGGACGGCACGCTGCTGATGCGGGGTCGCGTCAGCAGCAACGCGCCGCATGGCGGCTTCCGGCTGTGGTGCGCCGCACGTGCCGCGGGTGGCAGCTCAGCCCGCTGCGAACTGACCGGGCAGCGGCATGCCGGTAACACCCTGCGGGTGCGCCTGAGCGGAGAGGGATGGCAGCCGGGGCCGCCGCCGGAAGGCGGAATGATAACGGTTAACGCGGAGCGCAGCGTTGCGTTCCGCATTGAGGCCGACGGCGACCAGAACGCCGCCGCCGACACGTGGGCCGTGGCGCTGAGCGCGGCCACAACAGACTGAGGCCGGCAATCCTGCCGGCACGGAAATACAAAACCAAAGAGGAAAACACTATGAAAATGCGTTTACTGACCGCCCTTGTCGTCACCGGCTGTTTCAGCCAGATGGCCATGGCTAGCCTGGTGACTACCGGCACCATCGACAACAAGACCGCCACCACCGCCACCGTGACGCTGAACCAGCCGATAACGCTGGAAAACACCCTGACACCTGTGGAAGGACTTAAAGGGGGTGCAGACAAACCAACACTGGCCTCTGGTCTGCTTGCAAACGGTAACCTGAAAATCAAAGAGACCGGGGTAACGGCACAACTTGCCATAAAAGATGCCGCACCTGGTAATAAGAGTTTTGTAACGTATGCGACAGGCCATACAAACGACCATGACTACAAACTGGAATATCGTGTATATCCCACATCAAATGACACTGATTATATCGAAACGTCAGACGGGGATTACATTTTCAGTAAGCAATCTGTCAGTAATTTTGATTATACCGTTAACGCTGTATCATCATTAACACTACCCAAAGCGGGCAGCTACGTCATCAGCGCGACGGGCGCCATCTATAATCCTTAACGCATCAGCCTGACCTTTTTAACGGCCGGCAGGGGCGCCACCGCGCGGACTCTGCCGGCGTAACGGGAGAAAACAGAGACGCTGATGAGGAAAGACACGAATACCGGACGGACCGTACGCCCGTTCAACACTAAGGACCTGGCAGCCCGGCTGGAGCGGTACGGCTTCACCGAATGCAGCATGCTGCGGGCATTTATACTCTGCATCTGCGGCGACACAGCCGGTCCCGCGGAGCTGTGCTACATCCGGCTTAAGCTCAGGGAGTGCCTGGGCCGCCACGACGACGGCAGCGCCTGGTTTGCGGACCTGCGCGAGGCTGAAACGTGGGCGGGTGCAGCCTTCAGGACAAGCCACGGGCAAGCTGCTGGCCCCCTGTGACTGAAGCTGAAAAAATTAAAGCGCGGCCCGTCACGTAAGCCGGTCATGAATCCGCGGGACAGGCTGCGCGATCTGCTGCCCGGGAAAGCCGGTGATAGTGTTCCCCGTCCGAAAGCGGCATCCGTAAGCTCTTTCTCTTGATGAAAGAGAGTAAATATCCAGATCGCTGGCAGCAAAAATCAGCATCAGGGACATCGCTGACAAATTATCAAGAGCCCCCCCCAACGATTAGCCGCGAGATTAAGAGGCACGGAGGTGCAAAACAATACCGGGCAGCAAAAGCGGATACTGATGCGTGGGAAAGTGCACTGAGACCAAAACCTTGTAAGCTAATTGAAAGCCCCACGTTGTGTAAAATCATTGCAGAAAAGATGCATCAGGACTGGTCGCCGGAGCAAATCGCCGGTTGGCTGAAACGCTGTTATCCGGATAATCAGTAAATGCATGTGTCACATGAAACGATTTATAAAACGCTTTTTATACAAACCCGGGGAGCATTAAAAAAAGAGCTGCAGCAATGCCTCAGAAGCGGAAGAGTCGTGCGTAGATCCAGAACATCATCGCTTAAAGGGAAAGGATTAGGGAAAATCCCGAATGCGATACCTGTCAGCGAAAGGCCACCGGAAGTCGCAGACAGTGCCATACCTAGTCACTGGGAAGGTGATCTGATCCAGGGCTCGAAAAACTCCTATATCGTCACCCTCGTAGAGCGTCATTCCCGTTTTGTTATGCTGGCCAAAGTCAGGGACAACAAGACCATAACTGTTATATCTGCACTCATCAGACAAGCACGGGAGTTACCTGTTGAGCTTTATAAAACACTAACATGGGATCGAGGCGCTGAAATGACCAGCCACACCCGGTTTACTATAGAGACAGACATACAGATTTATTTCTGCGATCCTCAATCCCCCTGGCAACGCGGCTCAAATGAAAATACAAACAGATTACTCAGACAGTATTTTCCAAAAGGAACTGACTTATCGGTTCACAGCCAACAAAGACTAAACAGTGTTGCCAGACAGCTCAACGAGAGGCCGAGAAAAACGCCAGACTACGAATCACCCGCAGAGCGGTTTAATAAGTGTGTTGCATCCATCGGTTGAACTCACAGCTCATAGCGGAGACTCATCACCTGTAATCTCTTCACGTATTCAAACACTCTCCTTGATTGACATTAAACACAACTGCTCACCCGTTCCCCGCCGTGCGCGGGACATTCAGTCCGCTCCGGCGGCGCGTGCGGCTTGCGCGTCCGCCCCTGACTGCTCCGCTTTTCGCCCGGCTGTTGTGGCGGCACGGCGCAGGTGAGGCCGAGCAACCACTGACTGAGGAGCAAATCATGCCGAACTGGTGTGCAAACAGGCTGCGTGTGACCGGCCTGGCGGAGAACGTGAGTAAGGTGCGGGCGCTGATGGCGGTCGTTTATTAACCATCCTCTCCCGTGTGGTGGCTTTCGCTGCCGGCATGACGTTATCCACAGGGTTCCGGCCGGGATATGCGTAAGCGTCACGTTTATACCGTCTTCCATTTCTTCCCGTGTTTCCTACCATGGACACTTTCGCGAACATGGACACTACCGTGGACAGAAACACGCCTTACACCAGTCGACCCTGGATCATTACTGCACTCAGCCTGCGGTTTAACGACGCCCTGACCTACCGTGAAATCGCTGAGCAACTGAAAGTCAGCACTTCCGCTACGCATAAAATGTTCAAGCGTTTTCGCCGTACGGGTATTAACTGGCCGCTGCCCGAGGACTACACGCCTGAACGGCTTGAGGAGGAGCTCTACGCCTTCAATCTGGAAACGAACCTGCCCGTAAAAAAGCGGCGTCCGGACTGGCCGCTGGAGTTCAAAATCCGTATGGCAGAGTTGAGCCTGCAGCCGGACGCCTGCGTGGCAAAGCTGACCCGGGAGCATGGGGTCAATGACAATCTGGTATTTAACTGGCGCAACCTGCACCGTCAGGGCCTGCTGGATCCTGCCACGCGCGCCGGGATGATACCCGTCACGGTTGAGCCTTTTCCTGTTCCGGCCAGGCAGAACGGCGGCACACCGGATTCGCCCCCCGTTATCAGCTGTAAGCTGACGCTGCCTGGCGGCACCCTGAGCCTGACCGGCCCCGTGACACCGGAGCTGCTGCGGGCGCTGGTCAGTGCAATCCGTGGGAGTGAGGTATGATTAGCTTTCCGGCAGGCGCACGCATCTGGCTGGTTGCCGGCGTGACGGACATGCGCTGCAGCTTCAACGGTCTGGCCGCAAAGGTGCAGAACACGCTACGTGCCGACCCTTTCAGCGGCCACCTGTTCATCTTCCGGGGCCGGCGCGGCGATATGGTTAAGGTCCTCTGGGCAGACCCCGATGGTCTTTGTCTTTTTACGAAGCGCCTTGAGCGGGGGCGTTTCGTCTGGCCGGTGAATCGGGACGGCAGGGTGCACCTGACGCAGGCCCAGCTGGCCATGCTGCTGGAAGGCATTAACTGGAAGCATCCGCAGCGGATAAATCCTCCTGGCCTGCGCATCTGAACCGGCGTAATGTGAGCGCATGGAACGCTCACTTTCTGCAGAAAATGCCCGCCTCAGGGCGCTGCTGGACACACAGAAGCGAAGCCTTGAGCAGATGGCCGAAAACAACCGCCTCCTGTCACAACGGGTGGCGGCGTACGCCAGCGAAATCAGTCGGCTGAAAGCGCTGGTCGCGAAGCTGCAGCGGATGCAGTTCGGCAAAAGCTCCGAAAAGCTGCGGGAGAAAACGCAGCGTCAGGTGCGTCAGGCAGAGGAGCGCATCAGCGCCCTGCAGGAGGAGATGGCAGAGGTCCTGGGTGAACAGCATGACCCGGTACTTCCGCCGCCGCTGCGCCAGTCTTCCGCCCGCAAACCGTTGCCTGCCTCGCTTCACCGTGAAATCCGCATGCTGCCACCGACAGAAACCGCCTGTCCGGCCTGCGGCGGCGAGCTCAGCGCGCTGGGCTGCGACGTGTCGGAACAGCTGGAGCTCATCAGCAGCGCCTTTAAGGTCATCGAGACGCAGCGGCCGAAGCTGGCCTGCCGCAGGTGCGACCACATCGTTCAGGCCCCCATGCCGTCAAAACCCATAGAGCGCAGCTACGCGGGCCCCGGGCTGCTGGCGCGCATCGTCACGGCGAAGTTCGCGGAGCACACGCCTCACTATCGTCAGTCGGAGATATACCGCCGTCAGGGCGTGGAGCTGAGTCGTGCCACGCTGG
The DNA here is from genome assembly GCF_002307475.1 of Pantoea allii. Classification (GTDB taxonomy): domain Bacteria; phylum Pseudomonadota; class Gammaproteobacteria; order Enterobacterales; family Enterobacteriaceae; genus Pantoea; species Pantoea allii. Next base: position 14,241 of record NZ_NTMH01000026.1, on the reverse strand, counting down.
GGCGCTGGTCCGGCGCGGTGAGCGAACTGCTGGAGCCACTGTATAAGCTGCTGCGTCAGTACGTGCTGATGCCGGGTAAGGTGCACACCGACGATATCCCGGTGCCGGTTCAGGAGCCGGGCAGCGGCAAAACCCGGACTGCCCGGCTGTGGGTGTACGTACGGGATGACCGCAACGCCGGTTCGCAGCTGCCGGCGGCGGTCTGGTTCGCTTACTCGCCGGACCGTAAGGGCGTTCATCCACAGCAGCATCTCGCCAGGTACAGCGGCATCCTGCAGGCGGATGCCTACGGGGGCTACAACGCCCTGTACAAAGACGACCGCATCACGGAAGCGGCCTGCATGGCCCACGCCCGGCGGAAAATCCACGACGTTCATGCCCGCACGCCGACCGGTATCACCACCGAAGCGCTCAGGCGCATCGGCGAACTGTATGCCATCGAGGCGGAGATACGCGGAAGCCCGGCAGAGGAACGGCTGGCGGTCCGGAAAGCGCAGACCGTGCCGCTGATGCAGTCGCTGTACGACTGGATACAGGCGCAGATGACGGTGCTCTCGCGCCACTCGGATACGGCAAAGGCGTTCGCCTACATGCTGAAACAGTGGGAGGCGCTGAACCTGTACTGCAGCAATGGCTGGGCGGAAATCGACAACAACATCGCGGAAAACGCGCTGCGGTGCGTCGCCCTGGGCCGGAAGAACTGGCTGTTCGCCGGTTCAGACGCAGGTGGGGAGCGGGCAGCGGTTCTGTACTCGCTGATCGGCACCTGCCGGCTGAACGGCGTGGAGCCGGAGGCGTGGCTGCGTTACGTCATCGGCCACATCCAGGACTGGCCGGTGAACCGGCTGCGCGATCTGCTGCCCTGGAAAGCTGACCTGCCGCCCGCGACGGGATGATATCTCAGAACCGGTAGCTTACCTGCAGCGAGCCCTGACTGTCGCGGTAGCCACCGCCTCCGGCCTGCTGCGTGAACACCAGGGCGCCCGACAGGCTCCTCGACAGACGCCCCTCCACACCCGTTTTCAGCTCGGCCACGTTCCGGCTACCCCGCACATCATCCGTTTCTTCATTCATGCGCACACCGTACACCTGTGTGTTGTGCAGCCAGTTCACCTCCACGAACGGCTGGAACTCGCGCACGGTCCGCCGGTCCGCCCGGCTTTTCCCGTTCAGGTAAGTTCTCAATCCGAGACGGGTGGTGACGCCGTCGTTTCCCGTCCCCTGCACGCGGGTGCCGCCCGCCTCGGTGTGGTCATCCGCCCGGATGCCGGACCAGACGGCCTGCGCGTGCGGTTCAAGGAACAGGCGGTTCTCCGTTCCGCTGCGGCTCTGCCAGCGTCCCGCCAGCCAGGCATAGCCGCCCTCCAGCGACGCCTTTATTCCCTGACTGTTGTAGCGCTCCACAGGCAGCATATCCCCTGAGACCTCGTTGCGGAACCAGTTGTACTGCGCCCACGTCTCGGCCCATGCGCCGGTTTTGGCCTCTGCGTTCTGGTACCACGTGCCGTACACCCCTGCACTGTATCCGCTCACGCTGCCCTTTGCGTCCCGGCCGGTCAGGCCGTTGTGTGAGCCGCTGTCCGCCCGGCCGTAGCCGCCCATAAGGCCGGCGTGAAGCGCGTCCGTGCCGTTTGTGGAGCCCTGAATAATATCCCCGCCCAGTTGCAGTACATAACGGTCAGTCTGCGTGCGGTTCTGGCCGTCCGCCATGGACGCGCGCCCGTGGCTGCCCAGATTACGCATCCACAGGCTGGTCGTACGGGCCTCCCCCGTTACCGGGTCGCTGTAGCGCGTTTCCCCGCTGCGGTCCCGCATTGACAGGTCAAACAGGGTATTCGCCGCCTGAAGGTTAGCCGTGTAGGCCGACGCCTCGGGGCGATACATGCGGACTGGCTCAGGTGAAGGCCCGGGAGAAGGTGTGGGGTCAGGGACTGATGCGAAGGCAGTGCTGGTCAGGTACCAGCCCGCCGTGTCGGTACCCGAAACGTTTCCTTTGCGCAGCCTGTAGTCGTAGGCACCGGCCACCACGCGGTTACCCAGCGAGAACACGGCGTCAGAGCGCCCGCCCACGCTGATGAGCTGGATGCCGTCCAGCGTCTGCGCGCCGCCGCCGTTCTCGTTGGTCACGAAAAGCGTGCTGGCACCGCTTGTGTTGCCGGTCACCACGAGGCGGTCAGTCAGGGAGTCATCGCCGCCCAGCACGCTGCCGAGCGATACCGAGCTGCCGGGCAGTCCGGTATAATCACCGTTAACCGTCAGGGTGTTGCCCGCGCTGGCCGGGGTGGGATTCAGCACGAGGCTTCCGCGGTTGGTCAGGCTGGCATTAATGACTGAGGAGGCGTTTTTTTCCGTACTGAAGAGCAGTGTGCCGTTCTGTGACAGGGCACCGTCAACGATACTGCCGCTTTCCAGGGTCAGGGTGCCGTTATTTACCGTGCCGTTAGCGGCGGACCAGCGGGCAGATGGTGAGAGCGTCAGTGAACTGCCGGACGTGACGGTAATCTTGTCCACGCTTGCGTTATTCGTGGCGGTGAACGCTGCGGACGAGTTTCCATCCCCCACGAACACTGCAGAGCCCGCCTGACCGGTTAATGCGCCGTTAATAACCGCTCTGGTCCCACTGATATAAATAGCTGAGTTGCCAAGGTAAACAGAGCCATCAAGCAATCCTGAGTTGTGAATACCGCCGCTAATGTTGCCTGAATTGTATACAGACCAGTTTCCCCCTCTGATTGTGCCGCTGTTTACAATCTGAGAGATGTTACCGGCATTGCTTATACCCGTGTCTGCCCCCTGAATGATTCCACCAGACTCATTGAGGATACTGCCAATCGTTCCTTCGTTGAGAATACCATTGCCGACGGAGCCCGTAATGGTGCCCGTATTGTCAATTTTACCTATCCGGTTGGTTATTCCACTCGTTGTAAGGTTAGTAATACCTGTCGCAGCTTTGATTTTCCCGTTATTAAAAACCGCGTCAATTGATGAAAGGTTATAAAGGGCGGTGGTGTAATTGTCGTTTCCGGTCAGATCGCTGTTGAGGGCCATATTGGTGATCAGGGAATCATTCTGCAGTGTGCCGCTGTTTGTAAAATCCCCAATAAACCCTGAAACGTTATAAACGGCGGCAATACCTGTCCCTCCGGTCACGGATATAAGTCCGTCATTAATAAAGTCATCAATGTGAGTTTCGTTTGACACCCCAGGCCCGTTACTGGCTATGCGTATACCCGTGTAAGCAGAAGTGATGGTGCCACCATTACCAAACACTTCCAGATTGTTGTCCGGAATATAGACCGCGACGCCACCCACGCCCTCACGGGTAACATCAACAGAAGCTCCCTGAGCCACCGAGAAAAAACCCAGTGACGGCGAAACCGTACATTCTTCGGTTTCCTGACTGGTGACGGTCTGTGAATCGTCATCGGCAACCGAGTCACAGACACTGGCTGCCACTGATGAAAATGAAAGTAAATTTAAACTCATCAGGCTGACGGTCCACAATACGTGCTTTTTTTCATGAATCATTTTGAACCCCGTTCAGGAAAAAACTTCATAAATACTGGCGTGAAATAAGCGAAGTCTGGTTTCATCAATACATATATCTGATGCTTTAAAGATTCCGGCTCAAATGACTTTTCCCTTTAAGACTGGCTGCTTTCGGAGGCTCTTTTTAGCAAGAGGCTCCTGGTGATTTTTTTCCCTAACTGTACCGAGGGTATTTCAACCAGCCTGAACATCACTGACGCTATTCCCGTGCTTATGACGACTGACAGTATAAATACTGCCGGGTTACCGTTTTGCATCGCCGATGAAGGTAAAGCGTTTTTGATAAAAAGCATCACCGGGTAATGAACCAGGTACAGTGAGTAAGAAATATCACCCAGAAATGACAGCGCGCGAATGTTTACGGTTTTTATATGGCAGCTCAGCGCAATGACCGAAGCCATAATTACCAGCGCCGGCCAGAAGCCGCCGCTCATGCCGAAAACCTGCGGCCCGGTGATGGTGACAAAAGTAATGGCTAAAGCGAGAGCACCCCACGCCACTGCCCGAATAACGCGGGAGTCACTGATTTTGTTATTCACCATCAGTTCTGCCAGAAACATACCCGCAATGAATTCAAAAACAATCGTGTTACTGCCAATTTTAATCCAGCCCTGCCACCAGTCCGAGACAACCATTTCAGGTGATACCTGAGAGGAGAAGCTGAAACTGCCGTTATAAAAGAGTTGAAATCCTACAATGGCAGCCATAAAAATCAGTGCGCAGAGACAGCTGCGGTAGCGATAACTGAGACGCATGGAAAGGGCAAAAACGGCGTAGAACATGACTTCATAGGACAGCGTCCAGGGTGGCCCCAGCGGGCTGAAACCAAACGTCGGCCCCTGACTGCTGTAATCCTGAAGACAGAAATAAAGGACACATGACATCTGGCCGATGGTCCGTTCAGGGTAAACAAAGACAAGCGAGGCGAGCCAGATCAGAAAGAGGGGAGGCCATATGCGGAAAAAACGCTTAATTAAAAATGTATCGGCCCGCTCCGGTACCTGGCGGGTGATGAACGTCATAATAAAACCACTGACGATGAAAAAAACATCGACACCCAGGGCGCCGGGAATGTGGTTTACCCAGTATTCCCCCAGAAAGGCAGAATTATGGGCAATGACCACAAGCAAGGCCGCCAGTCCGCGTACGTACTGAATAGTCAGAATTCTCACGGTTTAAAGCCCACTCTCTGGACGGAAATTATTAAGAAATACTTAATTTATCATCATTCCCCTTACCAGACCAGATACCGACCGGAACTAAAATGAGCGCAGGGCATAGCGGGTCATACGGCAGACTCTCCCCTGACAAACTCACACTGACGTTCAGTACTGGCACCTCACCGGCACTTAGCCCGGACTGTCACGGTTACCACCGTTATGAAAAGACTGTTTTGGACACCGGTTTTCAGTGCCGGCGTTAAACAGGATAATGCCAGAATTTTGCGGGAGGTGTGTTATTTTAACCAGGCGGTGAATCCCCCTAAGCGGCGGGGCTGAGCCACAAAAAGGCTGAAAGCCTTGGCCAATAAGCGGGTCAGGTTGTGGCTTTTCCTGACTCACCGGGAGGCACCCGGCACCGCTCAGTTTTCTACAGGAAATCTGATGGATGTAAACAAACGGACGTGAATCCCCCTCAGCGGCGGGGCCAAGTCAGATACAAACATAATCATCCTGGCAATGAGCAGAAACGGCAGGTCAGGTTCTGGCTTTTCTGACCTATCGGGAGGCACCCGACACGTCCGGGACAGTTGCAGTTTTCAGCAGACAAAAGGGCTGCGGCTTTAGCCGCAGCCCTTTTTATTTATGCTGAATCCAGAGATGAGCTACACATCAGAAAGACAACCTCCATTCCGGATGGTTGGGGTTATTACGCCCATCCGGTGTCTTTCAGGCCCTGATTTTCCGGTAGGCAGGGTGAGTATTCACCCCCCACAAACCGGCCAGCGCACTGACAACAGCCCCCGCCAGAAGAGCGATGAATGACCACAGAGCGATTTTTGCAGCCGCGCTGGCGGCTTCGTCAGCTTTCTCTTTTGCCTGCTTTTTGAATTCCGCGTACTGCGCCTTCGCATCGTTCAGATTACTCTGGAGCCGGGCCATGCGGTCGCTTACCTCCTGAACGGTTTTGTCACGCGCCTGAATGAAGTTATCGACGGCCCTGTCCGCCTCTTCCGGTGACAGACGGGTATTTTCTGCCAGCGCTTTTTTCACCTCATTCCTGTCGACACCTTTGCTGACCGCATCTGCCCGTGACTTCAGTTTACCGCTCAGCGTATCAATAATGGCGTCACTGTTGCCCGGGTTAACAGCCAAATCTTTGACCGAATCTGCAATATCACTCCCCGCTGCCTGAAGCTGGGACTGCAGAAATTCCGGCTGAAGTTCTTTAATGTTGCTCCTGCGCAGCGCATCAAGTACCTGTTTGTCCGCCTGCGGGGCTGTGAGCTGCGTGTTCAGTCCGAGCCTGTCAGCAACATTCTGAGCGATATCGGCTGTTGCGCCCGATGCTTTTCCTGCGGCACTGCCCAGTCCACTCACAGCAGAACCCGTAGCAGATGCTGCTGCGCCAACGGCGCTTCCCGCCATGTGCAGAATGCCGCCAGCGGCGGCGAAGCCCAGCACGGAAGCAACAAGCAGGGATGTGGCCCATGAGAGAAATCCATGGATGGTTCCATCCGCGCCCGCCAGCCTGCCGGCCACAAAACCGCCGCAGGCCAGACTCAGCACTATCGAGATAACTGACCAGATAATAACAGCCTTGTCAGCACCGTTAATGACATCGTCAGACTGAGGTGAAAGCATTGAAAAACCAAGGCTTGACCCAAGCGTGGTCAGCAGCAGGGACACTGCCATTACCGTTACCACGCCCGCAATGATGCTGCCCCACGAGACGCTTCTGTTCAGTTCCGCTTCTTTTACAAGTTCCATTGTAATCTCCATTTAAAAGCTATTAAAAAGACGGGATTAATCCACGCCCAGATTAATCTTAGTAAAAATATGAGGCACTCAAAGCCGATTAGACGAAACAAGCATCACCTGTGCTGTCAGAGTGAAGTGGGCCGAACCGATAAAGCGCAAGACGGTGCAGGTGAGACGCTTACCTTTATAGCCTTCCAGAAAGCGTTCGGCATAGTGATAAACATTGACTTCCGAGCGCAGAAAATCGCTGGAAAACAGCATGGGTAAAAAGTTCATACGTGCGTCCCCTTCGGCGAAACGGGCTTGATTCATTTCCTGCATACAGACTCCTTGCTTAAGTGGATGACAGATACGGCCTGTGCCGTGCCTGAATGACAGCCCGACGAAGAGGCGCGCTTTACCACAAGGCGATCGGGCTATAGTGAAGGCACGGCATCGGCCGCAGACCGCACGGACCGGGTTTTCTCCCCACCCCCGCCGCAAGGCGGAATAAAGCGGCGCGCAGCAACATCCGCATTCCTAATTGTCCACAACCGGCGTGCATATCCGTAAGCGTCGCATATTGACCGTGTTGACACTCGCATGAAGGTGCATCAGCTCAGACTTTAGCTGATAGGTTTTGTTGATTTAGCACAATCAATTAGAGAGGGGCTGCTTTGAGCGAGAAGCGGACATTGCTAACAGCGTTATGAGTGAATCAACGGGGAGCAGGTCACTCGCAGCGATCAAAGCGCCTGCCAGGTCAGATAGTTTTGCTTCACCTTACCTCCCCGAGACAACGTCCTTCGGCGACATGTTCATAATACATGTGCGCGATCAGCATTTAGTTCAGCCGACTCATTCAAATCTCAGTAAAAATTCTCAAATTAAAATCCAGCAATGACTAATGCCGCTGCGAACAGAACTTCATCCCGAGAAAAAATGATTATTTAGCTTAAGTGCTTTGTTTAGCGTTACTAAAAGTTTATTCCGTAAAGCAGTAAATCAACAATGTGGTATAAAGTTAATGAAGGAATAACCGATAAAAAAGTTAAGGTGCTTTGCAAATGTATCCTTTGTAATTGTCACTATAACGAATTAATTCAACAGGAATTATAAATGAATAAGATTCTTAACAATATAAGTCTTACCGCCAAATTTGCCATTCTGGGCCTGTTTTCCCTTGTTCTGTTCTCAGTTCCTACCATGCTTTTTGTTTCCGAAGGTAATAAATACATTCAGGACAAGCAAAGGGAGGTAACAGGTGTACCCTTAGAAAATAAGATTTTAGCCCTACTCAATTTGATACAGCGCCATCGTGCAGAAACCGCCCTTGCCATTGCAACTAAAAATCCAGCAACACCGTCCCGCGTTCAGGTCAGAGATGAAATTGAAAACATTACTGACGTTGTTACTAAAGATATGGCCAAGACAGAAGGCAGCGCTGCCATAATCAGCAAAATTAATGATGTGCGCACACAGTGGAGCCAGCTACAGCAGAGAATCGATTCTTCACAACTGACTCTGACAGCCAGTCTTGATGCGCATGCCCTCCTCATCCGCAACCTTTTGAACGCGAACCGTGATGTGCTGGATTTTTACGGCCTTTCTCTCGATTCAGATATCAACACGTACCGTTTAATTACGAGTAATTTTTCATCATTGCCTGAACTGACCGAAAGCCTTGGGAAAATACGTGCATTCGGCACTTCCCTTCTTGCCCGAAATGAAAGCATAAGTGAAGCAGACTCTGTCCGTATGGAGTCTTTAATCAGTAATGGTTCGTATAACCTGAATTTATTTGTTCAGGACTCTGAAAAACTATTTTTATCTGATAACACACTTAAGCAAAAGTTCAGTGCAGATGCAGATGCAGCCGTTCAGGAGGCAAACAGTGCTCTCAAAACCGCTGAGGCGATTTTTATTAACCGGAGCATGACGAATCAAAACCCGAAGGACTATGCAGCGCTCTTTACGCACGCTATTAACAAATTCAGCGACTACGCCATTGGTGGAGGTAATGAGCTGAGTGAAATACTGAATGCGCAGATTAAGGAACACCGGTATGCACAATATGCACTACTGACCGTTCTTGTTTTTATCGTCCTGTTGGCAGTAATTTTCGCTCTGGTTATCATTCGCTCCGTTACCAGACCTGTCAGTGCAGCATCAAAGCTGGCGCTTGAAGTCGCAGGTGGTGACCTTACGTCAACATTTACGGTGACAGGACGTAATGAAACTGCCGGACTGCTCAAGGCATTACTGCAAATGAGTCAGCGACTTACACTTACGGTTGAAAACATCAAAAGCAACGCTGTCACTATCGCTACCTCATCTGAAGAAATTGCCCGCGGAAATGGTGATCTTTCTGCGCGAACTGAACAACAGGCAGCCTCTTTAGCTGAGACTGCGGCCAGTATGGAGCAGTTATCGTCAATTATCGGCAATAATGCAGATAACACGCGCCATGCTGCTGAAATGGCCAACTCCGCTACCAGTGCGGCCTTAAGAGGCGGTGAGGCGATGGAGTCAGTGCTGGCTTCAATGGAAAAAATAAGCAACAGTGCGGGGCAGATTAAAGAAATCATCTCCGTTATTGACGGGATAGCGTTTCAGACTAATATTCTTGCTTTAAACGCAGCCGTTGAAGCTGCCCGGGCAGGTGAGCACGGCAAGGGCTTTGCTGTTGTTGCATCTGAAGTCAGGGCACTCGCACAGCGATCGGCTGGAGCGGCGAAGGAGATCAAAGGACTGATTGAGCAGTCAGTTGAGCATGCCGAACAGGGAATTTCGATGGCCCTGGATGCCGGTGAAAAAGTTAAGCAAAGCGTGGAAGCTATTGAGCAAACATCTCAATTAGTCAGAGAGATTTCATCTTCTTCTGAAGAACAAAGTGCGGGCATATCTCAGATAAATATTGCGGTGACACAGATGGATCAGGTTACGCAGCAGAATGCCGTACTGGTTGAAGAGTCTGCATCATCTGCTGATGAACTTGCAAGCCGGGCCTCAAGCCTGAGGGATGCTGTCAGCGTATTCCGCACAAACGCTGTATAATTGGTTCATATACTTTAGTTGTGTGCCATTTAATGCGGCAACATTTTTACAAAACTGCGTCTGTATTTGCATTTGATAAGCCATCTTGAGGGATGGCTTATCTCATTTAAAACCATGATAAAGTTATACTGCTGCAATTAAAGGCTCGGTGGACTAATTAAACGCCTGTTGAAATATTTGGCATTACCCCCCAATTGCCCATATGAGCTACGCTCATAACATCCGTAATGCAACCTGCAACGCGTTCCTATTTATAGTTGTTTCTATTGCGGATGGCCTTCATAATTCCTCTCGTGCCGGACGGCGCGTTACACCTTCCCCCTGGGGCGCTGTTCTGCACTCGCGCCATCCGGCCATTCAGTCAAATCTCTTACTACGCAGTTTCATCAATCAGACTTCAAATTTAAAAATGGCGATATGCAGCAAATCATTAGAGGCGGGGTTAGCTGCATAGAGGCGCTGGCCTGCTCTCGGTAAACTAACATTCCATGATGCAAGCAACGTCCGCTTTTGGCACGGAGCGGACATCCTCCTGGTGCTGGAGGTCTGCTCTGAGCGAGGAACGGACGTTCGAAGCTATTCAACAGTACATGAAGAATCTGCTAATGAAGCCGCGTAATAATTTACAGATAGCAGACCACTTTTATGTTGCATAAGGAAAGCGTTGAAACGTTATTATGCAATAGTTTTGCTGAATCTAAAGACGATAGCTGATTATAAATGTAGGGGGCATTTAACTGCGTATTCGTAAACCGCCTTAAGGCGGTTTACGCTGTTATGTGATCAGTGTTTCGTGGCTGACAGGAAGAAAACCTTCTTTTTACTCTGAGTAATGTTATCGGGTGAATCATGATTACCTGTAAAGGTATTTAACATACTCACTGCAGCAAGTATTGCCTGACGCCTGTGGGCGTCTTCTTCAGCCTGTAGAAAATGTTGCAGGCGTGTTGCCAGTGATTCGTTGCTGACTGGTGCATCCTCCCTGATAAGTGACAGCAGGGCTTCGCCAGTGACAGTATTCGTAACCTTCTCGATATCTCTCAACATATTATTCTCCTTACTACCTGGCTGTAAAAGATCCGCATTGCGGAAAATGATGCTGGTGCTTCATGGCTGTAGCCTGTTTTGTCTGTTTTTTGATTATAGCGAGAGGTCCGGTTGAATATATAAAAACAGAATTATCCTGAAATGTTTAAGGAATGAGATTTACAGTTCTGCTGGCTCCTGACCTGCTCCCCGTTATCAACACTAAGTGCTGTTAGATACTCCCGCTTCTGGCACAGAGCGGACATGCTGACTGAGCTGGAGGTCCGCTATGAGCGAAAAGCGGACGTTAAAATGATAGCGATAGGGATGTTCTGCCACATTAAACATAACAACCCGGTCATGAACTTAGGCACCACATGCTGCTGACGTTTTCTGATGAAAAAACAGAGTCCACTGTCCTTCATCAGAACACAGCCAGCATGAGGAACGTAATGCGGGACGGCTGCCGTCAGCTTAAGAAGTCCTGTTGAGAAGCATGGCTTAGTCTCGCGCTATTTCGGTGAGCCGGAAATCGCTACTGACAATAGGTGATACAGTTTTCTCGCTTAACAGCAACGTGATGGTCTCTAAAAGATCAACCATCACATCTGACCAGGTAATTTCGCGAAACTTTAGGTGGATAAGCCGCTCAGGCCACTCGCGATCGTTGCGCCTGTCGCCGTAATGGCTGCATTCAGGCAACCTGAGCTTTCCCACAAGCATTTTGCTTATCCTCGCTTGATCCTACAGACACTCTTTTTGAACCTTAAAGTGCATTCATGCCGCTCCATATCACAGTTTGCTACCCCTGAGTTACTGGCCGCATGAAACTTCGTTCATAACTTATGATGCTTCGATTGACCTGTTCAGTTTCAAAGACAGAAAGGCATTCAGGGTCTCTGTCCATTTCTTCACGATATGCTTCATATGCCGCAAGGCTGGGAAAACTAAAAAGAGCATAGGCCAGATTATTAGCTCCCTCATGAGGCAGGTAATAACCGTGATGACTTCCCCCCATGCGATTCACAATAGGAATCCATGCCCTCGCATAAGACTCAAACTCATTCAGCTTGTAGGGATCTATGACGTACTTTAGAAAACAGGTGACCATATGAGTGATACCTTAAGGTAAAAGGTGATTAGGGATAAGATTACTGACCACTATAAAACTGGCAAAGATCACTATGTTTTATCACAACATTGGCCTGTACTCTGTTGATTAACACACCGCTATGTTAGTTATGTCCGCTTCTGGCACAGAGCAGCCTGTCAGATTAAATTCAGCTCTGTGCCATAACCGGGTCAGGTCAAAACAGCGGAGGTAAAATCGGCCTTCCACGGCAGCAGATCGCGCAGCCGGTTCACTGGCCAGTCCTGAATGTGGCTGAGCACGTAGCGCAGCCACGCTTCGGAATCCACGTCGTTCAGCCGGCAGGTTCCGATCAGTGAGTACAGAACAGCAGCACGTTCTCCGCCCCTGTCTGAACCGGCAAACAGCCAGTTCTTCCGGCCCAGGGCAACGCCCCGCAATGCGTTTTCCGCGATATTATTGTCCATTTCCGCCCATCCGTTACGGCAGTAAAGGTTCAGCGCGTCCCACTGCTTCAGCAGGTACGTGAATGCCTTTGCCGTGTCGGAGTGGCGCGACAGTATTGTCATCTGTTGTTGCACCCAGTCGTACAGCGACTGCATCAGCGGAATGCTTCTGGCTTCTCTGGCTGCCTGCCGTTCCTCTGCCGGGCTGCCCCTTATTTCCGCCTCGATGGCATACAGCTCACCGATGCGCCGGAGCGCTTCGGTGGTGATGCCGGTCGGCGTGCGGGCATGGACGTCGTGGATTTTTCGCCGGGCATGCGCCATACAGGCCGCTTCGGTGATACGGCCGTCTTCGTACAGCGCATTATAGCCACTGTACGCATCCGCCTGCAGGATGCCGCTGTACCCGGCAAGATGCTGTTGTGGATGGATACTTTTCCGGTCCGGTGAGTATGCAAACCATGTCGCCGGCGGCAGATGCGACCCGGCGTTGCGGTCATCCCGCACGTACACCCACAGACGGGCAGTGCGCGTTTTGCCGCTGCCAGGCTCCTGTACCGGGACCGGGATATCGTCGGTGTGCACCTTACCCGGCATCAGTACGTACTGGCGCAGCAGGTCATACAGCGGCTCCAGCAGTTCGCTGACCGAGCCGGACCAGCGCCCCAGCGTGGCACGGCTCAGCTCCACGCCCTGGCGGCTGTATATCTCCGACTGTCGGTAGTGAGGCGTGTGTTCGGCGAACTTCGCCGTGACAATGCGCGCCAGCAGGCCGGGGCCGGCGTAGCTGCGCTCTATGGGTTTTGACGGCATGGGGGCCTGAACGATGTGGTCGCACCTGCGGCAGGCCAGCTTCGGCCGCTGCGTTTCGATAACCCTGAAGGCACTGCTGATGAGCTCCAGCTGTTCCGACACGTCGCAGCCCAGCGCGCTGAGCTCTCCGCCGCACGCCGGACAGGTGGTTTCTTCCGGAGTCAGCGTGCGGGTTTCACGGGGAAGCGAGGCCGGTAAAGGTTTGCGGGCGGAAGTCTGGCGCAGCGGCTGCGGGAGTGCCGGGTCATGCTGCTCACCCAGGACCTCCGCCATTTCCTCCTGCAGGGCGCTGATGCGATCCTCAGTCTCGCGCACCTGACGTGCCGTTTTCTCACGCAGCTTTTCGGAGCTTTTGCCGAACTGCATGCGCTGCAGTTTCGCAACCAGCGCCTTCAGGCGGCTGATTTCGCTGGCGTAGGCCGCCACCCGCTGTGACAGGAGGTGGTTGTATTCGGCCATCTGCTCAAGGCTTCGCTGCTGCGTGTCCAGCAGCGCCCTGAGCCGGGCGTTTTCTGCAGAGAGTGAGCGTTCCATGCATTCACATTACGCCGGTTCAGATGCGCAGGCCAGGAGGATTTATCCGCTGCGGATGCTTCCAGTTGATACCTTCCAGCAGCATCGCCAGCTGGGCCTGCGTGAGGTGCACCCTGCCGTCCCGGTTCACCGGCCAGACAAAGCGCCCCCGCTCCAGGCGCTTGGTGAACAGGCACAGGCCGTCCGCATCGGCCCAGAGGATTTTCACCATATCGCCGCGCCTGCCCCTGAAGATAAACAGATGGCCACCAAACGGGTCTGCCCGCAGCGTGTTCTGCACCTTCGCCGCCAGCCCGTTGAAGCTGCAGCGCATGTCTGTCACGCCGGCAACCAGCCAGATGCGCGCGCCTGACGGAAAGCTAATCATACCTCACTCTCACGGAGCTCACTGACCAGCGCCCGCAGCAAGTCCGGTGTCACGGGGCCGGTCAGGCTCAGGGTGCCGCCGGGCAGCGTCAGCTTACAGCTGATAACGGGGGGCGAATCCGGAACCCCACTGCTCTGCCTGACCGGAACGGGAAAAGGCTCAACCATGACGGGGATCATCCCGGCGCGCGTGGCGGGGTCCAGTAGGCCCTGACGGTGCAGGTTGCGCCAGTTAAACACCAGGTTATCGTTGACCCCGTGCTCCCGGGCCAGCTGTGCCACACAGGCGTCCGGCTGCAGGCTCAGCTCCGCCATGCGGATTTTGAACTCCAGCGGCCAGTCCGGGCGCCGCTTTTTTACGGGCAGATTCGTTTCCAGATTGAAAGCGTAAAGCTCCTCATCAAGCCGTTCCGGCGTGTAGTCTTCGGGCAGCGGCCAGTTAATACCCGTACGGCGAAAA
>NZ_NTMH01000025.1 GCF_002307475.1 Pantoea allii | reverse complement strand
CAGATCGACAGCACCCCGGAAGAAAAAGCACGTGGTATCACCATCAACACTGCACACGTTGAGTATGAAACCCCGTCTCGCCACTATGCGCACGTTGACTGCCCAGGCCACGCCGACTATGTGAAAAACATGATCACCGGTGCTGCGCAGATGGACGGCGCGATCCTGGTTGTTGCTGCGACTGACGGCCCAATGCCGCAGACCCGTGAGCACATCCTGCTGGGTCGTCAGGTAGGCGTTCCTTACATCATCGTGTTCCTGAACAAGTGTGACATGGTTGATGACGAAGAGCTGCTGGAACTGGTTGAGATGGAAGTCCGTGACCTGCTGTCACAGTACGACTTCCCGGGCGACGATACTCCAATCGTTCGCGGTTCAGCTCTGAAAGCGCTGGAAGGCAACCCAGAGTGGGAAGAGAAAATCGTTGAGCTGGCTGGTCACCTGGATAACTACATCCCGGACCCGGTACGTGCAATCGATATGCCATTCCTGCTGCCAATCGAAGACGTATTCTCAATCTCTGGTCGTGGTACCGTTGTGACCGGTCGTGTAGAGCGCGGTATCGTTAAAGTCGGCGACGAAGTTGAAATCGTGGGTATCAAAGATACAGCGAAATCAACCTGTACCGGCGTTGAAATGTTCCGCAAACTGCTGGACCAGGGTCAGGCAGGCGAAAACTGTGGTGTTCTGCTGCGCGGTATCAAGCGTGAAGACATCCAGCGTGGTCAGGTACTGGCTAAGCCGGGCTCAATCAAGCCACACACCAAGTTTGAGTCAGAAGTCTACGTTCTGTCTAAAGACGAAGGTGGCCGCCATACTCCGTTCTTCAAGGGCTACCGTCCACAGTTCTACTTCCGTACCACAGACGTGACCGGTTCAGTAGAGCTGCCAGAAGGCGTTGAGATGGTCATGCCGGGCGACAACATCAAAATGGTTGTTACCCTGATTCACCCAATCGCAATGGACGAAGGTCTGCGCTTCGCCATCCGCGAAGGCGGCCGTACCGTTGGCGCGGGCGTTGTTGCCAAAGTTATCGCTTAATTACCGATAATATTTGACGCAATGCACGTGGAAAGGGCATCATTTGATGCCCTTTTTGTACGCTGTTACATAGAACCTGACTCATCAGTGATTGTGAACCATAATCATTGCTGAGACAGGCTCTGTTATGTGGCGCTGGATACCGAGTTACGCCCCAAAAGCTCATTCGGTTTGGATGCCTCGCAATGCGGGGCAGAATAGTTTCTGAATTATTGTGGCAGGTTGGTTTATGAGTGCGAATACCGAAGCTCAAGGGAGCGGGCGCGGCCTCGAAGCGCTGAAGTGGGTAGTGGTAGTCTTATTACTGCTTGCGGCGATCGTAGGTAACTACCTCTATCGCGATGTGACGCTGCCTTTGCGCGCGTTGGCTGTAGTAGTACTGATTGCGGCAGCAGGCGGCATTGCGCTTTTGACGACGAAAGGCAAAGCAACCGTGGCCTTTGCACGTGAAGCAAGAACCGAAATGCGTAAAGTTATCTGGCCAACCCGCCAGGAAACACTGCATACCACGTTAATCGTTGCCGCGGTTACTGCCGTGATGTCACTGATTTTGTGGGGGCTGGATGGTATTCTGGTCCGTCTGGTATCGTTTATCACTGGCCTGAGGTTCTGAGATGTCTGAAGCTCCAAAGAAACGCTGGTACGTCGTGCAGGCGTTTTCCGGTTTTGAAGGCCGCGTAGCACAGTCGCTGCGTGAGCACATCAAATTGCACAACATGGAAGAGCTGTTTGGCGACGTCATGGTTCCTACAGAAGAAGTTGTTGAGATCCGTGGTGGTCAACGCCGTAAAAGCGAGCGCAAATTCTTCCCCGGCTACGTATTGGTACAGATGGTGATGAATGACGCCAGCTGGCACCTGGTACGCAGCGTTCCGCGCGTTATGGGCTTTATTGGCGGTACATCCGATCGCCCGGCGCCTATTAGCGATAAAGAAGTTGATGCGATTATGAACCGCCTGCAGCAGGTGGGTGATAAGCCGCGTCCAAAAACACTGTTCGAGCCAGGCGAAATGGTACGTGTCAACGATGGTCCATTTGCCGACTTTAACGGTGTGGTAGAAGATGTGGATTATGAGAAGAGTCGTTTGACCGTTTCTGTGTCCATCTTCGGACGTGCAACACCAGTAGAACTCGACTTCGGTCAGGTAGAGAAAGGCTAACCTTTCCCGACTTACAATTTGGCTGTTGCAGCAGGCGCGAAATTTAACTATAATTTCGCGCCTTTTGTTTTTATGCGCTGGCAACAGCGTATAAATCGTTACCACGGGGAGCCTTCTACAGGCGCTATAACCCAATTGAGGAATTATCATGGCTAAGAAAGTACAAGCCTACGTCAAGCTGCAGGTTGCAGCTGGTATGGCGAACCCAAGTCCACCGGTTGGTCCAGCTCTGGGTCAGCAGGGTGTTAACATCATGGAATTCTGTAAAGCGTTTAACGCGAAGACCGAATCTCTGGAAAAAGGTCTGCCAACACCTGTTGTTATCACCGTATACAGCGACCGTTCTTTTACCTTTATTACCAAAACGCCTCCGGCTGCCGTTCTGCTGAAAAAAGCCGCAGGCATCAAGTCAGGTTCTGGTAAGCCGAATAAAGATAAAGTCGGTAAAGTGACTCGTGCTCAGGTACGTGAAATCGCAGAAACTAAAGCTGCGGACATGACGGGTTCCGACGTTGAAGCGATGACTCGCTCAATCGAAGGTACTGCTCGTTCCATGGGCCTGGTTGTAGAGGACTAAGAAATGGCAAAGCTGACCAAGCGCATGAGCGTAATTCGCGACAAAGTTGACGCGACCAAGCAGTACGATATTGCTGAAGCAATCGCTTTACTGAAAGAACTGGCTACCGCTAAGTTCGTAGAAAGCGTTGACGTTGCCGTTAACCTCGGCATCGATGCACGTAAATCTGATCAGAACGTGCGCGGCGCGACTGTTCTGCCACACGGTACCGGTCGTTCAGTACGTGTAGCTGTCTTCACCCAAGGCGCAAACGCTGAAGCTGCTAAAGCAGCTGGCGCTGAGCTGGTAGGTATGGAAGACCTGGCCGATCAGATCAAGAAAGGCGAAATGAATTTTGACGTTGTGATTGCATCTCCAGATGCAATGCGCGTTGTTGGCCAGTTAGGCCAGATTCTGGGTCCACGTGGCCTGATGCCAAACCCGAAAGTGGGTACTGTAACCCCTAACGTTGCTGAAGCGGTTAAGAACGCTAAAGCAGGTCAGGTTCGTTATCGTAACGACAAAAACGGCATCATCCACACTACCATCGGTAAAGTGGACTTCGATGCTGACAAATTGAAAGAAAACCTGGAATCTCTGCTGGTTGCGCTGAAAAAAGCTAAACCTGCTCAGGCGAAAGGCGTGTACATCAAGAAAGTTAGCATCTCTACCACCATGGGCGCGGGCGTTTCCGTTGACCAGGCTGGTCTGACTGCCGTAGCAAACTAATTGCTACTTGAAACGGGCGAAAAATTCACCTAGAATCTTACGCCCGTTGTTCTGCATTCGTGCAGACGTCGAAGTGCGTGATTCAGATTGCGGTAAGACGGTGGCTGAGTCGGCTACCCGGAGCATGGTCAACTGTGCAACGGAAGCGGATAAAGACAGTCGGCGCAATAGCAATTTGAGTGGCGGCACGCGACCCAAATTTTAGGTTGGAGCCAGGCCTTATCCTGGCCTCCGTCCAAGACCGCAGGAGCGGCACATCCTCGGATGTAATGCTTAATACCCTGCGTAGACGGTGACAGAACCAAAAGATATTTTTCTTAACTGGATTCTGCTCACCGTGTAATAGCGCTTATTTTCCTCCGGGCGAGTAAGTGAAGTGAGTTCCGGGGAAATCCTTCCCCGGTCAAATCCAGGAGCTAAAGCTAATGGCATTAAATCTTCAAGACAAACAAGCGATTGTTGCTGAAGTCAGCGAAGTAGCCAAAGGTGCGCTTTCAGCGGTTGTTGCGGATTCTCGTGGCGTTACCGTTGATAAAATGACCGAACTGCGTAAAGCAGGTCGTGAAGCTGGCGTTTACATGCGTGTTGTTCGTAACACCCTGCTGCGCCGCGTCGTTGAAGGTACTCAGTTCGAGTGCCTGAAAGACACGTTTGTTGGTCCGACCCTGATTGCATATTCTATGGAACACCCGGGCGCTGCTGCTCGTCTGTTCAAAGATTTCGCGAAAGCGAATGCAAAATTCGAGGTCAAAGCTGCAGCCTTTGAAGGTGAGCTGATCACGGCGGCCAATATTGACCGTCTGGCAACTCTGCCGACCTACGAAGAAGCACTGGCACGTCTGATGTCGACCATGAAAGAAGCCGCTGCCGGCAAACTGGTTCGCACTCTGGCTGCTGTTCGCGATGCAAAAGAAGCGGCTTAAGGCCTCTCTTTTCTTCGTACTTGCTAACGTATAAACTTTTTCTGATTCTTAGGAACAATTGTTATGTCTATTACTAAAGACCAAATTCTGGAAGCCGTTGCCGCTATGTCCGTAATGGAAGTAGTTGAGCTGGTTTCTGCTATGGAAGAAAAATTCGGCGTTTCTGCTGCTGCTGCTGTAGCTGTTGCTGCTGGCCCAGCTGAAGCTGTTGAAGAGAAAACTGAATTCGACGTCGTTCTGAAAGCTGTTGGCGCGAACAAAGTTGCAGTTATCAAAGCCGTACGTACCGCAACTGGTCTGGGCCTGAAAGAAGCCAAAGATCTGGTTGAAGCAACTGGCGTGATCAAAGAAGGCATCAGCAAAGATGACGCAGCTGCACTTGAAGCTGCTCTGAAAGAAGCTGGCGCTGAAGTTGAAGTTAAGTAAGACAACCCTCGGGTTGCAGTCTGAGTAGTTTCAGACTGATGGCTGGTGGCTTTTTGGTCACCAGCCTTTTTGCGCTCCAGGGCCTCAATGGGGTTTCACACTGTTTGTCCATTGTTGCTCTTCAATATCTTTCTCTATCGACGACTTAATATACTGCTTTCCCGTGCGGGTTCCCTGCCCACGCTGAAGCAATGAAATGATTTAAGCGTGATAGAAAGAGGTATTGCACACACTGCAAAGCAGTAGGTGAATCAAACAAAATCGTGTTGCATGAACTGTCCTGTCAGGACGGACAGCGTGGGTCGACTTGTCAGCTAGCTGAGGAACCCTATGGTTTACTCCTATACCGAGAAAAAACGTATTCGTAAGGATTTTGGTAAACGTCCACAAGTTTTGGACATACCTTATCTCCTTTCCATCCAGCTTGATTCGTTTCAGAAGTTTATCGAGCAAGATCCAGAAGGTCAGTACGGACTGGAAGCTGCATTCCGCTCTGTATTCCCTATCGCGAGCTACAGCGGCAATTCTGAGTTGCAGTATGTCAGCTATCGCTTAGGTGAACCTGTCTTTGACGTGAAAGAGTGTCAGATCCGTGGCGTGACCTACTCGGCACCGCTGCGCGTGAAACTGCGTCTGGTGATCTATGAGCGCGAAGCGCCAGAAGGCACTGTAAAAGACATTAAAGAACAAGAAGTCTACATGGGTGAAATTCCGCTCATGACTGACAACGGTACCTTTGTTATCAACGGTACTGAACGTGTTATCGTTTCTCAGCTGCATCGTAGTCCTGGCGTGTTCTTTGACAGCGATAAGGGTAAAACCCACTCATCGGGTAAAGTGCTGTATAACGCACGTATCATCCCTTACCGTGGTTCATGGCTCGACTTCGAGTTTGACCCGAAAGACAACCTCTTCGTCCGTATTGACCGTCGTCGTAAGCTGCCGGCCAGTATCATTCTGCGCGCACTGCATTACACCACTGCTCAAATCCTCGACGTCTTCTTCGAGAAAGTGGTGTACGAAATCCGTGACAACAAGCTGCAGATGGAACTGGTGCCAGAGCGCCTGCGCGGTGAAACCGCGACTTTCGATATTGAATCGAATGGCACGGTCTACGTTGAGAAAGGGCGTCGCATCACTGCGCGTCATATTCGTCAGCTGGAAAAAGACGCTATCCAACACATCGAAGTGCCTGTTGAATACATCGCGGGCAAAGTGGTTGCTAAAGACTACATCGATGAGAACACCGGTGAGCTGATCGTCGCGGCGAATATGGAACTGTCGCTGGATCTGCTGGCGAAGCTGAGCCAGTCTGGTCACAAGCGCATTGAAACGCTGTTCACCAACGATCTGGATCACGGCCCTTACATCTCCGAGACGCTGCGCGTTGACCCAACCAATGACCGCCTGAGCGCGCTGGTTGAGATCTACCGCATGATGCGTCCTGGTGAGCCGCCAACGCGTGAAGCTGCAGAGAACCTGTTTGAGAACCTGTTCTTCTCTGAAGATCGTTACGATCTTTCTGCAGTCGGCCGCATGAAGTTTAACCGTTCGTTGCTGCGTGATGAAATCGAAGGTTCAGGTATCCTGAGCAAAGAAGACATCATTGAAGTGATGAAAAAACTGATCGACATCCGTAACGGTAAAGGCGAAGTGGACGATATCGACCACCTCGGTAACCGTCGTATTCGTTCAGTCGGTGAAATGGCTGAGAACCAGTTCCGTGTCGGCCTGGTACGTGTTGAGCGTGCAGTGAAAGAGCGTCTTTCTCTGGGCGATCTCGATACGCTGATGCCACAGGACATGATCAACGCCAAGCCCATTTCGGCGGCGGTGAAAGAGTTCTTTGGTTCCAGCCAGCTGTCTCAGTTTATGGATCAGAACAACCCGTTGTCAGAGATTACGCACAAGCGTCGTATCTCTGCTCTCGGCCCGGGTGGTTTAACCCGTGAGCGTGCTGGCTTCGAAGTGCGTGACGTACACCCAACGCACTACGGTCGTGTCTGCCCAATCGAAACCCCTGAAGGTCCGAACATCGGTCTGATCAACTCCTTGTCTGTGTACGCGCAGACGAACGAGTACGGTTTCCTGGAAACCCCTTATCGTCGCGTTATTGACGGTGTGGTTTCCGATGAAATTCATTACCTTTCTGCAATCGAAGAAGGTAACTACGTTATCGCTCAGGCGAACACCAACCTGTCAGAAGAAGGTGCGTTCGTTGATGACCTGGTCACCTGCCGTAGCAAAGGCGAATCAAGTCTGTTCAGCCGCGATCAGGTTGACTACATGGACGTTTCCACCCAGCAGGTGGTTTCTGTTGGTGCGTCACTGATCCCGTTCCTGGAACACGATGACGCCAACCGCGCCCTGATGGGTGCGAACATGCAACGTCAGGCCGTTCCTACTCTGCGTGCTGATAAGCCGCTGGTAGGTACCGGTATGGAGCGTGCTGTAGCCGTTGACTCAGGTGTTACCGCGGTTGCGAAACGTGGCGGTACCGTTCAGTACGTTGATGCATCTCGTATCGTTATCAAAGTAAACGAAGACGAAATGTATCCGGGCGAAGCGGGTATCGACATCTACAACCTGACCAAATACACCCGTTCTAACCAGAACACCTGTATCAACCAGATGCCATGTGTGTCTCTGGGTGAGCCAGTTGAACGTGGTGATGTGCTGGCTGACGGCCCATCCACCGATCTCGGTGAGCTGGCGCTCGGTCAGAACATGCGCGTCGCGTTCATGCCGTGGAATGGTTACAACTTCGAAGACTCCATCTTAGTCTCCGAACGCGTGGTTCAGGAAGATCGCTTCACTACCATCCACATTCAGGAACTGGCATGTGTGTCTCGTGACACCAAGCTGGGGCCAGAAGAGATTACTGCTGATATCCCGAACGTGGGCGAAGCTGCACTCTCTAAACTGGATGAGTCCGGTATTGTTTACATCGGTGCTGAAGTGACCGGCGGTGACATTCTGGTGGGCAAAGTGACGCCGAAAGGCGAAACCCAGCTGACACCAGAAGAAAAACTGTTGCGTGCGATCTTCGGTGAGAAAGCGTCTGACGTTAAAGATTCTTCTCTGCGTGTACCTAACGGTGTCTCCGGTACGGTTATCGACGTTCAGGTCTTCACCCGCGATGGCGTGGAAAAAGACAAACGTGCGCTGGAAATCGAAGAGATGCAGCTGAAGCAGGCTAAGAAAGACCTGTCTGAAGAGCTGCAGATCCTGGAAGCGGGCCTGTTTAGCCGTATCCAGTCTGTTCTGATTTCGGGTGGCGTTGAAGCAGACAAGCTGGACAAGCTGCCGCGTGAGCGTTGGCTGGAACTGGGTCTGACTGACGAAGCCAAGCAAAACCAGCTGGAACAGCTGGCCGAGCAGTACGACGAACTGAAGCACGAGTTTGAGAAAAAACTCGAAGGCAAGCGTCGTAAAATCACACAAGGCGATGATCTGGCACCTGGCGTGCTGAAAATCGTTAAGGTTTATCTGGCCGTTAAACGTCAGATCCAGCCTGGTGATAAAATGGCGGGTCGTCACGGTAACAAAGGTGTTATCTCTAAGATCAACCCAATCGAAGACATGCCTTACGATGAGAACGGTACGCCGGTCGATATCGTACTGAACCCGCTGGGCGTACCATCGCGTATGAACATCGGTCAGATCCTTGAGACTCACCTGGGGATGGCAGCGAAAGGTATCGGCGAGAAAATCAACGCGATGCTGAAGAAGCAGGAAGAAGTCGCCAAACTGCGCGAATTCATCCAGCGTGCTTACGATCTGGGCACTGATGTGCGTCAGAAAGTTGACCTGAATACCTTTACTGATGACGAAGTCCTGCGCCTGGCTGAGAACCTGAAAAAAGGTATGCCAATTGCCACGCCGGTGTTTGATGGTGCGAAAGAGAGCGAAATCAAAGAGCTGTTAGAGCTTGGCGGTCTGCCTTCTTCCGGTCAGATTACCCTGTTTGATGGCCGTACGGGCGAGCAGTTCGAACGTCAGGTAACCGTGGGTTATATGTACATGCTGAAACTCAACCACCTGGTTGATGACAAGATGCACGCACGTTCTACCGGTTCCTATAGCCTCGTTACTCAGCAGCCGCTGGGTGGTAAGGCACAGTTCGGTGGTCAGCGCTTCGGTGAGATGGAAGTATGGGCGCTGGAAGCTTACGGTGCTGCGTATACCCTCCAGGAAATGCTTACCGTTAAGTCTGATGACGTTAATGGCCGTACCAAGATGTATAAGAACATCGTGGATGGCAACCATCAGATGGAACCTG
Organism: Pantoea allii; assembly: GCF_002307475.1. Lineage (GTDB taxonomy): Bacteria > Pseudomonadota > Gammaproteobacteria > Enterobacterales > Enterobacteriaceae > Pantoea > Pantoea allii. The sequence goes on along the minus strand of NZ_NTMH01000025.1, from coordinate 17,981 downwards.
GCATGCCTGAATCGTTCAACGTACTGTTGAAAGAGATTCGTTCGCTGGGTATCAACATCGAGCTGGAAGACGAGTAACCCTCAGTAACAGGCCTGGCCTGGAAGCGCAGGGTTAACGCGCTCGCATTTGTACTGGTTATGGGGCGTTCAATTTCGGTTGGACGCCCCTGAGTCTCACTCCGACGGGAGCAAATCCGTGAAAGACTTACTTAAGTTTCTGAAAGCGCAAACTAAAACCGAAGAGTTTGATGCGATCAAAATTGCGCTGGCATCGCCAGACATGATCCGTTCCTGGTCTTTCGGTGAAGTGAAAAAGCCGGAAACCATTAACTATCGTACCTTCAAGCCAGAGCGCGATGGTCTGTTCTGTGCCCGTATCTTTGGGCCGGTAAAAGATTACGAATGCCTGTGCGGTAAGTACAAGCGTCTGAAACACCGTGGTGTGATCTGCGAGAAGTGCGGCGTTGAAGTGACCCAGACTAAAGTGCGTCGTGAGCGCATGGGCCACATTGAGCTGGCTTCACCTACCGCACACATCTGGTTCCTGAAGTCACTGCCTTCGCGTATCGGCCTGCTGCTGGATATGCCACTGCGTGACATCGAACGCGTGCTGTATTTTGAATCTTATGTCGTTATCGAAGGTGGCATGACCAACCTTGAGAAGCGTCAGATTCTGACTGAAGAGCAGTACCTGGATGCGCTGGAAGAATTCGGTGACGAATTTGACGCGAAGATGGGTGCAGAAGCGATTCAGGCACTGCTGAAAAATATGGATCTGGAGCAAGAGTGCGAACAGCTGCGCGAAGAGCTGAACGAAACGAACTCCGAGACCAAACGCAAAAAGCTGACCAAGCGTATTAAGCTGCTGGAAGCGTTCGTTCAGTCTGGTAACAAGCCAGAGTGGATGATCCTGACCGTGCTGCCAGTCCTGCCACCGGATCTGCGTCCGCTGGTACCGCTGGACGGCGGCCGCTTTGCGACATCAGATCTGAACGATCTGTATCGCCGCGTGATCAACCGTAACAACCGTCTGAAACGCCTGCTGGATCTGGCCGCGCCAGATATCATCGTGCGCAACGAAAAACGTATGCTGCAGGAAGCGGTAGATGCCCTGCTGGATAACGGTCGTCGCGGTCGTGCGATCACGGGTTCTAACAAGCGTCCTCTGAAATCTTTGGCTGACATGATCAAAGGTAAGCAGGGTCGTTTCCGTCAGAACCTGCTCGGTAAGCGTGTTGACTACTCTGGTCGTTCTGTTATCACCGTAGGTCCTTACCTGCGTCTGCATCAGTGCGGTCTGCCGAAGAAAATGGCACTGGAGCTGTTCAAACCGTTCATCTACGGCAAGTTGGAACTGCGTGGCCTGGCCACCACCATCAAAGCCGCTAAGAAGATGGTTGAGCGTGAAGAAGCTGTCGTTTGGGATATCCTGGACGAAGTGATCCGCGAACACCCGGTACTGCTGAACCGTGCACCAACCCTGCACCGTTTGGGTATCCAGGCATTTGAGCCCGTCCTGATCGAAGGTAAAGCTATCCAGCTGCACCCGCTGGTTTGTGCGGCTTATAACGCCGACTTCGATGGTGACCAGATGGCTGTTCACGTACCGCTGACGCTGGAAGCCCAGCTGGAAGCGCGTGCGCTGATGATGTCTACCAACAACATCCTGTCACCTGCGAACGGCGAGCCAATCATCGTTCCTTCACAGGACGTTGTACTGGGTCTGTATTACATGACCCGCGACTGTGTTAACGCCAAAGGCGAAGGCATGGTGCTGACCGGTCCGAAAGAAGCTGAACGCGTTTACCGCGCTGGCCTCGCTTCGCTGCACGCTCGCGTTAAAGTGCGTATCACTGAGCACGAGAAAAACGAGCAGGATGAGTGGGTTTCTAAAACCAGCATCATCGACACAACTATTGGTCGCGCCATCCTGTGGATGATCGTGCCAAAAGGTCTGCCTTTCTCCATCGTCAACCAGGCGCTGGGCAAGAAAGCGATCTCCAAGATGCTGAACACCTGTTACCGCATCCTGGGACTGAAACCAACGGTTATCTTTGCTGACCAGACCATGTACACCGGCTTTGCCTATGCGGCACGTTCAGGTGCGTCTGTGGGTATCGACGACATGGTTATTCCAGAGAAGAAAGTGGAAATCATCACCGAAGCGGAAGCAGAAGTGGCTGAAATCCAGGAACAGTTCCAGTCTGGTCTGGTGACCGCGGGTGAACGCTATAACAAAGTGATCGATATCTGGGCTGCGGCCAACGAACGCGTTGCTAAAGCGATGATGGAAAACCTCTCTACCGAACTCGTGATCAACCGCGATGGCGTGGAAGAGCGTCAGGTTTCCTTCAACAGTATCTTTATGATGGCTGACTCCGGTGCGCGTGGTTCTGCTGCACAGATTCGTCAGCTGGCCGGTATGCGTGGTCTGATGGCTAAGCCAGATGGCTCAATCATCGAGACGCCAATTACCGCGAACTTCCGCGAAGGTCTGAACGTACTCCAGTACTTCATCTCGACGCACGGTGCACGTAAAGGTCTGGCGGATACCGCACTCAAAACGGCTAACTCCGGTTATCTGACGCGTCGTCTGGTTGACGTTGCGCAGGATCTGGTTGTCACCGAAGACGACTGTGGTACGCACGAAGGCATCATGATGACGCCAGTCATCGAAGGTGGCGACGTAAAAGAGCCACTGCGTGAGCGTGTTCTGGGTCGTGTGACAGCAGAAGACGTCCTGAAGCCGGGTACTGCTGACATTCTGGTTCCACGTAACACGCTGCTTGATGAGCACTGGTGTGACGTGTTGGAACTGAACTCAGTAGACAGCGTGAAGGTACGTTCGGTTGTAGGTTGTGAAACCGATTTTGGTGTGTGTGCACATTGCTATGGTCGCGACCTGGCACGTGGTCACATCATCAACAAAGGTGAAGCAATCGGTGTTATCGCGGCACAGTCTATCGGTGAGCCGGGTACACAGCTGACGATGCGTACGTTCCACATCGGTGGTGCGGCATCACGTGCGGCTGCTGAATCCAGCATTCAGGTGAAGAACAAAGGTACGATCAAGCTGACCAATGCCAAGTCGGTAACCAACTCGGCAGGCAAGCTGGTTATCACCTCGCGTAACGTTGAACTGAAAATGATCGACGAATTTGGCCGTACGAAAGAGAGCTATAAAGTTCCTTACGGTGCTGCCATGGCGAAAGGTGATGGTGAGCAGGTTGCCGCGGGCGAAACCGTTGCAAACTGGGACCCGCATACCATGCCGGTTATCACTGAAGTGGGCGGTTTCATTCGCTTCACGGATATGATCGACGGTCAGACCATTACCCGTCAGACTGACGACCTTACCGGTCTGTCATCGCTGGTGGTGCTGGATTCTGCCGAGCGTACCGCGGGTGGTAAAGACCTGCGTCCAGCCCTGAAAATCGTTGATGCTAACGGCAACGATGTCCTGATCCCTGGTACCGATATGCCAGCTCAGTACTTCCTGCCAGGTAAAGCGATTGTACAGTTAGAAGATGGCGTGAAGATTAGCTCGGGTGATACCCTGGCGCGTGTTCCGCAGGAATCTGGCGGTACCAAGGATATTACCGGTGGTCTGCCACGCGTTGCTGACCTGTTCGAAGCGCGTCGTCCGAAAGAGCCAGCTATTCTGGCGGAGATCAGCGGCATCATCTCCTTCGGTAAAGAGACGAAAGGCAAGCGTCGTCTGGTCATTACTCCGCTGGATGGTAGCGATCCGTACGAAGAGATGATTCCGAAATGGCGTCAGCTGAACGTGTTCGAAGGTGAACGTGTTGAGCGCGGTGACGTAGTTTCCGATGGCCCAGAGTCACCACATGACATCCTGCGCTTGCGTGGCGTGCATGCGGTTACCCGTTACATCACTAACGAAGTGCAGGAAGTTTACCGTCTGCAAGGCGTTAAGATTAACGATAAGCACATCGAAGTTATCGTTCGTCAGATGCTGCGTAAAGCGACCATCATGAGCGCGGGCAGTACCGAGTTCCTGGAAGGTGAGCAGGCTGAATTCTCTCGTATCAAGATCTCTAACCGTGAACTTGAAGCGAACGGAAAAGTTGGCGCAACCTTCATGCGTGATCTGCTGGGTATTACCAAAGCGTCACTGGCAACCGAATCGTTCATCTCTGCGGCATCGTTCCAGGAAACCACGCGTGTCCTGACCGAAGCGGCAGTGGCAGGCAAGCGCGACGAACTGCGCGGTCTGAAAGAGAACGTTATCGTGGGACGTCTGATCCCAGCCGGTACGGGTTATGCTTACCATCAGGATCGTATGCGCCGCAAAGCGGCAGGCGAAGTACCGGTAGCACCGCAGGTTACTGCGGATGAAGCCTCTGCAAGCCTGGCTGAATTGCTGAACGCTGGTCTGGGCGGTAAAAACGACGAGTAATCGTCAAACCCCCGATAAAAAACCCTGCTCAGGCAGGGTTTTTTTTATCTTAAATATCATCAGCGGATATCGTTTCGGTCTAGCCCAATGTCTTTTAATTGACAGTCACTGAGCCGGGATAAAATAGCCCGGGTTTCACGCTGACATTGCCAGCGTCTGATGCTGCCCCAGACGAGGCGTAAGAAACGAAACGGTCTTATCGTAAATGGCCTGGCCGCGCGGTTTTCTTCATATCCCATGATCCTGCCCTCAGTTGTTTATCTGAGAAACATTTTCACGCAGAGCGTATTTTCAATACAGATGCACGATAAGCAAATATTTAACATACAGATTGCGCTGCAGGCGAACTGAATGGTAGAAATAATCCCTATCTGTACTGCTTTACGGGGCGGTCAATTTTCACAGGGCATACAATGACGCGATATCAACATTTGGCCATGCTGCTGGAAAAGCGCATTGAGCAGGGGCTGTATCGGAGCGGCGAACGTTTACCTTCAGTGCGGAGTCTGAGTGCTGAGCACGGCGTCAGTATCAGCACGGTGCAGCAGGCGTATTATTTGCTGGAGCAGAAACAGTTAATCGTTCCACAGTCGCGTTCAGGCTACTTTGTTGCGCCCCATAAGGCGATGCCGCCCATCCCGGCACTGACCCGACCGGTGCAACGACCCGTAGAAATAACCCAGTGGGATGCGGTATTTGAACTCCTAAACAGCCGGCTGGAAGACGATATATTGCAGTTGGGCAGCGGCATGCCGGATTTAACACAATCCACCCTGAAACCCCTCTGGAAAGCCTTTAGCCGACAGGCTCAGAAGCAGGAAAGTCACCTGCTGAATTACGATAATCTGTATGGTGTAGCCTGCCTACGGGAGCAGATCGCCCGACTGATGATTGACAGCGGTTGCCAGCTTACCCTTGAAGACATTGTAATAACAACCGGCTGCCATGAAGCACTGTCCGTGTCCGTTCGTGCTGTCTGCCAGCCGGGCGATATCATCGCCGTGGAATCTCCATCCTTTCACGGCATTATGCAGACGCTGCGTGGTTTTGGCATTCGCGCCATTGAGATCCCCACGGATTCGGTGACGGGCATCAGTCTTGAGGCGCTGGAGCTGGCGTTTGATCAGTGGCCAATTAAAGCTGTCGTAGTGGTGCCTAACTGTAATAACCCGCTTGGCTTTATCATGCCCGAGAAGCGCAAGCGCGCCTTGCTGACCCTGGCGCAACGTTTTGACGCAGCGATTATTGAAGACGATGTGTATGGTGAACTGGCCTGGGAGTACCCGCGACCGTCATCCATTAAATCTATGGATGAAGATGGGCGCGTGTTGCTGTGCAGTTCATTTTCCAAAACGCTGGCACCGGGTTTACGCGTCGGTTGGGTTGCGCCGGGACGCTACCGCGATCGGGTACTGCATATGAAATATATCGGCACCGGCTCCACCGCGACCCAGCCGCAGCATGCGGTGGCGGAGTTTATTCGTCAGGGGCACTACCAGACCCATTTACGGCGGATGCGTCAGGTTTATCAGCACAACTACGAAACCTTTATTTGCTGGGTCAGGTACTATTTTCCTTGTGGGATCTGCGTTACGCGGCCTCAGGGCGGTTTTCTGATGTGGATTGAACTGCCAGAAGCCTTTGATGCGGTGCAGCTTAATAACACGCTGTGCCAGTCGGGTATTCAGATTGCTGTCGGCTCGCTGTTTTCCGCCTCGGGCAAATATCGTAACTGCCTGCGTCTGAATTACGCGCTGCCCGCCAGTGATACCATCGAACGGGCACTGGCGATAACCGGCAAGGCCGTGGAGCAGGCAATCATAGCCTGCACCCATGATAAATTGATGGAGTCAGTCCCTTATCTCTCTGAACCTGCAGTTGAGAAGCAGGGCCAGAAAGAGGAGGAGGCTGGCCCTGGTCCGGCAATCCCTGCTGGACGCCTGTGACTTTAAAGGGCATTAAAAAACCGCGCCAGCAGCAAGATGAATTGCCGTGCGCGGCTTTCCAGTTTTTATCTACCGATTGCACTGACTGCGCGTATTTTTGCGCGATAACGCCAGTTAATGCGCGGTTTCAGGCTCGGCAAGCTGCAGCAGAATACGCGTGGCTTCCTGCCAGTCTTCTGCCTGGGTAATCGCGCTCACCACCGCAATGCTGCCGACGCCGGTGGCTAAGACCTCAGGCGCACGGGCAATGCTGATGCCACCGATCGCGACAGTAGAGATGCCCGCCAGCCGACCCAAATGGCGTTTAAGTTCAGCCAGCCCTTGCGGAGAAGAAGGCATCGCTTTCGTCTGCGTGGGGAAGATGTGCCCCAGTGCAATGTAAGAAGGGCGCAGCGCCAGCGCCCGATCCAGCTCCGCATCGTCATGGGTTGACAGCCCCAGTCGCAAGCCAGCGTGCAAAATCTGCTGAAGATTCGCGACGTCTAAATCCTCCTGGCCCAGATGAACGCCATAAGCCTGATGTTTAATCGCCAACTGCCAGTAATCATTGATAAACAGACGTGCCTGATAGCGCTTACCTGCGGCGATAGCCCGAATAATAAAGGGTTCAACCACCTCATCGGGCTGATCCTTGATCCGAAGCTGAAGGGTTCGCACACCGGTGTCTAACAGACGTTCAATCCATTCAACGCTGTCGACAACCGGATACAGCCCTAAGCGTGGTGCGGTGGCGGGAAAGGCGTCCATTTATTCCTCCTTAAGGGCGGTTGCGGGATGATAGAGCTCACCGCCGCGCTCACGAAAATTATCTGACATCTTTGCCATCCCCACTTCAATCGCCTGGGCTTCTGCTTCCTGCTTCGCGGCATAGTCGCGTACTTCCTGGGTAATTTTCATTGAGCAAAATTTGGGGCCACACATGGAACAGAAGTGCGCAACCTTGCCTGATTCCTGCGGCAGGGTTTCGTCGTGGTAAGCGCGTGCCGTATGGGGGTCCAGTGCAAGATTAAACTGATCTTCCCAGCGAAACTCAAAACGCGCTTTCGACATGGCGTTGTCGCGGATCTGCGCCCCCGGATGGCCTTTTGCCAGATCGGCGGCGTGCGCGGCGATCTTGTAGGTAATCAAACCCTGTTTCACATCGTCTTTATTCGGCAGACCCAGGTGCTCTTTCGGCGTGACATAGCAGAGCATGGCGCAACCGAACCAGCCAATCATTGCCGCACCAATGCCAGAGGTAAAATGATCGTAACCCGGAGCAATATCGGTGGTCAGTGGACCCAGGGTGTAAAACGGCGCTTCATGGCAGTGTTCCAGCTGTTCAGTCATGTTGCGACGGATCATTTGCATGGGAATATGACCGGGGCCTTCAATCATGACCTGTACATCGTATTCCCAGGCGATTTTTGTCAGCTCACCCAAGGTGTGCAGTTCTGCAAACTGCGCGTCGTCATTGGCATCCTGAATTGATCCCGGACGCAGACCGTCTCCCAGCGACAGCGAAATATCATAAGCAGCACAAATTTCACAGATGTCGCGGAAGTGCTCATAGAGAAAGCTCTCTTTGTGATGCGACAGGCACCACTTCGCCATAATGGACCCACCACGAGAGACGATGCCGGTCAGGCGTTTCGCGGTCATGGGGACATAGCGCAACAGCACGCCAGCATGGATAGTAAAATAATCCACGCCCTGTTCAGCCTGTTCCAGCAAGGTATCGCGGAAGATGTCCCAGTTCAGGTCTTCTGCTACACCGTTAACTTTCTCAAGCGCCTGATAAATCGGGACTGTACCGATCGGCACCGGGCTGTTACGCAAAATCCATTCGCGGGTTTCATGGATGTAGCGCCCTGTAGAGAGGTCCATAACGGTATCCGCGCCCCAACGGGTTGACCACACCAGCTTTTCCACCTCTTCCTCAATGGAGGAGGTCACGGCGGAGTTGCCAATATTCGCATTTACCTTCACCAGAAAGTTGCGCCCAATGATCATGGGTTCGGATTCAGGATGATTGATATTCGCCGGGATGATGGCGTGTCCGGCTGCCACTTCCTGACGCACAAACTCAGGTGTAATATTTTCCGGCAAATGCGCGCCAAAGCTGTGCCCCGGATGCTGTTGTAACAGCACTTCACCACGGATGCGTTCCCGGCCCATATTTTCCCGCAGCGCGATAAATTCCATCTCCGGCGTGATAATGCCCTGGCGTGCATAGTGCAACTGGGTCACGCAGCGGCCGGCTTTAGCGCGACGCGGCGTTGGCAGGTGTTCAAAACGGAGATGATCCAGCCCGTCATCGGCCAGCCGCTGCTGCGTGTAGGCTGAGCTGATTTGCATCAGATTCTCGCTGTCATCACGTTCTTCAATCCAGCGCGCGCGCAGTTTATCCAGCCCGCGATGAACATCGATTTGTGCAGCCGGATCGCCATAGGCGCCCGCCGTATCATAAATCGGTACGGGCTCATTCTCCTCATAAACAGGCGCGTCTTTACTGCCGCTGATCAGGGTAGGGCTGAGTTGAATTTCCCGCATCGGGACACGAATATCGTCGCGACTGCCGGTGAGCCAGATACGTTTTGAGTTGGGGAAGGCGCTGCCGCCCTGAAGAGAATCAATAAATTCCTGTGCCTGAGCACGTTGTTCGCGACGGGTCGTTTTAGCAGTAGACATAGCAATATTCCAGTAAGTGGGAAGGTTGCTTGTCCGGAGTTCGGAAGGAGTAACGGCACTGCTGGCACCATCCGGTGGCGTACCGTATAAATTTACTCTTGTTCCCTTCGCAGGTTCTAACCTGATCAGGTTCCGCGGATCCCGAATTAACGGTCTCAGCCCAGAGGGCACTCCGACAAGATGTGGTTTTAACGCTTTACGCGACGACGCCTGCGCTGCCTTACCTGTAAAGAACCGATAACGAGAGCAGGACGTGTAGGTAACGTTTCAACCGTAAAACACCGACTACATTAGGCATTACGTTTAAAGCCCACTCAGCATAAGGGGGCTTTTTACTAATCACAAGTCTTTTACAATCGATGAGGTTTTAGGCAGGGCGGGCAATTTCGCTGTCGTTAGCCACGGGCGGGGTAAGGTGGTTATCCCATGCCATCTGAATTAACTTGTCCTCAAGGGTAAAGCGTCCTTCAAGGGCTTCACCCACCTCTGACAGGGCATTCTGAAAGGTGACATAGTTATCGTCATCAATCGCCTGCTGAAGATGCCCGTCATACAATTGCATCAGTTTTTCGGTGTTGGCTTCCAGCGAGGGATAAATCTGCGTGGCGGCCAGCAACGGGCTGGTGCCGTCCATTTCACCGATCAGGCGTTGGTAAAGACTAAAGTGGCCTGATGACAGGTAATCGACCAGATTATGGCAAAAGTTATCAAGCGCCTGTTCATCCAGACGAGTCAGTGCCTCTTTCTTTGGCTTAATACCGACCAAATGATAATAAGAAACCAATAGCTGGCGGCGAGCGGCCAGCCATGAATCTACCAGTTCATTACTGCCACCTACGCGTTTGGTCAGAACGTCTAACTGGTTGAGCATAGTTAACTCCGTATGAGTTATGCACCTTCATATTTCAGATTAGCGATGCGTCAATTGCGCTTGTTCTCCACGAGCCAGTCGGGGATAAATAAGCGTGCTGTCGTCTTGCAACCAGAATTATTTGGGTATAGTTGTTCATCTACACACTTAACATCGGGACTTCAGCGTGCGGGTTGACGCTAAGGATGACGAAATAAATGCAATGCGAAATTTCAAGCGTAGACGCTGGATGGTGGATTGTCAGCAGCGAACAGAAAATTTGGTTACCGCAAGGGGATCTCCCCCACGGTAATGCGCAACAGTTTGGCCTGACAGGCCATCAGGGACGCGTTATCGGCGAATGGCAGAGTGAGAAAGTCTGGCTGGTTTGCGAAGCACGTTCAGAGGATATGCTGTCGCTGCGGCAGTTGCTTAACGAAGATCCGGCGCTATTTCAGCTGGCGGGGCGCGGTGTACAACTGGCCGAGTTTTATCGCTCTCATCGCTGGTGTGGCTACTGTGGTCATGAGATGCACCCCAGCAAGCGTGAGTTTGCCTGTCTGTGCAGTCACTGTCGTGAACGTTACTATCCACAAATTGCGCCCTGCATTATCGTTGCGATTCGCCGGGGGGACGAGATCCTGCTGGCTAATCATGCGCGCCATCGTAATAACATTTACACTGTGCTGGCCGGGTTTGTTGAGGTCGGTGAAACCATTGAACAGGCTGTCGCGCGTGAGGTGATGGAAGAAAGCAATGTGCGTGTCAGGAATGTTCGCTATGTTACATCGCAACCCTGGCCCTTTCCGCAATCCCTGATGATGGCCTTTATGGCGGAATATGATGGCGGTGAGTTACAGCATGACGGTAAAGAGCTGCTGGACGCCGGATGGTTCCGCTTTGATGCGCTGCCGTTACTTCCTCCGCCCGGTACCGTTGCCCGTCGATTAATTGAAGATACCGTGGCCCTCTGCCGCGCTGAGGCGTGAGAGTGCTACACTACTCGCTTGATACCGAGAGAGTCCTGACATGAGTGAACTGAAGAACGACCGTTATTTGCGCGCCCTGTTACGCCAGCCTGTAGATGTCACCCCCGTATGGATGATGCGGCAAGCCGGGCGTTATTTGCCGGAATATAAAGCGACGCGCGCCCAGGCGGGTGATTTTATGTCGCTATGCAAGAATGCCGAACTGGCCTGCGAAGTCACCCTCCAACCCCTGCGTCGCTTCAAGCTGGATGCGGCAATCCTCTTCAGTGATATTCTCACCATTCCTGATGCCATGGGGTTAGGGCTGTACTTCGAAACGGGTGAAGGCCCGTGTTTCTCTAATCCAGTAACGTGCCGTGCCGATGTCGATCGCCTGCCCGTGCCCGATCCTGAGCAGGAACTGGGTTACGTGATGAACGCGGTGCGCACCATCCGTAAAAACCTCAATGGCGAGGTGCCTTTAATTGGCTTCTCAGGTAGCCCGTGGACACTGGCGACCTACATGGTTGAAGGGGGAAGTAGCAAAGCCTTCACCAAAATTAAAAAAATGATGTACGCCGAGCCGGCCACGCTGCATGCCATGCTGGATAAGTTGGCTGACAGCGTCATTCTCTATCTCAATGCCCAGATTCGCGCCGGTGCGCAGTCGGTGATGGTATTTGACACCTGGGGCGGCGTGTTAACCGGGAACGACTATCGTGAGTTCTCGCTTTACTACATGCATAAAATTGTCGACAGCGTGCTACATGAAAACGAAGGCCGTCGCGTGCCGATCACCTTGTTTACCAAAAATGGCGGGCAGTGGCTGGAAGCGATTGCCGAGACGGGCTGTGACGCACTTGGTCTTGACTGGACGATCGATATCAGCGAAGCCCGTCGTCGCGTTGGCCACAAAGTCGCTTTGCAGGGCAACATGGACCCATCCATGCTCTACGCACCGCCCGCGCGAATTGAGCAGGAAGTCGCTACGATCCTGGACGGGTTCGGCAAGGGCGAAGGCCACGTCTTCAATCTTGGGCACGGCATCCATCAGGATGTGCCGCCAGAGCACGCAGGTGTATTTGTTGAGTCGGTGCACCGGCTCTCACGCCCGTATCATCAGGAGTCTTAATGGATATCGCTGCACTCCGCGCGGAGCAATTACAGCGTGCCGCAGAGGTCGTGCGGCAGGATGATTTTGACGTACTGCCGCCACGCTTTATCGGTGGCGCAGACGTCGGTTTTGAGCAGGAAGGTGCAGTCACGCGTGCTGCGCTGGTCATTCTTGAATACCCGTCCCTGAAGCTGGTGGAGCATCGCATCGCGCGCATTGACACCACCATGCCTTACATTCCCGGTTTCCTTTCTTTCCGTGAGTATCCGGCTCTGTTGGCGGCATGGAACATGCTGGAGCAGAAGCCCGACCTGTTATTTGTAGATGGTCATGGCATTTCACATCCACGCCGGCTCGGTGTGGCTTCGCATTTTGGGTTGATGGTCGATGTCCCCACTATCGGCGTCGCGAAAAAACGTCTGTGCGGGCGCTTTGAGCCGTTGGATGAAACCCCCGGCAGTCGCCAGCCGTTAGTGGACAAAGGTGAGCAAATTGGCTGGGTATGGCGCAGCAAGGCGCGCTGTAATCCGCTGTTTGTGGCCACCGGGCACCGCGTCAGTCTGGACAGCGCCCTGCAGTGGGTCGAAAAGTGTACACAGGGATACCGTTTACCGGAACCTACCCGCTGGGCGGATGCTGTGGCATCCCAACGCCCCGCATTTCTGCGCTGGCAAAGCGCGCTTTAACACTGTTTGTATGGCGCTTTTGCGTTACACTGCCGCCAGCGAAATGAATAAGAGCTCTGTGTATGTTACAAAACCCTGTGCATCTGCGTCTGACCAAGCTGGAAAGCTGGCAACATCTGACGTTTATGGCTTGCCTGTGCGAGCGCATGTATCCCAACTACGTGGCTTTTTGCCAGCAAACCGAGTTTGCCGATCCTGCCCTTTACCGCCGTATCCTGGACCTGATTTGGGAAACGCTGACGGTAAAAGACGCAAAGATCAATTTTGACAGCCAACTGGAAAAGCTTGAAGCAGCGATTCCCGATGGTGATGCGTTTGAGGTATACGGTGTGTATCCGGCAATTGATGCCTGCGTTGCATTGAGTGAAGTCCTGCACTCGCAGTTAAGCGGTGAAACGCTTGAGCATGCGATTGAAGTCAGTAAGACTTCGATCACCACCGTTGCCATTCTGGAAATGACTCACGAAGGTCGCGAAATGACCGATGAAGAGCTGCGAGAAAATCCGGCTGTCATCGACGAATGGGACCTGCAATGGGAGATTTTTCGCCTGCTCGCGGATTGTGAAGAGCGAGACCTTGAATTGATAAAAGGTCTGCGATCCGACCTGCGTGAGGCGGGAATTAGTAACATCGGTATAAAAATTCAGCAATAAGGCGAGAAAACGTGACTTCAGGCCTTAATTAGCGCGCCTGGAGGCTTCACATCAGCCCCCTGTCTGGTCTACATTTGGGGGGCTGAAAATTGTGGCTATCGGTGCGTGCAGGCTGAAGAGTGCCCGAAGCTGGCTTTTCCCTCGCACTCGTTGCTTAGCAAGCGATAAATACACTTTAAGGATAACTTATGAACAAGACTCAACTGATTGATGTGATCGCAGAAAAAGCTGACCTGTCTAAAACCCAGGCTAAGGCAGCGCTGGAATCTACTCTGGCTGCAATCACCGAGTCTCTGAAAGAGGGTGATGCTGTACAACTGGTTGGTTTTGGTACTTTTAAAGTGAACCACCGCGCTGAGCGTACCGGTCGTAACCCACAGACTGGCAAAGAAATCAAAATCGCTGCGGCAAACGTACCTGCATTCGTGTCTGGTAAAGCTCTGAAAGACGCCGTTAAGTAAGACGTCGCATTGCGGTAACGTTTTAAACAGGGGCGATTTCGCCCCTTTTGTTTAAGGGCCAGCCACCATGACTACGCTGTTCCAGCGATTATCTGCCCTGTTCCTTTCCTCACTGATTATCGGGTGCAGCTCAACCCCCGACATCCCGGCTTTCTCGGCCAGCGGTTACCTTGCCGATCGCGGCAGTGTACGTATCTGGCGCAAAAATACCGATCATCATTCGGTACATATTCGTACGCTGTACAATCCGTTCAACAGTGAAAAAAGTGAAATTACTGATTATCGCTGGCTTGGGGATGACTTAATCAGCGTAGAGCGTCAGGTCAAAGGCGATAAGCCAGACGACGTCACCTTACGCTTTGATCAAAATGGCAGCCTTAATTTCATGCAGCGCCAGCTCGCGACGCGCCGTGAGGCAGTCAGTCCAGATGCAGTGGAGCTTTACAAGTTCGATGCACAACGTATGCGCGAAGTCAGCGATGCGCTGTTAAGTGGTCGTGTGTTCTTGAAACAGGGGCACTGGTCAGGCGGAAGGGCTGTGGAAACCTGTGAGGGCCAGCAGGTGACGCCTGCTTTTGACAGTTATGCCCTGCAGACGCTAACACATTACCGCAGCAATAAGACGGGACCGTTGATGATTTCGTGGCTGGAAGCCCCTGAAGGCGTGCAGCTACTGCGTGTCAGTCAAAAAGATGAGTGTGCAGATGCGCCTGAAGAGGCAGACTTCTGAGACAGTAAAAAGGGGCACTGGGTGCCCCTTCGTTCTTTATTTACGGTCAATTGCACGATAGCCGATATCGCGTCGGCAGAAGCTGCCTTGCCAGGAAATCGGTTTAGCCAGTTCGTAAGCCCGTTTCTGTGCCGCAGCGACATCGTCGCCTAAGGCGGTGACGCACAAAACGCGTCCGCCGTTGGTCAGCACCCGATCGTCTTCAAGGCGAGTCCCAGCGTGGAAAACTTTGCCGTCGGCAACCTCTTCCAGCGGCAGACCCTGAATGTGATCGCCGTTATTGTAGTGACCGGGATAGCCGCCAGCGGCCAGCACCACACCAAGCGATGGACGCGGGTCCCATTGGGAATCCTTCTGGTCTAGCTTTCCGTCGCAGGCCGCCAGACAGAGATCCACCAGATCCGACTGCAGGCGCAGCATGATAGGCTGCGTTTCTGGATCGCCGAAGCGGCAGTTGAATTCGATCACTTTCGGCTGACCCGCCTGATCGATCATCAGCCCGGCATATAAGAAACCAGTATAAACGTTGCCTTCTGCCGCCATGCCGCGCACGGTTGGCCAGATGACCTGATCCATTACGCGCTGGTGGATCGCATCGGTTACAACCGGGGCAGGGGAATACGCGCCCATTCCCCCGGTGTTCGGTCCGGTATCGCCGTCACCCACGCGTTTATGATCCTGGCTGGTGGCCATCGGCAACACGTTCTCGCCATCAACCATCACAATAAAGCTGGCTTCTTCGCCGTCCAGGAACTCTTCAATAACAATACGGTGTCCCGCGTCACCAAACGCATTGCCTGCCAGCATATCGTGCACGGCGTCTTCTGCTTCCTGCAGTGTCATTGCCACAATGACACCTTTACCGGCTGCCAGTCCGTCGGCTTTGATGACAATCGGCGCGCCCTTTTCACGAAGATAAGCCAGCGCAGGGGCGACCTCTGTAAAATTCTGGTACTCCGCACTCGGGATGTTATGACGTGCCAGGAAGTCCTTGGTAAAGGCTTTAGATCCTTCCAGTTGCGCGGCGGCCTGGGTCGGGCCAAAGATTTTTAAGCCCGCCGCACGGAACGCATCAACGACACCTGACACCAGCGGCGCTTCAGGGCCAACGATGGTGAGATCGATCTGTTCACGCTGGGCGAAGGCCAGTAAGGCAGGAATATCGGTTGGTGCAATGTCGACGTTCTGCAACGCAGGTTCCAGTGCGGTGCCTGCATTGCCCGGTGCAACAAAAACGGTTTCCGCCAGCGGCGACTGTGCTGCCTTCCAGGCCAGTGCGTGTTCACGTCCGCCGTTACCAATGATTAAAATTTTCATAAAACGCTCCACAGAATTAATGGCGGAAGTGACGCATATCGGTAAAGATCATGGCAATGCCATGCTCATCGGCTGCCGCAATGACTTCATCGTCGCGAATAGAACCGCCCGGCTGAATCACACAGCTGACGCCCACGGCAGCAGCGGCATCAATGCCGTCGCGGAACGGGAAGAAAGCATCGGAAGCCATCGCGGACCCTTTCACTTCCAGACCTTCATCACCGGCTTTAATGCCTGCAATTTTGGCTGAGTAGACGCGGCTCATCTGTCCGGCACCAATGCCGATGGTCATGTTGTCTCGTGCATAGACAATCGCGTTAGACTTAACGAATTTGGCTACTTTCCAGCAGAACAGCGCGTCACGCAACTCCTGCTCTGAAGGCTGGCGCTGACTTACCACGCGTAGCTGGCTGGCATCGACCATACCGAGATCGCGATCCTGAACCAGCAAACCTCCGTTCACACGTTTGAAATCAAGGGCGGCGACCCGACCTTGCCATTTACCGCATACCAGAACGCGGACGTTCTGTTTAGCCGCCGTAATTTTCAGCGCAGCTTCCGTTGCCGCAGGGGCGATGATGACTTCAACAAACTGCCGACTGATGATGGCCTTTGCGGTAGCCTCATCCAGCTCGCGGTTAAAGGCAATAATGCCGCCGAAGGCAGAAGTGGGGTCAGTCTGATAAGCGCGCTCGTAAGCCGCCAGAATGGACTCGCCCACAGCGACACCACAAGGGTTAGCATGTTTGACAATAACGCAGGCGGGCTCAACAAACTCTTTCACGCACTCAAGCGCGGCATCGGTATCCGCGATGTTGTTATAAGACAGCGCTTTGCCCTGCACCTGCCTGGCGGTAGCGACTGATGCTTCCTGCACATCTTCTTCTATATAGAAGGCCGCGTCCTGATGGCTGTTCTCGCCATAGCGCATATCCTGCTTTTTAATGAAGTTAAGATTGAGAGTCCGCGGGAAGCGGCCTGCAGGTTGGCTGGTTTCGCCATGATAAGCCGGGACCAGGCTGCCAAAATAGTTGGCGATCATGCTGTCGTACGCGGCGGTATGTTCAAAAGCTTTAATCGCCAGATCGAAACGGGTTTCGAGCGTGAGCGAGTTCTGGTTGGCGTCCAGCTCGGCGATAATGGCCTGGTAGTCGCTGCTCTTAACCACAATCGCTACGTCTTTGTGGTTTTTGGCTGCCGAACGCACCATCGTTGGGCCGCCAATATCAATATTTTCGACAGCGTCTTCCAGTGAACAATCCGGCTTTGCGACGGTTTGGGCAAAGGGATAAAGGTTTACGACCACCATATCGATAGGGCTGATAGCGTGCTGCGCCATTACGGCATCATCTTGCCCACGACGTCCTAAAATACCGCCGTGTACTTTTGGGTGCAGTGTTTTAACGCGTCCATCCATCATTTCCGGGAAACCGGTGTAGTCAGACACTTCGGTGACGGGCAGTCCCGCCTCTGCCAGCAGGCGAGCGGTACCACCTGTGGAGAGTAGCTCAACACCGCGCTGGGAGAGTGCCTGAGCAAATTCGAGGATGCCGGCTTTATCAGAAACACTGAGCAGGGCGCGGCGTAAAGGACGAGGTTGTTGCATGGTGGTTTTATCCCTTGGCTTTGATTCGCGTAAATAAGAGCGTTACATCAAGCTTGCGTGCTCACTTCTCTCTATATAGAGAAGCAAAAGCGTAAAAACTTCAGGTAACGCCCCGAAAAGGGGCATCCATTGCGTTGCGGGGCATTGTAGCGAAAACGTTTGCGTGATGCTCGTCTAAATTTAACGCTTCCAGGAATGTGGATAACTTTGTGTGTAACTGCGTATAAAGTGGGGTTTTGCTGTGGAATGCAGCGAACGGTCATTTTTATTGAATTTAGCCCTTGTCAGCCTGAGAGAACTCCCTATAATGCGCCTCCATCGACACGGCACAACGGCTTACGGAATGCGGTGTTGAGAGGTTCAGGAAACTGAGCCGCCGGAGAAAAACTTCTGAAAAAGAGGTTGACTCTGAAGGAGGAAAGCGTAATATACGCCACCTCGCGACAGACGGTTAACCCGCTGTTCGCACTGCTCTTTAACAATTTATCAGACAATCTGTGTGGGCACTCGCAGGATTGATATCAGCGTCTCCGGACGTAAAAAATATCAAGTCTCACGAGT